>NZ_OZ180036.1:0-1822652 GCF_964261745.1 Caballeronia sp. S22 | reverse complement strand
GATTCGCGGGTAATCAGCTCACCGGCGAATTCAGGACGCATGCGATGACGAACAAACTGCCTGAGCCCTGTCACGATGCGCTGAATGTCCTGATCGGTCCAACCCGCGATGGCCTGCAGCACTTGCTCCTCTAGCGCGAAGCGGGATCCAGCCCCTCCCTCAAATCGAATCGATGCCGAAAATGCCTGAAACTCATCCGCGCTCAAGCCTGCTGCGTAGGCAAGCTTCGCCTCCGCGGTCGCCGAGTCTCTGGGTTTGCTCCTTGGCACGACCAATGAGGTACTCATCGAGCGTGCGAAAGCGGAGACGACTTCTGGGTCAATTGGCTGATTACTGATCAGGACCGCATCCGGCGACGTCATTCCTGACCGCAACGCCGCCAATCCCTTCCATGCCTTCGCTAACCGGGCGATTACGGACCGGTCGCGACGTGCGCCGCTCACCAACCTCGCGACCGTCCATGGCGTGTCGGGTGAGGCAGCGGAATATTTCAGCTGTTCGATCGCGACGCGCTTTGCAATCGCGGCAGTTGCGCCACCGAAGTACGCAGTGCAATCAACGCCATCCCAGGTGTCTTTCGAGGCACCGGCTTCGTCAACCGCAGAAAGTCCCTCGACGGCTATCGCGGCAAGGTCATCCTCGTTCAACAAAAGACGAATAGCCTTTCTTGTAGCCCACAACTCGTGGAAATCGTCGCCAGTATTGGACCCTCGCGCGCCCCTGAAATCACTCAATCTCGCCTCCACCACCACACGAAAAGAACCGGAACATCAACTTGCTACTATCGGGAATTCGACTCTGATTCCGGCGCACGTTAGTTCACACCTTGCACTGCCGTCCGGCACGCTCGCGCTACAACAGTGAACTTCACGCCTGACACCAGACATCCCCGAAACCCTCGAATCAAGATAAACCGTGAATCTCAGAACAAACTTCGGGTTTCAAATTGACAAGCTTCGCGCCAAAGTTTGTCCGCAAGCGGATGCCTTGTAATCAGACATAGCCAATACATAGTCGATTCTTTGCTGTTCCGTACAGGGTACATGGTGTCGCATACTCGCATTCCGGAGCCGCTCACTAGGTCCTTCCAGTATTCGATGAAAGCGTCGCGCATTGCATGCTTTGAACTCTGCCTCGGCACGACTCGCCGCCAGCCGGGTGCAAAGTTGTCGAGAGATGAGTGCGCTGTCTCGAGACTCGAGGCGATATTTCGCTGGATATCGCCCGTGCTCAGATGAACCACAATGTCCATCGTGGGCATGGTGGCAAGCTTCTCGATTATCGAAAAGTGAAGATGTCCCGCGTTAAACGGATCAAGCAGCGCGAAATGCAAGCCTCTTTTGTTTAGCTGCGGCAAGACCCAATCTATCGTCTCGTTCGCTCGGCCCTGCTTAGTCTTCAACGGCGCGCCGAGTCCGCGCAGACGGGCGTCACAAGCGGCCAGATAATCCCGGTTAGCGTCAGCAACGAAGAAATCCGAAAACGCGCCGCGCCTCTGCTGGGCAATACGCCACGCCGCAACTGGCCCCCCGTCCTGAAACGTTTGCGTGTGTTTGATCTTGACACGACCGGTCCCGGCGAAAAGGTCGATATACGTTCGCTGGCTCGTGAACTTCTGTCTTGCCGCCCACGATGCATCAATATAACGTTCGATAATACGATGCTTTTCTTCTGTTACCCAACGCCCCACGACCATAGCCGGCAACCCATCGTCTGGGTCCGGTACAACCTTCTCCTCGGCTTTCAAGGCGCCCTCTCACGTTCTGTTTATTGTGCACCGCGATGAAGCTCCGCAGCGGGTTTTCCACTCTGTGCGACGCAGACCCAACCAGAGCAAAACAAGTTACACATTGTAAACGCGAATCGCATTTCGGGTGTCGACCGTCGGCATGTCCGCCTTAACGCATTTTCTCGCGTTGGACACGGCGGAGTACAATGGGTCAACAGTTCACTGACGCCGCAGGCAATGGGAAAAGACTCGCGCATCGAATGGACGCATCACACCTTCAATCCTTGGTGGGGTTGTGTCAAGGTCTCGGCGGCCTGCGACCATTGCTATGCGGAAACCTGGGCAAAACGCCTCGGCGAAGGACTGTGGGGCCCCCATGCTCCCAGGCGCTTTTTTACTGACGCCCATTGGAAGGAACCCCTAAAATGGGATAAGGACGCAGCCAGGAACAAAGTTCGCAGGCGCGTGTTCTGTGCGTCAATGGCCGACGTCTTCGAGAATCGGCCCGACCTCGTCGAAGCACGTCAACGGCTGCTCGACCTGATCGCTCAGACACCGAATCTTGATTGGCTGCTTCTCACAAAGCGGATCCATCTCGTCCGCAAACAGTTGCCAAAAGGTTACGATTTCCCGAGCAACGTCTGGCTAGGCACCACGGTCGAAGACCAGGCCACGGCGAACAAGAGGATCAAACATTTGCTGGAATTTTCATCGCCCGCGGTGAGATTCCTTTCCTGCGAGCCACTCCTGTCGGCTCTCGACCTCTCGCCATATCTCGTCCGCAACGAAAAAGGCAATCGCGTAGACTGGGTAATCGCCGGCGGCGAATCAGGCCCACACTCGCGCCCGATGGACCCCGCCTGGCCGGCTTCATTGCAGCGGCAGTGTGCGCGTGCAAGAGTGGCCTTCCACTTTAAACAATGGGGACACTGGGCTCCCGTTGACCAGGTAGCCGACGTACTTAAAAAGAGCACACCTATCCGCGTTATTCGGCAGGACGGCACCGAGGTCTCAGTCGCGGCGATCGGCAAAAGCAAGGCAGGAAGAGTTCTGGCCGGCAAGCACTGGGATCAATTCCCGCGAATTGTCGTTTAACTCATCACTCTCCCGATAAAGCTCACCTTGGCAAAACGTCACTACGATTGGAGCAACGGCCCAGCCGAACTCGAACCGCATAGCCTGACGAAGCACCAGGTACTTGTTGACTATCTGATCCGCTACTTCCAGCAGCGGCTGCTCAATGCACGCGGACGCGAGCGCATCCGAATAACACTGGTAGACGGATTCTGCGGCGGCGGTCGTTATCAGGTAAAGGGAACCGGCCAGCTCGTACTGGGGTCGCCCTTGCGGATGCTCAGGGCAGTCGAAGAAGCCTCCATCAGGATTAATCAGGAGCGTCCGAAAGCTGTTCTCTTCGATGTCCAATTCGTATTTGTGGACAAGGACAAGAACGCGCTCGGACATCTCCGCGAGGTGCTGCGGGAGGAAGGATACGATCGAGCAATCGGCGAGACCATCCACATCGTTCATGCAGCTTTCGGTGCCGCGGTCGAAGATGTTCTCTCCCGGATAGCAAAGCACACGCCTCGTTCAGGGACCGCACTCTTCTTCCTCGATCAATACGGCTACGCAGAAGTGCCTGCGCCGCTGATCCGGAAGATATTCGCCCACGCCCGCGACGCGGAGGTCGTCCTGACCTTCCATGTATCTTCATTCGCAACCTACACCAATGACGAGTTCGCCGAAAAAATCTCGGCTACTTTGCAAATCGACATCCTTAAACGTCTCGGTGGGCGATCCATCGAGCAAATCAAAGATAACGAAGCCGACTGGCGCAGGTTCATTCAGGCGGCGCTTTACGAAGCGCTGGTCGAGGGCTGTGGAGCAGGTTTCTTTACGCCGTTCTTCATCCGTGGCACGGGAGCCGGTCACGGCGAATATTGGCTCGTACACCTGTCCCAGCATCACAGGGCTCAGGACGTCATGAAGCAAGTTCACTGGCAACACAGCAACCATTTTGTACACTACGGAGGCGCCGGTCTGGATATGCTCGCGCCACAAACCATGGGCTTCCTCCAGGAGTTCGACGGAGGATTTCGCTTCGACGATATAGCCCGTGACAAGTCCGACAGAGAACTGGTCATTCAGCTTGCGAAGCGCATTTCCTCGCAGTCCACCCCGAAGACGTTTTCTCAGATTTTCGCCGAAACCTGCAACGGCTCGCCAGCGACTGCCGGAATGTACAAGAGTGCGTTGGCCACACTCGTCGCGGAAGGCCAAGCGACCATGCACTCCGTAGACGGAAAGGCACGCTACAAAGATCGATATATGCTCGATACGGACGTTGTTGCCAGACCAAAACAAACCAAACTTTTCCTGTCGACTGATCGGTAGCTGTGCCGCTTTCGATGTCTCGTCGTGCTTCAGCCATACCCTGGTGATCAGCAGACCGTATTCGCAGATGCGTACGTCGAGCAAGGCGAACTCAGCATGTCTTTGTAGACTTCAAAGTCAACGATGTTGTAGTCATCAAATTGGGCAGCCAAGTTGAGCAACTCGCACGCGTTCTCCGGCCCCTCCATTCGTGCAAACGTCTCGACAAAAGCTATCACATCCGCAGCGCCATCGACGGGGCCGACCAATCTCTCCCGTTGAGCGATGAAGGTATTCAGACGCTCTCTAAATATCGTCCCTGAGTAAGCATTTGCCGCAATTATTGCTGACGCGGCGTGGCCCGCTCTGCCGATCGGGCAGGTTGTGACAATATGTGTGTTCTTTTGCATAGAGGCTGAGAATAACGACGGCAACATTCTGTATAGCGCGTACCGGCCTCATCGAAGACACTCATCTATGGTCCGCGTACGGGGGCCCCGCGCCGCCCTCACAACGGAGGAGATCACGGAATTCCGAGCCCCTCGGGGGCGGAGGCCGCGCATGTACTGCTACTTCGCTGTGAAATGCCGTTTAACTTCAACAAGACAATGCATGCGACACCGAAATTCCTACTCGCCATGCATTCGATACGTGATCGGCATAGGGGACGGCCATGAGGCCGTACCCCTGCCACACCACCCGGCATGCGGGTCCGCACCGGGCGGTTCGGGAAGTTGAGGTTATGAGAGTCGGGGTACACCCAGCTGGTCGAAGTATGCGATGGTCAGCACGCTGTTAAGCAACCGATCACTATTTCGCCACCAGCAGCGGCTGTTGGCCGCCACCTGTCGCGCAACGTCATCCGGCGCACCCAGCGCACGCAGTTCCCGGTAAATGGTCGTGCCACGACGCCAGTGCTTAAGCTGGATCGCACGCAATCGGTGACGCAGCCACTCGTCCAGCTTGCGCCAGACCCTGGGCGTTTGCGCCAGACGGAAGTACGCCTTCCAGCCCTGCACATAGGACCGCAACGATTCCACCACTTCGGGCATGCTGCGCCCGCCAGAACGACGGGTCAGTCCACGAATGCGATGTTTGAACGCCAGCAGCGCTCTGCCCGCCACCTTGCACTTGACGACACCGCCCGCAGCCACCCACAGGCTGTAACCCAGAAACTTGCGACCAGACACATTCGCCACCGCGCTTTTGGTCTCGTTGACCTTCAGCCGCAGCCGGCCATACAGGCGTCGCAGCAGCGCCATCACCCGCTCGCCCGCCCGACGGCTGCGAACATAAACATTCGCATCGTCAGCGTAGCGCGCGAAGCAGTGGCCCCGCCGCTCCAGTTCCTTGTCCACTTCATCGAGCAGCACATTGGCCAGCAACGGGGATAGCGGCCCACCCTGCGGTGTGCCCTGATCCCGTTGCTCGAGAACCCCGCCATCCATGATGCCGCTGTTCAGATACGCACGGATCAGCCGGATCACTCCAGCATCATCGATTCGTTTCTGTAGACGGTCGATCAGGATGTCATGGTTGACCCGATCAAAGAACTTCTCCAGATCAACGTCCACCACGATTCGCCGACCCGACTGCACGTACGACTGCGCGGCTAACACCGCGTCATGCGCACGCCGGCCGGGCCGGAAGCCGTAGCTGTGCTCGCTGAAGGTGGGATCCAGAACTGGCTGCAAGACTTGCAACAGTGCCTGCTGGATCAGCCGGTCCGTCACCGTCGGGATGCCGAGCTCGCGCTCACCTCCGTCCGATTTCGGAATTGTCACCCGCCGCACCGGGCTGGGCCGGTACGTCCCCTTCAGCAGCTGTTCGCGGATCGCAGGCCACGCCGTCACCAGATGGCGAGAGGTCTGGTCAATGTCCAGACCGTCCGCGCCAGCGGCACCCTTGTTAGCCCGTACCCGTTTGAACGCCTGCTTCAGATTCTCTCTTGTCAGCGCCGCTTCCAGCAGCGCTGACCCTATGTCCCCGGATTCATGTCGCGGGCCGCAGGCTTCGTCGCTAGCAGGTGTATGACGTGCGGCTTCACCGCGCGTGACTCCCACTCGCCCCGTTTGCACGGGCATCTGACGCATTGCCTGCCGCATCGACATGACGCTGGACACTCCTTCCCGTTTGGCCCTTCGTCACCAGCCTCAGCCTCACCGGCCTGTCCCGTGACTACTACGACCTCTGCTGACTTCTCGCTCCGGCTCGACGCCGTTGCCCTTTCAGGCATGAGGCGAGATCTCCCCAGGTAAGAACGCACTCCTTCACTGCACAACCGCCAGATCTACGTCACCGCCCCTTGATCACGAGAGCTTTGCGGTTTCTTGCCCGCTCGCCCTGGTCGGCAACGCCTTCTATCCGGTTCTTGTTCATCGGCTCGCAGTTTCGCTCCACGCTTCCTCCCCACACTCGGTCACCCTCATGCAGTTGCGCTTCGCTTCGCTCGCTGTGATCAACTTACGGTGGGACTTGCACTCACAGGAGTGCGCCCATGCTGGGCGCACAAAAGAAAATGCGCGGCTATCAGCCGCGCATCGAGAAACTTAAGACCTGTCCTCAGTAAACGATTCCCTGACGAAACACCGGTTTGACGCGCGCCGGCTTTTCGACTATTTCATCGAAGTCGACACATGGCTTGAAGCGCTCCGTAAGCAGTAGATTCACGAAGACCCGGCGCAGAGCGACTCCCTCAATGTCAGATTCGGCTTGTTGCTCGAGAATACCGGTCTGAGCCAAGGTTGCCATGCCATCCCAAATATGGTGCGCTGAAGGAGCGGCCCCGTTACGGAACTGTTCGTTGCGGTAAGCGCCTTGTGGAACTCCTGGTTTGAGAAACAACGAGTGCCCCGACTCTCCCGGCTCGCCTCGAACATTGAATTGAACCAAGGCTTGCTTTGCATGCCGCCATTTATCCATCGCAGCCCACACTTCAGGGTCCGTCATGTCAGTGAGCCAATAAATCTGCACGTTGTTCACCTGCACACGGATGCTCTGAACCAGACCTTGCCGTAGTCGGATGGTCCCAAATCCAAAATTAACTTGCCCTTGCTTCATTGCAAAGCAATTGGCATCGGAAGCTGCAACTGGGCACATCAGCACTGGCATGTCATCGGGCAGACCAATTGCCTGGTTGGGCCTGGACTCGAAAGATTGGAGAAGCTCCAGACGTCCAATCGCGATGAAACTGGGATTCATATCGAATACTTCGATGCCGTTCATTGTTACCTACCATGTTTGATTGACTCTCTGGCACGCGCTGCGTGCCACCACTGCATATCCAGCGTCAGCAGTTCGGTCACTCGAGACCGGGAACTGCTTTGACGACTGACTGCTTATTCGTATAGCTCGAAGAAGCGTGAATGAAATGGCGCAAAAACATGGCTGCTCGACTGGACATTTCGGAGTTGGATAGAAATGTCCGCGTGATGATCCGAGTTTTCGGTCCGGAAAGTTTCTTCAAGTTAGCCAAAATGTTCTATCTGACGGCGTCGTGTATAGACGGTTTTAGCCTCGTAGTCGGCTGTTATCGTAATAACAGATCAGCCTGACTGATTCTCGCTCCGTCGCCTCGCCCGCTGCTATGCCCTTCGATGGGTCGCAGAGACAAACCTCAATGGTTCGTTGCAAGCGTAGCCACCGGACCGGCAGCTTTGAGGCTCGATGCGGCATTGTGTACGATGTCCGGAGCATGGTCGACAACACGATCGGAAACAAGCGCGTCAGTGAATTCTTCTTAAATTCTGTCGTACTCACGAATCTACCAATCTACGCTATACAAAACCGTGTTACCGAATCTTCATTTAACTTCAATGTATGCGAAGCTGCGGTTGATCATAGTATCATTCGAGAAGATTGATATAGCACAAATTATGCATGAAATATCAATTGCAATAGTTAAAGATCGAACTGCCTTAATGACATGCACCTATTCAATTTGTCTATCTTTCCGCGAGCTTCATTCGGTCTTCCATTCGTTTCCACGAGTTTTCGCTAGCATGCCGTCAGAACATACTTCACTTATTTCCCATAGTTCAATTTTCCTAAGTTAACTTTTTGGCGACAGACACAAGTCGTGTTTCTCAGTCGTTCTATCTACCTGCACGTATAACATGTAATTAGCGATACGAATCATCATATTTATCAATTTCGATCTCTAAAAAATTCGAAGCAATTTCGAGCCAATACTTGAACACAAATCAACTGTCTGCTAAATTGAAATCACCACGCTTTTTGTTAGTTGCCTCGATTCTCATCTAATCCCTAGCCACCGGACCCCGGTGGACTCTCTCCTATTTATGAGAGGGTACTTCGGCGAGGATGCGATGCGGCAGCCAACGGAACTAACTGTTGTAAGTGGACCTAGATGTGCTGGGACTGTTCGCGGCGGTGCTTGGCATATCGAGATGAACCGGGCTGCTGTTTCGAGTCGGATGCGCGAGTCGCGCAGGCGGCAGTTTCAACCGCAACGGTGGTTGCGGGGTCCACTCCCGGCTGGCCACCTAGCAGAATCCTTGACTCGTGTGAGGTGTTCTGGCCCGAAAAAGCGGTCAGCGCCGCTTTCCTGCAGGAACGTACGCGGCCCAGGGATCGCCCTCCTTGCTCATCTCTGGCAATTTTCGCTTCCGTTAAGCGACCCAACGTCCCACCCCAGTCGTGAGGTCAGCCTCGACCTCAATGTGCAAAAGCTGCGATCGCGCTATCCCAGCATTCTTTGGCTTGCTTACCAGAACGATTCAATCGATCTCATAACCCAACGGCGCTTATCGGACGGCTGCCGCGGGCCTCGTTTTGACGACAGCGAGCGACTGCTCGGGCAATCCCGGAAAAACGGCCGGAGTCGGAGCTTGAGCCTGCGTCGCTTTTATCGTGGCTGCTGTCGCAGCCACGTCAAACTGCTCAACTTGCAAGCACATCGAACTCATCAAGCCGTCAGTGCGCCATCTCGCGTCATTCGCCCGCGCACCGAAACGAACGACCAAACCCGGGGTGCTCAAAGTGAGATTTGAAAAGCGGGCTGATGGACAGTACATCGGTTATTACACTGAGGCGTCCGGGAAGGTTCGACGCACTTTTCTTGGGACCATTTTCGATGAACCTGGCGACACTGAGAAATTTCTCGATGCGTTGGAAGATAAAATTTACAGGAGCAGCTGTTACAGAACCCACGGGCTTGAGTTGCACAGCCTACGAAAGTTGACTACCTACTTTCGTCAAATGAATGTGCGCAAATTACCACTCGACACGACTGAATGGCGATCCCTCATCAATAGCACCTACGAGTACCATTTCAATCAATTTGAAACGATCAAGCTCGAGCGCCTGACATCAGACTGGACATGCAAGCTTAAGCCTATTTTTTTCCATCTCCGCGAGATTGCCGGCCTCATCCCATCCGACGTCAAAATTCCGCCGAAGGAAAAATTCCGACTTGCGCAACGCTTCGGCGTCAAGCGAGAGACAATGATTGATGGAGCCTGGAGCAAGATCGTCGACGAAAACGATACGCAGGTATGCGCAAAACAGTTGCTCAATCTGGACACGAGCCGAACCGATGCAGAATACTTGGAGGGGTACCGAAACGCCTTAACTAGGGGGCGAGCTGCGCTTGAGGATGACGCTCGAGCATACTTAGAATCGATGGCTGCGCACTATGAATACGGTCAACATCTTCTCAAACTGTGCACCGATGCAGACGCAAAGAAGCTTGTTTCTGAATTTGCAGGAGGCGCCTCGGATGAGTCCTGTTATCACAAAATGCACGCGAAGTACGAGCCGGACACCGAGATTTGCGCCACTGACATCTCGCTTGCAAGAGTTCTACGCTTTTATCGTAGGGCTGGCACTTATACCGAAAGCATCCGAGACGATTTCAAACATAACACGTGGTTGCCAACGTGGCAGACAGTCAAGATTCCAGATACCTCCCTCCCAGTGCCGTCGCCCAACTTCTCGGTTTTCCATCGGTTTTGCTGGATGATGGGATATGTGAATCTTACCGACATGACTATGGTTCATCTGTACGTTTCCCTCAGAAATCCAGTATTCAATCCGATCCCCCTCAGCGACAGCACAATCGTGGACAAGTACGGAAGGTCCAATTTTTCGATAGTAGTGGACGGCGTTTCGTTTGTCGTCGACAAATGGCGAGCGCGTGCGAAAAAGCGGAGTTCGCTCGATGCAGAGAGCTTCTTTGCTATCGATCTTCTCTTGCGTATGACTCGTGAGCCGAGGAAAAAGATGGGCGATAACGATCCTATGAAGACCCGTTTATTTATTAAGCATGATCAACTGGGTCCCTCGTCGTCTCATTACACCTCGATGTATTTGTTTAGCTCGCATAGTCGCAACACTCTCACATACTTTCCGCGGGCGTTAGCAGAAGGGATTTTGGCCGAGCACATCTCGCCCATGCGGATCCGTCGATCGACAGCTGTGCTCGAATGGCTGAGGACAGGATCGGTAACAAAAGCAGCACGTAAGATCGGCAACACCACTAGGATTGTTATCCGCAACTACATCCCGGCCGCGCTACTGGCTGCGTGGAATGCCCGCTTGACACGCCGCTTCCAAAATCTGTCGCTGGTCGTCGCTGCAGGCAAAGAAGATTACCTGTTGGAAAGCACAGACTTTTCCTCGGAAGGTGAACTCAAAGCATTCATCGTTGATATGCTTAACGAACATCGCGCGTCCAGCAGTAGACTGGCTGCCATGTTGCACGAGTGCTTCGATCATCCAAACGGTCGCGATGAACAGAATGGGAGTGCGATTGATCCCAACAGTCTTATTGTCCCAGTATGCGCAAGTGGCTTGGGGGCTTTGTACGCATTCAGTGACTATCACTACGAATTCGGCATAGCTGACCCTGACCCAGTCGCACCTGAGTCAACGCTGGTCATACAGGATACCCATGTAGTAGATCTCGCAGACCTGCTTTTCACACGACTTTCTCAACACCACGATCCAACCTTTCGCGAAGCACACCGAGCCGCCGAAGAGTTTGCAGCAAGTCTAGCCGCTGAAATGCGATCCGGCTCCTATGTAATAAGTCATCCTATGTAACTTTCAGATAGTAATGTGGATCTTGAGTAAATCTATGATGAAACCAGCGGAGATCGTTCAAGAGATTCTTAAGGAAGTTCGCGAACCGGAAGATGTTGAACGAACGTGGACCGCAAGCTGGTTACTTTCGCCAATTCACTCAAATCGATGGGTGCTTCGTCTCGACGGTAGCGTCAATATTGATGGCCAATGGAAAAACGTCCTAGTCGTAAATTGGACCGATTCGTTGCCCGATGGAACAAGGCTGGACGATGACGTGAACAGGATTTATCTCGAACTCATCCAGAAAGCTGCATATCTGATCAGGGAAGAATCTTGCGACATCCGTTCCAGTAATTCCTTCCTCCTCTACATCGCCATTCTGAAAGGGCTGACGCAATGGATATTCAGCAACTCAAAGAGATTTCATCCGGCAACCGCAGGTCTAAGCCTAGTTGGCAGCCGAGCAACTCGAGAGTTCGTCAGGAAATATCTTTCGGGCGGAATGTTCGAGGCTGGGGGTTATGCCTATCGCTTTCTGAAAGCGGTCGATCCCGTCGGCTATCAGAATTGGCGCGATTCCTCGCGTAGGCAGTCTGTTTTCAATCTGCCGCCTTCTATCGTCACGTCAGTCTCTCAATGGCTTTCGAAGAGCGGCTTTTATCGGCTTACCAGCGGCATTGGCCCTACGCGAGGCCTGCGGTACGTCAGCCGTGGTGATGTTTCGGCTTTTTTGCAAGCTGATCTCACCATCTTCCGCGGGGAAAAATCGACTGTATTTCTTCGCCAGTTTGAGCCTGATTACATTGCGCAATTTCCTGGGTTGTCCGTTAGAGCATCTTCTATGAACCGACAGTGCATTTCTCAACGAACACGAATGATAGATGAGGTGATCGCCAGTAAAGCGAATAGTGCCCAGACCACGCACACAATTAGTGTCATAAATGCCCTGCAACAGATCAATGTAGTTCTGCCGCTGAGCCTACCTACTCTACCGAACGTGGCAGGAAAGTCGCCGCTCGGTAGCTTCCTGCAGGATGCAGGAAGCAGCAGTCGTACTCCTTGGATTCCCCTCGAAATTTCGCACCGTTACCTCAAGGAATCCTTACGGTGGGTTCTGCGATACGGTGGTCCGCTCGTATGTTTCTTTATCGGCGCCAATCTGTACTTCAAGAAACGAGGGTGGTTGATATCATTTCCTAGCGGCCTCGCCGCGACCGCTCGAAAGAGCCGAGAGGAGTGGACGCTTCGAAACCTACCCAAAGAGTTGGAGCCCCTCGGGCTAAGCGGATGGGCGAGGTGTACCCGCAATAAAGAAGAGGATGAGAACGTCTTTTCTGTCGCGCAGGCTATGACCGTATTGGTTGGGGCCTGCACGTATCTCATATCGAATCTTGCACCGTCGCGCATTGACGAGGTCTTATCGTTGGAGAAGCAGTGTCTTTCATTTAAGAATGGCGATGGCTTCTGGCTCGATAAACGTCGCGGCAAACACGTGGAATCAGATAAACACGGAACGTCGAACATTCCAGTTCCTCGCTCCCTGGCGCTCGCGATAGATCTGCTTGTTCGCATCGGGTTGAAAGCGAAAGAGTTCTCCGCTCGCTACCATCAAGCCCTTGCAAAGTACCTTTTCTATCTCCCGCAGTTCCATGATCTCACTACGATGCCGATGGAATTGAAGAATAAGAAATCACTTTGCTATGCCATAGACGTCTTCTGTGATTTTGTGGGGTTGGATCCCGACCAATACGGGCGCCGTTGGTATCCTCGCGTTCATGAAAACCGCAAGTCTTTTCTTTTAACGTTCGTCTGGTCATTCAAGTATGCAGCTTTGGATGCTGCGCGGATGCTGGCTGGACATACGGACATCAATCACATTCTTGCCTACATTAAGGCAAATTTTTCCGGGGAAGAGATCTCCGAACTCGAGGCGGACTATCTTGCTCAAGCTCTCTGGAACTTCGGCGTATCGCGTAAGCATGATAAAGAGGTGCGCAATCTTGACAGTTTGTACACGCGAGTATGCAGTCATTTTCGCGTACGAGAGATTAGCGAGGTCGCCCATGAAGACCTCAAGGATTGGCTGGAGCTATGTCTATCGGAGGGTAGTTACGTGATCGACGTAATTGATGTAGTAACTCGATTCAATCGTCACCGCATCGCTCTCATATTGCGGTTCAGGAAGGTGCAGAGAAGTTTTTCTCATTAGGGAGGGTTATCGTGGACGATCATTTGCCAACGAAGGCCGCGATAGATAGCGTCCGAAATCTTTGGTTCGAACTACTCGCCGCCGAACGTTCGCCCACGAGTGTGCCGCCCGATCTATTGGCAGCGTGTTCAACTCAAGAAAAACTTTCACGATATCGATGTTACGAGAAATCGATCCTACCACTCTCTCTGAACACGTTTAAAGCGGCAGCTCAGATTGCCGTTGAAAATGGCGGATGGGGTCGTCTCGACGATATTCGTCGGAAACTCTTCCGACGCTCCGAGCCCCATAACCTTGCGCGAAGGAAGAACAGCCGAAGGCTTGGATCTCGTTTAGCTGTTGCACAGCAAAACATTAATCATCTGGAGCAAAGCAATCAGCAACTTTTAAGAGGCAGAGCTGTTTTGCTTCATGCATACAGCGATGTACTGGCACTCCTGCGAAAACATCAATCGCTTTCTCCTCTTCTAAGCGAGCAACTTCGTGAGCATGAAGCCACATTCGACATCCGGAAACTATCTGAGGCAGAGACGACAAGTGTCCAAGCATAAGCCTACCGCCCGCGACATGTTTGCTGATACGAAAAGACAACTGTTCACGGTTGTCCGGGACATTATGGTCCCGTCCTCTCCCGAATTCGACAATGGCACCGGTAAATATTCAACCGGTTCCGGGGAAGAGCTACCCGCGATGGTTTTCATGCAATGGCCGAATGGCTTCCCATGCGTCGAGGTCGAGATGTATTTGATGTGGTTGGTGGAATCAGGCTGGAGAATAGACCGAAATGGAGGCTCAGTTCGTCAAGAGGCAGTGAAGCTTTCTCATCTCGTTAGGCGTTGCTATTCAAAAAGGCAAAATCTTTGGGAACTCAACACCGCAGAATTTCACGGATTTCTCTTTGATTTGCTCAAAGAAGCTTCTGACAATGGAAAAATTCTTCGCGAAGCAAATCAGGTTATAGAGATCTCAGATTCCTGTATCCGATTTTATCTTTGGCTACAAGAAGCGGTTCTTCCTCATCGGGCGATTGCAGATGTCGAGGGTAGGTTGCATCAAATCAAACTTGTACGTAGAAGCACTGTTGATCTTCGAGGTATCCGACATAGTTCTTCTCTTCATTTCATTAAAAATCCTGAGCCATCAATTCGGCAAGATAAGTTGCCCATGCCGAAGGAAAGTATCGACGGTCTCTTCCAAACGCTCTACGCGAAAAGCGACGCACTGAAGGCGCATCCAAGATTCGCGAGAAGGTTTTCTAGCAAGGAGCACTTGGAAAAGTATTTAGAGTTCCAGCGAATGACGTGGGAAGCCATTCTCACTGTCTGTCTTGCCATCGGCTGCCGCCCTGGAGAGCTCGCCGAAATGAAGATGAGTGAAAATTTGGAATCGATGACAAACCGCAAAAGCGTCGTACTTCCAACAGAGAAACGAGAGCATGGAGCTTCTCGAACGGTACCGATCGTAATGAGCCTTGTCATTCGGCTCAGCGTCTACGTAAAAAAACACCGCTCCTCAATGCTCGATTTCTTGCGCCGGTCTGGAAAGGCGCCCCAGCCGAACGATGCCATGTTTCTCAATTCATTTGGCTTTCCGTTGACGAAGGAAACCATCACGAGAGAGTTTGCGAGGCTTTGCACGCGTGCCAAGCTTTTGGAAAGAACTTGCTTAAGCATGTTTCGGCATCGCGCTATCACTTCACTTGTAGCGATTCACTTGAAGGAGTTCTGCAGTGGGCGTTCGGAGGTCGCGATCCATGCGATGAACGACAGTGACTATTCTACGATCCTAGCAAAGGTGGCTTCGATAACCGGACACAAAGATCCTGAAAGTCTTAGACCGTACATCCAGCTCGGGTGGAAAGAACTCGGATCATTCGACACTATCGCTGCAGCGATTAAGATGAATTCAATGATGCTGACCGTGCTTATAGAGTTGGCGCCAAACCTAGACAAAGTCATGCTCGCAGATACTCCTGACAAAGAGGAGTATTTGAACGAGCGGCTACGTTGGTTTAAGGCTATCACCGATGACATGAAGGATTCGGTGGAGGCCTTCCGGCACATGAAGCTTAACCCCAATCTTCAACGACAATTGATCCCCTGATCCCCATGCGATAAAGACGCGAATTTTTCTCCAAGGCTCCCTTGCTAGGTCTTTGTGCCTGCTAGAGCAATCACTACATCTTGATATCAACAGGAGTGGACTTTGTTAGTGGCAGTTGACGTAGTGCGGTAGGCGAGATGCGAGGTAGTAAGTAACGGTTGTTTCCTATCGCAGGCTATGGGGTCTTAAGGCTTAAGGCTTAAGGCTTAAGGCTTAAGGCGTTTTGGCTGCTCCGCTGATTGGAGGGACCATCGTGACTAGGCATCGTCCAGACGAACTTGAACGCCTGCGTCGAGTCAGCGCTGCTGACGTACTAAATGTCTTTGCTGTACACGCGAAGCGAGACTTAACTTTTCATCCGACGAAGTCGAAAGCTTCCGAACGATGGTATGCAAATGTCGACGGGAGAGAATACGAATTCCTGCTGACCGGACCAAAATTCTTCGATACGAGAACCAAAATGGGAGGGGAGGTGCAATAGATTTTGTGATCTATCTTTTTGCGCTGTCATTCAATGATGCGCTGACCCTTTTGCATGAGCGAGGACTGTAGCGGTACGTTGCCGCGTCGCAGCAAATCACATTTTTAAGCGAAAACCCAAAACCTGCTACTCGTCTTTCAAAGAAAGACTGCACACCGACACTTTCGTTGACGATTTTGTGTGTCAGTCCGGAAAACTACCGTTCGGGTTCAGATCTTCGGGCTTGACCCATTTGCGGGTGTGGAAATTCATTTGCGGTACCTCGCTTTCATTACCGCGCGCGTCACGGTGCAGAGAAATCGACGCGCGCAAGATTAGGGTTTTCCCTGATTATATCGAGATGAGGGTTAACCCGCAGAAAGCAAGGATAGAGCTGACAGGCTCAACCGAAAGCGAGCGCCCGCGCCGATCCGAGCGCGTGCCGGGCCTGCACGAGTGTCGCGCGGGCGGCGCGCGCGTCGGACGCGAGCCGCAAAAGCGCGCCCAGTTGCGCGGGATCGCGCAGCAATTCCCGCAGAATCGGGCCGATGGCCGTCGTGCCGTCATCGCGCAAACCGGCCGTCGCGGCGGGAGGCAGCGTGCGCCAGGCAGGATCGACGACCGCCCGGCACACCGCGAACGGCAAGCCGCGCGCCGTCGCGATCGCCCCGGCGATATGCGATTCCATATCGACGGCCAGCGCGCCGGTCGACGAATGCAGCGAGCGCTTCTCCGCCTCGCTCTTGACGGGAGCGGTGACGCCCGCCATCCTGCCGCGCCGCATGACGCGCTCGACGGGCGTGCCCGCGAACGCATCGACGATGCGCGCGGACCACGCCGCATCGGTGTGCAGCTCGCCGAACGGGCCGGACACGCTCTCGGCGACGATCAACTCGCCCGGTTCGAGATCCGGCGCGAGCCCGCCCGCCGTGCCGAAGCTGATGATGCCCGAGCAGCCGCGCGCGATCGCTTCGGACAACGCGCGCTCGAGCCAGTCCGCACGCGCCGCGAACACCACATCGACGCCGCGCCCGCGCACGATCTTCGCCTCGAACGCCATGCCGGTCACGGCGACGACGGGCGCGTTCACATGGCCACCGTCACGCGCGTGAGGCCGTCGCGTGTCAGGTTTCGGTAGCGCGCGAGCGCCCACAGCGGGAAGAACTTGCGATAGCCGTGGTAGCGCAGATAGAACACGCGCGGGAAACCCGTCGCCGTGAAGCGCGTTTCGTCCCACAGCCCGTGCGCCTGTTGCGTCTTCAGCAGATAGCCGACGCCGCGCGCAACCGCCGGATGCTCGACCAGACCGGCCGCCATCAGTCCGAGCAACGCCCACGCCGTCTGCGACGCGGTGCTCGGCGCCTGTTCGTAACCGCGATAGTCGAGCTTGTAGCTCTCGCCGTCCTCGCCCCAGCCGCCGTCACTGTTCTGGACGCCGATCAGCCAGTCGGCCGCGCGCGTCATGCGCGGATCGGTCGGCGCGACGCCGGCCGCGTTCAGCGCGCACATCGCCGACCAGGTGCCGTAGATGTAGTTCAGGCCCCAGCGTCCGTACCAGCTTCCATCGCGTTCCTGTCCTCTCACGATGTAGTCGAACGCGCGACGCGCCGGCTCGCTGTTCAGCGACGTCTCGCCGAGCTGCGCGAGCATCGACAGACAGCGCGCGGACACGTCGACCGTCGGCGGGTCGAGCAGCGCGCCGTGATCCGAGAACGGAATGTTGTTCAGGTAGTACTGCGTGTTTTCCGGCTCGAACGCGCCCCATCCGCCGTCGCTGCTCTGCATGCCGACGACCCACTCGCGCGCCCGCGCGATCGACTCGCCGTACAGCGCCGTGCCGTTCTCCCGATCCGCCCGCTCCATCGCCATCGCGACGACGGCCGTGTCGTCGACATCGGGATAATGCGGGTTCGCGAACTGGAACGCCCAGCCGCCCGGCCGCACGTTCGGACGGCGCGAGACCCAGTCGCCGCGCACATCGAGAATCTGCAGCGGCACGAGCCATTCGAGGCCGCGCGCCACCGCCGAGCGTGCCTTCGGCATGCCGGTTTCCAGCAGCGCGTGCGCCGCGAGCGACGTATCCCACACCGGCGACAGACACGGCTGGCAATACGCTTCGCCATCGTCGGCTTCGTCGATGATGAGGAGCTTGTCGAGCGACTTGCGCGCGATCGCGCGATTCGGATGCTCGGGCGGATAGCCGAGCACGTCGTACATCATGACCGAGTTGGCCATCGCCGGAAAAATCGCGCCGAGTCCGTCCTCGCCGTTCAGGCGCTCGTCGACGAAGCGCACGGCTTCATCGATCGCGCGTTCGCGGCCGGTTTTCGGCAACAAAGGATCGGCGACACGCAGGATCGAATCGACGACGCGAAAGAACGCGAACCAGCCGCGGCTCTGATGCCCCGAGCGCGTCGGCATGCCGGTATTGACCGGCGGATTCGTGAATACCTCGTCGATGCGCACGCCGCGAGGATTGCGCGCGCGCGGGCGCTTCGCGTTGAGCACGAGCATCGGCACGATCACCGTGCGCGCCCAGTACGACACCTTCGACAGATGGAACGGGAACCACATCGGCAGGCGCATGATTTCGACGGGCATCATCGGCACTGCGCGCCACGACACGACACCGAAGAGCGCGAGCAGGATGCGCGTGAACACGTTCACCTTCTCCGCGCCGCCCGCGGCGAGAATCGCGCGGCGAGCGCGCTGCATGTGTTCGGCGTCGGGCGAATCGCCGATCATCTTCAGCGCGAAATACGCCTTCACGGTCGCGGAGACGTCCATCGCGCCATCGGTGAAGAGCGGCCAGCCGCCGTCCTCGCGCTGGATGCGGCGCAGATAGCGGCCGATCTTCGCTTCGAGCTTCTCGTCGGCGGTCTCGCCGAGATAGTGAACGAGCAACACGTATTCAGCCGGAATAGTTGCGTCCGCTTCGAGTTCGTAGAGCCAGTAGCCGTCCGGATGTTGCGCCGCGAGCAGCGCGTCGGTGGCGTGATTGACGGCGGAATCGAGCGAGGCGCCCGACACTCGCGCGCCCACGGCCGACAGGGATAAATCGTTCATCAGCGTTCCATCGATGGGTTCAACAGCGCGTCCGCGGCCTTCTGGCCGGAACGGATCGCGCCTTCGATCGTCGCGGGCAGGCCGGTCGCCGTCCAGTCGCCCGCGAGCGTGAAATTGGGCCAGCGCGTGCGCGTGGCGGCCCGCAAGCCTTCCTGCGAAGGCACGGCGGCAAACGTCGCGTGTTCCTCGACGACGATCTGCCACGGCGGCGTCGGCGCGGCGGGCATGCGCATCGCCTTCGCCGTTTCCCGCCAGATCGCCTGCGCGAGTCCCTCGTGCGGCGTCGCGAGCCATCGGTTCGCGCTTGCGAGCGTGACCGAGAGCCTTCCGTCGGCGGCAAAGATCCAGTCCGACATGCCATTGACGATGCATGTCTGCGGCTGAAAGCCCGCTGGCGCATCGACGGCGAAATGCACGGTGACGATCGCGCGCGATGCATCCGGCGCGATCAGGTCCGGCACCAGCGCGCGCGCCGCATCGGGCGGCACGGCGAGCACGACGCCATCGCCTGCTCCGAGCGCGACAGGCTCCGCGCCTTCGAAAGCCAGCGAGCTTACACGCTCCGTCGAATCCGTGCCCGATATGCCGATACCGGTGACGCGCGAGCCGAGCCGGATCTCCGCGCCGCCGTACTGCAAATGCCGCAGCGCCGGCTCGACGAACGCGTGCGACAGCCCGCTTCTCGCGATGAGCGGACGGCACGCCTGGCCGCCCTGCGCGACCGTCTCGCGCAGCAAACCGGCCGCGAGCTCGGCGCTCGCTTCGGACGGATCGGCGTTGAGCATGGCGCGCAGCAGCGGGCGCACGAGAAGATTCCACACGCGATCCTTGCGGCGCACCGATTCCTCGATCGCGCGGCCCGGCTTCGCCCAGAAGAGCGGCAGGAACGGCAGGTAATCGGCGGGCTGCGTGCCCGGCACGCGCGCGGCGGCGTCGAAGATCCAGCGCGGCAAGCGCCCCGGCGACATGCGGATCGTCCAGGCGTCGCCGGTCGCGGCATCGAAGAACGGATACTCGGGCTGCGTCGGGCCGATCAGCGTGTCGGTTGCGCCGATCGCGCGCAGATAAGCCATCGTCGATTGATTGCCCGATAGCAGCAGATGATTGCCGTTATCGAGCGTGACACCGAGCTTGGCATCGAAGAAGGAGCGGCAACGGCCGCCCGCGTAGGGCGCCGCCTCGTGCAGCACGACGCGTGCGCCGCGCCGTTGCGCCTCGACCGCGGCGGCGAGGCCGGCGATGCCCGCTCCGACGACGATAACCCGCCGGGACATCAGATCAGGTTGCGCGCCACGATCCACAGCAGGCGCGCACGCGGCGTGCGCACGCGCGTGCGCGGCAGGTCGAAGCCGCGTTTGAGATTGGCGTCGAGCACGGCGCGATACGCCGCCGACATGATGCGTGGGGCGCGCACTTGGGCGCGCGGCGACGCCGCCATGATCGCATCGGACTGGGCGTAGTGGCCCTTCGCGCGCTCGGCGAGCACGGCGCAGACGCGCGGCAGGCGCGCATCGCCGACGATGCTTGCCGGATCGCTGGTGGAAATGCCTTCGCGCGCGAGCAGCTCGCGCGGCAGATACACACGGCCGATTTCCGCGTCCTCGTCGATGTCGCGCAGGATGTTGGTCAGTTGCAGCGCGCGGCCGAGATGGTGCGCGAGCCGCCGCCCGGCATCCTCGTGCATCCCGAATATTCTCACCGACAGCCGCCCGACCGCGCTCGCCACGCGATCGCAATAGAGATCGAGCGTGGCTTCGTCGGGCGCGACGATATCGCCGGCGGCGTCCATCGCCATGCCGTCGATCACGGCCTGGAAGTCGTCGCGGGAGAGGTGGAAAGCCTGGATGTGGCGCGTGAGCGCTTCGAGCGACTGCTTCGGCTTGCCGGCGTAGCAGGCGTCGATGTCCTCGCGCCACTGGTCGAGCGCGAGCGCGCGCTCGCGGCGCGGCAAGGTGCCTTCGTCGGCGATATCGTCGACCGCGCGGCAGAACGCGTAGATCTGATACATCGCGTCCCGCTGCTCGGCGGGAAGGATGCGCATCGCGAGATAAAACGAGCTTCCCGACGACGTTTTCGCGGCGTCTGGAGCAGGCTCTTCAGCGATGAAATTGGAAACGGCCAAGACGAACTCCGCTGTGGCGCCCCCAAGGGCAAATTTAGTAAGAGATCGCCGCCGGTCTCGATGCGATTCCGGCGCGCGCGGAACCATCTGGCGCTGAAAAAACGATCGAGGGAAAAAGCCGGCGCGAGCCGGCTGTGACTGCGCCGGAAGCGGCAAAGAGTATATCAATACTTTGCCCGATTGCGCCGGAGCCGCGCGGGGCAAGGCGTTGCGCGTCGGGCTGCGATTCAGGCGAAACCCACCGCCCGATTCCGCCCCTCGCGTTTCGCCGTATAAAGCGCCGCGTCGGCCTCGTTGATGAGCGCCTCGTACGACGACGTCACGCCGGTCCGCGCGCGCGCCGCCCCGACGCTCGCCGTGACCGGCACGCGCGCGCCCTGCACGTCGATGGGCGTCTCGCCGATCTCGCGGCGCACTTTCTCCGCGACGATCATCGCGTCCTCGAAATTCGTGCACGGCAGCAGCAGCGCGAATTCCTCGCCGCCGAAGCGCCCGAATACGTCCTGCACGCGCACGCTCTGCGCGACGCGCTCGGCCATCACGCGCAACACCGTGTCGCCGACGAGGTGGCCGAGATCGTCGTTGATGCGCTTGAAGTGGTCGAGATCGAAAAGCAGCATCGACAGTTCGCCGCCGTAGCGCTGCCAGCGCGAAAATTCATCGCGCAGGCGCAGTTCGAAGTAGCGCCGGTTCGCGATACCGGTCAGGCCGTCGCGATCCGCGAATTCCTGCAGCTTCGCCACCGCTTCGTCGCGGGCGCGCTGCATCATGCTCGCGTGGGTCGCGTCGGAAATCGTCACGCAGACCGCGCGCACCTCGCGCTCCAGCATGAGCGGCATGAAGGTGCAGTCCTGCTGCATGAAATCGACGCCGCCGGTGATCGGCCGGTCGTGATCGAACTTGAAGAGATACGGCCGCTGCTCCCACGAGCTGAACGCGAAACTGCCGAGCTGAAACACGCTCTCGACCTTTCGCGTGAACCACACGCGCGGCAGCTCCGGAAAGCTCGCGAAGATCGACTTGCCGATCACCTGCTCGGCCGTCCTGCCGCTGTGGTCCTGCATGAACCGGTTCCACATCAGCACGTTCAGGTCGCGATCGAGCACGAATATGCCGAAGCCCACGCGCTCGATCACGAGTTCGGATAGCGCGTGACGCAGTTCGTCCATGCTCACGATGGCGTCCCGTTCAGAGGCTCGACAGAAGCGCGTCGAGCGCTTCGTTCAGATGCGCGATGGCGTCTTCGGCCATCAGCATCACGAGATGCGCACGGAAGCTGTGATCTTCGAGCGCGAAATTCACTTCGAGCAGGAGCGCGGTCTTCCACGCGAGCATCGCGGGCTGAAAGACCTCGTCGAGCCCGATTTCCGTGCCGAGCATGCCCGGCGGCGAGAAGATCGGCGAGCGGCCGAGGCGGTCGAGGATGCACGACACGCACGCGCCCATCAGCACGGTGGCGACGTCGAAGACGAGTTCGGTGCGCGTTGTCGCCTCGTAGGTCGACTTGGTGTACGGATCGCTGACGAGCGCGCACAGCTGGTCGACGCTGCCGCTCTTGCACAGCACGATCGCCTCGCCCTTGATGTCGGAGCGAAAGCCCTGGCGCACGGCCGTGACGGTATCGGTGATGCCGGTCATCTCGGCGAGCGCCGCCGACGCCTCGGCCACGCTCACCACGCGCACGCGCGGCACCGATAGCTCGATGAACGTGCCGAGCAGCTTCGAGAGCCGCGTCGCGGCCTGGCCCATCGCCATGTTGGCGACTTCCTGCAGCGCGTCGCGCTGATCTTCGTTCAGGGCGGAATCAACCATGGAGTCCGTACTCCTTTAAAACGGGACGCAGCGCTTCGGGCGTCACCGGCTTCGGCAGAAACGCGATCGCGCCGAGCGCGCGCACCCGCTCCTGGGCCATCGGCTGCACGTCCGCGGACACGACGATCACGAACGTGTTCAGGTCCTCGTGCTGCAAGGCGTCGAGCACCTGATAGCCCGTCATGTCGGGCATCGTGAGATCGAGGAACATCACCGAGGCGCGGCCGGCCCGATAGTGTTCGAGCGCCTCGCGCCCGTTGGTCGCATAGGAAATCTCGACGTCCCAGTCCGGGGGCAGCGCACGCGTCATCACCTTGCGTGCGAGCAGGGAATCATCGGCAATGACAATCGGCAACGGCATGGTTGGCAGGATCTCTTGGGCTGTTTTCGGGCTGAGGATGGTCGTGTCGGCGGACACGGCAGGCACTCGTATGTGATTACGGCATCCGCGCGGCGATCTTTATGGCGATCTTCACGGCAGAACCGGCGTGAGCCCCTTGGCCCGGCGG
Organism: Caballeronia sp. S22; assembly: GCF_964261745.1. Taxonomy (NCBI): domain Bacteria; kingdom Pseudomonadati; phylum Pseudomonadota; class Betaproteobacteria; order Burkholderiales; family Burkholderiaceae; genus Caballeronia; species Caballeronia sp. S22. The sequence goes on along the minus strand of NZ_OZ180036.1, from coordinate 1,799,222 downwards.
GAATGCGGACGCTGTCGGAGATGCAGCTCGGCGGCGATGAGCCAGGCGCGGCGCCTGTGGACATAGGCGCGCCACCCCGCGGGCGAACGCTGGGTGATGAGCGTGCGCACAGCGCGCGATGCTTGCTGGCTCTCGATCGGCGTCATGTCGACTGCCCCGTGCATGATCCGGAAGAGGTTTCCGGACCGTGGCCTTCTTCTCCTCGTTCGGTCGCGCTGCCTGCCGGCGACTGGCCGGACAAGCGGTACTTCTCCCCGGCGCGCGCCGCGAGGCTGCTTGTGTCCTCCGGCCGGCGCTCTGAGCGGCGCATGTGGTCGGAGGATTGCATTGTCGGCCGATCAGAATGTCAAAGCAACTCGCCAGAGCGCCAAGCTAGAATTAATCTGATGAAAATAGCGCGCAATCGGGCACATTTCACTCGATGTATTCTGATGTGATACGTTGTCATACTTTTGTGTACGTTTGCGCTTCCGATAATCTCGCTAACTTCGCGGCGCGACCGAGGTTTTCCTCCAGATGTCGCGCGCCGCACATACTTTCGTCCGGCATGCTTCGTGCGTTCCAGTTGCGGTTGCACCGCTCAAACCCGGCAAGTCCCGCGCGCACGCCCGCCAGAGCGGACGCCGAGCGCGGGCGTCGAGTAAGTTTTCCAATTCGCTGCCAAAAATGACGCTCCAACGTGAGGAGTCCGACGCCGATCCTGCCGCGGAATCATGGCAGGAAGAACCGCCGTTTCCGGTGGTTCCCGAACGCAACTTCGCCGCGCAGCGCCTCACGCTCTACGCCCTCCTCGTCGCCGCGATCGTGCTGCCGTGCGTGTACGTCGCGGTCACCGCCTTCACCGATTACCACGCGCGCGTCGCCGATGCGTCCGATCTCGTCGCGCGCAATGCCCGCGTCGCCGAGGAGCATGCGCTCAAGGTCTTCGATCTGAACGTGACGCTCAACGAGCGCATCGTCGATCTGCTCGACGATCTCGACGCCGCCGCCATCGGCCGCGAGAGCGCAACGATCCACCAGCGTCTCAAGACGATCAGCAACACCTATCAGCAGGTCGCGGCGGCCTCCGTGTTCGGCGCCGACGGCAAGCTGCTCGCGACGAGCCGCGCCTGGCCGACGCCCGACATCTCCGTCGCGGACCGCGACGACTTCGGCGGTTTGCGCGCCGGCCAGCGGCTCGAGCAGATTTCCCGCGTGATGATTGGTCGCGTCGCCGGCGAGCAGGTGTTCAACACGGCGGTCGCGCGACGCACGGTGTCGGGCAAGTTCGACGGCATCGTGTCCATCGCGCTGCGGCCCGCGTATTTCGGCGCGTTCTACCGCGAACTCATCGGTGACAATCCGAGCGTCTCGCTCGGCCTGTCGCGCTCGGACGGCGAAGTGCTCGCCTGGTATCCGCCGCGCCCGCCCGAACGCATGGCGCTCGCGGCCAGCTCGCCGCTGCGCGAAGCGTACGCCGCGGGACGCAGGAGCGGCGTCGTGAAAATGGTGTCCGGCCTCGACGATCAGTTGAAGATCGTCGCGTTCCGGCGCGTCGGCACTTATCCGGTCTACGTGTCGAGCGGCTATCCGATCGCGACGATCTGGTCCGCCTGGTGGAAGCATCTGAGCGTGCTCGCGCTCTCGATCTTCGCGCCGTGCGTCGTGCTCTGGGGCGTGATCACGCAGTCGTTGCGGCGGCTCGCGACCGAAGAGGAAGCGTGGGAGCGCTGGCAGGCGGAAGCGTCGATGCGCCGTTCGATCGAATCCGCGTATCGCCAGGCGCGCAAGATGGAAGCGCTCGGCAATCTCGTCGGCAGCGTGGCGCACGATTTCAACAATCTGCTGATGATCGTCTCGACCAACGTGCAGATCGCGCGGCGGCGCGGCGCGCCCGGCCTCGACCGCGAACTGACCGCGATGGAACGCGCGTTGAAGAGCGGCCAGTCGCTGACGCGACAGTTGCTTGGCGTCGCGCGCAAGCAGCCGTTGAGAAGCGAAGTCATCGCCATCGGCAAATGGGTGCCGGCGGGGCGCGAATTGCTGCGCGCGTCGCTCGGCGCGAAGGTCGCGCTCAACGTCGAGGTCGCGCCGGACGTGTGGGCGATCCGCGTCGATCCGGCGGAGCTGGAACTCGCGCTCATCAATGTCGCAGTGAATGCGCGCGACGCGATGCCCAACGGCGGCACCTTCACCGTGCGCGCCAGCAACGTGCGCTTTCGCCACGAGGACGGCTTTCCGATCACCGGCGAATTCGTGCAGATCATGCTGGAAGACAACGGCTTCGGCATGAATTCCGACGTGCTCGGGCGCGCATTCGAACCGCTATTCACGACCAAGCCGAAAGGCATGGGCACGGGCCTCGGCCTGCCGCAGGTTTTTGCGTTCTGCGAGCGCGCGGGCGGGCTCGCCACCATCGACAGCGCGATCGGCGCGGGCACGGCCGTGCGCCTGTATCTGCCCCGTGCGGCGGCGGGCGCGCCGGGCGCATCCGTGACCGAGGAAGAGGCCGCGGCGAAGGAGGCGGACGGTTTGCGCGTGCTGCTCGTCGAAGACAACGAGGAAGTCGCCGCCGGCACCGAGGCGCTGCTCACGATGATGGGCCACCACGTCACCTACGTCTTCAACGCCGATACCGCCGCCACCGTGCTCGAAGCCGCGCGCGCCGACGCCGCGACCGGCTTTCCGTTCGACGTCGTGCTCTCCGACATCCACATGCCGGGGCAGATGAACGGCATCGATCTCGCGGAGATGCTGCAGCGCTTCGAGCCGCGCATCCCGGTGATTCTCGTCACGGGCTACGCGGAAGAGCTGGACCGCGCGCGACAGGTCGGCGCGCGCGTGCTGTCGAAGCCATTCGATATCGCGCTGCTCGATTCGCTCCTGCGCGCGATCCGCGAGCGCGCGGACGGCTCGGACGCAACGACGCGCGATGCGCGAGCGCGCGCTAACCCGATCATTTTTTTTGCACGTGCGTTTGTAAAAGCGCCGTCATCCTTCCAGACGCTTCCCTGTGCGCGACGGTCCGCAAGCATCCGGCACGCGAGTTGCGTGAGCGCTTCCATGTGCGGCGACGCCGTCGCCGATTTCCGGAATTCGCCCACCGCAGGAGGCGTACATGCGACACACCGTCATCGGAGTTTTCGATACTTATGCGCAAGCCGAGGACGCCCGTTCGGCGTTGATCGCCGCAGGTTTCCCGCGCGCGGATATCGAACTGCAAGCCAATCCGAAGCGCGACGACGCGGCCGCGCCGTCCGAGATGCCCGACGCCGTCACGCATCAGGAGCCGGGCATGCTCGCGAATATCGAGCGCTTCTTCAGCATGCTCTTCGGCGGGCGCGATCAGCCGCCGGAAGTCGCGCATTATTCGGAGGCCGTGCGGCGCGGCGCGATTCTCGTCGCTGTCGACACGCCGAGCGCCGAGCAAGCGGATGTCGCGCGCGCGACCTTGAGCGATCAGGGCGCAATCGATATCGACGAACGCGCGGCGAGCTGGTCGACGCTGGAACACGGCACGCCGGAAGTGTCCGCCGCTGCCGCCGACGAGCGCGATCATTCGGTGCTCGACGAACTGGGCCTCGGACGCGGCAGCGCCGTTCCGGGACGCGAGCCGGTGAATGATCCGGACATGACGCCTTTGCGCGCGCGCGCCTATCCGCACGCCGATGTCGGCGACCCGGCCGCGGTCGCTCCGCGCGATTACGTCAGCGACCCCGCCGACGATACGTTGATGCCGCGCGGCGGCATGCAGTCGCAATCGCAGTCGCAGACTCAATCGATGATGAGCGAAGCCGAGCGCACGGCACGCGACCCGCTAGCCGGACGCGATCCGGTAACGGGCCGCGATCCGTATGCGACGACCGGCATCGATCCGCTCGCCGACCCAATCGCCGGCGTGCCCGCCGACCCGCTCGCGGCGCGCGACGGACTCACGGGCGAATCGCTCTCGGAACGCGATGCGCTTGCCGGGCGCGATCCGCTTCGCACGACGGGCGCCGTTCCCGCCGAACGCGACCCGCTGCCGGGCGTACGCACGGACATGGCTTCTGAATGGCGCTCGGTAGAACCGCTCGGACCGCTCGACGAACCAGCCGCGCCGTATCAGGCCGGAGCGGCGCGCGCGGCGGGATCGTCACCTGATCCGGTGCTGGCTTCCGCAGGCACGCAAGGCGCGGGGCCGGTCGGTCCCGCTCCTACGACCACTGGGCCGGCAACGGTGCCCAACGAATACATGGAGTATGAAGAGGACTTCCGCGCCGATTACGACTCGAAGTATTCGGCGACGGGCGAGCCTTACGAGGACTATCAGGGTGCGTATCGCTACGGCGCGACGCTCGGCAACGACGATCGCTTCCGCAGCCGCGCGTGGGACGATCAGATGGAGTACGAGACGCGTCGCGACTGGGAAAGCAAGCATCCCGAAGGCGATACGTGGGACCGCTTCAAGGCGGCGATCCGCCACGGATGGGATCGCGTGACGGGACATCATCACGTTTGATTCCATCTTCGGTAGCAGCAGCACAATAAATACGGCCCGCTCAGCGGGCCGTATTTGCGTCAGGCAAGGTGAGCGCTCATGCCGCGCGATCGCGCACCCACGCAGCGTACTTGTCCATGAACGTCTGCAGATATTTGCGCGTGTCCTCGCTCACGATATTGCCGCTCGCATCGATGCGCGATTCGTCGTGCTTGATGTACATCTCCGGCTGATTCATCAGCACGATATCCAGATATGCGCACACGCCGCGCAGATGCGACTGCGCGATCGCCGTGCCGATCGCCCCGACCGACGTCCCGATGATCGCGCCCGGCTTGCCGCCCCACACGCTATGCCCCCACGGACGCGAGGCCCAGTCGAGCGCGTTCTTCAGCACGCCCGGAATCGAGCGGTTGTACTCCGGCGTGACGATCAGCAAGCCGTTCGCATCGGCGATCTTCTGCTTGAACGCGCGCGCGACTTCGGGAAAGTCGCTGTCGTAATCCTGGCTGTAGAGCGGCAGCGTGCCGATGTCGAGAAACTCGAAGGAAAAATCGCTCGGCGCAAGCGACACGAGCGCATGCGCGAGCTGCTTGTTGAACGAATCCCGCCGCAGGCTACCAACGACCACCGCAATCTTTAAGGCCATGAAATCTTCCCCGTGAAAGGATGAAAAGGTGGATGACCCGGACGATGATCGGTCCGGAAAACGCCGTCCTCGAAACGACGCGCGTGCACATGATAGGCGCATCGCAAGGTTATCGTCTTCGATGCCGTCTCGGCGCGTCGCGGACTATTTTTGCGACGAATCAAGCAATCTACCTTTCACCGCGACGGCGCGCGGTTCCCGATGAGCTATCCCCACGGTTATCCACAGTTTCTGTGGATAAGTCTGGAGTAACTTGTATTCCGTTTAGTTTTTGATTCGTAAACGAAACATGACGCTCGTTGGACGAGCCTGAAGCCTTCGCCAATGTCGTGACGACGGCCGCATTCAGGCGACGATTGCTTGCGAATCGCGGGCCAGCATTCATCCAGTCTCGACAACAATGTGTTGGCTCAATCGGTATTTTTGTCCAATAGGAATCCTCCTAGACTGCAATTCAAGCGTCGGGTCCGACGCACAGGCATCCAGGAGGCTTCAAATGAAAAACGCATTGATCGGCGGTCTGGTTCTGTCCGCGCTTCTCGCCACCGCGCCCGCTTTTGCTCAGTCGGCATCGGCGGGGAAATCGCGTGCTGAAGTGAAGGCGGAACTCGCGAGCGCGCGCCGCGCGGGCGATCTCGACGCCGTCAATTCGCTGAGCTACCCGCAGTTGCGCCCGTATCAGGAACGGCACGCGCAACTTCGCGCAGACGCCCGCGACGGCAGCACCACGCGATAAGCAGCAGCAACTTGCAGAACTCAGAGGAAGCAGTCTGAACTGGCCCTCCTCCACCGTCGAACAGAAGGTGGTTACGCCCGGTGCACTCGCGCCGGGCGTTTTTTTGCGTGCTCAAAGCATCAAGGTCAGACAGAGCGTGACCGTGATGAGCGAGACCACGGTTGAGAAAAGAATCGCGCTCGATGTCACCCCGCCCTCGCGTCGATAAAACTCGGCGAGCATGAAGGGGCCGGTGCCGGTCGGCAGCGCGCTCAGTATCACGGCGCTCTTCGCCCACAGCGGCGGCAGGCTGAACACATGAAAAGCCAGCCACCAGGTCAGGAGCGGCTGGGCGACGAGCTTCATCGTCACGAGCGCGCTCGTCGTCCCGACGGCGCGTGCCTCGCCTTTCGCGCCGAGAAAAAGACCGAGCGCGACAAGCGCACAAGGACTCGCCGCGCCGCCCAGCAACTTGAGCAACGCCTCGGCGCCTTCCGGCACATGCGCGCCCGAGCCGCTCAGCAATGCGCCCGCGACCGGCGCGATCAGCAACGGATTCTTCACCAGCGACTTCGCCACATGCCCGAGCGTCGCACCGATGTGCTTCTCGGTTTGCAATCCCAGCTCGATCAACACGATCGCGACCGCGAACATCACGCAGACGGTGATGATGGTCGCGATCACGGCCGGCGCGAGACTTTCCTTGCCGAACGCGAGCAGGCAAAGCGGCAAGCCGACGAATCCGGTATTCGGATACGCCGCGTTCAATCCGTCGATGCTCGCATCGGCGAGATGACGCGACTGCATCAGCCGCACGACGAGCGTCAGCAGAAAGATCACCGCCGCGCCGATGCCGAACGCAGCGATGAACGCGGGCTGATCGAGCATGCTCCACGGCGTCTTCGCCATGATGTCGAAGAGCAGCGCCGGCAGCGCTAGAAAGACGACGAAGCGATTCAGCTCGGACGCCGCGCCTGGTCCGAGCCTGTTCAGCTTGCGGCACGCGTAGCCCGCGAAGATGAGACCGAAGACCGGCAGGATAATCGTGACGAGCGGAGTAAGCAGCGAAGGCAGTGATGCGAATGCTTGAGGCAAGGAAACCGGCGAAGGCATGCTGCTTTGAGCGTTGGATGTGAAGAGCGAGAGAATACCCCGGACAACAAGGTGAGACGTTTCGGGAGCGTGGCGACGGTGAGCCGTTCGATGGATACGCAGCTCACTCTACATAGGATCATTCGGGATCGCGAAGCAACTTCGTTGCTCATTCCTTCTCTCAAGTGGACGATGCAAGCCATTGTTCTTTAACGTATTCGACATCTCGCTCGTTCGCGACGCGTTGCATCGGTCGCACTGTCGGGCAGGGCATGCAAAATCGGCGCGGCGGGCGATGAATCGCGTGTGTGCAGTCAAGGTGAGGTGATTCGGGAGCCGGAAGAACGTCGTATCGCCGGGGCCGCGGACGCCGAATAAAACCCAATCAGGACAGCCACTTGCGCCTCGCGCCGGATTCAGCGCGTGCCGTCGGACGGACCTGAAGGTGAGGAAATCCGGGAGACGCGCGCGGCGGAACGAAGCTTGCTGATCGATCTGCCTTCGCACTTCTCACCCAACCGGGCAACATGAAAATCAGTAGACCTTGGGCATACGGCGCCGCGGCGCTGGCTTTGATCGGCGGCATCGTCACGCTGGCCGCGTGCGCATCGAACGGGGCGCGCAAGAGCGGCAACGACAACGTGCCCGAACCATCGAAGGCCGTCGATCTCGACCGTTATCTCGGCCACTGGCATAAGTTCGCGCGCTACGAGAATCGCTTCGAACGCAACTGCGAAGCCGTCACCGCAAACTATGCGCGACGCGTGGACGGACTCGTGTCGGTCGTCAATGCGTGCAGACAAGGTGGCGTGAACGGTTCATACCGCTCGGCGGAGGGACGCGCGAAGATCGTCCCCGGATCGAACGGGACGAAGCTGAAGGTGTCGTTCTTCGGCCCGTTCTATGTCGGCGACTACTGGATTCTCGATCACGCCGACGATTACACATGGTCCATCGTCGGCGAGCCGACCGGGCGTTATCTGTGGATCCTGACGCGCGAGGCGAAGCCTTCCGCCGAATTGCGCCGCACGCTGATCGAGCGCACACGCGCGCTCGGTTACGACGTGACGATGCTGCGCGAGACGCAGCAAAGCTGACCGGCTAGCTTCCCTTGCAGGCGATAAGCAGCGCGTTCTGATTGTTCTCGGTCGATTGCCCGAGCACGTCGTAGCCGCTTGGACAGAGCGCCTTCGCGTTGTCGGTGCAGTTGCTCCAGCCGCTGTACGTGGGGCACTGGATCTGCTGCGTCGGGCGGCCATCGTTGGAAAAAAGCGGCGGCGCGCTGCTGCATCCGGCAAGCGCCCACGCGCTGCCCGCGAACATGGCCGAAAGGCCGATTGCCCTGCCGATTTTCATCCCGCGCTTCATGCCGTACCCCTTTGATTCTTGGTCGTTATTTTCGATTTCGGGAGTATGCCACGCGAAGCTTTCGCGTCGATCCGGCGTGTTCGCAAAAATCCGTCAGACGGCGATCCCCAGCGCCGCGATTTTCTTGTACAACGTCGCACGCCCAATGCCGATTTTCTCCGCCGCATCCGCGACGCGCCCGCCGCTCGCGCGCAACGCATCGGAGAGAAAACGCCGTTCGAAATCGGTCATGGCGTCCGCATATGAGAGGCTCGGCGGATCGCCATCTTCCTGCTCCGACGGCTCCGCCTGCGCCGCGATCGCGACCCGCCCCGCATCGATGAATGCGCTCAACGCGCGGGCATCGATATGCTCGGTCTCCGAGAGCATCAGCGCTCGCTCCAGCGTGTTGCGCAGCTCGCGGACATTGCCGGGCCAGGAATACGCCTCCAGCAGTTGCAGACCATCCTTGTGCAGCACGAAATGACCGCCGTGCCCCGGCCGCGTGTCGGCGGACAGGTCTTCGAGAATCGCGTAGGCGAGCGCCTCGATATCGCCCAGCCGGTCGCGCAACGGCGGTGCCTGAATCGTGAGCACGTTCAGGCGATAGAACAGGTCCGCGCGAAAGCGTCCCGCCGCGACGAGCGCGGAGAGATCAGCGGACGTCGCCGCGATGATCCTCACATCCGCGCGCACGATGCGATTCGAGCCGAGCGGCTCGAACTCCTTGTCCTGCAACACGCGCAGAAGTTTTCCCTGCAAGGGCAGCGGCATGTCGCCGATTTCGTCGAGAAAGAGCGTGCCGCCGTCGGCCAGCTCGAACTTGCCGACGCGGCCCTTTCGCTCCGCGCCGGTGTACGCGCCCGCCGCCGCGCCGAAGAATTCGACTTCGAGCAGCGTGTCCGGAATGGCCGCGACGTTGACCGTCACGAGCGGCTTGCCGGCGCGCGTCGATGCCCCGTGGATCGAATGCGCGAGCAGTTCCTTGCCGGTGCCGGTTTCGCCCAGCAAGAGCACCGGAGAATCGACGAGCGCCGCGCGTCGCGCCTGCCGCTTCACTTCGAGACTGACCGGACTCGTGCCGACGAAACTCGAAAACGTGTACTTCGCGCGCCGCGCCTGCGCGAGCGACTGGCGTGTCGCGATCAGTTCCTGCTGCACGCGCGAGTAGTGCGCGAAAAGCGGCGTGAGTGCCTTCATCTCGTCGAACAACGCGAAACCGATCGCGCCGATGATCACGCCCGCATCGTCCTTGAGCGGCAGACGCGTGACGACGAGCGGCTCGCGGTCCGTCTCCAGTACGTCGAGCAGGATCGGCTTGCCTGTCGCGACGACTTCGCGCATCAGGCTGTTCGGGATCACGGTTTCGCAGTCGAGGCCGATCGCGTCGAGCGGATCGTCGAATCCGAAACGCGCGGCGTAGCGCTTGTTGATCCACACGACGCGCGCGTCCGCATCGACGATGAAGGTGCCTTCGCTCAGATTCTCGAAGGTCTTGAAAAGCGACTCCATCGCGCGGCGCATCACGTCGCTGTAGTCCAGGGGCACGTTGATCCAGTCGTTGCGCATGGCGCCCAAAGTCTCCGTTTTCTCTATATTGAGACAAATATCTCAATCAGGAGACTCGCCGGCAATCCGCATCTGTACTAGTCTTGACAAGTCGCGTGATCGCGCGTGGTGCCGAAGATGTCTCTATTTTGAGACATCTGGGTGAAACGTTGCGATGGCATGCTCGTCCGATGCCCGCAGCGGCTTCGTTGTAACCGGCTGGCACGAAACCTGCATTCTGCCCGCGCGGTGCGTTACCGACGCGCCCGCAGCGCTTCCAGAAGAAGCGCGCACTATGCTTCAAAGAACAAACCACTCACGGAGACTCAATGTCGTTCATCATCGTGCTCGCCGCCCTGGCGTTCCTGATGCTCGCCGCCTACCGCGGCTACAGCGTCATTCTTTTCGCCCCGATCGCGGCGCTCGCTGCCGTCCTACTCACCGATCCCGCCGCCGTCGCGCCCGTGTTCTCCGGCATCTTCATGGAGAAGATGGTCGGCTTCGTGAAGCTCTACTTTCCGGTGTTTCTGCTCGGCGCGGTGTTCGGCAAGGTCATCGAGTTGTCGGGCTTCTCCGAGTCGATCGTCGCCGCGGCGATTCGCTACATCGGCAAGTCGCGCGTGAATGCGGTGATCGTCGCGGTGTGCGCGCTGCTCACCTATGGCGGCGTGTCGCTGTTCGTGGTCGTGTTCGCGGTGTATCCGTTCGCGGCGGAGATGTATCGCCAGAGCAATATTCCGAAGCGCCTGATGCCGGGCGCGATCGCGCTGGGCGCGTTCTCGTTCACGATGGATTCGCTGCCGGGCACGCCGCAGATCCAGAACATCATCCCCACGACGTTCTTCAAGACGACCGGCTGGGCCGCGCCGTGGCTCGGCGTGATCGGGTCGGTGTTCATCATCGTCGTGGGGCTGACGTTCCTCGAATGGCGCCGCCGCTCGGCGATGGCCAAGGGCGAAGGCTACGGCACGTCGCTCGTGAACGAGCCGGAGCGCGTGGAATCGACGTCGCTGCCGAATCCGTTGCTCGCGATCGCGCCGCTGATTCTCGTCGGCGTCGCGAATTTCGCGCTGACCAAGTGGATTCCGACGTGGTACGGCGCGAGCTATACCGTGCCGCCGGAAGTGCTGCCGGGCGTGCACGCGCCGGTTACCACGGCGGTCAAGACCGTTGTGGCGATCTGGGCGGTCGAAGGCGCGTTGTTGATGGGTATCGTGCTCGTCCTGCTGACGGCCTTCTCGCGCGTGAAAGAGCGCTTCGCCGTGGGCACGCGGGCGGCTGTCGCGGGCGCGCTGCTCGCGGCGATGAACACGGCTTCGGAGTATGGCTTCGGTGGTGTGATCGCCGCTTTGCCGGGCTTCCTCGTGGTCAGCGATGCGCTCAAGAGCATCCCGAATCCGCTCGTCAACGCGGCCATTTCCGTGAGCTCGCTCGCGGGCATCACCGGCTCGGCGTCGGGCGGCATGAGTATCGCGCTCGCGGCGATGTCCGATACGTTCATCGCCGGCGCGCAGGCCGCGCATATTCCGCTGGAAGTGCTGCATCGCGTGGTGGCGATGGCTTCGGGCGGCATGGATACGTTGCCGCACAACGGCGCGGTCATCACGCTGCTCGCGGTGACGGGGCTGACGCACCGCGAGTCGTATCGCGATATTTTCGCGGTGACGGTCATCAAGACGCTGGCCGTGTTCTTTGTTATCGCCGTCTACTACATGACGGGAATCGTTTGATGGGTTCTCTTTGAGACCTGTGCAGACCAACGCCCCTGCGGCCGAAAAAACCGCAGGGGCAAACGGCATTAAGCCGCCTTCAGCAGCCCGTGCGGATCGATGACGAACTTCCGCGGCGCGCCGCCATCGAACTTGCGATAGCCATCCGGCGCTTCATCGAGCGACACCACCGTCACGTTGACGATATCCGCGATCGGCAGACGGTCCCACAGAATCGCCTGCATCAGATTGCGGTTGTACTTCATGACCGGCGTCTGCCCGGTATGGAACGAGTGCGACTTCGCCCAGCCGAGGCCGAAGCGGATGCTCAGGCTGCCCTTCCTCGCGGCGGCATCGACGGCGCCCGGATCGTCGGTCACATAGAGACCCGGAATGCCGATCGCGCCCGCCGCCTTCGTGATTTCCATCAGCGAGTTGAGCACGGTCGCGGGCGCTTCGTGGCCGCTGTCGCTGCCGTGGCCGTGCGCCTCGAAGCCCACGCAATCGACCGCGCAGTCCACTTCCGGCTTGCCGAGTATCTGCTCGATCTGCTCGCCGAGCGTCGCGTCGTTCGACAGATTGATCGTCTCGAAGCCCATCGCGCGTGCGTGCGCGAGACGCTCCTCGTTCATGTCGCCGACGATCGTGCACGCCGCGCCCAGAATGCGCGCCGACGCGGCCGCCGCCATCCCGACAGGACCCGCGCCCGCGATATACACCGTAGAACCCGGCCCGACGCCCGCCATCACGGCGCCGTGATAACCCGTCGGAAGAATGTCGGAGAGGCAGGTGAGATCGCGAATCTTCGACATCGCCTGCGCCTTGTCGGGAAACTTCAGCAGATTGAAGTCCGCGTACGGGACCATCACGTATTCCGCCTGGCCACCGATCCAGCCGCCCATATCGACATAGCCATACGCGCCGCCCGCCCGCGACGGATTCACGTTCAGGCACACGCCCGTGTGCTGCGCCTTGCAAGTCGGACAGCGGCCGCACGCGACATTGAACGGCACCGAAACGAGATCGCCGACCGATAGCGTTTCCACGTCGCGCCCGACTTCGATGACCTCGCCCGTGATCTCATGGCCGAGCACGAGACCGACCTGCGCGGTCGTGCGGCCGCGCACCATGTGCTGGTCCGAGCCGCAGATATTGGTGCTGACGACTTTCAGAATGACGCCGTGACCGACGTCGCGGCCGCGTGGATCGACCATTTTCGGATAGTCGATGGATTGCACTTCGACCTTGCCCTGCCCCAGATAAACGACGCCGCGATTGCTGCTCATTGATCGTCTCCATGTTTCGTGGACGGCACGCGCGATGAGCCCGCCGCACTTCATCGGGTCATCGCGCCCGTGCAACGAGGGTAGCGCTCTCGCACAGTCGCGACTGTCACTCAATGCGACGCGCGTTTGACTGAAACCGACATCGCGCCCCGAAAGCCTTTCGACCCGGTTTTTATTGATTGACTGTTCAAAATAAAAAAACTAGTATCGGCGCAAATCATCGATTACAGAACCGCCATGCCCAAGCTCGGAATGCGCGAAATCCGCCGCGCGCAACTCATCGACGCGACGCTGCACACCATCGATCAATCCGGCCTCGCGGGCGCGACGCTCGCCTCGGTCGCGCAGCGCGCGAGCACATCGACGGGCATCGTCAGTCACTATTTCGGCGACAAGGACGGCCTGCTCGAAGCCACGATGCGTCATGTGCTGCGCTCGCTGTGGCAGGGCACGTCACGCCGGCGCAAGGCCGCGAAGCCCGATCCGCGGTCGAAGCTGCGCGCAGTCGTCGCGGCGAACTTCGATGTCGAACAGGTGAACGGACCGGTCATGAAAACCTGGCTCGCGTTCTGGTCGGAGAGCATGCACAAGCCGGAATTGCGGCGGCTGCAACGCGTGAACACGCGGCGCCTGAACTCGAACCTGTGCGCGGATTTCGCGCGAGCATTGACGAAGCCGGCCGCGCGCCGCGCCGCAAGCGGCCTCGCCGCGTTGATCGACGGCCTGTGGCTGCGCGGCGCGCTCGCGGGCGAACCATTCGATACGAAGGGCGCGCTGCGACTCGCCTACGACTACATCGACCTCGTGCTGGAAGCGCGCGGCTGATCACCCACATTCAAGCAGAGGAGCGCGACATGTCCGCATTCGGAGAGCAACGGCTTTATATCGGCGGCGAATACGTCGATGCGACGAGCGGCGAAACCTTCGACACGCTCGATCCCGCAACGGGCGAAACGCTCGCGCGCGTGCAGCAGGCGTCGGAGGCGGATATCGATCGCGCGGTGCGATCGGCGCGTGAAGGCCAGCGCGAATGGGCCGCGATGACCGCGATGCAGCGCTCGCGCATCCTGCGCCGCGCGGTCGACCTGCTTCGCGCGCGCAACGACGAACTCGCCGCGATCGAAACGCGCGATACCGGCAAGCCGATCGCGGAGACGCGCGCCGTCGATATCGTCACGGGCGCGGATGTCATCGAGTACTACGCGGGCCTCGCGACGGCCATCGAAGGCGAGCAGATCCCGCTGCGGGAAACGTCGTTCGTCTATACGCGGCGCGAACCGCTCGGCGTGTGCGCGGGCATCGGCGCGTGGAATTACCCGATTCAGATCGCATGCTGGAAGTCCGCGCCCGCGCTCGCCGCGGGCAACGCCATGATCTTCAAGCCGAGCGAAGTCACGCCGTTGACTGCGCTTAAGCTCGCCGAGATCTACACCGAAGCGGGCGTGCCCGCGGGCGTCTTCAACGTCGTGCAGGGCGATGGCCGCGTCGGCGCGATGCTCGCCGAACATGCCGGCATCGAGAAGATTTCGTTCACAGGCGGCGTCGAGACGGGAAAGAAAGTGATGGCGCGCGCGGGCGGCTCGACGCTCAAGGAAGTGACGATGGAACTCGGCGGCAAGTCGCCGCTCATCGTCTTCAACGATGCGAACCTCGAACGCGCCGCCGATATCGCGATGAGCGCGAACTTCTTCAGTTCGGGACAGGTGTGCACGAACGGCACGCGCGTGTTCGTGGAGCGCGGCGTCATCGACAGGTTCGAAGCGCTGGTTCTGGAGCGCGTGAAGCGCATTCGCATCGGCGCACCCGATGACCCCAGCACGAACTTCGGGCCGCTCGTGAGCGCGGCGCAATTGCAGAAGGTGCTCGGCTTCATCGAGAGCGGCAAGCGCGAAGGCGCACGGCTCGTCGCGGGCGGCGCGCGCATGACCGATGGCGTCTTCGCTCGCGGCCAGTATGTCGAGCCGACCGTGTTCGCCGATTGCCGCGACGACATGCGCATCGTGCGCGAGGAAATATTCGGCCCCGTGATGAGCATTCTTGCATTCGATGACGAAGACGAAGTCATCGCGCGCGCCAACGATACGGACTACGGTCTTGCGGCGGGCGTCGTGACGGAGAACCTGTCGCGTGCGCATCGCGTGATTCATCGGCTCGAAGCGGGGATTTGCTGGATCAATACGTGGGGAGAATCGCCGGCGGAAATGCCCGTGGGCGGCTACAAGCAATCGGGCATCGGTCGCGAGAACGGCATCGTCACGTTGCACGCCTATACGCGCGTCAAGTCCGTGCAGGTCGAGCTCGGCCCTTATCAGCCCGTGTTTTAAGGAGTATTGCGATGAGCGCGAACGAATACGACTACATCATCGTCGGCGCGGGATCGGCGGGCAACGTGCTCGCATCGCGTCTCACCGAAGACGAGGATGTGACCGTGCTGCTGCTCGAAGCGGGCGGGCCGGACTATCGCTTCGACTTCCGCACGCAAATGCCTGCGGCGCTGGCTTATCCGCTTCAGGGACGACGCTATAACTGGGCGTATGAATCCGAGCCCGAACCGCATATGAACAACCGTCGCATGGAGTGCGGGCGGGGCAAGGGGCTGGGCGGATCGTCGCTCATCAATGGCATGTGCTATATCCGCGGCAATGCGCTCGATTACGATAACTGGGCGTCGATGCCGGGGCTCGATGACTGGAGCTATCTCGACTGTCTGCCGTATTTCCGGAAGGCGGAGACACGCGATATCGGCCCGAATGCGTATCACGGCGGCGATGGTCCCGTGCATGTGACGACGAGCAAGCCCGGCAACAATCCGCTGTTCGCCGCGATGGTCGAGGCCGGCGTGCAGGCGGGTTATCCGCGCACCGAGGATCTGAACGGATATCAGCAGGAAGGATTCGGCCCGATGGATCGCACCGTGACCGCGAACGGACGACGTGCAAGTACGGCGCGCGGATATCTGGATCGCGCGAAGCATCGCGGCAATCTCACAATCGTCACGCATGCAACGACTGACCGCGTGCTGTTCTCGGGCAAGCGTGCGATCGGAGTCGCGTATCTGCATGGCGGGCAGCGCGTCACGGCGCATGTGCGGCGCGAGGTGCTCGTGTGCAGCGGTGCGATCGCTTCGCCGCAGTTGCTGCAGCGCTCGGGCGTCGGGCGTGCGGACTGGCTGAAGGAACTTGAGATTCCGGTCGTGCACGATCTGCCGGGTGTCGGTGAGAACTTACAGGATCATCTGGAGATGTACATGCAATACGAATGCAAGGAGCCTGTGTCCTTGTATCCGGCGTTGCAGTGGTGGAATCAGCCGGGGATCGGGCTCGAGTGGATGCTGAACGGTACGGGCATCGGCGCGAGCAATCAGTTCGAAGCGGGCGGCTTCATCCGCACGCGCGACGATGACCTCTGGCCCAACATCCAGTATCACTTTCTGCCGGTGGCCATCAACTACAACGGCTCGAACCCGATCAGGATGCACGGGTTCCAGGCGCATGTCGGATCGATGCGCTCGCCGAGTCGCGGACACGTGAAGCTCAAGTCGCGCGATCCGAATGCGCATCCCGCCATCCTTTTCAACTATATGGCCGATCCGCTCGACTGGCGCGAATTCCGCGACGCGATTCGCATCACGCGGGAGATCATGCATCAGCCTGCGCTTGGGCGTTATCGCGGTCGCGAGCTTCATCCTTCCGACGATCTGAAAAGCGATGCGGAACTCGATGCGTTCGTAAGAGCGAAAGCGGAGACGGCATTTCATCCTTCTTGCTCGTGCAAGATGGGTTATGACGATATGGCTGTCGTCGATGGGGAAGGACGCGTGCATGGGATGGAAGGACTGCGCGTCGTCGATGCTTCGATCATGCCGCAGATCACGACGGGTAATCTCAATGCGCCGACGATCATGTTGGCGGAGAAGATCGCGGATCGGGTTCGGGGGAGGGAGGCGTTGGGGCGGGTGGATACGCCGTACTTCGTGGCGGAGGGGAAACGGGCGCGGAAGGAGTCGGTGGCGCGCGTCACGCGAGAGTTCGGAGAGGTGAAGGGTTAAGAGCGCCAGGCTGCGATCAAAAAAAGGCCGCGCAAGCGCGGCCTCGAATCGCCCTACCTCATACCCCTTCGGAATTCATCCAACGCACGTCACGCACCAAACCGCGCACGCGCCGCTGCCGCGATCTGCATCAATACTTCCACACTCAACCGCGACGCAATCACCTTCACATACTCATGATGCCGCGCTTCCAACGGCGCATCGAGATACTGCGCGTGCAGATATCGAATCAACGCAATCCGCCGATGCTTCAGCGCAATACTCCGATCGAGCAACGCGAGCGCAGCATCCGCGTCATGCCTCTTGCACGCACGCTCGGAGAGTCGCGCGGCGGCATCGCGCGACGCATTCATCGCACTGACATGTGATGCGCGGAAGCGCTCAACCGCCACGCTTCGAAATCCGCACGCCGCCAGTCGAGTTCGAGCCCCAGCCGCTTCGTGCCTTCGCGAATTTTCGGCTTGTGCAGCACGAGCGTGAGCGCATCGAGCGCAGGCCATTCCTCGAACGAAAGCGCCGCGATCTCGACCGCGAGCGTCTCCAGCAAACGCGTATGCCCCTTCGTCTCAAGGAACGCACTCACGCGATTGCACCACGCTTCGTAATCGATCAGACCATCGTCCGATTCATGCGGCATGCCGCGATACCTCAGGCTCGCATCGATGCACACGGGCTGCGGCCCTTCATGCTCATGCTCGTACAGGCCGACGCGCGTTTTCACGATCAACTCATCGACGATCACGCGCCAGCCCTGCCCACCTGCTTCGAGCGGTTCGAACGGCTTCATGAGAGCAGCGGCTCGGCGGCGTCGAGCATCATCTTCACGAAGTAATCGGCGAAGCTGCGGCGCACGATCATCTCGAAGCGATCGCCGCCGAGCGGCACGAGCGTCAAAGATGCCTTGAAATAGTGGCTCTGTGCGCACTGTCCCTCACCAAACATCTTCGGATGCAGATCGAGCGGACAGCCGCGCGAGAGCACTTCACGCGTCTTCGGACCATCGATGTCGAGCACCGTATAACCGCTGCCGATATCCACCGCCGCCGAGAACTGACCGACGAACGCGTCGCGCAGCTTCGCTTCGAGCGGCGCGGGACGCGATGCGTCGTGGGCCGTATCCGAATGCACGAGCCATTCATCGGGGCCGAGCCACAGCATCGTGTAGCCGTTGCCGCGCGCGATGGTGTTCGCCTTCTCGGGCGGCGTGCAGCCGATCACGTTCTGCACCGCCTTGACGAATGCGGGATCGCGCGTGTCGCCACGCACGTTCACGAGTTCGAGGAACGGCCGCTCCGTCAGACGAAACGCCTTCGGCGAGCCGCTCTGATGCGATTTCATCAACGCATCGGCGCCGACGAGCGGAGACTCCTGCCACGTGCCGCTCAGAGCCTGTCCGCTGATTGCGCGATCGACGACCGTCGAGGAACCTTTGATCTCATTCAACATGCTGACGTGCTCCTTCGCTGTCGTAGAACACCGAACTGGTGATTTTTGCGTTGATGCGCTTGCCGTTCGCGAGCGGAATCATGACCGATTCGCCGACCTTCTCGAGGCCGCCCTTCACGACGGCCAATGCAATCGAACGCTTCAAAATAGGGCTGTAATAGCTCGACGTGACGTGACCGAGCATCGGCGCGGTGTCGCCCTGGAACGGACCCGCGACAATCTGCGCGCCTTCCGGAAGCACGAACGAAGGATCATCGGTCAGAAGGCCGACGAACTGCTTGCGCCCGGCCTTCGCCGTGTCCGAACGCGTCAGCGAACGCTTGCCGATGAAGTCCTTCGACTTCGCGACCAGCCCGCCCATGCCGAGGTCGTAAGGCGTCATCGAACCGTCCGTATCCTGACCGACGATGATGTAGCCCTTCTCCGCGCGCAGCACGTGCATCGTTTCCGTGCCGTACGGCGTGATGTCGAATTCCGCGCCCGCCAGCATGAGCGCTTCCCACACCGCGCGTCCGACGTTGGCCGGCACGTTTACTTCGTACGCGAGTTCGCCCGAGAAGCTGATGCGCATCACGCGCGCCGCGGCGCCCGCCACCGTGCCGTCGCGATAGCTCATGAACGGGAACGATGCGTTCGCGAAGTCGATGTCGTGGCACACCTTCTGCAGAACCTTACGGCTGTTCGGGCCGACGACCGCAAAAGTTGCCCAGTGATCCGTCACCGATGCGAGACGCACGCGCATGTCGGGCCATTCGGTCTGCAGCCAGCGTTCGAGCCACGTCAAAACGCGCGCCGCGCCGCCGGTGGTCGTCGTCATCATGTAGTGCTGTTCGCCGAGGCGCACCGTCACGCCGTCGTCGAAGATCATGCCGTTCTCGTCGAGCATCAGGCCGTAACGGCACTTGCCGACTTCGAGCTTGCTCCACGGATTCGTGTACATCCAGTTCAAGAGCTTCGCGGAATCCGGGCCCTGGATGTCGATCTTGCCGAGCGTCGATGCATCGAGAATGCCGACGCTCTGACGCACCGCGAGCGATTCACGCGCGACCGCCGCGTGCATGTCCTCACCGGCTTTCGGGTAATACCACGGACGCTTCCAGTTGCCGACGTCCTCGAACATCGCGCCGTTCTCGACGTGCCATTCGTGAATCGCGGTCTTGCGCACCGGATCGAGAAACTCGCCGAGCTCGCGGCCCGCGAACGTGCCGAACGTGACAGGCGTGTAGTTCGGGCGGAAGGTCGTCGTGCCGGTCTCGGGAATCGTCTTGCCGAGCGCCTGCGCGAGAATCGCCATGCCGTTGATGTTGCCGAGCTTGCCCTGGT
Source organism: Caballeronia sp. S22 (assembly GCF_964261745.1). NCBI lineage: Bacteria > Pseudomonadati > Pseudomonadota > Betaproteobacteria > Burkholderiales > Burkholderiaceae > Caballeronia > Caballeronia sp. S22. The sequence goes on along the minus strand of NZ_OZ180036.1, from coordinate 1,779,600 downwards.
CGGTGCCGAAGCCCATCGCCGTATAGCGCTTCACGTGCTCGACGGATTCGAAGCCTTCACGCGCCGCCAGATAGATGTCCGCCGCGGACACGTCGTTCTGGAAGTCGACGAACTGCTTCGGGCCGCGCGTGGACATGTCCCGGTTGCCGACGATCCACAGCGGCATCATCGGTGCTTCGACGATTTCAGCGACCTGCACGGGATTCGGCTTCACGACGATATGACCCGCCGCGCGCGCCGCTTCCGCACCGGCATCGCCGCCGAAGCGGATGCCGCGCGCCAGCGAGAACTCGCCCGCGCATGCGCCGACGCTGCTTTCCAGTTGCATCGCCTTGCCCGGCACGAAGCACGCCTTCTCGTCGTGCCAGTGCGCCTTGCCGCCCGATTGCGCGAAGAGGTGCAGCACCGGGCTCCAGCCGCCCGACATCGCGACGAGGTCGCATTGCAGATCGGTCTGCTTCGGGCCGACCTCGCCCTTCGCATACGAAGCCACTTCCACCGACGCCACGCGCAGCTTGCCGCGCGCAACGGTGATCACCGCGTTGTTCAGCACGCGCACGCCGTAGCGGCGGGCCGCTGCGGGCAAGGCGCCTTTCGATTCGGCCGGACGCGGATCGACGACGGTCACCTCGGCGCCTGCCGCCTTCAGATCGAGCGCGCATTGATAGGCGTCGTCGTTGTTCGTGAAGACGACGGCCTGACGGCCCGGCAGCACCGCATAGCGATGCAGGTACGTCGACACCGCGGAGGCCAGCATCACGCCCGGCAGATCGTTGTTGCCGAAGACGATGGGACGCTCGTGCGCGCCCGTCGCGAGCACCACGCGCTTCGCACGCACCTTCCACATCAGTTCGCGCGTGCCCTTGCGCCGCGATACGGGCAGATGATCCGTCAGGCGCTGCGTGATCGTGACGAGGTTGTGATCCTGATAGCCGAACGCCGTGCTGCGCGAAAGAATCTTCACGTCAGGCATCCTGCGCAGTTCGGCTTCGAGCTTCTGCACCCATTGCAGCGCGGGCTTGCCGTCGATCTCCGCGCGGCACGACAACAGCGAGCCGCCGAGTTCGCGCTGATCGTCGACCAGAATCACGCGCGCGCCCGACAGACCCGCCGCATGCGCCGCCGCGAGACCCGACGGGCCGCCGCCGACCACGAGCACATCGCAGTGGGCGAAGCACTTGTCGTAGCGATCGGCATCGAGATGCTTCGGCGCTTCGCCGAGACCCGCCGCATCGCGGATCACTTCTTCGTACTTCGGCCAGAACTTGCGCGGCCACATGAACGTCTTGTAGTAGAAGCCCGCGGGAATGAAGCGCGCGATCTTCTGATTGACCGCCATGCGGTCGTTCTCGATGTTCGGCTTCGCGTTCACGCTCGCGGCGACCAGACCCTGGTACAACTCGACTTCCGTGGCGCGCGCATTCGGCACCGTGTACGCGCCGGTTTCGAGCTGCACGATTGCATTCGGTTCTTCCACGCCCGCGGTGATGATCCCGCGCGGACGGTGATATTTCCAGCTCCGCGCGACGAAGCGCTCGCCGTTCGCGAGCAACGCGGACGCAAGCGTATCGCCTTCAAAACCGTGATAAGTCTTGCCGTTGAACGTGAAGGTCACGGGGATCGCGCGATTGATGCGCCCGCCCATGCCGAGTCGGTCTTTCTGGCTCATTTCGACGTGCCTCCGTTGTCTTGCATCACAGCCAGCGGACGGTCGAACGTCTCGTAGCCCTGGATTTCATAACTCACCGTATCGCGCTGCGCCTTGAACCAGCGCCGGCAGCCCTGCGCATGCATCCATTGCTCGCGATGCACGCCGCGCGGATTCTTGCGCATGAAGAGGTAGTCGCCCCATTCCTTGTCGGTGAGCTTTTCCGTGTCGAGCGGACGCGCGATATCCGCTTCGCCGCCGCAGGAGAATTCGGTTTCGGCGCGCGGCCCGCACCAGGGGCATTCGATCAGCAACATGTTTCTTTTCCTCGATGCGGTTAGTGAGCCACGGCAGCCGCGCCGTGTTCGTCGATGAGATGACCGGTATAGAAGCGATCCAGCGAGAACGGCGCGTTCAACGCATGCGGCTCGTCCTTCGCGATCGTGTGCGCATAGGCCCAGCCCGAGCCCGGCGTCGCCTTGAAGCCGCCCGTGCCCCAGCCGCAGTTGAAGTAGAGTCCCTTCACGTCGGTCTTGGAGATGATCGGGCATGCATCCGGCGAGACATCGACGATGCCGCCCCACTGGCGATTCATGCGCACGCGCGAGAACACCGGGAACATCTCGACGATCGCTTCCAGCGTGCCTTCGATGATGTGGAAGCTGCCGCGCTGCCCGTAACCCGCGTACTGGTCGACGCCCGCGCCGATCACGAGATCGCCCTTGTCGGACTGGCTGATGTACGCGTGCACCGCGTTCGACATGATCACCGTGTTCACGACCGGCTTGATCGGCTCGGAAACGAGCGCCTGAAGCGGATGACTTTCGATCGGCAGACGCACGCCGGCCATGTCGGCGAGCGTCGTCGTGCTGCCTGCCGTGACGACCGCGACCTTCTTCGCCTTGATGAAGCCCTTCGTCGTATCGACGCCCGTCACCTGGCTTCCATCGCGGCGAATGCCGACGACCTGGCAGTTCTGAATGATGTCGACGCCCGCACGGTCCGCGCCGCGCGCGAAGCCCCAGGCCACCGCATCGTGACGCGCGACGCCGCCGCGACGCTGAATCGACGCGCCCAGCACCGGATAGCGGCTGTTGAGGTTGATCGTCGGCTCGATTTCCTTGATCTGCTGCGGCGTGAGGAACTCGGCATCGACGCCATTCAGGCGGTTCGCGTTCACGCGGCGTTCCGTATCGCGCACGTCCTGCAGCGTATGCGCGAGGTTCATCACGCCGCGCTGCGAGAACATCACGTTGTAGTTGAGGTCTTGCGAGAGGCCTTCCCACAGCTTCATCGCTTTCTCGTACAGCGCGGCCGATTCGTCCCACAGATAGTTCGAGCGCACGATGGTCGTGTTGCGCGCGGTATTGCCGCCGCCGATCCATCCCTTCTCGAGAATCGCGACGTTCGTGATGCCGTGCTCTTTCGCGAGGTAATACGCGGTCGCGAGACCATGACCGCCGCCGCCGACGATCACCACGTCGTACTCGCGCTTCGGCTCGGGACTTCGCCACTGGCGCTCCCAGTTCTCGTGATACGACATGCCGTTGCGCAAGAGGCTGAAGATGGAATAGCGGCTCATGGTGTTTCTCTTCCTTCGTGGGGTCCTGAATTCAGCATTCGATGACGTTGACGGCGAGGCCACCGCGCGACGTCTCCTTGTATTTCGTCTTCATGTCGGCGCCGGTTTCGCGCATCGTCTTGATGACCGAATCGAGCGACACGTAGTGCGTGCCGTCGCCCTTCATCGCCATGCGCGCGGCGTTGATCGCCTTGATCGCGCCCATCGCGTTGCGTTCGATGCACGGAATCTGCACGAGGCCGCCGACGGGATCGCAGGTCATGCCGAGGTTATGTTCCATGCCGATTTCCGCGGCGTTTTCCACTTGCGCGGGCGTGCCGTTCATCACGGCGGCGAGCGCGGCCGCGGCCATCGAGCACGCGACGCCGACTTCGCCCTGACAGCCGACTTCCGCGCCGGAGATCGAAGCCGTTTCCTTGTAGATGATGCCGATGGCGGCCGCGGTGAGCAGGAAGCGCACGATGCCGTCGTCGTTCGAGCCGTGCATGAACTTCACGTAGTAGTGCAGCACCGCGGGAATCACACCGGCGGCGCCATTGGTCGGCGCGGTGACGACGCGGCCGCCCGCCGCGTTTTCTTCGTTGACGGCCATCGCATAGAGATTGACCCAGTCGAGCATCGACAACGGATCGCGCAGCGACTCTTCGGAACGCGAACGCAGCGAAGCACTCAAATCGGCTGCGCGGCGCTTCACATGCATCGGGCCGGGCAATTCGCCGCGCTCCTTGCAGCCGCGCTCGACGCACGCGGCCATCACGCGCCACACGGCGAGCAGGCCTTCGCGCACTTCGGCTTCGGTGCGATTCGCGCATTCGTTCTGCATCGTCACTTCGGCGATAGACAGACCTGTCTCCCGGCAAACGCGCATCAGATCGTCGCCGGTGCGAAACGGATGCGGCACCGGGTTGGCCGCCCGCAGACCGTTCACGCGATCGCCTTCGCGATTCACGACGAAGCCGCCGCCGACCGAGTAATACTCTTTCTCGACGAGCAACTGGCCGTTCTCGTCGAACGCCTGAAAGCGCATGCCGTTCGGATGCACGATGCTCGACCCCGGCGCGCCCGGCATCAGCTTGCGATAGAAACCGATGTGCTCGCGTTCCTCGAACACGACTTCATGCTTGCCGAGGAGCTTCAGGCGCTTCGTCGCGCGGATGTCGGCGAGGCGCGGCGCGATCATGTCGGGATCGATCAGGTCGGGCAGATTGCCTTCGAGACCGAGCAGCACGGCCTTGTCGGTGCCGTGGCCCTTGCCGGTCGCACCGAGCGAGCCGAACAGCTCGGCGCGCACGCGCGTGACGAAGGCGAGCAGATTGGCGTCCTCGATATGCGACGCGAAACGGCACGCCGCGATCATCGGCCCGACGGTATGCGAGCTTGACGGTCCGATGCCGATCTTGAACAGATCGAAGACGCTGACATTCATGGGTGTGTCCCTGGTTGGCGTTGCGCACGAGCGCGACCGTGGTTTCGGTATGGCGCTCATTGCACCAAACCCTGAAGAGACCCGATAGAACAAAAGCGCCATCGAAATGGGACCGCGGCGTCAGGGCTCGATTCGCCGCAAGCCGGGCGATGTTTTCGCGACGATATTTCGGGCGTTCGCTGCTTCGCGACACCTATCAATGCCGGTCCCGCTAACAGAGCATTTCGCATCTGGCGCGTTTTTGCGCATCTTCGTTGCACTTTCCGCTTTTTTGAGACTGATCCGAATCGTCGCGCGAACGCTCATCGGTATATTCCCCAAGTTCCCGGATGAGCCGCGCCAGGCGGCTTCACTCCACGTTCCGCCTTCTCTCGCTTCTCTGGTTTGCATCGATGGAAACTCACGCCTTACCCGATCAGTTCTTCAAATCCTGGGCTTTCGCATTCGTCGTCGGCGTTGCTGTCGTCGGCACGCTCGAAGCACTCGATCTCCTTACCGCCGATCGCTTGCTCGCGCGTGAGGCGCCCGTCTGGGCCGCGCTGACGCTGCTCTGCTCGATCGATCCCGTGCTGCGCTACTTCGGCGTGTTGCAGGCCGAAGTCGAGCAGCGCTGGGGCGATTACGCGGTCGCGAGCGTGCTCGGCCGCTCGACCGGCGCGCTCGTCGGCTGCATCTTTGCGTGGGGGTTCGCCGTGCTCGGCGGCTGAAGCGCCTCTCGCTTTTCTCCGTTCGCAATCGCGCGGCCGCCGTCTCACGACGCCGGCCGCGTTCTCTTTCTGACACGCGCCCGAGGCTCGCGGGCGAGTGTTATGCTCGCTGGATAACGTCCAGCCGCATGTCTCCCGCATGAATGCCGCAGAGCCTCTCCCGCCGTCTTCCGTCGACGGTCAATCGAAATCGCGTATCCGCTTCGGCATCATCCTGTTGCCGAACTTCACGCTGACCGCGTTCGCCGGTTTCGTCGATCTGTTGCGTCTGTCCGCCGACGAAGGCGATTTCAGCCGTCCGGTGCGCTGCTCATGGAGCGTGATCGGCGAAACGCTCGCGCCGGTGCGCGCAAGCTGCGGCATCCAGATCACGCCGTGGGAAACCTACGATCAGGCCGAGCCGTTCGACTACGTCGTGGTGGTCGGCGGCCTGCTGCATTCGGGCCCCGCCACCAGCGACGCGACGCTGCAGTTCATCCGCCGCGCGGCCTCCGCGAACGCGACGATGGTCGGCATGTGCACGGGCGTGTTTTCGCTGATGCGCGCGGGCGTGCTCGAAGGGCATCGCATCTGCGTGAGCTGGTTTCACTACTGGGACTTCATCGAGCGATTCCCGCACGCCGACGAGAAATCGCTCGTCGCGGACCGCCTGTTCGTGATCGACAGAAGGCGCATCACGTGTTCGGGCGGGCGTGCATCGATCGATGTCGCCGCCGCCATTCTTCTGCGTCACTTCGAAACGGCGACGGTGCAAAAGGCCCTGCGCATCCTGCTCGTCGATGACATGCAGAAGGGCAATGCGCCGCAGCCGCATCCGCCGGGCCTCGCGCCCGCGACGCATCCGAAGGTGAAACGTGCGATCCTGCTGATGGAGCAGCACGTCGGGCGCTCGCTCACGCTCGATGAACTCGCGCACAAGCTGGATCTGTCGACGCGGCAACTCGAACGCCTCTTCAAGGCGGAGACGGGTAAGGCGCCGCAGGCGTACGCGAAGCAGGTGCGGCTGCGCACGGCGGCGTGGCTTCTGACGAGTTCGGACAAGACGGTGGCGGATATCGCATCGAGCTGCGGCTTCTCCGATGCATCGCATCTCGGCCGCGAATTCCGCAAGCAATTCGGCCTGCCGCCGATGATGTATCGCGAGCAAGGCGGCGCGCCGGATGCGCAGGAAGCCGCTCAGGCAATGGACTACGACGAGACTTTCCCGGGCCGCGCCCAGGCGATCTAGCAGGATCTGTTCACGTTTTCCGCGGCTCATCAATCCAAGGAGGAACGGCATGGAGACTCACGGATATTCGCAGGAAGAATGGAAGGTGCGTTGCGAACTGGCGGCGCTTTATCGCGTGATCGGGCACTTCCGCTGGACCGACATGATCTTCACGCACATCAGCGCGCGCGTGCCGGGACCGGATCATCACTTCCTGATCAACCGCTATGGCGTGCTGTTCGACGAGATGCGCGCATCGGATCTGGTGCGCATCGACAGCGAGGGACGTCCGGTCGAAGCGGGCGCAAGCGATGATCCCGGGCGCTATCGCGTGAATCCGGCGGGCTTCACGATTCATTCCGCCGTTCATATGGCGCGACCCGATGTGTTTTGCGTCGTGCATACGCATACGGCGGCGGGCGCGGCGGTGTCGGCGCAGAAGCAGGGCCTGCTGCCGATCAGTCAGCACGCGTTGAAGTACTACGGGCACCTCGCGTATCACGATTACGAAGGGATCGCGCTGGATCTCGCGGAGCGGGATCGGCTCGTCAACGATCTCGGATCGCATAACGCGATGATCCTGAAAAATCACGGCTTGCTGACCTGCGGAAAGTCGATTCCGGAGGCGTTTCAGGAGATGTATTTTCTTGAAAGGGCCTGCGAGATTCAGATTCGCGCGCTGGCGGGCAATGCGGAATTGAATCTGCCGTCGCAGAAGGTTTGCGAGGTGACGGCGGAGCAATATCGGCGGGACGAGTCCGACGGGATCATGGCGCTGCAGTGGGAAGCGGCGTTGAGGATGATCGAAGGCGCGAAGCCCGATTACCGGAGCTGACGCACCCTCTTCGCATCATTGCGTTCAGTTGCCGGCGACGTAAGCCTTCACCGCCGGCAACCCATCCTTCCCGTCGAACGTCTTCACGCCCGCCAGCCATTTATCGAGCACCGCCGGGTTCGCCTTGAGCCACTCGCGCGCCGCCTTGTTGGCATCGGTCTTGTTCATGATCGGCAGCATCACGTGGTTCTCGATGTCCGTCGTGAACTGCAGGTTCGACACGAGCTTCGCGACATTCGGGCAACGCGTGTCGTAGTCCGTCGGCGTGACGGTCAGCACCTTCGCTTCGCCGTAGTTGGGACCGAACACATCGTCGCCGCCGGCGAGATAGTCGATCTTCATCTGCACGTTCATCGGATGCGGCTCCCAGCCCAGGAACACGATCGGCTTCTTGTCGCGAACCGCGCGATTCACCTCGACGAGCATGCCCGCCTCGCTCGACTCCACGAGCTTGAACTTGCCGAGCCCGTACATGTTGTTGTCGATCATCTTCTTGATGAGCGCGTTGCCATCGTTGCCGGGCTCGATGCCGTAGATCTTGCCATCCAGCTTGTCGTAGTTCTTCGCGATGTCGTTGAAGTTCTTGATGCCCGCCTGATACGCATAATCGGGCACCGCGAGCGTGTACTTCGCGCCCGTCAGATTCGGCGTCGGCAGAATTTTGACTTGATTAGCTTTCCTGAACGAATCGATCATCGGGTCCATCGTCGGCGACCAGTAACCGAGGAACACGTCGATCTGCTTGCTCTTCACGCCCGCGAACGTGATCGGCACGGAAGCGATCGTCTTCGTCGGGTTATAGCCCAGTCCCTGAAGAACGGTCGATGCAAGTCCGGTCGTCGCGGCGATATCCGTCCATCCGACATCGGCGAAGCGCACGTTCCTGCACGCAGCGGGCTCGGCGGCATTCGCGGCGTAGGCACCCGACAGCATCGCTGCAACCATCGACGCGATCCACAAGCGTTTCATGTATCTCTCTCCCATTTTTTTGAAGGCATGGCGCGGCCCGCGCGCGCGACTCGAAAGCCCGCACGAACCGAAGAAAACAGACCAGAAAGACCTCAGGCCGACAAGCGACGCTCCACGCTCGGCGCGTGCCCGAACTGCGCGCGATACGCCTTGCTGAAGTGACAAGGCGAGTGGAATCCGCAGATGCTCGTCACACGCGCGATCGATGCATCCGTGTTGCGCAACAGTTCGCGGGCGCGGCGCAAACGCAGCGTCAGGTAGTAATGCGTCGGCGATACGTTGAGGAACATCTTGAACATGCGCTGCAGATGCCGCTGCGACAGATGCACGAGGCGCGCAAGCTCTTCGAGCGATAACGGCTCTTCGATGTTCGCCTCCATCAGCCGCACCACTTCGACAAGCTCGGCACGCGAAAAACCGACGCGCGCATCGACGGGAATGTGCTGATAGTCCGTCGATCCGCGTATGCGCTCGACGATGAACTGCTCCGACACCTGCGCCGCGTGCGCCTGCCCGAGCCGCATGCCGACGAGATTGAGCATCAGATCGAGCGGCGCGGTGCCGCCCGTGCACGTCAGCCGATCGCGATCGATCACGAAGAGCTCGTCCGCGAATCGCACATGCGGGAAGCGCTTGTTGACCGGCGACATGTCTTCCCAGTGCAGCGTGCAGCGATAACCATCGAGCAGCTTCGCCGCGAGCAGCGCATACGGCCCCGTGCAGATGCCGCCGAGCGGAATGCCCGCTTCATGCGCGCGGCGCAGCAGTTCGATCACCTTGTCGTCGACATAATCGGCGACATGCCACCCCGCGCACACGATCAGCACGTCCGGCATGCCCGCCTCGTCGAGCGTCACTGTCGGCTTCACGGCGATGCCGTTGCTCGCGCGCGCCGGCTCGCCCTCCGGCGTGATGATCGACCATCGATAGTGCTGCTCACGGCCCACGTAATTGGCCATGCGCAGCACCTCGACCGCGCTCGTGAACGCGATCATCGAGAAGTTCGGCAGCGTGAGAAAGCCGAAGTGCGCGAGATTGGACAACGGTGAATCGGTAACCGCTGGGACGATCGCGTCGCGCTTCATGGGTCGGACCTTGTCAGCTTTGTTGCGTCGCCGGTTCGCGGCGCACTTTCATCACGCTCTTCAGACCGGAGAACAGCGGGGCGCGCGCCATGCCGGGCGAACGTCCGAAGCTCTCGGTGATGCGGTCGAGAATGATCGCCAGCAACACCACCGACAAGCCGCTCTCGAAGCCGAGGCCGATATCCAGACGCTGAATCGATGCGAGCACGTCGTTGCCCAGGCCGCCCGCGCCGACCATCGACGCGATGATCACCATCGACAACGCCATCATGATCGTCTGGTTCACGCCGGTCATGATCGAAGGCAGCGCGTTCGGAATCTGCACCTTGTAGAGCAATTGCCACGGCGTGCAGCCGAACGCCTGACCCGCTTCCACGATCTCGCGATTCACCTGCTTGATGCCGAGCGCGGTGAGACGCACGGCCGGCGGCATCGCGAAGATGACGGTGGCCAGAATGCCCGGCACGCGTCCGAGGCCGAACAGCATCGCGGCCGGAATCAGATAGACGAAGGCGGGCATCGTCTGCATCAGATCGAGGACCGGACGCACGCCCATTTCGACGTACTTGCTCTTCGAGGTCCAGATGCCGAGCGGAATGCCGAGCAACAGGCTGATGAACGTCGACGACAACGTGAGGCCCAGCGTGATGACCATCTGGTCCCAGAAGTTCGTCGCGTAGATGAGCAACAGCGACGCCAGCACGAATGCGGCGAATCGCCAGCCGACGCGCCACAAGCCGATGCCGACGAAGATCGCCATCAACAGCCACATCGGAATGGCCTGCAGGCCGTGCTCGATCGCCGCGGCGAACGTTTCGATGACCTTGCCGATGGAGTCGAAGGTCTTCGCGTCGTGATCGAGGAGATAGTGGACGCCGTGGTCCACCCAAGTGCCAAGCGGAATGATTTCAGACATGGGAACCTCGATGGTGCGTAAGAACCTTCAGGACATTGGCCTTGTTGATCGAGCCGCAATACGAACCGTCTGCTTCGACGACCGGCAGCGGCGCCGGACTGGCGACCACGCGATTCACGACGTCATCGAGCGCCATGCTGCGCTGGACGCATTCGATGGGATTCACCTGCGACGCGGCGTTGCCGTTCGCATCGCGTCCGACGAAGCCGCGGATACGGCGCTGTGCATCCAGCACGAAGGCGTAGTCGGCGCTGCCGTTGAGCGTCGCGGCGACGCTCGACGCGTCGATCTGCGGCGCGTGCTTCATGAGCGGCACGGCATCCGTCTGCATCAGGTCGCCCGCGGTCAGATAGCGGCTCGTGTCGATGCCTTCGAAGAACGCTTCCACGTAATCGTCGGCCGGATTGGTGATGATTTCCTGCGGCGTGCCGATCTGCACCACGCGGCCGCCTTCCATGATCGCGATGCGTGTGCCGATGCGCATCGCCTCTTCCAGATCGTGCGACACGAAAAGAATCGTGCGGCGCTGCTCGCGTTGCAGATCGAGCAGCACGTTCTGCATTTCCTTGCGCTTGAGCGGATCGAGCGCGGAGAACGCCTCGTCCATGATCATCAACGATGGATTCACGGCCAGCGCGCGCGCGAGACCCACACGCTGCTGCATACCGCCCGATAGTTGCGCGGGCAGCTTCTGCGCGAATGGCGCCAGGCCGACCTGTTCGAGCACGGTCATCGCGCGCGCCTCGCGCTCTTTCTTGCCGACGCCCGCGACCTCGAGGCCGAACGCGGCGTTCGAAATAACGGTGCGCTGCGGCATCAGCGCGAAGGACTGGAACACCATGCTCATGTCCTTGCGACGCAGCGACGTGAGTTCCGAGCGCGGCACGGAGGCCACGTCACGGCCGTCGATCAGCACCTTGCCGGCAGTCGGTTCGACCAGCCGGTTGATAAGCCGGATCAGCGTGGATTTCCCCGAGCCGGACAGGCCCATGAGCACGAAAATCTCGCCTTCCTTGACGTCGAAGGAGACGTTATGGACGCCGACGATCTGTCCGGTGCGCTTGAAGACTTCTTCCTTCGTCGCGCCTCCGGCCAGCATGTCCAGCGCCTGTTTGGGACTATTGCCGAATACTTTGCATAGTCCTTCGACTACGACCTTGGGGGAATTCATCGAATATCTCCTGGCGTGGGCGGACGCTCGTCCGCCCTGTGCATACATAGTTGCCAGAAAAAAGTCACATCAGCCGACTATTTGCGACAACCACATGTGGAAATACGACACCGGAATAAGGACGAAAGTGCCAATCCGGAAGCGGAGCCTTGCTGGACAAGGGTTTGCGGGGAATGAAGTGAACGATCTTGCGATTTTCGACGTGTCGCGCAGATACAAGTCGCGAGGTCATTTTGCGATGCAGGCGGCTTGCGATGCAGCCGTCAGCAAGACGAAAGGAAAGAGAAACTGGCGTCGCGCGCGAATCGCGGGAGCGGGAAGCGTCCGGCAAGAAAGCCGAAGCTGTATAAAACTGCTAGAAAAACTACAACAACAGGAGAAACTGGCGGGCGGGTCGTACGGCGTGTGCCGTCGTGTATTGCTTGTGTTCTGTTTCCCGCGCCGCCTCAGCTACGCATTACAGACGGATGCCGAAAGCGGTGCCGCGTGCCTTGCGTTGACGCTCGGATTCACGGAAACGTGCTTGATACGAGTAGTCTTTGTCCATCGGCAGGTGAGCCGATTCGAACATCGAAGCGAATTTTTGCAGCAGGGCGAAGAGGTAGCTCATGACTGACTCCGGTTAGTGATAGAGGGTTTTCCCTTACAGAGAATTATAGGGTTACCCCTAAGCAATTTCTAGTGCAATGCAACATTTCTTGGAAGAAAACTGGTAGTTTTTCTACCAAATTGCCGATTTGGGCTATCCGAAAAAGAGGGACGGGCCGGAAAAGGCCGTGTGGCGGACATCGAATGACAAGGCGAACGAAGCCGCGACACGCCGCCGCAGAGCGGGGTGTCGCGGGAATGTGACAGCGGGGATTAGCGTGCGGAGGAAATCACGTGGTGATGCGCGTGCCGAACGTGCTTTTTCGGCGCGGAATCAGGCTGTGCGGCGCTGACTGGTTGCATCGGCGAGGCGTCTTCGGGATCGCGCGCAATTCCGGGCGCGCGTTGCATGCCGACGGTCGCGGAATCGGTATCGAACAGCGAAGCGAGCGTCGCCTGCTGGTTGAGCATCAACTGCTCCGTGCGGTCCTGCTGCAGCTTGCCGTCGCGGCTCATGCGCAGCAGCACGGCCGTCTGCGCGATGCCGGTCGCCACCGTGACAAGCATCACGCAGACGATGATCGTCAGCATCGTCTTCATGCGACGCGAGTGGGCCGCGGCGGACGTGCGCTGCTCGGCAATCACCGCGTGAAGCGCGTCGATGGTGTCCGCGAACGCCGTCGCGCGGGCGCGATCGAGTTCCGGCGCGACGACATCGCGGGCGCTGGCCTTCGCGAGCGGCTCGGCGGCGTTGCGTTCCCCACGATCTCCGCGATCACGTCGATCGCTCGCAATCAGCGCGGACGCGAGCACAGCCGGCGACGGCGCTGCGCTCTCCGGCGCGACACAAGTGCTGATGCTCGCCGATCGCGTCGCGGCAGCGGCCATCGCGCCGGTCTTCCCGGCGGCTCTGCTTTCGGCCGGCGGCGGCCCATCGACATCGGGCAAATCGTCCTGAAACAGGCCCTGCGCCGGCGCGAGCGCGGTCACGCTTGCGCGCGCCGTGCGTTTCGCGACAGTGGAATCGGCCGAATTACCGCCCGGCGACGCCGTTCCTCCGTTCGATTGCACCGCCGCGAGAAACACGTCCGGCAACTCGAAACCTTCGAAGGTGCCCTGGCGGATATCGGTGTTCATCGCCTGAAGATGCGCACGTTCGGCGTCTTCGGCGAACAGGTCGAGCGTTTCGCCGCCGCGCGCGCCTTCGCTCAACTGCGCGAGACGCTGCGCCGAGCGCGCGGCGCGGGCAAGCTTCTTTTCGGTATCGACACTGACTTGCGTGACCTGCACTTCATGCGTTTGCGCTGCGCGCCGGCGACGGGACGGTGCGGCCGAGTCGCCCCGGCGCGCGTCGGGATCTCTCTTTACTGCGGAATCTGGCATAGGTTCGAAAGGCGGCAGCCGCTATGGCCGGCGCACAAGGCACACCGGCGCTTCGGCGATTATTTCGAGAGGCCGCATTGTCGCATGGCCGCGCGCGCAAACCAGCATCCTGACGGCGATTTCAGGTCGCATCGTCCTCGCGAAACTCGCGCACCACGTCGAGTTGCCGCAAACGTTCGCAGATCGCCTGATATTCCATCGCCGATGCGCGCGACAATTCCACCCGCACCTCGTCCAGATCGGGCGAATCGTCGCTTTGCTGCACGACGAACTGCTTTACGCGCACGCTGCCGGGCCCGAGCGCCTCGTGCAGCGCATGAAACGAGAGCGAGCCGCGATCGACGAGCATCGTCAGTTGCCGGCGCTGCTTCACGCTGATGAAGCGGCGTTCGAGCGGCTTGATGCCCGCGAGGATGATCAGGATGATGGCCGTCGCCGCGATCGACGCCGTGTAGAGCCCGCCGCCGACCGCCAGCCCGATCGCCGCGACCGACCAGAGGCTCGCGGCCGTCGTCAGCCCGCGGACGATTTCCCCGCGCAGCAGGATCGAGCCTGCACCGAGAAAGCCGATGCCCGACACGACCTGCGCCGCGACCCGCGACGGATCGAGCACGACGTGGTCGTACTTCAGCGCATCCGCGAAACCGTACGCCGACACGATCATGATGAGCGCCGAACCGACGCACACGAGCATGTGCGTCCGCAACCCGGCCGCCCATGAGAGGCGCTCGCGCTCGAAGCCGATCACGCTGCCGAGCGCGGCGGCCATCACGAGTCGCGACACCAGTTCCATATTTCCCAACATGTTTTAGTCCTCCTCGCGGTGAGAAGCCCAAAGACGCGTCGCGCTTCGGGCCGCGTTTGCTATTCTTTCCAGTTGCGTGTGCCGCGCAAGGCTGCGCGCCCCTCGAAACAATAAGAGTGTTCTCATGCAGGATCAGCAATCGAACGCTTCGTCGTCCATGCAATCGACGAACCCGGACTCCGCCGCGCAGTTGCGCGCGCATTACGCGAACATCGTGCTGCCCATATGGCGCGGGCCCGGTTTCAACGCGACGCTCGGCCTCGCGTACGAAGCGGTCGCGCCGGGCGATCATGCGCCGCTGCCGCCGAAGCGTTATCGCGCGATGGCCTGCGCGCGTCAGCTATTCGTGTTCTCGGAAGCCGGCGATCTCGCGCACGCCGCGACGCTCTTCGAGTCGCTACGGCACTATTTTCAGGACAAGCAAAACGGCGGATGGTTCTACAGCGTGGATGCAAGCGGCGCGCCGCTGGAGCGTCAAAAGGATCTCTACACGCATGCGTTCGTCGTTTTCGCGTGTGCGCATTACGCGAAGAAGAGCGGTTCCGCCGACGCCTTCGCGCTGCTCGATGAAACGTCGCGGCTCGTCGAAGTGCGCTTTTCGAGCGGCGGCGATCTGCTGAACGCGGTGCTTGCCGAGGATTTCGGCGCGACGATCGAAACGCCGTTGCAGAATCCGCTCATGCATCTCGCCGAAGCGTGGCTCGCCGCGCGCGACGCAACCGGCGACGCCGCCTACGACCGGCGTCTCGCGCTGCTCGCGCAATCCGTCGCGGACGCGTTCGTGCACGCGCCGAGCGGTTCCATCGCCGAATTGCCGATGGGCACGGCGGGCAACCGGCTGGAGCCGGGTCATCAGTTCGAGTGGTACTTTCTGGCGCTCGGCAGCGGACATCCCGCGTTCGAGGCGGCAGGGCTCAACGAAGGACTTGCGCGTGCGTTCGATTTCGCCCGGCAGCACGGCGTCGATAACGAAACAGGCGGCGTGGTGGCCGCCATCGACGAAGCCGGCCATGTGATCGACGGCACGCAGCGTATCTGGGCGCAGACCGAGTATCTGCGCGCGCTGGCCACGCGCGGCGATGCCGTCGGTGCGCAGATCGAGCGTTTTCGCGCGCGCTTTCTCCATGAAACCGGCTGGGTCGAATGCCGCTCGGCTCAGGGCGAGATCAGCCGCGCCGAAATGCCGTCGACGACGCCGTATCACCTCGCGACGTCGTACGCGGCGCTGCCGCTCTGAACCCGCTCAGGCGAGCTGGAACACCGACACAGCCGCCTTCAGTTGCCGCGTCTGCTCGTGCAGCGACGACGCGGCCGCCGCGGCCTGTTCGACGAGCGCCGCGTTCTGCTGAGTCATTTCGTCCATCTGCGTGACGGCCTGATTGACCTGCTCGATGCCCACGCTCTGCTCCAATGACGACGCGCTGATCTCCGCCATCATCTGCGTGACGCGCGAAATCGACGCCGATACTTCACGCATCGCCGCGCCCGCGCGCTCGACGAGCACGGAGCCGTCGCTCACCTGCGCGACCGATTCGCCGATCAGTTCCTTGATTTCCTTCGCCGATTGCGCCGAGCGCTGCGCGAGGCCGCGCACTTCGCCCGCCACGACCGCAAAGCCGCGCCCTTGCTCGCCCGCGCGCGCCGCCTCGACGGCCGCGTTCAATGCGAGGATGTTGGTCTGGAACGCGATGCCGTCGATGACCGAGATGATCTCCGCGATCTTGTCCGAACTCGACGCGATGCCGCGCATCTTCTCGACGACATCGTCCACCACGCTCGAACCGCGCGAAGTCGCGTTCAGCGCTTCGCCCGCGAGCGTGTTCGCCTCGCGCGCGTGCTCCGCGTTCTGACGCACCGTCGCGGTCAGCTCTTCCATGCTCGATGCGGTTTCTTCGAGCGAAGCCGCCTGATTCTCCGTGCGCGCGGACAGATCCGCATTGCCGCTCGCGATTTCATCGGCGCCGAAGTTGATGGAATCGGACGTCTCGCGCACGGTCTTCACGGTGCTCGCGACGCTTGCCTGCATGGTCGCGAGTCCCGCGAACAGGCGGCCGATCTCGTTCGTGCCGCGATCTTCGATGCGCTCGTCCAGACGCCCGTTCGAAATGCGCTCGAAATGGCGGCCCGCTTCCTCCAGCGGCTGAATCACGCCACGGCGCAGCGCGACGTGCACGAGCGCGATCCCCGCGACGAGCGCCACCAGAATCACGATGCCCACCGCGCGGAACCACGCATAACGCGTGTCGATCGACGAGAGATAGCCGCGGCCCGCTTCATCGCCGAAATTGACGAAGTTCTGCTGTTCCGCGAGATAGCGGTCCTGGAAACCCTGCGTTGGCTGATCGAGGAACGCCTGGATATTGCCGGCGTCGAGATACTGGACAAGCTCGCTCAGCGCCTTCGAATATTCGGCGTATTTCGCCTGCAGCGCGGTCGTGCGCGCGGTGTTTTCCTCGCCGGTCTTCGGCGCGTTCAGGAACGCGGTGAACGACTTGTCGGCCGCTGCGATCTGCTCGCGCGCGTGCTGAACGATTTCCGTCGGCTCGGTGCCGCCCCGCACCATGCGCGTGCCCGCGCGCGAAAGGTTGATGCGCGCATCCATCAGATGCTGCGTGGTCTTGTTGACCGCGTTGACCTGCTTGAGGGCGATATCGGACAGGCTGCCGACATCGTCATGCGTACGCGAGAGCGACCAGAAGCCGAGCCCTTCGGTCACCAGTTGAAAGAGACAGAACACCACCAGTACTGCGAGCAAACCCGATGAAACCTTGATCTTTCCGAACATCACTTGCACCCACGCTTTCCGAAATGAGGCCCGCCAGTGCGGGGACAGTGCGGGTTTACGGCAGTCGCGCCGAAAAGCTTGAATCGTTTGCCCGAAGGCGGGTCTATGCGGATGCATCCAATGCGAAGCCCTTCGCGCGACTTCATCGGCGCGGCGTGCAGGTCAGCCGAAACGCACCATTGCACATTTTTTGCGTGACTTCCTTGCAGTGCGCGCGAACGCTTCCTATTGTCTTTGCAGGACGGCACCGAACCCACCCAAGGAGTGTCCGAATGGCCGAAATCGTCGATATCGCGCGCGGTGCGCTGAATGCGCAACCGTTCAGCGCCTTGCTCGGAACCAAGCTGATGCAGGTCGATTCAGCGAGTCTCACGCTGTGCCTGACCATCAGGGATGAGCTAAGGCAACAACACGGCTTCGTACACGGCGGGGTGGTGAGTTATCTCGTGGACAACGCGCTGACCTTCGCGGGCGCGCTGCGGCTCGGGCCGAAGGTCGTAACGGGCGAGTACAAGATCAACTATCTGCGTCCGGCCGTGTCGGGCACGCTGATGGCCCGCGCCCGCGTCGTCCATGCGGGCATGACGCAGGCGACCTGCCAGTGCGACGTCTTCGTCACCGACGGCGGCGCCGAGCGGCTCGTCGCGGTCGCGCAGGGCACGATCACGCGCATCAGCGAAGGCGTCTCCGCCGAACCGGTATTTCACGCCTGATTCCTCAATCTCCGTCCTCCAACGCAAAAAACCTCGCCGCGGCGAGGTTTTTTGTTGGCTCGCGCGTGCGCGTTACTGCGCGGCGACGGTCTTCTGCGTCTGCTCGCCGAGGCCCTGAATGCCCAGGCGCACCGTCTGGCCGGCCTTCAGATACACCGCGTTCGGCTTCACGCCCATGCCGACGCCCGGCGGCGTGCCCGTCGAAATGACGTCGCCCGGCTGCAGGCTCATCACTTTCGACAAATACGCGACCAGTTGCGCGACCGTGAAGACCATCGTCTTCGTGTTGCCGTTCTGATAGCGCTTGCCGTCGACTTCGAGCCACAGATCGAGCTTCTGCGGATCGGCGACTTCGTCCTTCGTGACGAGCCATGGGCCGATCGGGCCGAACGTGTCGAAGCCTTTGCCCTTGTCCCATTGCGTGCCGTGCTCGAGCTGCCATTCGCGCTCGGAGACATCGTTGATCACGCAATAGCCCGCGACGTAATCGAGCGCGTTCGCTTCGTCGACGTACTTCGCTTCCTTGCCGATCACGACGCCCAGCTCGACTTCCCAGTCCGTCTTGACCGAATTGCGCGGAATTTCGACGTCGTCGTCCGGGCCGTTGATCGCGCTCGTCCATTTGTTGAAGATGACCGGCTCGGTCGGCACCGGCAGATTCGATTCGGCGGCGTGATCCGCATAGTTCAGCCCGATGCACACGAACTTGCCGACACGCCCCACGCACGGTCCGATACGCGGCTTGCCGTCGACCACGGGCAGCGACGCGATATCGGTTGCGCGCAGTTTCGCCAGGCCCGCTTCGGTCAGCGTCGCGCCGGCGATGTCATCGACGACCTTCGACAGGTCGCGAATCTGGCCCTCGGCGTCCAGCAGACCCGGTTTTTCCTGACCCTTGGGGCCGTAACGAAGCAGTTTCATCTGGTTTGATCCTCCTGGTTCGGAAAAAGAATGAGGGCGGTCAGTTCGACCAGCCGCCATCGATGACATGAATCTGGCCCGTCGTGAACGACGATTCGTCCGATCCGAGATAGAGCGCCAGCGCCGCGATCTCTTCGGCGCGGCCGACGCGGCCCATCGGCTGGCGCGCGACGAACGCCGCCTGAATCTGATCGACGCTCGCGCCCTGCGCCTTCGCCTGCTCCGCGATGCGGTCTTTAAGCGACGGCGATTCCACCGTGCCGGGACAGATCGCGTTGCAGCGGATGCCGCGCGTGACGAAATCGGCGGCGACGGACTTCGTCAGCCCGATCACGGCCGCCTTCGACGCGCCGTACACGAAGCGGTTCGGCACGCCCTTCACGCTCGACGCCGCCGACGACATGTTGATGATCGAGCCGCAGCCCTTTTCCAGCATCTTCGGCAGGAACGCGCGAATCGTACGATACATCGCCTTTGCGTTCAGATCGAAGGCGAAATCCCAGTCGTCCTCGCTGGCTTCGAGAATCGAGCCGGCGTGCACGTAGCCCGCGCAGTTGAAGAGGACGTCGATCGCGCCGATTTCGTCGGCCAGCGCGTTGATCGCCTGCGGATCGCGCACGTCGAGCCGGTGTAAGTCGAAAGACTTCCCTTCGAGCGACTCCGTGCGGATATCCGTCGCGATCACGCGCGCGCCCTGCGCCGCGAAAAGCTCGGCCGTCGCGAGCCCGATGCCTTGTCCCGCCGCCGTGATCAGCGCCGTCTTGCCTGCCAGTCTTTGTACCATCTACTGCTCCAGTCGAAAGTGTTTTTGAGACATGCCGGGTATATCAGCCGTTTCAGAGACGGTAGAACGCGCGGGCGTTCGCGCCGAAAATCGCGGCCTGATCGGCTTTTTCGAGATGCGACGTGAGGTTTTGGGCCGTGCTGTGCCATGCAGTGTAACTGCCGTTCATGTCGAGCACGGGCCAGTCGCTGCCCCACATCAGACGCTCGGCACCGAATTGTTCGAGAAGATGCGCGACGTAGGGTTTCAAGGTTTCGTCGGTCCAGTTTTCGCCGGATTCGGTCGCGAGGCCAGAGAGCTTGCAATGAAGTCTTTGCGGCAAGGCGGCGAGTTGCGCGATGCCATCGGCCCAGGGTTGCCAGCCTGACGGAAGACCATCGCGGATCGGCGGCTTCGCGCCATGATCGACCACGACGCGCAAGCTCGGATATCGCTCCACGAATTCGATCAACGAGGGCACATGCCGCGCGAAGATCAACGCGTCGAAGGTGAGATCGAGGTCGATGAGGCGCTCGATCGCGTCTTCGCGCGGCGCGTGTGCGATCCACGAATCGTCGGGCAGGTCCTGCAACATCGGGCGTACGGCCTTGAACTTCGGTTCGCGTGCGAATTCGTCGATGAACTTCGGTGCATCGGGCGAATCGAGCGGAACCCAGCCGACGACACCCGCGATCGATTCGTCATCGCGCGCGAGGTCGAGCAGATAGCGCGTTTCGTCGAGCGTCGGCGCAGCCTGAACGACGACGGTTCGTTGAACACCGACCGCCTCGCGAAGCGGCGCGAGATCGTTCGGGCCGAATACGCGAAAGAGCGGCTTCATGTCCGGCGTGAGCCATCCATAGTCGCCGCGCGATGGATCCCAGTAATGCTGATGCGAGTCGATATTCATCGCGGCACCGGCGCGTTCGCGTGAAGCAGACCTTCGGCACGCAACGCGTCCCATAGCGCAGGCGGAATCGGCGTCGCGAACGATGCCGCGTTCTCGCGCACTTCATCCGGCGTGCGCGCGCCCATCAGCACCGTGGCCACGACTTTATGCGCATAAGGAAACTGGATGGCCGCGGTGGACAGCGCAACGCCATGCGCACGGCATACGCGCTCCAGCTTGCCGACGCGCTCGACGATGTCCTTCGGCGCATCGCCGTAGTTGAACTTGAGATCGCCGTGCGCGTTCGCATCGAGACCGCGCGCGAGAATGCCCGAATTGAACGCGCCGCCGAGCAGGATACTCACGCCGCGTTTTTCGCATTCGGGCAGAAGATCGTCGAGCGTGTTTTGTTCGAGCAGCGTGTAGCGGCCCGCGAGCAATGCGCAGTCGATGTCGAATTCGGCCATCGCTTCCATTACCGCCGCGCCTTCGTTCACGCCGAGGCCCACCGCCTTTACGCCGCGCGACTTCTTCAACTCTTCGAGCGCGCGAAAACCGCCTTCGTCGGTGAGTTGCTTCCAGTAATGGGCGTTCTTCTCGCCATGCGTGACGCGGCCGATGTCATGAATCAGCACGATGTCGATATCGATCATGCCGAGCCGCATCTGGCTGTCTTCGAACGAGCGGATGATGCCGTCGTAGGTGTAGTCGTAGATCGCCTGGAAGGGCAGCGGCGCGGCCCAACCTTCGCTGCCGTCGTCGGGCCTCGTGCGCGGGACGAAGCGCCGGCCGACTTTCGTCGAGATGACGAAATCGCCGCGCGGATGGCGCCGCAGGGCATCGCCCAGACGATGCTCCGCCTTCGTGTGACCATAGTGCGGCGCGGTATCGAAGCAGCGGATGCCGGCTTGCCACGCGGCATCGACAGTTGCGCGCGCCTCGCCTTCCGTCAGTTCGTGATATAGCCCGCCGAGCGGCGCGGTGCCGAGCGACAGCGCCGTGACTTCAAGCGCCGTGCGGCCGATCTTGCGCCGGCGCGAAACTGCCTGCGTGTCTCCAGTCATGTGTGCGACCCTCAGTCGATACGTTCAGTTTGAAACGATCTCCACGGTGCGAGACGCCACAGTAACGCGTCCCGCGCCGCCGGGCAAACACGCCGGGCCGACCGGTTCGAAGGTTTTGTAAGTCAGGATGAATTCCTGATGCCCGAGCGCCTCCGACTTCGACGCCGCGCCCGCCGCCACCGCAACCGTGACATCGAAAACTTCGCGCCCTACTTCGTCGAGCGTCGCGCGGCCTTCGAGGATTCGGCCGGCGTCGACGTCCATGTCGCCGGACAGATTGCGATACGTCGATGGATTCGCGCACACCTTGATGACCGGCGATATCGCCGAGCCGACCACCGAGCCGCGCCCCGTCGTGAAGAGGACGACGTGACAGCCGCACGCGATCAGTTCGCCGATCTCCGCGTTGTCGCTGATATTGGGAAAGCCGAAGCGCGGTTCGCCGTCTGGGACAACATCGAGCAGATAGAGTCCGCCCGTCGGCGGCACATCGCCCGGCTTGATGATGCCGACGATCGGCGACGCGCCGCTCTTCGAATACGCGCCGAGCGATTTCTCTTCCTGCGTCGTCAGCCCGCCGTCCGCGTTGCCGACGGAGAACGAGCCGTGGCCCATCGTCGTGTAATAGCGCGCGGCCTTCTGCACGCATTCGACGATCGCGTCGCCGAGTTCGGGCCGCGCCGCGCGACGCTTCATATGGAATTCGCAGCCGACGAGCTCGCCCGTTTCCTCGAAAACGCACGACGCGCCCGCATCGATGAACGCATCGAATGCGCGGCCCACCGCCGGATTCGCCGTGATGCCGCTCGTGCCGTCCGAGCCGCCGCAAATCGTGCCGACGATCAGTTCGTCGAGCGCCATTGGCACCTTCTGTTGCGCCGCGAGCGTCGCGCGCGCCTCGCGCACCCAGTCGAGTCCGTTCTGGATCGTGCTGCGCGTGCCGCCTTTTTCCTGGATCGTCAGCACGGCGGCGGGCCGCCCGCTCGCGCGCACGGCGTCGGCGAGATAGTGCTTGTTCATGCTCTCGCAACCGAGCGATACGAACAGCACCGCGCCGACGTTCGGATGCGTGCAGATGCGCTCCAGCATTTTTTCGGCGTAGCTGTTCGGGTAGCAACCCGGAAAGCCGATCAGATGCACGGGCGATTCGGCTTGCGGATCGAAGGAATCGAAATCATCGAACGATGGCCGGAAGTGCGTGACGATCTCGCGCGCGACGTGATGCGCGCATTCGACGAGATACGCCACCGCGACGACATTGCGGATGCCCTTCCTGCCATCCGCGCGGAGATAGCCTTGCAGTGCGGGACTGTTCATGAGTGTTCTTCAGTGCTGTACGTAGGCGTGCCCGGCGTCGTGCGTATATGTCGGGATGTAGTCGCTTTCCAGATTGTGCGTATGCAGATGCTCGCCGCACGCGACATCGGCATTCACGTGGCCGATGATCGCGCCGTAGCGCAGCACCTTTTCGTCCTTCGACAACGCCCGCCTCGCGAGCTTGTGCGCGAGCTCGATGGTCGTCGCGAGCGTGACGGACTCGCCTTCGATCATCAGCGTTTCGCCTGCTGGCAAACGCGCGCCGGCGATCAGGCAGTTGTCTTCCGGACTCAGCAGAATGAGGCGCGGGTCGGTGGTTTTTTGCATCGTCGATATCGTCAGTTTTGCGCTTCGCCGCCCGCGATTCGCGCGACCATCAGCGAGCCGAGGATGATCGCGCCGTAGATCGCCTGAATCCAGAACGAAGGAACTTGCGCAAGTGTCAGGAGGTTTTGCACGACGCCCAGCAGCAAAACGCCTGACAGTGCGCCGAGCATCGTGCCCTTGCCGCCATCGAGCGAAATGCCGCCGATGACCGCCGCGGCGAACACCGTGAAGATCATGCCGTTGCCCTGATTCGCGTTGATCGCGCCGACATAGCCCGTGACGACCAGCCCGCCGATCGACGCGAGCACGCTGCCGAGAACGAACACGCCCCACGTGATGCGCTCGACGCGAATGCCCGCCGCGCGCGCCGCTTCCGGATTGCCGCCGATCGCGTAGAGCGCGCGTCCGAGGCGGTGGTAGCGCAGCATGAACGCGGCGGCCGCGAACGCCGCCGCCGCGAGCCACACGGAAACGGGCAGGCCGAGCACGAGCGTCGTCGCGAGCGTGAAGAACGACGGCGGCATGTCGAACAGCGTGCCGCCCTTCGTCGCGCCGACGAGCATCCCGCGCAACACGATCAGCATCGCGAGCGTGACGATGAACGCGTTCAGTCGCAGCCGCACGACCAGAAAGCCGTTGACGAAGCCGATCAGCGCGCCGACCACCACGATCGCCGCGAGACCGGCCGCCGCCGGCCACTCGAGACCGAAGCCCGCCGATGCCGCGGGCATCACGAGCATCGCACCGACGGCGGGCGCGATGCCGACCGTCGATTCGAGCGACAAATCGAACTTGCCCGTCAGCACGATCAGCGATTCGGCCAGCACGACGAGCGCGAGCGCCGCCGACGCGCCGAGAATGCTGATCAGATTCGCCTGCGTCAGAAAGCTCGGGCTGACGAACGCGCCGATCGCGAGCAGCAGCGCGAGCGCGGGCAAGAGCGCGAGATCGCGAAACCGCGCGAGCTCGATGCGCGGACGCTGACGCTGCATCGGCAGGCCGGCCATCGCGGAACTGGAAACGTCATGCTTCATGGAGACTCACTCCTTCGACGGATGCGATGAGTTCATGGTCCTGCCAACCGGCAGGGAATTCGGCGGCGATCGCGCCGCGGAACATCACGAGGACGCGGTCGCAGGTGCGCAGATCATCGAGTTCGCCGGAGACGACGAGCACCGCCTTGCCTTCCTCGCGCACCCGTTCGACGACGCCGAGCAGCGCTTCCTTCGATTTCACGTCGACGCCCGCGGTCGGATCGATGAGCACGAGCACGTTCGGATCGGTCGCGAGCGCGCGCGCCATCACGACTTTTTGCTGATTGCCGCCCGACAGGCCCGACACGACATGCTCCGGCCCCTGCGTCTTGATGCCGAGCGACGCGATCATGCGGCGCCCGAACGCGTTCTTCTTCGCCGGCGACGCGATGCCGAAGCGCCCGAGCGTGCGCGCGATCGTCATCGACGCGTTCTCCGCGACGGACTGCGTGAGCACGAGACCTTCGCGATGCCGGTCCTTCGGCACGCAACCGAGGCCGCTCGCCAAGGCGCCGGGCACGTCGCCGGGCGTGAGCGTGCGGCCGTCGACGGCGATCGTGCCGCTGCGTTGCGCCTTCAATCCGGCGATGGCTTCCGCGACGCTCGTGCGACCGCTCGTCGTCGCGCCCGTCAGGCCGATGACTTCGCCGCGTCGCACGTCGAAGCTGACGTCGTCGTAGTCGCCGCCCGAGAGCGCGGACACGGAAAGCGCGATCGGTGCATCGGCGGGCAACGGCGCGCGCGTTGCGGCATCGGTGACGGCGAGACCGCCTTTTTCGCCCGTCATCGCTTCGATCAGCTTGTCGCGCGGCAACGCCGAAACCGGCGCGCTGACGATATGCCGCGCATCGCGCAGAACGGTCACCGCCTGACAGATTTCGTACACCTCCTGCAAGTGATGGGAAATGAACAGGAAAGTGACACCTTCTGTCTGCAACTCTTCGATACGCCTGAAGAGACGCTTGATTTCGTCGCCGTCCAACTGTGCAGTAGGCTCGTCGAGGATGATGAAGCGCGCGCCATACGACAGCGCCCGCGCGATCTCGACGAGTTGCCGCGCCTCGACGGTCAGATCGCCGGCGCGCGCGTCCTCGCGCACATCGATCTTCCAGTGATCGAGCAAGGCACGAGCGTCACGGCGCATCGTGCGCCAGTCGATCACGCCGCCGCGCCGATGCTGCCGGTTGATGAACAGGTTCTCGGCGACCGACAACTCGCGGATGATCGTCGAATGCTGATAGACGCACGCGACGCGCTCGCGCCATCCATCGCGATCCGCAAGCGGCGGCGCGGGCTCGCCGCCGAAACGGATCTCGCCGGCGTCGGGACGGCGCAAGCCGGTGATCATCGAGACGAGCGTCGACTTGCCGGCGCCGTTGCGCCCGACGAGCGCGTGCGACTCGCCGGGCAGAACGCGCATCGTGACGTCCGACAGCGCCGCCGTCGAACCGTAGCGCTTGGTCAGCCCAAGCGCTTCCACCACGGGCGCGCTCATTTGATGTTGTTGCCCCAGAGGGACTTGTCGTCGACGTTGGCTTTCGTCACAAGCGGCGCGGGCAACTGGTCTTCCAGAATGCCGGGCGCGCGCTGGACGATCGTGCTGCCGTGATCCGTCGGGCCGGGCTTGAAGGTCTGTCCGGCGAGCGCCGCCTTGATATAGAAGAGGCCGTACTTCGCGTACAGATCGGCGGGCTGCGAGATGGTCGCGTCGATTTCACCGCGGCGGATCGCATCGTACTCCTGCGGGATGCCGTCATTGCTCACGATCACGATGTGCTTCGGATCGCCCGCCTTGACGAGCAGTTGCTTGCGCCGCAGCGTCTGGAGCGTCGGCGACAGATAGACGCCGCCCGCCTGCATGTAGATCGCCTTCACATCGGGATTCGCCGTCAGCAGGCTGTCGAGCGCGGTCGCGGCGGCGTCGCCCTTCCATGCGGCCGGGATTTCCAGAAGACTCAGCGACGGATATTTCTTCAGGCACTCGCGAAACGCCTCGGACCGGTCGCGGCCGTTCACCGACGCCAGATCGCCCATGATCTGCACGACCTTGCCCGATTTCACGTGCTCGCCGATGTACTCGCACGACTTCGAGCCGTACGCGCGGTTGTCGGCGCGCACGACCATCGCGACCTTGCCCTGCGTCGGCGCGACGTCCACCGCGACGACCGGCACGCTCTTCGCCGACGATGCATCGAGCGCCCGGCTGATCGCCGCCGAATCCAGCGGCCCGACGACGATGCCCTTCGCGCCGAGGTTCAGCAGGCTGTTCATGTCGGTGATCTGCTGCGCGGGGTCGCCGTTCGAATTGACGGGCGCGAGGATGTCGAGGCCCATCTCCTTCGCGTATTTCGGCAGGTAGTTGTTGTACGACTGCCAGAACGGCGATGTCAGCAGCGGCAGGCCGAGGCCGACTTTGCCGCTCTCGGCTGCCTGCGCCAAGCCGATGGTGCCGATCGCGGCGATGGCGACGGCGAGTGTCTTCGTGAATCTCATGCGTTTGTCTCCTGATGTGTGCGGTTCTTCGTGACTGCGACGTGGGGCTTCGGGAAACTGCCGGTGCATCTATTCATCAGTGAACGTATTATTCATATACGCACAAACCGAAGTCAAGGACGACGCGCGGCGAAACCGGTCGGTAATTTCCCTAGCCGGTTTTCGTCGGCTGACAGAAGGCTTAAACTCGCGCGAATTCATGAACCGACCCAGACCGCCCATGGACGTGGAAGACAACGACGCCGACCGCTATCGCGCGCCCGCCCTCGACAAGGGGCTCGATATCCTGGAACTGCTTTCGGAGCAGAAGTCGGGACTCACGCGCGCGGAAATCACGAAGATGCTCGGGCGCAATGCGAGCGAGATGTATCGGATGCTGGAGCGGCTCGTCGCGCGGCAGTACGTCGTGCGTTCGCCCGAGGGCGATCGCTATTCGCTGAGCCTCAAGCTCTATGCGCTCGCGCATCGTCATCCGCCGATGAACCGGCTGATTGCCGAAGCGTTGCCGGTGATGCAGCGTTTCGCCGATGCGGCGGAGCAGTCGGTGCATCTCGCCGTCTACGATCGCGGCAATCTGCTCGTCATCGCGCAGGTGGATGGCCCCGGCACGTGGGGCATTTCGGTGCGGCTCGGCTCGCGCGTCGGCCTGATCGACACCGGCTCGGGCCGCGTGATGCTCGCGTTCCAGACCGAGGAGCAGCGCGAGCACATGCTCGCGGAGCACACCAAGGTCAAAGGCGAGCTTGCGCTGGATCGCGCCGTGCTCGACGCCGACTACGAACGGATTTGCGAACTCGGCTATTCGCAGAAGGAAAGTCAGCAGACCTTCGGCGTGACGGACGTGACCTTTCCGCTGCTCGGGCCGTCGGGCCAGGCGATCGCCGCCCTCACCTGCCCGTATATGCGACGCATCGATGAGTACGTGGCGCCGTCGATCGACGACGTCACGGCATTGCTGAGAGACGCCGCGGCATCGCTTTCGATGATGCACGACTGAACGGTGCGGGCGCCGCGCGTTAGAATGGCGGCCCTCTCAAAAAGCCGGCGCGCTGCGTTCAGCGTGCCGGCGTGTTCAATTCGACGCACTCCCGATGGCGAAACTCCTTTCCGATTCCGAATTCCTCCGATTCACCGAACTTCAGCAAAAGCAGGCGAACTTCACGATCTCGTCCGACGAAGCCGATGAGCTACGCGAGATCGTCGCGCGTGCGCAGAAAACGCGCGACGACCGCGCGGCCGCGATGCAGGCGATCGAAACGTATATCGCGCAATTCGACATCACGCCCGACGAGCTTTTCTCGGCCGAGCAGATCGGCGATGCGGCGCGCACCTTCGGCCTGATTCCCGCCGCGAAGAAGGAGCGCACGCTGCCACCGCAACTGACGCACAACGGCAAGCCCTATCAGTGGACGTCGCGCGCGCTGCCCGATGACATCCGCGTGCCGCTCTTCGACGCGTTCACGTCGGGTCAATCGGTCAAGCCGTTCATCGCGACATTGAAGGACACGTCGCGCTGCGCTTTGACGATCGCGCGGCTCGAAAAGGAAACGGGAAGTACGTACGCCGAAGCATTGCTCGACGAGCTTTCGCTGTCGCGCGCACAGATCGAGGAAGCGCTGACGAAGCTCGCGGCCTAATCCGCGCGCGGCTGTGCTGGTGCATCGCACAGTCGCATCCTGAAACCGACGACGCCCGGATCTTCCGTCTTCGTCAACTCGAAGCCGCTATTGCGTGCGAGCGCGATCATGCCGGCGTTCTCGCGCAAGGCTTCCCCGACCATCCAGCGCGTGCCGCGCTTCTTCGCGTAGTCGATGATGCGCGACAACAGCAGCGATCCCAATCCCCTCCCCTTCATATCCGAGCGTGCGGCGACGGCGAACTCGGCGGTCTCGTTGTCGGGATCGGCAATCGCGCGCGCGACGCCGAGCGTCTCGCCCGTGCCTTCGCCATTCGCCCGCGTGACGATCAGCGCCATCTCGCGGTCGTAGTCGATCTGCGTCATGCGCGCGAGTTGCGAGTGATCGAAGCTGCGGACGGCGCCGAAGAAACGCAGACGCAAATCTTCGGCCGTATTGGCGGCGACGAACGCCGCATGCGCTTCTTCGTCTTCGGGGCGAATCGGCCGCACGGTGACGCGCATGCCGCGCCAGTCGAGCGTCTCTTCGAGGCAGCGCGGATACGGCACGATCGCAAGCGGCTTGCGATGCGCGCCGAGTGTGAGTTGCGGCTCGTGAACCGCAA
Source organism: Caballeronia sp. S22 (assembly GCF_964261745.1). NCBI lineage: Bacteria > Pseudomonadati > Pseudomonadota > Betaproteobacteria > Burkholderiales > Burkholderiaceae > Caballeronia > Caballeronia sp. S22. The sequence goes on along the minus strand of NZ_OZ180036.1, from coordinate 1,750,731 downwards.
CCGAATCGCGGGTGACGCGCAGGGTGAGCCGCAGCGCGACGATTTCCTCGACATAGCAAACCAGTTGCGATAGCGCGGTCAGCGCGTTGAGCAGCGTCTCGGCGGGCAGCTCGCGCGAGCGCGGCGAACGCATGACGAGATCGCGCGCCAGCACGGGATTGAGCGGCGGTAACGCGAACTCGTGAAGCGCGTCCGCGAGTCCCAGCGCGCCCTCGGCCCTGAATTCGAACACCGGACCGAACACGCGATGATTGAGCAGCCGCGTCTGAATTTCGACGGCATCGCTCGTGAGCGAGTCGGGCGGTCCCGGCTTAACCGTGATGCCGAAGCGACCGAACACGCGCGCCGCACGTTCGCCATTCAATTCGGCGATGCCGTTTTCGAGTGCGCTTCGAATCTCGCATTGCGCGGCGTCGATCTCTTCCGGAATGTCGACGGGGAGGCCGTCGGGGGTTTGCATCAACAGTTCGCGGCCTTGCCGGAAATCGACGAGGCGCGCGAAGCCGCGTGCAAGCCGATGCGGCGTCGTGTGCACCGGAATGCCGTTCGCGTGCAATTCGTCGCGTGTGGCCGCATCGACGCAGCCGAAAAAGCACGCCAGCAATCCGCGATAGGCGTGACGCCGCTCGGCGATCAATATGCGCGCGACGTCCGCGACGGGCGCGCTGTGCGTCGGCGCATGCACGACGAACACGGTGCCGGTTTCGCGATGCGATGCGAGCGCTTCGAGCGCGGCGCCGAAGTCGGCGGGCGTGGCATCATCGCCGAGAAGAAGCGGGTTGCCCGCACGGGCGCGAGGCAGCGCGGCGGCAACGGCATCGCGCGCAGCGGTCGGCCAATGCGCGAGGTCATCGCCCGAGGCGCTGAACGCGTCCTGCGCGAGCGTCGCGACGCCACGGTCGCTCGTGATGACGGTCGCGACATCGCTCGCCGCCACACGGCCGATGCCGAGCGTTTCGATTTCGTCGAGCAGGTCGTCGAGCGAGTCGACACGGACGAGTCCGGCACGACGGAACGCCGCGCCGTAGAGACGATCGAACGGATCGTCGCGGCCGGTGCGAAGCACGAGCACAGGTTTGTTTCGCGCGGCGGCGCGCGCGGCGGACATGAACTTGCGCGCCGAGCGGACGGTTTCTATGGCGAGCAGGATTGCACGCGTCGATGCATCGCTCGCGAGGAAGTCGAGGATGTCACCGGAATCGACATCGGCTTCATCACCGAGCGCGACGATGCGCGAGAATCCGAGCCCACGCGCGCGCGCCCAGCCCAGCACGCCGTTCGTCAGCGCGTTCGATCCGGATACCCACGCGACGCCGCCTGATTTGACGCTGCATGCGGGCGCGCCGAGACATGCGCCGATCGCGGGCGTCACCACACCGAGACTGGCAGGCCCGATGATGCGCACGAGGAAAGGACGCGCGGCCGCCAGCGTACGAACGGTCCATTCATCCGCTTCGGCGGCGAACGATTGCTGCTTGTCCGGCGATGATGACGCCCTTCCTCGCTGCGTCGCTTCGCCGACGATCACCACCGCTTTCGTTCCACGCCGGCCCAGACGCTCGACCAGGTCCGGCCACGTGCGCGGGCGTGTGCAGAGTACGGCGACGCTCGGCGCTTCGGGCAGCGCATCGATGTCCGCGTACACGACTTCGCCACCCAGCGAGTCATGCTTCGGATTGACCGGCCAAAGAGCGCCTTTGAATCCCGCGCACTGAGTCCGCGTCCATACCATCTCGCCGATGCTGCCCACGCGCGACGAGGCCCCCACGATAGCGATCGATTTCGGCGCGAACAGGATATCCAGGTTGCGAACGGTCATGACGGCTCCGGCGCGAGCGGCAGTTGGGTCAGCGCTTAGGATAGGCGATTTTGTTTTGGGGGTGATGGCTGAGATTGGGTTCCTGGGGGGCGACTTTATGCGCATAAAGTCTGGCGGGCACGGAGGGGAATTCCCGGTTGATCCTTCGAGGCTCCGTCGCCGTCGACACGGCTGCGACGACTTTATGCGCATAAACCTCGGCCGAATGGCTAACGAAGTTCATTGGTTGCGTTTATCACTGGAAAAATAACTACGCCAATGTAGAATTCAACGAACTTCAAAATTCGGAGCAAAACGTGGCGGCGGAAATCATAGCGATCACGCAGCAGAAGGGCGGTGTCGGCAAAAGCACGATTGCGATGCACCTCGGTGCGGCCTTTCACGAAAAGAAGAAGCGTGTGCTGGTGGTCGACGCGGATGGTCAGAACACCTTGATACATTGGTCGAGCGCCGCATCGGATGGGTCGAGCGGCATCCCGTTTCCGGTGGTCAATCTGTCTGAAGCGGGAGGGCAGATCCACCGCGAGATCAAGAAGTTCGTCAACGACTACGACATCATCGTAGTGGATTGCCCACCGTCGATTACCGAGAAGGTGTCCGGTGTCGTGCTGCTGGCGGCGAGCGTCGCGGTGATTCCGACTTCTTCGTCGCCGGCGGACTACTGGTCGAGCGTCGGTCTCGTCAAGCTCGTACAACAAGCACAGGTCATGAACGAAGACCTACGCGCTGTCTTCCTTCTCAACAAGACGGAAGAGAAGCGCATGCTCACACGCGAACTCAAAGTCGCGCTCGAAGAGCTCGGCTTCCCATTGCTCAAAACCCAGATCCCCACACGCGAGTGCTACAAGCAGGCGATGGCGCTCGGAGTGACCGTCCTTCAAATGAGCGATCGCGGGTCGCGCCTAGCGGCGGCGGAAATCCGCGCCGTGGCGGATGAAATCCTCGGCATGCTCGCCTGACTTTATGCGCATAAAGGACCCTGTATGAAACCATCCCAGTTTGCGAAGGGCTTCAAGGCTCGCCCCGATTCGACAAGCAGCGAGAAGCGCACGGCGCTTGATCGTCTCAATGCGATCGATGGCATCGTCGACATTCAGCACGCAGGGCAGGCTGCGGCGAATGGTCGATCGAGCGCCTTCGTCGGTGAAGATCCCGCCGACGTCAACTCTGGGCCGGAATCCGACGAATATCGGACCTGGAGGCGCGCCAACCGTTATACGAGCGGCCAAGTGATCGAGTTGCCGCTCAAGTCGATCAAGCCCAGCCCGTTCAACCCGCGCCATTTTTATCTCAAGACTTCCATTGCGGAACTGGCCGTCAACCTCGCAAAGCAGGGACAGCAGCAGGCGATTCACGTCATCCCCGACTATGAAAGTCCGGGAACGTTTTTCGTCAGCGATGGCGGCCGGCGCGTGCGAGCGCTGAAAGAGGCGAATAAGGATACGGTCAAGGCGGTGGTCGTCGATCTGCCGATCGGCATTCAGAGCTACAAGCTGGGTTATGACCTGAACGTCCAGCGCGACTCGCAGACCGTGTTCGACAACGCGGTAGTCTGGCGGCGCTTCCTCGACGAACAGCACTTCCAGAGCCAGCGCGAACTGGCCGATCACCTGGGCCTTGACGAATCCACGATCGCCGTAGCGTTGTCCATCGCGAAGCTTCCGGAAAACGTCATGCACGAGATGGTCGCGCGACCAGATCGATTCGGCTCGAACATGGCCTATCAGATCGCCCGCTATCACACGGCCCGCGGCAGCGACGCCACGCTGCGGCTTATCAACAAGATCACCTCGGACGACCTGAGTACGCGTCAGGTCGCCGACATCGTCAAGGGTCGCGCGAGCGCTCAGGAAACACCGAAGACGCCGAGCCGCCAACGCTATGCGCAACGTCTCGAGATCAAGCTGGATGGCATTGCGGTCGGCGATCTGAAGTCATACGGTGAAGATCGTCTCGAACTGCGCTTGCGGGGTTTGTCGCGGGAGAAGCGGGACGCGCTCCTGCATCAGATCGAACTCATGCTTCAACCGGTCGATGCCGAGAAGTGATGTAACGATGGCCGCGGAGATGATTCTCTAGCGGCCTTTTCTGGTTTAGGGGTCCGCCCTCGGAACGTTCCGGCAGCAGCAGTCCTTACGCGATGAGATCAGCGCGACTGACTCAGCGTAAATGCCAGCAAGTCGCCGTCTGTCGGCTCACCCCATGTCCTTCGGGCCAGCCAGTCGAAAAAGGACGTCTCGGCGAGCTTTGAATCCAGTCCGCGCTTGCGCCAATCGTCGCGCATGTGCGTGCCCAGGCCCGGCAGCACATCTTCCTCGAATGACTGGCGCGCGATCTCCCGTTCTTCCTCACCTTGCTCGTCGTACAGCACGCGCGCTTCCTTGCGACGGTAAGCGGAAAATTCGCTCAGCAATCGGGCTTTGAGATCGTCGGCGCCGGAAACGGTCGCTGGGGTGCGCGTCGCCGTACCGCTCGTTGCCGGAGGCAGCGCCTCGACCGGCGGCGCGTAACCCTTCTTGAGCGCGTCTTTGAAAAGTGCGGCCGCGCTGCGAACCGGCGGCAAGGTCGTGCTGCGCATCCGCTGCTCCGTCATCTGCAAGGCGGCGCGGATACGGTTTTCCTCGCTGTCCGCGTAGAGCGTCTGCGCATCCTTCAGCGGAATGCCGATCTTCACCATCCGATCCACGAGCGTGCTGTCGAAAACATTCGGATGTTCGTCGAGCGCGAGCATCGGCTGCTTGCGTTCGGTCACGCGGAACTGAATTTCAGCGACTCGCCGTCCTTCACGATGTTCGACCAGTTCGACGAAGATGTTCGTCACCGCATTCACTTCAGCAATCGCGGGGCGAAGATAATCGCGCTTGAAGTATTTGTACTCGCGCTTGGCTTCGTCGCCGGCTTCGGTGTCAGGGGTGCCGGAAAGAATGGGCCGCCACCACTCCCACGTTTCGCGCATCGTCAGATGACTGGGGTTGGTCAGATAGCGAACGCAGATCTCGTAGAGCGCGAGGCCAGCGCTGCTACGCAACTGGCTTTGGAATTGCAGGCTCAGCCGCGCATATTGGACGGGGTCCAACAGCTTCTTCTTGATCTTGGGCGCGAACGAGAATTCGACCCACACCCGGCGTGTCGTTGGATCCTCGAGAATTTCGGCGTCGGCGATCAGCGTAGAAATTCCCCATTTCCGACCGGGCTTCTGGCTCGATGTGCCAGTACTCCACTCGACCTGCACTGACACCATGCGACGCAAATGCTCTTTGACGAGTGCAGTATCGTTCGAATCGAACGCAGAGTTCGCGACAATATCGGATAGCAGCGCGCGATACGTATCACCGGCGTCGTCGGCTTGCTGAGCAACCGCGAGGAGCACGTTGAAGAGCTTTCTCGTGAGCAGCGTAATCTTGCCGCTCTTCGGTTGAATCGCAATGGCCTCGACCGCCTTGCGCAATTCCGCCGAACTCGGGCTGACTACGTCGGTTTTCTTCGCGCGCTTGGTGGCCATGAAATGGTCAGAATCGATGTTGCGAGCAAGGATACCGACCGGGGTGAACCACGTCTATAGGGGAGTCTTCACCTTAGCGGGGTGATGGTGGACCGAGCGATTCGACTCACTGCGGTGCGCTCCCGTAAACCCTCACCGCTCACCAATCGGAGTCTTCTCATACCTGCAGATTCCACGCGGGTAAACGAATTGCGGCGATCCTGGTGCGTTTTCGGAACGGTCAAATCAGGATCCCGAAAGCCCTCACCTGAAAAATTTTTTGCGTGTTGTTGACTGTGGTGCGCCGGAGACAGCACCGCCGTCGACTGCGCTTTCGCTCGACATTGTGACCCTCGCGGTGCACATCTTGCGACGCGAGCACTCACTTTTAGTTGGAAACGGAGGAAACTCCCGAAAATCCTCACCTTTGCACAACTCCGTTCAGTCCCGTACGGCATTTCGGGCCTTGATCCAAGGCGCGTCCCAACGAAATAGCTCCCGAAAAACCTCACCTTGACGGGTTTCAATACTGTACCGCGTCACCTGAAGGAAAGGGCCACGGCTCCTGAAAACGCTCACCTTTGCGCGTGGCCTCTTAAAAAGGCACACCATTCCAGGCACTTATCTCGCTTTCTTCACGTAATTAGAAGCAAGCACACTCCCGCAAACTCTCACCAATCGAAGCGTCGTCACACGCCGCGCCGATGTTTGCTTCTCCCGAATTTGCTCACCTTATCTCGAGGCATGTACGCTGACGTTCGGCTATATCATTGATTTCAAGTGATTTTTAGCATCGAAACGTCGTAGAGGTTATCGCTCCCGACCCGCCGTCTCCAAAACTCTTCCCGCATCTCCTCACCGTCGAACTGCGGCACCTTCATAAGGAAACCACGAAAGAACCTTCCGTCAGCTCCTGAAAACGCTCACCTCAGTGACAAACATCGACGAATCTTGGCTTCGACGTGCAGTCCTGAAAGTCAGCCCGGCCCATAGTCCGGCTTTTCGCTCCCGCAAACTCTCACCTTGGGGCCACAATGCGCAGAGATTTCGGGCCAAAGGCACGTAGGCGCCCGAAAATACTCACCTTCATCCCCGTTTGTCCCCCGCAAACGCTCACCGATCGGTAAAAAAGACCCAATCTGATGGGCGAACACTGTCGTTTGCATGCTCCCGTGAATCCTCACCTTTCCACATCAACTCATCGCGAGAGAGATACCGAACATCAATGCTGCCATGGAAGTTTTCTCCCGTATCCGCTCACCTGCGGGTTTACGCGCTTCCCTGAACCCGCTCACGATCCTTCCTGCGGCTACTCACCGAGAATCCCGAAGCCCGTCACCAATCCCTCCCGAAGAGCTTCACCATAGTTCCCGTACAATCTCACCTGACCACCGGCAAAGCCTTATCCCATAAGGCTTTGCCTTGGCGTTAACAGGGTTAACAAGGGTTCAAGGGTGTTTACTTCTAATACTCTCAAGCGTTACTGAGTTTCCGCGAATAGAGCAACCAAACCGAAATCGCGTGAAACAACGACAGAAAGCGATATACGAGCTAGAATCGTTGATAAATCATGTGTTTGCAGAGATAAGCTCAGGATGTTTCACGATAGGCCTCGCGGCATATAGGCCGAATCCATCTGAACGCAGAAAGTCGTCAATCTGAAGCGCGGCTGCACATCAATCAACGAAATCGATCACGTACGACACGTAAAACGTTATGATCGTCACGTTGAACTGCCTCTTTCTCCGCCATGAATCAATACACTCGCGACAGTCTGCGTCAAGAAATCGAAGCGATGCGAACCGCAGGCGCCCGCCGCCAGGATCTTTCTCAACACGCGTGCAAGCGACTTTTTTTCGACCTCGGCATCCGTCCGTCGGTGATGACGGTCCGCGAACTCACTCAAACGGGTAGCGCGAGCGACATCCCTAAAGACATCGAAGCTTTCTGGGACAGCCTTCGCTCGGCGCTGCGCGTGCGCATCGATGCCGGCGCGATGCCGGAGTCGTTGCAGCAACGCGCGGGTGAACTGCTGGCGGCGCTCTATGACGAGGCCCAGAAACTTGCACTTTCCGCTCTCGACGACGACAAAGCCCGTCTCGACGCCGCCGTGCAAGCGGCCCAGGCGCAGGTTCGAGATGCCAACGTGCGCCGCGAAGCGATCGAGCAAGCCCATCAGCGTGCCGAGGCGCGAGCCGAAGCAAGCGCTGCGCAGATTGCCGCGCTGGAAGCCGACCTGAAGGCGCTGCGCAATCAGGGATCGGGCGCTCAGGCGGGCTTACGCGAAGTCATCGCGCGTTGCGAAAAGGAAAATGAGACGCTGTCGGAACGTCTGCAGAACGAGCAGGAGTCTGCTGCGCGGCTTCGCGATCGTATCGACGAACTGCAGGACGAGCTGCGCCACAATACGGAGCACTACGCCCAGCAGATCAAGGACGCGATCAAGGAAGCCGAGCGACGCGTTCATCCGATGCTGGTCGAGCTCGACTCTTTGCGTGGCATGGCAGCGACCTATCAGGCAGGCGCCCGCGAGGCGAGCCAGAAAGAATTCGATTTTATTCAACAACTTAGCGCCGCGAGGAGTCGCGCCGATCGGCTTGAATCTCAAGTGCGGACACAGTCCGACGAAATCGACGCACTCGTTCTCGAGCGCGATGCGCAGCGCGTCCAGTCCGGGGCCAGCGCGGAAGTCGGTGCGCTGATCGCATCGCTGGTGGCCGAGGGCCGCTTAAGTAACGCCGAAATCGCCGCGCTTGGAACGCAAATGGATGGGCATATCGTTGCGCCGACCGCCTGTCCCGCATGCGAGGCCGGCGAGCCGGAACTCCAGCGGCACGAAGACGAGTACGAACTTTCCTGCCCAAACTGCGAGCGGACGTCGGGCGCGGCGTCATCCAAGCTCGCTGCCATCGACGGCTTCCTCCGATCAGCGCGTGTCGGCGCAACGGATCAAAGGTGAGAGTTTTCGGGATCTGTGGTTAGTCCCTGCGAACCCTCGTCCGGCGTGCCGCTGGCGCGCGCCTGAGCGATATCCCGCTCCCGTATTTGCTCACCCATCCATTCCTGCCACGCGCGAAGCAGGCGGTGAACGGAGATCGTCTGCTGAAATCCGAGCCATTGCCCGACGCGATCGGGGTCCGTTCCGTCCTCGAAATGTTCCGCGGCGTAGGTGTTGCGCAAAGTCTGCGGACTCGCCCGCGCGACGCGTGACGCAGCGATGCCGGACGCGGCCACGACTGCGTCGATCGCGCGCAGCATCGTCGCCTTGTGCATGGAGCGGCCCGACGGCGCCGCCGGGAACAGCAACTCGCCCGCGAGATCCGCCGTCTTGCGCTCGCTGATCCAGTTGTCCAGCAATTCGATGGCGAACGGCGCAAGCCGCGCTTGCCGGATCAGCAGCGGATTCGCCGCATCGACGGTGATGTACGGCGCGCCCGCCGCGTAGCAATCGACGGTCAACTGCGCCGCCTCGCCCGTTTTCACGCCTCCGCCCAGAAATACGGCGACCAGCGCTCGATCGCGCCGCTCGCGCCAGCGCTGCGCGCCTGGCAATGCGCCCATCGGCGAAAACAGATGCGCGACGAGCAGCGCGCGCTCGTCGTGAGTCAGAAATCCGGTCGGCTCGTTGTCGCGAGCCTTGCGCCATGCCGCGTCGCCGTCCTGGGCGATGAATCGCGCCGGGTTCGTTGCCGCCGATTCCACTTCCCGCACGTGATCCAGCACGCGCTCGATCAGCCTCAGGTAGCGCATCCGCTGCGGACGGCGAATGTCCAGTTGCGCGACGAACTGCTCGATGACGGGACGTTGCACCGTATGCAGCGTCGCGCGCTTCGCGGCCAGCCATTCGAGAAAGTTGCCCCACTGCGCGCGATACACATCGGCCGACGACGCCCGGAACGACTGTTGGGCGAGCCATGCATCGAATGCGGCGTGCGGATCGGCCTGCCAGTCAGCGCGCTGTTGGTCGAAGAGATCGGAAGTGTTCGGCATGGTGTCAGAAGGCGCAGTGCGCGCTGTGTTGCACTGCGCACAGGGTCGGGCTTCGAGCGCCGAACGTCAAGCGGAGGTGTTCGCCGAAGTGTCAATCACTGTCTTGCCGCGGATGCGTTTTGTCCTCTACTGTCATCCATACGGCTTCCTTCGACCCGCAAGCACAAGAGCAAAAAGGAGTGAGCGATGGCCCGACAATCCTGGCAGGAACGCCGCGCGTTGGGACGCGCCGCGCGTGAGCGCACGCCGCGCGGCGCGCACGATGCGATTGGCGATGTCGATCGCGATCCCATCGAACTATTGCGGATGAGCAGCAAAGGTCGTGTCGATGCGCTGATTCCCTTGCGCTACGGCCGGATGCTGGTTTCGCCGTTCACTTTCTATCGCGGGAGCGCCATCCTCCAGGCGCATGATCTGGCCACCACGCCTGACAGCGGCATCGCGATCCAGATTTGCGGCGACTGTCATTTGTCCAACTTCGGCGGCTTCGCGACACCCGAGCGCGCGCTCATCTTCGATCTCAACGACTTCGACGAAACCGCGCTCGGCCCCTGGGAGTGGGATTTGAAACGACTCGTCGCGAGCTTCACGATCGCCGGCCGCCATCTCGGCCACGGCGATCTCGCCGCCGACGAGTTCGCGTTTCTCGCCGCGCGCAGCTATCAGACGCATCTGCGCGAATACGCCGAAATGAGCGTGCTCGATCTCTGGTACGAGCGCATCACGTTCGATCGCATGTACGACGCCGTGCAGAGCGAAGACGCGCGGCGGCGCATCAAGCGCGGCATCGAACGGGCTTCGCGCCGTACGCACGAGTCGATGCTGCCGAAACTCGCCGAGCGAACCGGCGACGCGTGGCGCATCCGCGATGCGCCGCCTGCCGTGTTCCACATTCGCGGCAAAAGCACGCTGATCGACAAGAACGATGGCTGGATGACGCTGAAAGGCAGCCCACAGGAGATTTTCGGGGCGCTCATTCTGAAGTATGTGGCCACGCTGACGCCGGAACGGGCGAGGCTGCTATCGCAATTCACGTTGCAGGACGTCGCGTTCAAGGTGGTGGGCGTGGGCAGTGTCGGCACGCGTTGCCTCGTTTTATTGCTCACCGATCACCACGACAAACCGCTTTTCCTGCAGATGAAGGAAGCATCGACATCGGTTGTCGCGAGATACGCGAACCATGCGAGAGACGCCGACGATTCCGGCCACGACGGTCAGCGCGTCGTCTCGCCGCGTGCCGGGCGTGTGCGCGTCAGTGCGCGGCGATGACGGCCTGCGGTTGTCGCTGTCGGGCCGCTCGCTCGTAGGCGTCCACGGCGAAGCCGAAAACGGCGGGCAAGGCATCGGACGCTGCGACGTCGACTACGTCGTCAGTTTCGGGAAAATGGAAGTCGTCGGGACGCGCGAACAGTTCGCGCAATGCGGCTTCGTGCCGTCCGGCAAATCCGAGGTCCGCCACAGCCTCGGCCTCGATCGCATGCAGCAGCCGCCAGGTCAACGGCACGCCTTTGTCGATGTAACGCCCCGCTATCTGACGCGTGATCTGCTCCAGATCACGCACAGCGCGGGCAAACTGCCGCCTGCTGAGATTCTCGCCATTCGACTCCATGATTCACCCCCTTCGCCAACTGGTCTTATTGTACTGTATAAACATACAGTACTTGTTGCAATGAAACTAGCGTCGCGCTACTCGACCCGGGTGTATGTGCGATTCCGCCTACGTGCGTTTCAGACATCCACTGCTATGCGTGCCGGCCAACGAAGCGCATCGTAGAACCATGCTTAGGAAATCCCCTGAGCGGAACGCGCAGGCACTACTGCGTACGTTCGACGGCACTGCGCGGCCAACAGCGCTGCAAACCACGGGAGAACTGACATGAACAAGGATCAAGTCGAAGGCGTCGGCAAGCAGGTGAAGGGCAAGATCAACGAGGGCGTCGGGAAAGTGACCGGCGACACGGCTCAGGAAGCCAAGGGCGATCTGCAACAGGCTGCGGGCAAGGTCCAGAAGGGCGTGGGCGATGCGCGCGAAGATCTGAAGGACGCAGTGAAGAAGCCGTAAGCCAGGCGTTGAGCGCCGCGACGGCGGCGCTGCTTAAAGCGGGACGCACTCGACGTGCGTCCCGCTTTTCATTTGAGGTGGCAAGACTTTGTGCGCATAAAGTTGCGCTCGCGCCCCTACGTCAGCCGTGAATCACCACCAGAAGCGCCTTGGCGTCGGCGCGTCCTACATTGCGGATCGCGTGCGATTCGTCCGCTGCGTAACGTGCCGTTTCTCCCGCCTTGAGTCGCCGCGTCGCCCCCGATGCATCCACTTCGATCGATCCGTTCAGCACCGTGAGATGCTCGCGCGTTCCCGGTTCGTGCGCATTCGATGTGAGCGCAGCGCCCGATTGCAGCGTGAGTTCGTACCATTCGAACTTGCCGGCGAGTTCTATCGGTCCCCACACACGCAGTTGATAGCCACCGTTATCGCCGGTCAACGTCGGTATTTCATGCGGACCTGCGACCCGGATCGCTTCAACGGGCCGTTGTTGCGCGAACAATTGATCCAGGCTGATGCCAAGCGCGTTGGTCAATCGCCACGCGACCGCGATCGTCGGATTCGCCTTGTCGCGTTCGATTTCCGAAAGCATCGACTTCGACACACCTGCTGCCCGCGATAGATCGTCCAGCGTCAGTTTTCGTTCACTGCGCAGGCGTTGAATGATCTCGCCGACGCGCGGCGGCGTTGCGCCCGCTCCCGCGAGATCGCCCGCTTTGCCTTCTGAACCCGTGCTTGCCATGAATCGATCAATCCCTTAAAGTGTTCGGCATATCGGAAATGCGTTCGAAATATCGAACATGTCCGATGCGATGAATGCACTATAACAGGGCTATGGGCCGCTTGCGGGCGCCGCGCGGCCGAACACTACGATCAGCCTAAAACAAGGATTGCGATGAAAGACCGGTATCTCTCCCATCTGCGTTCGACACTCGACGAAATCCGCGCTGCGGGCTTCTACAAAACGGAGCGCGTCATCGCGAGCCCGCAGTCATCGGCTATCCGGCTCGCGAACGGAAGCGGTGTGCTGAACTTCTGCGCGAACAATTATCTCGGTCTTGCGGACGATCGCCGTCTCGTCGAAGCCGCGAAGGCCGGTCTCGATGCCGACGGCTTCGGCATGGCGTCCGTTCGGTTTATTTGCGGCACGCAGACCGTACACAAGGAACTCGAGCAGTCGATCGCGAAATTTCTCGGCACCGACGACTCAATTCTCTATTCGAGCTGCTTCGACGCGAACTGCGGCCTTTTCGAGACGCTGTTGACCGAGGAAGACGCGATCATCAGCGACGAGCTGAATCACGCCAGCATCATCGACGGCGTGCGGCTCTCGAAGGCGCGGCGTCTGCGCTACAAGAACAACGATCTCGCCGATCTCGAAGCGCGCCTTCAAGAAGCCGACGCCGCCGGCGCGCGCTTCAAACTGATCGCGACTGATGGCGTCTTCTCGATGGACGGCATCATCGCGAATCTTGCCGGCATCTGCGATCTCGCCGACCGTTACGGCGCGCTCGTGATGGTCGACGATTCGCACGCCGTGGGCTTCATCGGGGAAAACGGACGCGGAACGCCGGAGCATTGCGGCGTACTGGATCGCGTGGACATCATCACCGGGACGCTCGGCAAGGCGCTCGGCGGCGCATCGGGCGGTTATGTCGCCGCGCATAAGGAAGTGATCGATTTGCTGCGTCAGCGCAGTCGTCCGTATCTGTTCTCGAACACTTTGGCGCCGAGTATCGCGGCGGCATCGTTGAAGGTGCTCGAACTGCTCGACAGCGACGAAGGCGCGACCCTGCGCCGGCGTGTCCGCGAAAACGGCGCGCACTTCCGCAGCGCGATGTCCTCGCTAGGCTTCGATCTCGTCCCCGGCGAACATCCGATCATTCCGGTCATGCTCCGCGACGCGCAACTCGCCTCGAAGATGGCGGATGCATTGCTCGAAGAAGGCGTCTATGTGATCGGCTTCTCCTACCCTGTCGTGCCCAAGGGACGCGCACGTATCCGCACACAGATGAGCGCGGCCCATACGCCGGAACAGATCGATCGCGCAGTCGATGCATTTGCGCGCGTCGGCCGGTCGCTTGGCGTGATCCGCTGAGCAGCACCGCCGACTTTATGCGCATAAACCCAGGGACCGGACCACGAGCCCGCGACCGTCGAAGCAGCACCACGAAGACCAAACGTCAGGATCAACGCAATGAAAGCCCTCGCCAAACTCGAACGTGCACCTGGCCTTACCTTGACGCGCGTGAAGCGGCCTGAAGTCGGCCACAACGACGTTCTCATCCGTATCCGCAAGACAGCGATTTGCGGCACCGACATCCACATCTGGAAATGGGACGACTGGGCGCAGAAGACGATTCCTGTGCCGATGCATGTCGGGCACGAATACGTCGGCGAGATCGTCGAGATGGGTCAGGAAGTGCGCGGGTTCGCAATCGGCGATCGCGTGTCCGGTGAAGGCCATATTACGTGCGGCTTCTGTCGCAACTGTCGCGCGGGCCGTCGTCATCTGTGCCGCAACACGGTCGGCGTCGGCGTGGACCGTGAAGGCGCCTTTGCGGAATTTCTCGTGATTCCGGCGTTCAACGCGTTCAAGATTCCGCCCGATATCTCCGACGACCTCGCCGCTATCTTCGATCCGTTCGGCAACGCAACGCACACAGCCCTTTCGTTCAATCTCGTCGGCGAGGATGTGCTGATCACCGGCGCAGGGCCGATCGGCGTGATGGCCGCCGCGATCGCGCGGCATGTCGGCGCACGCAACGTCGTCATCACCGACGTCAACGACTATCGCCTCGAGCTCGCCCGCAAGATGGGCGCGACGCGCGCAGTCAACGTGGCGAACGAAGACCTGCGCGACGTGATGAGCGAACTCGGAATGACCGAGGGCTTCGACGTAGGTTTGGAAATGTCCGGCGTGCCGAGCGCGTTCACGGCGATGCTCGAATCGATGAATCACGGCGGCAAGGTCGCGCTGCTCGGCATTCCGCCCGCGCAGACCGCGATCGACTGGAATCAGGTGATCTTCAAGGGTCTCGAAATCAAGGGGATCTACGGACGGGAGATGTTCGAGACCTGGTACAAGATGGTCGCGATGCTGCAAAGCGGCCTCGACCTATCGCCAATCCTCACGCACACGTTTCCCGTCGACGACTATCAGCAGGCGTTCGACACGATGCTGTCCGGAAACAGCGGCAAGGTCGTACTCGACTGGACCGCGGCCTGAACGCCGCACGTCATTGAGCGGAATCAGCCGGCGCTTTCGAAAACTCGGCCTGAATGGCGACGTGCACATCGTCGCCGACGGCCGGATACCACGTCGTCAATCCGAACTGCGCGCGGCTGAAATGTCCGTCGGCGGAAAAGCCCAGGGTTTCCTGCTTCGTTAGCGGATTGACCGCGTGGCCGTTGAAGGTCACGTTCAGCGTCACCGGCTTCGTCGTGCCGCGTATCGTCAGATCGCCGGTCAATACGCCTTTGTCGTCGCCCGTGCGCTGAAAAGCCGTGCTGACGAACACGATGCTCGGATAACGCTCGACATCGAACATGTCGGGCCCTTTCACCATGCGATCGAGCAGCGGCACATTGGTATTGACGCTCGACGCATCGATGGTCGCTCGCACCGAGCTTCCGGACATTCCGTCCGCATTCCAGTCCAGTTGCGCAGTCGTCTTGTCGAATCGGATGACGAAACGCGAGTAGCGAAAATGATCGACGTCGAAGCTCACGTTCCAGTGATGCGGATCGAGTTGATAACGCCCCGGCGGCACGCTCGATTCGCTCGACGACACATGATGCGTGACGACCTGCAGCGGCGTGCACGCCGTCAATGCAACCGTCGCCAGAAAAGGAACGAGACGCTTATAGACGTTCATCGGGCTTTGCCTCGAGTACAAGAAAAACTTCGACAAGTTTCGCCGAGATTGCAAAAACTTGCGCAAGCCGTCACGCGCTTTTCGTCAGCACACACGAAAATCGCGCGATCAGGTAGAGTTCGCCTCGACCTCCATCTCAAAAAAAGGCGCCATCGTAGACGCGCGATGGCGGAGAACCCATGCGCACATGGCTGTCCCGTTTTCGAACCTTCCGCGCGAACCTGTTGACCGTTGCCGCCATCGCCGCGTCGGCCTGGGCGCCCGCCGCGCACGCGAGCTGGTGTGGCGACGGTTTCTGGCTCGATGCGATGGTCGCATCGCATCACTTTCACCCGGACAAGGATTTCGAGCAGTTCAATCCAGGCATCGGCGCGGAATGCTGGGTCGCGCCGCAATGGGCGGTGACGGGCGGCTACTTTCGCAACTCGCTGTCGAAGCCGTCGTTCTATGGCGGCGGCGTTTGGGGCCCGGACTTTCTTCACTGGCACTACATCAGGCTCGCCGTCATGGCCGGCCTCATCTCCGGCTACGACTACGGCAGTTATGGCATCGGGCACAACCATACGGTCGGACCCGTGGCCGCGCCGCTCATCATGCTCGAATACAAGCGCGTGGGTGCGAACATCATCCTGATTCCGCCGATTCCTTCGAGCGATCTTCCATTCACGCTCGGCTTCATGCTCAGATTGAAATTCTAGGGAATCCGAACTAAATCGATAAGAGTTGTTCGGCGCATGTCATTTCGAACGCGCCGCGTGTTGCAGGCATTCCAGCAACACCGTCGCTGCGGGCGTCAACGGACTATCTCGCCGCGTCACGACTCTCACCGACACCGCGGGCAACGGATCGGCGATCGGAAAAATGGCGAGCCCTTCGCTAACCCACGAATGTTCGAGCAAGGCGGCAGGCAGCGCGGCCAACACATCCGATCCGCGCAACAAGCCATGCGCGATGATGAAGCTCGGGCACTCGATCACGCGGTTCGGCACCGTCAGACCGCGCTCGGCATACGAGTGAAGCAGCGCCTGCGTCGAGCTTTCCGGCGACGGGTTCAGCAGCCACTCCGCATCCGATAGCTCCGCCAGCGACGTGCAGTGCCGCAACGGATGATCCGCGCGCCCGACGATAGCCGAGCGGCTCTCATACAGTTCGATGTGATCGAACTCCGGCGCGAGATGCTCGGGCACGACGACCGCGACGACGAAGTCGAGCGTGCCGTCGCGCAAACGCGGCATGGCGACACCCGGAAAGCCTTCGATGAAACTCACGCGCGCGTTCGGCATCTGCCGCCGGAACGCGCGATACGCCTGCGGCAGTATCGATAGCGCGGCCATTGGCGTGATCGCCGCGCTTACGCTTCCCGAACCCGCGCTTTTCATCTGCGTGATGTCGTCTTCGGCGCGGCGCATCTCGCTCAAGATCAGATGCGCGCGCACGCGCAATTGCTGGCCGAACGCGGTCAACTGCACGCCGCGCGCGGTGCGCAGAACCAGCGGCACGCCGAGATCCTGCTCCAGTTCCTTTATCGCCTTCGTCAGCGCCGCCTGCGACAGATGCAGGCTGCGCGCAGCCGCACGGATGCTGCCCTGCTCGGCGGTCGTCAGGAATGCGCGTATCTGATGAATCTTCATGCTCATGAGCGACACCTAAGGGTTAGCACCGACGACTGATGGTAGTCACGCAATAAATTTACCGTCTTTTGGTTTGCTTTTCGGCTTTATATGCTTGGATCACGTTGATCACGCATCGAGCAAGGAGTGTCTACATGTTGTCAGTCGAGCCCGTCATCCCCGGCATTGCCGCCATCGCATCGGAATTCGTGGATGTGCGTCGTCGCATTCATGCGCATCCGGAACTCGCGTATGAAGAAACGCAAACGAGCGATCTCGTCGCCGGATTGCTTGCGCAATGGGGCTACGAAGTGCATCGCGGGCTCGGCAAGACGGGCGTCGTCGGCGTATTGAAGGAGGGCACGGGTGGCAAGCGCATCGGCCTGCGCGCGGACATGGATGCATTGCCGATCGAGGAAGCGACCGGCCTGCCATATGCCAGCAAGCACGCGCGCACGATGCACGCGTGCGGCCACGACGGCCACACCGCGATGCTTCTGTGCGCCGCGCGCTATCTCGCCGAAAGCCGCCAGTTCTCGGGCACGCTGATCGTGATCTTCCAGCCCGCCGAGGAAGGCGAGGCGGGCGCGCGCGCGATGATCGAAGACGGCCTCTTCGAAAAGTTTCCGTGCGATGCCGTGTTCGGCCTGCACAACATGCCCGGCTTGCCCGCGGGCGACATGTTCTTCACGCCGGGCCCGGGCATGGCCTCGTCGGACCGCGTGAACATCACGGTGCGCGGCGTCGGCGGTCATGGCGCAATGCCGCATGTCGCATGCGATCCGATGCCCGCCGTCGCGTCGATCATGCTGGGCCTGAACAGCATCGTCGCGCGCGAAGTGGATGCGCAAAAGCCCGCCGTCGTCACTGTCGGCAGCGTGCAGGCGGGCGAGGCGTGCAACGTGATTCCCGAGACCGCGCTGATGAAGCTCTCGGTGCGCGCGCTCGACGCGGGCGTGCGCAAGCAGCTCCAGGAACGCATCACGGCGCTCGTGAACGCGCAGGCGCTCGCATTCGGCTGCACGGCGGAGATCGATTACGAACTCGGTTATCCGGTGCTCGTGAATCACGAAGGGCCGACCGCCTTCGCCACCGATGTCGCGACGAAAATGCTCGGCGCGCAACGCATCGATCCGGCCGCGCGGCCGCTCATGGGCAGCGAGGATTTCGCGTTCATGCTCGAAGCCTGTCCGGGCACGTATGCGTGGATCGGCAACGGCGTCGGCTCGAAGGGCGGCTGCATGGTCCACAACCCGGCCTACGATTTCAACGACGACATCCTCGCAGTCGGTGCGAGCTACTGGGTGCGCCTGGCCGAAGCCTGGCTCGCCGACTGATCCCTTCGGAGCACATCATGAACGCACCCACGATCGCCAGCGCGCCGGCGAATGCATCGACGCAGACCAGCCGCGCAGCGCGCACGCGGCTCGTGATGGCGGCCGCCGTCGGCAACGCGCTCGAGTTCTACGACTTCACGGTCTATGCGTTCTTCGCGCTCGTCATCGGCAAGCTGTTCTTTCCGGTGCACGATCCGGTCGGCCAGTTGTTGCTCGCGGTGGCGAGCTTCGGCGTCGGCTTTTTCACGCGGCCCGTGGGCGGCCTCGTGATCGGCATGTACGCCGACCGCGCCGGCCGCAAGAAGGCGATGCTGCTCACGCTCGGCCTGATGGCGCTCGGCACCGCGATGATCGCGGCCGCGCCGACGTTCGCGCAGGTCGGTATCGCCGCGCCGGTCATCCTCGTGATCGCGCGGCTGATTCAAGGCTTTTCGGCGGGCGGTGAAGTGGGTGCATCGACGACGCTTCTGCTCGAACAGGCGCCGTCGAATCGTCGCGGCTTCTACGCTTCGTGGCAGTTCGCGAGTCAGGGACTCTCGGCGCTCGCGGGCGCGTTGACGGGCGTCGCGCTGACGGCGACGCTCACGATCTCGGAACTCGAAAGCTGGGGCTGGCGCGTGCCGTTCATCATCGGCACCGCGATCGTGCCGGTCGGCTGGTGGCTGCGCCGCACGATGGAAGAAGCGCCGCGCGAAAGCATCGAAGCCGCGCCGAAAGCGCCGAAGCTGCCGCTCGTTACCGTGCTTCGCGAGCATGGCCGCGCGGTGCTCAACGGTCTCGGTCTCACGATTGGCGGCACGTCGGCGCACTTCATCATCGTGTTCTATCTGTCGATCTACGGCGTGAAGACGCTCGGCCTGCCGGGCTGGACGGCGATGCTCTCCGGC
This sequence comes from Caballeronia sp. S22, assembly GCF_964261745.1. Classification (NCBI taxonomy): domain Bacteria; kingdom Pseudomonadati; phylum Pseudomonadota; class Betaproteobacteria; order Burkholderiales; family Burkholderiaceae; genus Caballeronia; species Caballeronia sp. S22. The sequence goes on along the minus strand of NZ_OZ180036.1, from coordinate 1,731,685 downwards.
TGCGTATCGGGCGCGATTCTCTTTATCGTCGCGCCGATCGGCGGCTATCTGTCCGATCGCATCGGCCGCAACAAGCTCGCGCAGACGACGCGCATCCTGCTCATGCTCGCGATCTGGCCGGCCTTCGCGCTCCTGAACAAGTCGCCGACGGCAGGCACGCTGCTCGCGGTCGTCACGGCGCTCTCGATCGTGCATTCGCTCAACGTCGGCCCGACCGGCGCGATGCTCGGCGAACTGTTCCCGCGTTCGGTACGGGCGACAGGCGCGGCGATCGTCTACAGTCTGGGCGTCGCGATCTTCGGCGGTTTTGCGCAGTTTTTCGTGACGTCGCTGATCGTCATCACGAAGAGCGTAATGGCGCCCGCGTGGTATGTGATCGGCTGCGGCGTGTTCTCCGTGATCGCCGTGGCGTGCATGCGCGACAGATCGAAGGAAATGCTCGACTGATCGTGAAATCGCGCGCGCCGGATGCGATGCGAGGTGTATAACTCGACGTATCCGGGTTTCGAAAAGGCCGCCCATGCGGCCTTTTTTCACTGGATCCCACACTATGAAGAACGCGCGATAAAAGGGGACGTCCATGCGCAAGCTACGCTCGCAAAGCTGGTTCGGCGGCAACGATAAAGACGCCTTCATCCACCGTTCGTGGATGAAAAATCAGGGCATCCCTCACGATCAGTTCGATGGCCGGCCGGTCATCGGCATCTGCAATACATGGTCGGAGCTCACGCCCTGCAACGCGCATTTCCGCGAGCTCGCCGAGTACGTGAAGCGCGGCGTGCGCGAGTCGGGCGGCCTGCCGCTCGAATTCCCGGTGATGTCGCTCGGCGAATCGAATCTGCGGCCCACGGCGATGCTGTTTCGCAATCTCGCGTCGATGGATGTGGAAGAGTCGATTCGCGGCAATCCTATCGATGGCGTCATTCTGCTCGTCGGCTGCGACAAGACCACGCCCGCCTTGCTGATGGGCGCGGCGTCGTGCAATCTGCCCGCGCTCGCGGTATCGGGCGGACCGATGCTGAATGGGCGCTTTCGCGGCGGCACGATCGGCTCGGGCACGGGCGTATGGCAGATGTCGGAGGAAGTGCGCGCGGGCAAGATGACGCAGGCAGAGTTCGTCGAAGCCGAGTCGTGCATGAACCGCTCGCGCGGCCATTGCATGACGATGGGCACCGCTTCCACGATGGCGTCGATGGTCGAATCGCTCGGCATCGGCTTGCCGCACAACGCCGCGATTCCCGCCGTCGATGCGCGCCGTCAGGTGCTCGCGCATATGGCGGGGCGGCGCATCGTCGACATGGTCAAAGACGATCTCACGATGGACAAGATCCTCACGCGCGAGGCCTTCGAGAACGCTATCCGCACGAACGCGGCCATCGGCGGATCGACGAATGCGGTCGTGCATCTGATCGCGCTGGCGAAGCGTATCGGCGTGGAACTGAAGCTCGAAGACTGGGAGCTCGGCTCCGACGTGCCGTGCCTCGTGAACCTGCAACCATCGGGCGAATACCTGATGGAAGACTTCTACTACGCGGGCGGTTTGCCCGCTGTGCTGCGTCAGCTCGGCGAGCAGGGCTTGCTGCATCGCGACGCGCTCACGGTGAATGGCCGCACGCTGTGGGACAACGTGAGTGACGCGCCGAACTACGACGAGAAGGTCATCACCCGCTTCGAGCAGCCGTTCAAGCCGCATGCGGGCATCGCGGTGCTGAAGGGCAATCTCGCGCCGAACGGCGCGGTCATCAAGCCATCGGCGGCGACGCAATCCTTGCTGAAGCATCGCGGGCGCGCGGTCGTGTTCGAGAACGTCGAGGAGTTGCACGCGAAAGTCGACGACGATTCGCTCGATATCGACGAGCACTGCATCATGGTGTTGAAGGGCGCGGGACCGAAGGGTTATCCGGGATTCGCGGAAGTCGGCAACATGCCGCTGCCGAAGAAGGTGCTGCAAAAAGGCATCACCGACATGGTCCGCATTTCCGATGGCCGCATGAGCGGCACGGCATACGGCGCGGTCGTGCTGCATGTGTCGCCGGAAGCGGCGGCGGGCGGTCCGCTCGCGCTCGTGCAGACAGGCGACATGATCGAACTCGATGTCGAGGCGCGCCGTCTCAATCTCGAAGTCTCCGACGAAGAACTGGCGAAGCGCCGCGCCGCGTGGCAAGCGCCCGAGTTGCCGAAGCGCGGCTATTATCGCCTGTATGTGGAGCACGTCTTGCAGGCGGATCAGGGCGCGGACCTCGATTTCCTCGTCGGTTCCAGCGGCGCGCCCGTGCCGCGCGACTCGCACTGAACGGAGGCGTCGATGTCCGATCATCAAACGCCGCCATCCGGCATGTGGCCGGTGCTCTACGCCTACTTCGACACGCTGAACCGGCTCGACAGCGACGCCACGCGCAGACAGATCGACGCGACCATCGCGGCGGGCGCGCCCGCCATTGTCACGCTCGGTCTCGCCACCGAAGTGAATCGCCTGTCCGATACCGAAAAGCGCACGATGATCGACGACTGCGCCGCGCACATCGCGGGCCGCGTGCCGCTCGCGGTCACGATCACCGGCGACAGCATCGAGTCGCAAGTCGCGCTCGCTGATTACGCGCTCGAACGCGGCGCGTCGTGGCTCATCCTTCAGCCGCCATCGATGCGCGGCGAGCCCGAAGCCTTCTACTACGACTTCTTCGCGTCAGTGCTCGAACGGACCGGCGCGAACGCGGGCATTCAGAACGCGCCGGAATATCTCGGCGTCGGTCTGTCCGCGGAATCGATCGCCGCGCTCGCTGCCGAGCAGCCCAACTTTCGCTTGCTCAAAGGCGAAGGCCCGGCCGTGACGATCCGCGCGACCATCGAACGTCTGCGCGCGCTCGAACAGACGCTCGCGGTGTTCAACGGGCGCGGCGGTCAGGAGCTCATCGACAATCTGCGCGCGGGTTGTGATGGCCTCATCGTCGCGCCGGATGCGTACGATCGTCAGGTCGCGATTCATCAGGCGTTCGCCGACGGGCGCGAGCACGACGCCGAATCGCTGTATGCGGAAACGCTGCCGGAAATCGTCTTCGTGATGCAGTCCCTGGAAACGCTCACCTGTTACGGCAAGCGCATCGCGGCATGGCGCATGGGCTTCGATGTCCTGCACGATCGCGGCGCGCGTCCGAGCCCGTTCGGCATCGAATGCGCGCGGCGTTTCGCGCAACGCCTCGGGCCGACGTCGCGCGCTCTGCGTCGATGAATCATCGAACCGGGCGGCGCGTGAAGCGCTGCTCGGTCACCGAGGTGCCCCATTGCGTGCCTTCGGCTTCATCGGTCAATGTGAAACCGAAGGATTCGTACAAGTGGCGCGCGGCATCGAGACTCTTGAAGGTCCAGAGATACGTCTCGTCGTAATGCGCATCGACGAATTCCATCGCGCGCGCCATCAATTGCCTTCCCATGCCGCTGCCACGCAAGGCATCGTCGATGATGAACCAGCGCAGATGCGCGACGCGCGTCGCAGCGTCGCCGTCGATCGCAAGCGAGCCGAGCGTGCGCTCGCCGTCCATGACGAGCCACAACGCCTTGTCTGGCGCGGGCAGGCTTTCGGCGAACGCGGCCAGCTCGGTGGCGACTCTGCGCTCGAAGAACACGCCGAAGCCCGCATGATGCGCGTAGAAGCGCGCGTGCAGGCTCGCCACGTCGCCGATGCAGCCCGGCCGATATCCCTCGACGATGCGCGCGCTGTGCGTATGCGCGGCGTGCTGCGTCTTGTGGTCGTGACCGTGCGCGAGCGCATCGGCGTAGAGCGCGAGCGAGCGCACGAGCGTCTGCTGATCTTCGGGCACCATGCGGCGCAGCGCGTCGGAAACCTGATCGGTCGCGAACTTGTCGATCTTTCTGCGCAGCTTCTGACCTGACGTAGTGAGGTAAAGCTCGGAAGAGCGCGCATCCTCGCTCGATGTCTGCCGCGTGATGAGTCCAGCCGCTTCGAGCCGCGCGATCTGCCGGCTCGCGTTGGACTTGTCAAGCCGCAAAGTCTGCGCGATATCGCGCGCTTGAATGCCGGGCGTCGCGCCGATCTCGATGATCGCGTGCACCGCCGACGGCGCGAGGCCGCTATCCGCGAGCGTGTTGCGCATGAAGCCCAGTTCGCGCACGAGCTTGCGCGAGAACTCACGCAGTTCGAGGATGGTTTTGTCGCGCGATTGAACGGGTGTGTCGATGAAATCCATGACGTCTCCATCGGTTGCGAAGTGCAACCACATCCGTTCAATTTAGTTGCGTATTGCAACTTTCGCAAGAAAAATCGTGCTCCCGAAAGTTCTCACCTTCAACCGCGATCGCGTGCGAATGTCTCCGCGCGTTCCGGTTCCGCGGCGCGCAGCAGCAAGAGCGCGATGCCGCCCCACACGAACTCGCGCACGCGCCGCAGCAGCGCGAAGGACAGCGCGGCCTGTCGATCGACGCCGAACGCCGACGCGATCGCGACGATCGTCGCTTCCTGCACGCCGAGCCCCGCGGGCGCGATGAACACTGCGTTGCGCACGGCCTGCGTGAGCGTTTCGATCGCAATCGCGCCAGCGATGGAAACCGGATGGCCGAGCATATCGAACGCCGCAAAGACTTCGATCGCGCCGAGCACGTATCCCGCGAACTGCCACGCGAACGCGCGCGCGAGCAGCGGCGTGCGATGCAACAACGCGCGGATGTCATGGTCGAGCCGTTTGCCGTCGAGCTTCGCTGCGAGCGCGTGAGCGGGATCGAGCCAGCGCCGCGCCATCGCTTCGAGCCGATGAAACGGCGCGCCCTTGTGCGCGACGACGAACGCCGCCACGCAGATCGGCAGCGACGCCACCAGACCCGCCCCGATCACGTTGCCGATGCCGCCGCCCGAATCGCTCGCATGAAAGCGCAGCAGGAAGAGGCCGAGCATCGCGAGCGTGTATTGCACCGCGATCGTCACGAGCATCTCGACGATCACGGATGCGCTTACGCGACTCACATCCGGCAGATAGCGCGTGCCGAGCCGGATGCCCGCGAGCTCGCCGCCGATGCCGAGCACCGGCAGCAGGCGTCCGACAGCTTCGCGCACGACCGCGATCCACCAGAGCGCGAGCAGATCGATACGCTTGTCGAGCAGAAGCTGCCATGCGCGCGCATCGAGCAGCAACGGCAATGCGTGCAGCGGCACGAGCCACAGAAGCACCGGCCCCGTATGCGCGATGAGCGTGAACGCATCCGCGATGCCTTCGTGCAACGCGAGCGCAATCAGCAGCGCGATGGCCGCCGGCCAGCGCAGCCACGCGATGCGTTTGAGCCATGTCGTCACGTAGTTGGCTCCGGCATGCGGGCGTGTCCGAACACATCCGCGAAGCCGCCGTGCATCGCCCCTGTCGATTCGATGGCGCGCGCGACGCGCGGCGAGCACAAGGCCTCCAGTTCATCCACATGACGATAATCGTGCATCGATGGCGTCAAGGGCGCGCCTTCCGTCGCGGGATGACTATAGATTTCGAGCACGCCTTCGCGCGGTTTTGCGAGCGCCGCGAGCAAAGCGGATTCGTCCATGCGACCCGTCGCGGCGATTCCCGCGACCCAGTCGTTATGAGCGATGCCCGCATCGTCGAGCCGCTTTTTCATCAGCGCGACCCACGGCCTGAGAAAGAGCGAGCCGTGCATCTCGCGCGGCAGGCGCATCGCGCGCATGCCGAACTGCGGCCCGATTTCGAGGATCAGCGCGAGGATCGTCGGATGCAGATGAAAATGCTTGTGCACGTTGACGTGATCGAGTTCGAGACCGGTCGCGGCGAATGCCTTGAACTGCGCGTAGATCTCGATGGCGAGCTGCCGCCGCACGCGTTGCAAAAAGAAGAAGCGCACGCCGTTCTCGAACATCGAGCCTTCGAACGAGCCGCGCGCATCGACGAGATCCGGGATCGACCAACGCGGCAGCGTCGCGGCGCCATCGGTCAATACGAGGTGCAGGCCGACGCGCAACGACGGCAGATCGCGCGCGATCTTCACGGCGTGGTGAGCGGCGTTCGCGCCGACCATCAGGCTCGCGCACGTGAGCACGCCTTCGCGATGCGCGCGCGCGACCGCATGGTTCACGCGTTCGTGCAGCCCGAAGTCGTCGGCGGTGACGATGATTCCACGCACGGCATCATGCCTCGTGTGCGCGCAGGAAGCGGAAGAACTCGACGCCTTCGCGCAGGCGCCGCGTCATCATTTCCCAGCTCGTGAGCATTTCGCGCACGATCTCCCAGATCTTCGACGGACGGAAATAGAAGCGTTTGTAGAAGCGTTCGAGATCATGATAGATCTCTTCGCGCGACAGATGCGGATAGCCGATAGCGGCCAGTTGCACGCCTTCCTTGCTCACGAGATTGATGACCTTGTTCTCCGCGAGCCAGCCGTTCTCCACCGCCTGGTTATAGAGCGTCGTGCCGGGATAGGGCGCCGCGAGCGAGACCTGGATCGTATGCGGGTTGATCTCCTTCGCGTATCGAATGGTCTTTTCGATCGTCTCTTTCGTTTCACCCGGCAAGCCGAGGATGAACGTGCCGTGCACCTTGATGCCGAGCTTGCGGCAATCGTCCGCGAAGCGCCGCGCGATATCCGTGCGCAGGCCCTTCTTGATGTTCAGGAGGATTTGATCGTCGCCGGATTCATAGCCCACGAGCAGAAGCCGCAAGCCGTTTTCCTTCATGATCTTGAGCGTCGCATAAGGCACGTTCGCCTTCGCGTTGCATGACCATGTGACGCCGAGCTTGCCGAGCCCGCGCGCGATCTCTTCGACGCGCGGCTTGAAGTCCGTGAAGGTGTCGTCGTCGAACATGATCTCTTTCACCTCGGGCATGTTGTCGCGTATCCACTTCACTTCGGCGAGCACGTTTTCGACCGAGCGCACGCGATAGCGATGTCCGCCGACCGTCTGTGGCCACAGGCAGAATGTGCAGCGCGAACGGCAGCCGCGTCCGGTGTAGATCGACACATACGGATGCTTCAGATAGCCGATGAAATAGTTGTCGATCTTGAGATCGCGCTTGTAGACCGGCGCGACGAACGGCAGCTCGTCCATGTTTTCGAGGATCGGGCGCGCTTCGTTGTGTTCGATCGAGCCATCGGGCAGGCGATAGCTGAGTCCCTTGATATCGGCGAACGCGCGGCCCTCGGCAATCTCCTTGCAGGTGAAATCGAATTCCTCGCGGCACACGAAGTCGATCGCTTCGCTCGCGGCGAGCGAGTTGCGCGCATCGACGGCCACCTTCGCGCCCACCATGCCGATCATGACGCCCGGCGCGCGCGCCTTCAGTTTCTCGGCGAACAGCGCATCCGTGGGAAACGAAGGCGTGCTCGTATGGATGATCACGAGCTCGTGCTGCGCGGCGATATCGAGCGTGGCTTCGACGGACACGCCGTCGGCGGGCGCGTCGAGCACGCGTGAACCGGGCACGAGCGCGGCAGGCTGCGCGAGCCACGTCGGATACCAGAATGAGCGGATTTCGCGCTTCGCCTGATATCGCGAGCCGGCGCCGCCGTCGAAGCCGTCGAAAGAGGGCGCCTGAAGGAAAAGCGTGTGCTTCATGGTGCGAGGTCCGGTGAATAGGTTATTGACTGTCGGAGGCGTTGGCGTCGTAGCGCTCGCGTGCGTCGTCGAGCGGAATGCGCACGCCGCGCCACATGACGCTCGATCCGAACGATGCGGCGAGCCATTGCAGCCACATCAGCAGGTCGCGCAACGGAATGAACGGGAGATCGCGCCAGAACGCGCGCCATGAGCGTGCGGCGCGCCAGTGCAGCAGAAGCCGCGCGGAAAGACCGAGCGACGTGCTCAGATCGACGATGGTGTCCGCGATGCTTTGCGCGGTCTCGGTGCCGTGCTCGAAGCCGAGTCCGAGGATTGCGCTCGTCAGAAGCCAGGGCGTGGTGAACGTGACGCACAGGCACGCGAAGCCGAGCGGATTGACCGAGCGGATCGTGCGCAGCCAGCGCGTTTCGCGGCGCCAGAGCGAGGCCAGATCGTGTTCGATCACGTCGGTGGTGACAACCACGTCGGACAGCAGCGTGCGCAAGCCGAGCGCGCGCACGTGCTCCGCGAGCCAGTAATCGTCCGCGAGACAGTCGCGCACGGCCTCGAAGCCGCCGCTCTTCACGAGCGTGTCGCGCCTGAGCGCGAGCGTCGCGCCGAAGCCGAAGCGATTCTGTCCGAGCACATTGGCCACATGCACCGAAGGCGCGAACCATTCGTCGATGAACAGCGCGCCGATGCGCGACCAGAAGCCGCCCACGCGCCGCGCGCGATACAGGCAGGTGACGACGCCCACGTTGGCATCGGCGAGCGGCCCGGTCACGCGCACGAGATAGTCCGGCTCGACGGCGATGTCGCTGTCCGCGATCACGATGAGATCGTGCTTCGCGCGCGCGGCGAGATTGATGAGATTGCCCACCTTGCGATTGCTGCCGTGCGCGGTGCCGTCGATCACGAGTTCGATGTCGAGCTTCGGGAAGGCGCGCGCGAGCCGCTCGACCACGCCCGCCGCCGGATCGGACGCGCTCGCCACGCCGAACAGCAGTTGGTATGACGGATGCGTTTGCGTGCAGAAGGTTTCGAGGTTGGAGTACAGGCGCGGCTCGGTGCCGCACAGCGGTTTCAGCACGCTGACGGAGCCGGGCGTGTCGTCGCCGCGCCGCGCGCCGGCCGCGCCGCGCAAGCCGGGAAACACGAGCGCGGCGAATGTCGCGTGGCACGTCGCGGCGCAGCACAGCGCGATGACGAGCCATACGAACAAAGGAACCGAATGCGCCATCATGATCGTCGCGTCCGGATGCAGCACATGAACCACGGCATGAGGATCTCCACAGTTGCCCTGCACATCGCAAGGATTCGAATGCGTGTCGAGAACCCGAAGCCTGCCTTCGCGAACCTTAAGAGATGCTTAGATAAGCGAACGAATGCACATTGAAATACGCGTGAAAGCGGCTTGTATCGCCGCGCTAAGAAACGGCCGTGGGCAAAAAAAACCCGGCGGAGAGGCCGGGTGAAGGGGATCGGGCGAGATCCGAGGTCACGCCCGACCGCGTGGCACTCTGCAGGACGCCACTGCGCGCGGACAGGCTCGCGCGGCGGCGTTTAGCCGGGAGCTGGCGGGATGAAGTTCTGCATGAAGCTGCACCAGCCAGTCGCCGGGGGAGGTTCCGTCGATCACGAGCCTGTCGGCGGCCCATGCGATGCGACGCGCCGTTCGGGCGGCATCGAATGCGAGCTTCGCGATGTGCCGCACGACGAGCACGATGCCTACCGCGCTCGCGAGCGTCGCGAGGCGCACCGCGGTGTTTTCGAGCGCATGCACGTGACCCGTGCAGCCGCAGACCGTGAGCCACGCTGCATCCGACGCGGCGATGCACAACGCGATCAGCACCGTGTTCGCACGCAGGGAAACAAGAGTGGACGATCGCATCGGCATCTCCGGGCCGCGCGCCCGCGAATCGGCGCGCTCGACGGTATAGTGCGGGGACGAAGCTTATGCAATGCTTAAGCAGGACGCGCGCAATGCCGATAACGGGGCCACCATGTGCGGCAGCGCGCAAAGCTTAAGTGGCGCTTAAGCATGCAGGCCGGAGAATCGGTGAGCCCCTGTTCGAGCCTGGAGAAAGCGCATGCGCCTGTTATTGGTGGAGGACGACGAGATGATCGCGGAGACCGTGCTCGCCGCGTTGCGTCGCGCGAGTTACACCGTGGACTGGGCGCAGGACGGCCGGGCCGCGGAGCTTTCGCTCGGCAATGGCGTATATGACCTCGTGCTGCTCGATTTGAATCTGCCTAAGCGCGACGGCCTCGACGTGCTCGGTACTTATCGCAAGAACGGCGGCAATGCGCCCGTGATGATCCTGACCGCGCGCGATGCCGTCGATGACCGCATCCGTGGCCTCGATGCCGGCGCGGACGACTACCTGATGAAGCCCTTCGATCTCGATGAGCTCGCGGCACGCGTGCGCGCGCTTCTGCGACGCCGCACGGGTCACAAGCATCCGGTGTATTCGCACGGCGAGCTGTCCCTCGATCCCGCCGCGCACGAAGCGAGCAAGGGTGGTGTCGCGCTCAATCTCGTGCCGCGCGAGTTCGCGCTGCTCCAGGCGCTGATCGAAGAGCCGTCGCGTGTGTTTCGCCGCTCGGAGCTGGAAGAGAAGCTGTACGGCTGGGGCGAGGAAGTGGGCAGCAACGCGATCGAAGTCCACGTGCACAGCTTGCGGCGCAAGATCGGCGCGGAGGAAATCGTGACGGTGCGCGGCGTGGGTTATCGCCTGAAGAGGATCGGATGACATCCATTCGCCGATGGCTGCTCGGATGGCTTATTTGCGGCCTCGGCGTCGCGTGTCTGATCGCGGGCGTCGGCATATTCAGCACCGCGCGGCTGGAAGCGGGCGAGCTCTTCGATTACGAGCTGCGCACCGTCGCGCTTTCGCTGCCGCACAACATCAACGCCGACGACGTCGCGCAAGGGCGCGATCACGAGTTGCACGGCATTTCGGACGACAGGCTCGTCATCGACATATGGGACCGCTCGGGCCGGCTCATTTATCACTCGCCGCGCGAGCCGGCGCTGCCGCGCTTTGGCGTCGGCTTCGAATCCGCCGAGCGCGAAGGCTTTCGCTGGCGCGCGTTCGGTGTCGCGCAGCCGGACCGCTTCGTGCAGGTGGCTCAGCCTTATTACATCCGCGACGACCTCGCCATCTCGCTCGCGCTGCGCACGATCTGGCCGCTTACCTTGCTCATACCCGTGATCGTCGTGATCGTGCTTTTCGTCGTCGCGCGCGGGCTCTCGCCGGTGCGCTGGCTGTCGGAATCGCTCGCCGCGCGCTCTCCGGAGTCGCTCGAACCCATTGCATTCGACAAGCCGATGCCCGTCGAACTGCATTCCCTCGTCAATGCATTGAATGACCTGCTCGCGCGCCTGGGCGACGCATCGCAGGCGCAACGAACGTTCGTCGCGGACGCCGCGCACGAGCTGCGCACGCCGCTCACGGCGCTCAAGCTGCAAATCCAGGGCGCAATCGGCGACGGTTCGCTTCAGGTCGATGCCGCGACGCTCGCGAAAATCGATGGCCGCCTGAACCGGCTGATCCACCTCGCGCAGCAACTGCTCAGCATGGCGCGAGAAGATGCCGCGCGCGAGGCGGCCATCGCGCCGATGAGCCTGCGCACGCTGTGCGAGCTACGCGTGAGCGATTTCTCCTTGCTGGCCGAAGCCCGCTCGATCGACCTCGGCCTCGAACTCGAACAGGCGCGGGACGAACACGACGCGTTCACCGTGATGGGCGATGTGCAGGCGCTCTCCGTGCTCGTGAACAACCTGCTCGACAACGCGATCCGCCATACGCCGCACGGCGGCCGCGTCGACGTGACCTTGCGGCGCGAAACGGAAGGCATCGCGCTGACCGTGCTGGACTCCGGCCCGGGCATTCCGGAGAGCGAGATCGGCCGCGTATGCGACCGCTTCTATCGCTGCGTCGGCACCTCGGGGCACGGCAGCGGCCTCGGGCTCGCAATCGCGCTGCGCGTCGCGCAACGGCATCACGCGACGCTCGAAATCACGAATCGTGACGATGCGAGCGGGCTGATCGTTCGGGTGCGCGGCTTGCGCGCGGTTGCATCGACGGCGCACGCGAAGGATATCGTCAGCGGAATGCATGCGTGAATGAAAGCGCAAGAAGCGGGGCGTCGCATGTCTCGTGCGCGACGAAGCTTGTCGTTTCCTCCCTTCATGCCGGGCCTATCATGAAGAAGTTTGTCCTCTTGTGCGCATGTCTCGCGTGGACCGGCACCGCGCTTGCAGCCGATGCAGCCGCGCCCGCTGCCGCCCCGGCTGCGGCATCCGAGCCCAAGACCCTGAAAGAGCGCCTGGGCGACAAGGCGAGCGATGAGCAACGCGTCGACAATTGCCATGTGCCCGCCGACCGGCGCGGCACGAAGGTTCGCCCCGACCGGTGCCCGCCCTGACGCATGGGCGAATGTGTTACCTTTCGAGGATGAACCATTTGGTACAAACTCAAGGAGCCCGCCTTGTCTTCCACTCAAGCTTCATCCGTCCTGCGCCTCGGCATTCTCGGCGCCGCGAACATCGCAAAGCAATTCACGCGTGATGTCAGGCCGAGCGAGCGCGTGCGCGTCGTCGCCGTCGCGAGCCGCAGCGACGATAACGCGAAAGCCTACGCGGAAGCGAACGGCATCGAAACATGGTTCGGCAGCTATGACGCGCTGCTCGCGAGTCCGGATATCGATGCCGTCTATATTCCGCTGCCCAACAGCCTGCATGCCGAATGGGCGATCAAGGCCGCCGATCACGGCAAGCACATCCTGTGCGAAAAGCCGCTCGCGCTCGATCGCGACGAAGCCGTGCGCATGTTCGAGGCCGCCGATCGCAACGGCGTGATGCTGCTCGAATCGTTCCCGTATTACTTCCAGCCGCAGACCGCCGCGATGATGACGCTGATCGGCGAAGGCGCGATCGGCGAGGTGCGCGCGATTCAGGCGAGCTTCGGCTTCACGGTGGGCAATCCCGGCGCGAATATCCGCATGAAGCCCGAGCTCGGCGGCGGCGCGCTGCTCGACGCGGGCAGCTATCCGCTGAGCCTCATTCGGCTCGTGATGGGCAGCGCGCCGCAGCGCGTCGATGCGGTCGCGACGTGGGCGGACAGCAAGGTCGACATCAGCCTCATGGCGACGCTCGTCTATGCCGATGGCCGTCGCGCGCAGGTCTCGTGCTCGATGGATGCGGCGAATCATCGATACGCGACGATCATCGGCTCGAAGGGCACGATCGACACCGAGTATCTCAATCACACGAGCGCGCAGACGGCCGGCGATCAATACGGCTATCTGCCGAGCCAGATGCGCGTGCGTCGCGGCATTCCTAATTCGGTGCCGTTCGAGCCGGTCGCGTCCGATGTGGGCAGCGGTTTCCTCTTCGCGGCGGAAAGCTTCGCGCGCATGATCGAGACGCGCGACGCCGCCGCGATCGAGTACTACGCGCAGGTGAGCCTCGACAATGCCGCGACGCTTGCGGCGATCATCGAAAGCGCGCGCAGTGAAAAGCCTGTCACGCTGTGAAGTGAATTCGGATTGACGTCGGCCAATTCTCTGACTAGAGTCAGAGATATGAACCCGACCGACATCAACCAGATTCGCAGCTTCAACCGCACCGTTGCCGAGGGCATCGGTGCGCTCAACGATCATTTCCTCGGGCGTGGCCGTCCGATGGGCGAGTCGCGGCTCGTCTGGGAGATCGGGGCTCAGGGTGTCGATCTTCGCGTGCTGCGCGAGCGCCTCGGCCTCGACTCGGGCTATCTGAGCCGCACGCTCGCCGCGCTGGAGCGGCAGGGTCTCGTCGCGATCGAGTCTCGTCCCGAAGACCGAAGGGTGCGCCGCGCCAGCCTCACCGAAGCGGGCCGCGCCGAACGCGAGGAACTCGAACGGCTTTCCGATGCCGTCGCGGGCGGCATGCTGGCGCCGTTGAACGAGGCGCAGCGCCAGCGGCTGATCGCGGCGATGGCCGAAGTCGAGCGCTTGCTGCTGCCGTCGCTGATACGTTTCGAGATCGAAGATCCGACGAGCGTCGATGCGCAATGGTGCATCGATCAATACTTCGCCGAGTTGAACGCGCGCTTCGATGGGGGCTTCGATCCGTCACTCAGCCTCTCAGCCGACGCGCGTGAACTGACCGCGCCGCAGGGCGCGCTGATCGTGGCGAGGCTTCGCGGCGCGGCGGTAGGCTGCGTCGCCCTCAAGTTTCACGGCACGGCTCCCGCCGAGTTGAAGCGAATGTGGGTGAGCGCCGACGCTCGCGGACTGGGCGTAGGACGCCGATTGCTCGAAGAGGCCGAAAGGCACGCGCGGCAGAGCGGCGCGAAACTCCTGCGCCTCGAAACGAACAAGGCGCTCGCGGAGGCGGTCGCACTGTATCGGCGATCGGGTTATGTCGAGGTCGCCGCGTTCAGCGACGAGCCTTATGCCGATCACTGGTTCGAGAAAGCATTGAACTGAAGCGTTTCGTTCAACTCGCGCCCGTCAGCGCGATGACGAGATCGAGAAACGCGCGCGTCTTCGCAGGCGGATGATGCCGCGACGGATAAAACGCATAGAGCGGAAAGCGCTCGTCGGGCCAGTCGGGGAAAAGGTCGACGAGCTTGCCATCGGTAAGCAGGTGTTCGTGGCCGAGCAGCAGAATCTGCGCGATGCCATAGCCCGAGAGAATCGTGCTGAGCATCGTGCCGGGATCGTTGAGCGTAAGCCGGCCGCGCGTCTGCACGGTCAGACGCTTCTTCTTGCGATGAAACTCCCACGCGAACGGCCGCGCCGTCTCGGGATCGCGAAACTCAATGCAGGTGTGCGTATCGTCGGCGAGCGCCTGCGGCGTCGCGGGCTTGCCGTGCCGTTCGATGTACGAGGGCGTGGCGACGGTGCGCACCGGCGTATCGAGCAGCTTGCGCGCGATAAGGCTCGAATCGCGCGGCTCGCCGAAGCGCACGGCGAGGTCGAAACCATCCGCGATGATGTCGCCGAGACGATCGCTCGTGATGAGCTCAAGTTGCAGATCGGGATGCGCGTTCAGGAACGCGTCGAGCTTCGGGCCGAGCAATAACCGCGAGAAGATCGGATCGACGTTCACGCGCAGGCGGCCGCGCACGGCCGTCGCGCCCTCCGATGCAGTGGCCGCGGCTTCCTCCAGTCCCGCGAGATGCGGCATGACGTGCTCGAAGAAACGCCGGCCATCGTCGGTGAGAGCAACGCTGCGCGTGGTGCGATCGAACAGACGGATCTTCAGGCGCGCTTCGAGACGCGCGATCGCACGGCTCACGCCGGGCTGCGACATGCCGAGCCGATCGCCGGCTGCGGCGAACGTGCCCGCATCGACGATCGCGGCGAACACGCTGATGCCGTTGAGGATGCGTTCGTTGAAGGCGGGCATTCGTGCCTCTGCGTCATCGATGAGAGGGCATTCATGTTATCGCGATGCGGGGTGAAGATGCGATTGCCAGCCGCGCGCAAAAAAAACGGGCCCCGAAGGGCCCGGCAAATCACTCCAACACGGTCACCTTTACGCGTGGCGCGCCTTCGCCACCTTGTCCACGGAAATCGAATCGGCACGCAGACGCTCGTATTCCTGCTCGCTCATCGGCACGGCGTCCTTCTTGCCCAGATCGTTCAGGCGGATGCGATACGTCTCACGCGCCGAGTAAGCCGCGATCGCCGCGATGATCGTCACGCCGAAGGCAATCGCGCCGACCGTCACCGGAATGTTGTTCGATCCCGGGGGCGCAACCGCTGCGAACAGGGCGGGCAGGAGCGCGGTGATCGTCGTGCCGATGTTCTGCGCAATCGCCATCGCCGAGACACGCGAGCGGGTCGGGAACAGTTCCGGATAGAAGCTCGGGAAGATCGCGTTGTAGCCTTGATACACGACGCCCCACATCAGAAGCGACATCAGGAACGCGAGCGGGACGCTGTGGATGCTGATCGCATAGAGATAGGCGAAGGCCAGCATGCCCGAGATCAGCGAGCCGCCGATCATCATCGGGCGACGGCCGATCTTGTCCGACAGGTTGCCGACGAACGGAATCACCAGCACGGCGACGATGTTGCCGACCACCGGAATCCACAGGTACACGCTCTTGTGAAAGCCGATGCCATACGAAGACTGCACCGCATACGCCGCACCGAAGATCGTCGCGACGACGGGAATCACGTTCATCAGCGCCATGCAGACGACGCGGATCATGTCGGGCGTGCTGTTGGCGAAGGCTTCCTTGATCGGCGACTTCGGCAGATCGCCGTGCGACTCTTCGGACGTGAACGCCGGCGTTTCATGCACTTCCTTCCGGATGATGTAGCCCGCGACCAGCACGAACGCCGACAGCAGGAACGGGATGCGCCAGCCCCAGGAATTGAACATGTCTTCCGGCATGAACGTGGCGAGCGGCAGGAACACGGCGGCGGCGAGAATCTGGCCGGCCTGCACGCCCTGCAACGTGAAGCTCGCGTAGTAGCCGCGGCGTCCGAACGGCGCATGCTCCAGAATCATCGAGCTTGCGCCGGAGATTTCACCCGCCACCGCGAAGCCCTGAACCAGACGCAGCACGACGAGCAACGCCGGAGCCAGCATGCCGACGCTGTGATACGTCGGCAGGAGACCGACGGCCATCGTCGAGAAACCCATCAGGAACATGCAGATGAGCAGCACGTTCTTCCGGCCGTGCGTATCGCCCAGATGGCCGAGCACGAATGCGCCGATCGGACGTGCAACGTAACCCACGCCGTACGTCGCGAGCGACGCGATGATCGCCACCTTCGGATTGCCCGACGGGAAGAACAATTGCGGGAAAATGAGTGCTGCTGCCTGGGCGTAAATGAAGAAGTCGTAATACTCCAGCGCCGAGCCGATCCAGCCGCTCGCGGTGGCCTTCTTCGCCTGGCGTCCGCTGTGCGCGTCTTCCTTGGGGCTAGCCATAGAGATGTCTCCGAACAATGGGTTTATGGAGTTGAGCCTGAAACCTGGTCGAGCGGCGGGGCGTTTGAAACACCCGAATTTCGCGTCGCTCTGAAAGTGATTGGAGAATAAGAGCGCAACCCCTTTGGATCAACGCTTTATGATAAATTTTGCGCGATTATCGTACGCGTGTGTCCGATAATCGATCACTTTGGGGGTTAGCACTAGCAAAAGGCTTTGCTTGAGCGCCGAAACACTTGGCGATCCATAACTAAACAAGCATGTCAGCATGACTAAACCGGAACTCGACAAACGCGACTGGATTGCCGGTGTGGAGAAGGGTCTCGCGATCCTCGAAGCCTTCGACGATCAGCACGCGCGCATGACGCCCACGCAAGCCGCGATGCGCACCGGCCTCACGCGCACGGCGGCGCGCCGCTATCTGCTGACGCTCGCGCATCTCGGCTACGTGCAGACCGACGGCAAGCTCTTCAACCTGACGCCGCGCGTGCTGCGCATGGGCTGGTCGTATTTCGAGTCGGCGCGGCTGCCGCGCATCGTGCAGCCGTACCTGCAGCAGTTGAGCGCGTTGATTCACGAGTCGGTGTACGTGAGCGTGCTCGATGACTGGGATCTCGTGATCATCGCGCGCAACGGTTCGACGCGCGTGATGACGACGGGCTTCGTGCTCGGCGCGCGCGTGCCGGCCGCGCTGATGTCGGGCGGCATCGCGATGCTCGCGTACATGAACGAGACAGCGGTGCGCGGCTGGCTCGACGCGACCGAGTTCAAGCCCTTCACGCCGCTCACGATCACCAACAAGGAAAGGCTCTACGAAAAGATCCGGCAGGCGCGGATCGATGGCTATGTCGCGATCGAGCAGCAATTGCAGATGGGCGTGCGCGGTATCGCAGTGCCGATGAAGAACCGGCACGGTGAAGTGGTGGCGGCGTTGTCGGCGAACATGCCGATCGGAAAGGAAACGGGCGAGGCCGCGCTCGCTCGCGTGTTGCAGCCGTTGCAGGAGACGGCGTTGTCGATGTTGAACGTGATCTAGCTGCGTCGGGTTGAGGGTTGAGGTGAGGGTTTTCGGGATCGTGTGGTCTGGACGCTGCCGACGCCCGTATTCAAAGGCTTTGCGGCGGGTGTCAACGGCTCAGAGGTGAGGATTTTCGGGAGCGCCGCACGGCGGACGAACGCCCTCACTTTCACCTAATTCCCCCTCCCTACACTCCTTTCCATGGTTGCGGCGACACACCCGGTCAACCACATCCGCACATCGACAAAAGGAAAGGGGAAGGACATGACCCAGCTCAACGCATCGGCGAACGCGCGCAAGGCACGAAGCACCGGCTTGCTTCTCAAGCTCTCGGCGTTATCCGTCGTCACCGCGCTTTCGCTCGGGCTCGGCTCCGCGCCGGTCTACGCGCAGGCACTGCCGATGGATAACGCCGCGGCCGCCCGCGTGCGGCCATTCGACGTGCGCACGCTCCACGATCGATTGAATCTCACCGCCGATCAGGAAGTGCAGTGGCAGGCCGCGCTCGACGCGATGCGCGAGAGCCATTCGTCGGAGCGCATGAACGCGGACCAGATGCAGGCGCGCATCCAGACGATGCTCAAGCAGCCGATACTCGATCTCCCCGCGCTGCACGCGCTGGACCAGAAAATCCGGCAGCAGGACGCGCCCCTGTCCGAGCAATCGGCGAAAGCCTGGCTCAAGTTCTACGGCAGCCTGAACGATCAGCAGAAGACCACCTTCAGCGATGCGATCCGGCCGCAGTTCGAGAACATCGCGCATCATCCGGCGCGTCCCTACGATCCGCGCACCGGACTCTGACGCGAACAAGCTCAGGACGCGCCCGTGAAGATCGGACCTTGTCCGCCCGGCACGAACGTGCGCGGTGCATGGTCGATGCTCGTGCCGGACTGATCGCGCCCGGCCGACGACGGCGCGGGATCGCGCAACGTGACGGCGGTCTCCGATGTGATCGGCACGCTCGGTTGCGCGAGCAGTTCGGTCTTGCGCATCGAGCCCGCCGACGTCCCGAAGTAATACCCGATGATGCTGATCCATGCGGTCCCGAGCGCGCCGACCACGACGTTCACGAGATCGCGGTTCGGCTCGGGCAACGCGCGCAGCGCCATCAACAGCAGAATGCCGAAGAAGCCGGCCGTGACGCACATCGCGAGAACCTTCGGCACCCAGTCCTTGTTCGCGATGCCCATTGCGCGCGCATCGGCGCGATCGCCCGCCGCGATGCGCGCCATGTCCGCTTCGAACGACAGGCGCGCCTGCGCCGCCGCCACCACCAGTTGCTGCAACTGCAACGAGTTCGCGTTCTCCGCCTGACTGATCTTGTCGAGCGCGGCGGGATCGTTGAGCGCGGTCTCGACGACATCCGGATCGCTCGGCGTACCGAGCGCATGCGAGATGATCGCGGCCGCCGTGCTCACGCCGAGCCCGACCGGCCCGCCGATGAGACCCGCCAGAAGAGGCGCCTTCGCGCCGATGGTTGCCGCCACTTTCGTCCAGTCCATCATGCTGCTCCCAGAAGAAGATTCGTCGCCATGCGATCGGTCCAGCCGCGGCTGAACGTCGGCCAGGCATGCAGGCCCTTCAGATAACGCAATCGATATGCGATGAAACGCAGGACGAAGCGCATCGGATCGGCGGCTTTCACGGCATCGACGGTATCGGGGCCGAACTTGCCGTCTTCCTTCGCGCCCGATGCCTTCTGCATCCACAGCACGACGAGACCGCCGTTGTAGTTCGCATCGAAGATCTGGAACGCGACGCGCGGATCGAATTCGTCGAGATGCAGCGGATCCCAGTACTTCTGCTTCGCGATGCGCTTCGCGAGTTCGAGCGGCAGGTCCTTCATCGCGCCGGCATAACCGTAGCCACGCGCGACGCGCGCCGTCACGCCCCACATCGTTTCGCCGCCCGGGTCCGCGGGATGAAACGAGTAACCGCCTTCGCTGCCGATCAGCGCTTCGAAGGCGTCATCGAAATTGTTCATGGTTGTCTCCTTGGCGCCTGCGCGTGCCGCCGGTAACTCGCGATACGAAAGCCGCGGCGCCGGAAGAAACGGGCCGGCGCACGAGGCGGCCGGCCCGGTCGCGTCAAACAGTGGCAGGCAGTCATGACGCGACGGCAATGCCTTATGCATCGGCTATGCCAGGCGACGGGCGAAACGCGTCGGAGCCTTGTCCGGCAAGGATCTGACAGCGCTTGGACACGGACGGCGAAAATTGAACTGTCGTGCGTTGGCCAACGATTTTCAGTGCGATTGTTCGGTGCGCCCAGACATCGACTGCACACCGCACGCTCATTCGATGCTCATTGTCCGCGCCTACGATGCGAAGCATCCAGGCGGCGCGGTCCCGATCGAAACCATCGCACTGCCTTTCGTTGACGACGTTTCATCGAGGAGAAATGCCATGCGTCACTACCCATCGGACAGTCCCCGCGCGGCCGCGCGCATCGTCGTGATGTCGCTCATCGCGGACGGACATATCGGCAGTGCGGAAATCGAAGAGCTCGAAAAGCGCGGCTTCTATGCGCGGCTCGGGCTTCATGCAGGCGAGTTGCACGAGGTCGTGCGCGAAGTCTGCGAAGACCTCACGCGATGCTCCTATCTCACGTGGGACGACGCGTGTCGAGTCGATTCAGGCATCGTGCAGCAGCTCGCGGAAGAAGTGCGCGACGAGCGCATGAGACGCGACGTGCTCACGCTCTGCGAATCGGCGGTGGTCGCGGACGGCATGATGACCTGCACCGAAGCCGCCGTGATCGATGCCGTGAAGCGCACGTGGCGCATGCATTGAAGCGCGCGAACCATCGAACGGAGACGACATCATGCAAAAGCACATTCTCGTCGCAGTGGGCCCGGGATACAGCCACGCCGCGCTCGCGCTCGGCATCGCGCGGGCCCGCGAATGCAACGCGCGCCTTACCGCGCTTCATGTGGTGGACCGTACGCCGTTCTGGGCGATATCGTCCGCGCAGTACGACTGCGGCGCGGCGCTCGCGCATGTCGATGAACTCGCGCGCGGCGTCGAGAAGCGCACGCTTCAGGCGATACGCGCGTCGAGCATCAACGGCGTGTGCGTGACGATGGACCTGCCCGCGCGCACGACGCTCGGGCGCGTGATCGCGCAGGCGGCGCGCGAGTTCGATGCCGATCTCATCGTGATCGGCCGCACGACGGCGACGAACTGGCGCTTCTGGGAAGAGCGCGTGTCAGACGCGGTGAGCCGTTACAGCAATCGCCGCGTGCTGATCGCATCGAATCATGCGGGTCATGCAGCGTCCGTTGAAACAAAAGCGACACCGTTAAGATTTACCATCGTCGATTCGACGCAGCGCGTCACTACTCCATCGTAAAGTCCAATAGGAAGCTCGCCATGCCGGATCGCATCGTCAAGCCGTCCCGACGCACCTTGTTGAAGGGTCTCGTTTCCGGCACGGGACTCGCGCTTACGGGCGCGGGTCTCGCCGATGCCCTCGCGCAAGGCGTCGCGCCCGCCGTCGTCACCGCGGACAGGTTGCGTCCGCAACTGCCCGGCGGCGTGATGAGCGGCGATGTCACGGCGACGAGCGGCATCGTCTGGAGCCGCACGGACCGGCCGGCGCGCATGATCGTCGAGTATTCGACGAGCGAGCGCTTCGATACCTTCCAGCGACGCATCGGGCCGGCCGCGCTCGACAGCAGCGGCTTCACGGCACGCGTCGATCTGACCGGCCTGCCGCCTGCCGCCGACGTGTTCTATCGCGTGCGCTTTCAGGATCTCGTCGATGGCAAGGCATACAGCGAGCCGGTGACGGGACGCCTGCGCACGGCATCGCTCGATGCGAACAAGCCGGTCACGTTCGTCTTCTCCGGCGATGAAGCGGGGCAGGGCTGGGGCATCAACGAGCGCTTCGGCGGCTATCGCATCTATGAGGCGATGCGCCGCGAAGCGCCGGACTTCTTCATCCATCAGGGCGACCAGATTTACGCGGACAGCGTGATCGAATCGGAAGTGAAGCTGCCCGACGGTTCCATGTGGACCAACATCGTCACCGAAGGCAAGTCGCATGTCGCGCAGACGCTCGACGATTACCGCGCGGCCTTCGCCTACAACCAGCTCGACAGGAACAAGCGCCGCTTCGCCGCGGAAGTGCCGTTCCTCGTGCAATGGGACGATCACGAAGTGCGCAACAACTGGTATCCGGGCCAGAGAATCGGCGACGCGGAGAAGCGCTATCAGGTGCGCTCGATCAATTTGCTCGAAGCGCGCGCGAAGCAGGCGATGTTCGAATACAACCCGTATCGCATCAATCAGCTCGATCCGGAGCAGGTCTATCGCGGCTTTCAGTTCGGTCCGCTGCTCGATGTGTTCATGCTCGACGAGCGGTCGTATCGCGGCGCGAACTCGCCGAACAGACAGACCCGTCTCAATGCGGATTCGGCGTTTCTCGGCTCGCCGCAGACGGCGTGGCTGAAGGCATCGCTGAAGGCGTCGCGCGCGACGTGGAAGGTGATCGCGAGCGACATGCCGATCTCGCTCGTCGTCCCCGATGCGAACCCCGACGTGCCGAAGGGCACGTTCGAGGCGTGGGCCAACGCCGAAAACGGCGCGCCGCTCGGGCGCGAACTGGAGCTCGCGGAGATCCTGCGCTTCATCAAGCAGGAGGACATCAGGAACGTCGTGTGGATCACGGCCGACGTGCACTACGCACAGGCAACGCATTACGATCCGTCGCGCGCGAAGTTCACCGAGTTCAAGCCGTTCTGGGAATTCGTCGGCGGGCCGATCAACGCGGGCACCTTCGGACCCAACGATCTCGACACGACGTTCGGTCCGGAACTGCGCTACGTGAGCGTGCCGAAGGACAATCCGCAGAACCGCTCGCCCGCGTCCCTGCAACAGTTTTACGGCCGCGCGAAGATCGATCCCGCCAGCCGCGCGATGACGGTCTCGCTGCACGACCTGGACGGCAAGTCGCTTTACGAAGTGAAGCTCGACGTCGAAGCGTGAGCGCGGCGTCGATCGCTATCCGGCGAGCTTCGTCGCCAGTTCGGCGACATGCTTGCCCTGATAGCGCGCGATATCGAGTTCGTTCTGCGTAGGCTGGCGGCTGCCGTCGGCGGATGCCATCGTCGTCGCGCCATAGGGCGTGCCGCCTGAAATCTCGCTCATGTTCGTGAGTCCGGCGCAGGCATACGGCACGCCGACGATCACCATGCCGTGATGCAGCAGCGTGTTATGAAACGACGTGATCGTGGTTTCCTGTCCGCCATGCTGCGAAGCGGTCGATGAAAACACGCTGCCGATCTTGCCGACGAGCGCGCCCTTCACCCACAGCCCGCCGGTCTGGTCGAGAAAGGTGCGCATCTGGCCCGCCATGTTGCCGAAGCGCGTCGGCGTGCCGAAGATGATCGCGTCGTAATCCGCGAGTTCGTCGACTGTGGCGACGCTCGCCTGCTGATCGAGCTTCACGCCGATCTTCGCGGCCTAGTCGGCGGGAATCGTCTCGGGCACGCGTTTGACCGTGACTTCCGCGCCCGCGACGCCGCTTGCACCTTCGGCTATCGCCTGCGCCATCGTTTCGACGTGGCCGTACATCGAATAGTAGAGAACCAGTACCTTCGCCATGATGTGTCCTTGTGTGAGGGTGCATCGGATGGAGACGTGCGGCGCCTTGCGCGCCTTCAAAGATAGCACCGCCGCGCCGGTTCGCAAGGAACTGGCCTGCCCGCGCGAATGCCAGCCGTTCATGGACGCGCGCGCGTTTCTCCGGTCAGAATGTCGATAAATCGAATCGGAGACGCCAACGCCATGAACGGCCACGCCTTGCTCAGCGCCAATCTGCTCCTTGCCTACTCGGCTTATTTCGTCGGCACCGCGAGTCCCGGGCCGAGCAATCTCGCGATCATGTCGATTGCCAGCACGTCGGGGCGGCGCGCGGCATTCGCATTCGCGGCGGGCGTGATGTCCGGCTCGTTCTTCTGGGCGATGCTCGCGGCGCTCGGCCTGTCCGCCGCGCTGACCGCGTACTCGGGCTTTCTCATCGGCGTGAAGATTTGCGGCGGGTTATATCTGCTGTGGCTCGCGTTCAAATCGGGTCGCGCGGCGCTGAAGCCTCCGGTGCGGACTTCATCGGCGGATGCGCAGGGGCAAAGCGTGCGCAGGCTCTACGCGCGCGGCGCGCTCTTGCATCTCACCAACCCGAAGGCGATTCTCGTGTGGATGTCGGTGGCGGCGCTCGGCTCGTCGGCGGGGGAAGGGCCGGGACATATGCTCGTGGTCGTCGCGGGCTGTCTGTGCATCGGGGCGTGCGTGTTCGGCGGCTATGCCGCGCTCTTCTCGATGGCCTCCGCAAGGCGCATCTACACGCGCATCCAGCGCGGCCTCGATGCGTGCCTTGCGCTCGTGTTCGGCGCGGCGGGCATTCGCCTGCTGACTTCGCGTGTGTGATGCATGAACCGGCTTGCGCGGGCGTCGGCGCTTTCGGGTGAAACGGCGATCGCGTTTTTGACGCGACTGCCGACGGCGATGTTCATCGAGCAGGAAAAGCGCGGCTCGCCATTCTGGGTCGTGACGACCGTTCATGCGTTCTACAACCTCATCGCGCTGTTCGCACTTTCGCAGCTCGTGTAGCGGATTTGCCGCATCGCGTGCGGTTCGGCTTTGCATCTGGACGATCGGCGGCTACGCTCAAACAGACGCCCGATATCACCAGAACGATGCCGACCGACGATTCCTCCCGCAGCGCCCGCACGATCCCGCCCGAAAGCGCCGCGGCCGTGGGCGCTTTCGTCCACATCGTCGGCGATGCATTTGCCGCGCTCGGGCGCGAACTCATTGCGATCAGACCGACGCCCGCCCGCGCGCTCTTCGCCACGCAGGCGATGCTGTCCGTCGGGCTCGCCGTGGCGCTCGCCTATGCGTTCCACCTGAGCAACATCTGGTGGGCGGCGATCAGCGGCTTCGCGGTGATGCAGTCGAAGTTCTCCGCGTGCGCGCAGCGCGGCGTGCAGCGCGTGGTCGGCACGGTCGCGGGCGCGATCATCGGCGCGGTGGCTGGCGCGATGATCGGCGACGTGCCGTGGATCTTCGTGCCGTTCCTCGGCGTGATCGTGGGTGTGTCGGTGTATCGCGCGCTCGTGTCCGATGCGGGTTACGCGTGGGTGCTGGGCGCGGTGACGGCGCTGATGGTGACGTTCGAGGCGCATCGGCTCGTCTCCGCGGCGGCGACGGCGTCGTTCGCACTGTTGCGGGTCGCGGAAGTGGTGGTCGGAACGGTCGCGTGCGTGGCCGTGTCGGCGCTCTTTCATGCGGGCGTGCAGCACTATCGCAAGTCGCGCGGCGCGCCGCCGGTGCCGCGCGCGCAGGCGGCATCCACGGTCGATCGTGTCGATGGCGTCAACGCGCAGGCCGTCACCGTGATCCCGTCCGATGCGGCGCAGGCCGTGCAGGCGCTCGATGCGACGCACATCGCGCGCGCCGAGCAGATCGCGCTCGCGATGCGCAAGCGCCTCGCGTGGCAGAGCGCGTGGTCGGTGATGATCCTGGCGTCGCTCGCGTACACATGGAACCTGTCCGGCTTCGCGCAGGCGATGGTGACGGCGGTCGCCGTGCTGATTCTGCCGGCATCGGCGCTCGGCAAGCCGACGCACAAGCCGATCGCCGAGCGCATGATCCAGCGCTTCATCGGCTGCCTGCTGGCGGGTGCGGTGAGTCTCGCGCTTCTGCCGTTACTGGGCGATAACGCGTTCGCCTGCATGGCGGCGCTGTGCGCGGGCGTGTGGATCGGCTGTCACGTGCAGACGGGCACGCAAGGCGCGAGCTATGTCGGGCGGCAGTTCGGCATCGCGTTCATCATGGTGTTCGTGCAGGACCATCACTGGTCGTCGGACCCGATGCCGGCGCTGATGCGGCTCGTGGGGATTCTGGGCGGGA
Organism: Caballeronia sp. S22; assembly: GCF_964261745.1. Taxonomy (NCBI): domain Bacteria; kingdom Pseudomonadati; phylum Pseudomonadota; class Betaproteobacteria; order Burkholderiales; family Burkholderiaceae; genus Caballeronia; species Caballeronia sp. S22. The sequence continues at coordinate 1,706,276 of NZ_OZ180036.1, read as the reverse complement.
TCGTGGTGTTGTCGGGCGTGATGGCGCTGGGCGCGGCGTGGGCCGCGAGACGGACATCGCACGTCGCGATGCGGTGAACGAACGTCACCGCATCGCGCGATGCCTTAAGCCTCTTCCGCCCAGGCCTGATTCTCCCGCGCCATCAACGCACTCGACGCCGCCGGTCCAAACGTCCCCGCCGTGTACCCGCGCGGCCGGTCGCCCAGCTCCTTCCAGCCGTTGAGAATCGGCTCGACCCACGTCCACGCCGCTTCCAGTTCATCGCGACGCATGAAGTGCGTGAGCCTGCCGCGAATCACGTCGATCAACAGACGCTCGTAGGCCTCGGCGCGGCGTTGCGTCATGGCCTGCTGGAGATCGAGATTGAGCGTGACCGGCTGCATGTGCATGCCGCTGCCCGGCTCCTTCGCCATCATCTGCAACTGGATCGACTCTTCCGGCTGCAACGTGATCGTCAGCCGGTTGCCGTAGTGACGCGGACCATCCGGAATGATCGAGAACGGCAGATCCGCGAAATCGATGACGATCTCCGAGCGGCGATTCTGCATGCGCTTACCGGTGCGCAGGAAGAACGGCACATTCGCCCAGCGCCAGTTGTTGATATGCGCGCGCACGGCGACGAACGTTTCCGCGCGGCTGTCAGGAGGCACGTTCTGTTCTTCGAGATAACCCTTCACCGCCTCGCCGCCCACCGCGCCCGCCGTGTACTGACCGCGCACGGTGTCGCGGGCGGTATCGGCGACGGTCATCGGCCGCAGCGATTTCAGCACCTTCAGCTTCTCGTCGCGCACGGCGTCCGGATCGAGGGATACCGGCGGCTCCATCGCGACGATGCACAGCAGTTGCAGCAAGTGGTTCTGCACCATGTCGCGCAATGCGCCGGTGTGATCGTAGAAGCCCGCGCGGCTGCCCACGCCGACCGTCTCCGACACCGTGATCTGCACGCTCTTGATGTACGGCGCCTGCCACAGCGGCCCGAAGATCGCATTGCCGAAGCGCAGCACCATCAGGTTCTGCACGGTTTCCTTGCCGAGGTAATGGTCGATGCGATAGATCTGCTCTTCCTTGAAATGCTTGCCGACGGCATCGTTGATCGCGCGCGCGGAGGCGAGATCGTGGCCGAGCGGCTTTTCCAGCACGACACGCGCGTGGTCGTCGAGAATGCCGGCGTTGTCGAGGTTCTCGCAGATGGTCACGAAAAGCTCCGGCGACGTCGACAGATAAAGCACGCGCTGCGAGCCGGGACGCACGGCTTGCGCGAGACGCTGGAAGTCGCCGGGATTCTCGACGTCGACGCGCACGTAGTCGAAGAGCGCGAGAAATTTGTCCCACGACTGCGCGTCGAACGCTTTCGCGTCGATGAACGGACGCGCCTGTTCTTCCATGAAATTCTTGAGGTAATCCTCGCGCGCCCAGTCCTTGCGGCCGATCGCGAGAATGCGCGTGTCGGCGGGCAGGTTGCAGTGCATATGCGCCATATAAAGCGCGGGCAGCAGCTTGCGCGCCGCCAGGTCTCCGCCGCCGCCGAAGATGATCATGTCGAGCGGGCGTTCATTCGAGGGAGCAGTTGGATTCGTCATGGTGCGTGAGCCGGTAAAGGTTCAGAAAAGCCGAAAGCGCGCCGATCGGTGCGATCGTTCGAGACAGCTATGTTGCATGTTTTGCCGCTACTTTGCACGGCAGTCGTGCTAACGCCCGTTCGATTCGCCGGACGATGGACGAAATGTCACTCGCGGCGCGTATGTTTAGCGCGCTTCAGCGCAACGAATCGTCCGCGCGCAGCGTCGACACGGCGAGATCGAGGAACGCGCGCACCTTCTGCGTGACATGGCGTCCCTCGCGATGCACGAGATGGATAGGCAAGGGCGGCGGTTCGAATTCGGGCAGCACGATCACGAGACGCCCTTCGCTGACATCCTGCGCGACCTGATACGACATGAGCCGCGCGATGCCGAAGTCCGCGAGCGCGGCGGCAATCGCGGAATCGTTGGTGGTCGTCGAGATGCGCGGATGAGCGCGCACGAGAAACTGCCGCTCGCCGTCCTGCAGGCGCCATTCCGGCGACGACGACGAGCCCGTCGACGCGATGATCACATGCTCCGCGAGATCGTCGGGATGACGCGGCGTGCCGTGCGCCTCGAGATAAGCGGGCGATGCGCACAGCACGCGCCGCACGCGTCCGACGTTGATCGCCTGCAGCGAGGAATCCGGCAATTGCGCGATGCGCACCGCCACGTCGATACCCTCATCGACGAGATTCACCACGCGGTCGACGAACCAGCAGCTCGCGTCGGCTTCGGGATAACGGCGCAGATAGTCGAGCACGACCGGCGTGACGTGCAGCCGGCCGAACATCACCGGCGCGGTGATCGAGAGCAGGCCGCGCGGCGACGAATGCGTGCCCGTCGCGGAAAGCTCGGCGGTATCGATCTCGCCGAGAATGCGCCGGCAGTCTTCGAAATAGCCGCTGCCGGCGTCGGTGAGACGCACGACGCGCGTCGTGCGCGTGAGCAGGCGCACGCCGAGATGCTCTTCGAGCTCCGTCACGACGCGGCTCACGACCGACGGCGAGACATCGAGCTTGCGCGCCGCCGATGCGAAGCCACCGGTTTCGACCACCGTGACGAAGGTCGTCATTGCCTGTAAACGGTCCATGGGAGAGCCCGAGGCATGCAAGCATGAAGGATGCCGTGCATTCTCGGGGATATATGCGCGGGGCACAATCCACGACCGCTTCACACAGGAATCAAAGATCGAGTTCCAGCTTGCCGCCGTCGTCCGCGGCGGGCACTGCGCAACAGATCAGCGCTTCGTCGTCGCCGACATGGAAAGCCGGCTCGCTTTCATACGACACCGCCCCCTGCGCGATGCGCGTCCTGCACGTGCCGCACGTGCCGCCCCGGCAGTTGAACTCCGGCGAAAGGCCGCTCGCTTCCGCGAGTTCCAGCAAGGTGCCGCTGCCGGGTTTCCATTGCGCGCTCGTGCCCGACTTCAGGAATTCGATTTTCACCGGCTCGGTCGCGGCGGGGCGCATCGGCTTCACGTCGGCGCCCCGATCGGCGGTGCGCTTCAGCGCCGAAGGACCGAACGCCTCCGCGTGAATGCGTCCGTCGGAGACATTGAGCGCGCGCAGGCCGTCGTAGATCGACTGCATGAACGTGCCCGGACCGCAAAGATAAAAGTCGTAGTCGTTGAAGGGCAGGCGGCTCGTCAGCAGATCGATGTCGATGCGCCCCGATGCATCGTAATCGCGCCCGAGTCGCGCGCCGTTCGTATCGCTCAGCACGCGGATCACATTCACCGCGCCGCCCGCGCTTTGCTCGAGCGCATCGATTTCCTGCGCGAACGCGCGGCTCGCGAGCGAATGCGACGACACGATCATCCACACCGGACGAACGCGGCGCTTTCTCAGGCCTTCATAGACCACGTGCCGGAGCATCGCGAGCATCGGCGTGATGCCGACGCCCGCGGCCATCAGCACGGCCGGGCGATGCTCCAGCGCATCGATCGTGAAGTCGCCGGCGGGCGCGCGCGCTTCGATCACGTCGCCGACTTTCAGCGTGTCGTGCAGATGCGCCGATACACGTCCGTCACGCTTCACGCTGATGCGATACAGCCCGTCCGATGGCGCGACCGACAGCGTGTACGTGCGAATCACCGGTTTCGCGTCGCCCGGCAGCGTGATGCGGATCGGCAGATGCTGGCCGGCCTTGTGAGGGACGATGCCCGCGCCATCGGCCGGTTCGAGATGGAAGGAACGGATCGCATCGCTTTCATCGACGATCTTGCTCACGCGGAACGTCCGCCATACGTTCGCGAGCGCGGCCGCCTTGAGGCGCTCGGCCACCTGATCCCAGTCGCCGGTCATCAGCGAATTGGGCGACGCGCCCTCGCTGCGCGCCTTCCATCGCAACGGCAGCGCGCCCGCGCGATACACGATGCGGCGCGGCGTGAAGCGCCACAGCCGTTCCGCGCCCTGGAACGCGGCGGTTTCCCGGGAATCGAGCAGCACTTCGGCGTCGCCTGCGAGTTGCAGCACGTCGCCGGTGTCGAAGTCCGCGAACACGAGTCCCGCGCGGCCGTTCACGAGGATATTGCCGAGCGTGTTGAAGAAGAGATTGCCCGCGAAATCCGGAATGGTGAGCGTGCCGTCGTCCGCGAGGCGCACGAATCCCGGCTTGCCGCCGCGATGCGACACGTCCACTTGCCGATGCCCGTCCTTGCGATCGAAATACGACGCGACGAAGAACGTGTCCGCGCCCGTGATCATCGCCTTTGCGCGCGGCGAAAGCGCGTCGAGCATGACCGGCTGCACGGACGAAGACACGGCCGGATCGCGCACGAATTCGAAGTCGCGCAACTGGATGTATTGCGGGCAATTGCCGTAACTCTGCTCGACGGCCACGTCGAATGCGACGTTCGCGCCATCGCGACGAATCACGCCGTTCATGCGGTTGCGGCGGCGCGTGTGCATCTCGATGCCGAGCAGGCCGATCGACGCGCCGTCGTTCATGCCGGCATCGGCGGGATCGAGCGGATCGCGCGCGCGGCTCATCGACAGGGTTTTCGAATCGGGCGTGCGCATGAAGCCGGGACGCCCGGCGAGCAGCGTCGCCCACGGATCGCCGTGTTCATCGACCGCGCCCGCCACGATGAACGGCAACTGCGCGAAGAACTGGCGATGCTGATCCGGCATGTGATCGCGCACGACGCGCCGCCCGACGCTGTCCATGCGCTCATCGACGCCGAAAGCCTTCTGGATGGCGATTTCGCCGGGATGCCACGGCGAGGGCGTGGCGACTCTTGGAACATTGGCGAGCGCGGAAGCGGACATGATCGTATGCCTCTTCGATTCAGGCGCGGCGGCGGAAGCCGCCGCGCTTACTTTACGCCGCGAGACCCGCGGCTGTCTTTTGGAACGGCACGAAGCCGGGCAACGCTTCGACGCGCGCAAGCCACGCGTTCACGTTCGCGTAGCCGGAGATATCGACGTTGCCTTCGGGGGCGCTCGAGATATAGCTGTAGAGCGCGATATCCGCGATGGTCGGATGCGCGGCGCCGGTATCCGCGATCCACTCGCGCTGCGCCAGTTCCGCATCGATCACCTTGAGCACGCCGTGCGCGCGGGCGATGACTTCCTCCGCGTTGAATTTCGCGCCGAACACGGTGATGAGACGAGCAGCGCCGGGCCCGAACGCGATCTGACCGGCCGCGACCGAGAGCCAGCGCTGCACGGCGGCGGCTTCGGCCGGGGTGTCGGGCAGCCATTTCGTGGCGCCTGCCTTCTTCGCGAGATAGACGAGGATCGCGTTCGAATCGGCGATGACGGCATCGCCGTCGATGAGCACGGGAATCTGGCCGAAGCGATTCAGCTTGAGGTACTCGGGCGTCTTGTGCGCGGCAGCCGCGAGATCGACGAATTCTGCTTCGTGATCGATTCCGAGCAGATTCAGAAAGAGACGCGCGCGGTGCGCATGCCCGGACAGCGGATGGTAGTAGATCTTCACGGCAGATTCCCTGATTCGGTTGGCGGCCGGGAGAAGTCCCGTCCTCTGAATCAAGTATCGGTTTTTGCCGTGAGAAGGAGAATAGCGGCGGAATTCAAATCACCATTCTCGAAACGAGAATGGTGATCGCGAGTTTCGTTGCTTCGCTCACGCGATATCTATTCGCCGCGCGGCACGTTCGCCTTGTTGCCCGCGAGCGGTGAGCCGTAGCCGCCGCTGTTGGCATTGTTCGGGAGACCGTTGACGAGCTGCGCGCGCGGATCGCTCGGATTGAGATTGAGCTCGCCCGCCTGCGCGTTGCCGTGCGTCGGATATTGACTGCCGAGCGGCGCGTTCGGCATGAGCTTCGTGCTGTTCTGCGGCGCGTTCATGTCGGTTTCGACGCTCGGATGCAACTGCGCGAAAGCCGATGTGGCGGCAAAGGCGGATACGAAAACGAATGCGGCACAAGTCACTGTCATGGTCGACTCCCTGCAAAGTCTGATTCAGTGTAGTCCGCGCGCGGGAAGAAACGCGGCATCACCCTTTCGCCGACCAGTCCAGCCTTTGTTCTTTCGCGATGCCTACTTCCGGTGCTTCTTGAGCTTGGCCCGGCGCCTGGGTCTTTCGTCGATGATGCGCGCGCGATGCTTGTCCTTCATCTTCTTCCATTGCCTGCATTCGTCCTTCGTGCGCAGACAGCCGATACAGAGACCGGTTTTCTCGTCGAACTTGCAGATGCTGATGCAGGGTGAATCGACTGCCATGATGTCCTTTTCCAAGAGCGGCGGCGAAAAGCCAATGTCGCACGCGCGCGGTTCGCGCATCCAACTGATTGTTTCGATCATGTCGATAGAGCACGGCGCGGACCCGCTTCGTTCCCGTATCGCCTCACCGTTGAACCGATTGCAGTAGAATTCGGCTCCCGAATAGACTCACCTCAACGGCGACGGGCGCTGTCGCGACGGCATGCGCCTTGCTTGACCGTTGCTTGCTCCGCACAGTCGTGCGCCGCCGGACTTCCTATAGAAAGCGAGCCATTCCCCATGCCGCAAGCACCCGGGCCGCGCCGGCCACCCGCGAAGATCCTGCCGCCCGAAGCGCCCGGCGTGCGCGCGCTGGCGTCGCTGGTGACGGGCGTCATCATCATTTGCGCGCTGTATTTTGGCCGCGCGGTGATGATCCCGATCATCCTCGCGATTCTGCTGAGCTTTCTGCTCGCGCCTTTCGTCGATTTGCTACGGCGGCTGCGCCTGGGTCAGGTGCCGTCGGTGATCGTGGCGGTGTTGATCGCGCTGTCCGTGCTGACCGCGGTCGGCGCGTTGATCGGCGCACAGGTCGCGCAGCTCGCGGGCGATCTGCCGAAGTATCAGGTCGCGGTCGAGCGCAAGATCGATTCCGTGCAGCGCGTGACGGTGGGCCGTGCCGACGAGTTTCTCGGCCGCGCGTCGCGTGCGTTGAAGCGGCTTTCGCCCGCGGCGCGCGAGCAGGAGCAGAAGAAGGAGGACAACCCGACCTCATCGCCGATCGATCAGCCGATGCCCGTCGAAGTCCACGAGCCCACGCCGACGCCGCTGGAACTGGCGCAGCGCTTTCTGTCGCCCATCATCAGTCCGCTGGAAACCACGGGCATCGTGCTCGTCGTCGCGGTGTTCATCCTTTTGCAGCGCGAAGATCTGCGCGACCGCCTGATACGGCTTTTCGGCTCGCGCGATCTGCATCGCGCCACTACCGCGATGGACGAGGCCGCCCGGCGTCTGTCGCGCTACTTCCTCGCGCAGCTCGGCATCAATGCGAGCGTGGGCATCATCATCGCGATCGGGCTTGCGATCATCGGCGTGCCGGGCGCGCTCCTGTTCGGCGTGATGACCGCGCTGCTGCGCTTCGTGCCCTACGTCGGCACGTGGATCGCGGCGATCGTCGCGGTCGTGTTCGCGGCGGCGGTCGGTCCGGGCTGGGCGATGCTCGTGTGGACCGTCATCCTCTTCGGCGTCACCGATATCCTCGCGGGTCAGGTCGTCGAGCCGCTGCTTTACGGGCACAGCACGGGGCTTTCGCCGTTCGCCGTGATCGTCGCGGCGATCTTCTGGAGCTGGATCTGGGGGCCGATCGGCCTCGTGCTCTCGACGCCGCTTACCTTGTGCCTCGTGATTCTGGGCCGTCATGTCGATCGCCTCGAGTTTCTCGACGTGCTGTTCGGCGACCGGCCCGCGCTCACGCCCGCCGAGAACTTCTATCAGCGCCTGCTCGCGAACGATCCCGACGAAGCGCTCGTGCAGGCCGAGACGCTGCTCAAGGAGCGTTCGCTGATTGCGTATTACGACGAAGTCGCGCTGGAAGGCCTGCGCTACGCCCACAACGACGTGCTGCGCGGCGTCGTGACGGCGGAACAGTTGAGGCGCATCAACGAATCCGCGCTCGACATCATCGAAGGACTGGAAGACGCCGACGATATCGCCGTGACCATCGAGCGCAAGGAAGGTCCGCCCGCGAGCCTCGATTCTCCCGACGACGCGCCTGGTGTGGTCCACGAAACGCCACCCGCGCGCTTCGACGCGCAGAAGGAAGGCCACACGGCGTCGGTGCTGTGCATCGCGGGGAGAAGCGAACTCGACGATCTCGCCGCGACCATCGCCGTGCAGCTTTTTCGCAAGCACGGCCTGTACGCGGATCTGGCGGGCTACGAGCGCTTCTCGCGTGGACGCTTCGGCGAAGTCGATCTCGCGGGCGTGACGATCATTTGCGTGGTGTCGTTCGATGCGGCCGAGTCGCCGCCGTATTTGCGCAACCTGCTGCGACGCCTGCATCAGCGGGCGTCATCGGCCGAGCTGATTGTCGGGCTCGTGTTTCCCGAAAGCCCGCTGCAAGGCGAAGTGCTCGTGCGCACGAGCTCGGCGGCGGTGTCGTTCAGGGAGCTGGTCGAGGCATGCGTGGCGGCCGCCCGCCGCCAGTCCGGCGACGGCGTGCCGTGGGCAGGACTCAGCGACACGACCGGCGAGGCCGCGCTGAGCGGCCCGAGCGAGGACGTGCCGGAATTGCGTAATGCCTGACCGTGACGGCGCGCCTAGCGGTTGCCGTCGAACAGATCGTTGAGCATGGTGTCGAAGGCGGCTTGCGCGTCTTCGAGCTCCTGAAGCGCGGCATCGAAAGTCTGCAGCGCCATCTGCGACGGACGGGCGTCGCCTTCGGGCGGAAAGTGCTTTTGCAGCGACAGGAAAGCGGACTGAACCTGACGCGTCGCGTTGACGATACGTTCCATCGCTCGCGCTTCTTCCGCGCGATTGTTCTCAGCGGTCATCGGACACACTCCTCGTTGGCAATGTCCCGATAGTACCAAGCGACGCGCTTTTCGACGCTGCCCGATCTCAAGCTTTCGCGACCGTGAAGAGCCGCACGGCTTCGTCGAGCACCACGGCGCGTTCCGCGAGGCGCTGCGCGGTGGCCGCCGCCTGTTCGACGAGCGCGGCGTTCTGCTGGGTCGAATCGTCGAGATGCGCGACCGCCTGATTCACCTGCGCGATGCCCTCGGCCTGCTCGCTGCTCGCCTTCGCGACTTCCATGATGATCGTCGATACGCGGTTGACCGCTTCGTCGATGGCGCGCATCTGGCTTGTCGTGCGCGTGACGAGGCTCGTGCCTTCCTCGATCTGCGCGACGCTCGTCGCCACCACGCCTTCGATTTCCTTCGCCGATGCCGCGCAGCGCTGCGCCAGATTGCGCACTTCGGTGGCGACGACCGCGAACGAGCGGCCCGCCTCGCCCGCGCGCGCCGCCTCGACGGCCGCGTTCAACGCGAGGATATTGGTCTGGAACGCGATGCCGTCGATGACATCGGTGATGTCCGCGATGCGCCGCGAGGCCGCCGTGATGCCCGCCATCGTCTGCTCGACCTGACTCGCGATGCGTCCGCCGTCGTCCGCCGCGGCCTGCGCTTCCTTGACGAGTTCGAGGGCGCGCACGGTGGCGTCGGCGTTGCCTTGCACGGTGGTGGTGAGTTGATCCATGGTCGCAGCGGTCTGTTCGAGCGACGCCGCCTGCATTTCCGTGCGGCGCGACAGGTCCGTGTTGCCGCTGGAAATCTCGTTGGCGGCGTCGAGCATGCCGCCGATCTGGCCGCGCACATCGAAGACGATCGCCGCGAGATTCGCCTTCAACTGGCCGAGCGCGCGCTGCACGTCGCCGAGATCGTCGTGGCGCGCATCGGGCATGTCGGCGGTGAGATCGCCTGCTGCCATGCGCGCGGCGAAGCCGGACATCGTGCGCACGGGGGCATCGACCTGACGCGAAAGCGCGAGCCAGCCCGCGAAGCTCGCCACCGAGCCCACGCCCAGCGCGATCCAGAAGGGCAGCGGCGGCGCGCCGCGCCAGCCGGCCAGCGCCGCGATCGACGTGGCGACGGGTACTGCGGCGAACGCGGTGCCCAGACGCGCGCTGACGGGCATGTTCGCGATCGCCGCGAGCTTGCCGGCGATGCCGTGCTTCACGAGCGCGCCGCGCACGAGCCTGTGCGACGCGTTGCCGGCTTTCATTTGCGCATAGAGCGCGGTGGCGTCGCGCACTTCCTCGCGCGTCGGCTTCACGCGCACGGAGAGATAACCGACGACCTTGCCGTGCTCCATCACCGGCGTGACGTTGGCGCGCACCCAATAGTGATCGCCGTTCTTGCGGCGATTCTTGACGAGCGCGGTCCACGAGCGGCCGGCGCGGACGGTCGCCCAGAGATCGGCGAAGGCTTCGCGCGGCATGTCGGGATGACGGATGATGTTGTGCGGCTGGCCGATCAGCTCCTCGCGCGAGAAGCCGGACACCGACACGAACGCCGGATTGCAGTACTGGATGTTGCCGGAGAGATCGGTGGCGGAGACGAGCATCTCCGAGGCGGGAAATTCGAACGCTTGCTGGGTGACGGGCTGGTTATTGCGCATGATGTCCTTGCTTCTTCCGATTCACGCGCCGTCTTTGGAAGGCGGCGCGCGTCTGATTACAAGGACATAACGGCTAAAGGCCCCACGTTCTTTAGGGGATTCCGAGTAAAACGCTCAAGTGTGGCGGAATGACGCCGATAGGCGTACGCCGCTTACTGCGCGCTCCATCCCCCATCGATTTGCAGCGCCGAGCCGCGCATCTCGCTTGCGGCGTCGGAGCAGAGGAACACGGTCATGTCGCCGATCTGCTGCGCGGTCACGAACTGCGCGGACGGCTGCTTGTCGCCGAGCAGCTTCGCGCGGGCCGCATCGGGCGTGAGCGAGTCGCGGGCGGCGAGATCGTCGATTTGCTTCTGCACGAGCGGCGTGAGCACGAAGCCGGGGCAGATTGCGTTGACGGTGACGCCGGTGCGGGCGTTTTCGAGCGCGGCGACCTTGGTCAGCCCGAGAATGCCGTGCTTGGCGGCGACATAGGCGGACTTGCCTGCCGAGCCGACGAGCCCATGCACCGACGCGATGTTGATCACGCGGCCCCAGTTGCGCGCGCGCATTTGCGGGAGCGCGACGCGCATCGTGTGGAACGCCGAGCTCAGATTGATGGCGATGATCGCGTCCCAGCGGTCGGTCGGGAATTCGTCGATGGTCGCGACATGCTGGATGCCGGCGTTGTTCACGAGGACATCGACAGCGCCGAAGGTTTCGTTCGCGAACGCGATCATCGCTTCGATTTCATCGGGCTTTGTCATGTCGGCCGGATGATGCATGGCTTTCACGCCGGTCGCTTCGATTTGCTTCAGGGCGCCGTCGATATCGCCGAAGCCGTTGAGCACGAGGTTCGCGCCGGCTTGCGCGAGCGCCGTGGCGATGGCGAGGCCGATGCCGCTCGTCGAGCCGGTGACGAGAGCCGTTTTGCCGGCGAGCGATTTGTTCGATGCGGTTTGAGTCATACGAGGGTTGTTTTCCTTCGGGTTTGATTGGGTGTTTGTGGAGTTTGGAGTGGCCGTTGGCTCGGCGTAAATTGGGGTTTTCGGGCGATTGATTTGGTTTTTGGTGGGTGTCCCGTATTCGCGTCGGTCTATTAGCACTGCCCCTCCCCGGGGCGGGGGTCACTTTCTTTGCTGCTGCAAAGAAAGCAACTGTATTGAGAGTCAAGCGGTAGTGAGCAAAGAATCAAGGTTTTGGGGGATTCCAGGCCGTGCCATCGCGCATCATGGCGTTGAGCTGCGTGAGGAGTTTTCGCATGCCTGCGACGAAGGCGACCTTGGTTTTTTTGCCTCTGGCGCGTAGCTGATCGCAGAACGCCTTGAGATAGGGATTGGCTCGTTGCGCGGCGACGCAGGCCATGTAAAGGGCGCGGCGCACGAAGTGACGCCCGCCCTTGGTATGGCGTTCGCCGCGGTGTGTGCCACTGTCGGAGTTGAATGGGGCAAGGCCGACGAGCGAGGCGATCTGTCGGTTGTTGAGGGAGCCCAATTCAGGCAGGAAGGCGATGAGCGTCGCGGCGGTTGTTTTGCCGATACCCGGAGTGGAGCGCAGCAGGGCTTCGTTTTTGCGCCAGAGTTCGTTGGTGTGGAGGAAGGAGTCGATGTCGCGATCGGCGTCCTTGATGCGTTGCGTGATGAACTGGATGAATTCATCGATGCTGGGCAGGGCCGATTTATGAGCGCGCTTGCGACGGTTTTGCTCGGCGGTGAGCATCTCGATGAGTTGTGTGCGGCGCAGGATAAGGGCCTGCAGCTGCTGGGTCTGCTCATCGGTCAGGGGTCGGACTTCGGGTTGCATGACGGCCCCGTAGCGAGCGATGACGCGCGCATCGATGCGATCGGTCTTGGCCAGTTGTCCGGCGGATCTGGCGAACTCGCGCACCCACGTGGAGTTGACCGCGACGGCGGGCAGACCGGCTTGGCAGAGGGCTTGAAGGACGGCGCGTTCGAGCTTGCCGGTGGCTTCGAGGACGATGAGTTCCGGCTTGAGAGGCAACAATCGGTTGATCAGTTCGGCGAAGCCTTCAGGCGCATTGGGTAGACGAAAGGTTTCGGCGGATCCGTGATAGGCGATGTCGAGGAAGGGTCCGCTGACATCGATACCGACGAACAAGGGCGAAGCGAAGGCGGAAGGAATTTGGTTCACCACAGCACCCATACTTGTAAAGATACGAGCTCGAGGCTCAGTCAACTGTCCGGGTTCAAAGCGGTAAGAAGAAGCGGCGCCACCAGCTTTCTTTCGGGCTGCGAGCCCATGTAACACAAACGGGCTACCGCTTCGGGTGAGCGGAGGAGATCAGTTTCCGCCCACCTGGAATCAATATACAAGTAACCAAAGAAAGCAGCTCGTTCAGGCCCGCGGTCACACGCACGTTGGCCATGCTTGCCAGCCCGCGGTGGCACTCGCCTAAGTGTCGCCCTCGAAGGCCCAATCGGGCTTGGCTCGCGCACGGTCTGCCGCATCGCATCGCTTGCGTTATTGGTTCAGCACCAAATAGCTCCGGCCCGCTACGCGGCCGATGGGTCAATCGGGTCTGCGCGTGCTTCTTTGCTGATGCCTCTCCTATAGATGGTTTCCCTTGCATCCCCAACGGCAGCGCGTAGCGCTGTGCCGAAGCTATTTGGTGCTGAACCAGCGCGCTTAAGGTTATGGATTGTCAGACCGTGCGCGAGCCAAGCCCGGTAAGTCCTTCGAGGGCGACACTTAGGCGAGGTCCACGGGCGGCTGGCAAGCATGGCCAACGTGCGTGTGACCGTGGGCGGTGAGAAGCTGCTTTCTTTGGTTACTTTCTTTGCAGCAGCAAAGAAAGTGACCCCTGCCCCGGGGAGGGGCAGCGCCAATAGACCGACACGAAAACAGGATTCCATCGAAACCCAAGCAACCACTAACCAAAAATCGGCGTCATACTTGACGCATGAAGGCCGATTATCTCCGCACAGCGCTTTCCTTCCGCCTCGCGCGCCCCGCCGACGCCGCGGAGATTGCGCGCATCCACGTCAAGGCCTGGCAGGCCGCCTATCGTTCCATTTTTCCCGCCGAATTCCTCGATTCCCTTTCCGTCGCAAAGCGTCGAGCGCTATGGACCGATCTTATCGCCCGCGGCACGCCCCGCGTGATGCTCGCGGAACGCGACGACGTGATGCTGGGCTGGATAGCATGGGGACCATCACGCGACCACGACAAAGGCAAAACGGACGCCGAAATCGAAGCCGTCTATATCGATCCGGCGCATTGGCGCAAGGGCGCGGGCAGGATGTTGATCGACGAAGCAATCAACGCCGCGGCGAGCGAAGGTTATCGGGAAATGACGCTCTGGGCGCTGGAAGAAAACGCGCACGGCCTGCGCTTTTATAAAGCGCTCGGCTTCGCACTGGACGGCGTGTTCCGGACGGAAAGAGTCGGCGGCTGCGAAGTCTGCGAAACGCGCCTTCACATGTCGATCTGAACGCTCACGCCACCATCGCAGGGACGGCAGATAGCGAAGGCAATTGCTTGCGCCGTTCGCGCGTCGGCGCCGTGCCGAAAGCATCGCGATAGCTTTTCGAAAAATGACACGCCGACTGGAAGCCGCACGCCATCGTGATATGCATGATCGACATGTCGGTTTGCAGCAGCAATTCACGCGCGCGCCGCAAACGCAAGGTCAGGTAGTAATGCGTCGGCGTCATGCCGAGATGCTCGCGAAATAGCCGCTGCAATTGCCGTTGCGACATCCTCGCGAGCCGCGCCAGTTCTTCGCGCGATAAAGGCTCTTCGATATTGTTCTCCATCAGCGAGATCACTTCGAAGAGCGACTTGTTCGCCGATCCCAGCCGCGCCACCAAAGGCATGCGCTGCTGCGCGCTCGTATCCCGCACATGCTCGACGATGAACTGCTCGGCAATCTGCGTGACCCGCGCCGTGCCGACGCGCGCGGCGATCAGATTGAGCATCATGTCGAGCGGCGCGACGCCGCCCGTGCACGTCACGCGATCGCGGTCGATAACGAAGAGTTCTTTGAGAAAGCGCGTATCGGGAAACTCTTCCTTGAGCGCCGACATGTTCTCCCAGTGGATCGCGCACGCGTAGCCTGCGAGCAAGCCCGCGCGGGCCAGCGCATAGGTGCCGGTGCAGAGCGAACCGAGCACGCTGCCGGTACGCGCGAAGCGGCGCAAGGCCGAAAGATGCGCGGGCGTCGTCGCGCGCTGCACGTCGATGCCGCCGACCACGAACACGATGTCGGGCTGTCCCACGCACTCCACCGGACCCGTATCGACGGAAAGTCCGTTGCTCGCCGTCACGGGGCCGCCCTCCGGACTCACGATCGACCATCGATAGAGCGGCTGCCCCGTCAGATAGTTCGCCATGCGCAGGACTTCGATCGCATTGGTGAAAGCGATCATCGTGAAGTTGGGAAGCGGCATGAACGCGAAGTGTGACAGCGACGCCGTGCGATCGGAGGACATGTGAGAACTGATTCCTTGGAATCTATTTGTTGGCGCCGTCAGTGCGGCGCTTCGCCACTTTTTTAATTTTGGTTGTTAGTGCAACTACCATGCCATCAGGCTAAACCCTGAGCAATGTATGGCGCAGCGCATGCTTCGCTGCGGGCGCGCACCGGCGCGGGGCCAAGCGCCACAAGCCGCGCACTGCGATAGCGCACGATCGTTCCGACGCAGTGCAGCAAATCACCTAGGTAAACGCGCTACACCGAATCGCAATTCGCCACTTGTCGAAAACAGACGCCGATGTCGGAAAAGGTAAAGAACACGTCTAAATTCATAAATTGACCGGCAGGGCAAAAGTCAAGAATAGACGCAACGACGAAGGCATCGATCAGGCGCTGCAAAGCCCGTCAGACCTGCGTCTTTCCCCCTCTACCCGGCAACGCGGAGCACACCCAGATGAGCACCCTCCACAACGACAGCATCATCATCGACGGACTGAACATTTCGAAGTTCGAGCGCTCCGTGTTCGAGGATATGAGGAAGGGCGGCGTCACCGCCGTGAACTGCACCGTGTCGGTGTGGGAAGACTTTCAGAAGACCATCGACAACATCGCGGAAATGAAGCAGCAGATCCGCGAGTACAGCGAGATTCTCACGCTCGTGCGCACGACCGACGACATCCTGCGCGCGAAGAAAGAAAACAAGACCGGCATCATCTTCGGCTTTCAGAACTCGTATGCGTTCGAGGACAACCTTGGTTATATCGAAGTATTCAAGGAACTCGGCGTCAACGTGGTTCAGCTTTGCTACAACACGCAGAACCTCGTCGGCACGGGTTGCTATGAGCCGGACGGCGGCTTGTCGGGTTATGGCAAGGAAGTGATTCATGAGATGAATCGCGTGGGCATCATGGTGGATCTCTCGCACGTCGGCGCGAAGACTTCTTCCGATGCGATCGCCTGTTCGAAGAAGCCCGTCACGTACTCGCACTGCTGCCCGTCGGGGCTCAAGGATCATCCGCGCAACAAGACCGACGAACAGTTGAGAGAGATTGCCGATGCGAACGGCTTCGTCGGCGTGACGATGTTCTCGCCGTTCCTCAAGAAGGGTCCGGATGCGACCGTCGAGGATTATCTCGAAGCGATCGAATACACGATCGATGTGATCGGCGAAGACAAGGTCGGCATCGGCACCGACTTCACGCAAGGCTACAGCACCGAATTCTTCGACTGGATCACGCACGACAAGGGCCGCTATCGCCGTCTGACGAACTTCGGCAAGGTCGTGAATCCGGAAGGCATCCGCACGATTGGCGAATTCCCGAATCTCACCGCCGCGATGGAAAAGGCGGGCTGGAGCGAGTCCCGCATCAAGAAGGTGATGGGCGAGAACTGGATGCGCTTCTTCGGCGAAGTCTGGAACGTCTGATCACTCACGACAAATACAAAGGAACCCTGCGATGCAACCTCAACTGCCTATCGACGTCGATGCGCAAACCGGCGTCTGGACCACCGACGCGCTGCCGATGCTCTACGTGCCGCGCCATTTCTTCACGAACAATCATGTCGCCGTCGAGGAAGCGCTCGGCCGCGAAGCGTATGCCGAGATTCTCTACAAGGCCGGCTACAAGTCGGCGTATCACTGGTGCGATAAAGAAGCGGAAAAACACGGCATCAGCGGCATGGCCGTATTCGAGCATTACCTGAAGCGTCTGTCGCAACGCGGCTGGGGCCTGTTCGATATCGTCGAAGCCGATCCGGCGACGTCGCATGCGCGCATCCATCTGCGTCACTCGTCGTTCGTGCTCCAGCAGCCGGGCAAAGAGGGCAAGCTCTGCTACATGTTCGCGGGCTGGTTCGCCGGCGCGATGGACTGGGTCAACGACACCGCGCCCGACAGCGCGAAGAAAGGCCCGCGCTCGAAGTCGATCGAGACGCAATGCGCCGCCGAAGGACACGATCACTGCGTGTTCGAAGTGTCGCCGCTGTAAGCGCCACGCACCGAAGCAAATTCATTCCGAGGTCGATCGCAATGCGTTACCCGAACCTTTTCAAGCCTCTCCAGCTGAACAAGCTGACCCTGCGCAACCGCATCGTCAGCACCGCGCACGCCGAGGTCTATGCCGAACCGGGCGGCCTGCCCGGCGACCGCTATATCCGTTATTACGAGGAG
Source organism: Caballeronia sp. S22 (assembly GCF_964261745.1). NCBI lineage: Bacteria > Pseudomonadati > Pseudomonadota > Betaproteobacteria > Burkholderiales > Burkholderiaceae > Caballeronia > Caballeronia sp. S22. Next base: position 1,689,281 of record NZ_OZ180036.1, on the reverse strand, counting down.
AAGGCGAAGGGCGGCGTCGGCCTCGCCGTGTGCGGCGGTTCGAGTCCGGTTTCGATCGACAGCCCGCAAGGCTGGTGGAAGTCGGTGAATCTCGCGACCGACAAGGTCATCGATCCGCTCTCGCGTCTCGCCGAAGCGATGCATCGTCATGGCGCGTTCATCATGATCCAGGCGACGCACATGGGCCGCCGCTCCGCATGGCACGGCGAGCACTGGCCGCATCTGATGTCGCCCTCGGGCGTGCGGGAGCCGGTGCATCGCGGCAACGCGAAGATCATCGAAGTGGAAGAGATCAAGCGCATCATCCAGGACTTCGCGGCGGCCGCGAAGCGCGTGAAGGACGCGGGCATGGACGGCATCGAGATCTCCGCTGCGCATCAGCATCTGATCGATCAGTTCTGGAGCCCGCGCACGAACTTCCGCACGGACGAATGGGGCGGCTCGCTCGAGAACCGTCTGCGCTTCGGTAAGGAAGTGCTGAACGCCGTGCGTGAAGCAGTGGGCGCGGACTTCTGCGTCGGCCTGCGCATGTGCGGCGACGAGTTCCATGAAGACGGCCTCTCGCACGAGAACCTGAAGGAGATCGCCCAGGCGATGGCCGAAAGCGGCCTCATCGATTACGTCGGCGTGATCGGCTCCGGCGCGGATACGCACAACACGCTCGCCAACTGCATGCCGCCGATGGCGCTGCCGCCCGAGCCGTTCGTCCATCTCGCTGCGGGCATCAAGTCCGTCGTGAAGCTGCCGATCATGCATGCGCAAAGCATTCGCGATGCAGGTCAGGCCGAGCGTCTGCTCGCGAACGGCATGGTCGATCTCGTCGGCATGACGCGCGCTCAGATCGCCGATCCGCACATGGTCATCAAGATTCGCGATGGCCGGGAAGATGAAATCAAGCAGTGCGTCGGCGCGAACTATTGCATCGACCGTCAGTACAACGGGCTCGACGTGCTGTGCGTGCAGAACGCGGCGACCTCGCGTGAAGAGACGATGCCGCATGTCATCGAAAAGACGCGCGGACCGAAGCGCAAGGTCGTGGTAGTCGGCGCGGGCCCCGCGGGTCTGGAAGCGGCGCGCGTCGCGCGTTCGCGTGGCCATGATGTCGTGCTGTTCGAGAAGAACGATTACGTCGGCGGCCAGATCATGCTCGCCGCCAAGGCGCCGCAGCGTGAGCAGATGGCCGGCATCGTGCGCTGGTTCGACATGGAGACGAAGCGTCTGGGCGTCGATCGCCGTCTCGGTGTCGCAGCCGACGACAAGATGATCATGGCCGAGAAGCCGGACATCGTCGTGCTCGCGACGGGCGGCTCGTCGTTCACGAGTCAGGTGCCAGCCTGGGGCGTCGAGCAAGGCCTCGCGGTCAGCTCGTGGGACATTCTTTCGGGCAAGGTCGAGCCGGGCAAGAACGTGCTCGTGTACGACGGCGTATCGACGCATGCGGGCGCGGGCGTCGCGGACTTCATCGCGTCGAAGGGCAATAACGTCGAGATCGTCACGCCGGACGTGAAGGTCGCCGACGACACCGGCGGCACCACGTTCCCGATCTTCTATCGGCGTCTCTATGCGCAAGGTGTGATTCACACGCCGAACTACTGGCTCGACAAGGTGTACGAGGAAGACGGCAAGAAGATCGCCGTGATCCGCAACGAGTACACGGAAGAGCAGGAAGAGCGCGCGGTGGATCAGGTCGTGATCGAGAACGGCATCACGCCGAACGACGCGCTCTACTGGAAGCTCAAGCCCGAGTCGCTCAATCGCGGGCAGATCGATGTGCACACGCTCTTCGCATCGCAGCCGCAGCCGTCGTTGAGCGAAGAGCTTGGCAACGGACGCTTCCTGCTGTTCCGCGTCGGCGACTGCATCTCGATGCACAACATCCACAGCGCGATCTACGATTCGCTGCGCCTCTGCAAAGACTTCTGACGAGGTATTCGACGATGAACCCCGTGTTTGTCATCACCGCGCTGCTGTGGCTTTCGATGGCGGGCCTCGCGTTCGCCCTGCTCAAGCGCGCAGCCTACTGGCGCGAAGGCCGCGCGACGACGGCCGGCGCATACGGATGGGCGAATCTGCTCACCATCCCGAAGCGCTATTTCGTCGATCTGCATCATGTCGTGGCGCGTGACCCGTATATCGCGAAGACGCACGTCGCGACCGCCGGCGGCGCGATCCTCGCGATGGCGCTCGTCTTGATCAACTACGGTCTCGCGATCTACTCCGTCTGGCTCGACCGCGCGATCTTCATCGCGGCGATCATCATGCTGGTCGGCGCGGTGTTCGTGTACCGGCGCCGTCGTGCGAAGGACGTGCCCGCGCGTCTGTCGCGTGGACCGTGGGACAGCCTGCCGCTGCTGCTCGGCTCGTTCGCCGTGGGCCTCGCGTTGTTCATGCTGTTGCCCGCTTCGTGGATGTCGGGATCGCTCGCGATCATCGTCGCGTTGCTGATCGCGGCGGGCGCATACACGATGACCTTCGGCGCGGCGCAAGGCGGCCCGATGAAGCACGCGATGGCGGGTCTGCTGCATCTCGCGTTCCATCCGCGTCAGGAACGCTTCAGAGCGAAGACCGAGCATGAAGTCGTGCCGCCGACCGCCCTGAAAAAGCCCGTGCTCGATGCGAAGGAATACGGCGTCGGCAAGCCGGTCGAGTTTCGCTGGAATCAGTTGTTGAGCTTCGATGCCTGCGTGCAATGCGGCAAGTGCGAAGCCGCGTGTCCCGCGTTCGCATCGGGTCAGCCGCTCAATCCGAAGAAGCTGATTCAGGATCTGGTCGTCGGCATGGTCGGCGGTTCGGACTCGCAATACGCGGGCAGCCCGACGCCGGGCATTCCTGTCGGCAGGCACACCGGCGGTCCCGCCAAGCCGCTCATCTCGCAGATGATCGAAGCGGACACGATCTGGTCCTGCACGACATGCCGCGCCTGCGTGCAGGAGTGCCCGATGCTGATCGAGCACGTCGATGCGATCGTCGATATGCGCCGCAATCAGACGCTGGTCGAAGGCATCGTGCCGGGCAAGGGTCCGATAACGCTCTCGAATCTGCGCGAGACGGGCAGCCAGAACGGCTACGACATCGGCGCGCGTTACGACTGGTCGGTGGATCTGCAAGTGCAGGTCGCGCAACCGGGCCGTCCCGTGGATGTGCTGCTGATCGCCGGCGAAGGCGCGTTCGACATGCGCTATCAACGCACGCTGCGCGCATTGGCGAAGGTGATGAACAAGGCGGGCGTCGATTACGCGGTGCTCGGCGGCGTCGAAACGGATACCGGCGACACGGCGCGCCGTCTCGGCGACGAAGCCACGTTCCAGCAATGCGCATCGAAGCTGATGAACACGCTTTCGCAGTATCAGTTCCGTCGCATCGTCACCGCCGATCCGCACGTGCTGCATAGCCTGCGCAACGAATATCGCGCGCTCGGCGGCTATTACGAAGTGCAGCATCACACCGCGTTCATGGCCGAACTGGTCGAGAGCGGCAAGCTGTCGCCGAAGGCCGCCGCCGTGCTCGCGGACAAGAAGATCACGTATCACGATCCGTGCTATCTCGGCCGCTACAACGGCGAAACGGAAGCGCCGCGCAAGCTGTTGAAGACCATCGGCATCAAGGTCGTCGAGATGGAACGTCACGGCATGCGCGCGCGCTGCTGCGGCGGTGGCGGCGGCGCGCCGCTGACGGATATCCCCGGCAAGCAGCGTATTCCCGATATCCGCATCGCCGATGCACGATCGGTCGGCGCCGAAGTGGTCGCGGTCGGTTGCCCGCAATGCACCGCAATGCTGGAAGGCGTGGTCGGTCCTCGTCCCGAAGTGCTCGACGTGGCGGAACTCGTCGCCGCAGCGCTGGAGTGAAGCCATGAACGACATCAAAAGAATCGATCCGCGGCGGCCTTTCATCGTCACGGCGGCCGGGCTGAAGCGCATCACGCTCGGCGAAGTCGGCAACGGCATCGTGCTGGATTTCGCGCATGGCGGTCACAGGGAAGCGGTGAAGCCACGCCGCACGACGAAGGCCGCGACGCGCTCGCTGCTCGTCGCGGCGCATACGGATCGCGGCGCGCTCGACGATCACGCGCGCCAGGCGCTGGCCGCCGCCGCCCTGCTCGCCGACGATCAGACCGAAGTCGTGCTGATCGCGTTCGGCGAATTCAAGGACGATGCCGCGGCGCTGGGCGCGGATCGTCATATCGCGCTGCCCGCGTTCGACCGGCGCAATTACGCGCCCGATGAAGAAGTGCGCGCGTTGACGGCATGCGTCGCGGCTTTCGCGCCGGCGCATATCTTCATGCCCGACAACGCAACCGGCGACGGCGATCTCGGCCGCCGCTACGCCGCGCGCGCCGATGCATCGATCGCGACGCAAGTCGTCGAGATCGATGCAGCGCGTGTCGCATCGTATGCGCATGCGGGCCGCGCGCTCGCATCGCGGGCCTTGCCCGATGTGGTTTTGCTCGCCGCCAATGCCGTCGATGCGAAGCTGCCGTTCGTCGGCGCGGGCGAGGCAGTGAGTCCGGAAGGCATCGTGCCGGCATCGAAAGTAAGCGCTTATGTCGATCTCGGCATCGAGGAAATGGATGCCGCGCAGGTCGCGCTGGAAGAAGCGGACTTCATCGTGTCGGCGGGCAACGGCGTGTCCGATATCGCCGCTTTCGAAGCGCTCGCGGGCACGCTGGGCGCGGCGATCGGTGCGAGCCGCGTCGCCGTCGACGATGGCAAGTTCACGCGCGACAAGCAGATCGGAGCAACGGGCAAGACCGTCGAGGCGAGCGTGTATATCGCGTTCGGCATTTCGGGCGCCGTGCAGCATTTGCAGGGCATCAAGGATTGCCGTCACGTGATCGCCGTGAATCTCGATGCGAGCGCGCCGATTGCCAAGCGCGCGAATCTCACGATCGTCGCGGACACGCAGGAAACGATCAAGGCGCTGAGCGATGCCGCCGCCGCCGCGCGCGCCGCGCGTGCCAACGGCACATCGATCGTCGAGACCGCGCACGTTGCCGAAGGAGTTGCAGCATGAAGATCGCCGTTCTGGTTTCCACCGGCCGCCATCCCGTAAGCGGCACGGCGCGCTACAGCCGCAACGATGCGGCGGCGCTTGCGATCGCTATCGACATCGCGAAAGCGCAGCGCGCGCAACTCGACGTGCTGCATGCGGGCGATCCCGCGAATCCGGCGCTCGCCGAATATCTCGCGCTCGGCGCGCCGAAGGTCGAAGTGCTCAATACGCAAGGCGACGCGTGCGCGGCGCTTGCAGCAAGGCTCGCGGGCTACGACCTCGTGTTCACCGGCACGCGCGCCGAAGGCGCATTCGACAGCGGCACGCTGCCCTACAAGCTCGCGGATGCGCTGAACGTTCCGCTCGTCGGCGCGGCCGTCGATGTCAGCGTGACGAAGGAAGGCGTCGAAGTGCGGCAGTTCATGCCGAAGGGCTTGCGCCGCCGCGTGCGGGCGCCGCTGCCCGCGCTCGTCGCGGTGCATCCGCTCGCCAATGCGGCGCCGCGCTACGCGTATGCGCGCATGCGTGAAGGCCACGTCGCGCCGGTCGCGGCGAGCGCGCCTGTCGACCGGGAAAGCACGGCGTGGAACATCGGCCCGATCACGGCGAAGCCGAAGAAACTGGCCGCGCCCGAGAAGCGCTCGGGCCACGCGCGCATGCTTGGCGCGACGACGACGGAAAGCCGCGGCGGCAGCGTCGTAATTGAAGGGAGTTCCGTCGAAAAAGCACAAGTGATTCTGGCGTATTTGCGCGAGCATCAACTCGTCGATTATTGATTTTCGGCCCCACCGGGCGACCCACATACGAAAGCAGCAGCCCGCGTTCAAAGGTGTTTGGCGGGGCACCAGACGTGACGCAAAACGGAGCACACGATGAAAGTTTCGGCAGACGTTCGCGCTTTGATCGAACGCCGCAAAAAGGGCCACACGCTCGAGGCGCCGTTCTACACGAGCGACGAGATTCACGCGCTCGACCTCGACGCCATTTTCCGCAAGACCTGGATTCAGGTCGCCATCGAACCGGACATTCCCGAACCGGGCGATTACACCACGGTCGAGATCGGCAACGATTCGATCCTGATCGTGCGCGACGACGACATGGAGATCCGCGCCTTCTATAACGTGTGCCGTCATCGCGGCGCGCGCCTGTGCAATCAGGAGAAGGGTTCGCTCGGCAATATCGTGTGCCCGTATCACAGCTGGACGTACAACCTCTCCGGCGATCTGATGTTCGCCGAGCACATGGGCGACCAGTTCGACCGCTGCAAGCACAGCCTGAAGAAAGTGCACGTGCAGAATCTGGCCGGCCTCATTTTCATCTGCCTCGCCGACGAGCCGCCCGCCGACTTCGCCGTGATGCGCGAAGCGATGGAGCCGTATCTCGCGCCGCATGGCCTGAAGGACTGCAAGATCGCGGCGAGCATCGACATCGTGGAGAAGGGCAACTGGAAGCTCACGATGGAGAACAATCGCGAGTGCTATCACTGCGTCGCGAACCATCCGGAACTGACCATTTCGCTCTATGAATACGGCTTCGGCTATCAGCGCTCGCCGGCCAACGAAGAAGGCATGGCGGCGTTCGAGAAGACCGTCGAAGAGCGCACGAAGCAATGGGAAGCGATGTGCCTGCCGTCCGCCGAAATCGAACGGCTCGCCGATCTCGTGACGGGTTTTCGCACGCAACGCCTGCCGCTCGACCGTGAAGGCGAATCGCAGACGCTCGACGCGAAGGTCGCATCGAAGAAGCTGCTCGGCGGTTTCGAGCGCGCGGACCTGGGCGGCCTGTCGTTCTGGACGCAGCCGAACTCATGGCATCACTTCATGAGCGATCACATCGTGACGTTCTGCGTGCTTCCGCTTGCTTCGGGTGAAACGCTCGTGCGCACGAAATGGCTCGTGCATAAGGATGCGCGCGAGGGCATCGATTACGACGCCGACAACCTCACCGCCGTGTGGCGTGCGACGAACGATCAGGACCGCACGCTCGTCGAGTATTCGCAACTCGGCGTCGCGAGCAACGCATACGAGCCGGGTCCGTATTCGCCCTTCACGGAAGGACTCGTCGAGAAGTTTTGCGAGTGGTACATCGGACGTCTTGCCGATTACGCCGACACGCCGGTACACGGTGTCGATGCGTCGCACGGCGAGAAAGTCGTTTCCTTCATGCGCTAAAGCAGTCGTAGCAGGAGCAGAACATGATGCGCGATCAGGCTACGTTCGAGCCGACCCAAAGCCGCGTGACCCAGCCGAAATTCTGGAGAACGCTGCCCATGCGCTGGGATTGCGACACGGACGAGACGCTCGTCTGCTGTCACGTCCGGCAGGAAACGCACGACGTCAAAAGCTTTTTCTTCAAGGCGCCCGGCGAACGCACGTTCGTGTTCGAGCCGGGGCAATTCATCACCCTGGAACTCGATATAGACGGCGAGCAGATCAACCGCTGCTACACGATCTCGTCCGCGCCAACGCGCCCGCACACGATCTCCATCACGGTGAAGCGCGTGCCGGGCGGCAAGGTGTCGAACTGGCTGCACGATAACGTCGTCGCGGGCACGACCGTGCGGGTGCTCGGGCCGTCGGGCGAGTTCACGTGCGCGCGGCATCCGGCGCGCAAGTACCTCTTCTTGTCGGCGGGTTCGGGCGTTACGCCGCTCATGTCGATGAGCCGCGCGCATCACGAGCTCGGCGACGATGCCGACATCGTGTTCGTGCACAGCGCGCGCACGCCCGACGACATCATCTTCGCGCGCGAGCTCGATCTGATCGCGTCGAATCACAAGAACTTCCGTACGTCGTTCGTGTGCGAGCGCATCGGCGCGCGCACGAGCTGGCCGGGCGTGACGGGCTTTCTGAGCCTGCCGTTGCTGAAGCTGATCGCGCCGGACTTTCTCGACCGGGAAATCTTCACGTGCGGCCCCGCGCCGTACATGAAGGCGGTGCGTGATCTGCTCGATGAAGGCGGTTTCGATCGCAAGCACTATCACGAGGAGAGCTTCTCGTTCGGCGTCGTCGAAGAAGTCGCGGCGGAACTGACGACTGCGCACGTCGCCGATGCGCTCGCTACGCAGACGGATTTCGTCGAAGCGCGTGAGGAAGCGGTCGGCTTCGAACCGGCCCCGATCGAAACGATCGAGCCGATCGTAGAGCCGGCGGCGGAACCGTTGATCGAAACGAAGTTCAAGGTGAACTTCGCGAAGAGCCGGCGCGATATCGAATGCGGCAGCGGCGAGCACGTTCTCGATGCCGCGAAGAAGGCGGGCGTGCGTCTGCCTTCTTCGTGCACGCAGGGCATGTGCGGCACCTGCAAGGTGAAGCTCGTATCGGGCGAAGTGAGCATGAAGCATGCGGGAGGCATTCGTCAGCGCGAGATCGATCAGGGCATGGTGCTGCTGTGCTGCAGCAAGCCTTTGAGCGATCTCGTCGTCGACAAATAAGGTCCTCGGGCGACCCGGATGGTATGAGTCGTTTCTTGACAACTGAGTGTCGGAAAAGTGCGTTACGGGCTAATTCTGGCTGGTGATTCTGTTCGCTAGACGGCGTGGGGCCGCTAAGGGGAAACCAAATGAAACCGATGAGAAGAATGCTCGTGCTTGGGGCGATGACCGCCGCTCTCGCCGCGAGCTTTATGGCAAGCGCCGCAGATAAGCCGACGATCAAAATCGGTTACGTCGAGGGCTGGGACGATAGCGTGGCGACGTCGAATGTCGCTGCACGTGTCATCGAGAAGAAGCTGGGTTATCCGGTGCAGCTCGTGCCGGTTGCGGCTGGCGTGATGTGGCAGGGCGTGGCGCGCGGCGATCTGGATGCGACGCTCTCGGCGTGGCTGCCGGTCACGCATGGCGCGTACTGGAACAACTTCAAGGCGAAGGTCGTGAATCTCGGTCCGAACTTTCAGGACGCGAAGATTGGCCTGATCGTGCCGGAGAATGTCGACGTCAACAGCCTGTCGGATCTCGAAGCGAAGAAGACGGAATTCGATTCGCGCATCGTCGGCATCGACGCGGGCGCGGGCGTGATGCAGAAGACGAGCGAGGCGATCAAGGCCTACAACCTCGACTACAAGCTGCTGCCGAGTTCGGGTTCGGCGATGACGGCGGAACTGGCGCGTTCGGAGGCGGCCAAAAAGCCGATCATCGTGACGGGCTGGAAGCCGCACTGGATGTTCGCGAAGTACAAGCTGAAGTTCCTCGAAGATCCGAAGAAGGTTTTCGGCGAGTCGGAGCACGTGGATAACGTGATCAATCCGGAGCTCGAGAAGAAGGCGCCGCAGGTGGTTGCGTTCTTGAAGAAGTTTCAGTGGAAGCCGGGTGAGATCGATAGTGTGATGCTTGCGACGCAGAATGGAGAGAAGCCGCAGGCGGCTGCGGATGCGTGGATCAGCGCGCATGGGGATCGGGTGGATAGCTGGACCAAGTGATTGGGTTTGAGCGTTGGGCAACGCTAAGCGCCGTGGGGGTTTTATACTCGCGGCGCTTTTTTTTGTCGCCGGATCCCGTTTTCGTGTCGGTCTATTGGCACTGCCCCTGTGCGGGGCGGCAGTCACTTTCTTTGCTGCTGCAAAGAAAGTAACCAAAGAAAGCAGCTCGTTTAAGCCCGCGGTCACACGCAGTTTGGCCATGCTTGCCAGCCCGCGGTGGCCCTCGCCTAAGTGTCGCCCTCACAGGCCCAATCGGGCTTGGCTCGCGCACGGTCTGCCGCCCGAGAGGTTTCAGGGCGCTGGTTCAGCACGAAAGAGCTTCGGCACAGCGCTGCGCGCTGCCGTTGGGTGTGCGAGGGAAACCTTCGAAGAAGAAGCACACGCGCACCCGATTGACCGGTCGGCCGCGAAGCGGGCCGGAGCTATTTGGTGCTGAACCAGTGTGTCGTGTGGTGCGACGTGTCAGACCGTGCGCGGTCCAAGCCGCGTGAGACCTACGAGGGCACTCGCTACAGCCGGGCCATTAGGCCAATCGCCTGTGCCGCGGCCGGTGTGAAGTGCTTAGGCTGGGGATAGCTGTTTCTTTGGTTACTTTCTTTGCAGCAGCAAAGAAAGTGACCCCCGCCCCGGGGAGGGGCAGTGCTAATGGACCGACGCGAAAACAGGATTTCACGAACACGCAAGCAAGCAGGCAAGCAAACCACAAAACCTACCGCAAAACCACAGTCCGTTCCCCATTGATAAACACGCGCCGCTCGATAAACGCCTTAACGGCCCGCGCCAGCGTAATACACTCCACATCACGCCCAGTCGCCAACAACCGCTCCGGCCCATAAGAGTGATCGACCCGCTCGACTTCCTGCTCGATGATCGGTCCTTCGTCGAGATCATCGGTGACGAAGTGCGCGGTCGCGCCAATCAACTTGACCCCCCGCGTATGCGCCTGATGGTAAGGCTTGGCACCCTTGAACCCCGGCAAAAACGAATGATGGATATTGATCGCACGCCCAGCGAGCTTTCGACTCGTCTCGCCAGAAAGAATCTGCATATAACGCGCAAGCACCATCAACTCGGCGCCTGATGTCTCGAACAGATCGAGCAAACGCGCTTCCTGCTGCGACTTGGTATCGGCGGTGATCGGCAGATGATGAAACGGCAAGCCATGCTGCTCGGCCAGATGAGCAAGATCGGTATGATTCGACCCAATGCCGACGATATCCATCTTCAGCTCGCCCATGCGCCAGCGGAACAGCAAATCGGCGAGACAGTGCTCCAGCTTCGACACCATGAGAAGCACCTTCGGCCGCACGGCGAGATCGTGCATCGCCCAGGTCATCGAGAAGCGCCCGGCGATCGGCTCGAATTCCTGCTTCAGCATCGCGAGATCGAGCGTCTCTTCGGGTCGCGCACCATGAAACACGCAACGCACGAAAAAGCGTTCCGACAGATCGTCGTCGAAGACCGTGAATTCGTCGATATAGCCGTGATGCCGCTCCAGAAAACCGACGATGGCGGCCACCTGCCCCGCCGCGCTCGGGCACGAAACGGTAAGCACCAGTTGATCAAAGCGGGAATCGGCTGCCATGCGTGCTCCACATTCGAATGGTTGCGGGCCGCGAAATGCGGCGAGCGTACGCGCTAGTAGAGCAAACGCGAGCACATCCGGGATAGAAGCGAACCGCCGCGCAGATAGTACGAAAGCGTCAGCCGGCGACGTCGCATTCGTCAAGCAGCCACTCGCTGAACGCGCGCACAGCCGCAGCCGGCTCGCGCGGCGTGACGAGCACATAGCCGCGATCGGTGACGAGCGGCGCATCGCAGAGCGCGACGAGCTGGCCCGTCGCGATGAGTTCGTCGATGAGCGGCGCCCAGCCGAGCGCGACGCCCTGGCCCATCACCGCCGCGTGCGCGACGAGCGCATAGCTGTTGAACGTGAAGCCGCCGTGCGTCGGCGGCGCGGCGAGGCCCTGTGCCTCGAACCAGGCGCTCCACGATAGCCAGCGCTCCGGGAACGTCGGTTCGAGATGCAGCAGCGGCAATTTGAGGAGATCGGCGGGCGAAACAGGCGCGCTTCCGCCTGCGATCAGCGCGGGGCTGCACACCGGCATCACGCGCTCCGCAAAGAGCTTGACGGCGCTTTTAGTGCCCCAATCGGCCTGCGTATCGCCGAACACGATGACCACATCCGCATGATCGCCCGATGCGCTCGGCAGGCTCTGCGACGTGATGATCTTCACATCGACATCGGGCATCAGCGCCTTGAATTGCGGCAGGCGCGGCATCAGCCAGTAAGTGGCGAAGCCGAAGTCCGTCGAGAGCGTAAGCGTGCGCTGCGCGTGACGTGAGCGGATATCCGACGTGGCCGCGCGGATGAGATCGAGGCCCTGACGCACGGCATCGAAGAGACGCGCGCCATCTTCCGTGAGCGTGACGCCGCGATGCCCGCGCTCGAAGAGCGGCGCGCCGAGCGATTCTTCGAGCTGCACGACGCGCTGGCTCACGGCGGGTTGCGTCGAGCCCAGTTCGCGCGCCGCGGCCGTGAAGCTCGCGAGGCGCGCGGCGGATTCGAACATCGATAGCGCCTGCATCGGTGGCAGGCGGTCCGGCCGCGGCATAAGTGCTCCTTATATGCGCATAACGAAATGCCGTCTTCACAGTTGCAATCTGAACGGCAATAGTGACGCTGAACGCTCAATCAAAGATTCTATTCGAGGCACGCATTCATGCTTGAGACGAAACAAAATATCCTTGTGCTGATGGCCGATCAGCTCACGCCCTTCGCGCTCTCCGCATACGGCAACCGTGTGACGAAGACGCCGCGCATCGATGCGCTCGCGCGAGAAGGCGTCGTGTTCGAATCCGCGTATTGCGCGAGTCCGCTGTGCGCGCCGTCGCGCTTCTCCCTGCTCGCGGGCAAGCTGCCATCGAATATCGGCGCATACGACAACGCCGCCGAATTTCCCTCCGAAACGCTGACCTTCGCGCACTATCTGCGGGCCGAAGGCTATCGCACGATTCTCTCGGGGAAGATGCATTTCTGCGGCGCGGATCAGTTGCACGGCTTCGAGGAGCGTCTCACGACCGATATCTATCCCGCCGATTTCGGCTGGACACCCGATTGGCAAAATCCCGATGCGCGCCCGACGTGGTACCACAACATGAGCTCCGTCATCGATGCGGGGCCGTGCGTGCGGACCAATCAGCTCGACTTCGACGATGAAGTCACGTTCACCACGCGTCAGAAGCTCTTCGATATCGCACGCGAGCGCGATGCGGGCAGGGACGCGCGGCCTTTCATGATGGTCGCGTCGCTCACGCATCCGCATGATCCGTACGCCATTCCGCGCAAGTACTGGGACATGTACGCCGACGAGGATATCGACATGCCTTCCTACCGCGATTCGCTCGATGCATGCGATCCGCATTCGAAGCGCCTGCGTCACGTGTACGAAGCGGACCGCACGCCGCCGACCGATCGGCAGATCCGCAACGCGCGTCGCGCGTATTACGGCGCAGTGTCCTACGTCGACGATCAATTTGCGTCGATTCTCGAAGCGCTGGAGCAGGCCGGCCTCGCCGACGACACGATCATCGTCGTCACGTCCGATCACGGCGAGATGCTCGGCGAGCGCGGCCTCTGGTACAAGATGACGTTCTTCGAAGGCGGCTGCCGCGTGCCGCTGATCGTGCATGCGCCGAAGCAGTTCAACGCGCGTCGCGTGCCGGACTCGGTCTCGCATCTCGACGTGCTGCCCACGCTCGTCGAATTCGCGCGCGGGGAAGCGCCGCAATCATGGCCCGACAGCATCGACGGTCGGAGCCTCGTGCCGCATCTGCGCGCGACAGGCGGCCACGACGAAGCGATCGGCGAATATCTCGCGGAAGGCGCCATCGCGCCGGTCGTGATGATCCGGCGCGGACGCTTCAAGTTCATCCACACGAGCGTCGATCCCGACCAGCTTTTCGATGTGGCAGCGGACCCGTTCGAACGCGAAAATCTCGCGAACGATAAACGTCACGCCGCGCAAGTGGCCGAATTCCGCGCGGAAATCGCGCGCCGCTGGAACCTCGATGCGTTGCATCAGGACGTATTGAAGAGTCAGCGTCGTCGTCATTTTCATTTCGCGGCGACGACGCGCGGCACGATTCAGTCATGGGACTGGCAGCCGCATGTCGATGCGAGCCAGCGCTATATGCGCAATCACATCGATCTGGACGATCTCGAAGCGATGGCGCGCTTTCCCGCCGTCGAGCACTGACGACGCGAGACGCGATTTCCACTTTCATCATCCCCATATCCGACAGGAACGCACCATGAAAAAGGGCTTCATTCATGCGCTCTTCGCCGCCGCGCTGGCGTGCGTGGCTTCTCATGCATTCGCCGCCGAGCCGCAGGCCTGCGCGCAGGTGCGCATGGCGGGGCCCGGCTGGACCGACATCGACGCGACCAACGCGATGAGCGGCATCGTGCTCAAGGCGCTCGGCTACCGGCAGAACGTCGCGAACCTGTCGGTGCCGATCACGTATCAGGGCATGAAGAAAGGGCAGATCGATGTCTTTCTCGGCAACTGGATGCCCGCTCAGGCGCCGCTCGTGAAGCCGTTCTTCGAGGAGAAATCGATCGACGTGGTGCGCCCGAATCTATCCAACGCGAAGTTCACGCTCGCGGTGCCGGACTATGTGGCGGCGGCCGGCGTGCACTCGTTCGCGGACCTCGCGAAGAACGCCGACAAGTTCGATAACCGCATCTACGGCATCGAGCCGGGCGCGCCCGCGAATCAGAACATCAAGCACATGGTCGATGACAAGGCCTTCGGCCTCGGTGACTGGAAGCTGGTCGAGTCGAGCGAGACCGCGATGCTCACGCAAGTGGAGCGGGCCGTGCGCGACAAGAAGTGGATTGTATTTCTCGCGTGGGAACCGCATCTGATGAACACGAAGTTCAAGCTGGCCTATCTCGATGGCGGCGACAAATACTTCGGCCCGAACTACGGCGGCGCGACGGTCAATACCGTTGCACGCAGCGGTTACGAGCAGCAATGCCCCAACGTGGGCCGGCTGTTCAGGCAGATGGCGTTCAACGTCGATCTGGAAAACGGCGTGATCACCGAGGTGCTGGAGAAGAAGACGAATGTCGATGCAGCCGCGACGGATGCGCTGAAGCGTCATCCGGAACTGCTGAAGTCGTGGCTCGACGGTGTGACCACGGCGAGCGGCGGGAACGGGCTTGCAGCCGTTCAGACCGCGCTCGGCGTGAAGTGAAGGTGCAATGCCCGGCTAGACGTCGAAACGGTCGAACGCGGCGCTGGTCGCGGGAGAAACGAAGTGGCGGATCAACCGCACATGCGACGCGTCGACGAGGTTGTTGTCGCGATAGATGTCGGCCATTTTGCCCAGGCGATCGATGAGCATTGCGTGGACCACGGACGTGTCCTGCCCGAAGTCACGAGGCTTCGCGACCATGAGCTTGTCGATTGCACGCACGATGGTGCAGAAGGCGTCGGTGGAGCCCGGATAGACCTCGAGCAACGGGATGACGATGTTTTCGACATCGCGCGCATCGAGGTCGGGATACCAAAGCGACACGAGCCGACGCCGGGCGGTTTGAAGCCACGGCCCTGCTATTTCCGTCCGGCTGTTGGTGAAGCTGCCGCGATGGGACCGGTGCTCGGTGAGAACCTGGTCGACATTGGCGAGCTCGCCGCCGGCCGCCATGATCGAAGTGAGATAGTCCAGGTCTTCGGAGCTGGGGGCGCCCTCGTCGAAACGGATGCCATGTTCCCGAACGAAGGCGCGCCGCACCATGAGCGTGCCCCCGCTGATGGTGTTCAGACCGTCGAGGAGGCGCGCCTTGATGTTGCCGTCTTCCAGCGTGCAATGCGCGATGCCGTCCGGGATATCGCCGAATATGCGGACGTGCGACCCTGCCGCCGCGAGACGATCGTTTTCCCTGAAGGCAGCGACCTGAGTGGCCAGCCTGTGCGGGAGCGCTCTGTCGTCCGAATCCAGGCGAGCGATGAAGTCGCCGCGAGCCGCGTCGAAGCCGGCGTTCGACGCGGTGCTGATGCCCTGGTTCCGGTCGAAGCGGATGAGGCGAATGCGCGGGTCGTCGCCGGCGGCCTGACGTGCAGCGGACAAGGTTTGATCGGCGGAGCCATCGTCCACGACGATGAGCTCCCAGTCTTCGAGAGTCTGATGCTGGATCGAGGCGATTGCTTCGCCGATGAAGGCTTCCGAATTGAACGCGGGAATGACGACGGTGACGAGAGGTGAAGAGGGCGAGGCGGTTTTATGCGTCATGGTGCTTGCGAGGACAGACAGGTCTACGAACGAAATAAAGATGGGGATTGTCGGCTTTCGGCGGAATCGATTGCTGAAGCGACACGAACGAGATGCAGCTTTTTTACAGATTCGGAAGTATGGAAGCCGCGCCCCGTCACGCATATCGGGCATGTCCGAAATCGAAGTAGTTCTATCGACGCGAAACGTTGCATCGCATTGGTCGCAACTGGACAGATTTGCGTCGCAACGGGTCGAGCCGCGACATATATGGGGCCTTATTTTTAACAACGTCGACGCAAGCGTGTTTCTTCGCGTCCGATAGCGGCTCGAAGTCAGTCTTCCGCAGTTTCCGGCAACGTCAGCATGGCGCATTGTCCTCTCGCCGCGCGCGCGAGGCAGGGCATCGCTTTTTCCAACGCAATATCGATCAAGACGAGCAAAGGACCAGCACATGAGAAAAGGACATGCCGCGAAGATTGCAGGCCTCGCGTTCGCAGCGGGCACGGCGAGCGCGCCGATGGCCGCGCATGCACAAAGCAACGTGACGCTCTATGGCATTCTCGATGCGGGCGTCACCTGGGTGAGCAACACCGGCGGCTCGCACGTCGTCAAGTTCGACGACGGCATCTCCTACGGCAACCGCATCGGCTTTCGCGGCACGGAGGATCTGGGCGGCGGCTTGCAGGCGGTCTTCGTGCTCGAGTCGGGCTTTCATCTCGGCAATGGCCAGCTCGGATTCGGCGGCGCGGAGTTCGGCCGGCAGGCTTATGTGGGCCTGAAGAACCATTGGGGCACGGTGTCGCTCGGCAACCAGCTCGACATGACCGAGGAGTTCGTCTATCTCTACAACATCTCGGCGTGGGCGAGCGGCTACGCGATTCACCAGGGCGACTTCGACCGCATGAACGGCGACCGCCTGCCGAACTCGATCAAGTTCCTGTCGAACGACTTCGGCGGCTTCACGTTCGGCGGCATGTATTCGTTCGGCAATCAGGCGGGCAACTTCCATCGCAACAGCGCGTGGAGCGTGGGCGCGCACTATGCGGCGAACACCTTCAATGTCGGCGCGGCGTATACCCAGCTCAACAATCCGAACGGTATCTATGCGTTCGATCCCTACGCGATGATCGGCGCGCGCACCTTCCTCGGCCAGCCGACCGTATCCGTGGATCCGACGACGGGCGCGGTCACCGATCTCTACAGCGCGAATCCGTTCCCCGTCGATAAACAAGGCGCGTTCGCGGTGGGCGCGGCGTGGACCATCGGCAATCTGATGCTGTCGGGCAACTTCACGTACACGACCATCAAGGGTCTCGGTCAGACCTCGCACATGCAGGTGTACGAAGGCGGCGCGTCATACAGCTTCATGCCCGACCTGAGTCTCTACGGCGGCTATCAGCACACGCGCTTCGAAGGCAATCACTGGAATCAGGGCTCGCTCGGCCTGCACTATCTGCTCTCGAAACGCACGGACCTCTACGTGTCCGGCGACTATCTGCGCGCGTCCGGTCCGATCGATGCGGTCATCGGCTACAGCTTCACGCCGTCGTCGTCGAACACGCAGGCCGATGTCCGTGTCGGCATGCGGCACTCGTTCTAGGCGGCGGCGAGCCGCGCGGGGAGGACCGTGCGCAATGCGCTGCGGTCCTGCCTCGGGCTCGTGTGAAAGCGCGCGCGATACGTGCGCGAAAAGTGCGACGGCGATTCGAAGCCGCACGCGACGCAGACGGCAAGAATCGACATGTCGGTCTGCTGAAGCAGTTCGCGCGCACGCGTGAGGCGCAGGCCGAGATAGAAATGCGTCGGCGTGTCTTTCAATGACGAGCAGAAGAGCCGTTCGAGCTGACGCCGCGTCACGCCGATGGATTCGGCGAGCGCATCGGGCGACAGCGGCTCTTCCATATGCTGCTCCATCAGCTCGATCACCTGGATCAGCTTGCGATTGTGGATGCCGTAACGCGCGGCGATCTGCAGACGCTGGTGATCCGAGCGCTGCCTGATGCGCCCCAGCACGAACTGCTCCGACACTTTCGCGGCGAGGCTCGCGCCGTGCTCGCGCGAGATCACGTCGAGCATCAGGTCGATCGAGGCCGTGCCGCCCGCGCACGTGATCCGCCGCGTGTCGATTTCAAAGAGCTCCTGACTCGTCTCGATGGCCGGATAGCGTTCGCTGAACGCCGCCGCCGCTTCCCAATGCAGCGTCGCGCGCTTGCCCGCGAGCAGCCCCGCTTCGGCGAGGATGAAGCTGCCGGTATCGATGCCGCCGAGCGTCGCGCCCGCGCGATCGAGCCGCTTCAGCCAGTCGCCGATCGCGCGCGTGTAGCCCGAGAGCGGCTCGAATCCCGATACGACGAACACGGTGCGCGCGTCGCTTGCCTGGTCGAACGCGCATTCGGCATTGAGCGTGATGCCGTTGCTCGCGGCGACGGGCCCGCCATCGACGGTGAGGATATGCCAGCGATACAGGTCGCCCGCGAAGCGATTGGCGACTCGCAGCGGCTCGATCGCGGACATGAATCCGATCGACGAGAATTCGGGCAGCAGAAGGAAATGGAAATCGTTGGGAGCGGACATCGGATCGATCGATAAGGCCGGGTCGATGAGCAAGCCGTCCACATTAGCAAGCGCAAAAAGCGCGCGCAATCCGGCGCGCCCCGTAGGGCGGCCGGATTGCATACTGACATCGAAGCGGGTCAGGCGCTCGAGAGCGCGTTCGTGAGCGTCCGCGCGACGTTCGCGAGTTGCGGCTCGACGACGAGATCGGTGTGCCTGCCATCGATCTGCATGACCTGTAGGCCGTGCTTCGCGACGCGTTGCCAGACCGGCAGCGGATCGCTGCGCGAGTTGTCGAGCAGGCTCGCGCGCACGTAGACGATCGGGCCGCCTTCGTAGCGGCGCGGCTTGTAGGTCGACATCGCGACGCGCATCGATTCGCGCACGCGCTGAAGCACGGGCGGCAGTCCGGCCGCTTCGGGTGCGGGCTTGTGCGCCTGCTTGCCCATGCGCATGCGCACGCGGTCGGTGATCACTGCCGCCTTGCCGCGCATGTAGCCGAGACGCTCGCTGGCTTCGAGCGCGCGCAATTCGCGCAGCCGGTCCACGACCACGGCCGCCTGATAGCGCGTCCATTGCGAGAAGGGCAGGCAGCGCGTATGAACGTACGTGTCGAGCAGACAAAGCATCTCGATCTTCTCGCCCGCCGCGACGAGCTGCTGCGCGATCTCGAACGCAACCAGGCCGCCGAACGAATAGCCGACGAGCGCATACGGCCCGCTCGGCTGCACTTCACGCATGCGCAGCACGTAGCCGCGCGCCATCGCCTCGACGCTGTGCTGCGGGGCTTCATCGCCGTCGAGGCCGAGCGCCTGGAGGCCGTAGACAGGCCGTTCGTTTTGCAGCATGCCGGCGAGCGTCAGGCACTCCATCACCGAACCGGTGATGCTGTGCAGCATGAAGAGCGGACGGCCGCTGCCCGCGCGCATCTGCACGAGGGTCGAGTCTCCCGCGCGCGTGTCCGGACCGGCGGCGAGAACGGAAGCGAGGCGCGCGATGGTCGGCGCGACGATCATCGTCGAAAGCGGCAGCGTGCGGCCGGTCGCGCGCTGCACGTCGGCGAGCATGCGCGCGGCGAGCAGCGAATGGCCGCCCAGTTCGAAGAAATTGTCGTCGCGGCCGATCGGCGAGAAGCTGAAATGCTGCTCCCAGAGCGCGCACAGATACGCTTCGATAGCTTCAGCCGATTCGCCCGGCGCGGGCAGATCGCGTTTCATGCGCGTGAGCGACGGATGCTCGCGAATCTGATCGAGACACTCCGGATTGGCCAGCGACGACACGTTGCGCGCGGGCAGGCCGTTGACCGCATCGCGCGCGGCGGCTTCCGAAGGTTTGTTGTTGTGCGTGACGGGCAGGCCATCGACCTTTACGATCACGTCCGGCACGAGCGCGGCGGAGCCCTGGCGCGTGAGTTCGCGGCGCACGCGCGCGGCGAGCGCCGCATTCAGTTGCTCGCCCGGCCGCAACACGAGCAGAAGCACGATGCGCTGGCCTGCATCGCCCGCGTTGGCGCCGGTCTGGGCGACGACCATCGCATGACGGATTTCGTGAATCTCGCTCAGGATGCGATAGATCTCGCCCGGGCTCACGTTGATGCCGCGCACGTTGAGCACGCCGTCGCTGCGGCCGTGCAGGCGCGCGGAGCCTTCCGGCGAGAACTCGATCACGTCGCCGTGTGTCCACACGCCTTCGTTGGCGGCGAAATACGCCTTGTGAAAGCGCGAGCCGTCGTCGTCGCCGAAGAAACCGAGCGGCCGCGACGGAAACGGATTCGTGCAGACGAGCTCGCCCGGCATGATCGTGCTCGCGCCCTGATCGAACGCCTGCACGTCGAGGCCGAGGCTCTTGCACTGCGCTTCGCCCGCATAGACGGGCAGATTCGGATTGCCGAGCACGAAGCAGCCGATGATGTCCGTGCCGCCCGAAATCGATTGCAACTGCAACTGCTTCACGTGGTCGTAGACCCACTGGAACTGCGAGTCGTAGAGCACGGCGCCGGTCGACATCATGCCGCGCAGCGCGGACAGATCGAACTGCGCGGCGGGCTCAATACCCGCATCCTCGCTCATCTTCAGATAGGCGGGACTCGTGCCGAAGACGGTCGCGCGCTCGCGGGCGACGAGGCGCCAGAGCGTGTCGACGGCGGCGACGGGACCGTCGTAGGTAACGATCTCGACGCCCGACGCGAGCACCGACATCTGCCAGTTCCACATCATCCACGAGCAGCTCGTGTGGAAGAAGAGCTTGTCGCCGGGACCGAAGTCGCTGTGCAGGCGATGCTCCTTCACGTGTTCGAGCAGCGTGCCGCCCGCGCCGTGCACGATGCATTTCGGCTTGCCCGTCGTGCCCGACGAAAACATGATGAAGAGCGGATGATTGAACGGGAAACGCTGCCATGCGAAACGCATCGCGTCGCCGCTCACGATCAGCGCGTTCAAATCATGATGACGCTGCGTTACCGTGCTCGGCAGTTCCGTGTCGTCGAGGCAGACGATGTCCGTGAGCGTCGGAAGCTGCGCGGCCACCGCGGCGACGTGCCCCGAGAGCGAGCCGCCGGTATCGAACGGACGCTGCATCGTGTGTGCGAACATCATCGTCGGGTCGAGCGGCGCGAAGCGATCGAGAATCGCCTGCACGCCGTTTTCCGGCGCGGCTGTCGAGAGCGTTGCGCCGAGCGCGGTCACGGCGAGCGCCGCGGTGATCGCTTCGCAGTCGTTGCGCATGATCGCGACCACGCGGTCGCCGGGCTTGAGGCCGAGTTCGGAGAGCGCCTGCGCGAGGCGCACGACGCGCTCGCGCAATTCGCCGCGCGTGTACGTGACGCGGCGGCCATCGGCGAAACACGATGTGATGGCGGGGGCGTCATCGGGCGCAATGCGTTTGCCGAGCAGATTTTCTGCGTAATTCAGTTCGACGTTGGGGAAAAACCGTGCGGTTTCGCATTGATTGCCGATGCAGACCGGTTCATCCGATCCCGACCATTCGAGTCCATGCGCCGATTCGAGAAAGCATTTCCAGAATTGCCGATATTCACGGGCTGAATAGACATGCAATGCCGAATAGTCAGCGAAGTGCTGGCCGGTCGCTTTCTGGAAGGCCTCCGTAAAGGCCGTCATGCGCGATGCGGAAATCTGGTCGGCGGAAGGCGAGAACAGCGGTTCGCGTGCGTACAGCCGCGCGCTCTCTCGGATGGCGTCTTGACGGTCCATTTTCCAGGCACCTTTGATTGGAAGCGTGTAGTAAACAGCTGTGCTCGACGGCGTCGCAGGAAACCTCTCCATTTCCTATGGCCGAGCCATCGCCGAGCCGAGCATAGCCCTTTGCCGGCACATTACCCGGTTAGAAATCCTTGCTATGTGCGACCAACCACAGAGACCGTGGCGTTTCGGAAAAGATTGCCCTTGCACAAGCGGGTCGGACGTGTTTTCCGATGCTGAAGGGCGGGAATGAGCGCGTATTCGTTCCAGACTCATCGTTTCAATGCGCGTTAACGCTATGGTGCGAAACCGCCGGATATGAGCAAGCGCGTCGCGCGAAAGAGCATCCACAACGGCAATGTGGGGGGAGGTCGCAAGCGGTCAAGTCACGGTCGCAGGCGGGCGTTCGGGCGCCTTTATGCGGCGGTACTTTTGATGCACGCCGGCACTCGAACCGGCGCATCGATTCAACCCTCAACGGAAGGCTCGTCATGACACAACGCCTGATTTCCACTTTGCTGGTCGCCGCCGCGGGCGCCGCGTTCGCCGTCGCGCCGGTTGCGCACGCGGAGGATGCGAGTTGCCGCACGGTGCGCTTCGTCGATATCGGCTGGACCGACATCACGTCGACGACGGCGCTCGCATCGGTCGTCTTCGAGGGACTCGGCTATGCGCCGCGGACCACGGTGGCGTCGGTGCCGATTTCGCTCGCGGGCCTGAAGAGCAAGCAGATCGACGTGTCGCTTGGTTATTGGTGGCCGGTGCAGCAGAAGGCGGTCGAGCCGTTCCTCGAAGCGAAGAGCATCGAGAAGCTCGAACCGCCGAATCTGTCGGGCGCGAAGGCGACGCTCGCGGTGCCGTCGTATGCGTATGACGCGGGCATCAAGACGTTTGCGGATATCGCGAAACATCGCGACGAGCTGGGCGGGACGATCTACGGCATCGAGCCTGGCAGCAGCGCGAACGCGAAGATTCAGAAGATGATCGACACTAACCAGTTCGGGCTTGGCGGATTCAAGCTGGTGCAGTCGAGCGAGGCGGGGATGCTGGTGACGGTCGAGCGCGCGATCCGCGAGAAGAAACCGGTTGTGTTTCTCGGCTGGGAGCCGCATCCGATGAACATTCAGATGAAGATCAACTATCTCGCCGGCGGCGATGAGGTGTTCGGGCCGAATTATGGCGAGGCGCGGGTCTATACGCTGACGAATACGGATTTCCTGACGCGATGTCCCAATGCGGGGAAGTTCGTTTCCAATCTGCGCTTTACGACGGATCTGGAGAATCGGCTGATGCAGCCTGTCATGAATAAGGAGCGGCCTGCTGAGGCGGCGAAGGCTTATCTCAAGAAGAATCCGCAGGTGTTGGATGCCTGGCTTGCAGGCGTCAAGACTGTCGATGGTAAGGATGGGTTGCCGGCGGTTCGGCAGTATTTGGGGCTTTGAGGGTTTTGATTTCGCCGGATCCCGTATTCGTGGTGGTCTATTAGCACTGCCCCTCCCCGGGGCGGGGGTCACTTTCTTTGCTGCTGCAAAGAAAGTAACCAAAGAAAGCAGCTCGTTTAAGCCCGCGGTCACACGCAGTTTGGCCATGCTTGCCAGCCCGCGGTGGCACTCGCCTAAGTGTCGCCCCCAAAGGCCCAATCGGGCTTGGCTCGCGCACGGTCTGACGCACCAAACGTTTTGGCGCGCGGGTTCAGCACGAAAGAGTTTCGGCACAGCGCTACGCGCTGCCGTTGGGTCTGCAAGGGAAACCAACGGGATACATGTGCAGTGCATTGAGATGGAGGCATCAGCAAAGAAGCACATGCAAACCCGATTGACCGGTCGGCCGCGAAGCGGGCTGGAGCTATTTGGTGCTGAACCAGTTTGTTGTGTGGTGCGATGAGTCAGACCGTGCGCGGTCCAAGCCCCGCGAGACCTTCGAGGGCACTCGCTACTGCCGGGCCATTCAGCCAATCGCCTGTGCCGCGGCCGGTGTGAAGTGCTTAGGCTGGGGATAGCTGTTTCTTTGGTTACTTTCTTTGCAGCAGCAAAGAAAGTGACCCCCGCCCCGGGGAGGGGCAGAGCTAATAGACCGACACGAAAACAGGATTTCACAGAGAAAGAACAGGAAAACTAACCAAATCAGAAAAGGAGCAAAAACCGTGAACTACGAAGTGATAGTGACATGCGCGGTAACCGGCGCCGGCGACACGACAGCCAAACACCCGTCAGTCCCCATAACACCGAAGCAAATCGCCGAGGCAGCAATCGAAGCGGCCCGCGCGGGCGCAACCGTCGCCCACTGCCACGTCCGCGATCCCAAAACCGGCCGAGGCAGCCGCGACCCGGCGCTATACAGGGAAGTAGTAGACCGCATCCGTTCGTCGGAAACCGACGTCATCATCAACCTGACGGCAGGCATGGGCGGCGACCTCGAAATCGGCCCGGGCGAAGACCCGATGCGCTTCGGCAAGGGCACGGATCTCGTCGGCGGCCTGACGCGCCTCGCGCATGTCGAAGAGTTGCTGCCCGAAATCTGCACACTGGATTGCGGCACGCTCAACTTCGGCGATGGCGACTACATCTACGTATCGACGCCCGCGCAATTGCGCGCCGGCGCAAAGCGCATCCAGGAACTCGGCGTGAAGCCCGAACTGGAAATCTTCGACACGGGTCATCTGTGGTTCGCGAACCAGCTACTGAAAGAAGGCCTGCTCGATGACCCGCCGCTCTTTCAACTGTGCATGGGCATTCCATGGGGCGCGCCGCCCGACACCGGCACGATGAAAGCGATGGTCGATAACCTGCCGCCCGGCGCGCACTGGGCTGGCTTCGGCATCGGCCGCATGCAGATGCCGATGGTCGCGCAGGCGATGCTGCTCGGCGGCCACGTGCGCGTCGGTCTCGAAGACAACCTGTGGCTCGATCGCGGCGTGCACGCGACCAACGGCTCGCTCGTGCAGCGCGCCGTGGAAATCATCGAACGTCTGGGCGCACGCGCGCTCACGCCCGCCGAAGGACGCAGGAAGCTCGGACTTCCCCCGCGCGGCGAACGTCCGCTGGACAAGCGCAGCGCCGAACAATTCGCCTGAATCCAAGAGAACCCAAAGGACATATCGACATGCAAGTGAAGCAATTCGCCGCGCTCGGCGCGGGTGTGATCGGCAGCGGCTGGGTAGCGCGCGCGCTCGGAGCAGGGCTCGACGTCACCGCGTGGGACCCGGCGCCCGGCGCCGAGGCGCAGCTTCGCGCGAACGTCGCGAATGCGTGGCCGGCGCTCGAACGCGCCGGCTTGGCCAAGGGCGCGTCGCCGGAGCGGCTGCGTGTCGTATCGACGGTCGAGGACTGCGTGGCGCACGCGGACTTCATCCAGGAAAGCGCGCCCGAGCGCGAGGAACTGAAGCTCGCGCTGCACGAGCGCGTGAGCCGCGCGGCCAAGCCCGATGCGATCATCGCGTCGTCGACGTCCGGGCTCCTGCCGAGCGAGTTCTATGCGCGCGCCGTCAATCCGGAACGGTGCGTGGTCGGCCATCCGTTCAATCCGGTGTATCTGCTGCCGCTCGTCGAAGTGCTCGGCGGCGAAGCGACCTCGGGCGAGTCGATCGATGCCGCGATGAGCTTCTACGCATCCATTGGCATGCGGCCCTTGCGCGTGCGAAAAGAGGTGCCGGGCTTCATCGCGGACCGCTTGCTCGAAGCGCTCTGGCGCGAAGCGCTGCATCTCGTGAACGACGGCGTCGCGACGACCGGCGAAATCGATGACGCCATCCGCTACGGCGCGGGTATCCGCTGGTCGTTCATGGGCACGTTCCTTACCTATACGCTGGCGGGCGGCGAGGCCGGCATGCGACACTTCATGCAGCAGTTCGGCCCCGCGCTCGAATTGCCGTGGACGAAGCTCGTCGCACCGAAGCTGACCGACGAGCTCATCGACCGCGTGGTGGATGGCACGTCGCGGCAGACGAACGGGCGCGGCATCAAGGAACTGGAGCGTTATCGCGACGACTGCATCGCGAGCGTGATCGAGGCGATTGCGCAGGCGAAAGCGCGTCACGGCATCGAAGACTAGAGGAACCACGATGATCTATCGCGACACGGTCAAGCCCGAATGGGTCGACTACAACGGCCATCTGCGCGACGCGTTCTACATGCTGATCTACAGCCTCGCGACCGATGCGTTCATGGACCGCATCGGTCTCGACGACGCGGGCCGCACCGCGAGGCAGCGCACGCTGTACACGCTCGAAGCGCACATCAGCTATCTGCGCGAGATCAAGGAAGGCGCGGCGGTGCGCGTGGAAGCGCGGGTCGTCGCGCATGACAGGAAGCGCGTCCATCTCTATATGGAGATGTTCGAGGGCGATGCCGCCGAGCCGGTGTCGGCGTGCGAGCAGATGATGATGCACATCGATTCGAGCGGCGCGCCGAAGTCCGCATCGTTCGATGAAGACATCGCCGCGCGCATCGCCGCCGAGCCGGTCATCGCGCTGAAGGACGCGCGTTACGCCGGCCGCGTGATCGGTTTGCCGGCGCGCGCCTCGTCGGCCACCGCGCCGGCCTGAGCGCGCCAGGTTCTCAGCAACAGCGCGTTGGTCACCACGCTCACGCTGGAGAACGCCATCGCCGCGCCCGCGAACATCGGATCGAGCAAGCCGAATGCCGCTAGCGGAATGCCGATCAGGTTGTAGACGAACGCCCAGAAGAGGTTCTGCTGAATCTTGCGGTAGGTGCGCCGCGAGATGTCGATCGCATCGGCGACGAGCGCCGGATCGCCGCGCATCAGCGTGAGGCCGGCCGCTTCGATCGCCACATCGGTGCCGCTCGCCATCGCGATGCCGATGTCGGCGGCGGCGAGCGCGGGCGCGTCGTTGATGCCGTCGCCGGCCATCGCCACGATGCCCTTGCCCGACGCCTTCAGTTGCGTGACGACGCGCGCCTTGTCCTCGGGCAGCGTCTGCGCGAACACGAGATCCGATGGAATGCCCAGCGCGCGCGCGACGCTGTGCGCGCTGCCTTCGTTGTCGCCGGTGACGAGCGCGCTTTGGACGCCCATGCGCGCGAGGCGTTCGATCGCGGCGCGCGCGGTCGGCTTGATCGTGTCGCCGAACGCCATCAATGCGAGCACGCCGCCATCGAGATCGATGAGCCAGGAAATCGTATTGCCCTGCGCTTCGAGTTCGCGCGCGCGTTCGGCGAGCGTCGGCGGAACGTCGAGCTTCAGTTCCGCGACCCAGCGCGCGCTGCCGATCGCGATGCGCCGCGCCCCGACATTCGCCTCCACGCCGCGACCGGCGACCGCTCGCGCCGCGCTCGCATCGAGACGCGGCGCGTCGTTAGCGGCGGCGACGACAGCCTTCGCCAGCGGATGCTCGCTCATGCGCTGCACGGCGGCGGCGAGCCCGAGCGCTTCGGTCCGATCCTGCCCGGGCGCCGCATCGAACGCGATCAGGCTAGGTTTGCCAACGGTCAGCGTACCCGTCTTGTCGAACGCGACGATGCGGATCGCATGCGCCTGTTCGAGCGCCTGCGCGTCCTTGATGAGAATGCCCTGGCGCGCGGCGACGCCGGTGCCGGCCATGATCGCGGTCGGCGTCGCGAGGCCGAGCGCGCACGGGCACGCGATCACGAGCACCGCGACCGCGTCGAGCAGCGCCGTTTCCGCACTCGCGCCGTGCAGCAGCCAGCCGGCGAGCGTGACGAGCGCGATCGCCAGAATCGCCGGCACGAAGACCGCCGACACGCGATCGACGAGCCGCTGGATCGGCGCCTTCTCGGCCTGCGCCGATTCGACGAGCCGGATGATGCGCGCAAGCGTCGTTTCCGCGCCGATCGCCGTGGTTTCGATCGCAATCACACCTTCGCTGTTGATCGAGCCGCCGGTCGCGCGGGCGCCCGGTTCCTTCGCGACGGGCAGGCTTTCGCCCGTGATCAGCGATTCGTCGATATGCGTGCGGCCCTCGCGCACGATGCCGTCGACCGGCACGCGCTCGCCCGGCCGCACGATGGCGATGTCGCCGACGCGCACATCGGCGAGCGCGACTTCCCGTTCGCGCGCCGGGTCGTCGCGGTCGCGCACGCGCGCCTTGTCGGGACGCAGCGCATTGAGCGCGCGGATCGCGTCGGTGGTCTGCCGCTTCGCGCGCGCTTCCAGCCACTTGCCGAAGCGCACCAGCGTGATGACGACCGCCGACGCCTCGAAGAACAGATGCTCGGTCATGCCGCCGTGCGCGAACATCTGATAGACGGACAAGCCCCAGGCCGCCGACGTGCCGAGCGCGACGAGCAGATCCATGTTGCCCGCGAAAGCCCGCACCGCGCGATAGCCGCCGATATAGAAACGCGCGCCGAAGCCGAATTGCACGACGCTCGCGAGCGCGAGTTGCAGCCACGGGTTCAGCGCGAGGCCGAACATCGGCGCGAGCAGCGGCACGGTGAGCACGGCGGCGGCGAAGACCGTGGCGAGCTCGCGATCGAATGCGGGCGGCGCAGCGGCGGCGGGCACGGCTTCGGGCAAAATCGGCGCGGCGTCGTAGCCGGCTTTCGCGACGGCGGCGACGAGCTGATCGTCGGTCACGGCGCCGTTCGCGTGCACGGTCGCCTTCTCGGTGGCGAGATTGACCGCCACGCTTTCGACGCCCGGCACGCGCCTGAGCACTTTCTCGACACGCGCGACGCACGACGCGCACGTCATGCCGCTGACGGCCAATTCCGCGGTTCTCGGTTTCTCGGATGTTGCTGTGGACATGGTGAAACGCTCCGGTCTGGCTGGGATCGCGAAGATCCCTCACGAGACGAGTATCGACCTTCCAATGATCGGAAGGTCAAGGGCGGAATGAACGGCGTCGTGCGATCGTGGAACGCATCGGAAATAATCGTATTCGAAGGACGAAACGCGCGTCATTCAGTGCTTTTAGGCAGCATCTAGTGCATTCTTCGATTTGCCGGAGCGCTTTTATACGCTTCGTCTTGCCTATAGTCAGCGGATAAGTTAAAACCCGAATTTCGAGATAATGCTCGCGGTGCGCCGCGCGGGGATTCGAGGCGGCGTCGAGCCGTTCGCGAGCGTGCCGTGAATCGATCCCGGATCGAGTCGCGCGAGAACCCAAATCGAAAGAAGAACCGGATTTCCATTCGAATGAAGAACAACCGACGCTGGACTTTTCCGCTCAACCCCGCGATCTGGATGAGCGTGAGTCTCGCCGGCATGGCGGTCCTGGCTGGCTGCGCGACCAGGCAGCCAGAGGTGAAACCGACCACCACGGGCTGGGTGAAGAATCAGGTCGCCGACTCCTATACGTTCGGCTTTCCGCTCGTCGCCTCCGATATCGCCCGCGAACGTGCGAGCGGCCGCGCCGGTCAGCCCGGCCAGCCGGGTCAGACGCCGCTCAACACGTTCCGTCATGCGAGCGCGTTGCCGTCCGCCGGCGCGGCTGGCTGGCCGAGCGTCGACACGCTCGAATCGACCGCCTGGCTCGATGTCTCCGCCGATCCGGTGATCGTCTCGCTGCCCGCCGCGCCGCGCGGCCGCTATCTGGACGCCCGCGCATTCGATGCGTGGACCAACGCGCTCTATTCCAGCGCCGACACGACGCCCTATCCGAAGATGCAGCTGATCGCGTTCGTGCCCGCGGGCTGGACGGGCACGCTGCCCGCCAACGCGACGCGCGTCGAGACGCGCACGCGTTACGTGTGGCTCTCGGTGCGCGTGCGCGTGAACGGCCCGCGCGATGTGCCCGAGGCGCGCAAGCTGCAGACGTCGATGCGCATCGACACGCAGACGCCCGCGAAAGGCTCGGCGGCCGATCCGACGCCGGCGGTGGCCGGCGCGTGGCCCGCGAACGGCGCGCGGCAGCCTGCGGTGCCCCCGTTGCCGTCCGCGCTGGCGACGGTCGCGCCGGGCGCACAGGCCGAGGCGCTCGACGCGAATGCGTTCTTCGCGCGCCTTGCCCGCTCGCTCGACGACAACCCCGCCGCCACCGACGATGCCCACGCGATGAGCCAGCTCGCCGATCTCGGCGTGAAGCCCGGCGAGCCGGTGCAGTTCAAGAAGACCGATGCGCCGCTGCTCGATTCCGGTCTTGCCGATGCGCGCGAGCGGCTCGCGACGGTGCCGCCGAACGCGATCACGAAGAACGGCTGGACCTGGTTCGGCGATGGCGTCGGTATCTACGGCACGGACTACACGCTGCGCGCGTATCTCGCACGCCGCCAGACCGCGACGAGCACGAAGGAAGGCGAGGTGAAGGCGGTGACGCGCGTGGACAGCGAGGGCCATGCGCTCAACGGCGCGAACGCGTACACGCTGCACTTCACGCCCGACCAGTTGCCGCCGGTGCGCGGCTTCTGGACGATCACCGCCTATACGAAGGACGGCGCACTCGCGGACGAAAAGCTGCCGCGCCTCTCGCTCTCCGATCGCGACCGGCTGAAGAAGAATCGCGATGGCTCCATCGACGTGATCGTGTCGGCGAAGTCGCCGGGACGCGCACGCGACGCGAACTGGCTGCCCGCGCCCGATGGCGAATTCCAGCTCGCGATGCGTCTCTATGCGCCGAGGCCGCAAGCGAGCGACGGCTCGTGGGCGCCGCCGCGCGTCGAGCGCCGGTGAGTCAGCCGCGCGAAAGCAACCGGACCGAAACATAAAGGCCGCGATTTTTTCGCGGCCTTTATCTTTTGATGCACGGTTTGGCGAACGTTTGCGGGCCGCCTCGTCGTATACTCGAACATCATCTTTCCGGGACGGCGAAGCTCGGGCGGTGCTCACACGGGCAGCTCGTCGCCGCGTATCGAATGTCAAGCATCACCAAGTCTTCTCTTGCTTCCGCCGGCCAAACCCTGCGCGGCGTCGTGCACGCGCGGCGCACGCGGCGCATTTTCATCGGCTTGCTGATCGCGCTACTCGTGATCGGCGCGCTCGGCTTCTTCGTCGCGCCGCCGGTCATCCGGCATATCGCCGAGCAGCAACTCGCGAAGCAGCTCGATCGCCCGGTCAGCATCCGGCGCATTTCGCTCAATCCCTACACGCTCGATTTCGAAGCCGATGGCGTGCATATCGGCGAAGCGCCCGCGAATCTCGCGAAGACGCCGGGCGCGTCGCCCGATTTCGTCGATGTGTCGCGGCTTGTCGTGCGCACCTCGTGGGCGTCGGTGTTGAAGCTCGCGCCGGTCGTCAACGAACTGAAAATCGATTCGCCGCGCATCAACGTCGTGCGCTTCGACGGCGAGCATTTCAATTTCTCCGATCTGATCGCGAAATTCTCGAAGCCATCGCCGACGCCCTCGGACAAGCCCGCGCGCTTCTCAGTGTCGAACATCCGCCTCGAAAACGGCCAGATCACGTTCGATGACAGGCTGCTGAAGGCGAAGCACGTGATCGACCGCTTCGCGCTCGGCATTCCGTTTATCGCGACCTTGCCCTCCGCCACCGATATCTTCGTGACGCCGCTGTTACAGGCGCGCATCGACGGTTCGCCGCTCGTCGTGAAGGGGCGCACCAAGCCGTTCTCGGAGTCGCGCGAATCGGAGATCGCGCTCACGCTCGATGGCCTCGACGTGCCGCAGATGGCGTCTTACGCGCCGGCATCCGTGCCGGTCGCCGTGAAGAGCGGCAAGCTTTCGACGGACCTGAACGTGAACTTCGCGATCTCGGGCGATACCCCGACGATCCGCATCGAAGGCACCGCCGATCTCGCCGATCTCGCCGTCACCCACAAGTCGAACGCGCCGCTCGTCGCGGCCCGCGCGCTGCATGTGAAGATCGCGAACGCGGAGCCGTTGCGCGATATCTATCGCCTCGACGAAGTGACGCTGAGCAATCCCGACGTGCATCTCGCGCGCGATTCGTCGGGGCAGTTGAATGTGCAGAAACTGGCCGGTCCCGCGCCGAAGGCATCCGCGGAACCGGCGCGCACGGAAGCGCAAAAAGAAGCGCAGAAGGAAGCGCAGAAGGAAGCGCCGCCGCTCGATCTGACGATCCGTCATCTTGCGATCGACGGCGGCAGGATCGCGCTCGACGACCAGTTGCTGAAGGAACACGTGCAAGGCGCGCTGACCGGCCTCGCCGTGACGCTCGACGATTTCTCGACGCTCGCGAAGACGCCCGCGAAATACACGCTCAAGACCGCGTTCGACCACGGCGGCGCGCTCGATGCGTCGGGCAAGGTGACGCTCGCCGCGAAGACGGCGGACGCGAAGCTCGCGCTGAACGCGTTCGCGCTGCCGCCGCTGCAGCCATATCTCGCGAACGTGCTGGCCGCGCGGGTGACGAGCGGCACGTTCGGCGCGAACCTGCCGGTGTCGGTCGATTGGGGCAAGCCGGATGGCGGCGTGCAGGTCGGCGCGGGCGACGTGAAGCTCGACGCGCTCACGCTCGTGCCCAATGCGGGCGGCGGCGCGCCGATCAAGCTCGCGTCGGCGGTGGCGAAGATCGCTAAGGTCGACGTATCCGCGCGCAACGCCGCGCTCGACAGCGTGCAACTGAGCGGTCTCGCGCTCGATGCGACGCGCCGCAATGACGGCACCATCGATCTCGCCGCGCTCGCGGGGCCGCACGAGGCCGCGCCCGAGCAGACGGCGACGCACAAGATCCAGAAGGCGCAGGCGGCCGGCCCGGCGTGGCACTATCGCATCGGCGAAATCTCGCTCGCCGATACATCGGCGAATATCACGGACGAAACCACGCCGCAGCCGGTCAAGCTGCGCGTCGCGCCGCTCGCGGTGAACGTGAAGCAGTTCAGCGACGATCTGACGAAACCGCTCGCCGTCGATGGCAAGCTCACGCTGAACGGAAAGGGCGCGCTCGCGATCGCCGGCAATGTCACGGTCACGCCGCTCAAGCTCGCGCTGCACGTGAAGGGCGATCAGGTCGATGCCTCCGCGTTCGAGCCGTATTTCGGCGACAAGCTCAACATCGAAGTGGCGAGCGCGTATCTGAGCGCGAACGGCGATGTCGCGATGTCGGGCAGCGGCAAGACGCTCGCGGCGTCGTACAAGGGCGATGTGTCGCTCTCGGACGTGCGCATGCTCGACAAGGCGACGTCCGATCGCTTCGCCGGCTGGAAGCTGCTCGGCCTGACCAACGTGAAGGTGAACTACAGTGAGCGCGGCACCGATGTCGACGCGGCGCGCGTGACCTTCGCGAAGTTCTACGGCCGCGTGCTGCTCGACGCGCAGGGCAAGCTGAACCTGAAGAGCGTGGTGGCGGGCGAGGGCGGACCGCAATCGGTGACGCGCGGCAGCACGAAGGAACAGGGCGCGTCCGCGCCGGCGGCGGCGAGCGCAGCCACAACGGTGCCGGTGAAAACCGCGCCGAATTCCGGGCCGCCGGTCAATATGCGCTTCGGCCAGCTGGTGCTGCAGGACGGCCGCGTGACCTACACCGACAACTTCATCAAGCCGAACTACACGGCGAATCTCGTCGCGATCAACGGCACGATCGGCGCGTTCGGCACGCATTCAACGACGCCCGCGCCCGTCGATGTTTCCGCGAAACTGGCGGCGAACGGACCGGTCTCGATCAAGGGGCAAATCAATCCGCTGATCGACAAGCCCGCGCTGGATTTGACGGCGAGCGCGCACGGCGTCGAGCTGACGAACCTCACACCGTATTCGTCGAAGTACGCGGGCTATCCGATCACGAAGGGCAAGCTCAACGTCGATCTGCATTACATGCTCGCCGACAACAAGCTCACGGCGAACAACCATCTGTTCATCGATCAATTGACGTTCGGCGATCACATCGACAATCCGACGGCGACCAAGCTGCCGGTTCGGCTCGCGGTGTCGTTGTTGAAGAATTCGCGCGGCGAGATCGACGTGAATATTCCGATTTCCGGATCGCTGGACAATCCGGAGTTTTCGATCGGCGGGCTCGTGTGGCAGGCGATCGTGAATCTCGTGCAGAAGGCGGTGACCGCGCCGTTCACGCTGCTCGCGCACGCGTTCGGCGGCGGCAGCGGCGAGGATCTGAACTACATCGAGTTCGATGCGGGTTCGGCCACGTTGAACGACGCCGCGCAGAAGAAGCTCGATACGATTGCGAAGGCGCTGGTGGACAAGCCGTCGGTGCGGGTGGATGTGACGGGCCGCGTCAATCCGAAGACGGACGAGCCGGCGTTGCGCGCCGCGTGGCTCGACAATCAGGTCAAGCGTGCGAAGGTGCGCGACATGTCGGGCAACGGCGAGAACGTGGACTGGAACGCGATCAAGATATCCGATGCCGACTACGACAAGTATCTGACGAAGGTGTACAAGTCGGCGGATTTCAAGAAGCCGACCAACTTCATCGGCATGACGAAGTCCGTGCCCGATGGCGACATGAAGGCGGCGCTGACGAAGAACGCACCGGTGGACGAGGGCGCGTTGCGCGATCTGGCGCAGCGTCGTGCGCAGGCGGTGCAGGAGTATTTCGACGGGAAGATCGACAGCCAGCGGATATTCGTCGTCGCGCCGAAGATGTCGGCGGACGATATCAAGGACAAGGGCGCGGGTTCGCGCGTGGAACTCGGGTTGAAGTGAGCGGCGTTAGCCGTCTGGACGATCTGGATGAACAAAGGAATGCAAACTAGCATGGGCGATACCGAAAATTCGAATGAAAACGGGAATCCGCCGATGGGAACACCTTATGAGAAGGACGTGGTGGCGTGGGCCTATGAACAGGCCGCGCTGCTGCGTGCAGGGAAGCTTGCGTCCATCGATATCGAGCATATCGCTGAGGAAATCGAGGACGTGGCGAAAATTGAATCACGCGAGTTGCGAAGCAGGCTAGGCGTTCTGCTGGCGCATCTGCTGAAATGGATGTTTCAGCCGGAACGCCGAAGCAGAAGTTGGACGAGCACGATCCGCGTGCAGCGAAGAGAGGCGTTGTTCGTGTTGAAAGAAGCGCCGAGCTTGCGTCGACATTTCGATGACGACCAATGGCTCGATCTGGTCTGATCGAAAGCGCGGAAGCAGGCCGAAGCGGAGACGGGCATCGACTTCGATACGTTTCCGGAGGTCTGTCCCTGGCCGATGTCATCGGTGCTGGAGGAGGGGTTTTTGCCGGACTGAGCAGAGCACACTCGTCAACCGAATGGCAGGAAATCCGAGTTTCGTGTTTCGCACTTTGAATTTCCATTGGCAATTGCAATAATTACCTGTCGCGCTCACTTCCGTGCGCGAATAAGATAATTAATCTGCAATGGCTGAAGTTACGAGACAGCGAACAGGCGAGCTTCTCAGAAAACTGTTCGAAATCCTGAAGGCTCATCCGGAGGGCATGCCGGCAGCGCGGGCGTTAGAAGCACTGGCGAGCAGCGTCACGCTTACACCTTATGAAGCTGGCATCTACGAAAGCTCTGGCCTGAGGCGCTTCGAGAAGATTGTCCGATTTGCCACCGTCGCGTGCGTCAAGGGCGGTTGGATCGTCAAGCATAAGGGAATTTGGGCCGTTACCGACGAAGGTCTGACGGCGTACGAAAGATTCAAGGAACCTGCTGCATTCTGTCGTGAATCCGGGCGTCTATACGGACAATGGAAGGCAGCGCAGTCGCGTGAACCGGCGGGGCTCGCCAGTGTGTCGGCCAAGCTTGGCGAGCAGGTGGATCTGTCCTTCGAAGTCGACGCCGAAACGGCCAGTGTCACCTACGAGCAAGCTGAAGAGCAGGCTTGGGGTGAAGTCGAACAGCACCTGCGGAAGATGCCGCCGTACGATTTTCAGGACCTTGTCGCGGATTTACTGCGAGCCATGAACTATCACATCGGTTGGGTATCTCCGCCCGGTAAAGACGGCGGCGTGGATATCATCGCCAATACGGATCCGCTTGGAACTCGCTCACCACGTATCAAGGTGCAAGTGAAACGTATCAGCCATCGCGTCGACAAAGACGGTTTGAAGTCTTTTATCGCCATCATCAACGATGACGATGTCGGGCTTTTCGTTTCTCTGGGCGGCTTTACCCGCGATGCCGAAACTTTCGCGCGTGATCAGGAGCGGCGGAAAATCACGCTGATCGACTGCGAGCGTTTGATCGAATTATGGGTCGAGTTCTACGGGAAACTCGACGACCAGGCGCGAGCACGCATGCCACTGACGCCCATCTATTTTCTGACGCCCCAAAACTGACCGCGGCTGCGGCGCGGGTGTCGCACAGGTTCGTCAATGCGCCCCCGAAGCCGCCCCGCCACCACCCCCCTTCGCCACCTTCGTAATCCAGATCAGCGGAATGATCAGAATGAAGATCACCGCCGAGATCAGAAAGATATCGTTGAGGCCCATCATCGCGGCTTGCGTGTTGACGGTGAAATTGAACATGCCGCGTGCTTGCGCCTCACTGACATCGAGTGTCGATCGCGATAGCCCGAGCGATTGCAGGAACGCCGGATTGTAGACATTCGCCTGCTCGGTGAGCCGCTCGTGATGCAGCGCGATGCGGTTATCCCACTCGTTGCCCGCGAGCGATGTGCCCACCGCGCCGCAAAACACCCGCGCGAAATTCGATAGCCCCGCCGCCGCCGGAATCTTCGACGGCGGCAATCCCGACAGCACGATCGCCGTGAGCGGCACGAAGAACATCGCCATCGGGATGCCTTGCAGGAGCGTTGGTAGCACGAGGTGCCACGTGTCGATCTCGATCACGTACTTCGAGCGCAGCCAGAACACGAACGCGAAGCCGACGAACGCCATCGTCGCGATGATGCGCGCGTCGCTGCGCGGCAAGACCTTGCCCATCACCGGCGCGAGGATCACGGCGAAGATGCCGAGCGGCGCTGTGACCAGCCCCGCATCGACGGACCGGTAGTTCAGATACTGCTGCATCCATTGCGGCAGCAGCACGAGATTGCCGAAGAACACGCCGTACGCGACGGATATCGCCACCGTCCCGCCGAAGAAATTGCGCCCGGCGAAAAGCCGAAGATCGACGACCGGATTCGGGTCCGTCAGCTCCCACACGACAAAGAACGCGAACGCGATAACGGCGACGATCGCCAGCACGACGATCAGCGGCGACGAGAACCAGTCGAGGTCGCGTCCCTTGTCGAGCATGATCTGCAGCGACGCGACCCACGAGACGAGCAGCAAAAGACCGATCACGTCGATCGGCGCCTTGCGCGTCGGCGATTCGCGATCGCGGTAGATGAGCCACGTCACGCCCGCCGCGAAGATGCCCACCGGAATGTTGATGTAGAAGATCCACGACCACGAATAGCTGTCGGTGATCCAGCCGCCGAGCGCGGGACCGGCGATCGGCCCGACGGTCGCGGTCATCGCCCAGAGCGAGAGCGCCATCGACGACTTCTCTTTCGGATACGAGCCGAGCAGGATCGCCTGCGACAGCGGAATCAGCGGCCCGGCGACCGCGCCCTGCAACACGCGCGCGAACAGCAGCACCGGCAGGTTCGGCGCGAGGCCGCACAGCCACGACGACAGCACGAACATCAGAATCGCGCCGACGAACAGATGCACCTGGCCGAGCCGCTGCGTGAGCCAGCCGGTCAGCGGAATGGAGACGGCGTTCGACGCCGCGAACACGGTGATGACCCACGTGCCTTCGTTGACGGACACGCCGAGATTGCCGGAGATCGTCGGGATCGCGACATTGGCGATCGACGAATCCAGCACGTTCATGAAGGTGGCGAGCGCCACCGCGAAGGTGGCGAGGACGAGCTTGCCGCCCTGGAGCGGCGGAGGCGGCGACGGTGCGGCGGCGGGGCTGGACGTCGTCGGCGTGCTCATGCGGCTCCCATGTTCGGGGCCACAGTATCGCGATGAACGCGCCGCGGCCGAAGAAGGTCAAGCCGCCAGTGTGCCTGTGCTCAAAAAAAGCTGCTGAGCCCGCCGCCGCGCGCCCGCCGCCTCACTTCGTCGAAATATCGATATTCCCCAGATACTTCTTCGCGTACTTGTCGATCGTCCCGTCCGCCTTGACCTTTTCGATCGCCGCGTTGAGTTTCGTCTTCAGCGCATCGTCGCCCTTGCGCACGCCGTAGGCGATGCCGCTGCCGAGAATCTTGTCGTCGCGAACCGGCGCGCCGACGAACGCGAAGCCTTCACCATCCGGCTTCGAAAGGAACCCGCTCTGTCCCGCCGGCGCGAGCACGAGCGTCCCGTCGAGACGGCCGGACTTCAGATCCGCATACACCTGATTCTGGTCCTGATACGGCACGACCTTCACGCCTTCGTTCTCCCAGTGCGCCTTCGCGAACGTCTCCTGAATCGAACCTTGCAGCACGCCCACGCTCTTGCCCTTCAGCGATGCCGACGTCGGTTCCAGACCGCTGCCTTTCTTCGCGATCAGTTGCGTCGGCACGCGATACACGACCGTCGTGAAGTCGATCGCCTGGCGACGTTGCTCGGTCGCGTTCATCGCGGAGTTGATCGCGTCGAACTTGCGGCCCTGCAGCGCGGGAATCAGGCCGTCGAACGACGTCTCGACCCACTTGCACTGCATCTTCGCGGCGGCGCAAACCGCGTTGCCGACGTCGATGTCGAGCCCTTGCAACTCGCCCGTCGACGATTTCGATTCGAACGGCGGATATTGCGCTTCCAGTCCGAAGCGCAGCGTATCGGCGGCGAGCGCCGCACCGCTCGCGAACGTGCATGCGAAGAACAAGGCGCTGGCGATGTGTTTGAGTTTCATCGTGTTGGTCTCCAGAAAAATCGTCAGATCGAACAAAGGCGGCGCGCGCCTTCGACGAGCGTGTCGTCGTCCTTCGCGAACGAAAGACGGATCAGGTGGTTATCGGTGCCGTCGGTGTAGAACGCGGACAGCGGAATCGTCGCGACGCGCGCCTCGCGGATCAGGCGCAGCACGAAGTCGCTGTCGGATTCGTTCGAGATCGCGTCGTACCGCGCCAGCATGAAGAAACTGCCCGCGCTCGGCAACAGTTCGAAGCGCGAGCCCTTAAGCGACTCGGCGAGCAGATCGCGCTTGTGCTGGTAGAACGGCCCGAGATTCAGATAGCTCGATTCGTCCGCGAGCGCTTCGGCGAACGCCATCTGCATCGGCGTATCGGCGGAAAAGGTCATGAACTGGTGGATCTTGCGAATCTCGGATGTCAGCGCGGCGGGCGCGAGACAGTAGCCGACGCGCCAGCCCGTCACGTGATACGACTTGCCGAACGACGACACGATCACGCTGCGTTCCGCCAGCTCGGGATAGCGCGCCATGCCGTGATGCGGCGCGCCGTCGAACACGACGTGTTCATAGACTTCATCCGACAGCACGATGATCTTCGTGTCGCGCGTGAGTGCGGTCAGCCGTGCGATGTCGGCGTCCGTGAACGCGCTGCCTGTCGGATTGTGCGGCGTGTTGACGAGAATCATGCGCGTCTTCGGCGTGATCGCGGCGGCGACTTCGTCCCAGTCGATGTGGAAATTCTCGGCGGAGAGCTTGATCGCGACGGGCGTGGCGCCCTGCAACTGCACGATCGGCGCATAGCTGTCGAAGGAAGGCTCGAAGTAGATGACCTCGTCGCCGGGATGCACGAGCGCGCTGATCGTCGCGTACAGGCCTTCGCTCGCGCTCGCCACCACGGTGACTTCCGTGCCCGGATCGTAATGCGCGCCGTACAGCTTCTGTGTCTTCACGGCGATCGCTTCGCGCAGCGCGAGCACGCCGGACATCGGCGAGTACTGGTTATGTCCTGCCCGCATGGCTCGCTCGACGCCTTCGATCAGCTTCGGATCGCAGGCGAAGTTCGGCGCGCCCTGCGACAGGTTGAGCGCGTGATGCTCCTCGGCCAACTGGCCTATGACGGTGAAAATGGTCGTGCCGACATTCGGCAGCTTCGACTCGGGAATGCAGGCGCTATGCACGGCAAGTGTCTCCGGAATTGCGGTTCGGCGATGATTGCCGTCGATTCAACCGCAGCAATAAAGCGCGGACAATCGAAACTTTGTCATACTAGCCATGCTTGCAGATCATGGCTACATGCCAAAAACCCGATGCCTCCGATGAAACCGCTGCCCTCGCTCGACGTGCTCAAAACCTTTCTGGTCGTCGCCCAGAAACTGAATTTCACGCGCGCCGCCGAGGTGCTGAATGTGACGCAGGGCGCGGTCAGCCGGCAGATCGCCGGACTGGAGGCGCATCTCGGCTACGCGCTCTTCACGCGGCAGGCGCGCGGGCTCGCGCTGACGCATCACGGCGCGCTGCTCGTCGCGCCGCTGCAACAGGCGTTCACGCATATCGACGATGCGCTGGCGAAAGGCGGCGCGCAATCCGGCATTCTGCGCGTGAAGTGCCCGACCTGCGCGATGCGCTGGATCCTGCCGCGCGTCATCCGCTTGCAGAACGAGCGGCCGGAGCTGGTGGTGGAGGTGACGGCGTCGGTGTCGCACGGCGTCGACTTCGGCGCGGAGCCGTTCGATGCCGCGATCGTCTTCGGCGCCGCGCCGTCGCTCAAGGGCGTGACGGCGGATCATCTCTTCGATGAAGTGCTGACGCCGGTTTGCGCGCCGGAATTGTGGAAGCCGAAGAAGCACGCCGCGCCCACGCCCGGCGATCTCGCCGGCAAGACGCTGCTGCATCCCACGCGCGATCGCCGCGACTGGCTTCTGTGGCTCGGCGCTTACGGCTACACGGGCCTGCCGTCGACGAAAGCGCAGCATTTCGACACGCTCGATCTGGCGATGTCCTCGGCGATGCAGGGTCTGGGCGTGACGATCGGCGATCTCTCGCTGATCGAGGAAGACTTGCGCGCGAAGCGCGTGATCGCGCCGTTCCCGCTGTGCGTAACGAGCGGCGCGGCCTATTACCTCGCGTATCCGGAGCGGCCCGCGCCGTCGCCCGCGTTGCAGCAATTCGTGCAATGGCTGGGCGACGAGGCGGCGCACACGCGCAAAAGGCTGGAGGCCCGGACGCACGCGGCCCAGGCCTGAAGCGTCATTACATGCCGTGCTTGGTGACGACCGACGCCCACTGTCCGTTCTTCACCTGATACAGCGTCGACGAAGCGTTCTTCAGCGCGCCGTTGCTGTCGAACGCGATCGGCCCGGTGATGCCTTCGAACGAGTTCGACTTCAGCACCGGCCGGTACACGTTCGGATCGATGGAATTGGCCTTCTGCATCGCGTTGATCGCGGCCCACGCGGCGTCGTAGCCGAACGGCGCATACGAAAGAATCGCGACGCCGAAGCGCTTCTGGAACTTGTCGGCGAACGCCTTGCCTTCGGGCAGCTTGTCGAGCGGGCTGCCGTATTCCCACGCCTGCGCGCCTTCGGCGGCATCGCCCGCGAGCTTGAGGAAATCGGCGTCCATCACGCCGCCGCCGCCCACGAACTGCGCGTTCATGCCGAGCTGCTTCATCCGCTTGACGACCGCCGCCGCCTGCCGGTCGAGGCCGCCGAAGAAAATCAGATCCGCGTTGGCCGCCTTGATGCGCGTGAGCTGCGCGCTGAAATCGACGGTCTGGTTGTCGCTGTACTCGCGCGTGACGATCGTGCCGCCCTTCGCCTTCACCGCCTTCTCGAACTCGTCGGCCTCGCCCTGACCGAACGCCGTGCGGTCGTCGATGATCGCGATGCGCTTCGCCTTCGTCGTCGTCACCGCATAGACGCCGGCGTTGCCCGCGTTCTGCGCGTCGCTCGAAATCACCGTGAACATGTTCTCGAGGCCGCGCGTCGTGATGGTCGGATTGGTCGCTGCGGGGTCGATCGTCGGGATGCCGGCGCTGTTGTAGATCGGCGAGGCGGGCAGCGTCGTGCCCGAATTGAAGTGTCCGACGACGACCACCACGCCGTCATCGACGAGCTTCTGCGCCGCCTGCACGCCGACACGCGGGTCGGCCTGATCGTCTTCCGCGCGGATCTCGAACTTCGCCGTCTTGCCGCCGATCGTGATCTTCTTCGCGTTGGCTTCGTCGAGCGCGAGCTGCACGCCGTTCTGGAGGTCCTTCCCGTAACCCGCGTTCGCGCCGGTCAGCGGCGCGGCAAAACCCACTTTCACCGTCAGTTCGTCTGCGCTCGCGGCGAAGGGCGCGGCGGCGAATGCAGCCGTGGCGCATGCCACGAGCCACGCCAGAGGTTTGGTACGGATGCGCATGGTTTTGCTCTCCTTTTTGATTTGGCAATCGAATGGAACACGACCGGTTCAGTGCCGGCAAGACGGACTTGCCCTCAAAGGCCGGCAATCCGGCGATGAAAGCAGCCGCTTCGCGCGCGGCCCGGCACAGGCAGCGGACATGCGCAATGTAGAAAACCAATTTGGCCGCGTCTTGGTGTTAAGTCGCGCGTCCGATGCGGATTTCGGCACAGGCCCGATTCGCCCCGATCGCACGCCCGGAGCGGCTTGGCGCGTTTCGCCGCCGCGCCGCGCGCGACGATTCCCGACGATCTCCGAGCCGCGTCTATCGCGCCGATTGAGAATCCCTCGCTTGACAAAGTGCATATGCACTCATATTCTGCGGGACATGACTTCCAACTCTTCTCCTCTCGACTGCAACTGCTTCGCGATCCGTCAGGCGGCGCGTTATGTGTCGCAGATGTACGAGCGGCATCTGACCGCGGTCGGCATCACGGCGGCGCAGTTCACGATTCTCGCGTCGATCGGGCGCAGGCCCGGCGTGCAGATGGCCGAGCTGGCCGACTCGATGGTGATGGACCGTACCACGCTCGTGCGCGCGCTTAAGCCGTTGCAGCGTGACGGCCTGGTTGAGGCGGCGCAGGAATCGGCCAGCTCGCGCGCGGTCGGCTTGCGGCTGACGGCAACGGGCCGCGACACGCTCGTGAAGGCGTCGGCGCAATGGCGCGCCGCGCAGGCGGAATTCGAAGCGAAGTTCGGCGAGAAGCG
This sequence comes from Caballeronia sp. S22, assembly GCF_964261745.1. Lineage (NCBI taxonomy): Bacteria > Pseudomonadati > Pseudomonadota > Betaproteobacteria > Burkholderiales > Burkholderiaceae > Caballeronia > Caballeronia sp. S22. The sequence continues at coordinate 1,647,092 of NZ_OZ180036.1, read as the reverse complement.
CGCGAAGGCGCTGCGGCAGTCGCTGTTCGAACTGACGACGATGGAGTGAGTGGCATAGAGCAGGCTCGCCGTGCGCGAGCCTTTTTCGTATCGATATCAGTGCATATGCACAGTTTGATGGAGCACACCATGCAGATCAAAGGAAAAGTCGTTCTCGTCACCGGCGCCAATCGCGGCCTCGGCAAGCAATTCGCGAAGTCGCTGCTCGAAGCGGGCGCGGCGAAGGTCTATGCCGCCGTTCGCGATCCGAAGAGCGTCGATATTCCCGGCGTCCAGGCGATCCGCCTCGACGTAACCAACGCCGCCGATATCGCGGAAGCGGCCGCGACCTATACCGACGTGCAGGTGATCGTCAACAACGCGGGCGTGACGACGCGCGGCCTGCTCGTCGATCCGGCATCGACGCAGGGCATCCGCGATCTTCTGGAAATCAACACGTTCGGCCCGATCGCGCTCACGCAGGCGTTCGCGCCCGCGCTGAAGAAGAACGGCGGCGGCGCGGTCGTCAACGTTCTTTCGGTGCTGAGCTGGGTCTCGTTGCCGGCGGGCGGCGCGTATCACATCTCGAAGGCGGCGGCGTGGGCAGCCACGAACGCCTTGCGCGAGGAACTGCGCGAGCAGGGCACGCTCGTCGTGGCGGCGCACCCCGGCTATATCGATACCGACATGACCGCGCAGGTTACCGCGCCGAAGTCCACGCCGGAGCATGTGGTGAACGAAGTGCTCGCCGCGCTGGAAAAGAACCAGGAAGAAGTGCTCGTCGATGAAACCGGCCGCGCGGTCAAGCAGTCGCTCTCGACCGACACGCCCATCTATCTCACCGGCATTCCCCGCTAAGCGAGGCAACGACATGTTCGTGCAAGACATCGTTTTGTGTCATCCGGTGCGTACGGCGATCGGCGCGTTCAACGGCTCGCTTAAGGACACGCCCGCCGTCGATCTCGGCGCGGCGGCCATCGCCGAAACGCTGCGACGCGCAGGCAAGGCGCTCGATCCTGCGTCGATCGATTCGGTCGTGTTCGGCAATGTGATCCAGGCCGGCAACCGCATGAATCCGGCGCGGCAGGCGTCGGTCGGCGGCGGCGTGCCGGTTTCGGTGCCCGCGCTCGCCGTGAATCGCGTGTGCGGCTCGGGCGCGCAGTCCATCGCCACAGCCGCGACCGAAATCGCGGCGGGCGTCGCCACGCTCGCCATCGCGGGCGGCATGGAGAACATGGATCGCGCGCCGTATCTGCTCGACGGCGGGCGGCGCGGCTATCGCATGGGCAATGCGCAGATTTACGACAGCATGCTGCGAGACGGTCTCGTCGATGCGTTCTCGGGCGAGCATTCGGGCTGGCACACCGAAGACCTCGTGACGAAGCTGGATATCACGCGTGAAGCGCAGGATCGCTGGGCCGAGCGTTCGCAGCAGTCGTTCGCGGCCGCGCAGAGGGATGGCTTGTTCGATGCGGAAATCGTCGGCGTCGATGTGAAGGCGGGCCGCGAAACGGTCGCGTTCGCGCGCGACGAGCAGCCGCGCCCAGACACGACGCTCGCGACGCTTGCGAAGCTGCGCCCGGCGTTTCGTCCCGACGGCACGATCACGGCGGGCAATGCGCCGGGGCTGAACAGCGGCGAATCCGCGATGATCGTGACGAGCCGCAGGGAAGCCGAGGCGCGCGGCATCGAACCGTTCGTGCGGCTCGCGGCGTTCGGCGTGGCGGCCGTCGAACCGGGCATGTTCGGGCTTGGGCCGGTGCCCGCCGTGCAGCAGGCGTTGCAGCGCGCGGGCTGGACGCTCGCCGATGTCGAGCGCTTCGAGATCAACGAAGCCTTCGCGGCGGTGCCGATCGCGGTGGCGAGGACGATCGGCGTTCCGGAAGACATCGTCAACGTGGAGGGCGGCGCGATCGCGCACGGGCATCCGATCGGCGCGACCGGCGCGGTGCTCACGACGCGTCTCGCCCACGCGATGCGCCGCGACGGCGTGAAGCGCGCGATCGTGACGCTGTGCATCGGCGGCGGACAGGGCATCGCGCTCGCGCTGGAGACGATCGCGTAACGTGCATCAGGGCTTCGCCGCCTTCTGCATCTCATCGAATCCCGCCGCGGCCTGCTGCACGTCCGGCGGGAAGTCGTCCATCTCCATCACCTGGCGCACTTCGATCATCTCCGTGTCCGATCCCGGACAACGCTTCGCCCATTCGATCGCTTCCTCGCGCGACTTCACCTGAAGCATCCAGTAGCCGCCGAGCACTTCCTTCGCTTCGGCGAACGGTCCGTCGGTGACGCGCGGCTTGCCGCCTTCGAACGTGACGCGCGCGCCCATCGACGGCGGATGCAGTCCGTCGAGCGCGAGCAGCACCCCGGCCTTCTGCAGTTCCTCGTTGTACTTCATCATGGCGGCGACGGCGTCCGCGCTTGGCATCGTGCCCGGTTGCGCGCTTTCGTAGCCGCGCGGGATCATCAGCATCATGAATCGCATGTGGATCGCTCCTTCAAAAGAGTGTATTGGTGTCGGGCGTCATCGGCCCGCTCGCACATTACGACGAGCAACATCGCACGGGATCGACACATGCGTGTGAATTTCTGTCTTAAGCGTTTGTCCCTAGTCGATTGCTGTTGCCATCGCGCTCGTCCGATCAAATAATGTAATCCATTACATCTCGATCGCCGCGAGCGACGCCGCAATGTCAGATACGGTTCGTCCACGTGAGGAAGTATCGATTGCCGACGTCGCCGAGCGCGCGGGCGTGTCGGTCGCCACGGTATCGCGCGTGCTCAACGGGCACACGAACGTTCGCGAGGCGACGCGCGAGAAAGTCCGCGAGGCGGTCGCGGCGAGCGGCTATCGCATCAACGAGCTCGCGCGCAATCTGCGCACGGCGGAAAGCCGCCTGTTGCTCACGATGGTCCCCGACTTCGGCAATCCGTTCTACGCGGCGATCGTGCGCGGCATCGACAGCGTCGCGCGCCAGAACGGCTACTTCATGCTGTTGTGCGACACGGGCGCGGACCCGCTGCGCGAGCGAAGCTATTTCGATCTCCTGCGCGGCCGCCGCGCCGATGGCGCGATCTGCCTCGATCCCGCCGCCGTGCAGAAGGCGCTCGCCGAAGAAGCGTCGGCGCTGCCGTGGGTCGCGTGCTGCGAGTTCGATCCCGCCGCGGGCGTGCCGTATGTCGGCATCGACAACCATCTCGCCGCGGGCGATGTCGTGCGCTATCTGACGGCCAAGGGTCATCGGCGCATCGCGCTCATCAACTCGGGACAGGGTTATCTGTACGGGCGTCAGCGGCTCGCGGGCTATCGCGATGCGCTGATCGACGCGGGCATCGAGCCGCGCGCCGAGTGGTTGATCGAACTCGACAGTCTCGACTACGACGCCGGCGAACGCGCGGCCGCGCAACTCGCGGCACTCGACGATGCGAGACCGACCGCCGCCTTCGCCGTCTCCGACACGCTCGCCATCGGCGTGATGAACGGCTTTCGCGGCGCGGGCCTGGCGGTGCCGGACGATGTCGCCGTCGTCGGCTTCGACGATATCGCCGTCGCCGCGCATGTCGATCCGCCTTTGACCACCGTCTCGCAGCCGATGCAACTGCTCGGCGAAACCGCCGCCGATCTCCTGCTCCAGCGCCTGCGCGATCCGCGTGCGGAAGTGCCGGGCGTGCTGCTGCCGCATCGGCTGATTCGCCGAAGGAGCGCGTGACGATGAGCCTCGCCGTGCGCTTTCAGGGCATCGAAAAGCAGTTCGGGCCGGTGCGCGTGCTGCACGGCGTCACCTTCGATATCGCGCCGGGCCGCATCTACGGATTGCTTGGCGAGAACGGCGCGGGCAAATCCACGTTGATGAAGATACTCGCGGGCTACGAGCGCGCGAACGCGGGCGAGCTTTATATCGATGAGCGCCAGCGCGACTTCGCGAGTTCACGCGATGCCGAGCATGCGGGCATCGTGCTGATTCACCAGGAACTGAATCTCGCGGACCATTTGAGCATCACGCAGAACATGTTCCTCGGGCACGAGCTGAAGAAAGGCTTCTTTCTCGACGAACCCGCGATGCGCGAAGCCGCGCGTGCGCGACTGAGCGAAGTCGGCCTGCACAAGAATCCGGATACGAAGGTGCGCGACCTGATCGTCGCGGAGAAGCAGCTGGTCGAGATCGCGAAGGCGATGCTGCGCGACGCGCGGCTGCTCATCATGGACGAGCCGACCGCGACGCTGACGCCATCGGAGACACAGCGTCTGTTCGGCCTGATGGCGCGTCTGAAGGATGCGGGCACGACCATCGTCTATATCTCGCACAAGCTCGACGAAGTGGAGCGCGTGACCGACGAAGTGATCGTGATGCGCGATGGCCGCTTCGTCGCGCGCGCGCCTACCCACGAGCTTACGCGTCAGCAGATGGCGAACCTGATGGTCGGCCGCGAAGTCTCCGACATGTTTCCCGACAAGCCTTCGCTTGCCGCGGATGCGCCGGTCGCATTCGAGGTCGAAGGCGCGTCGGTGCCGGGCTGGGCGGAAGGCATTGGCTTCTCGGTGAAGAAGGGCGAAGTGTTCGGCTTCGCGGGGCTCGTCGGCGCGGGACGCACGGAATTGTTCGAGGCGCTCGTCGGCTTGCGGCCATTGAGCGCGGGACGCGTCGTGATCGATGGAAAAACCGTCAGCCTGAAGAATCCGCGCGAAGCGATGAGACAGGGCCTCACGTACCTGAGCGAGGACAGAAAAGGACGCGGACTGCACGTCGACATGGCGCTGAAAGACAACCTGACGATGATGACGCTGGAGCGCTATGCGCATCCGTTCATCGACATGCACGCCGAACGCGATGCATTGAAAAAGGCGGTGAACGATTTCGGCATTCGCACGGGCAACACGTCGATTCGCGCGCGCATGCTGTCGGGCGGCAATCAGCAGAAGCTCGCGCTCGCGAAGTTCCTGAATCCCGATCCGCGCGTGATCGTGCTCGACGAACCGACACGCGGCGTCGATGTCGGCGCGAAACGCGACATCTATTTTCTGATTCACCGGCTGGCCGCCGAGGGCCGCGCGGTGATCGTGATTTCATCCGAGCTGATCGAACTGATCGGCTTGTGTCATCGCGTCGCGGTGATGCGCGCGGGCGAGCTCGTCACGACGCTCGGCATGGATCTTTTGACCGAAGAGAGGTTGATCGCGCATGCGACCGGCACACACTGAAGACATCGGAAGCGAGAGCCGCCTTTCCGCCGCTGCACGCTTTCTGTTCGGCGTCGGGCCGCTGATCGGGCTGATCGCGTTGTGCATCGGCGGCACGCTGCTCAACGGCGACTTCGCCACCCTCGACAACGCGATGAACGTGCTCACGCGCACGTCGTTCATCGGCATTATCGCGGTGGGCATGACCTTCGTGATCATCTCGGGCGGCATCGATCTGTCGGTCGGTTCGATGGCCGCGCTGATCGCGGGCAGCATGATCTACATGATGAACGCGCTCATGCAGGGCTTTCATGGGCACGCGGTGCCGCCGCTTCTGATCATCGCGCTGGGCGTCGTGCTCGCGCTCGTGCTCGGCGCGCTGTTCGGCTTCGCGCACGGCGTGCTCGTGACGAAAGGGCGTATCGAGCCGTTCATCGTCACGCTGGGCACGCTCGGCATCTTTCGCGCGCTGCTCACGTGGCTCGCGGACGGCGGCGCGCTCACGCTCGACAACTCGCTCGTCGATCTTTACGGGCCGGTCTATTACGCGAGCCTGTTCGGTGTGCCGGTGCCGATCTGGATATTTCTCATCGTGGCGGCGGGCGGCGCGCTCGTGCTCAATCGCACGGTGTACGGACGGCATGTGCAGGCGATCGGTTCGAGCGAGCAGGTCGCGCGTTATGCGGCCATTCGCGTGGATCGCGTGAAGATCGTCACGTATGTGCTGCTGGGCTTGTGCGTGGCCGTCGCGACGATTCTGTACGTGCCGCGCTTAGGTTCGGCCACACCGACGACGGGCCTCTTGTGGGAACTCGAAGCGATCGCGTCCGTCGTGGTCGGGGGCACCGCATTGAAGGGTGGCGAAGGGCGCGTGATCGGCACGGTCATCGGCGCGATTCTGCTTTCGGTCATCAATAACATCCTGAACCTGACGAGCATCATCAGCGTGTATCTGAATGCGGCGGTGCAGGGCGCCGTGATCATCCTCGTAGCAGTTTTGCAGCGCGGTCGTCGTTAATGCCTACAAATCCGGAGACATCGTCATGAATAAAATGCTTCGCGCGCTCGGCGCGCTCACGCTTGCGGCAAGCGCGTTCGCCGCTGCATCGTCGTCCGCTCATGCCGACGAAAAGGTCGTGCTCGGCGTCGCCATTCCGACCGCGGATCACGGCTTCACGGGCGGCATCGTGTGGTGGGCCAACGAGGCGAAGAAGGAGCTGGAGAAGGCGCATCCGGACCTGAAGGTGATCGTGAAGACGGCCGGCACCGCGCCCGAGCAGGCGAACCAGTTGCAGGATCTCGTGACGGTCAACAAGATCAACGCGCTCGTGATCTTCCCGCAGGAATCGGCGTCGCTCACGCAGCCTGTCGCGCAGGTGAAGAAGAAGGGCGTGTACGTGACGGTGGTCGATCGCGGTCTCACCGATACCAGCGCACAGGATGCCTACGTCGCCGGCGACAACACCGCGTTCGGCAAGATTCCCGCCGAGTATCTCGCGAAGACGCTGAACGGCAAGGGCGATATCGTCGCGCTGCGCGGCATTCCCACGACCCTCGACAACGAGCGCTGGACCGCGTTCGAAGGCGTGATCAAGCAGCATCCGGACATGAAGATCCTCGATGCGAAATACGCGAACTGGAACCGCGACGACGCCTTCAAGGTGATGCAGGACTATCTCACGCGCTTCAAGCACATCGACGCCGTATGGGCCGCCGACGACGACATGATGGTCGGCGTGCTGAAGGCGATCGATCAGGCGAAGCGCACGGACATCAAGATCGTCTTCGGCGGCGCGGGATCGAAGGAAGCCGTGAAGCGCATCATGGATGGCGACAAGCGCGTGCAGGCCGACGTGTCGTACTCGCCGAAGTTCATCTACGACGCGATCAAGCTCACCGCCGAGGCGCGTCTCAAGGGCGACAAGCTGCCGCCTACGACGATCATCCCGTCGGTGCTCATCACGAAGGACAACGCCAAGCAGTTCTATTTCCCGAACTCGCCGTTCTGATGCGCGAAGGCCGTTCACCCGGCCTTCTTTCTCTTGGAGGCGAACGATGAAGACCATCAAGGGGCCGGCGATCTTTCTCGCGCAGTTCATGGGCGACCGGCCGCCGTTCGATACGTTGAAGAACCTCGCGTCGTGGGCGGGTTCGCTCGGTTACGCGGGCATACAGGTGCCCGCCGATCCGCGTCTGATCGATCTGGAAAAAGCCGCATCGAGCGATGCCTATTGCGACGACATCCGCCGCACGGTGGACGACGCGGGCGTCGCGATCACCGAATTGTCCACGCATTTGCAAGGGCAGTTGATCGCGGTGCATCCCGCCTACGACACATTGTTCGATGGTTTCGCCGCGCCGCACGTGCGCGGCAATCCCGCGGCGCGCACGGAATGGGCGATATCGCAACTGAAGCTCGCGGGGGCCGCGTCGAAGCGCCTGGGCCTGAGTGCGCACGTGACGTTTTCGGGCGCGCTCGCGTGGCCGTATGTCTATCCGTGGCCGCAGCGTCCGGCGGGTCTCGTCGAAGCCGCATTCGACGAGCTCGCGAAACGCTGGCGTCCGATTCTCGATGAGTTCGATCGCGCGGGCATCGACGTGTGCTACGAACTGCATCCCGGCGAAGACTTGCACGATGGCGTCACGTTCGAGCGCTTTCTCGCGGCGGTGGACGATCATCCGCGCGCGAATATCCTGTTCGATCCGAGTCACTTCGTGCTGCAGCAACTCGATTACCTCGCGTTCATCGATATCTATCATCCGCGCATCAAGGCGTTTCATGTGAAGGACGCGGAGTTCCGGCCGAACGGAAAGCAGGGCGTGTATGGCGGCTATTCGGGATGGACCGATCGCGCGGGACGTTTTCGTTCGCTGGGCGATGGCCAGATCGACTTCAAGGCGATTTTCTCGAAGATGGCGCAATACGATTTTCCCGGCTGGGCCGTGCTCGAATGGGAGTGCGCGCTGAAGCATCCGGAAGACGGCGCGCGCGAGGGCGCGGTGTTTATCCGCGATCGCATCATTCGCGTGGCCGAGCGTGCGTTCGATGATTTCGCCGGCAGCGGCGCAAGCCGCGAGCAGTTGCGCGGCGTGCTCGGTGTCGGCGACAAAGCAGGAGAGACGCGATGAACCGCGTGCGACTGGGGATGGTCGGCGGCGGCGAGGGCGCGTTCATCGGCGCGGTGCATCGCATGGCCGCGCGGCTCGATGATCGTTACGAGCTGGTCGCGGGCGCGTTGTCGTCGGATGCGCGGCGTGCGGCTGCGAGCGCGGCGGCTATCGGCCTTACGCGCAGCTACGACGATTATCGCGAGATGGCGCGCACCGAGGCCGGGCGCTCGGACGGCATCGAGGCGGTGGCGATCGTCACGCCGAATCATCTGCATGCGCCGATCGCGACGGCGTTTCTCGAAGCCGGCATTCACGTGATCTGCGACAAGCCGCTCGCCGTGTCGCTCGATGAAGGCGAGGCGCTGGCCAAACTCGCGCGCGAGAAGGATCGCGTGTTCGCGGTGACGTATACGTACACGGGCTATCCGCTCGTGCGCCACGCGCGCGGGATGGTGCGGCGCGGGTTGCTCGGCGATATCCGCGTCGTGCAGGTGGAGTACGCGCAGGACTGGCTGTCGCTGCCCGTCGAGACGCAGGCGAACCGGCAGGCGGTGTGGCGCACCGATCCGGCGTTGGCCGGTCCGGCGGGCTGTCTCGGCGATATCGGCACGCACGCGTATCAGCTCGCGGAATACGTGACGGGCATGCGGCCGTCGGAGTTGTCGGCGGACGTGACGACGTTCGTGCCGAATCGCCGTGTCGACGATCACGTGCAGGCGATGTTCCGCTATGCCGGCGGCGCGCGCGGGATGCTGTGGGCGAGCCAGGTCGCGGCGGGCGAGGAGAACGCGCTGCGCTTGCGCGTGTACGGCACGAAGGCGGGCATCGCATTCGATCAAGAGACGCCGAACGAGTTATGGTTCACGCCGATCGGCGGGGCGTCGGAGCGGATCACGCGCGGCCGCGTGCAAAGCCCCGAAGCGCTGCACGCGACGCGCGTGCCGGCCGGGCATCCGGAAGGGTATCTTGAAGCGTTCGCGCAGGTTTATACGGATGCGGCGGCGTGTATCGCTAGCGGCACCACGCAAGGGGATGACTGGCTCACGACTGTCGAGGACGGGGTGGCGGGATTGAGGTTCGTGGATGCGGTGTTGCGGAGCAGCGAGAGGAATGCCGAGTGGGTGACGCTTGCTTGATTCGGATGCTTTAGTCGATCACCCATTTTCCTCGAATCATCGCTTCCTCCAGCATGCCGAGTGTGAGCTGCCATCCGCCGAGCGTTTCTCGAGCCTCGAGGCTGAAGGGTGACTTGAGAACTGTCCAGAAAAACGCCGGCTTGCTCAACTGAATGAACGGGTAATAGTGGCCAAGCTCGAATTCGCTCATGTCGACGCCGAATTTCATTCCCCACTCGTTGAGCAACGCTGAAATCTCCGGTGGATTCAAGTCGAGGTCGTGATACAGATCGGTCTCGGGCGCGAGGCTGTTCTGTCCCAGGAACGGTTTGCCCAGCTTGACTTCTATGAAGTCGACGAGCCGCTCCCACGCTTCTGGTCGAGCAATCATCTACAGCCGATCCTCGGGTTTCACGATGCCGTTATAAGACTGAACCGATCGAAACAGAATGGTCGATACATCGGTGGCGAGAAGCACCCAGCCGACACCCGGAACCGCCCTTCCAACGAAGGCTCCCAGATTGCGAGTGAACTTGACGCGCAACATCAAAAGACTTGAAAACGACGTCACCGTCGGCAAAATTCTGTATTTGATGTCGAAGGGCAGCATCGTTCTGGAGACGATCGACGCAACGGACGTACCCTTGACGGCCAAATTAAATTTCCCACGCGTCGGAAGGAACGGCTGACCCAGCAGGATCATCGCGATGCTCGACAGATCGTCTATGCCGGTCTCTCTGTAGGTCTCGTCGATTGTGATAAGAAAAAACAGCTCGGCAGGCTCTAGATCCGTATGCATGCCGTATTGGTAGCGCTGGCCCATGTTCGTCCGTGAATCATTCATAAGTCGGACGATAATAATTTGGTATTCCTGATCAATCAACGCTTGCGTTATGGCAGCAAATCCACGAGCGATACAGCCGAAAAAACGCGACTCCCGCAAGAGCCGCGTTTTCTCACCTCAGAACCGGAACCGTTCCGGAATCAAGCCCAGTTCGCGTGAAAACTCCCCGCCTTGTCCACCCGCTCGAACGTATGCGCGCCGAAGAAATCCCGTTGCGCCTGCACGAGATTCGCAGGCAGCCGCTCCGAGCGATACGCATCGAAATAGGCAATCGCCGACGAGAACGCCGGCACCGGAATCCCCGCCTTCACCGCCGCGACGACCACATCGCGCAATGCGTCCTGATACTTCGCGGCGATATCGCTGAAATACGGATCAAGCAGCAGATTCGCGAGCTGCGGATTCTTGTCATACGCATCCGTGATCTTCTGCAGGAAGCGCGCGCGGATGATGCAGCCCGCGCGGAAGATCTTGGCGATCTCGCCGTAATGCAGGTCCCACTTGTATTCTTCCGATGCCGCGCGCAATTGCGCGAACCCTTGCGCATACGACACGATCTTGCTGAGATACAACGCGCGCCGCACCGACTCGACGAACGCCGTGCGATCGCCATCGAACTTGGGCGCGGGGCCGCTCAACACCTTGCTCGCCGCCACGCGCTGATCCTTCAGCGAAGAAAGCACGCGCGCGAACACGGCTTCGGTAATCAAAGGCAGCGGCGCGCCGAGATCGAGCGCATTCTGGCTCGTCCACTTGCCGGTGCCTTTTTGCGCGGCGCGGTCGAGAATCACATCGACGAGATCCTTGCCGGTTTCATCGTCCTTCTTCGCGAAGATCTTCGACGTGATCTCGATCAGATAGCTGTCCAGCTCGCCCTGATTCCACTCGACATACACCTTGCCGAGCTCTTCGTTCGACAAACCGGCGACGCGCTTCAGCACGTCATAGCTCTCGGCGATCAGTTGCATGTCGCCGTACTCGATGCCGTTGTGCACCATCTTCACGAAATGGCCCGCGCCGTCCGGACCCATGTAGGCGACGCACGGCTCGCCGTCCGGCGCCTTCGCCGCGATCTCGGTGAGAATCGGCGCGACGAGTTCGTAGGCTTCCTTCTGTCCGCCCGGCATGATCGACGGGCCTTTCAGCGCGCCTTCCTCGCCGCCCGACACGCCCGTGCCGATGAAATGCAGGCCCGACTTCGCGAGATCCTGATTGCGGCGGATGGTGTCGGTGAAATGCGTGTTGCCGCCGTCGATGAGAATGTCGCCCTTCTCCAGCAGCGGACGCAGCGAAGCGATGGTCTCGTCGGTGCCGGCGCCCGCCTTCACCATCATCAGGATGCGGCGCGGCTTTTCCAGCGACTCGACGAACTCTTCGAGCGTATAGGTCGGTACGAGCTTCTTGTCGGGATGTTCGGCAATCAGTTCGTCGGTTTTGGCGCGGCTGCGGTTGTAGACCGAAACGGCGTGACCGCGGCTCTCGATGTTCAAGGCCAGATTGCGGCCCATGACGGCGAGGCCCACCACGCCGATAGCTTGTTTGCTCATGCTTGATCTCCGGATGACCGAAGCGGACGCGGCTCGTGGCGCGGCTTCGGGATGAAAACGTGTCGATGGGAGCGGCGCTCGCGTGAGAGGTCGTCTCGGGTTCGATCGGCGGCTCGACGGGCCGTGCGGCGATCCAATCGTCTTGCGCGAGCGCAGACCGCCCCGAATTTACCACTTCGAGCCGCATCCGGCAGGGCGCGCGCCGGACGATCGAGCGCGCGGCGCCTCGCCGTCTTAGAATGAACGCCCGCAACGAGCACGCCGCGAAGGCCACTTGAAACATGCCGCCCTCCCGGCGCGCGCGCAGCCATCATTACTCCGTCTACGTGATCGAACTCGCCGGCGCCGTCTGGAACGAAGCGCGCTTTCGCCGCGCGAATCCGGACTACGTGATCGGCATGCCGTTCGTCTATGTGGGCATGACGGGCGTCGATCCCGACGTGCGCTTCGACAAGCACAAGGCGGGCATCCAGTCGAACCGCTACGTGCGCGATTTCGGGCTGCGGCTCCTGCCGCATTTGTACGAGATGTACAACCCGATGCCCTACGACGGCGCGCGCGACATGGAAGTGGAGCTGGCGATCGGCTTGCGCGAAGCGGGCTATGGCGTGTGGCAGGCGTGAAGCGGTGCATCTGACCAACAAGGAGCAAGACATGCGGATTCTGGTAGTGGGCGCGGGGGCCATCGGCGGATATTTCGGCGCGCGGTTGCTCGAAGCGGGCAGGGACGTGACCTTCCTCGTGCGCGAGCGGCGCGCCGAGCGGCTGCGGCAATGCGGCCTGAAAGTGAAGAGCCCGGAGGGCGATCTCGCGTTCGCCTGTCCGCCGATGGTGCTCGCGAAGGACATCGACCAGCCATACGATCTCGTGCTGCTGAGCTGCAAGGCCTACGACCTGCAAGGCGCGATCGATTCCTTCGCGCCCGCGGTCGGCACCGGCACCGCGATCCTGCCGCTCCTGAACGGCATGGGCCATCTCGACGCGCTCGATGCGCGCTTCGATCCGGCGAACGTGCTCGGCGGCCAATGCGTGATCGCCGCGACGCTCGACGCCGAAGGCGAAATCCTGCATCTGAACAACATGCATTCGATGACCATCGGCGAACGCGGCGGCGGCCGTTCCGCGCGCATCGACGCCATCGCAGCGCAACTCGGCGGCGCGGGCTTCGATCTGAACGTAAGCGAAGACATCCTGCAGTCGATGTGGGACAAGTGGGTGTTCCTCGCGACGCTCGCGACCGGCACGTGCCTGATGCGCGCGCCCATCGGCGACATTCTCGCGGCGCCGGGCGGCGACGCGCTGCTCGTCCAGCTCTTCGACGAATGCCGCGGCATCGCCGCAGACAACGCGCACGCGCCGGGCGAGCCGGTCGTCGCGCGCGCCCGTGCGTTCTTCTCCGAGCGCGGCTCGCTGATGACCGCGTCGATGCTGCGCGATCTGGAGAACGGCGCGCCGATCGAGGCGGATCACATCGTCGGGGACTTGCTGGCGCGGCGTCGCACGGCAGTCGGCGGCTTGTCGGCGCTGGCGGTGGCCTATGCGCATCTGAAGGCCTACGAGGCACGCCGGACGCGCATGGCGCGCGCCTGAGCACGCTCTCCTCGCCACTCAAGCGCCGCCGGAAAGCGGCGCTTTTTTTGTGTCCTGGACATCTCAAAAAATGACAATTCGGATTATTGACTGCCCAAATATTGACGTAGATTGAAGTTCATTGACGTCGATTGACGCTCGTGACAGTCGAGAAGATCGGCGTCGATAAATAATTCCGATTAGATTATTATTATTAAAAGCCCGTTCTTTCGACCGCGCAACGCTTTCAGCAATGTGCGCGAAGACGCTTTGCTTTAAAACTTGTGTTTAAAGATTTACATAATAATCGTGATATATGTCGATCGGTAAAACAATGAGAAGAATATTTCAAAAAAACGAAGAGCCTCTTAACCGGGATATTAATTCGATTTCAAGGAGCGGCGTTGCATGTCAGAGAGACATCAAATGAAAAGCAAAAGTCCGCCGGTGATTCCCTCGCTCATCTGCCCGGGGATGCCATTGAATGGCGCGCAGATCGGCGTAATCGTCCGTATCATCGACTCCGATGCCTCCGTCTATGTCAATTACCTCGTGCAAACGCGTGACGGCACGCAATACTGCGCCCAGATGGACGTCCGGCGCCGGCACAACCGCCACGCGCTGATGCGCCTCGCACTTGAATCGGGACGTTTCGTGATGCTGGTCGGCGGAATAAACAGCTATGTGAGAACGGCGGTCGTCGGTGCTCCAGGTCATGCGCTTGTCGATGGCAGCGGCGATTCTCAGCCGAACGACGCGCGGACGGATCGGCCGTAAATAGGCAGTGCCGCGTCGTGAAATAATCCGGACGCGTGCGAATCAATATTCATAAATGAGAAGGGTTACAAGTGAGACAGTTTGATAGTTCGGTCAATCTCAGCATTGTTCAGGGTGGCATTCCACTCACGGGTGTCAAGGGTGGATTTCTCACCCGCATTATCGATTCAAACGATTTCGACAAGGTCAATTTCGTCCTCAAAACAGGCGAGGGCGTCTTGTATTGCGGTCAGTTGAATATCGTCACTCACGAGAACCGAAACAAACTCCTGATGATGGCGCTGGATTACGGACTGCCTGTCGCGCTCTCCGGCGACGATTCCGGAGTCATCACCGGACTTGCCGTTGCGCCGAGCGATTCGCCGATTCCGTCCCTGAGTTCCTCGTTTCTGAAATTGCAGGACAGCCGCACCGGCATGGTGGTGAGAATCGTCGACAAGGATCAAATCTCGGCGATCACCTATGTGCTCCAGACGAGCGACGGCTCGCGGTACTGCGCGCAGATGTGGCCCAACCGGGACAACTACGACAACCGAAACAGCCTTTTCATGATGGCGCTGCGAATGAACATCCCGGTGACGATCACGGGCGGCGCCAATCACGAGGTCACCGGGATCGCGATCGGATCGTAATATCCCTGCTCCGCGTCCGCCCGCTTTGGCACGCAGGCAAGCTTTCTGCTAATTTCATCGGCACGAAAGAGAGCAAGGACGAGCGTCATGAGCATGAATATCGAATACGCGAAGACCGCGCCCGGACGCGCGGATATCGATGCGCTGAGCGGCCCGATGGTCGTCGAATTCGGCACCGACTGGTGCGGCTTCTGCCGCGCGGCGCAGCCGCTGATCGCGCAGGCGTTCCAGGGTCACGGTGCTGTGAAGCACATGAAAATCGAAGACGGCAGCGGCCGCCCGCTCGGCCGCTCGTTTCGCGTGAAGCTCTGGCCGACGCTCGTCTTCATGCTCGGTGGCAAGGAAGTCGCGCGCCTCGTGCGCCCCGGCGATGTCTCCGAAATCCGCGACGCGCTCGCGCTCATCGACGAGCCGCTCGCGCAGTAGACCGCTCTGAGGGTTATTCCCCGGTCAACGTCTTTCTTGAAACTTGTATGATGACCCGATGACCTTACGAGCCTCGTCGAGTCGAATGTTCGAGAAGATTCCGCCGCGCGCGCTGTCCGACACGGTTGCGCAGCAATTGCAGAAGTTGATCGAGAAGGGCAGTTTCGCCGCGACCGGCAAGCTGCCGACTGAGGCTGTGCTCGCGCAGGAATTCGGCGTGAGCCGCACGGTGATCCGCGAAGCCATTTCGCGGCTGAAGAACGAAGGCATGGTCGAGCCGCGCCAGGGCAGCGGCGTGTTCATCGTGGAGCGGGCGGGCATCCGGCCGTTGCGCATCGATTACGCGCAGGCGATCGAGCCGGGCGCGGTCGTGCAGATTCTCGCGCTGCGCCGGGCGATCGAGGCCGAAGTCGCGTCCGAAGCCGCGCAGCGCCGCACCGACGAACAACTCGCCGTCATCGAAGGCACGCTTGCGCGCATCGACGAAGCGGTGCGTGCGGGCAGGAATGGCGTCGAAGAAGACGTTGCGTTTCATCGCGAGATCGCGAACGCGACGGGCAATCCGTACTTCCTGAAAACCCTCACCTTTCTGAACCAGTATCTCGAAGCCGGCACGATCGTCACGCGCGGCAACGAGGCGCTGCGCGAGGACTTCATGCGGCAGGTGCGCGAAGAGCACGCGGCGATCGTCGAGGCGATCCGCTCGCGCGATGCCGCTGCCGCGCGCAACGCCGCGCAGACCCATCTCATCAACGCCGCGCGCCGTCTGGCGGAAGCCGGCATCTGCTAATTCATCGGGACGAGAAACGCTATGACGAGAAACGTGGGAGTCATCGGTCTGGGCGCAATGGGCATGGGCGTCGCGCGCTCGCTGTTGCGCGCGGGCTTCGCCGTGCACGCGTGCGATGTGAGAAAGCCCGTGCTTGATGCGTTCGCAGCCGAAGGCGGCATCGCGTGCGCATCGCCGGCGGAGTTGGGCGGCAAGTGTGAAGTCGTGCTGACGGTCGTCGTCAACGCGGCGCAAACCGAAGCCGTGCTGTTCGGCGAGAACGGCGCGGTGGACGCGATGAAGCCCGGCAGCGTCGTGCTCGCGTGCGCGACGGTATCGCCGCAATTCGCCGCCGACCTCGGCAAGCGTATCGGCGAAAAAGGCGTGCTGCTGCTCGACGCGCCCTTGTCCGGCGGCGCGGGCAAGGCCAATTCCGGCGAAATGACGATGATGACTTCCGGCCCCGCCGACGCCTACGCCGCGTGCGAGGACGTGCTCGATGCGATCGCGGGCAAGGTCTATCGCCTGGGCGACGCACACGGCGCGGGCTCGAAGGTGAAGATCATCAATCAGCTTCTCGCGGGCGTGCATATCGCCGCGGCCGCCGAAGCGATGGCGCTCGGCCTGCGCGAGGGCGTCGATCCGGACGCGCTCTACGACGTCATCACGCACAGCGCCGGCAACTCGTGGATGTTCGAGAACCGCGTGCCGCACATTCTGTCGGGCGATTACACGCCGCTCTCCGCCGTCGATATTTTCGTGAAGGATCTCGGCCTCGTGCTCGATACCGCGCGCACGTCGAAATTCCCGCTGCCGCTTTCGGCGGCGGCGCATCAGATGTTCATGATGGCGTCCACAGCGGGCCACGGCGGCGAGGACGATTCCGCGGTCATCAAGATTTTTCCGGGCATCGAAATTCCGAAGGGAGCGAAGCAATGACGCAAGCGGCGCAGGCACTGCTCGGCTGTATCGCCGACGATTTCACCGGCGCGACCGATCTCGCCAACATGCTCGTGCGCGGCGGCATGCGCACGGTGCAGACCATCGGCATTCCCGAAGCGGGCGCGCGGATCGACGCGGACGCGATCGTCGTCGCGCTGAAGTCGCGCACGATTCCCGCCGACGACGCCGTGCGCCAGTCGCTCGACGCGCTCGAATGGCTGCGCGCGCAGGGTTGCCGCCAGTTCTTCTTCAAGTATTGCTCGACGTTCGATTCCACCGACCGCGGCAACATTGGCCCCGTTGCGGATGCCTTGCTCGACTTGCTGAAGGACGATTTCACGATCGCCTGCCCCGCGTTCCCGGAGAACGGCCGCACGATCTTTCGCGGCAATCTGTTCGTCGGCGATGTGCTGCTGAACGAGTCGGGCATGGAGAATCATCCGCTTACGCCGATGACCGATCCGAACCTCGTGCGCGTGTTGCAGCGTCAGACGAAATCGAAGGTCGGCCTGATTCGCTACGACACGATCGCGAAGGGCGCGGACGCGATCCGCGCGCGCATCGACGAGTTGAAGAAGGACGGCGTGCGCCTCGCCATCGCCGATGCCGTGTCCGACGCCGATCTCTACACACTGGGCGAAGCATGCCGCGATCTCGCGCTGATTACGGGCGGCTCGGGCATCGCGCTCGGGCTTCCGAAGAACTTCCGCGCGGCGAAGCTGCTCGCGCATGCGGAACATGCAGCCGATCTGCCGAAGATCGAGGGCAAGTCGGTGGTGCTGGCGGGCAGCGCATCGAAGGCGACGAACGCGCAGGTTGCGCACTGGCGTGAATCGAAGCCGGGTTTCCGAGTCGATCCGCTGGCGCTTTCGCGCGGCGAGCCGGTGGTGCAGAACGCCGTCGAATTCGCGCGCAAACACGACGAGCCGGTGTTGATTTACGCGACTTCATCGCCCGATGAAGTGAAGGCGGTGCAGAAGGAACTGGGCGTCGAGAAGGCGGGACAACTGGTCGAAGATGCGCTTGCGTCGATCGCGCGTCAGTTGCGTGACGAAGGCGTGCGCAAGTTCGTCGTCGCGGGTGGCGAAACGTCGGGTGCGGTGGTGCAGGCGCTCGACGTGCGTTCGTTGCGCATCGGGCCGCAGATCGATCCGGGCGTGCCGGCCACGCAGTCCATCGGCGCGAATGCTGAAGAATCGCTGGGCCTCGCGCTCAAGTCCGGCAATTTCGGCGCGACCGATTTCTTCGAGAAGGCGCTGAAGGCACTGTGATGGCGACGACCGAAAACTCCATTCGCGAAGAGATTTGCATCACGGGCAGGAGCCTGTACGAGCGTCGATATACGGTGGGCAGCGCGGGCAACATCAGCGCGAGGCTCGATGACGGCTGGCTGATTACGCCGACGGACGCGTGCCTTGGCCGCCTCGATCCGAACGACATTGCGAAGGTGGATCTCGAGGGCAATCACGTGTCGGGCGGACGGCCATCGAAGACGCTGGCGCTGCATCGCCGTATTTACGAGAGCAATGCCGAAGCGCGTGGCGTGGTGCATACGCATTCGACGCATCTGGTCGCGCTGACGCTAGCGGGCGTCTGGAAAAACGACGATGTTTTGCCGCCGATCACGCCGTACTACGTGATGAAGGTTGGACATGTTCCGTTGATTGCGTATCGCCGACCGGGCGATGCGGCGGTGGCGGAGGAAGTGGCGGCGCTGGCGTCGAGCGTACGCGCGGTGCTGCTGGAGCGACTCGGACCGGTGGTATGGGAGAAATCGGTGTCGCACGCGAGCTACGCCCTGGAGGAGTTGGAGGAAACGGCGCGGCTATACCTATCGACAACGCCGCGCCCCGAGCCGTTACCGGAAGCGGCGATAGAAGATTTGAGAAACACGTTCGGCGCCCGCTGGTAAAGGCAAGAGCACCAGAAAGAAAACCCGACGGCAGCGCGAAGCGCGGTGCCGGATGAATGACTGCGAACCAGCGCGCTAAAAGTCATCGCGCGTCAGACCGTGCGCGAGCCAAGCCCGGTAAGTCCTTCGAGGGCGACACTTAGGCGAGTACCAAGGGCGGCTGGCAAGCATGGCTAACGTGCGTGTGACCGCGGGCGTGAGAGAGCTGTTTCTTTGGTTACTTTCTTTGCAGCAGCAAAGAAAGTGACTGCCGCCCCGCACAGGGGCAGAGCCAATAGACCGACACGAAAACAGGATTCCGCGAAACAACCCGAACCGAAAGAAGGAGCACAAGCAAATGCCAAAATTCGCCGCAAACCTGACGATGATGTACACGGAACACGCATTCCTGGACCGTTTTGCAGCAGCATCGAAAGACGGCTTCAAGGCGGTTGAATTCCTGTTCCCATACGACTTCGCAGCGAAAGACATCGAGCAGCGCTTGAAGGACAACAACCTGACCCAGGCGCTCTTCAACGCCCCGCCGGGCGACTGGTCGAAGGGCGAGCGCGGCATCGCGTCATTGCCGGGACGAGAAGACGAGTTCAGACAGAGCGTCGCGAAAGGCCTTGAATACGCGGCCGTGCTGGGCAACAAGAAGCTGCACGTGATGGCGGGCCTGATCGCCCCGGATCAGCCGCGAGACCAACATCGCGCGGTATACAAAAAGAACCTCGAATACGCGGCGAAGGAAGCGCAGAAGGCGGGCATCGGCATTGTGATTGAGCCGATCAACACCCGCGACATCCCCGGCTTCTTCCTGAACCGTCAGGACGACGCACAAGCGATCTGCGACGAAATCGGCGCGCCGAACCTGCAAGTGCAGTTCGACATCTACCACTGCCAGATCGTCGAAGGCGATATCGCGATGAAGCTGAAGCGCGACATGAAGCGCCCGAACGCGGGCATCGGCCATATCCAGATCGCGGGCGTGCCGGAGCGCCACGAGCCGAGCATCGGCGAACTCAACTATCCGTATCTGTTCGAACTGATCGATTCGCTCGGCTACGAAGGCTGGATCGGCTGCGAATACAAACCGAAGGCGGCCACGTCCGAAGGACTCGGCTGGCTCAAACCTTATCTGTGAGAGGAAGCGACCCAATGAAGATTCTCATCACCGGCGGCGCCGGCTTTCTCGGCCAGCGTCTCGCGAAGCGCCTTCTCGAGCGCAACGAACTCAACGGCAAACCGGTCACCGAACTGGTGCTGCTCGATGTCGCGCGCCCGAACGACGAACGCCTGCTCGCCGACAAACGCGTGCGCGCCGAAACCGGCGATATCTCCGATCCGGCCGTGCTGCAACGCCACATCGACACGCAGACCGAAGCCATCTTCCATCTCGCCGCGATCGTAAGCGGCCAGGCCGAAGCGGACTTCGATCTCGGCATGAAGATCAATCTCGACGCATCGCGCGCGCTGCTCGAAGTGTGCCGCGCGGCGGGCCACAAGCCGCGCGTCGTGTTCACGAGCTCGGTCGCGGTGTACGGCGGCGTGCTGCCCGATGTCGTGCAGGACGACACCGCGCTCAATCCGCAATCGTCGTACGGAACGCAGAAAGCGATCGCGGAGCTGCTGCTCTCCGACTACGCGCGGCGCGGCTTCGTCGATGGCCGCGTGCTGCGCCTGCCGACCATCAGCGTGCGGCCGGGCAAGCCGAACGCGGCGGCTTCGTCCTTCGCGAGCGGCATCATTCGCGAGCCGCTGAACGGCGAGCGCTCGACGTGCCCTGTCGATGGCGACATGCGCGTCTGGCTGCTTTCGCCGAAGAGTGCGATCGAGGCGCTGATCGCGGGCTGCGAGATCGATCGCGCGAAGCTCGGGCTGCGGCCGGTCATCAATCTGCCGGGCCTGTCGGTGAGCGTGAACGAGATGGTCGCGGCGCTGCGCGAAGTGGCGGGCGAGGAAGCCGTGCAGCGCATCGACTGGCAGCGCGACGAGCGCATCGAGAAGATCGTCGGCAGCTGGCCGGGCGCGTGGAACACGGCTCGCGCGGAGCAACTGGGCCTCACGGGCGACAAGAATTTCGCCGATGTGATCCGCGCCTATATCGCCGACGAGCGCGGCTGAATCCCACACTTTGCGCGGTCGATCCTTTCCGCACCGGGCATCGCGCGCGCGATGCCCGCGGCTCGCGCGCCGGTCATGCTTACATACGCATTTCCGGGCTACACTTATCCCTTAAATGTGACGAACGTCGGCCGGGCGCCGCGTGCACCGCGTTGAACCACGAGCGGTCGCAAGCTCGTATCTCTTTCGCTTTCGTGCTTTTCGCGCCTTCGCAGCGCCGGTTTCGCGGCGCGCGTCCCGTCGTCCTGTGAACACACCCTTCCCGCGCGGGAGATTCCCATGCTGTTGCATCAGCTAGTCGATCGATTCGGCCCGGCGATCGTTTTCATCAACGTGATGGGCTCGGCACTCGGGCTGCCCGTGCCCGCGATGCCGACGATGATCATCGTCGGCGCGTCCATCGCGCTGATGGCGGTGAACGGCGGCGCGTTCTGGACGCCGCTCCTGGGCGTGCTGTGCATCGCGGTGGCGGGCGGGGTGCTCGGCGATCTCGTCTGGTTCCAGGGCGGGCGCAAGTACGGCGACAAGACGCTCAAGACCATCTGCAAGCTGTCTCTTTCGCGCGATACCTGCGTGAAGAAGACGGAGCGCTTTTTCGGCCGCTGGGGCGTGCGCATTCTGCTCGTCGCGAAGTTCATCCCCGGTCTCTCGCTCGTCTCCGTGCCGCTCGCGGGCGCGATGGGCGTGAAGCTGCGCAGCTTCATCGCGCACGATGGCGGGGGCGTCGCGCTGTGGGGCGCGGTCGGATTGACAGTCGGCGTCATCTTCGCGGCGCAGCTGGAAATGGTGTTCGCGATGATCTCGCAGCTCGGGCGACAGGCGGTGGTCGTCCTCGCGGTGTTGCTCGCCATCTATGTCACGTATCGCTGGTGGCGCCGACGCGCGCTCATGGCGACGCTGGAAAAGGCCCGCATCAGCGTGGACGAGCTCTATGCGCTGATGAACGACGAGCCGCTTCCCGTGATCTTCGATATCCGCTCGCCGGAAAAGCGCATGCTCGATCCGGCCGCGATTCCCGGCTCGCTCTTCGCCGACGAGCGCGATCTCGCGAGGATCATCGAGAACTACGACAAGTCGCGCAAGGTCGTCATCTACTGCTCGTGTCCGAACGAAGTGTCGGCGGCGTGGATGGCGAAGACGATGCGCAACGCGGGCTTTAGGGACGTCGTGCCGCTCACGGGCGGACTGGACGCCTGGCGGCTCGCCGGATTCGATGTCGCGACGCTGACCGAGTTCGGCGAGCTCGCGGCGACCACGCCCGAGGAGGTCGCGGAAATGGCGGCGATGTGCCCCTGGCCGGTGAAATCGGCGGCGGCGTCGTCCGCGGGTTCGGCATCCCTGCATGAAGCTGGTTATCCACGCGGAGATCGCGCATGAGTACAACGCCGTTCAACGAACCTGGTCAAGGCATGCCGAATGTCGTCGCGTGGAGCGCGCGCGAGCCGCTGGAGAGTTCCAATCCGAACGTCGTGGCATCGCCGGCCGCTGCCGCCGCGTCCGACGACAGCGCGCCTTTCTCGCCGCTCGAAACGCGCGCGCACCAGATGTTCCCGCGCCTGACGGACAACGAGATCGAGCGCATGAGCCGCTTCGGCACCGCCTCGCACTGGCGTCAGGGCGAGTGGATGTTCCGCATGGGCGAGACCGGGCGCGGCATGGTGATCGTCCTGAAGGGACTCGTGCGCGTGACGCGCCGTAACGCGCTCGGGCAGGAGCATCTCGTCGTCGAGCACGGGCCGGGGCATTTTCTGGCGGAAGTGGCGCAGCTTTCGGGCAAGCCCTGTCTCGTCGATGGCGTCGCCGCCGAGGATGTCGACGGCATCGTGATTCCACCGGAGCGTCTGCGGGCGCTGCTCGTCGCCGAAGCGGAACTGGGCGAGCGCATCATGCGCGCGCTGATCCTGCGGCGCGTCGGGCTGATCGAAAAAGGCAGCGGGCCGGTGCTGCTCGGCCAGTCGGACGATGGCCGTCTGGTTTCGCTGCAAGGCTTTCTGCGGCGCAACGGTTATCCGCACACGGTGATCGACGCCTGCACCGATCCCGATGCGATCTCGCTGCTCGAACGCATCTCGGCATCGACGTCCGATTTCCCGCTCGTCATCTGCCCGGACGGCACGGTGCTTCGCGCGCCTACCGAGAATCAGATCGCGACGCAGCTCGGCTGGCTGCCCGAGTTCGATCCGGCGCATGTCTACGATGTCGCGATCGTGGGCGCGGGGCCGGCGGGTCTCGCGACGGCGGTGTATGCGGCGTCCGAGGGGTTGTCGGTGGCGGTGTTCGATTGCCGCGCGCCGGGCGGGCAGGCGGGCGCGAGTTCGCGCATCGAAAACTATCTCGGCTTTCCGACCGGCATCTCGGGGCAGGCGCTCGCCGGGCGCGCGTTCGTGCAGGCGCAGAAATTCGGCGCGCATATCGCGATTCCGACCAAGATCAAGGCGCTGCATTGCGATTGCAATCCGATCCAGATCGAACTGGAGAACGGCACGCGCGTGACGACGCAGACGGTGGTGATCGCGTCGGGCGCGGCGTATCGGCGGCCGGACATCGCCGGGCTAGAGCGTTACGAAGGGCATGGCACGTATTACTGGGCGTCGCCGGTCGAGGCGAAGCTGTGCAAGAACTCGGAAGTCGTGCTGGTCGGCGGCGGCAATTCGGCGGGACAGGCGGTGGTCTATCTCGCGACGCATGCGAAGCACGTGCATGTGCTGATTCGCGGCGCGGGGCTTTCGGCGAGCATGTCGCATTATCTGGTGGAGCGTATCGGCTCGTTGCCGAACGTCACGGTGCGCACGCATACGCAGATCACTTCGCTCGATGGCGACGGCCGTGCGCTGACCGCCGTCAATTGCAAGACGCCGGATGGACCGCTCACGATCGACTCGCGGCATCTGTTTCTCTTCACCGGCGCGGATCCGAATACCGACTGGCTGCGCAATTGCAATGTGAATGTCGATGGCAAGGGTTTTGTGCTGACCGGGCCCGAGGCGCATGAGGGACGCACGGAAGGCGTGATGGCGCTGGAAACCAGCGTGCCGGGGGTGTTCGCCATCGGCGATGTGCGGTCGAGTTCGACGAAGCGGGTGGCGGCTGCGGTGGGGGAGGGGGCGGCGGTTGTGTCGCAGATTCATGGGTTGTTGGCGAGGCGGGAGGCGTTGGGTGTGGCGGTAATGTGAGGGGCTGGGGTTTGGTTTCTCGCCGGATCCCGGTTTCGTGTCGGTTTATTAGCACTGCCCCTCCCCGGGGCGGGGGTCACTTTCTTTGCTGCTGCAAAGAAAGTAACCAAAGAAAGCAGCTCGTTCAGGCCCGCGGTCACACGCAGTTTGGCCATGCTTGCCAGCCCGCGGTGGCCCTCGCCTAAGTGTCGCCCCCACAGGACTAACCGGGCTTGGCTCGCGCACGGTCTGACTCGTCGCATCGCTTGCTTCACTGGTTCAGCACGAAATAGCTCCGGCCCGCTGCGCGGCCGACTGGTTTATCGGGTCTGCGCGTGCTCTCTTGCTGACGCCGCCATCTGATTTTGGTGGGCGCCGAACTTGATAATCCGCGCGGCGCTAAATTCAAGATACAAGAAATATCTTGAAGGACTGCAAATTAAAGCAGTCTTCTAAGGACTACCTATCGGCCGTAATTTCGAGTTCTCCAGCGATCGATCAAGGCATAACGAATTCTATCAAGGTCCCATGTGAAATTATGAACGTTGTAGTGATCGTTGAACGGCACCATTTCGTTAGTGCGGGTCATTACCGTAAACATTGCAGACTTCCTTATTTTTACCTACTGTTGTTGATGGAAGTGCGACAGCTCTGCTGTTCCTAAGGCTAGTTTTCAGAAAGGCATTGCACTGTTAATGTTGAAGTGATCTACCGCCCCATCCTTGAGCGCTGAAAAACGGGTGGTATAAGATGACTCCGATTTTTTTCATAACCAATGGCTCATCCTTTGGCCCGCTATACACGGGCTGCTCGCGTGGTTAAGATGGGTTCTCGACGGTTAAGGAAGCTGAATATGAGATTGCCCAGACTAGGGGTTTTGGTTTACGTTGACGATAACGATGCAATGGTTCAAGAGTTCTTTTGGCTTTATAAGAGTCTGATTTACTCAAAAGTTTTAAACGATTGTGAGATAGTGGCCGTTTGTCATCCGTCCGTACGCAACCGACTTCCGGTCGATTCAAAAATTATTGCAATAGAGAAACTTCCGTTTTCCAGCCTTCACGAACGGTGGGGCGACTATAAATTCATCAATTCAGTCGGCAATCTTGCGGATTCAGAAGTCTTAGCCGTCTGCAAAAAATTCGACGTAGTTTTGAAAACTGACTGCGATACATTCGTAACTCAGGCGATGAAATCATTCCAGCCGACTGGCTTGTGCTTCGGCTTCGGTGCGTATGCTTACGAAGATTCTGTTCGCGTGAAGCTCGCCGAATGTAGTCGACGATGGGGCTATCCGCACAGCGGCTTGCATAACGTCGGGGCCTCGGTGCTGGGTCCTTCGGAAATGGTCTGCAATTATCTGCAGTCTCATATGGAGTGCTGCGACCGCCTGCTAGAGGAAGAGTTTAAGGATTTTCGAGGCGAGTGGCCCAACTGGTCGAAGCAAGTCCTGTCGATGTACGCCGGGGAACTTGCGCTTAGGCTGACCTACCCGCAAGCCAATTCTGTTGGCTTGCTTGATCACTTCACCAATGCAGAAAGACGGATAGGAAGTGACGTGTTGCACATCCATGCATGGCACACGGACTCTTACTGGTCAAAGCATCATTTTCGTGAGGGGAAGTATGCCGAAACGAAGTTGGAAGATATTGATCGGCATACCCTGGGCGGCTATTGTCACTGGCTTGCTGCCGCCGACGTGGAACAAGTAAGACACGCCGCGAAAATGCAGGGCGCATAGGAAGTGTCGGGCCAGGCAACGCAGTAGACAGCGTATGCGTGCGCGCATCGATATTCTCGGTCATTGGATCACGTAGCCGGTGAACCCAACGGCAGCGCGAAGCGCAGTGCCGGAACTCTTTCGTGCTGAACCAGCGCGCTAAAACATTCGGTGCGGCAGACCGTGCGCGAGCCGAGCCCGGTTATGCTTGTGAGGACGACACTTAGGCGAGTGCCATCGACGGCTGGCAAGTATGGCCAACGTGCGTGTGACCGCGGGCCTGAACGAGCTGTTTCTTTGGTTACTTTCTTTGCAGCAGCAAAGAAAGTGACTGCCGCCCCGCACAGGGGCAGAGCCAATAAACCGACACGAACACAGGATTCCCCGAAAAAAAACGTCAAGAAGGAAAAGCAGGAAACAGCAAAGAAAACTCGATCCATCCATCCTGAGTGCAGTCAGCGGTCACACTACCGCCATGCAAACCCATGATTGCCTGAACGATCGACAACCCGAGCCCACTCGACTCCGTGAACTCGCTGCGCGCCGCATCGCCGCGATAAAATCGGTCGAAGAGCTTGCCAAGCTCCTCCTGCCCGATCCGCGGCCCGCGATTACCCACCACGATGCGCGCGCCGTATTGATCCGCATGTCCGCTCAGCCGCACAACGGTGCCAGCCGTCGCATAGCGCACCGCATTCACGACCACATTACCGATAGCCCTGCGACACATGATTGCATTCGCAGACATTTCGCCGTCGGCGTCGATTTCAAAGGTGATGCGACGTTCATCGGCAATGCCTTCAAAGTACGCGCCGATGGTTTCGAGTTCCTCGCGTATATCGAGCCGTTCACGCTCGATGCTTTGCTGCCCATGATCCGCCTGCGCAAGAAACAGAATATTCTGCGCGATGCGCGCGAGCCGCTCCAGCTCCTCCAGATTCGATTCGAGCACACCGCGATATTCGCCGACATTGCGTTCATGTGCGAGCGCAACCTGCGTCTCGCCGATCAACACGCCGATCGGCGTCCGCAGTTCATGCGCGAGATCGGCGGAGAATTGCAGCAGGCGTTCGTAGCCGTGTTCGAGACGATCGAGCATCGCGTTGAACGATGCAGCGAGGCTCTGCAATTCGGCGGGCGCATGCGCGACATCGAGCCGCGCCGAAAGCCGGTTCGGCGTGATTTCCGCGGCCTTGTCGGCCATCGCCTTGAGCGGCATGAGCCCGCGGCTCGTCACCCAGTACGCGAGCAGAAGCGTGACGAGCACCGCGCCGATCACCGTGATCCACACGCGCTCCAGATACGCCGACAAGACGATCGCTTCCTGCGTCATCACGTGCGCCGCGATGATCTCGACCACTTCGCCACTCTCGCCGATACGCGCCTGCGCACCGACCCAGCGCATGCGCACGCCATCCGCACGCGAGCCTTCGTACAGATCGTCGAGTCCGATAGCGCGCGTCATCGGCACGATATGCAGCGGCGGCAGCGGCATCCGTTCCGGATTCACGTTGATGAAAGGCGCTGACCCCGCACGCCGGAAAAAGATGACGTCCTGCCGGTCGCCGAGCATCGTTTCGAAAAGCTTCGGCCGCGCTTCGATTTCCTTGATCGTGTAGAGGTCGTGCAGCAGCGAGCGAAAATGCTCGACGCGTGCGATCAACTGATAGTCCGCACGCGTGGACAGCGCGCGATTCGTCGCCTGATAGAGCGACGCGCCGACCATCCCGACCACGACACACACGATCACGGCGAAAGAAAGCGCAATACGTACCGCAAGCGAACGCGAAGGCCGGTTCAAGGATTCTCCCCGAACGAATAGCCGATGCTGCGCACCGTGTGGATCAGCTTCGGATCGAACGCGTTATCGATCTTCGCGCGCAGCCGCTTCACCGCGACATCGACGACATTGGTGTCGCTGTCGAAGTTCATGTCCCACACTTCCGATGCGATGAGCGTGCGCGACAGCGCCTCGCCCTGATGCTTGCAAAAGAGATGCAGGAGCGCGAACTCCTTGTTCGTGAGCGCGATGTCGAGGCCCTTGCGCGTCACCTTGCGGCGCAGGACATCGACATGCAGATCCGCGATCTGAAACGTATCCGATTCGCGCATCACGCCGCGCCTGAGCAGCGTGCGGATACGCAGCACGAGTTCGGTGAAGGAAAAGGGCTTGACGAGGTAATCGTCCGCGCCGAGTTCGAGTCCGTGAATGCGGTCCGTGACGTGATCGCGCGCAGTGAGAAAAATGACAGGCAGGTCACGTTTCGCGCGCAACGCCGACATCACCTGCCAGCCGTCGATGCCCGGAAGCATCACATCGAGCACGATCAGCTCGTACGGGTTCGCGAGCGCCTGATGCAGGCCGTCCGTGCCGTTGCGCACGAGCTCGACCTGATAACCGGACTCGATGAGCCCTTTTTTCAGGTAGTCGCCGGTCTTGCGGTCGTCTTCGATAACGAGGATGGTCATGCTCGCGCTGCGTTCGATGGATTGCCGTCATTCTAGCCAGAGCCCATGCGTGCCTCGCCAAAGATGACAAAAAAGTCATCGAGAGGTCATCGATCGATCAGCGGCGCGTCGCTACCATGCCTGACGAAATCTCAATCGAATCGCGAGGCTCGACGACGTGCAAGTACAACCGTTATGGCTGCGCATCACGCACTGGCTCAACGCGTTCGCCGTGTTGATCATGGTGACGAGCGGCTGGCAGATCTACAACGCATCGCCGATTTTCAAATCCATTACTTTCCCGCCCGCCGTCACGCTCGGCGGCTGGCTCGGCGGTGCGCTGCAATGGCATTTCGCGGCGATGTGGCTGCTGGTCGCGAACTTCATCGTCTATGTCGCGATGAATCTTCTCACCGGCCGCCTGCGTCGCCGCATGTTCCCGCTCTCGATAAAGAGCATCGTCACCGACGCGTTCGCCGCATTGCGGGGCAAGCTCGGCCACGACGATCTCACGCACTACAACGCCGTACAAAAGTTCGCGTATCTGGCGGTGATCGTGGACATCGTGATCGTGATTTTGTCGGGCCTCGCGGTATGGAAGTCCGTGCAGTTTCCATTGCTTCGAACGCTGATGGGCGGCTATGACGATGCCCGTGTCGTGCATTTCTTCGGCATGAGCTTTCTGGTCGCGTTCGTCGTGGTGCATATCGTGATGGTGGCGCTCGTGCCGCGCTCGCTCGTGATGATGATTCGAGGTCGTTAAGCCATGTCGCTCAAGCTATTCAAATCGAGACCCGATGCCGAGCTCATCATCAAGGATGCGGCGAAGGAATTAAAGGCGCCCGCGCGACGTTTATTCGGCAAGCGCATTCTGTCGCTCGGAGGGCTCGCGATGCTGTCCGGTTGCAACATCACCGACGACAAATCCGTCAACGCCATGTTGCGCCGCATCTCGTTCTTCAACGACGACGTGCAGGCGCTGCTGTTCGATCCGAACAAGCTCGCGCCGACGTATCCCGAATCGATGATCACGCGCCCGTTTCCGTTCAACGCGTTCTATGACATCGACGAAGTGCCGGAGGTCGATCCGTCCGCGTACAAGCTGGAGATCGGCGGCCTCGTCAAAGGCAAGCGCGTCTGGACGCTCGACGAACTGCACGCAATGCCGCAGGAAAGCCAGGTGACGCGGCATATCTGCATCGAAGGCTGGAGCGCGATCGGCAAGTGGGGCGGCGTGCGCTTTGCGCAGGTCCTTGCGCGCGCAGGTGCCGATACGAGCGCGAAATACGTGGCCTTCCATTGCGCCGATAACTACTCGACGAGCATCGACATGCCGACCGCGCTGCACGCGCAGACGCTGCTCACGCTCACTTACGACGGCCAGATTCTGCCGCCGAAATACGGCTTCCCGATGAAGCTGCGCATGCCGACCAAGCTCGGCTACAAGAACCCGAAGCACATCGTCGCGATCACCGTGACGAACGACTACCCCGGCGGCTATTGGGAGAATCAGGGATACAACTGGTTCGGCGGGTCCTGAAGCCTCCGCTTTCATCACTCCAAGGAGATTGCATGTCGATTCGAATCAAACTCGGCGTCAGCATCGTGACGCTCGCACTCGCTTCCGCAGCCTTTGCCCAGACGCCCGCCGCGAAACCCGCGCGCATTCGCGGCGATATCGTGTCGCTGTCGGGCGACACGCTTACCGTCCATCGACGTAGCGGCGACACGGTGAAGATCGCCGTCAAGTCGGATACGCCCGTCACCGCGCTGAAGAACATCAAGCTGCAGGACATCAAGCCGGGCTCGTTCGTCGGCACGGCGGCGACCACCGGCACGGACGGCAAGCTCACCGCGACCGAAGTGCTCGTGTTCCCGGAATCCGCGCGCGGCACGGGTGAAGGCCACTACGCGTGGGATCTGGGCCCGCAAAGCTCGATGACCAACGCGAATGTCGATCAGGTCGTGCAGGGCACGAGCGGCCGCGATCTGAAGCTCTCATACAAGGGCGGCGCGAACTCGGTGACGGTTCCGGAGAACGTGCCTGTCGTGACCTTCGCACCCGCGACGCACGACGACCTGAAGC
Organism: Caballeronia sp. S22; assembly: GCF_964261745.1. Classification (NCBI taxonomy): domain Bacteria; kingdom Pseudomonadati; phylum Pseudomonadota; class Betaproteobacteria; order Burkholderiales; family Burkholderiaceae; genus Caballeronia; species Caballeronia sp. S22. Next base: position 1,616,775 of record NZ_OZ180036.1, on the reverse strand, counting down.
CGGGCAAGAAGGTGTTCGTCGTCGCGAGTCCGGCGGGCTCGGACTTCGCGGCGCAGCGTATTGTCGTGGAGAAGGATGGCGTCGCGCCGCCGATGTAATCGCGCGGTTCTGTGCATCAAGAGCGCCCGCCGGGATCGTCCCGGCGGGCGTTCGTCATTCGGGCGTCACGGTGCGTACCTGCAGATACCACGCGTTCGGGATAACATTGCCGTTTGCATCTTTTGATGTTGCGCAACGTAGCATCAGGCCACGCCACTCGTAAGGAGACATGCATGAGCAATACGCGTTCCGATTTTCCTGCTTATCCGAATACACAGCTTTATATCGACGGCGCCTGGCGCGATGGCTCACGCGACACCGCCGTGATCAATCCCGCGAACGAAGCCGAGATCGGCCGTCTTGCGCTCGCAGGCGAAGCGGAGCTTTCGCTCGCAGCCGACGCCGCCGCGCGCGGTTTCAAGGAATGGCGCAAGGTCTCGCCGTACGAGCGCAGCAAGCTGATGCGTCGCGCGGCGCAGAATATCCGCGATCGCGCCGAGCAGATCGCCGCCATCATGTCGATGGAGCAGGGCAAGCCGTTCGGCGAGGCGCGCATCGAAACGCTGTCGGCGGCGGACATCATCGAATGGTTCGCGGAAGAAGGGCGCCGCACGTATGGCCGCGTGATTCCATCGCGCACGGATGCGGTGCGCCAGATCGTCACGCGTGAACCGGTTGGTCCGGTCGCCGCATTCACGCCGTGGAATTTCCCGATCAATCAGGCAGTGCGCAAGGTGTCGGCCGCGCTCGCGTCGGGCTGCTCGGTCGTGCTGAAAGGCCCCGAAGAGACGCCCGCGAGTTGCGCGGCGCTCGTGCAGGCTTATGCCGATGCAGGCCTGCCCGCCGGCGTGCTGAACCTCGTGTTCGGCGTGCCCGCCGATGTCTCGAAGTATCTGATCGCGCATCCCGCGATCCGCAAGATTTCGTTCACGGGCTCGACGCCGGTCGGCAAGCTGCTCGCATCGCTCGCGGGCGAGCACATGAAGCGCGTGACGATGGAGCTGGGCGGCCACGCGCCCGCCATCGTGTTCAAGGACGCGGACATCCCCCGTGCGGCGAAGATGCTCGCATCGGCGAAATTCCGCAACGCGGGCCAGGTGTGCATTTCGCCGACGCGCTTTCTCGTCGAAGAAGCCGCATACGACGAGTTCGTGCAGCACTTCGTCGCGACCGCGAACGCGGTGAAGGTCGGCAACGGTCTCGACGACGGCGTGCAGATGGGCCCGCTCGCGAACGGCCGCCGTCTCGAAGCAATGGAACGTCTTGTCGCGGATGCGCGCGAGCATGGCGCGAAGGTGCTGACGGGCGGCGAGCGCATCGGACGCGAAGGCTACTTCTTCGCGCCGACGGTGCTCACCGATGTGCCGATGAGCGCCCGCATCATGACCGAAGAGCCGTTCGGCCCGATTGCGCCGATCGCATCGTTCAAGTCGTATGACGAAGTGATCGCCGAGGCGAATCGCCTGCCTTACGGACTCGCGGCGTACGCTTACACGAGCTCGGCGGCAACGTCGGCGGCGGTATCGGACGATATCGAAAGCGGGATGCTCTCGATCAATCACCACGGACTCGCATTGCCGGAGACGCCGTTCGGCGGCGTGAAGGACTCGGGCTACGGCTCGGAAGGCGGCAGCGAAGCGATGGAAGCGTATCTCGTCACGAAGTTCGTGACGGAGCATCGTTGATTGTTGCGTTGGTGAAGTAGTCCAGAGGCGGCCCTTCGAAAGGCCGCCTTTTTTTATTGCAAGGAAATGATTAGGATCGCGAATCGAAAGATGCGTGAAACCATCGTGAAATAAGTACCAGTTTCAGGCATGTAACCCCCGTAACACGCGGAAAAATATCCGTAGCCGAATTGCCAGCTTCGCTCTCTAGCATGTATCGATACGTCCCTTCCGCTCGTCCCGCGCCTGGAGAATCGAATGCTGAGTCCACACGAAATTTCCACGCTCTTGCTGATCGAGCGCTCGCCTCATCAGGTCGAAGTCTTCGGCCAGCACGCGGCGCGTTTGTTTCAGGAGGCGCTCGTCGAAATCACGCGGCTGCCGACCGGCGTGCCGATGCCGCTCCTCACGCCGAAGGGACTCGATGTGCTGAAAAGACTCGATGCGCTCTGGCATCTCCACTCGAACGAAACCGAAGATAGTGAATAGGCCGAGCGCTTCTCTGCTCGCAAGCGTATTCTGTTTCGTTCGCGGATACACGGAGCCTGCAAGTGACTCAATCGAAACATCCGACCGTCGCGATTCTGGGCGCGGGCAGCATGGGATCGGCTATCGGCCGCGCATTGACGCAATCGGGCGCGCGCGTGCTGACATCGCTCGAAGGCCGCAGCGCCGCAAGCGCCGCGCGCGCACGCGAGGCCGGCATGGAAGACGTGAGCCTCGATAGCCTCGCGGCATGCGAGTTCATGCTGTCCATCGTGCCGCCCGCGGTCGCGATCGACACCGCGAAACGCATGGCGCCCGCGCTCGAACGGGCGAGCGTCCGGCCGCTCTATATCGACTGCAACGCGATCAATCCCGATACCGTCAGGGAAATCGAGCGCACGCTCGAATCGAGCGGCACGCCGTTCGTCGATGGCGCGATCATCGGCATGCCTTCTTCGCCCAAGTTCTACATGTCGGGGCCGCATGCACGGCGCACTCAGCCGCTCGCCGATGCCGGCCTCGCCGTGCGTGTGCTCGATGGACCGCTGGGCGCCGCATCCGCGCTCAAGATGTCGTACGCGGGCATCACGAAGGGGCTGACGGCGCTCGGCTCGGCCATGTCGCTCGCCGCGATGCGCAACGGCGCGGGCGATGCGCTTCTCGCCGAACTCGCGGAGAGTCAGCCCGCGCTTGCCGCGTGGCTCGCGGGCAATGTGCCGCGCATGCCGCCGAAAGCGTATCGATGGGTCGCGGAGATGGAAGAGATCGCGCAGTTCATCGGCGATGAATTCGCGGAGCATCGCATCTACGAAGGCGCGGCGGGACTTTACGCGCGGCTTGCGCGAGACAGCGACGCGACCGACGCGCTCGAACGCTTCTTCGATAAAAGCCGCTAGACGCGCGCGACCGCGGCTTCCTTCATGTGCTCGAAGAAGCGCGCCGCGCGCCGGTCGCCCGCATACGCGGAGTTGATGCGCACCCACGCACACGCCTCGCCGTTCGGGCGGTAATAGCTGCCCGGCGCGAGCGTCACGCCGAACTTCACCGCTTCCTCGACGAGCACGGACGAATCGTCGATGCCCGGCACCTTCGCCCACACGAAGTTGCCGCCGCTCGGTTCGTCGAACACATCCCAGCCGTAGCTTTCGAGCATTTGCACCGCGCTCGACAGCGAATCGCGCACGCGCTTGCGCAGCCGTTCCAGATACTTGCGATACGTGCCGCGTTCGAGCAGGCTCGCGGCGACGCTCTCCGCGAAACGCGTGCCGCCGAGACTCGTCAGCACCTTCACGTCGACGAGATTCTTCACGAGCTCGCGATTCGCCGCGAGATAGCCGATACGCAACGACGACGACAGCGTCTTCGACAAACCGCCGACATAGATCACGCGATTAAGTTGATCGAGCGATGCGAGCCGTTGCGTCGGCACAGCCTGAAAGTCGGCGTAGATATCGTCCTCGACGATCATGAAGCCATGCTGTGTCGCGAGTTGCAGCAGCCTGAACGCGACCTGCGGCGCGACGTTCGTCGCGGTCGGGTTCTGGAACACCGTGTTGATGAAAAAGAGCTTCGGTTGATGCTGCCTGAGCAGTTCTTCCGCGATATCGATATCGGGACCATTCGCGAGCCGCGGCACGCCGACGAGACGCACGCCTTGCAGCTTCAGAAGCCCGAAGAGATTGTAGTAACCGGGGTCTTCGACGAACACCGTATCGCCCGGCTTCAGCATGTAGCGCACGATGAGATCGAGCGCCTGACTCGCCCCGGTTGTGATCATCACGTTCGGAAGATCGGCGTCGATGCCGAGCGCGTTGATGCGCATCGTGACCTGCTGGCGCAGGCTCGTGTCGCCGTGAGGAATCGCGTAATCGATCACGCTCGACACGTCGAGGCGCGATGCCTGACGGATCGCCTGCGTGAGACCCTCTACGTCGCGCCACGCCTCCGGGATGAAGCCGCTCGAGAGCTTCAGCGACTCGCCGGGATAGTTGAACTGCTGAAGAATCTGGTTCGATTCTTCTTCGGCGAGGCGCGGATCGCAATTGCCGGCGTTGCTCTCGCGCTCGTCGACGTGATTCGCCACATAGAAGCCCGAACCGTGTTTCGGCTGAATCAGCCCGCGCGATGCGAGCCGGTCGTACGCCTCGATCACCGGGAAGCGGCTGATGCGCTGCTCGGCGGCGAGCTGACGAATCGACGGCAGCTTCGCGCCCGCGAGCACGCGGCGAGAACGGATCATCGCCTCGATTTGGTTGACGATCTGCTCGGTCAGCGGCACGCCGGTGCCGCCGTCGATGTGGAGCGGAAGTGCATTCATGATGTCTGAAACTGTTCAGTGAATCGAAGTGAACAGTTCGATTTCGCTGTTCACCAGTGTCTTCGCGTCATTCGAACGCATCCGAAAAGCCGCGTCAAGACTAGCTGAACGGCTAGATCAAGTGTTTTTAAAGTGTCGGATCGACATGAACTGTTCGGTCAATTCAGCTTAACAGTTCTGCTCCAACTGTTCATAACTGTTCATTCAACCTGTTCGGAATCGGGCGAATAATACGCTCAACGGCTGCTTTCGCATTCGAATGCGGCCTTCCAGTTACACGATCCGAAGGAGCAGCATCATGCGTGAAATCCGGACATTCGAACTCGATCGGCGCGACGCGCCAACGCGCTGGGTGATCGATCGGCCTCAGACCTTGCGCGTGACGCGCGGGCAAGTCTGGCTGACCATCGAAGGCACAGCCGATGATTACTGGCTGGACGCGGGCGCGTCCGTCGAACTGAAGCCTTACACGACGATCTGGGTCAGCGGAACGGCAGACTCGAGCTGGTTCTCGCTGGCGTCCGACTCGACGCACGGCGGTGCGCGGCGGCTGGGCGAAATCGCGCGCGCGTGGTTTGCGCGCCGTGCGATGCCCGCGAAACTCGCGACCTCCAAGGCCTAGGACGAAAAAAAACCCGGCCGGGGCCGGGTCCAATGTTCCCGCGCTCTTTCGAGCGCGGTCACCTGCAAAACAGGCTTGCTTACGCCGCGAGCAGCGAGCGCAGCACGAACGGCAGAATCCCGCCGTGCTTGTAGTAGTCGACTTCGATCGGCGTATCGATACGCAGCAGCACCTGCACGCGATCTTCCTTGCCGTCCTTGCGATGGATCACCAGCGTGACTTCCTGCTGCGGCTTGAAGTCGTCGCCGAGACCTTCGATGTCGTAGGTCTCTTCGCCCGTGATGTTCAGCGACTGGACGCTGTCCGCGCCCTTGAACTGCAGCGGCAACACGCCCATGCCGACGAGATTCGAGCGATGGATACGCTCGAAGCTGCGCGCGACCACGGCCTTCACGCCGAGCAGTTGCGTGCCCTTCGCCGCCCAGTCGCGCGACGAACCCGTGCCGTATTCCTCGCCCGCGAAAATGACGGTCTGCGTGCCGGCGTCGATGTATTTCATCGCGGCGTCGTAGATCGACAACTGTTCACCGCTCGGCTGGTGAATCGTCAGGCCGCCTTCAACGCGCGTGCCGTCGGCCTTCGCCGGAATCATCAGGTTCTTGATGCGGACGTTCGCGAAGGTGCCGCGCATCATCACGTCGTGATTGCCGCGACGCGAGCCGTAGCTGTTGAAGTCGGCCTTCTGCACGCCGTTCGCCTTCAGCCACACGCCCGCCGGCGACGTTTCCTTGATCGAGCCCGCCGGGCTGATGTGGTCGGTCGTCACGGAATCGCCGAAAATGCCGAGCGCGCGCGCGCCCTTGACCGCGGGGATCGAATCGGCCGGCTGCATCGAAAAGTCGCTGCCGAAGAACGGCGGCTCGGCGATATACGTCGACTTCGGCCAGTCATACACCTGACCGCTTTCGCCCGCAACTTTGCTCCACAGGTCGCCGTCCTTCGTGAGCTGCGAGTAGTTCTCGCGGAACGCCTTCGCGTCCAGCGCGAACTTGAGCAGCGCGTGGACTTCGTCGCTCGTCGGCCAGATGTCGCCGAGATAGATGTCGCGGCCGTCCGTGCCTTTGCCGACAGGCTCGGTCATCAGATCGCGCGTGATGGTGCCCGCGATCGCGTAAGCCACGACCAGCGGCGGCGAAGCCAGGAAGTTTGCGCGGATGTTCGGGTGAATACGCGCTTCGAAGTTACGGTTGCCCGACAGCACCGCGGCCGCGACGACGTCGTTCTTCGTGATCGCGTCGTTCAGTTCCGGCGTCAGGTCGCCCGCATTGCCGATACAGGTCGTGCACCCGTAAGCGGCGAGCGTGAAGCCGAGCTTGTCGAGATAGGGCAGGAGGCCCGTCTTCGTCAGATACTCGGTGACGATGCGCGATCCCGGCGCGAGCGACGTCTTGATGTGCGGCGCGACCGTCAGACCCGCTTCAACGGCCTTCTTCGCCAGCAGACCGGCGGCGAGCAGCACGCTCGGGTTCGACGTGTTCGTGCACGACGTGATCGCGGCGATCAGCACATCGCCGTTCTTCAGGTTCACGCCGTCGGCGGTCTTGTAGTCGGCTTCGAGATCGGCGGCCTTCTTGTTGAAGCCGTTTTCGCCCGCCGGCTTCGAGAAGAGGTCGGCGAAGGTGCTCTTCACGTTGCCGATTTCGATGCGATCCTGCGGACGCTTCGGGCCCGCGAGCGACGGCGCGACCGTCCCCAGATCCAGCGAAAGCGTCTTGGTGTAGTCGATGTCGCCGGCCTTCGGCACGCCCCACAGCTTCTGCGCCTTGAAGTACTGCTCGAACGCGGCGATTTCCGCGTCGGTGCGGCCCGTGCCCTTGAAGTAGTCGATGGTCTTTTCATCGACGGGGAAGAAGCCCATCGTCGCGCCGTACTCGGGCGCCATGTTGCCGATGGTCGCGCGATCCGGCACGCCGATCGAGGCCGTGCCTTCGCCGAAGAATTCGACGAACTTGCCGACGACCTTTTCCTTGCGCAGCATTTCGGTGATGGTCAGCACGAGGTCGGTGGCCGTGCAGCCTTCGCGCAGCTTGCCCTTCAGTTCGACGCCGACGACGTCCGGCGTCAGGAAGTACACCGGCTGGCCGAGCATGCCCGCTTCCGCTTCGATGCCGCCCACGCCCCAGCCCACCACGCCGATACCGTTGATCATCGTCGTGTGGCTGTCCGTGCCGACGAGCGTGTCGGGATAGTAGACGGTGTCGCTGCCTTCGGTCTTCTTGTGCACGCCGCGCGCGAGGTATTCGAGGTTCACCTGGTGCACGATGCCGATGCCCGGCGGCACGACCTTGAACGTGTCGAACGCCTGCATGCCCCACTTCATGAACTGGTAGCGCTCGTTATTGCGCTGGAATTCCAGCTTCATGTTCAGGTCGAGCGCGTTCGGCTCACGGAAGTGATCGATCTGCACCGAGTGATCGACGACGAGATCCACCGGCACGAGCGGCTCGATCGCCTTCGGATCCTTGCCCGCGCGCTTGGCGACGCCACGCATCGCGGCGATGTCGGCGAGCAGCGGCACGCCCGTGAAGTCCTGCAGCACGACGCGCGCGACCACGAACGGAATTTCATCGACACGAGCGGCGTTGGGTTTCCAGTTCGCCAGTTGCTCGATGTGCTCTTCGGAAATCTTCTTGCCGTCGTAATTGCGCAGCACCGATTCGAGCACCAGCCGGATCGAGACCGGCAGTCGCTGGATCTTGACCTTCAGCGCGTCGCCGAGTTGTGGCAGCGAGTAGAGCTTGCCTTTGCCGGAGCCGCTGTCGAATTCCTTGAGCGTGTTGTGGAGATTGTGGGCCATGGTTATTTTCCTTGGACTAAGACGAGGAAATTGCTTCTTTGTGAGGCTAAATCACGTACAGATCGACATATTCATTGACCGGCATCGCTTCGAGTCTTGCCTGGTCGAGCGATACCGCGAGGATCGCCTGCTGCTGCTTTTGCGGAAAACGGCGCGCGAGATTCGTCCTGAATTTCTCGACGAGCAACGGAATGCCGTCCGCACGCCGGCGCTTGTGACCGATCGGATACTCGACCGCGATTTCATCGAACTGCGTGCCGTCGTTGAATTCGACGGTCAGCGCATTCGCGATCGAGCGCTTGTCCGGATCGTGGTAATCCTTCGTATATTGCGAGTCTTCCACGCATTCCATTTTCGCGCGCAGTGCGTCGATGCGGGGGTCCTGCGCGATGGAATCTTCGTAATCGGCGGCGGTGAGACGGCCGTGGATCAGCGGCACGGCGATCATGTACTGAATGCAGTGATCGCGGTCCGCGGGGTTGTTCAGCGGCCCCTTCTTGTCGATGATGCGAATCGCTGCTTCGTGCGTGCGAATCGTGATCTTCCTGATGTCATCGACGGACCTGCCGGCTTGCTTCAGCTTGCCGTGCAGGGTCATCGCGGCTTCGACGGCCGTTTGCGCGTGGAACTCGGCGGGAAACGAGATCTTGAAGAGCACGTTCTCCATCACGTAAGAACCATACGAACGTTGGAACCTGAACGCCTCGCCCTTGAAGAGCACGTCGTAAAAGCCCCATGTTTTAGCGCTCAGAACGGACGGATAGCCCATCTCGCCGGTCTTCGCGATCAACGCGAGGCGCACGGCGCGCGAGGTGGCGTCGCCCGCGGCCCACGACTTGCGCGAGCCCGTGTTGGGCGCATGACGATACGTGCGCAGCGCATGGCCATCGACAAAGGCGAGCGACACCGCGTTGATCAGCTCATCGCGCGTGAGGCCGATCATCTGCCCGACAACCGCCGTCGATGCGAGCTTGACGAGCAGCACGTGATCGAGCCCGACCTTGTTGAACGAGTTCTCCAGCGCGATGCAGCCTTGAATTTCGTGCGCCTTGATCATCGCGATCAGGACGTCTTTCATGTCGAGCGGCTTCTTGCCCGATGCGATCGCGTTACGCGAAAGCCAGTCGGCCGTTGCGAGAATGCCGCCGAGGTTATCGGACGGATGGCCCCACTCCGCGGCGAGCCATGTGTCGTTGAAGTCGAGCCAGCGGATCATCGCGCCGATGTTGAACGCGGCCTGTACCGGGTCGAGTTGAAACGGGGTGCCTGGCACCTTCGCACCGTTGGGGACGATCGTGCCCGGCACGATCGGTCCCATCAGCTTGGTGCAGGCGGGGTAGGAGAGTGCTTCGAGTCCGCAGCCGAGTGTGTCGATCAGGCAGTTGCGCGCCGTTTCGAGTGCAAGCGTGCTGTCGACGCTGTAATCGAGCACGTAGTCGACTATGTCTACCAGTACCTTGTCCGGATCGGGCCGGACGTTGGAAATCGGTGCGGACATCGAGGGATTCCTGATTTAAGTGCTGAGCTAACTTACTCCGCGTTCTTGATCAGCGCGTTCGACTGCGTCGGAGCCGGGCCGCCCGCAGCCATGTCGGGCGTCATGCACTCGTCGGCGAGGCGCGACGAGTCCTTATCCGAGAACAGCATCGCTTTCGACGGGATCACGACGAGGTCCATGCCCGACGCCGAATCGTGGAAACGATCCGCACCGGTCGTCGTGTCCTGGCGCGGCAGGCGGTAATCCTTCTTGGCCCAGTTCACGGTGACGATGGCGTCACGCTTCATGTCGCCTTTCAGGTAGAAGGCGTTACCGTCCTTGCACGACCACTTCACTGCACCTTCGGGAATCGGATCAGTCTTGGCCGCCGCGGCCGCTTCGGCCTTGGGGCTGCGCTTGATCAGGCGGCGAGCCGGAGCGGGGCGCTTGGCCTTGGCCGCGCTCGAATCGGTGGCCGTCGCAGCGAAGGCGTCGGCGCTGACGAAGACGCTCGTCGTAGCCAGCGTGCCGGCGATTGCAGCGATCAGAAGTTTATTCATCGAAAAAAACCTTTCAAAAACATTGGGGTTGAATGGCGATTGCCGCGCGGCGTGGATTTCTTCCTCGTGAAATCCGATCGCGCAGCCCGCTATTTTCGCTTATTTATCGGGATGAACTTCAAATTCTCCGGTCCGGTGTAATTTGCGCTCGGCCGGATGATCTTGTTGTCGATGCGTTGCTCGATGATGTGCGCGGCCCAGCCCGACGTGCGCGAGATCACGAAGAGCGGCGTGAACATGGCCGTGGGTACGCCCATCATGTGATACGACACCGCGCTGAACCAGTCGAGATTGGGGAACATCTTCTTCGCGTCCCACATCACCGTTTCGAGGCGCTCGGCGATATCGAACAGTTTCGTGTCGCCTGCTTCCTTCGACAATGTCTTCGCGACTTCCTTGATGACCTTGTTGCGCGGATCGGAGATCGTGTACACCGGATGGCCGAAGCCGATCACGACTTCCTTGTTCTCCACGCGGCGCTTGATGTCGGCTTCGGCTGCATCGGGCGTCTCGTAGCGCGATTGAATCTCGAAGGCCGCTTCGTTCGCGCCGCCGTGCTTCGGGCCGCGCAGCGCGCCGATCGCGCCGGTGATCGCCGAATACATGTCGGTGCCGGTGCCCGCGATCACGCGTGCGGTGAACGTCGATGCGTTGAACTCGTGCTCGGCGTAGAGGTTCAGCGATACATGCATCGCATCGACCCACGACTTCGACGGCGCCACGCCATGCAGCAGATGCAGGAAGTGCCCGCCGATGGAATCGTCGTCGGTTTCGACTTCGATGCGGCGGCCGTTGTGCGAGTAGTGATACCAGTACAGCAGCATCGAACCGAGCGAGGCCATCAGCTTGTCGGCGATATCCTTCGCGCCCGGCACGTTGTGATCGTCTTTCTCGGGCAGGATGGTGCCGAGCACGGAGACGCCGGTGCGCATCACGTCCATCGGATGCGCGGACGCGGGAATCCATTCCAGCGCGGCCTTCAGGTTCGCGGGCAGGCCGCGCAACGCCTTCAGCTTCGTCTTGTACGCCTTCAGTTCGGCCGCGTTCGGCAGCTTGCCGTGCACCAGCAGATGCGCGATTTCTTCGAATTCGGAAGTGGTCGCGACATCGAGAATGTCGTAGCCGCGATAGTGCAGGTCATTGCCGGTCTTGCCGACCGTGCACAGCGCGGTATTGCCCGCCGTGACGCCGGACAGCGCGACGGATTTCTTCGGCTTGAAACCACCGGCTGCGGGTGCTTCGGTCGATGCGGTATCAGTCATGCTCTCCAGTCTCCTTTCGTACGCTCGCCAGGCGGCGTGACTTGTCGTGCTTGAGAACGCGCCCGCGCTCATGCCTCTGAAACCGGCGTGTCGAAGAGCGGCGCGCATTGGTCGGGCATCGTCTGGCCGGTCGCGTGCGCGCGACGCAGCACCGACCAGTAATAGCGATAGCTCGCGCGGTCATGCAGCGTGTCGCCGTGACGCGTCGGGCCCCACTGCGCGCGTTGCGCTTCGAGCAGGATCTCGGCGGCGAGCGCGATTTCATCGGCGCGCGGCGAGAAAGCCTCGACGATCGGCCTGATCTGATCCGGATGGATGCTCCACATGCGCGTATAGCCGAACTCGTTGCGGGCGCGCGCGGCATCGTTCGCGACGACGCTCATGTCGCGCACTTCCGTCGATACATTGTGCGACGGCACCTTGCCGTGCGCGTGACACGCAGCGGCGATCTCCAGCTTCGCGCGTCGCACGAGCGGATGATCGAACTGGCCGGGAGAGCGCATCGCGGTATCGGGAATCGCGCCGTTGTGCGCGGACACGAAATCCATCAGGCCGAAGCTCAGTGATTCGACGCCGGGCAGCGCGGCGAGTTCGAACGCTTGCGCGAGCGCGCCGTGCGTTTCGATCAGCAGATGACAGGGAATCGGCTTCGCAATGCCGAACTCGCGGCGCGTTGCTTCGATGAAGGCCACCATCTCGGCGGCATCGGAAGCGCTGCGGATCTTCGGCAGCATGATGAACGCGGGCGCGTGCTTCGCGTTGCGCAGGATGATGCGCACGTCGTCGCGCCATGCTCGATGATGGAAGTCGTGGATGCGCACGCCGACGCGACCGAAGCGGTCTTCCTCGCCGCCGACGAACGATGCGACCATCTCGGCATGGCCGGTTTCGTGACCGACTTGCGCGCCGTCCTCGCAATCGAGCGTGATGTCGAACACCGGGCCCAGTTGCGCCTGCAACGCCAGTGATTTCCTGATCAGCTTCTCGCTGCCCGCGTAGTGATCGCAGGGCGGAAGCACGGCAGGCTGCGGTTCGCCGTCAAACAGCACTTCGGCGGGAGTGAGATCGCGCATCGTCGGCATCGGGTCCGATTGGAGGGATGTGAATTCGATCTTGCTCATGCTTCTGATTCGGCCGCGCTCGAACACTTCAAGCGCGATCGGATCAGGCGCGAACGCGGCGAGGCGTTCGCGCTGACGGGAAGCCCTCGCGAGCTTACCCTTGTGAAACGTGCTTACTTGCCGAGCAGATGCGCGACGCCGTCACGCTCTTCGAGCAGTTCGTTAAGCGTGCCGTCCATCTTTTCGCGCGAGAACGCGTCGATTTCCAGACCTTCGACGCGCTTGTACTCGCCGTTTTCGCACGTGACGGGTACGCCGTAGATGATGTCTTCCGGAATGCCGTACGAGCCGTCCGACGGAATGCCCATGGTCACCCACTTGCCGTTCGTGCCGAGCACCCAGTCACGCACGTGATCGATGGCCGCGTTGGCCGCCGATGCCGCCGACGACAGGCCGCGCGCTTCGATGATCGCCGCACCGCGCTTGCCGACGGTCGGGATGAACGTGTTGCGGTTCCATTCGTCGTCGCTGATGAGCTTCGTGAGGTCCTGGCCTTCGGCGGTCGCGAAGCGGAAGTCCGGGTACATCGTCGGCGAGTGGTTGCCCCACACGGCGAGCTTTTCGATCGACGCGACCGGCTTGCCCGACTTGGCCGCCAGTTGCGACAGCGCGCGGTTGTGGTCCAGGCGCAGCATGGCGGTGAAGTTCTTCTTCGGCAGATCCGGCGCCGACTTCATCGCGATGTACGCGTTCGTGTTCGCCGGGTTGCCGACGACCAGCACCTTCACGTCGCGGCTCGCGACATCGTTCAGCGCCTTGCCCTGAACCGTGAAGATTTCGGCGTTCGCCGACAGCAGGTCCTTGCGCTCCATGCCCTTCGAACGCGGACGCGCACCGACGAGCAGCGCGACGTCGGCATCCTTGAACGCGACCTTGGGATCGTCCGTGACGACCACGCCTGCGAGCAGCGGGAACGCGCAGTCTTCCAGTTCCATCACGACGCCCTTCACGGCGGCTTGCGCTTGCGGCAGATCGAGCAACTGAAGAATCACGGGCTGGTCTTTGCCGAGCAGATCGCCGTTGGCGATACGGAACAGCAGCGAGTAGCCGATTTGACCTGCGGCGCCGGTTACGGCAACGCGCTTTGCGGACTTAGCCATTGAGAACTCTCCTGGACAGTGCGTGGAACGCTAGGGAAAAACGCCATTTTATGCGCGTTACGCAAAGCGTTGATGAAGACATGCCGGCCATGCCGCGTGCGAATCGCCGAACGCGGCGCCACGTGGCGTTGCGCGTTCGTTGATGGATTCGCGTCGCATGAATGTTCGAGCGGCGTGACTGTCATGCCATGAATCCTTCTCTTCGAGCGAAAGGCGTGCGGGATGATCTGGAAGGACGCGATGATTTCGCTTGGTCTGACGGCAACGCGCCCATACGAGACGGCGCTTGACGTTGCGAGGCGTGGGGCAGGCAGCGGCGCGCGAATCGATTGGCCGATCGGCGTGAGGCGAAAGCGAAAGGGCGTGCCTGGCGGTATGCTGCGCAATGCGTGGCTGCCGTGACCCAGAGTGCCCTGGCGGCTAGAACCGCCATGCAAAACACGCTGGCCGACGGTTCCTGCGCTCTCGCAACGACCCGCAAACCCTTGCTCGACAAAGAGTGTAGGATCGGTCCGAGGTAAAGTCAACACTATCTTATGTCTTATATAAGACATAGGAATCTACGGGAAAAGTCTGGACGCACGGCGGCCCTTGTGTTGAAATGCGCGGCATGAATTCCAACCCGGCGAGCACGACGACCACCAACGGCACTGCACCGGCGGCTGAGGCCGCGAGCACGCCGTCGCCGACGTTCAGCCCGCTGTATCAGCAAATCAAGGCGCTCATCACGCAGGGTCTCGAGTCCGGCGAATGGAAGCCTGGCGAGATCATCCCGAGCGAGGTCGAGCTGGCCGCGCGTTACAAGGTGAGTCAGGGCACGGTCCGCAAAGCGATCGACGAGCTCGCCGCCGACAACCTCCTCGTTCGTCGTCAGGGCAAAGGCACGTTCGTTGCGACGCACAACGAGGACCGCGTGCAGTTCCGTTTCCTGCGCCTTCTGCCCGACGACGGCGACGTTCATCCCCACGTGAGCCGCCTGCTCGAATGCAGACGGCTGCGCGCGCCCGCCGAGATTGCGCGTCAACTGGACCTGAAGCCCGCCGACCCTGTCGTTCTTATCAAGCGCTTGTTGCAGTTTGATGGCGTAACCACCGTATTCGATGAAATCTGGCTGCCGGGCGCGGTGTTTCGCGGACTCACGGCCGAGCGACTCGCCGAGTACAAAGGCCCGCTCTACGCGATGTTCGAGACGGAGTTCGGCACGCGCATGATCCGCGCGACGGAAAAGATCCGCGCCGTCGCCGCCGACGAGACCGTCGCGCAATTTCTCGATGTGGCACAGGGATTTCCGCTTTTATCGGTGGAGCGCGTGTCCTATACCTATGGCGATCGGCCTGTCGAAGTGCGACGCGGATGGTATGTCACGACCGGTTATTACTATCAGAACGACTTGAGTTGATCGAATGAAGCGGGGTCGCGAGCACTGGCTGAGTGCTCGCTGAATACGCACGTTGGTACGGCCATTTTCGCGCATGCAGCAACAGTCTTTTGGACGGCTATTCGCTGCAGCGCGAAATAAAAAGGCGCTAAAATCGCGGATTAGTGTTGTTTTAACAAGTTGGGGTCTAGCATGGCTGAAGCCGTAAAAAAACCAAGGCCGGAATACCGGAACATCGGAATCGGCCAGCTCGCGAAGTATCGCTTGCCGCTGGCAGGGAAGGTCTCCATCCTGCATCGTGTGAGCGGGCTGCTGCTCTTCGTGTGTCTGCCGTTCATCCTGTACCTGCTCGATCAGAGCCTCACGTCTGAGATTTCGTTCGACGCGTTCAAGGGCTTTCTCGCCAACCCCATCGTCAAGATCGTCACGCTCGTGCTGTCGTGGGCGTATCTGCATCACTTCTGCGCGGGCATTCGCTTTTTGCTGCTCGACACCCACGTCGCGGTGAACAAGGAAGGCGGCAGGCAGACCGCCCTCATCGTGCTGATCGTTTCGCTGTTGCTCACGCTCGCGATGGCCCTCAAGATCTTCGGAGTGTTCTAAACATGGCAACGCAAAATCGAGTCGGCCCCAAGCGCCTGGTCGTGGGCGCGCACTACGGTCTGCGCGACTGGCTCGCGCAACGCATCACCGCGGTGGTGATGGCCGTCTATACCGTCATTCTGCTGTTCTGGTTCTTCGGCGCGCACAACTTCTCCTATGAAGGGTGGGCGGGCATCTTCGCGACCCAGTGGATGAAGCTCGCGACTTTCGTGGCCTTGCTTTGCCTCTTCTACCACGCGTGGGTCGGCATTCGCGACATCTGGATGGACTACGTCAAGCCGATGAGCTTGCGCCTGCTCTTGCAGGTGTTGACCATCCTGTGGCTGATCGGATGCGCCGGCTACGCCGCACAGATTCTCTGGAGAGTTTAAAGAACATGGCTGCAATCAAGACTTCCCTGCCGCGTCGTCGCTTTGACGTGGTCATCGTCGGCGCGGGCGGCTCGGGCATGCGCGCATCGCTGCAACTCGCGCGCGCGGGTTTGTCGGTGGCGGTGCTGTCCAAAGTGTTTCCGACGCGCTCGCATACCGTCGCGGCGCAAGGCGGCATCGGCGCCTCGCTTGGCAACATGAGCGAAGACAACTGGCACTATCACTTCTACGACACCATCAAGGGCTCCGACTGGCTCGGCGACCAGGACGCGATCGAGTTCATGTGCCGCGAAGCGCCCAACGCGGTGTACGAGCTCGAACACATGGGCATGCCGTTCGACCGCAACGCCGATGGCACGATCTATCAGCGTCCGTTCGGCGGCCACACCGCGAACTACGGCGAGAAGCCGGTGCAACGCGCATGCGCTGCCGCCGACCGCACCGGCCACGCCTTGCTGCACACGCTGTATCAACAGAACGTCGCGGCTAAAACGCACTTCTTCGTCGAATGGATGGCGCTGGACCTGATCCGCGACGCCGACGGCGACGTGCTCGGTGTGACCGCGCTCGAAATGGAAACGGGCGACGTCTACATCCTCGAAGGCAAGACGACGCTGTTCGCCACGGGCGGCGCGGGGCGCATCTTCGCGGCATCGACGAATGCGTTCATCAATACGGGCGACGGCCTCGGCATGGCCGCGCGCTCGGGCATCGCGCTGCAGGACATGGAGTTCTGGCAGTTCCACCCGACCGGTGTGGCGGGCGCGGGCGTGCTGATCACCGAAGGTGTGCGCGGCGAAGGCGGCATTCTGCGCAACTCCAACGGCGATCGTTTCATGGAGCGCTACGCGCCGACGCTGAAGGATCTGGCGCCGCGCGACTTCGTCTCGCGCTCGATGGACCAGGAGATCAAGGAAGGCCGCGGCGTCGGTCCGAACAAGGATCACGTGCTGTTGGATCTGTCGCACATCGGCGCCGAGACGATCATGAAGCGTCTGCCGTCGATTCGCGAGATCGCGCTGAAGTTCGCCAACGTCGACTGCATCAAGGAGCCGATTCCGGTGGTGCCGACCATCCATTATCAGATGGGCGGTATTCCGACCAACATGCACGGTCAGGTCGTTGGAACAGCCAAGGGCTACGACGATCCGGTCAACGGCTTCTATGCCGTGGGCGAATGCTCGTGCGTTTCGGTGCACGGCGCGAACCGTCTGGGCACGAATTCGCTGCTCGATCTCGTCGTGTTCGGTCGCGCCGCGGGCAACCACATCATCAAGCACGCGAAGGAACTGAAAGAGCACAAGCCCTTGCCGGCCGATGCCGCCGACTTCGCGATGGAACGCCTCGCGGTGCTGGAGAAATCGACCTCGGGCGAATACACGCAGAACATCGCCAACGATATCCGCGCGTCGATGCAGGCGCATGCGGGCGTGTTCCGCACGTCGAAGCTGCTCGAAGAGGGCGTCGGCAAGATTGCGGAACTGGCTGAGCGCGTGAAGCACGTGCATCTGAAGGACAAGTCGAAGGTGTTCAACACGGCGAAGGTCGAGGCGCTGGAACTGGCGAACCTGATCGAAGTGGCGCGCGCGACGATGGTATCGGCCGAAGCGCGAAAAGAGAGCCGTGGCGCGCACGCGCACAGCGACTACGAACATCGCGACGACGAGAACTGGATGCGTCACACGCTGTGGTTCAGCGAGGGCGATCGGCTGGATTACAAGCCGGTGCAGATGAAGCCGCTGACGGTCGAATCGGTGCCGCCGAAGGCGCGTACCTTCTAAGGAAAGCGCAAGGAAATCGAAATGGCAAAACGTATTTTTGAAGTCTATCGCTACGATCCGGACAAGGACGCGGCGCCGCGCATGCAGTCGTACGAGCTCGATCTGACGCATGAACGCATGCTGCTCGACGCGCTGGTGAAGCTGAAGGAAGTGGATGAGACGCTGTCGTTCCGTCGCTCGTGCCGCGAGGGCGTGTGCGGCTCGGACGCGATGAACATCAACGGCAAGAACGGGCTGGCGTGTCTGACGAATCTGAATGAACTGCCGCAGAAGATCGTGCTGCGCCCGCTGCCGGGGCTGCCGGTGGTGCGCGATCTGATCTGCGACTTCACGCAGTTCTTCAACCAGTATCATTCGATCAAGCCATACCTGATCAACGATACGCCGCCGCCCGAGAAAGAACGCCTGCAATCGCCGGTGGAGCGCGACGAACTGGATGGACTCTATGAGTGCATCCTGTGCGCGAGTTGCTCGACGTCGTGCCCGAGCTTCTGGTGGAACCCGGACAAGTTCGTGGGCCCGGCGGGCTTGCTGCAAGCCTATCGCTTCATCGCGGATAGCCGCGATCAGGCGACGGGCGAACGCCTCGACAACCTGGAAGATCCGTACCGTCTGTTCCGTTGCCATACGATCATGAATTGCGTCGACGTGTGCCCCAAGGGGCTCAATCCGACCAAGGCGATCGGCAAGATCAAGGAATTGATGGTGCGCCGCGCTGTCTGAGATGGACTATGTGATGGTCGACAATCAAGACAACTCGCATCAGTCCGATCCCCTTCGCCGGGCGCGCCTTCGCTGGCGCGCGCGGCGCGGCCTGCTGGAAAACGATCTGATCTTCGATCGCTTCTTCAGCCGATATGAGCATGACCTCAGTGACGCCGACGTGGCCGCTTTGACCCGCCTGCTGGAGCTGAGCGACAACGAACTGATGGACTTGCTGCTGGCGCGCACGGAGCCTGAGGGTGACCTCGCGACGCCCGACGTAATCCGCTTGCTGGAACTGCTGCGCACCGTGTGATTTCAGCAGGAATTCACGGATTTTTGCAAAATAGGCCTGTTGCAGTGCACACAGGCCGATCGAACAGTTTTGCCGCGCAGCTTCCGTCGTGCAAATTATCGAAAACCTGTATCCATACTTCGATTGAGGATGTGCTATGACCCCGTCAGATGTTAAAGCCACGCTATCGTTCAGCGACAACTCGCCGAGCGTCGAAATGCCGATCTACAAGGGCACGATGGGCCCGGACGTGATCGACATCCGCAAGTTGTACGGTCAGACCGGCAAGTTCACGTATGACCCGGGCTTCATGTCGACGGCGGCGTGCAATTCCGCGATCACGTACATCGACGGCGACAAGGGCGAGCTGCTGTACCGCGGCTTCCCGATCGAGCAGCTGGCCGTGAATGCCGACTTCCTCGAGACCTGCTACCTGCTCCTGAAGGGCGAACTGCCGAACGAAGCGCAGAACAAGGAATTCGTGGACACGGTCACGCGTCACACGATGGTCCACGAGCAGATGCACTTCTTCTTCCGCGGTTTCCGTCGCGACGCGCACCCGATGGCGGTGTTGACGGCTGCCGTGGGCGCGCTGTCGGCGTTCTATCACGACTCGCTGAACATCAACGATCCGCGCCACCGTGAAGTGTCGGCCATTCGCATGATCGCGAAGCTGCCGACGCTCGTCGCGATGGCGTACAAGTTCAGCATCGGTCAGCCGTTCGTGTATCCGAAGAACGAACTGTCGTACAGCGCGAACTTCATGCACATGATGTTCTCGAACCCGTGCGAAGAGTACAAGGTCAACGACGTGCTCGTGCGCGCGCTCGACCGCATCCTGATTCTGCACGCGGATCACGAGCAGAATGCGTCGACCTCGACGGTGCGTCTCGCGGGTTCGTCGGGCGCGAACCCGTTCGCGTGTATCGCGGCCGGTATCGCGTGCCTGTGGGGCCCGGCGCACGGCGGCGCGAACGAAGCCGCCTTGAACATGCTGGAAGAGATCGGCTCGGTCGACCACATCCCCGAGTTCATCAAGCAGGTGAAGGACAAGAACTCGGGCGTGAAGCTGATGGGCTTCGGTCACCGCGTGTACAAGAACTACGACCCGCGCGCCAAGCTGATGCGCGAGACGTGCCACGAAGTGCTGAACGAACTCGGCCTGCACGACGACCCGCTCTTCAAGCTCGCGATGGAACTCGAAAAGATCGCGCTGGAAGACGAATACTTCGTGTCGCGCAAGCTGTACCCGAACGTCGATTTCTACTCGGGTATCGTGCAGCGCGCGCTGGGCATCCCGACGTCGATGTTCACGTGTATCTTCGCGATGGCACGTACGGTCGGCTGGATCGCGCAGTGGAACGAGATGATTGCGGATCCGGAGCAGAAGATTGGCCGTCCGCGTCAGCTGTTCATCGGTCAGACGCCGCGTGAAGCGAAGCCGCTGGCGAAGCGTTAAGCCGTTTTACGGTTGCAGATAGGTGAAGGCCCCGGCGGGTGACTGCCGGGGCCTTTTGCGTTTTGGGTGGTCGAGTCTAATCCGCGAATACTTCTCGCAACGTAAGAAGCGCGTTCGATAACGTGCTGTCCGCCACGGCGCCTTCTTTCCTGACCAGACGCGTTTTATCGACGGTGCGAAGCTGATCGAGTAGCACGAGTCCCTGTTTCCGTTTGAACGACACCGGAATGCGAAAGGGCGCCGACGTGCCTTTCGAAGTCATCGGTGCCACGATGACCGTCCGCAAATGGTCGTGCATCTCCGGAGGCGAAACCACGACGCACGGACGCGTCTTCTGTATTTCGCTGCCGAGCGTCGGATCGAGCGCGACGAGCCAGATATCGCCGCGCGCTACCATTCGAGTTCCGCATCGCCGTCGTTGCCGAACTCGCCCAGTACGAGCGAATCTTCCCCGCTCTTTGCGATCAGCTTGCTGGCTTCGGCCCAGCCTTTCCGTGCGCTGTCGCGCGGCCGGCGCAGCACGATCGCGTCGTCTTCGATGTTCATCTCGACCTCGTTTTCCAGGCCAAGCTGCGTAAGGAAGGGCTTGGGAATCAGCACGCCTTGCGAGTTGCCCATCTTTCGGATGGTCGTTTTCAAGAGATCAGGCATAGTCGTTTTGCGTATTAACAATGTTATAACTTTTGGCGCGGTCGCGTCAATGCAAGGGCAGTCAGGCACTCCGGCGCATACTGAGCGTAAGTCACGAATCCACTCCTGAATAGTCGGCCGAATGGCATAGATTGCAGGCAGGTGAAGGCTCCGGCGGGGTGACTGCCGGGGCTTTTTGCGTCTGGGGCGGCGGCTTGATAGCATAAAAATCGCCATCATTTGATGCTAATATAAATGCCTAATGAAACGGAGATACGGATATGCGTACGACCATCGCCCTCGATGACGATCTGCTGGCAAAAGCTCAGGCCTATACCGGCGTCACAGAAAAATCGGCGCTGGTGCGCGAAGCACTGAAAGCGCTCGTCCAACGTGAAGCCGCTCGGCGACTTGCGAATCTCGGCGGCAGTCAACCAGGCATAGAAGGCGCGCCGCGTCATCGGCAGGAGCGCGAATGATCCTTGTCGACACTTCGGTCTGGATCGACCATATCAACGCGTCCGAACCGTTACTGGTGAATCTGCTCGGCGAGGAGCGCGTGCTTGCTCATCCATTCGTCATCGGCGAAATTTCGCTTGGAAGTCTGCGCGACCGTGACGTCGTGCTGGGCGCTTTGAGCGATCTTCCTGTCGCGCCGGTAGCGACGCCCGAAGAAGTATTCTTCCTGATCGAAAGACAACGACTCTTCAATCGCGGGATCGGGTATGTCGACACATCTCTTCTGGCGTCAGCGCATTTGCAGCCTGGCGTAAAGATCTGGACCCGGGACAAGCGATTGCAAAGAGTCGCCGAAGAACTCGGCGTTAGTGCGATGCTTCAGCATTGATGTAGCGGGCAGTCCGTCGAGACGGGTACTCCTGATCCGGGTACTGACACCACTACCATAACTATCTGTTTTTACGAGGTTTTTTCTCTCAGCCTAGTACCCACGCCGCATACGAAGGTGGCATAATCGATCGCACAAGCTGCACACCCAAAATCCCCGCAGTCACATACGAAAGCGCTCACCATGGCACAGACTCTCTACGACAAACTGTGGAACACGCATGTGATCCACACCGAAGAGGACGGCACCTCGATCCTCTATATCGACCGTCACCTGCTGCATGAAGTGACGAGCCCGCAGGCGTTCGAAGGCCTGAAGCTGGCCGAGCGCCCGGTGTGGCGCATCAGCGCGAATCTGGCCGTATCCGACCACAACGTGCCGACCACGGACCGCTCGCACGGCATCGCCGATCCGGTTTCGAAGCTGCAAGTCGATACGCTCGACCAAAACTGCGATAGCTTCGGCATCACGCAGTTCAAGATGAACGATCTGCGCCAGGGCATCGTGCACATCATCGGGCCGGAGCAGGGCGCGACGCTGCCGGGCATGACCATCGTCTGCGGCGACTCGCATACGTCCACGCACGGCGCGTTCGGCGCGCTCGCGCACGGCATCGGCACGTCGGAAGTGGAGCACGTGCTCGCCACGCAAACGCTCCTGCAGAAGAAGAGCAAGAACATGCTCGTCAAGGTCGAAGGTTCGCTGCCGCGCGGCTGCACCGCGAAGGACATCGTGCTTGCGATCATCGGCAAGATCGGCACGGCGGGCGGCACGGGTTACGCGATCGAGTTCGGCGGCTCGACCATCCGCGCGTTGTCGATGGAAGGGCGCATGACCGTCTGCAACATGGCGATCGAAGCGGGCGCGCGGGCGGGCATGGTCGCGGTCGACGACACGACCATCAATTACCTGAAGGATCGTCCGTACTCGCCGCAGGGCGTGGAGTGGAATCAGGCCGTCGAATACTGGCGCCAGTTCAAGTCCGATGAAGGCGCGCAGTTCGATCGCATCGTGGAATTGAATGCAGCCGAAATCGTGCCGCAAGTGACGTGGGGCACGTCGCCCGAAATGGTCACGTCGATCGATGGCCGCGTGCCCGATCCCGAGAAGGAAAAGGACCCGGTCAAGCGCGACGCGATGGAGCGCGCGCTGACCTATATGGCGCTGCAGCCGAACACGCCGATCGAATCGATCAAGCCGGACAAGATCTTCATCGGCTCGTGCACGAATGCGCGTATCGAAGATTTGCGCGCGGCCGCGTATGTCGTGAAGTCGCTGGGCAAGCGCGTCGCGTCGAACATCCGTCTCGCGATGGTCGTGCCGGGCTCGGGTCTCGTGAAGGCGCAGGCCGAGCGCGAAGGTCTCGACAAGATCTTCACGAACGCCGGCTTCGAATGGCGCGAGCCGGGTTGCTCGATGTGTCTCGCGATGAACGCCGACCGGCTGGAAGCGGGCGAACGCTGCGCATCGACGTCGAACCGCAACTTCGAAGGCCGTCAGGGCGCGGGCGGTCGCACGCACCTCGTGAGCCCCGCGATGGCCGCCGCCGCCGCGATCGAAGGCCATTTCGTCGACGTGCGCAAGCTCGCGTGATCAACCGGGATACAGAGAAAGATCATGGAAAAATTCGTTGTGCATAGCGGCCTCGTCGCGCCGCTCGATCGCGAGAACGTCGATACGGACGCGATCATCCCGAAGCAGTTTCTGAAGTCGATCAAGCGCACCGGTTTCGGCCCGAACGCGTTCGACGAATGGCGTTATCTCGATGTCGGCCAGCCCGGCGAGGACAGCAGCAAGCGCCCGTTGAATCCGGACTTCGTGCTGAATCAGCCGCGTTATCAGGGCGCGTCGATTCTGCTTACGCGCAAGAACTTCGGCTGCGGCAGTTCGCGCGAGCACGCGCCGTGGGCGCTGGATCAGTACGGCTTTCGCGCGATCATCGCGCCGAGCTTCGCGGACATTTTCTATAACAACTGCTTCAAGAACGGTCTGCTGCCGGTCGTGTTGACGGAGCAGCAGGTCGACAAGCTGTTCAACGAAACCTACGCGTTCGTCGGGTTCCAGTTGACGATCGATCTCGAAGCGCAAGTCGTGCGCACCGGCGACGGCACCGAGTACGCGTTCGAGGTGCCGGGCTTCCGCAAGTACTGCCTGCTGAACGGCTTCGACGATATCGGCCTCACGCTGCGTCATGCGGACAAGATCAAGCAATACGAAGCCGAGCGCCTCGCGAAGCAGCCGTGGCTGAATAACCGGCTCGTCGGATAAATCGAAACACGATCAAGGAAGGAAGAGACGATGAAGATTGCAGTATTGCCCGGCGACGGGATCGGTCCGGAAATCACCGCCGAAGCGGTCAAGGTGCTGAATGCGCTCGGCGAGAAGTTCGAGCTTGAAGAAGCGCCGGTCGGTGGCGCGGGCTATGAGGCGAAGGGCCATCCGCTGCCCGATTCCACGCTGGCGCTCGCGAAGGAAGCCGACGCGATCCTGTTCGGCGCGGTCGGCGACTGGAAATACGACAAGCTCGAGCGCGCGCTGCGTCCCGAGCAGGCGATTCTCGGCCTGCGCAAGCACCTGCAACTCTTCGCGAACTTCCGTCCGGCGATCTGCTATCCGCAACTGACGGGCGCGTCGTCGCTGAAGCCGGAAATCGTGTCGGGCCTCGACATCCTGATCGTGCGCGAGTTGAACGGCGACATCTATTTCGGCGCGCCGCGCGGCCTGCGCGAAGCGCCGGACGGCCCGTTTGCCGGCGCGAAGGAAGGCTTCGACACGATGCGCTATTCCGAGCCCGAAGTGCGCCGCATCGCGCACGTCGCGTTTCAGGCGGCGCAGAAGCGCGAGAAGAAGCTGACGAGCGTCGACAAGGCGAACGTGCTGGAAACGTCGCAGTTGTGGCGCGACACGATGATCGACGTCGCGAAGGAATATCCGGACGTCGAGCTATCGCACATGTACGTCGACAACGCCGCGATGCAACTGGTGAAAGCGCCGAAGGCGTTCGACGTCGTCGTGACCGGCAACATGTTCGGCGACATCCTCTCCGACGAAGCGGCGATGCTCACCGGCTCCATCGGCATGTTGCCGTCGGCGTCGCTCGACAAGAACAACAAGGGCTTGTACGAGCCGTCGCACGGCTCCGCGCCGGATATCGCGGGCAAGGGCGTGGCCAATCCGCTCGCGACCATCCTCTCCGCCGCGATGATGCTGCGCTACTCGCTCGGCAAGACCGAGCAGGCGGACCGCATCGAAAGCGCGGTGAAGAAGGTGCTGGAGCAGGGCTACCGCACCGGCGACATCGCGACCGCGGACGGAAAGATCGTCGGCACGAAGGAAATGGGCGATGCGGTGCTGAAGGCGCTGTAAACGCCGGAAAGACGATCGGCGGTTGCAAGCCAAAGCGCGGCCGATCGTCTCTTTTTCCCGATGTTCACGCACGATCCGCACGATTTTCATACGCGCGGCGCAAGCGCGTGACGAAAACATCGGGTTATCGTGTATATTCTTTGGTCATGGCGAAGAACTCTCAATTCTCTCTGGATTCCATCGGACGCGGCTCATTTGCCGTCGCGACGGAACTCGCCATCGACACGCGCATCGTGGCTATTAAAGCCACGGCCGGGTTTTCCAAACTCGCGCGCATTACGAAAATCTCCATCAAAGCGATCACGATTCGCTGATCGTCCCTCGTGTCCGAGCGTCTTCCCCGCGCGGCCACGCCGGGTAAAGATGCGGGGAAGCTTCCACAAGTAAGGGTTAGTCATGAACGTAGGTCTCGTTGGTTGGCGCGGTATGGTCGGCAGCGTCCTGATGCAGCGCATGCAGCAGGAAGGCGATTTCGACTTGATCGAACCGGTGTTTTTCAGCACCAGCAATGCGGGCGGCAACGCGCCGTTGTTCGCCAAAAACGAGACGAAGCTCAAGGATGCGACAAGCATCGACGACCTGAAAAAGTGCGACGCCATCATCACGTGCCAGGGCGGCGACTACACCAACGAGGTGTATCCGAAGCTGCGCGCGGCGGGCTGGAAAGGCTACTGGATCGACGCGGCCTCGGCACTGCGCATGAAGGACGACGCGGTCATCATCCTCGACCCGGTCAACCTGAGCGTCATCAAGGATTCGCTCGTGAAGGGCGGCCGTGACTTCATCGGCGGCAATTGCACGGTCAGCCTGATGCTGATGGCGCTCGGCGGCCTGTTCCGCGAGAACCTCGTCGAATGGACGACCGCGATGACCTATCAGGCCGCCTCGGGCGCGGGCGCGCAGAACATGCGCGAACTGCTCCAGCAGATGGGCGTGCTGTACGGTTCCGCTAAGGAAGATCTGGCCGATCCGTCCTCCGCGATCCTCGACATCGACCGCCGCGTGCTCGCCGCGATGAATGGCGAGCGCATGCCCGTCGACAACTTCGGCGTGCCGCTCGCGGGCTCGCTGATTCCGTGGATCGACAAGGATCTCGGCAACGGCATGTCGAAGGAAGAGTGGAAGGGCGGCGCCGAAACCAACAAGATTCTCGGCAAGCCGGCGATGGGCACGCCGGGCTCGATTCCCGTCGATGGCCTTTGTGTGCGCATCGGCGCGATGCGCTGCCACTCGCAGGCGCTGACCATCAAGCTCACGAAGGACGTGCCGCTCGACGAAGTGCACGGCATCCTCGCGTCGGCGAACGACTGGGTGAAGGTCGTGCCGAACGAGCGCGAAGCATCGATCCGCGATCTTTCGCCCGCGGTCGTCACGGGCACGCTGACGGTGCCGGTTGGCCGTCTGCGCAAGCTGGCGATGGGCGGCGAGTATCTGTCGGCATTTACTGTCGGCGATCAACTGTTGTGGGGCGCGGCCGAACCGCTGCGCCGCATGCTGCGCATTCTGCTCGACAAGTAAAGTAAACTACGCGCCTGGAAGCGCGTGCCAAAGCCAAAAGCGTCGCGGTTCTCGCGGCGCTTTTTGTTTTTGTGCAGTTTTATTGCAAAACCGGGCTTATTGAACGGTTTTGCGCCGTATGTTTCAATTTTTGCCGGACCCGGAGCCTCAATGATCCAACGACCACGCCGGTCTCTCCTTTCGTCATCGCGTGCGGCGTGCGCCGCGGCAAGTCTCGCGGTTTGCGCGATGTTCTGGGCGAATCCCGGCGATGCGCTCGCTCAGGCGAGCGGCGTCGCCCCCGCCCCGACGGGGCAGACATACGCGGTCAAGCCGGGGCAGTCGCTGAACGATGTCGTGAGCGAACTCACCGGATCGAAAGATCGCGACGTTCGCGCGAAGGCCGCGCGTGCGCTGTTCGACGCCAATCCGAACGCGTTCGGAAATCACGATATCAACAAGCTGAAGCTCGGCGCGGTGTTGAACGTGCCTGCCGATCTGATCGGTTCAGCGGCTTCCAGTGCTGCTTCGGCACCCGAGGCGCAACCGAATCCGCCTGCCGAGACGTCGGCGCCGGCGCAGGCATCGGAGAGCGCGAGCGCGATGGCGTCTGCTACCGCGCCTGCGTCGGCGGTCGAACCGCAGGCGAGCGCCACGTCGACGCAAGAGCATACGACGCCCGCGCCCGCATCGGCGACCGTCGCGCCCGCTAGCGAGCCCGCCCTGGCGGCCCCCGCGCCTGCCAGCGGCAGCGGAAGGAGCAGCCACGGCGTGGCAGCGGCGACTATCGGCCTTTCGCCATTCGTCATCGCCGCCGTGATCGCTGCGGTCGGCTTCCTGCTGCTCAGAATGCGCAGCGGCAAGAAGCGACGTGCCGCAGCAAGCAACGAAGGCGTCGATCGCACGTCTAGGACGTTCGCAAGTCTCGAGGAAGCCCAGGCCGACGCCGACGCGCGCAATGAAACGATACGCAAGGCGCGCGAGGCGTCGGCTGCGGCGTCGGCCGTCGCCCCTGAGAAGAAGTCATCCGAGCCCGGCCGGTCCGGGCTGGCCGCTGCCGCCGCGAGTATCGACAACGCCGATGCGACTCGTGCGCCCGCCGTTCCGTCCGACGATGAACTGCCGCCGACGACCGAGGCGAAGCCCGGGCCCGCTGTCGCGCCCGGCCAGGCGAACCGCGCTGCACAGGAAGCGCCGTTCGCGCCGGTTGCGCCCGCGGCACGCCATCCCGATTTCGTGCCGCCGGTCGGCGCCGCCGAAACGCAGGACCAGCACGACGAGCACGCGCGCGGGATCGCGGCGCGCGAAGCGGCGCGTCGTGAAGCCGAGAAATGGGAAAACGAGGAGCGCGAAGCCGCGGCGCGCCAGGCGGCCATACGCGAAGCCGAAGAGCGTGAGATTCGCGAACGCGAAGCCGCCGCGCGGGAAGCGCTCGCGCGCGAGTCGGCGGATCGTGAAGCCGGGAAGCGCGAAGCCGAGTTGCGTCAGGTGACCGAGCGCGAAGATCAGGCGCGCGAGGCCGCGGCTCGCGAAATCATCGCGCGCGAGGCCGAACTGCGCGAACTGCAGGCGCGCGCCGCCGAAGAGCAGGCCGCCGAGCAACGCGCCGCGGAGCAGCGCGACATCGAGGAACAGGCGGCGCGCGAAGCCGAAAAATCGGGTATCGCGCCGGACGAGGAGCCGGTGCTTGCGCATCGTTTTCCGATGCCGAAATTCCCTCAGGACGCGATTCAGGCGCTGGGCTCGCTCGAAATGGAACTGCCGCCGCGCATGGAACTGTTGATCAAGCCGCCCGGCGCGGCGGAGCCGGTAGCGGCGGCATCGTCGGTGGCGTCCGATGTGCCGCGCGAGTCGCGTCCCGCAGCCTTGCAGCCGCCGCCGACGGGTCCGCAGCCGATCGAGCCGGTGCCGTTCATTCCGCAGCCGATGGCGCAGCCGGATTCGGCGCGGCCTACGCAATCGCAAGCTCAGTCCGTGGCCTCGCAAATCGAGGCGGGAACGGCTGGCGCGGCCTCGGTCGCCGGTCTCGGCGCGACGCGATTCGGGCCGCTGAGCCTCGATTTCGATCTCGGGCGCGCGTCGAGCGCGACCGAGCCGATGCCCGCGCTGACGCCCGCGCAGCTGGCGACGATCGCGCGCAACAAGCTCGAACTCGCCGCCGAATACATCGAACTGGGCGATCTTTCGGGCGCACGCACGCTGTTGCAGGAAGTGATCGAATCGAACGATCCCGCGACACGTCAGCAGGCCGCTACGCTCCTGTCGACGCTCGCCCCGCATTCCTGAGATGCGCATCGCTTTAGGCATTCAGTACGACGGCTCGGCGTTTTGCGGCTGGCAGTCTCAGCCGCACGGCAAGACGGTGCAGAACGAACTGGAGCGCGCGCTCGCCGAATTCGCGCAGACGCCGCTCCCGACGGTCGTCGCCGGGCGCACGGACACGGGCGTGCATGGTCTCGGCCAGGTCGTCCATTTCGACACCGAGCTCGATCGCACCGACTTCTCGTGGGTGCGCGGCACGAACGCGTTTTTGCCCGATACCGTCGCCGTGCAATGGGCGAAGCCGATGCCCGACGGCTTCCACGCCCGCTTCGCGGCGTTCGAGCGCACCTACTTTTACGTCCTGTACGTCAATCCGGTGCGTTCACCGATGCTGGCGAAACGCGCGGGTTGGGTGCATACGCCGCTGGACGTCGACGCGATGCGCGATTCGATCGCGTGCCTGATCGGCGAGCACGATTTTTCGTCGTTCCGCGCGGCCGATTGCCAGTCGAAGACGCCGGTAAAGCATCTCTATCAGATCGACGTGCGCGAGCAGGGCGATTTCATCCACTTTCGCTTTCGCGCCAACGCGTTCCTGCATCACATGGTGCGCAATCTGATGGGATGCCTCGTCGCGATCGGACGCGGCCGTCATCCGGCTTCGTGGATGGCCGACGTCCTCGCCGCCCGCGATCGCCGTGTCGCCGCGCCGACCTTCATGCCGGACGGGCTGTATCTGGCCGAGGTCGGCTATCCTGAACACTTCGCGGTGCCGCCGCCGCATATCGCCAGCATGCCCTGGAGCGCCATTTGGGCAGAGCCGAAATGACCGAACGAGATTTGCATCGCACCCGCGTCAAGCTATGCGGACTATCGCGCGTCGAGGACGTGCAGCACGCCGTCGCGCTGGGCGCCGACGCCGTGGGCTTCGTGTTTTATCCGCCGAGTCCGCGCTCGGTGAGCGTCGCGCAGGCGGTGGAGCTGGCGCGGCACGTGCCGCCGCTGGTGTCGGCCGTGGGCCTCTTCGTCAATGCAACGCCCGAGTGGATTCGCGAAGTCACAGCGAGCGTACCGCTTTCGCTGCTGCAATTTCACGGCGACGAAACCCCCGAGCAATGCGAGGAACTCGCTGCGATTGCGGGTTTATCCTATTGGCGCGCGCTGCGAATTGGGGCTGATGCGGCGACAAGCCATTTGATAGAATCGTCAATCAAGTTCAAAGCCGCAGGCGGCCTTCTGCTCGACGCTCTCGTCGAGGGCTTCGGCGGCGGTGGAAAGGTATTCGATTGGTCACTTATCCCAACAGATCTCGGGCATCGGGCCGTTTTGAGTGGTGGGTTGAACGCGCAAAACGTCAGTGACGCCATTCGGCGGGTGCGCCCGTACGCGGTCGATGTCTCGAGCGGCATCGAAGTGCCGGGCGCCAAGGGCGTGAAGGATCCCGCCCGAATGGCGGCATTCGTACGCGCGGTGCGCGAAGCGGATGCCGGGTGATGTCGACGTGAGCCGCGCTGCCGGCCACGTAACCGAGAGAGTGACGTAATGTACAACTTGCCAGACGAAAGAGGCCACTTCGGCCAATATGGAGGCGTGTTCGTCTCCGAAACGCTCATCCACGCGCTCGATGAACTGCGCGTCGCGTATGAAGCGGCACAAAAAGATCCCGCATTTCTCGCCGAATACGAGTATGAGCTCAAGCATTACGTGGGCCGCCCGTCGCCGATCTATCACGCGAAGCGCTGGAGCGAGATGCTCGGAGGCGCGCAGCTTTATCTCAAGCGCGAGGATCTGAATCACACCGGCGCGCACAAGGTGAATAACGTGATCGGCCAGGCGCTGCTCGCTCGCAAGATGGGCAAGCCGCGCGTGATCGCGGAAACCGGCGCGGGCCAGCACGGCGTGGCGACGGCGACCATCGCCGCGCGCTTCGGCATGGAGTGCGTGGTTTATATGGGCGCGGAAGATGTGCGTCGGCAGGCGGCGAATGTGTATCGCATGAAGCTGCTCGGCGCGACGGTCGTTCCGGTCGAATCCGGCTCGAAAACGCTAAAGGATGCGCTCAACGAAGCCATGCGCGACTGGGTGACGAACGTCGAGAACACGTTCTACATCATCGGCACGGTGGCGGGACCGCATCCCTATCCGATGATGGTGCGTGACTTCCAGCGCGTGATCGGCGACGAATGCCGCGTGCAGATGCCCGAAATGGCCGGTCGTCAGCCCGATGCGGTCATTGCGTGCGTTGGCGGCGGATCGAATGCGATGGGTATCTTTTACCCGTATATCGACGACAAAGACGTCAAGCTGATCGGCGTCGAAGCCGCGGGCGACGGCATCGATACGGGCCGTCACGCGGCGTCGCTGATGGGCGGCAGTCCTGGCGTGCTGCACGGCAACCGGACGTATCTGCTGCAGGATGACAACGGTCAGATCATCGAGACGCATTCGATATCGGCGGGACTCGACTATCCGGGCGTCGGCCCCGAGCACGCGTGGCTGAAGGACGTCGGACGCGCGGAGTACGTCGGCATCACGGACGACGAAGCGCTCAAGGCGTTCCACGACTGCTGTCGTATCGAGGGCATCATCCCGGCGCTCGAGTCGAGCCACGCGCTTGCCTACGGCGCGAAGCTCGCCAAGACGCTGCCGCGCGACAAGGTGCTGCTCGTGAATCTGTCGGGCCGGGGCGACAAGGACATGCATACGGTCGCCGAGCGATCGGGCATCCAGTTCTGAGCCGCTGACCGATGCGCACCGTTATCGACGAGCCCTTGTCCGTCGGCGCTCTTCAGGGCGCCGGCAGCGACATTCGCAACCGCGATTTTCTGGCCGATGCCGAACACATTCCCGATGCGTCGATCGATCTGATCGTCGCGGACCCGCCCTATGGTCTGGGCAAGGACTACGGGAACGATTCGGACATGCTGTCCGGCGACGCTTTTCTGGAGTGGACGTATCGCTGGCTCGATCTGGCGATGCCGAAACTCAAGCCGAGCGGCTCGCTGTACATCTTCTGCACCTGGCAATACTCGCCCGAGCTGTTCGTGTTCCTGAAGCGCCGCCTTTTGATGATCAACGAGATCGTCTGGGACCGGCGCGTGCCGAGCATGGGCGGAACGACGCGTAAATTTACGTCAGTGCACGATAACATCGGTTATTTCGCGGTATCGAAGGATTACTACTTCGATCTCGATCCGGTGCGCATCCCCTACGACGCAGAGACGAAAAAGGCGCGCTCACGCAAGATTTTCGAGGGCAGCAAGTGGCTCGAACTTGGCTATAACCCGAAGGATGTCTGGTCCGTCTCGCGTCTGCATCGGCAGCACGCGGAGCGGGTGGATCATCCGACGCAAAAGCCGCTGGAAATCGTCGAGCGCATGGTGCTTGCGAGTTGTCCGCCGGGCGGCCGCGTGCTCGATCCGTTCATGGGCAGCGGCACGACGGCGGTTGCTTGCGCGCGCCACGACCGCCAGTTCATTGGCTACGAGATCAACGCGGATTACTGCGCGATCGCGGAAAATCGCATCGCTGAAGCCCGCGCCGCGCGACTGAAGCCAGCGGAGCCGGTCCGCTCGCGCCGCAAAGCGCTCGTGACAGCCGATGCCGCCGCACAAGCCGCCGAATAGCGTCTTTTTCGTCGCTAATCGCGTCAGATGACTACCGAAGCATCTGACGCCAACGAATCCGATCAAGAGAACTCCCATGTCCCGTATCAAGAATACTTTTGCGGCATTGGCCGCGCAGGGCAAAAAAGGGCTGATTCCGTTTATCACCGCGGGCGACCCGAACCCCGAGCAAACCGTGGAGTTCATGCACGCGCTGGCGAAAGGCGGCGCGGACGTCATCGAGCTCGGCGTGCCGTTTTCCGATCCGATGGCCGACGGCCCCGTGATCCAGCGTTCGTCCGAGCGCGCGCTCGCACGCGGCGTGACGCTCAAAAGCGTGCTCGCCGATGTCAAACGCTTCCGACAGACCGACGACAAGACGCCAGTCGTGCTGATGGGCTACGCGAATCCGATCGAGCGCATGGGCGCCGACGCCTTCGCGAAAGCCGCGCAGGAATCGGGCGTCGACGGCGTGCTGGTGGTCGATTACCCGCCCGAGGAAGCGGAAAGCTTCGGTGCGACGATGCGCGCGGCCGGCATCGATCCGATCTTTCTGCTCGCGCCGACATCGACGGACGAGCGCGTCGCGGCAGTCGGCAAGATCGCGAGCGGCTATGTCTACTACGTATCGCTGAAAGGCGTGACCGGCGCGGCAAATCTGGACGTTTCCAGCATCGCGAGTAAAATCCCGGCCATCAAGTCGCATGTGCCTCTGCCGGTGGGCGTAGGTTTCGGCATTCGCGACGCCCAAACCGCACGCGCCGTCGCCGATGTCGCGGACGCCGTCGTCATCGGCAGCCGCCTCGTGCAGTTGCTCGAGGAGGCGAAGCCGGATGCCGCGGCCGCATCGCTGACGAGCTTCATCGCCGAAATTCGTCAGGCGCTCGACGCCGCACAGTAAAATACGCGCCGCCGCGGGCCGTCCGATCCGGACGTGCGCCGCGCGGCGACCGATCAGTCAAGGAAAAACGATGAGCTGGCTCGACAAACTGCTGCCGCCGAAGATCAAGCAAACCGATCCCAAAAGCCGTAAGGGCATCCCCGAGGGGCTCTGGGTGAAGTGTCCGTCGTGCGAGGCGGTGCTGTATCGCAACGACGTCGAGGCGAATCTGCATGTTTGCCCGAAGTGCAGCCATCACATGCGCATCGGCGCGCGCGAACGGCTCGACCGCCTGCTCGATCCGGAAGGCCGCTACGAAATCGGCCAGGAAGTCGTGCCGGTCGATGCGCTCAAGTTCAAGGACAGCCGCAAGTATCCGGATCGCATCAAGGAAGCGATGGAGGATACCGACGAAACCGACGCGATGGTCGTCATGGGCGGCGCGATCCACACGATTCCGTGCGTCGTCGCGTGCTTCGAGTTCTCGTTCATGGGCGGCTCGATGGGCTCGGTGGTCGGCGAGCGCTTCGTGCGCGGCGCGCGCAATGCGATCGAGCAGAACGTGCCGTTCATCTGCTTCACGGCGTCCGGCGGCGCGCGCATGCAGGAAAGCCTGCTTTCGCTGATGCAGATGGCCAAGACCACCGCGCTCCTGACCCGACTGTCCGATGCGAAGCTGCCCTTCATTTCCGTGCTGACCGACCCGACGATGGGCGGCGTGTCGGCGAGCTTCGCCTTTCTCGGTGACGTCGTGATCGGCGAGCCGAAAGCGCTGATCGGCTTCGCCGGCCCGCGCGTGATCGAACAGACCGTGCGCGAAAAGTTGCCGGAAGGCTTCCAGCGCGCCGAATTCCTGCTGCAGAAAGGCGCGATCGACATGATCGTGGATCGCCGCAAGATGCGTGAAGAACTCGCCCAATTGATGGCGCTGATGACGCGGCAACCCGCCGATTCCGTCGCCTGAGTTGCTGATATGCAGCGCTGCGCCGTGCGAGAGCCCTGAGGTTCCGCGCGGCGTTTTGCTTTACCGATCTCGAAAATGAACACTTTCTCCACCCTCGACGCCTGGCTCGCTCATCTGGAAGCAGCGCATCCGGTCGGCATCGATATGGGTCTTGCGCGCATCGGCAAGGTGAAGGACGCGCTCGGCCTGCACTTCGATTGCCCGGTCATCACCGTCGGCGGCACGAACGGCAAGGGCTCGACGTGCGCGATCATCGAAACGATCCTGCTGCGCGCGGGTTATCGCGTCGGCTGCCACACCTCGCCGCATCTGCTTTCGTTCAACGAGCGTGCGCGCATCGGCGGCGCCGAGGCCAGCGATGCCGATCTGCTCGAACATTTCGAGGCGGTGGAAAAGGCGCGCGCGAGCCTGCCCGAGCCGGTTTCGCTGACCTACTTCGAATTCACGACGCTCGCGATCCTGCATCTCTTCGCATCGCGCGGGCTCGACGCGGTGATTCTTGAAGTGGGCCTGGGCGGGCGTCTGGACGCGGTGAATATCGTCGATACGGACTGCGCGGTGATCACGAGCATCGACATCGACCATACGGATTATCTCGGCGACACGCGCGAGAAAATCGGCTTCGAGAAAGCGGGCATCTTCCGCGCGGGCAAGCCTGCCGTGTGCGGCGACCCGTCCCCGCCGCAGAGCCTGATCGATCATGCTCAGGCGATCGGCGCGGATCTGTGGCTCGTCGGACGCGATTTCCGCTACGAAGCGCAGCCCGGCAACGAGCGCCAGCAATGGAGCTATCTCGGCCGTGAGCAGCGTCGTCCGGCGCTGGCGTACCCCGCGCTGCGCGGCGCGAATCAGCTGATCAACACCGCGGCGGCGCTGGCCGCGCTCGAATCGTTGCGCGGGCGCCTGCCCGTTTCCGCTCAGGATATCCGCCTCGGGCTCGCCAACGTCGAACTGCCAGGCCGTTTTCAGGTACTGCCGGGGAAGCCGCAAATCATTCTCGACGTCGCGCATAATCCTCACGCTGCCGCCGTTTTGTCCCAGAATCTCGGCAATATGGGCTACTTTCCGTACACTTACGCGGTGTTCGGCGCGATGGGCGACAAAGACATCGAAGGCGTCGTGAAGCAGTTGAAGGGCGAGATCGACCACTGGAATCTCGCCGCGCTACCCACGCCGCGCGCCGCGTCGACCGAGCAACTCGAACACGCGTTGCGCGACGCCGGTGTCAACGAGGGCCCCGACAGCAGCGTTTGTCGATTTGAGACGCCGGCCCTGGCTTTTCAAGATGCGCTAAGGCGGGCGTCTGAAAATGATAGAATTTTGGTCTTCGGCAGTTTCTACACGGTAGCGGGCGTCATGGCCTACCGTCGCACGCAGCATAACTAGCAGCATCATCCAGACGGTCGGCCGTCGGCACCAAGCGATACATGGGACTCTTTTCGTTCGGCAAGAAAGACGACTCCGGTCGCGACGCATATTCCGATTCCTCGCGCGGTTCGCGTCAGACGGTCCGTACCGAGCGCCGCACGCGCCGTTCGGAGCGTACGGGCGCCGACGCGATGATGCTCGATCCCACGCTGCCCGAGAAACAGCGCGCGCGCCGCAGGCTCGTCGGCGCGATCGCGCTGGTGCTGGCCGCCGTCATCGTCCTGCCGATGGTGCTGGATTCGCGCCCGAAGCCCGTCACCAATGACATTTCCATCGATATTCCCAACCGCCCCGCGCCTGCCGCGAAGCAGTCGCGCGACGCGAACGACGCGGACACGCAAGCCGGCGTCGCGCATGACGCGCCTGCGGGCGCGTCGGGCAGTGTGGCCGCTGGCGTGACGCAACCGCAGCCCGCCGCACCCGCCACGGCACAAGCGAAGCCTGAACCGGCGGAACAGCCGAAGCCCGAAGCGAAGCCGTCGAAGCCTGCCGCTGTCGCGAGCCAGAACGCAAAGCAGGCCGCGGAGGCCTCCGAAGAAGCTAATGCGAACACCGCCGCCAACGCGGCGGCGGGCGCGGCGAACACGCCGTCGTCGCCGGCGGGCAGCCGGTTCGTGCTGCAAATCGGCCAGTTCGACGACGAAACCGCCGCGCAGAACTGGGTCAACAAGTTGAAGTCGGCGGGTGTGCCCGCATATCTCGAACATCGCAAGCAGTCGGATGGCGCCACCAAATCGCTATTGCGCGCGGGTCCGTTCCCGGATCGCGCGTCGGCGCAGGCGGCGCTCGTGAAGGTGCGTCAGGCCGGCCTGGGCGGCGGCACCCGGGCATCGAACTAAGCAGATTCGATGTTCACCGCTTTCGACTACGGCGTGATGGCTGTGATTGGCTTGTCGGCGCTGCGCGGCATGTGGCGCGGCCTGCTGGCCGAGGCGTTCGGTCTGGTCGGCTGGGTGGCCGCCATTCTGATCGCCGGACGCTTCGTCGGACTCGTCGTGCCCTATATTCCGTCGACATGGCCCGGCGGCGCGCTCACGCAATGGCTCGTGGCGTTCGTGCTGGTGGTCGCGGCGGTGCTGCTCATATCGAGCGTGCTGTCGGCGCTTCTGACGCGCATCACCGAAGTGACCGGCCTGCGCGGCGTCGATCGCTCGTTGGGCTTGCTGTTCGGCCTCGTGAGAGGGGCTATATTGGTAGTGGTTCTGGTCGCCCTGGCTGGCTTGACCGAACTGCCGGAAAAGGATTTTTGGCGCAATGCGCTGCTGCGGCCGATGGCCGAGCAAGGCGTGCGCGAATTGAAACCGCTGCTCCCCGATACGCTCGCCGCGTATGTGCACGTCGCTCCCGAACCGAGCGGCCTGGCGCCAAACGCCGCACAATAGACGAACGGCCAGCTACACGAGGGACACGCGACGGCTCGATGACGCTTCGGCCGGCCTCGTTACGGCCGAATTTCGAGAGAAGCGTCGATGAGATCCGGGCCACGCCTTGTCTACCCGTTTCGACTCTTTGAAGGACCATGCCATGTGCGGCATCGTAGGTGTAGTTTCCCAGACTCCCGTCAATCAGCTGATCTATGACAGCCTGCTCCTGCTCCAGCATCGCGGACAGGACGCGGCGGGCATCGCCACGGCGAACGGCAACAACTTCCACATGCATAAGGCCAACGGCATGGTGCGCGACGTGTTCCGCACGCGCAACATGCGCAGCCTGCCGGGCAACGTGGGCATCGGCCAGGTGCGTTATCCGACCGCCGGTTCGGCGTCGAGCGAGGAAGAAGCACAGCCGTTCTACGTGAACGCGCCGTTCGGCATCATCCTCGCGCATAACGGCAACCTCACGAACTGGATGCAGCTGAAGGACGAGATGTTCCGCATCGACCGCCGGCACATCAACACCGCATCCGACACCGAAGTGCTCCTCAACGTGTTCGCGCACGAACTGCAGCTCGCGAGCTCGGGCCTTCAGCTCGACGCCACCGCGCTGTTCAGGGCCGTTGCGGGCGTGCATCGCCGCGTGAAGGGTTCGTATGCGATCGTCTCGCTGATCGCGGGCTACGGGCTCGTGGCGTTCCGCGATCCGTTCGGCATCCGCCCGCTCGTGCTCGGCAAGCAGGAAACGGCGACGGGCGTCGAATGGATGGTCGCGTCGGAGTCGGTGGCGATCGAAGGCATCGGCTTCGAGTTCGTGCGCGATGTCGAGCCGGGCGAAGCGATTTTCATCGACGCCGAGGGCAATCTGCACAGCCATCAATGCGCCGAGAAGCCCGCGCTCAACCCTTGCATCTTCGAGCTCGTATATCTCGCGCGTCCCGACTCGTGCCTCGATGGCGTGCCGGTCTACAACGCGCGTCTGCGCATGGGCGATTACCTCGCCGAGAAGATCAAGCGCGTGCTGCCCGATGTGCCGATCGACGTCGTGATGCCGATTCCCGATTCCTCGCGCCCCGCAGCGATGCAGGTCGCTGCGAAGCTCGGCGTCGAGTACCGCGAGGGCTTCTTCAAGAACCGCTACGTGGGCCGCACCTTCATCATGCCGGGCCAGGCGGTGCGCAAGAAGTCGGTGCGCCAGAAGCTGAACGCGATGGGCATCGAGTTCAAGGGCAAGAACGTGCTGATCGTCGACGATTCCATCGTGCGCGGCACGACCTCGCATGAAATCGTGCAGATGGCCCGCGATGCCGGCGCGAACAAGGTGATCTTCGCGTCCGCCGCGCCGCCGGTGAAGTTCCCGAACGTGTACGGCATCGACATGCCGACGCGCGGCGAACTCGTCGCGCACGGTCGCAGCGACGAGGAAGTCGCGCGCATGATCGGCGCGGACTATCTCGTCTATCAGGACGTGGAAGACCTGAAGAACGCGATCCGCGACATCAACCCGGCGCTGAAGGAATTCGAGGCTTCATGCTTCGACGGCAACTACATCACCGGCGACGTGACGACCGATTATCTCGATCGCATCGAGACGGCGCGTCTTGCGCCGCAATCGCAGTCGGACCGTGACGCGGCGAGCGAAGCGCAGGAAGGCGGCATGACGCGCTCACAGTTGCATCTGCAGCTATCGGTCGAGTAAGTCTTCAGCGCTTCACAAGAGCCCGCTTCGTCTGCAAGGACCAAGCGGGCTTTTTTGCGTCGCGGGCCTTGAAACAAGGGAGAAAAGCATGGACGACAACCTGAACTTCGATACGCTCGCCGTGCGCGCCGGCACCTTGCGCAGCGAATTCAACGAGCATGCCGAGGCGCTCTTTCTCACGTCGAGCTTCTGCTTTTCGAGCGCGGCGGAGGCGGCCGAGCGCTTCAAGAATTCCGAAGAAGCGTACACGTATTCACGCTTCACCAATCCGACCGTCACGATGTTCCAGAACCGTCTCGCCGCGCTCGAAGGCGGCGAAGCCTGCATGGCGACGGCATCGGGCATGTCGGCGATATTGTCCGTCGTGATGGCATCGATGCAGCAGGGCGATCACATCGTCAGTTCGAAGAGCCTGTTCGGATCGACGATCGGCATGTTCACGCAGATCTTCCCGAAGTTCGGCATCACGACGACGTTCGTCGATCCGACGAAGCCCGGCGAATGGCAGGCGGCCGTGAAGCCCGAGACGAAGATGTTCTTTCTGGAGACGCCGTCGAATCCGCTGACGGAGATCGCGGACATCGAGGCGATTGCGAAGATCGCGAAGCATAACGGCGCGATCTTCGTCGTCGATAACTGCTTTTGCAGTCCGGCATTGCAACAGCCGCTGAAACTCGGCGCGGACGTTGTGATGCATTCGGCCACGAAGTTTCTCGACGGTCAGGGCCGCGTGCTCGGCGGCGCGCTCGTCGGCTCGAAGCGCTTCATCATGGAGACGGTGTTTCCGTTCGTGCGCAGCGCCGGTCCGACGATGTCGGCGTTCAACGCATGGGTGCTGTTGAAGGGGATGGAGACGCTCGCGCTTCGCGTCGAGAAACAGTCGGCGAATGCGCTGGAGATCGCGCGCTGGCTCGAAGCGCATCCGGCGGTGAATCGCGTGTTTTATCCGGGGCTCGAATCGCATCCGCAGCATGCGATCGCGAAGAAGCAGCAGAAGGCGGGTGGTGCGATCGTATCGTTCGAATTGAAGGGCGACACGCAGGAGCAGCAGCGCGCGAACGCATGGCGCGTGATCGATGGCACGAAGCTGTGCTCGATCACCGGGAATCTCGGCGATACGCGTACGACGATCACGCATCCTTCTACGACGACGCACGGGCGTCTTGCAGTGGAGGTGCGGGAAGCCGCGGGCATTTTTGAAGGGCTGATTCGGCTTGCTGTCGGGCTTGAGGATCCTCGGGATGTGCGCGCCGATTTGGCGCGGGGGTTGGGTTTGTAGAGTCGATCGATGGGGGGTTTCGCCGGATCCCGTGTTCGTGTCGGTTTATTAGCACTGCCCCTCCCCGGGGCGGGGGTCACTTTCTTTGCTGCTGCAAAGAAAGTAACCAAAGAAAGCAGCTCGTTTAAGCCCGCGGTCACACGCAGTTTGGCCATGCTTGCCAGCCGTCGATGGCACTCGCCTAAGTGTCGCCCTCACAGGCCTAACCGGGCTTGGCTCGCGCACGGTCTGACGCGCTAGTTGTTTTAGGGCGCTGGTTCAGCACCAAATAGCTTCGGCACAGCGCTACGCGCTGCCGTTGGGTATGCGAGGGCACCCATCGAAGAAGAAGCCCGCGCAAACCCGATTGACCCATCGGCCGCGAAGCGGGCCGGAGCTATTTGGTGCTGAACCAGTTTGTTCTGTGGTGCGATGTGTCAGACCGTGCGCGGTCCAAGCCCCGTGAGACCTTCGAGGGCACTCGCTATAGCCGGGCCATTAGGCCAATCGCCTGTGCCGCGGCCGGTGTGAAGTGCTTAGGCTGGGGATAGCTGTTTCTTTGGTTACTTTCTTTGCAGCAGCAAAGAAAGTGACTGCCGCCCCGCACAGGGGCAGTGCTAATAGACCGACATGAAATCGGGATCCGGCAAAAAACCAAAACATCTGCCAAAAAACCAACCTAACCGCCGCGCAACGACCTGAACCCACCATTCCGCCACTGCCCTGGCGAAATGCCGAACCGTTTAGAAAACGCATGCGTGAACGCACTTTGATCGGCGAACCCGACATCGAGCGCGATATCGATAAGCGTCGCACGAGGATCGGCGAGCAAGGTCAACGCGGTATCGAGCCGCAGACGATGTAAGTACCGATGCGGCGTCTCGCCAAACGCCTCATTGAAGAGCTGATGAAAGCGCCGCATGCCGAAGCCGCAATGCGCGGCGAGATCGGCGATACGCAGCGGCTCCGACAGATGCAGACGCAACCATCGATCGATGCGCGCGAAATCGAGCCCACGCATCATGTCGACGGAATCGTCGGTATCGTGCATCAGCGCGCCGCACAGATGCGCGGCGGCCTGCCATGCGAAGCGCTCGGAGAAGTGCGCAGCGCCGTTCGCGCGATGAGCAACCTCGGCGACTGCCTGCGTGACGCGCGGATCGATCGTGACCGCGCGCGCCCGCTCGAAATAACGTTCAGGCACCGCGACAGACGTGGCGGGCAGATCGAGCACGAGCTGGCGATTGTCGCCGTCGGCCCAGTAGTCGTGGCGCGCGCCCGCCGGGATGATCCACGCGCCGCTGCAATCGATGCGCGCGCCGTTGCCATCGACGGCCATCTCCATCGACCCGTCGAGGCCGAGCACGATCTGATGAAAGTCGTGCACGTCCGACGCTTGCGCCGCCTCATAGCGGCGCAGCGACACGGCGGGTCGTTGAAGCGGCGCGCTCATGCTTTCGTCGCTCAGACGTCCAGCAGTTCCACTTCGAACACGAGCGTCGCGTTCGGCGGAATCACGCCGCCCGCGCCACGCGCGCCGTAGCCGAGTTGCGGCGGAATCGTGAGACGGCGCACGCCGCCCACCTTCATGCCCTGCACGCCTTCGTCCCAGCCCTTGATGACCATGCCGCCGCCCAGCACGAAGGCGAACGGGTCGTTGCGGTCCTTGCTCGAATCGAACTTCTGGCCGTCCGTGAGCCAGCCCGTATAGTGCACGCTGACCGTCTTGCCCGCGACGGCTTCAGCGCCCTCGCCAACGGTGACGTCTTCGTATTTGAGACCGGAATCGGTCGTGACAATCGACATGGTTGCTCCCTGGTTGCCCGGCCATCGCCGATGGAGGGCCGGTGGTCGAAACCAACATTGTAGAACGTCGCAGGAAGCGGAGCCGGGCTTAGGCGATCAGAGATGCCGGCCGCGCGGGCCGAAGCGCGAGCCGATGCGCGGCCCGATCTCGGGCCTCACGTGCCTGCCGATCGCGGTGCCGATCGACGCGCCGTCCTGCGCATCGTGCATCGCGGCGGCAGCGGCCTTGTCGCCGACCTGCTGCCTCGCGATCTTGAGCGCGCGCACGCGCACGTACGCCATCGCGACCAGCGTCCAGGGCGCAAGATAGGCAAACTCGGGCACGGACACCATCATCATCGTCCAGGTCGCGGCGCAGCACTGGCGCAGCGCCATGCCGCGCGGGTCCCAGTCGAGCTTGAACGCCGGGTAAAGCATCAGCGAGCTGATGAATACCGTGCCGACGATGCCCGTATTGACGAGCAGCGTCGAGAACAGATCGGTCGAGCGGATATAGCCGAAGCCGATGCCGAAGATCTGATTGAGCGGCGACGCATTGAACCACAGCCGCATCGATTCGAGGAACAGCAGCGAGCGGTCCGAGCCCGACTCGGTTTTCTGTTCGAGCTTGTCCACCACCATCTGCTTGAAGAGATCGGCGATGTAATCCTGCAGGAGATACGCGATCACGCACAGCACGAAGAGGCCGATCAGCGCCTTGACCGGATTGATGCCGAGCTTGCGCACGCGAATGAGCGAATACACCGCATAACCGATCAGCACCGTCGACGACGTGGTCATGAGCAGCGACAGGCCGATCACCCATACCGGCCAGCGCACGCGCGACGTCGCGTTGAAGTAGACCCAGAACGGAAAGATGGACATCGCGTACATCGACGGCTCGCCGGTGAGCGCCTTCAGGCGCTGGATCGGAATGCCCTTGATGTCGATCTGCTGGAACGAACTGCCGTTCACCGTGCCGTCCGAGCGCACGATGCCCTTGCCGAACTGATCGCCGAACGCGCGGTTCGAGACGAAATCGCCCGGCTGGCCCGTGACGATGTAATAGGCCACTTCGAACATGCCGTACAGCGCGAACAGCGTGACGGCGGCGAGAATCCACTGGTCCCACGTCGGCTTGTAGTAGTGGTACACATAAGCCGCATAGAGCACGACCGCCGACACGTAGATGGACTGCGTGAACATGCTCTTGCGCATGATGAAGGTGAAGGGATCCTTGTCGTCGACGAGCACGATCTTGCTGAA
Organism: Caballeronia sp. S22; assembly: GCF_964261745.1. Lineage (NCBI taxonomy): Bacteria > Pseudomonadati > Pseudomonadota > Betaproteobacteria > Burkholderiales > Burkholderiaceae > Caballeronia > Caballeronia sp. S22. The sequence goes on along the minus strand of NZ_OZ180036.1, from coordinate 1,573,881 downwards.
GTCGGGATCGAAGGGCGCCATCATGTCGGCGAGTTGCGACGTGCAGACCATCAGCAGCCACACGAGGATCGCCGCGCCCACGAAGTGCATCCAGCTCTTGCGCGCGCGTCCGCCGAACAGCAGCACGAGCGGCACGGAAAGGAAGCACATCAGATAGCCGATCGTCGTGCCTTGAATCGACGGCATGACGAGGAACGACGTCACCGGCATCGCGAAGGCCCAGATTCGGTAGTACAGGTCGGTCAGCGCCGCTTTTTCTTTCATCATCGAAGGTTGGATGGGCCCGTTTCAAACGGGCTGTCGATCGTTATGAATGTCGGTGCGAACCACGCTCCGTGGGTCATGCACGGCGCCGGAATGTCGCCAGCATGGCCAGCAGAATCACGAGCATCGAACGCGAGGGCAGGTCTGTCGTTTCTGCGAGCCGAACCTCTTCGACAACCGGGATGGGCGTCTGAACGGGCACGGGCTCCGGCGCCGGCAAGGGCTCAGCCTTGCGCACGCGATGAAAATCGCAATGCGGACACACGTTCATGCCCACGGCCACCTGCCTGCGGCAGCGCGGGCATTGCACGAGCCGATTCCTGAAGGAAAAAGGTCCGCTCATATGCGTCTCTCTAATCGACCCGGTTGACGGCGCGAGCGCGTCGAAGCCTTCGAATCTACCCTCGCGGACAAGACGTATGAACAATCGAACACGTCCCACGGCCAGCGTTACAACGCAATGCGCCGCGTGACGGGCACGCGGCGCGATGCCTTCAACCTCTACGCTTCATTATGCGCGCGCCGTTAATGCGCCGACTTGAACGAACTCGTATATGCCGCGGCATAACCATAACTGCGACGATTGCTCGGGCGTCGCGGAATTGCATTGAACACCGAGCCGACGAGCCTGCCGCCCGAACGCTGCACCTTCTTCACGGTTTCCTCGATCTCTTCCTCGCTCTGGATGCCCGAGCGCAGCACGAGCACCGTCGAACCCGCGTCGCTCGCAACGATCGCCGCATCGGTCACGACGAGGAACGGCGGTGTATCGAGGATCACGAGGTCGAACTGATCGCTCATGCGCGCAAGCATGTTGCGAAAGCCCGGCATCATCAGCAGCTCGGAGGGATTCTCCGGATAGCCGCCGCACGACATGAACGACAGCCCCGGCACGCCGACATAGCGGATCGCGTCGCCGAGCGCCAGTTCGCCCTTGAGCACTTCCGAGAGCCCGCCAGGATTCGACTGCTTGAAGAACGACGCGATATGGCCGCGCCGCATGTCGCCGTCGATCAGCAGCACGCGCAGGCCGATCTCCGCGAGCAGCACCGACAGATTCGCCGCGACGAAGCTCTTGCCCGCCGACGGAATCGGGCCCGTCAGCATCACGATGTTGTTCGGCGCATTGGCGAGATCGCGATACAACTCGGTGCGCACGGCGCGCAGCGCCTCGATCGCCGGATCGTGCGGGAAGCGCGTGGCGAGCACGCGGGCATCGCGATCCGTGTCGGCGACGTGCGGCATGGCGAACGCGTCGTGCTCCGGCAGATGAACATAGGGCAGCGCCTTCGGTGGACCACTGTTCTGCGCCCCGGAGTAAGTGAGCGGCGCATGTTCGACCGGCGATACGGCGATCTCGTGATCGAGCATGGCCTGCTGCCGGCTGTACAGCACTTCGCCCAGCACGGGCACCGACAGACGGCGCTCGACGAACATCGGATCGGTGACGCCGATCATCGCGTGGCGGCGCAGGAAGATGAAGAACGTGCCGATGAAGAAGCCGAGGCCCGTGCCCGCGGCGATCACCAGCGACTTGTGCGGTTTAACCGGACGATACGGGCGCAGCGCGTTATCGACGATATGCGCGCCGCCGCTCGTGCTCGCGCGCCGCACGGAAAGCTCCTGCGCCTTGTTCACCATGCCCATGTAAATGGTTTCGGCCACGCGCGCGTCACGCGTGAGGGTCGCGTTCTGGCGTTCCGAAGCGGGCATGCTGTCGAAGCGCTGCTGAATCTGCTTGTTCGATGCCTCCAGCTCAGAGATCTGCTGATTCAGATTGACCACTTGCGGGCTGCTCGGCTGGAAGCGCTGCAAGGCTTGCGTGCGCTGCAGCTTGAGCGTCGCCAGTTGCTGCATCGATACGATGCTGCCTTGCAGATACGCCTGCGCTTCGTTGAGCGGTTGCACCGACTGCGATTTGGAACGGAACGAGCTCAGGTTGCCCTCGGCGCGCCGCAGATCGCTTTCGAGGCGCGGCAGTTCTCCGCGGATGAATTCGAGCGTCTTCGTGTCGTTCGCCTGGCGCGCCTGAACGGCCGCGGTCAGATACGCCTGGCCGAGCGCGTTCGCGACATCGGCGGTCAGCGCGGGATCGTCGGCGTTGAAGGTGATCTGCACGACGCCCGTGTCTTTCGCGGACTCGGCCACCTTCATCGACTTCTTCATGAGCGCGATTGCATCGAGCGTATTGAGGCGCGTCACGTCGAAGTGCACGCCCGGATGGCCGAGCGCGCTGTTGACGAGAATCGACACGCCGTTCGCCGATGCCGGACGGCCGATCGTGCCGCGCAGAAGCATCGCGCCATCGGGATCGCGCAACTCGTACTGGTTGTTGTCGAGCAGAACGAGATCGAGCTTTTGGTCTTCGAGCGAGGGCGGCACGTCGAGGCGGCCGATCTGCAGCGATTCGCCGCCCCAGCCATACGAATCGAGACCGAACCACGCGGGAGACAGATGTCCCTTCTTCGCAAAGATATCCGCGATCTGGCCGAGCACGGGGAACGTGGTCGGCTTGACCTTGATGTCGAAGTGGAACTGCTTCACGACGGGTTCGAGCACCGAGCGGCTTTGCATCACGGAGATTTCCGCGGGCGCGAGCTGGTTGACCGTCGGCTGAGACTGCTGCATCTGCATCTGGTTTTGCGGCGCGATGCCGAGCGCGTTCGGATCGGGTGGATCCACGCGCACGACGACGTCCGAAGAATAGATGGGCGTGGCAAGAAATGCATACGCGGTCGCGAGCGCGGCCGTGATCCCGATGAACAGGAACAGGATGCCAAGGTGATCGCGCAGGAGCCTGAGCATGTCGCTCGCGGTGAATTCACCGTCGTCCTTGCCGGGGCGCGAAGATCCGGAGTTCACATAGAGGGTGTTCAAAGGCGCCGTCCTCAGTTCGATAAGTTGACCGTTGTTTCCCGGGCCGAGAAAAACAGAGAGCCCGCGCGGCATGTCCGCGGTACGTCTAGCGTGTTGTTGATCCGGCCTATGGCCGTCGGAACTTCCAGACTAAAGACGCGAGAGGCTCTGAAAAGCGGGCGAAGCACATGTTGCTTCGAGGTCGCATGACGAAGCACGTCGGCTCGTCGGAGTGCGATATCTGCCAGGAGCACACTCCGTGCCTCGGCATCGCGCCTCAAGATTCGGCGGATGAAACTCGCGAATCCCGTTACGAATCGCTTGCTGTCAAACGATACGGTAAGTCTGGAAAATAAAGCGTCAAGGCTATCTTCCGGGTCCAAACTGCACGCGTCTGTTGAGTAGCGAACATAACGGGCACGGTAAGGGCGGGTACGCCACTTGCGCCCCCGCTCTTTCGCGCGATAATTTGCGGTTTCGCCCATGCTTTATTTGTCGTACCAAAGTGTGTATCTCTTACGGCATCGGGTTGGCCTTGATGAAATCCCGCACGGTATCGAAGCGCGATTTGCGCGTTTTACCGTCGTCCTGGATCACACCGTAGTTGCCATCGCCGCCGTAGCGCTGGTCGTCATATAGCTCGTACAAGGTCACGTTCTGTATGTTGTAGGTCTTCGCGAGCGACACGAATCCCTTCAATGCATCCTTGCCGACGAGATAGCCGGCCGGGTCCGCGTGGGTCGGCCGCACGCCGTACTCGGTGATCCAGATGGGCTTGCCGTAGCTGTCGCGCAGGCGTTCGAGCACGTTGACCTTCTTGTCGCCGGCCGCCGTGATCGATCCCATGTTCGAATACCAGTGCCACGCGGTGATGTCCCAGTGGGGAATGGGATGACCGCGCGTGCCGTCGGGCTGCGTGCCCGCATACAGCATGTCGGTGAAGCCGTAATGCAGCCAGCTGAACGATGTCAGCAGGATCTTCGCGTCCGGATTCGTTTCGCGTATGCCTTTGATCAGACCGAGGATCGAGCCGCGCGCTTTCATGAACTTCGCGTTGTCGTAGTCCTGCGGATGCTCGCCGCTGCGGTCCGAGCCGAGTATCGTCCAGTTGTCGTACTCGTTGCCGACCTGATAGTACGTAACGAGGCCCTTCAGTACGCGCCCCGCCGTCTTCCCTAAAGCATAGCCGCGCTCGAAGGTTTCCTGCTCGTTTGCGCGCTTTTCCGGCTCGAAGGGCGTAACGAGCGCGAGCACGCCGACGCACTGTTTCGCCGCCGCGCGCGCGAAATCCGCGACCATGTGAGCGCTTTGCTCGCTCGATACATCTTGCGCGTACATCGTGACGCCGAGATCGCGAAGCTGTGAAATCTGCAAGGCGTAGTCGCTCATGCCGTACGCGCCGTGATGTTCCAGATGCCCCGCGATACCGTAGAACACGCCTTTCGATCCATTGCCGCAAGCGATTTTCGGTGACGCGACGTTCGCGGCGTGCTCCGCGGAGTTCGCCGAATGACTGCTGTGATACGCGTCGGATGTGCCGCCGCGCGCGTAGATCAGCACCGATGCGCAGCAAAGCGCACCGAACAGGGATATGGCAGCCACCAAAGTTCGCATCGATGTTCGGCCCTCGAAAAAGTGCGCGCTGTCATTCGATCAGCACATTGGAATGTCGCGGCGTGGACTGAGCGCCCATGTCGCGCAGGGCGCTCTCGTGCAGCAAGACGTTTTGCGCCTGCTCGTCGAATGCTTCGCGCGAGAAGCGATGCCTGAATGCGCGTGCGAGCGCGGCGAGCGGAAGATCACGCGCTGCGAAGATGCGTTCGACGAATGCATCGTGATCATGCGCGGGAAAAAGCAGCGCATCGGGCAGATATGAATCGAGGCCCGACACACGCGATACGACGATCGGCCGTTGCGCGAGCACCGCTTCGATCATCACGAGCGGCACGCCTTCATATGCGGAAGGCAGCACGAGCGCATCGCTCGCGACGATCCAGGGAAGCACGTCCTTCTGCGGCCCGACCATGCGCACGCACGCGGACAGCGCCGGGCTCGCGTCGATCATGGCTTGCAGGCGCGCCGCATCCGGTCCTTCGCCGACGATCAGCACGAGCGTACGTGCGAATGCATCGGCGTGACGCTCGATGGCCTGCATCAGAAAGTCTTGACGCTTCTGTTTGAAGTTGATCCGGCCGATATGCGCGATGATCGTCGTGCCGTCGTCGGGCAAGCCGAGCGAGGCGCGCGCGGCTTCTTTCGTGAGCGTCGTGCGGCTGAAGCGGTCGTCGACATAGTTTTCGAGGACCATCGCGCGCGCATTGGGCGCGAGCGCCTTCAGCTTGCCGCGCAAATGATCGTTCAGCGTGACGTACTCGTGCGGCGCGCGATACAGCGCGCGCTTGACGAGCCATTTGATCTTGCCGGGACCGCCCGCGTTCGCGGGAGCATCGTCGACGAGCGGCAGATAGCTTACCGCCGTGGTGCGCGCCTGGCGCGCGGCGAAGAGTCCCGCGAGACCGGAAGCGATCGTGCCTTGCGCAATGAGCAGCTTGTTCAGCCGCAGCGCGCGCAGTTTCGCCGCGGTCGCGCGGACCGTGCGCCACAGTGCGAAGACATTGCCGCGTATCGATTCCGCCGTATGCGGAAGCCCGATCGTCTTCACTTTCGGATGCGCGTTCGCCAGGTCGCTGACATAGCGATACAGCGGCTCGTTCGCGGTCGGCACGAGGATATGCAAAGTCTTCACATGAGTGCTCGCGATGAGCGCAAGCATGAACCGTTTAAGCATCTTTTCGTGGCCGCCGTTGATACCCGAGTCACAATAAATTCCCAACTTCACCAGCTCTTTCCCCCTCGAAATGCGTCTGTATTCGTAGCGCCGCTTGCTCTCACGGCTTGTCGATGAACTGCATCAGCAGGCGGGCGCTCTCCGTCCAGCGGAAGCGCTCGGCGTGCGCGAGGCCGCGACGTTTGAGGTCTTCGCTCAATTCAGGCGAAGCCAGCAGTTCGCGCAACTTGCTTGAAATATCTTCGACAGAGTAGGGATCGCAATAGATCGATGCGTCGCCGCATGTCTCCGGCAATGCGGCCGCACGCCCGACGAGCGTCGGGCAGCCGTTGCGCATCGCTTCCAGCGGTGGAATGCCGAAGCCTTCGTAAATTGAAGGATAGAGGAAGCATGCGGCGCGCTGGTAGAGCGCTCTCAGCTTTTCATCGCTGACATAGCCCGCCTGCTTGATGTTCGGCGCGCTTGACAGATCATGTGCCTTGCCGAAGATCGCGGCATTCTTCATACCCACGATCACGAGATCGATCGAAGGATCGTTCAGACGCATGAATGCTTCGACGAGGCGCTTGAAGTTCTTCGTCGGATTCATGCTGCTCACGGCAAGCACGTAACGGCGGTTCGTGAGAATCAGTTCTTCGATCACGGATGCATCGGGCATGATGTGATCGAGATGATCGGCTGCGAGCGGCACCACGCCGATGCGCTCGGCAGGCACGCCGACATGATGCGCGAGCCGGTCGCGCGAGAACTTCGAATTGGTCAGCACGCAACTCGACGTGCGCGCGAGGATCCAGAACATCACGTGATACCAGGTGCGAAACTTCCACGAGAAGTGCGCGGGTGTATCGAACACCGCGGCATCGTGCATATAGATGATCTGGTTCGCGCGAAAGATGGAGCCCGAGTTCGAGAGATTCACGATACGCGAGCGCCCGGCGAAGAGCGGCAACACGATCTGTTCCCAGAAGACGCCCTTGCCGAAGCCGAGCTTCACGGTCTCGACACCTTGCACGGGATCGAGTCCGCTTTGCGGCGGCACCGCGAGCGTCACATGGGAGCCTTGCGGCAATTGCACGAGCGCGGCGACGAGTTCGCGCGCGACGCGTTGCACGCCCGTGGTCTTCTGGCTCGTGAAGCGTCCGTTATAGACGAGCTTGTTGCTGGCGATGGATGTGTCCATATCAGGGCGTCAGAACTGTGAATCGGAGCTGGTTTCATAGGCGATCTCATCGGCATCGAGCGGCGCGCGCGCGTGCTTGACGGAGTCGAACTCGTACATCGAAAGCCATTGACGGAAGATCGCGTCCATCGAAAAGCGCTTGCTCGCGGATGCCCTGGCCTCGGCGCCCATGCGTGCGCGCAGCGCCGAGTCGTCGCGCAATAACGCGATGTACTTGGCCATATCTTCCACGTTCGATGCGACGAAGCCCGTCACGCCATGCTGAACGGCATCGCGATTGCCCACGACATCGGTCACGACGGCGGGAATGCCCGCGACCTGCGCCTCGATGAGCGCGATAGGCATGCCTTCCCATCGCGATGTCTGCACGTATATATCGAGCCCTGACGTGAGTTCGAGCGCGCGATCGCGCGTGACCCAGCCGCTGCACGCTACGGCGTCTTTAGGCGTTCCCGCGGGCAACTCGTCTTCATTGCCGCCGATCCACAGGAAGCGGACGGACGCGTCGCGCAGTTCGGTCGCGAGCTTCACGAAGGCCTCATGATTCTTTTGAAACATGGCGCGGCCGCTCATGCCGATAAGAATCCCGCCGGCGCTCTTATCGATGCGCGGCGGAATCTCCGGCACGTTCACGCCGTTCTCGATCATGCGTGCGCGACGCGCGCGCATCTTCGTTTCGATCTCCGCAAGCTCGCTCTTCGAACATGCGACGATGGTCCCGCCCAGTCGCGCGGCGATGCGCTCGAAGCTCAGATAAGCGAACTGCTTCGCGGGCGATACATCACGCCGCAGGAACGCGAGGCCATGCGGCGAATAGAACACGCGTGCGCGTGGCGCTGCGATGCGCGCGGCGGCACGTCCCAGCACGCCCGCCTTCGACGAATGCAGATGAATCACGGACGGATCGCACTCCTTCAGCTTGCGGGCCAGGTTCCACAGGCTGCTCAGATCGTTCTTCATGCTCACTTCGCGGAACATGCTGACGTAGGTTAGCTTTACCGCAGGATGAAAGAGCTTCGCGAAGTTATTCGGTGTTTCCTGCCGGATCGAATGAAGGATCGTTACGCCGACACCGGCCGCCGCCGCGCGGTTCGATAGCTGGGTCAGCATGGACAGCACACCGCCGCCGAAGGCCTCGGTGATATGGACGATCTCTTTCATATTCAACTCTTCGATTGGCGTCTCGCCGAGCACCCGCGGCAATACGCAATGTGAAGGAATGGCCTAATCGTTATGGAAAGATGACGCGACACACTCGCTTGGGGCGAACGCATCCCGGGTGGTCGTTCATGACCACCTCGAGGAACATGAAAGGCCGGGATGTGCGTGTCGGAGTACTAATCGCGCGAAGATGTAATACGCGCGCGATAAATACACACGAGATCCGGCATAGCATTACGCGTTCCTTGCGCACGGGATGCGAGGAACTCCATCAAGCCTGATAACAGGCCTGGATTTACCTGCCGCAGAATCCCGGACCAGTCAATTTGGCCGGATGGGCGCCCCGATGTCGGTCTTTGCGAAGATTGTTCTGCGTCGCGCCGAAAGCACAGTTCAGCCATTAAAGCAGCCTTTCTGCAGCGGGACGTAAAGCCGATAGGTCAGTAAAAGATCTGAGTTCCTCAGAGCCGGAGCCGTCGTTCGCCGGCTTGAGCACATTCCTCGGTCCGTGCCCGGGACGTTATCGACGCCAGCGTTCCTGTGCTGACGTATACGAACTCGTGAAGCTTATTTCGTGGCGGCCGCATTCTGCTGAGCAATCGCCGTTTCGCATATCTGTAGAAGGATTTGCAGATCCTTGAGTGGCACCGCGACTGATTGCATGCGCAGGCTCTCGGCTTGATCGGCTAACTTTTGCACATGCTCGACTGACGTTTCATCCGTTTCCATTCGGCAGGCTCGCTTAATTAAACACTGTTTGGACCATTAAGATATCGGCTCGAACTGCATAGGTCGGTTCGTTGACTCACATACTTAAATGCAACTTTTGGAGTAGAGCGCAATCAAATGCGTCTAATGCGCGCTTGGCGTGCAATACAATGCTTTGTGAAAGCCAATCATTTGAAAAACGCGTTAACAAATAGAATCACTTGTTACCGTTTATAACACGTCAATTTGTTCATTGCCGAAAGCGCAAATAAACATTACGCCGATCCTGATATCCACATCGCATTTCTACATACGGTTCACGTGGTACCCGAACCCGCTCTTTCGGTAATCGGACGCTTGAGCAACGACACGCCTTGCAGATGCAGCGTGAAGGCCATCGCCGCCGCCGCGAGCGTCTCGACAATCAGCACCGTGGCCGCCGCACCCTGTTCGCCGAAGAGCTTCGCCAGCACGGCGAGCAAGCCGAAATTCAGCACGGCGGACGCCATCAGCACGCGGCTGAACTGCGCCTTCATGCCCAGCGGAAGCATGGTCTGAACACCGAAGAGATCCGTGAGGCCGACCATCAACGGTACGAACGCCATCCAACGCAACACTTCTACGGTAGGCAAGAACTTCGGTCCATACAAGAGTTTTACCGCAAGTGGCGCGCCGAAGAAAATGCAGACCGAGATCAGCGACACGATCAAGCCCTGCACGACGAACATCTTGCGCAGGAAAGCGAAGGCATCGTCCTTTGCATGATGCATGAGAAAGCTCACGCGCGGGTACGCCGCGGTCTTGAGCGGCGAGAGCATGTTCAGTGCCGCGCGGATCAGCTTGTCGCCCGCGGCGAAGTAGCCGGCCGCGACGTTGCCCGAAATGAACGTGAGCAGCACGATGTTACTCGATGCATAAATATCGACGATGGAGGTCGCCATGTACACGCTCCAGCCGTCCTTCAGACGACCGAAGATGGTCTTGAACGACACGGGTACGAAGTCGAGTTCGCGACGGAAATACAGATACGTGCAGATCGCAATGCCCGATAGCAGCGGAACCAGCGCGTTGACGGCCATCGCGATATCGACATCGTCGTGCTCGCGCACGAAGATATACATAGCAGGAATGCTGAGCGCACGTCCGATGAATACGAATCCGCTCAACATGCCGAGATCTTCGATACCTTGAAAATACCACGTAGGAATCAGCATCGCACCGATCGGCATGCCATAGCCGATGATCAGCAACTCGCGATACTCTCTCAGAGAAGGTATGAACGACGTCAGCGCGAGCAGGACGAAGAAGCCGGCACCCGCGAGCGCGGCCTGCGTGATGATGGTTTCCCAGAAGATCTTCGAGCGCTGTTCGCGGCTCGCCCGATTGATGGACACTTTCGGCGTCGCGGTCAGGGAGAAGCTGAAATTCGCGAGCGAGATGAAGTAGGCGACAAAGGCCAGGCAAAATGAAAGGCGTCCATATCCGTCCGGACCGAGGACGCGTGCAAGCCACGGCAGCGTCAGCAGCGGTGCAAGGTAGGTGGACACCTGCAACGTCATCAGGATCGTGAAGTTCTTTCGGAATGAAGCCATTGAACGGTTTTTTCCCCGGCTGGAGCGCAGCATGTTTTATGACTATGACGCAGGGTCATGAACCCTGCAGGCTCGCCTGTGTTTGGCAGCCTTTGCGTGACAGCGCCTGCAGCGAATAGTTTCGCCCGAGCGACGTGTCGTCAATGCGACGCGGGGCCAAAGAGGTCTGTGCGCCCACGCCTTGGCCTGGCTTCGGGGCACTTCGTATCGAAGGAAATGCGTCGGTTCCGGATGGTCGATAACTTCCGGAGAGGACGCAAGCGTATGAAAGAAGCTATTAAACAAGAGAAAAATGTATCTATCAGTGGGGTTGCGCACGCAAGACCGGTTCCAGCGTGCGATCGTTCGGTTGAAATTTGCGCCAAGTGCTGGTAGGAAAACATGGATGCGCGGCGATGGACCGTCTTCAAAGCGGGATCCGTCGCATTGCAAATCTCGACCGTTCTCAATGATCGGGATATCACGACTATATTCTTGCAAGCGTGCTAGTCGGAAAAAAATAAATCGCCCACGCGAAACTCATATATCAAAGCTTCAAAAATCGAATTAATAGCAATCCGATATTTTCCATAGCCCATTGCGTGCGTGCGCCCTGAAACGACACGCAATTCTCGGTCCGGCCACGCCGGGCGTGCACAAGAATTGCTACCGTCTGGCGGCAGGGCGCGCGGCGCGCCCGCCGCGTGCGTCGTAGGCGCTCACATATAATGACCTGCAAGGGGCTTCATCCGCCGGCCCATTCTTCAGGCCAGACGAGCAGTGCGGCGGCGCATCTCGCGACATCAACCGCAACACCGAAACACGCAAGGAACCATAACCGTGACAACGTCTTTTTCCAGTACGGTCGAGCCCGAAGGCGACAAGGCTTTCGATGCGGCCGTCGCAGGAAACGACGGCGTGCTGGTGCTCGACGCCGCCCAGCGATGCCTCTCCGCCGACGCCGTCTTCACCCATCTCTTCGATCTCGATCCTGCTGCGCTGAGCGGCCGCCTGCTTGCCGATACCCCGTTGCCCCATCCGCTCACCGCCGCGCTCGCCGCGGCTGCGGATGCCGCGCTCGCGGGCAACGGCACGCGCCGCGCGCACGTGACGTTCGGCGAGGGCGACGCGAGCCGCGCCTTCTCGATCATCGCGCTGCCGGGTCCGGATTGCGTGACGCTGATCGTGTCGGCGGCGGCGTGCGCATCGGATGACGAACATGGCGGCGCCGATCGCGTCGCGCATCTGCGTGCCGAGGCCGCGCTCTTCATGCGCGATCATGTGCTCTCGGTCGTATCGCATGATCTGCGCGGACCGCTCAACGCGATCCATAGCTGGGGTTACGTGCTCGAACGAAAGGTCGACGCCAACGATCCCGCCGCGCAGCGCGCGCTCGCGGGTATTCGATCGGGCGTCGAGCAGCAGGTGAAGCTGATCGAGCAGTCGGTCGATACGACGCGCGCCGAAACCAAGGCGTTGCAAGTCGCGCTCGCGCCCGTCGCGTTGCGTCCGCTGCTCGAAAAGAGCGCAGCGCTCGCGCGCGTGAGCGTGGCGAGTGCGCGTGGCGTGACGATCGAGATCGACTCGCCGCTTGCGGAAGAACAGCTCGAAGGCGATGCAGAGCGGCTGTTGCAGACGCTCTGGCTCATGCTCGCATTCGCCGCCGAGGCGAGCCCGTCGGGCGCGGCCGTGCGTGCGTCGAGCAATATCGAGGGCAGCATGTGGCGCACGGACGTGCGCTTCAGCGCGTCGGCGCGGGCGCTTGGCGATCCGGCATCGCCTCATGTGCTCGAAGCCTTCGCGCGCCGGCAGGCATTGGAGCCGCGCGAAGGCGGTCGCATTGCGTGGGGCCTCGCGCTGTGCAAGCGCGTGGCCGAGGCGCATGGCGGCGCGTTCGAGCACAGCGACATCGCGGATAACGCGGAGGTCACGCTGTCGGTGCGCGTGCCGGTCGCGGGGATGTAAATTGACTTTCGATCAGCTGTCGCCCATATACTGACGCTTTCCACTTTCGAAGAGAGTTGCTTTGGCTCAGGTTGTCGCGCTGATCGGCGCATTGTTGCTCGTCGCGCTGAATGGTTTCTTCGTCGCGGCGGAGTTCGGGCTCGTCAAGCTGCGGCCCACGCGCGTCAAGGCGCTCGCGCGCACCAACGGCCTTCCCGGCCGACTGCTCGCGAAGGTGCACGGGCAGCTCGATGCCTATCTGTCCGCATGTCAGCTCGGCATTACGCTGGCATCGCTCGGGCTCGGCTGGATCGGCGAGCCCGCGTTCGCGACGCTGCTCCATCCGCTCTTCTCGCTGCTCGGCGTCGAATCGGAGAAGCTCATCGAGACGGTGTCGCTCTTCTTCGCGTTCACGGTCATTTCGTTTCTGCATATCGTCGTCGGCGAACTGGCGCCCAAATCCTGGGCCATTCGTCGCGCGGAGCAGGTGGGCCTGTGGCTCGCCACGCCGCTTTACGGCTTTTACTGGGTGATGTACCCGTTCATCTGGGTGCTGAACACGAGCGCGAACTTCGTGCTGCGGCTCTTCGGCATAACGGCGGAACATGGGCACGATGCGCATTACTCCACCGACGAGCTCAAGCTGATCCTGCGCGGACGACGTCATGGCGGCGCGTCTTCGTATAACGAGGACGAGTGGAACACCATCGCGCATTCGCTCGACTTCAGCCGCATGACGGTGTCTGATTTGATGCGTCCGGCGCACGAACTCGTCGGACTGCGCAACGACTTGCCGATGCGCGACAACCTCGCCGTGATCTCGCGGCATCGCTTTTCGCGCTATCCGCTTTTCGCCGATGCTTCGGGCGAGCGCGTGATCGGCATGATCCATCTGAAGGACTTGTTGCTTGCGGGCGATGGCGCTCCGCGCGGCTTCCACTTCACCTTTTCGAAGGATGCCGCCGAGAAGATCGACAAGCTGTCGCGGCATGTGCGGCCGGTGCAATATGTCGCGCCGAACCTGTCGGCGCTCGAACTGTTTCGACGCTTTCGCAAGGGCGCGCCGCATCTGGCGATCGTCGGGCGCAAGGGGGCGAAGCCCATCGGCTTCATCACGCTCGATAATCTGCTTGGCGCGCTTGTCGGACAGATTCACGACGAGTTCCGTCAGGGCGATGCCGACTGGTCGCGTATGGACGACGGCACGTTGATGGGCAAGGGGAGCTTGCCGGTGGTTTCTCTTGAGCGGGCGCTCGGCATCGATATCGATGAAGGGCGCGCGGAGTCGGTTGGCGGGCTCGTCATCAATGCGCTGGGGGATTTGCCCTCCGAAGGGCAACGGGTCGAGTTCGATCGGTTCGATATTGTCGTCAAGAAGATGAAGGGGCCGAGGATTGTTCTCGTGAGGGTTTATCCTCGGGAGGAGGCGCTTGAGGAAGCGGATTGACTGGGGTTGTTCGCTTGCGCTGGGGTTTTTGTGCTTTTGCCGGATCCCGTTTTCTTAGTGGTTTATTAGCACTGCCCCTGTGCGGGGCGGCAGTCACTTTCTTTGCTGCTGCAAAGAAAGTAACCAAAGAAACAGCTATCCCCAGCCTAAGCACTTCATGCCGGCCGCGGCACAGGCGATTGGCTGAATGGCCCGGCTGTAGCGAGTGCCCCCACAAGCAGACAAGGGCTTGGACCGCGCACGGTCTGACACATCGCACCACAGAACAAACTGGTTCAGCACCAAATAGCTCCGGCCCGCTACGCGGCCGACTGGTCAATCGGGTTTGCGCGTGTTCTCTTGCTAACGCTGCCATCTCACTGCCTTCGTCTTTAGTCGGTTTCCCTCGCAGACCCGACGGCAGCGCGTAGCGCTGTGCCGAAGCTATTTGGTGCTGAACCAGCGCGCTTAAATATTTGGGGCGGCAGACCGTGCGCGAGCCAAGCCCGATTGGGCCTTTGAGGGCGACACTTAGGCGAGTGCCACCGCGGGCTGGCAAGCATGGCCAACGTGCGTGTGACCGCGGGCTTAAACGAGCTGCTTTCTTTGGTTACTTTCTTTGCAGCAGCAAAGAAAGTGACCCCCGCCCCGGGGAGGGGCAGAGCTAATAGACCGACACGAACACAGGATTCCACGCGAGAAGAACGCGCGAACGCACGACCCAACCCAACCCCTCAAACCTTCGGCACACCTTCCTCAACGAGCAAAGCCACCGGCATCGCCCCCAAAGCATCGCGCAAAAACAACCTCTCACCCTCAGCCTTGGGCGCATTCGGACTCAACCAGTCGAACAACGCACGCGAATGCAGCGCTTCGGGCAGCACGACCGAAGTATCCCCCCAACGCTCCGCCTCAACGATCGGCATGTCACAATCCGCGCCTAACAACGGCGCCGCGAGCCGCGTAGCAATCACGATCGCATACGCGCTCCCCGCATGCCGCGCATACGCAATCACCCGCCCCGCATGTTCGCCCTGCACGTCGAGCGCCACATACTCGCCCTGAGCGAACAACGACTCGCAATGCTTGCGCAAGGCGAAAGCCCGCCTCACGAGCGACAGCTTCACACGCCCGTCGCGCCAGTTCGCCAACTGCTCCGAAGGCGGTCCTTTCTCTTCGACCTCAGCGAGCCATTGCCGACGCAATTCATAATCGACAGGCCTGCGATTATCCGGGTCCACGAGACTAAAGTCCCACAACTCCGTGCCCTGATAAAGATCAGGCACACCCGGCGATGTCAGTCGCAAAAGCGTCTGCTGGAAACTGTTGATCGCACCAAGCGGTCCGATGCGCGCGACGAACGCCGATAACTCCCGCAGGAAGCCATTGCGCCGCTGCGGCGCGACGATATCGAACAGAAAATCCTTGCACGCATTCTCATACGCTTCATCGGGGGCGAACCAGCTCGTGCGCAACTTCGCCTCGCGCAGCGACTTCAGTTGCCATCCCGCGACACGCTCCGCGAGCGCGTGAACGCCTGCCTCGTCGTCGGGTTCGAGCGTCATCGGCCAGCAGCCAACGAGCGTCTGATACAGCATGGCCTCTGCAGCCGGTCCCGGCGCCCAGTCATTGATATCGCTCGTTTCACCGTGTCCGCCGCTCGGGCCACGTCGCAACGGCGTGTTCAAAGTGGACCATTGCCTGAGCGTCGCGGCCCATTCATCGGGAATCTCGCTCAATGCCGCGATGCGCGCGCGCACATCCTCGCCGCGCTTGTGATCGTGCGTCGCCGTGCAGAGCATCGCGTGCGGAAACGCATCGAAGCGTTCGCGATTGCCCGCGTGAAACGCATCGACGGACAGCGCGAACTCGCCCGGATCCGCGCCGACTTCATTGCGCGAAATAAGGCGTCCGTAGCGATAACACGCCGTATCCTCGACGGCCTTCGCCGCCACCGGCGATGTCAGTTGCGAAAACAGCGTCTGCGCCGCGCGACGCTGCGAGCCGCTCGATGACGGCGGCGTCTGAGCCGCCGGCGCCTGATTGCGATCGCGCTCGCGATTGCGCTCCGCGGCGCGATCCCGTCCACGCTCGGGACGTTCGTTGCGCTCCGGCGGCGGCGGCAATTCATCGGGCAGCTTGCCGCCGAGCCATTGCGCGACCTGATCGAGCACGACATGATCCGCACGCGCAAGCACGGCTCGCGCGGCTTCGAGCGCCTTCGAGAAGAAGTGCTCGTCCTCGGGGCTGCGCACGCCGCTCACGGGATAGATGCGATACACCGGAAACTGCACGACGAGTTCCGCGACCGCGCGCCTGATCGACGTGAACGTGAAATCCCGCGTGGTGTGTGCATCCCTTGCGATGCGATGCAACGCGCGCGTCACGCGGTCCAGTTCGGCCGACAGATTCTCCGCGAGTATCTTGCGGCGCGCGGCGAGCGCTTCGTCGGCGAAAGACGCGCTCTTGCCCGTGATCTCGGCCCACAGTGCGGCGAGCGGCTCCGCCCCCGCCGGATCGTGCAGCAGCGCGCCGACATCGTTCATGAAGTCGTAGCCGGTCGTTCCATCGACCTGCCACTCGCGGCGCAACGGCTCGCCGCGCGCGAGTATCTTCTCGACGACGAAATACGTGTGCCCATTGCCGTGCCGCAACGCCTCGGGCCGCTCTTGCGACAGCTCTTCCAGCCGCGCTCGCAGGCGCTGGCAATACTCGCGCGGCTCGGCGAGCCCATCGACGTGATCGACTCGCACGCCATCGATCAGACCTTCGGTGAAGAGTCTGAAAATCAGCGCGTGCGATGCCTCGAACACCTCGGGCCGTTCGACGCGCACGCCGCCCAGCGTGCTCACGTCGAAGAAGCGTCGCCAGTTCACTTCGTCGGCGGCGGTACGCCACCATGCGAGCCGGTAATGCTGGCGCTCCAGCAGCCGATGCAGCCGGTCGCGGCCCGCGGGCGTGTCGGGCGCGTGCGCGGCGAGGATCGCTTCGATCGCGGCACGGCCGCCTTCGGTCTGCGCGATGGTGACGAGCGCGGTGCGCGCATCGGCGGCGCGCGGCTGATCGGTCGGCTGCGTCGTCAGGCCGACGAAGCGTTGCGCAAGCTCCGGCGCTTCCTGAAACACGGCGGGGTAATCGACCGGGCAAACCGGAAACACGTTCGAGTAATACTCGATGACGAAACGCCCTTCGTCCGCGCGATACGCGAGCCGGATCTTGCCGTTCTGCAACTCGTCGCCATAGGCGCCGCCGAGAAACGGCGCGAGCACCTTGCCGCGCAACGCGGGATCGGGCGAATGCCAGTCGACGTCGAAGAATCGCGCATGGGCGGCGTGCCGGCCCCATTCGAGAATGTCCTGCCACCACGCGTTTTCCGATCCGCCCACGCCCATGTGATTCGGCACGATATCGACGATCAGTCCCATCTCGTGCGCGCGCAGCTTCTCGACGAAGCGCCGCAAACCGTCTTCGCCGCCCAGTTCGGGATTGACCGACGTGTAGTCCACGACGTCATAACCGTGCGTGGAGCCGGCGGTCGCGGTCGTGATCGGCGACACGTAGGCGTGACTCACGCCGAGCCGCGCGAAGTAGTCCACTTGCGCGGCGGCATCGTCGAAAGTGAAGCCCTTATGAAGCTGAAGCCTGAGCGTGGAACGCGGTACGGTCATGGTGATTCGGGTTTCGATGTGTGTTCGTTCGGTTGCACGGAGCGCTTGCGCGCAGTGTCGACGGCGAGCAGGCGGTCCGAAAATGCATCGTCGAGAAACAGCTCGTCGACGGGCAGGGCGAGCCGCCTGCGCCAGTTCGGATGCTCGTCGATCGAGCCCGGCAGGTTCGGCTGCTCCGCGAGCGCGAGCAGGTCTTCGAGCGGATATGTGACGAGCGGCGCGGGCGTCGCGGCGACGAAGGCGAGCGCTTCATCGACGGGCGCATTGTCGATGTCGGGCGCATCCACGTCGTCCGGTGCGATGCCCGCGTCCTGGAACGCGCGCCACAAATTCTCGCGATCGCCGCCGCGCTCCTCGAGCGCCACTTCGACGGCGTCGCGGCCATCCGCGCGCGCCATCGTCTGGCCGATCTTCGAGCGCCACACGATGTCCTCGCCGCGCCACCATCCGGTGACGGTCGGCAGGTCGTGTGTCGTCGTCGTCGCGGTGACGCCGCAGTCCCATTCGCGCGGCGGCTTGAAGCCCGGGCCGTCCACTTCGCGTTCGAACCACAGCACGCGAATGCCAAGCAAGCCGTGCTCCTGCAAGCGCTCCGTAAAGCCGGGCGGCACGGTGCCGAGATCCTCGCCGACCACGATCGCGCGATGCCGCCACGATTCGAGCGCGATGAGCCGCAGCATGTCCTCCAGCGGATAGCGCAGATACGCGCCGTCCTTCGCGCTTTCGCCCTCGGGCACGAGCCAGAGCCTGCGCAAGCCGAGAATGTGATCGATGCGGATGCCGCCCGCACGCGCGAACGCACAGCGCAGCATGTCGATGAACGCCGCGAAGCCCTGCGTGCGCATCGCGCGCGGCGAGAAGGTCGTGAGTCCCCACGACTGCCCGGCCTGATTGAAGAGATCGGGTGGCGCGCCGACGGACACGCCCGTGAGCATCTCCTCGCGATACGACCACGCGTGACTGCCCGCGCTGTCGCAACCGACCGCGAGGTCCGCGACGAGGCCCACGGCCATGCCCGCATCGCGCGCCGCGTGCTGCGCGTGCATGAGCCCCTTCGCGGCGAGCCATTGCGTGAAGAGATAAAAATCGACTTCGCGCCGATTGGCGTTCGCGAATTCCGTCACTTCGGCGCTGCGCGGATCGCGCAAGGCGTCGGGCCAGTTGCGCCAGTGGCCTTCGCCATTCGCAGCGATCTGCGCGGCCTGCAGCGCTTCGAAGCGCGCATGATCTTCGAGCGGGCGGCCGCCTTTATCGACGAAATCGGCGAAGTCCTTCGCGAAGGGCGAATCGCGGTCTTCGGAGAACGTATCGAAGAGCGCGCGCAGGATCGCGATCCGCGCCTTCGATGCGCGCGGCCAGTCGATCAGCGCAAGCCCTTCGAGTTCGGCGAGCTCGTGCGCCACGCCCGCTTTCTCGATTGCCGCACGCGCGGCGGGCGCGCCGAGCACGGCGGCCGGATCGACATGAGCGATGTTGAGAAAGAGCCGCGACGACGGCGAATATGGGCTGAACTTGTCCGGCTCGGCGCTGAACATCGCGTGCATCGGGCTGATCGCGACTGCGTGTCCGCCGCGTTTCGCGGTTTGCGTCGCGAGCGACGCCAGCGCCGTGAAATCGCCGATGCCGCCGTCGCCGTTGCGCCGCAAGCCGTAAACCTGGGCGGCGACGCCCCAGAGCGGCGGCGCGTGAGTGGAGTTCGCCGCGTCTTCGTCGAGCGTGCGCCACGCATCGTCGATCGTGTAGCAGCGCGCGGGCGCGACCGCGAGCGTCGTGTGATGGTCGTTGATGACGAGCGTGTGATAGCCCGGCTCCGCGATCGGCGAGAGCAGTGCGATCTCTCCCTTGGGCGATGTGAAACGCCCGTCGATCACCGCGCCGCTTTCCAGTTCGATGCGATAGCGCGCCCCCGACTTCGCCGCCGACACCGGCAGCGCGATGCCGCGATCCACTTCGGCGGTGATGAGCGGCGGCAGCTTGCGCCCGCTCATCTCGGCATCGACGGCGGCCATGCTCTGTCTGATCTGTGTGGCGTTGCCGCACGGCAGGCCGAGCTTTTCGAGCAGGCTGCGCAGCGTCGTCTCCGGCACGCGCTGCATGATCTTGTGCGCGTCCTTCCATTCGATCTCGAAGCCCGCGCGTTCCGCGAGCGCTTCGATGCTGCTCACGGGGCGCGCGGCCTTCGTGTCGTTCGGGTTGCTGGCGGCGGCGCTCACGAGACTTTCCCTTCGGCCGATGCCGGTTCGAAGCGGCGCGCGTCGTGCGCGATCGCGTATTCGTTCACCTCGCCGGTGAGCCATGCGAGGAACGTGCGGCCGCCGAGTTCGCCGTCACGCGCGCGATCCTGTGCGCGCGCCGGCGTCTCGAAGATGAGCTTGCCCGGCGGCTGCTCCTTCAACGCGATGGCGCTCTCGCCGAGATTCAGCGCGACGCTCAGCGTCTCGCCGTCGCCAAGCTTCCAGCGCGCGACGAGCGCCTTGTCGCCGAGCACATCCGCTCCGAGCGATTTCGCGCCCTTCAGACGCGGCGTGACGAGCTTCGCGCGCACCGTGAGCGCCGAGCGATAGAAGTGCAGCCATTCGAGCCGGTCCGCTTCGTCCTGTTTATCGGACAGCTTCGGCGACGACATCTCGAAGGTCTTCGCGTCGTTCGGATCGGGAATCTGCGCGCGGCGCTTTTCATCGGTGAATGCGGAGAACTTCGCGAACTCCTTGCGGCGCCCTTCGCGCACCGCGTCGGCGAGCTGATCGTGGTAGTCCGTGAAGAACAGGAACGGCTGCTTCGAACCGTATTGCTCTTCCATGAAGAGCAGCGGAATCTGCGGCGACAGCAGCAGCAGGCCCGTCGCGGCGAAGAGCGACTCGTCGTCGGTCAGCGAGCGCAGGCGATCGCCCATCGCGCGGTTGCCGATCTGATCGTGGTTTTGCAGGAACATCACGAAGCGCGTCGGCGGCAGATGCGCGCTCTTTTCGCCGCGTGGCTTGCCGTCGTGTATCGGCGACGGATCGCCCTGATACGCGAATCCTTCCGTCAGCACGCGCGCGAGCTTCTCGATCGGCTTGTCGCAATACGCGCCGTAGTAGCTCTCGTCTTCGCCCGTCAGCAGCACGTGCAGCGTGTTGTGCGCGTCGTCGTTCCATTGCGCGTCGAAATGCGTTTCGAGCAGATTCGCCGTGTTGTGCTCGTTCTCGAGCACGAGATGCACATGACGGCTCGCCTCGACCGAACTGCGCACGCGTTGCGCGAGCTCGCGCAGCCATTCGTCGTCGTTGATCGCGTGCACCGCATCGAGGCGCAGGCCATCGAAACGGTATTCGTTGAGCCAATACAGGGCATTGTCGAAGAAAAGATCGCGCACTTGCGGGCGCTCGAAATCGATCGCCGGGCCCCACGGCGTGTGCACGCCTTCACGGAAGAAGGTTTTCGCATACGCGTTCAGATAATTGCCGTCGGGGCCGAAGTGGTTGTAGACCACATCGAGAAAGACCATCAGGCCGAGACCATGCGCGGTATCGACGAGCTTCTTCAAATCTTCGGGACGGCCGTACGCCGAGTCGGGCGCGTAGGGCAGCACGCCGTCGTAGCCCCAGTTGCGCGTGCCGGAGAAATCGTTGAGCGGCATCAGTTCGATGGCCGTCACGCCCAGTTGCGCAAGCTCCGGCAGACGCGCGGTGACGCCCGCGAAACCGCCCATCGCGCCGACATGCAGTTCGTACAGCACGGTTTCTTCCCACGGCCTGCCGTGCCAGTTCGTGTGCGTCCAGCGATATGCGCGCGGATCGACGACTTCGCTCGGACCGTGCACGTCCTGCGGCTGAAAACGCGAAGCGGGGTCGGGCACGGCGAGATCCTCGTCCAGCCGATAGCGATAGAGCGTGCCCGCGCCGCCGTCGGCTTCGGCTTCGAACCAGCCGTCGCCGGTCGACTGCATGTCGACGAGTTCGGGCGCGCCGCCCGCGCGCAGGATTTCCACTTGCACGGCATCGCGCGATGGCGCCCAGAAACGAAAGCGCGTACGCGGATTCTCGCGCACTGCGCCCGTCAGATGAGCGCCGAAAGGAAGGCAATACGCATGATGATGCTTGTGCGGATCGATCGGACGTTCGGACATGATTTCCTGCCTGTATTGCTGCGATGGACTGCGAGTGTCAGTGGGGCGAATCGGTTTCAGGCTCACGATGCGACGCAATCGTGCCGGGATCGGGCGGCAGCGCCGTCAGAAGGCGCGGGCCCTGATGCGCGCCCGCCATCCAGATCGCCTGCCAGTCCGCCTCGCCGGTCGGCTCGGCCAGCATCACCACGATGCTGTGCGGCGCCAGTTCCACTTCGCTGCCGACGAGCGGCCGCGTCACGGAGTCGGGCTCCGCGCTATCAAGGAGCACGTTCCATTCCAAGTGCGGCGCGGGCGGCGTGAACACGAGCGCCTGCGACGATGCATTGAACATGATGAGCAGCACATCGATTTCGCCGTCGATGCCCGGGCCGGCGCGCCGCAGCGTGAGCGCGCGGCCTTCGGGGTCCTGCCATGCTTCGATCGCGAGCGCGTTGCCGCGTTCATCGAACCAGCTCACATCGTAGAGTCCCGGCAGCACTTCGCGGTCGCCGTAAAGGAAGCGCGTTTCGCGCAGCACCGGGTAGTTTTTGCGCAGTGCAATAACCCTTGCGACGAACGCCGTCATCTCGACGCCTTGCGGGCTCTGCGCCGCGTCCCAGTCGAGCCAGGAAATCTCGTTGTCCTGGCAATAGGCGTTGTTGTTGCCCTGCTGGGTGCGGCCGAATTCGTCGCCGGCGAGCAGCATCGGCGTGCCGAGCGAGAGCAGTGTCGTCGCGGCCATCGAGCGGGCGAGACGTGCGCGCACTTCGAGAATCGCGGGATCGTCGGTGGGGCCTTCGACGCCCCAGTTCGCGCTGCAGTTTTCGTTGTGGCCGTCGTTGTTGCCTTCCTGATTCGCTTCGTTGTGCTTGTGCGAATAGGCGGTGACATCGGCGAGCGTGAAACCGTCATGCGACGCGACGAAGTTCACCGACGCCCACGGTTTCCTGAAGCGGCGATTGAAGAGTTCCGCGGAGCCGGTGAGGCGCGCGGCCAGATCGGGGCGCATGCCGGAATCGCCGCGCCAGAAACGTCGCACGCCATCGCGATACTTGTCGTTCCACTCGGCGAATCCCGGCGGATGATTGCCGACCTGATAGCCGTCGGGCCCGATGTCCCACGGCTCGGAGATGAGCTTGCGCGTGGAGAGCACCGGGTCCTGGCGAACCGCGTCGAAGAAGCCCGAGCCCGGATCGAAGCCGTGTCCTTCGCGGCCGAGCGTCACGCCGAGATCGAAACGGAAGCCGTCGATGTTGAACGCGGTGCTCCAGTAGCGCAGCGAATCCATCACCATTTGCAGCACGCGCGGATGCGACAGGTTCAGCGTATTGCCGCAGCCGGTCTCGTTGATGTAATGGCGTTCGTCGCCGGGAATCAGGCGGTAATAGCTTGCGTTGTCGAGGCCGCGCCACGAGACGGTGGGCCCGAGTTCGTTGCCTTCGCAGGTGTGGTTGTAGACGACATCGAGAAACACTTCGATGCCCGCCGCGTGCAACTGGCGCACGGCGATGCGCATTTCGTTCAGACGATGCGTCGAGAGATACGAAGGCTCGGGCGCGAAGAACGCGGCGGTGTTGTAGCCCCAGTAGTTCTTGAGACTGCGCTCGACGAGAAAGCGGTCGTTCAGAAACGCGTGCACCGGCAGGAACTCGACGGCGGTGATGCCGAGCTTCTGCAAGTGCTCGATGAACCACGGCGACGACAGCGCCGCGAACGTTCCGCGTTCGTGCTGGCGGATGTCGTTGCGCATCATCGATGTGCCGCGCACGTGCGTTTCGTAGACGATGGTTTCGCCCCACGGCGTGTCGGGACGCACGTCGCGCGACCAGTCGAAGGCGTCGTCGGTGACGATGCACTTGGGCATCGCGGGTGCGGAGTCGCGGCGATCCATCGACATGTCGAGCCGGTTCGAATGCACGCGATAGCCGAAGAGCGCGTCCGACCAGCGCCACGGACCGACGAGCTTTTTGGCGTAGGGGTCGAGCAGCAGCTTGTGCGGATTGAAGCGATGCCCCTGTTGCGGCTGATACGGGCCGTGCGCGCGGAAACCGTAGACGGTGCCGGGATGCGCACCGGGGAGATAGCCGTGCCAGATTTCATCGGTGCACTCGGGCAGATCGAAACGCATCAGTTCCTTGCGGCCGGTGCTGTCGAAGAGACAGACCTCGATGCGGTGCGCGTTCGATGAAAATACCGCGAAGTTGACGCCCAGACCGTCCCAGTTGGCTCCGAGCGGGTAGGGTGCGCCCGGGAGCAACTTGTCGGGGAGTGCATTTGCCATGTGGGCGGTCCTTTGGTTTTTTGCCTTTCTTGGCGGTTCGGTAAGTTTATGCCTTTGTTTCGGGTGCGGTTTTGGGTTGTTGAGGGGTTATTTGCTGCGGTTGTTTGTCTGTGCGGTAACGCGCTTTTGGGTTCTGGCTTGTTGTCGTGGAATCCTGTGTTCGTGTCGGTCTATTAGCACTGCCCCTCCCCGGGGCGGGGGTCACTTTCTTTGCTGCTGCAAAGAAAGTAACCAAAGAAAGCAGCTTGTTTAGGCCCGCGGTCACACGCACGTTGGCCATGCTTGCCAGGCGCCCGTGGCACTCGCCTAAGTGTCGCCCTCGAAGGACCAACCGGGCTTGGCTCGCGCACGGTCTGACACATCGCACCACAGAACAAATTGGTTCAGCACCAAATGGCTCCGGCCCGCTTCGCGGCCGACCGGTCAATCGGGTCGGCGCGTGCTTCTTTGCAAACACCGCCATCTCAATGCACTGCACATGTTCTCCGTTGGTTTCCCTTGCGGACCCAACGGCAGCGCGTAGCGCAGTGCCGAAGCTCTTTGGTGCTGAACCAGCGCGCTATAACTTATAGCGCGTCAGACCGTGCGCGAGCCAAGCCCGACTGGGCCTTCGAGGGCGACACTTAGGCGAGTGCCACCGCGGGCTGGCAAGCATGATCAACGTGCGTGTGACTGTGGGCGGTGAGAAGCTGCTTTCTTTGGTTACTTTCTTTGCAGCAGCAAAGAAAGTGACCCCCGCCCCGGGGAGGGGCAGTGCTAATAGACCGACGCGAAACCAGGATTCCACGAAAGCCCCGCGCAAAAAACCCTCAATCCGCTCGCAAAACAATCGTCGCCAACGGCGGCAAGGTCAACGCCGCCGACTGTTCCTTCCCATGACTCGGATAGTCATCCGAATGAATGACCCCGCCGTTCCCGGTATTCGATCCGCCATAAATAGCAGCATCCGAATTGAAGACCTCACTCCAACGCCCGCGCCGCGGCAATCCAATCCGATAAGCCAGCCGAGGCACCGGCGTCATATTGCACACGACGACAAGATCACGTCCTTCGGCATCCGTACGCCGATACGCATACACGCTGTTCGCATTGTCATCGCCGACGATCCACTCGAATCCGCGCGCATCGCTGTCCAGCTTGTGCAACGCAGGCTCGCTCGTATAGAGATGATTCAAATCGCGCACGAGCTTCTGCAAACCGCCATGCAGCGAATCGTCGAGCAGATGCCAATGCGGAGATTCATCGTGATTGAACTCCGCGAACTGCCCGAATTCGCCGCCCATGAACAAAAGCTTCTTGCCCGGATGCGTCCACATGAAGCCGAAATACGCGCGCAGATTGGCGAACTTCTGCCACCGGTCGCCCGGCATCTTGTTGATGAGCGACCCCTTGCCGTGCACCACTTCATCATGCGACAAGGGCAGCACGAAGCGCTCGGAATACGCATACACCATCCCGAACGTATAGAGATGATGGTGATACTGCCGATAAACCGGATCCTCCTGCATGTAATGCAGCGTGTCGTGCATCCAGCCCATGTTCCACTTGAAGTCGAAGCCGAGGCCGCCGCTCTCGACATTCGCCGTCACGCCCGGCCATGCCGTCGATTCCTCCGCCACCGTGATCGCGCCCGGAATCTGCCGCACTTCATGATTCAGCCGCTTCAAAAACGCGATCGATTCGAGATTCTCGCGCCCGCCGTAAATGTTCGGCACCCACTCGCCCGCCTTGCGCGAATAGTCGCGATACAGCATCGACGCAACCGCATCGACGCGCAATCCGTCGATGTGATAGCGCTTCAGCCACGCAAGCCCCGACGCAATCAGGAACGCGCTCACCTCGTTGCGGCCGAGGTTGTAGATCATCGTGTTCCAGTCCTGGTGATACCCTTCGCGCGGGTCCGCATGTTCGTAGAGCGGCGTGCCGTCGAACTGCACGAGGCCGTGCGCGTCGTTCGGAAAATGCGCCGGCACCCAGTCGATGATCACGCCGAGCCCCGCCTCGTGCGCGCGGTTCACGAACTCCGCGAACTGCTCCGGCGTGCCGAAGCGCGCGGACGGCGCGAACTGCCCGAGCGGCTGATAACCCCATGAGCCGCCGAACGGATGTTCCGCGATCGGCATGAATTCGAGGTGCGTGAAGCCCATGCCCTTCGCATACGGAATCAGGCGCTCGGCAAGCTCGTGCCAGTTCATGCCGCGATTGGCTTCCTCCGGCACGCGCAGCCACGATTCGGCGTGCGCCTCGTAAATGGTGATCGGCGATTGCGGCGTCTGCTTGCCGCCGCGCGTGCTCATCCAGTCGGCATCGGTCCATGCGTAGTGATCGATCGCATCCGCATCCGCGACGACCGATGCCGTCGACGGCGGCTTCTCGCTCTGCATCGCACAGGGATCGGCCTTCAGCGGCAGCGTGTGGCCGTCGCGCGTGACGATCTCGTACTTGTAGCGCGTGCCCGCGCCGATGCCCGGAATGAACAGCTCCCACACGCCCGCGCCGTGACGCAGGCGCATCGGATGACGCCGTCCATCCCATGTGTTGAAGTCGCCGACCACGGATACGCGCCGCGCATTCGGCGCCCACACCGCGAAGCGCACGCCCGCGACATTGCCGTGCGTGACCGGCCGCGAGCCGAGGCATTCGAGCACCGCATACGGGTCCGCCTGCGAGAGGCGATCGAGCCATTCATCGGACAACACGGGGCCGAACGCGTACGTGTCGTGCGTCTCTTGCGGCGTGCCGTGCCAGTCGACCTGCAGGCGATACGCCGTCGGCCGTTCGACGAAGCCCGCGTAGAGACCTGCATCGTGGATGCGCGCGAGCGAGCCGATGTGCTCGCCGTTGCCCGAGTCCGTGACGCTCACCGACGATGCGCCCGGCAGGAACACGCGCACGACATGTCCCCGATCGGTTTCATGCAGGCCGAGCATCGAGAACGGGTCGGGATGCCTTGCCTCGACGAGCGCGTCGATGTCGAGCGGATTGAGTCCGTGCGCGGGATTTCTGGAATCCGCCGGATCGCTACGATTGTTCATGGTGGGTTCCATCCGGATTGTCCTTGGTTGCTCCGAATACGGGTCGCGTGCCCGGAGCGGGCGGCTCGCCCGTGTCTCCCAGCAAGCGGCTCGCGAGCGACGCGAGACCCCGCAACGGAAGGCCGATCCAGGTCGGCCGGTTCGCTGCTTCGTAGCGGATTTCGTAGGCGGCCTTTTCGATCAGGAAGAGATCGAGCAACGGTTCGAATACGTCTTCGGCCGCGATCGTTTCAGGCGACGATGCGATCGCCGCCATGTACTCCCGCAAGAAGCTCTCCTCGGCGAAGGCGCGCAACCGTTCGAACAGCGCGCGCTTGCGATCCGCGGTCTGGGCGGGCGCGTTCTCGGTCGTCGATTGCGCGGCCGCGCTCGCATACGACAGCGAACGCAACAGTCCCGCGACGTCGCGCAGCGGGCTCGTCTTCCTGCGGCGCTCCTCGAGCGCGCGCGCAGGTTCGCCTTCGAAGTCGATCAGATACGCATCGCCCTGCGCCATCAGCACCTGGCCCAGATGGAAATCGCCGTGGATGCGGATGCACAGCGCATCGGCGCCGGCCGCGACGAGTTTCTTCACGGCATCG
Organism: Caballeronia sp. S22; assembly: GCF_964261745.1. NCBI lineage: Bacteria > Pseudomonadati > Pseudomonadota > Betaproteobacteria > Burkholderiales > Burkholderiaceae > Caballeronia > Caballeronia sp. S22. The sequence goes on along the minus strand of NZ_OZ180036.1, from coordinate 1,546,328 downwards.
ACGAGCAGCGCGCGGCGATCGAGCAGGCTCTGCGCGAGGAAACGGTCGTGCTCGTTGAACTCGCCGATTTTCTGCGCAAGGATATCGAGCGCCGATTCGAGCAGCTTCAGCGTGCCGTCGATCCAGCCCTTCACGTCCTCGGGCGTCGCGCGTTGCGGCGCGAAGGCTTCGTCTTCGGTCGGCGATGCGAGCGCGACATGCAGCTCGCCCAGCCGCTTGCCGATCACGCCCGCGATGTTGCCGTAGCCCGAGAAGCCTTCGGTTTGCGCATCGCGCTCCGCCGTGTGTTCTTCCGATTCCACCACGACCGCGAGTTCATCGACGGTGCGGCGCAGATAGTCGAGCGCGTAGTTCCACGCATCACCCTGATTGTCGATGAAGCCCTGCAAAATGACGAGCGTATGCGGCACGCCCTGCGGATCGACACGCACCACTTCGCCATAGAGCGGGCCGGTGTTCGCATAGCCGAGCTTCGTCAGATAGCGGCTCATCTCCGCTTCGGGATGAATGCCGCCGACAACACGCCGCACGAGCTTCAGCACGACCTTGTCGCCGATCACGAGCGAGCTGTTGCTCTGCTCGGCCGCGAGCCAGCGGATCTCGGGCAGATCGGTGGGATAGTAGTTGAGCTCGTTGAGGCGCTCGGTCGGAATGAAACGGATCTCGCTCTTCTGCACCGTCGGCACGACCGCGCGTTCCTTCAGCTTGCGCATCACGCCGTAGGTGAATTGCGGCACCGAGAACGCATCGGTCAGATGCCCGATGTTGCGGTTGCGGCGCACGCGCGCCAGCGCGAGCTGCATGTAGAGCGGCGATGTCGTCTCCGTGCCCCACGCGATGGAAAGCGGCAGCACGTAGCGCTCGCAATGATCCCCGACATCGGCTTCGATTTCCGTGAACGCGAAGCCCGCGCCTTCGATCGTCGTCAGCGCGGCGAGGCGCACGCCATGCAGTTTCTGATCCTTCGACGCGAACCAGCGGCGCTTGCTCAGGTAATTCGGCAGCACTTCCGATTCGAGCAGGCGCACGTTCTCGGGCGTCGGGCCGGTCTGTCCCGCGCGGATCACCATCGTCACGAATTCGGGCAACTGCTCTGACGGCGCCTGCGCCCACGCCGGACGCAGGTTGCCCGGGCAAAGCTGGAACCACAGGAAGCCGTAGGGCGGGAACGTCAGCAAATACGTGAGCTTGCCGATGGCCGGGAACGGCGAATCGGCGGTCATTTCGAGCGGCACCGAGCCATCGAATTCCGACAGGTCGAGCTCCACCGCCTGCGGCGCGCGCGACAGATTCGCGACGCACAGAATCGGCGGCTCGCCTTCGAGCTCGCGCAAATAAGCAAGGATCTTGCGATTCGCAGGCCGCAGGAAGCGGATCGTGCCGCGTCCGAACGCGTGCTTCGAGCGGCGCACCGCAAGCATCTTGCGCGTCCAGTTCAGCAGCGAATGCGGATCGCGGCTCTGCGATTCGACGTTCACCGCGTCATAGCCGTAGAGCGAGCCCATCACCGGCGGCAATACGAGTTGCTCGGGATCGGCGCGCGAAAAACCGCCATTGCGATCGGACGACCATTGCATCGGCGTGCGCACGCCGTCGCGATCGCCCAGGTGGATGTTGTCGCCCATGCCGAGCTCGTCGCCGTAATAGATGACGGGCGTGCCGGGCATCGACAGCAGCAGCGAGTTGATCAGTTCGATGCGGCGGCGATCGCGTTCCATGAGCGGCGCGAGACGCCGGCGAATGCCGAGGTTCAGGCGCGCGCGGCGATCGCTCGCATACGTGTTCCACAGATAGTCGCGCTCGGAGTCCGTGACCATTTCGAGCGTGAGCTCGTCGTGGTTGCGCAGGAAGATCGCCCATTGATTCGTGGTGCCGAGATCGGGCGTCTGACGCATGATGTCGGTGATCGGAAAGCGGTCCTCGCTCGCGATCGACATGTAGATGCGCGGCATCAGCGGGAAGTGGAACGCCATGTGGCATTCGTCCTCGTCGCCGAAATATTCCTTCACGTCTTCCGGCCACTGGTTCGCTTCCGCGAGCAGCATGCGGTTCGGATACTCCGCATCGATGGTCGCGCGAATCTTCTTCAGGATGTCGTGCGTTTCGGGCAGGTTCTCGTTGTTCGTGCCTTCGCGCTCGACGAGATAGGGCACCGCATCCAGCCGCAGCCCGTCGATGCCCATGTCGAGCCAGAAGCGCATCACGGAGAGCACTTCCTTCAGGACCGCGGGATTGTCGAAGTTCAGGTCGGGCTGGTGCGCATAGAAGCGATGCCAATAGTACTGGCCCGCGACCGGATCGTGCGTCCAGTTCGAAGGCTCCGAGTCGATGAAGATGATGCGCGTCTCTTCATACTTCTTGTCCGTATCGGACCACACGTAGTAGTTGCGATGATTCGAGCCCGGCTTCGCATGGCGCGCGCGCTGAAACCACGGATGCTGGTCCGACGTGTGATTGATGACGAGCTCGGTGATCACGCGGATGCCGCGCGCGTGCGCTTCCTGGATGAAGCGCTTGACGTCCGCGATCGTGCCGTAGTCCGGATGCACGTTGCGGTAATCGGCGATGTCGTAGCCGTCGTCGCGCCGTGGCGACGGATAGAACGGCAGCAGCCAGATCGTATCGACGCCCAGTTCCGCGATGTAGTCGAGCTTCGCGAGCAGGCCGGGGAAATCGCCGATGCCGTCGTTGTTCGCATCGAAGAAAGACTTGATGTGAACCTGATAGATGATCGCGTCCTTGTACCAGAGCGGATCGTCGCTGAGAATCGAGGCCTTCTTGTTGCGCTTCACCCTTGTATCCACGGTTTCGCTCCAATGTCCTTATGGGCTGAATGCATCGCTATTCGCCCTTGTTATTCGTGTGCTCTCGTTCGCTGCTGAGAATTCATCCTTCGTTGTCCGGCTGCGGCTTCGGCAAGCCCCATGTCGGTGAAATGCGCCAGATCGCGAACGGCAGCGAATGCGGATCGAGCCGCACGTGCTGACGCCGTCCGCGCCATTCGAATCGTTCGCCCGTCACCTGATCCTCGACCGCGAGCGCATCGCCTTCGTGCACGCCCCAGCGTTCGAGCGTCTGCCATGGCAACTCGATATCCGCGCCTTGCTCGTTGAACGGATCGAGATTGATCGCGACGAGCACGACGTTGTCCCGCGATGCGTTCGCCTTCTCGAAGAACAGAATGTGATCGTTATGCGCGGGCAGGAAGTTCACGCCGAGATGCGTCTGCAACGCGGGATTCGCGCGGCGGATGCGATTGAGCGCGGTGATCTCGGTCACGATGTTGCCGGGACGATTCCAGTCCCACGCCCTGATTTCATACTTCTCGGAGTCGAGATACTCCTCGCTGTTCGGCAGCGCGGCGGACTCGCACAGTTCGCAGCCGCTGTACACGCCCCACAAGCCCGATAAGGTCGCCGCCAGCGCCGCGCGAATCACGAAGCCCGGACGCCCGGAGCTTTGCAGAAAGCGCGGATTGATGTCCGGCGTATTCACGAAGAAGTTCGGGCGGAAGAATTCCTTCGCGTCGGTCTGCGTGAGATCGTGCATGTAGTCGATGAAATCGCGCTTGCTCTCGCGCCACGTGAAGTACGTGTACGACTGCGAGAAGCCGAGCTTGGCGAGACGATTCATCACGCGCGGCCGCGTGAACGCTTCGGAGAGGAAGATCACGTCGGGATGGCGCGCGCGCACGTCGCCGATCACCCATTCCCAGAACGGGAACGGCTTCGTATGCGGATTGTCGACGCGGAAGATGCGCACGCCCGCCGCGATCCAGTGCAGGAACACATCGCGCAACCCGATCCATAGATCGGGCTTCGCGTCCTGCGCATAGAAGTCCGGATTCACGATGTCCTGATACTTCTTCGGCGGATTCTCGGCATAACGCAAAGTGCCGTCGGGACGCCATGCGAACCACGTCGGATGTTCCTTGAGCCACGGATGATCGGGCGAGCATTGCACCGCGAAGTCGAGCGCGATCTCGAGTCCATGTTCATGCGCGGCTTCGAGCATGCGCTTGAAGTCGTCGAGATTGCCGAGCTCCGGATGCACGGCGGTATGTCCGCCTTCCTTGCCGCCGATCGCATACGGGCTGCCGACATCGCCCGGACCTGCCGTCAGCGTGTTGTTCTTGCCCTTGCGATTCGCGACGCCGATCGGATGGATCGGCGGGAAATAGAGCACGTCGAAACCCATTTCGCGGATACGCGGCAGCTTGCCGATCACGTCGATGAACGTGCCGTGACGATTTACGTCGTCGCTCATAGAACGCGGGAAGATCTCGTACCAGCTCGCGAAGCGCGCGGCGGCGCGTTCCGCATCGACGCGATACACGACCGGATCGCGCGACAGGAACGGACGATGGCGCGCCGCTGCAATGGCCTTCGCGGTGGCGGGCGCAAGCGTGAGTTCGAGCTTGCGCGCGTCGTCGGCCTTCGTGAACTCCTTCACGATCGCATCGAGCGGGGCGCTGTCGCTGTCGGGATCGTCGGCGGTCTTGACTTCGGCCAGGATCAGCGCGAACAGATGCTTCGCTTCCTCGACTTCGAGTTCGACGGTCTGCCCGGCCTTCAGCTTCTTCTGCATGTGATCGACGAGCGACGCGAAATCGTCGCGCCACGCCATCACGACGAACTCGTGGCGGCCCACGCGTTCGAGCGGAATGCGCGTGCTCCACAAGTCGAGGCCGGCGGGCTGCACGGCGCGCATCGGCGCTTCGTGCCAGTCGGTTTCGTCGGCGGCGCGCCATTGCACGGCAGCGGCGATCTTGTCGTGGCCTTCCGCGAAGATCGCGGCCTGAATCTCCACCGCTTCGCCGACGATGCGCTTCGCCGGAAAGCGGCCATGATCGACCGAAGGCGTCACGCTTTCGATCGACACGCGCGGCGCGGCGATCGCCTCGGTCACCGCCTTCTTGTCGGCGGTCTTCGCGCCGCGTTTCACCTGCGGCTGCGCGAGCAGGATGAAGGGCTCGGCCTCGGCGCGGAAGAGCCGCACTTCGCCCGCCTTCAACGTGAAGGGCGCGAGACGTTCGGCCTTCCCCATTGAATCGTCGATAAGCGCGAAGCGCGTGTAATTGCCCGGCACCGATTCGAGCAGATGCAGCGTATCGACATGCACGGGCGCGACGAGATCGGGATTGATCACGGCGAGCACGGCGTCGTTGCTGTGGCGCAGATCGCCGCCATCCGCGCGGATCAGCGCCGCGTACGGCGTGCCCGCGCCCGTCAGCGCCCGCAGTTCGCCGACGCTCGACAGCGTGGCGACGTTGCGCTGCAAGTCGTTCGCACGTTTGACGCGCGCTGTGAGATCGATGCGCTTCTCGTTCTTCGCACGTTCGTATTCGGCGGCGACGCCGTATTGCGGCGACATCGGCAGGCCGACGCCATACTCGAATCCCATCGGCACCATGATGCCGGTGCCGAGCGCGGCGGCGGTGTCGAGCACGCGCGTGTAGGCGCGTTCGACGAGCGCGGTGTCGCTCGTGTCGGAGAGATCGCTGATGAGCCGCGCGCCGAACGGGTCTTCGGGAAACGTGATGGGCGATGCGATGCGCGACAGCGCCGCGTGCTCGTCGAAGAGCCACGCACTCTTGAAGTCCCACCAGCGCGTCGATGCGAACACGGCGTCGAAGGCGGCGTCGGCGAGACCATGCAGATCATGGCGCGTGACGCCGACGGTCCATGCGAGCCAGCGCGTCTCGGGATGCTTCTCGCGCACGGCCGCGCCGAGCCTGCGCCACACGTGCGCGGGCACCGCATGGGGCGAATCGAAGCGAAAGCCGCCGATGCCCGCGTCGGCGAGCAGGTTCAGCTCGCGCGCCCACCATTCGGTCAGATGATGCGCGGACTCGCCATCGGCGAAGTTCGCCCAGGCGACATCGCGCTGACGCGGCGGCTTGCGCGGATCGAGCCGCGCATCGGCGCTCTCGAAGGGCTGGAACCAGTGTTTGTTCTCCTGATAGAGCCCGCCTTCCGCACTCACGCGATCGATCACGACATCGACGAGCAGCGTGAGCTTGTGTTTCTTCGCGGCGTCGGCGAGCTGGCGCAGGCCATCGGATGCGCTCGCATCGGATTCGAAAACAGGATGCAGCCGATGATGATCCGCGACAGCTTCGCGGTGCCCGTTGCTGCCGGGCACGAACGGCGAGCCGATCAGGACGTGATCGAAGCCGAGCGCGGCCGCGTGTCTGAACTGGTCGGGCCAGTTGGCGAGCGGGCCGACGAGCAGGGGATCGATGAAGTAAATACGCGGCGCGTACGCATGATGAGCTTGATGGTTTTCCATCGTTCGTCTTTTCCAGAGTCGTCCTGCGGTGGCGGGGATGCGGGCATCAATCGCGATCACGCTCACGGGCCAAACTGCTGAAGAGCCGGTCCGCACATACGGAATCGCGCGGCGCTCAGGCGGAACTCAGATTACACCCTGGCGCCGCGTGAATCGACGCCTGCCTGGCCGCGTATCGCGATGCACCGTGCATCGAGCGCTGGCCGCGCTCACGGTGGGCGCCACGATCCCAAGTGATTTCCTTCGGAGCATTCCCTTCGATCGTTCTTGAAGGGACTTCCTTCGGTCGTCGCACGGGGCGAGGCAGCACGTTGCGTGCCGCGCCCCTTGCGAATGCCCGGTTCGGCTTTGCATCAAGGCACTACTATGGAGCAACTGCGCCGCCCATGCTCATGCGGTGCGCGCAAGCGAACGCGCATCCTGCGCGTGGGTCTGCGCGGGTGCCTGCATGACGTCCGGAACACGGCGCGCACGCAATGTCGACCGGCTCGGACGCGCGTCGCTCAGGCCGACGTACAGTGCGACCATCGTCGTCACGGCTTCGTTCCATCCGAAATCGCAGGACATCGCGTTGCGCTGCAGCGCGCGCCACACTTGCGGACGCATGTAGGCATCGAGGGCGCGGCTCGCGGCGTCGATGACATCGGCGGCGCGTTCGCCATCGAAGAGAAAGCCCGTGGGCGCGTGCGAGGCGCGCGGCGCGGGGATCGACGCGATCGGCATGTCGTGCGTGCCGTCGCGCAGATACGCCGATGGACGCAGCACGTCGCGCACGCCATGCGCCGCGTTTTGCGTTGCATCGACGATCGTGTCGGCGAGGCCGCCCACGCGCGACGCGATCGGCAACGTGCCGTAGCGCATCGCATACATCTGCGTCAGGCCGCACGGCTCGAAGCGGCTGCCGTGCAGCAGAAGATCCGCGCCCGCGTGCAGTGCATGCGCGCGCCGTTCGTCATATCCGATATACACGCCCACGCGATCCGGCCATTCCTGCGCCAGTTTTCTGAAGCCCGCCTCGATATACGCTTCGCCCTTGCCGATCACCGCGAGTTGCAGTCGCGGATGTTTTTCGAGCAGCCGGGGCAGCGCCTCGACCACGACATCGGCGAGCTTTTGACCGGTCATGCGGCTGCCGATCGCCATGAGCGGCGCGAACGGATCGACGGGCAGGCCAAACTTGCGTTGCAGCGCGCGCTTGCAGGCGTGCTTGCCGCGCATGTCGTCGAATGAATAGTTGCGTTCGATGAGCGGATCGGCGGCGGGATCCCACGTTGCTTCGTCGATGCCATTCACCACGCCCAGCAATTTGTCCGCACAGCTTTGCAGCACGCCTTCCATCAGATGCCCGAAGCGCGGCGTGAGAATCTCGCGCGCATAGGTTTCGGAGACGGTCGTCACGCGATCGGCGTGCACGATGCCCGCTTTCATCAGACTCAGCGCGCCGTAGAACTCGATGCTCTGCGGATCGCTGAGCGCATGCACCAGCCATTTTTCCGGCACGCCGAGCGACGCACCAAGCGAGAGCGCGTAGTTGCCCTGGAATGCGAGATTGTGGATCGTGAATACGCTCTTCGCGTGCACGCCCGCGTGCTTCATCAGGAGCGGCGTGAGGCCCGTATGCCAGTCGTGCGCATGAACGATGTCCGGCTTCTTCACGCCGCGCACGCCTTCGGCGATCCTGACGGCGGCGGCCGAGAGCGTCGCGAAGCGGATCGCGTTGTCCGGATAGTCGCGGCCCTGCGCGTCCTGATAGAGACCGGTGCGCGCATAGAGCGCGTCACAGCGCAGCAGCAACACGGGCACGCCGGTGTCGGGCATACGGCCGCGCAACAGCGCCGCATCGCCGCCGGGCAGGCCTGTGAGCGTGCCGACCTTGCTCAGACCTTCCGCCTGAGCGATCGCGTTCGGGTAGGCGGGGAGCAGGATGGTGGCATCGACGCCGGCTTCGCGCAGCGCGGCGGCGTAGGCGCTGACCATGTCGCCGAGTCCGCCGGTCTTGGCGAGCGGCACGGCTTCGGAGGCGACCAGCAGAACGTTCAAAGGCAAAATGGGGCTCCTGAGCAAGAGGAACGTGCGGGCGAAAAGCCGCGCATGCGAGCGCTGATCGGGGTTTCGTCGGAACTGACTGGCGCAGTGCAGCAATCGGTGTGCCACGAGACCGATTGCGGGTACGGTGCAGCCCGTCCATGTGCGCCGATGGCACCAAAAGAGCGCCGGCGAAACGGCACGAACGTGCCGCGTGTAAAACTGACAGCGGCGCGCGCCGCGTTTTTACACGGCGTATCCGACGAGCTTATGGAGCGCGCGTGACAGCGTCGTTTCAGCCGCCGACCATGCTCGCGGCGATGTTGATCGAGAGCCCGAGCACCGCGAGATTGAAGAAGAACGACAGCACCGCCTGCCCGAGCGCCGTGCGGCGCGCGGCTGTCGATGCGAGGGCGACGTCGGCGGTCTGGGACGCGACCGCGATCGTGAAGGAGAAGTAGAGGAAGTCCCAGTAATCGGGCTTCAGATGCCGGTCGGGAAACCTGAGCGCGGGATCGTTGTCCGGCGACTGATAGTAATGGCGCGCGTAGTGCAGCGTGAACATCGTCGGGATCAGGAACCAGGCGCCGAGCATCGTCGCGCCGGTCAGCACATAATGCAGCACCGCTCCGGCGCCCATGTTCTTCGCGGTCGATAACTCCATGACGATCGCCACGATGCTCGCGATCGCCGCGACGCTCACAACCATCAGGACGGTCGCGGCGTTCTCGTCCTCGCGTTCGGCGAGCGCCTGCACGTCGCTCTGGCGCGCGGTCGCCATCTTCAGCCAGATCAGCACGAGATAGAGCCACACTGCCGAGTCCCAGCCGATCAGCGCTCGCGCGGTCGGCCGCACGTGCGCCGGAACCAAAGCGGCGACGACGCAACCAACCAGAAGGCCGATCAGGGCGCGCGGCCGGTAGCGCAGTACGGGCGGGAGAATCTGCTTCATTTCGTTTTTATCCGCATGAGAGCCAGGCTTCGCTCGATGCCTGCGATTATTGCCCGGCCACCTTTCGGCAGCCTGAGGAAAGCGCATGAAAGCGTCTGAGCGCATGTCTTTCGTGATGCGGCGGAGTATCGTGGCGGGCGTGTGCGCCGCGTGGGCGTTGCCGCCGCTGCGCGCTCAACAGGCGCGCGCACCCGGATTCGATACGTTTCTCGCGGTATCGGCGCGACTCACCGGCCGCGCGAGCTTCGATCCGCTTCTGGCCGACCGCGTGCACGCCGCGCTCGCCCGCAACATTCCCGGATTCGCCGCGAAGATCGCCGCGCTGAATCAATGGATCGCGACGCACGGCGGCACGCCGACCGACATCATCACCGCCGCGCTCGAACCCACGCATCCCGAACTGGCGAAGACAGTCAGCGCGGTGATGCGTGCGTGGTATCTCGGCGTGGTCGGCGAGCCGCCGCATGTCGAGGTCGTTGCGTACGAACGCGCACTGATGTTCGATCCGGTCGGCGACATGCTCACGATTCCCTCATACTGCCGCGGCGAGCCGGCCGACTGGGCGCAGAAGCCCTAACAACCGGACCGCCGTATCACGACCAAGGACAAAGGCGCGCGCATGGCGGGTTCCACTTCGGCGGATGTGGTCGTCGTCGGGTCGGGCGTGGCGGGCAGTCTCGTCGCGTATCGGCTGGCGAGGGCGGGCGCGTCGGTGATCCTGCTCGAAGCCGGGCCGCGTCTCGCGCGCTGGCAGATCGTCGACAGCTTTCGCCGCGTGGCCGACAAGCGCGACCTGTGCGCGCCGTATCCGCTGTTGCGTCACGCGCCGCGCCCCGAGCCGATGAATCCCGGCGCGTATCTCATCGATCGCGGCGCGATGCCGTATCAGCCGCAATATCTGCGGCTCGTCGGCGGCACGACGTGGCATTGGGCCGGCGCCGCGTGGCGACTCTTGCCCGCCGATTTTCGCGTGAAGTCGCTATACGGCGTCGGGCGCGACTGGCCGTTTCCCTACGAGACGCTGGAGCCTTGGTACGGGCAGGCGGAAGCCGAGCTGGGCGTCGCGGGCCCGGACGTCGATCTCGGCTCGGCGCGCTCCACGCCGTATCCGATGAGCGCGCTGCCGCTTTCATGGATGGACCGGCGCGTGGCCGAGGTGCTCGGCGCGCAGTCGTTGCGCGTCGTGCCCGAGCCGATGGCGCGCAATAGCCGTCCGTACGATGCGCGCCCCGCGTGCTGCGGCAATAACAATTGCATGCCCATTTGCCCGATCGGCGCGCTATACCACGCCGCCACGCACGCCGACAAGGCCGAGCGCGCGGGCGCGACGCTGATCGCGCAGGCGGTCGCGTATCGCATCGAGGCGAACGATCGCGGAGACATCGTCGCGATTCACTGCAAGGACCCGAACGGCCAGAGCACGCGCGTGACCGGCAGGCGCTTCGTGATCGCGGCGAACGGCATCGAAACGCCGAAGCTGCTTTTGATGTCGGCGTCGGCGCGCTATCCGAAGGGCATCGCCAACGGCTCGGATCAGGTCGGGCGCAATCTGATGGATCATCCCGGCGCGAGCGTGAGCTTTCTCGCGAACGAGGCGCTGTGGCCGGGGCGCGGGCCGGTGGAAATGAGTTCGATCGTCGATTTTCGCGACGGCCCGTTTCGCGCGCAGCAGGCGGCGAAGAAGCTGCATCTGTCGAACGCCGCGCCGACGCTCGCCGTCACCTGGAATCTTGTCGGCCGAGGTCTGACGGGCGGCGAGCTCGACCGGCAGATCCGCGAGCAATGCGCGCGCAGGCTCACGTTCGGCAGCTTTCACGAGCAATTGCCATCGGGCGCGAATCGCGTGACGCTGTCGGCGCAAAAGGATGCGCTCGGCTTGCCGCGCCCGGAGATCGCCTATTCCATCGACGATTACGTGCGCAGGAGCGCCGCCGATACGCACGCGCAGTTCGAGCGCATCGCCGGCATGTTCGAGGGCACGGAAATCGAATACGACGATTCGCTCGGCGCGAGCAGCCACATCATGGGCACGGCGATCATGGGCCGCGATCCGAACGATGCGGTCGTCGATGCCGACTGCCGCGCGCACGATCATCCGAATCTTTTCATCGCCGGCAGCGCGGTGATGCCGGCGGGCGGGTCGGTCAACTGCACGCTGACGATCGCGGCGCTGTCGCTGCGACTCGCCGGTACGATCGAAATGTCGCTCCGATGAACGCGCGGCTCGCGTGCCTGATCGTCGTGCTGGCGTGTCTGCACGGCATCGCCAGGGCACAAACGAAAGCCGCTCAGGGCGAATATCTCGTGCGCGCGGGCGGCTGCATGAGCTGCCATACCGCCGATCCCGCGCGGCCTTTCGCGGGCGGCCGGCCGATCGCGACGCCGTTCGGCAACGTGTTCGCGCCGAACATCACGAGCGACCGGGAAACGGGCATCGGCGCATGGACCGACGCGCAATTCGTCCGCGCGATGCGCGAGGGCATCGGCCGCAACGGCGAGCGGCTTTATCCGGCGTTTCCGTACACCGCGTACACGCTGCTCTCCGACGCCGATCTGCTCGCGATGCGCGCCTGGCTTGCTACCGTGCCGCCCGTGCGCGCCGCAACGCCGCGCAACACACTCGCGTTTCCGTTCGACCAGCGCTGGCTGATGACGCTGTGGAATCTGTTCAACTTTTCGCCGGGGCGCTTCGTGCCCGATCCGTCGAAGAGCGCGGAGTGGAATCGCGGCGCGTATCTCGTCGAAGGGCTCGGGCATTGCGGCGAATGTCACACGCCACGCAACTGGCTCGGCGGATTGAATCGAAGCGAGCGGCTTGGCGGCGCAACCGTCGCGGGCTGGCAGGCGGGTAATCTCACACCGGACCGCGTTGCGGGCATCGGCGCATGGCGCGACGATGAACTGCTGCGCTTCCTGTCGACCGGCGCCGCGCCCGGCCGCGCCTATGCCATCGGACCGATGGCGGAAGTCGTGTCCACGAGCACGCAATTCCTGACGACCGCCGATCTGCGCGCGATGATCGCGTATATGCGCGCCGTGCCGCCCGTCGCGGTGAAGGACGCGCGCTCGCGCACGAGCTTCGGCCGGCCAGCCCGCACGGATATCACGGCGCTCGACACCGACGGCGCACGGCTCTATGCCGCCGCGTGCGCCAGTTGCCACGGCATCACGGGCGAGGGCAGCAAGCCGTTTCCCGCGCTCGTGCACGACGGCGTGACCGGCGCACTCGGCACAGCGACGACGAGCAATCTCGTCCTCGTGATCCTGCACGGCGTGAATCGTCAGACGCGCGATGCCTACGCGCAGATGCCCGCGTTCGCCGCGCAACTGACGGACGAGCAGATCGCCGCGTTGAGCAATTTCATAACGCGCCAGTTCGGCGATCCACGCGCGACGACCGATGCGAAAGCGGTCGCTCGGCTTCGCTTGATGACGCAATAAATACGGTTCCCGACAAGCACGTGCGGCAGCTTTTACGCGTGTTTCGGGCGCGCCGGTAACGCGATTGTAACGAGTGTGGATGCAGCTTGCGGACTGCTTGCAAAAGCGAGCCAGCACTCACATTCCGTCATTGAGCAGCGCTATCATGGGCGCATGAATGGTCCTACCTATCCTATCGTCTGCAGGCATCCTGCCAATGATATCGGCCGCGATTTCGTGGTCGGCGATCTGCATGGCTGCGTGGATGCGCTGCGCTATCTGTTGCGCGAAATCGGCTTCGATGGTGCGCGGGACCGGCTATTTTCCGTCGGCGATCTGGTCGATCGCGGCACGGACTCGCTCGCGGCCGTCGATCTCATCGACAAGCCGTGGTTTTATCCGGTGCTCGGCAATCACGAGGATTCGCTGATCTCCGTGGCGGCAGGCACGATGCGCCGTCAGTCGTGGTATGCGATCGGCGGCGCGTGGGCCGAAACGGTCCCCGACGATCAACTCGCCGCGCTCGCCGCGCGGCTCGCGAAGCTGCCACTCGTGCGCATCGTCGGTGAGGGTGAGCGGCGCTTCAACGTGCTGCACGCGGAGTTTTTCGGCAACGACGCCGAACTCGACGCCGGCGAGTTCCACGAAGACGTGCGCAGCCAGATTCTGTGGGGCCGCGGACTCGCGCTCGGTCACGCGGACCCGCAGCAGCAGCTCGGCCTGTCGCCGACCTACTGCGGCCATACGCCGACGCGCGCGGTGAAGCAGATCGGCTCGCAGATTTACATCGATACGTGCGCATTCGCGCCTGAAGGCCGGCTCACGATTGTTCAGGCCGGCACCGAGGAGCGCTGGTCCGTGAAGGAGCGCTGGGCCGCCTCCGAAGGCGCGCGCGAACTCGCGCTGCCCTGATTTTCCCTGCCTGCTCGCACGGGCGGCCGCTCCGGCACGCACGTTGCTCGCTGCATCGCCATGACTCGAACGACAATCAGGCGAGGCGCGCGGTGGCGAGAATCGGAACGAACAACGAGACAGGCGGCGGGGCCAGCGACGTTCTGACGGGCGGCGTGCAGGGCTGTCCGGAAGATTTGCCGCCGGGCCTGCGCTACATGGACGATTCGCGACGCGGCTATACGCGCGACTGGATCGACGGCGCATTCGCGTACTTCAACACGCAAGGCAAGCGTATCGACGACGAAGCCGAGATTCGCCGAATCAATGCGCTCGCCGTTCCGCCCGCTTATACCGATGTGTGGATCTGCCCGGACTCGCGCGGGCATCTCCAGGCAACCGGACGCGATGCGCGCGGGCGCAAGCAATATCGCTATCACGCGCAATGGCGCGAAACCCGCGACGCCAACAAGTACGAGCGCATGCTCGCGTTTTCCGTGGTGCTGCCGAAGCTGCGATCGCGCGTCGCACGCGATCTCAAACTCGACGGCATGCCGCGCAACAAGGTGCTCGCGACCGTTGTGCGCCTGCTCGACACGACGCTCATCCGCGTCGGCAGTGAGGAATATGCGCGTGAGAATCGCTCGTACGGACTGACGACGCTCAGGAAGCGCCATCTGAAAGTATCGGCGGGCACGTTGAGGTTCAGGTTCCGCGGCAAGAGCGGCATCGAGCACGATGTCGCGGTCAGCGACACGCGGGTCGCGCGCATCGTCAAACGCTGCATGGACTTGCCGGGCCAGGATCTCTTCCAGTATCTCGATGCGGACGGCACGCGCCACACCGTCTCTTCATCCGATATCAACGACTATCTCCACGAGATCACGGGCGCGGATTTCACCGCGAAGGACTATCGGACGTGGGCCGGCAGCGTGTTCGCGCTCGCGGCGCTCAGACGGCTGAAATGGGAGACCGTGACGGAGGCGCGCAGGCATATCGTCGGCACGATCAAGGAAGTCGCGCAACTGCTGCGCAACACGCCCGCAGTGTGCCGCAAGTGCTACGTGCATCCGGCGGTGATCGACGCGTTCGAGGCCGGCGAGCTCGCCGAGACGATGTCCGCGTCGCGCCGCCACGGACTCAAGACCGACGAGGCCGCGCTCGCGATCTTCCTCGAAAAGGAAGCGAAGCGCCGCACGCGCGAGGCGGCGCGCAAGAACCGCAAGGGCGAGGCGCCAGCCGACGCGCGCCTGACCAGATTGCTATCGGAATCGAGCCGCAAGGCGCGCGCCGGCGGGCTGAAGGCGAGCGGCAAGAACGTGGCAGCGCAGGCGCTGGAGCATGTCGCGAAGAAGCCGGCGAGGAAAGCGGCGCGCCCGGCTTCGAAGAAGCTCGCGCGCACGCGCACCGAAACGGCAATCGCGATCCGTTGAAGCATGTGAAACGTTTGCCCGCTCAGCCGACCTGATTCAGCTCGAAGACATAGTCGATCGTCTCGCCGTTCCAGTTGTATTCCAGATACGCCGCGTGCCGGCAGTCGCGCAGCATGGTCGTGCGCAGCGCGGCGAGGCATTCGCCCTCCGGATCGCGCACCGACGGATACGCGATCCCCGGCGCGCTTGCCGCACGCACCGCGCGTCCGAGCGCCGTGCCCGGGCCGTAGTCGTCCGGCGCGAGAATGCGCGGATCGAGGCCCGCCTGTACGATCGCGTCGCCGCGCAGATCGACGACTTCGCCGCGCGCCATCACCGTATAGAGGCGCATCTGCTGGCGCAGCGGCGCTTCGTTCGTCGCCGCGAGAAAGAGACCGGCGTGATAGCGCGTCTCCGCGATCGCGGTCTGCCGTTCCCGGCCGCAGTAGAACACGCCGTAGCTGCCATCGGAAAAGCGGCTGCCGTTCGGATTCAGATGCGTGAACGCGGCCATGATCGGCCCGCAACCCGGCCCGAAACAGCGTTCGTCGGGCGGCACGAGATCGAGTTCACCGACTTCGGTGCGCAGGCGGTCGTTGGTCATCGCTTCGAGCGCATAGAGCGCTTCGAAATCCTGTGGCGACGCCACGCGGTCGAACAGATTGACGGCCGGAAAACGCGTGGGAATCACGCGATACGCAGGCGACCAGTCGATAAAGCTGTGGGGCCACCGTTCGCGCCAGTTCGATTCGTCCTTGCTGAATGCTATCCCCATCACGCCCAGCCGCCTCGCATCGCATCGAGGTACTGGCGCACGGCGACGAGGTCGCTGATATTGCCCGCCAGCAGGCGATCGAGCGCCGGATGGCCGCCGAAGGGCGGCGCGGCGTTAGGGCGGCGGATCCAGGTATCGGCGGCTTTGGGATCGGGCAAGAGGATCTGCAGCGCCTTGTAGATGCCGAGAATCAGCGAGAGGCGCTCCAGCGTGTCGCGCGCGAGCCGTGCGGATCCGGGGTCCTGCTTCCACTTGAAATAGGTCGAGCGGCCGGGCGAACCGAGCAGCGTGATCTGCTCTTCGGCCGAAAGCGCCCAGTCGCGCGCGATATTGAAGAACGCGCGCAGGCCGGCGGCAGAGAGATCGCCCGAATCCAGTGCCGGGCGCGGCACATGGCGGCTGGCCGGCGCAAGTTCGGCGCGTGCGGCGTTGGACATGTCGTTAAGTCTCCAAAGGAACTTGTTTCACATATTAGTCCACATTTGGATTAATACAAGCATGCCATGAATGTTTCGACTCGCAGCGACGGATCAGCCGTCGTCGTCAGTGGGACCGTAGCGGCGGCCCGGCACGTGGGACTTGAGCGCATCCGCGATCTGCGAGGGCGTGCAATCGGCGGGAAGCACGCGCCGTTGCACGCGCTGATCGTTCTTCAGCACCCATTCGACCATGCGATACGCCGGTCCCCACAACGGTTCGACCGGCAGGGACAGACGGCATTCGCGCAGCGTGAGCGCGTACTGTTTGCGCATCGTCGGAGCGAGATTGGCAAAGCTTCGGCGCGCGGCAGTGTTGGCTGACATGGCACATTCCTCACGGTGATGACCCGGCCGTCCGATGCGGACGGCGGCAATTGAGCCGGATCGCGAGACGAGTGTGTCGGGTGAGAATTAAGGGCGACTTAATCGCGAGCGGCGGCGCATGGAGCCGCGACGAAATGCCGCCGAAAGACGCCGCGAACGCAGGTCAAGAGGTGCTTCGGCATTTTCACCACGCCGCGTGCCGCCTGTTTGCCGTGGCGGCGGCTTACTGTATATTCGTACAGCTTGTCTGCAACAGGGAGCCTGCCGATGATTCCACGCAACGATCCGCTCGAAGCGGCTGCGCTCGAACGTTTCATGCGCGCGACGCGCGCGGTCAACGTGGCGTTCGACGCCACGCGAGGCGAGTCCGATTTCATGCAGGACGGGCAATCCGTCGCGCGCTCGCTCGAGCGTCTAGACGCCGCGTTGCGCGAACTGGAAACCTCCGAGCAGTCGCTCGACGCCATCCTCTCGCGCAGAGCGGGCCACTAACCGTTGGAGCGAATCACTTGAAGCGCGTATTCCTGATCCTCGTTCTTCTGATCGGCTCGTCGTCGCTTTTTGCGGCCGAGCGCTACACGGAAGTCTGGAATCCTCCCGAAGCACAGTCCGTCAAGGGCAAGAGCAAGACACACGCGGCCGCGCAGACCGCCGCGGCCAGGAAAAAGCACAAGAGCGCGACGTCGGTGAAGCAGGTCGCCGACAGGGCCGCCATCGAGCAGCCTTCCGCCACGCCGCGTCCGAAGTCGGCGTCGCCGAAGCCGGCCGTGCCGGTCATTCCGCGCAAGATCGAGCCGAACGGACAGGTGATGCGCGTCTAGAACGCGTGCGCGAGGCACGAACAGCAAAAAGGGGCGCCCGAACGGAGCGCCCCTTTTTGCTTTTGCGGCCAGACGGGCCGCGCTATGTCACAACCGACCCATCAACAACAGAACGATCACCACGACCAGCACGACGCCGAGAATCCCGCTCGGCCCGTAGCCCCAACTGCGGCTGTGCGGCCAGGAAGGTATGGCGCCGATCAAGAGCAGGATCAGGATGATCAGCAGTATGGTTCCGATCGTCATTCGACTTCTCCTTTGTTCAAATGACCGCGGGACGGACCGGCGTCCGGCGCAGCCTCCCAACTGTCATCGACAGTCATGCGCCAGGGGAACGGCGGCTCGTGGCCGCCGGCACGATCAGATGTGCGATCGACGAGAGGAGAAGAGCAACGGTCGTGCCAGTAAGCCCGAAAGACCGTGGCACAAGGCGTTCCGCGGATCGAAGCAACGCCCGCGTGAGCATACGATTGTCGAAAAGGAGAGGCGAAACGAGGCAGGGCGGGCAAAAGTTGCACGGCGCTTGAAAGCCGCCGTGCAGTTCGTCGCAAAGAACCGGTCAGAAAATGCCGCGAAACGCCCAGAACAGCAGGCCCGAGAGCGCGATCGAAACCGGCAGCGTCAGGATCCAAGCGAGCGCAAGGCTGCGCACGGTGCGCCATTGCAGGCCGGAGCCGTTCGCCGCCATCGTCCCCGCGACGCCCGATGACAGCACGTGCGTCGTGCTGACCGGCAGGCCGTAGACATCGGCGGCGCCGATGGTCAGCATCGCCACGAGCTCCGCCGACGCGCCCTGCCCATACGTCAGATGCGTCTTGCCGATGCGCTCGCCGACCGTCACCACGATGCGCTTCCAGCCGACCATCGTGCCCAGACCGAGCGCAACCGCGACGGCGACCTTCACCCAGGTCGGAATGAACTTGGTCGCGTGGTCGAGTTGCTTCTTGTAGTTGTTGAGCACGGCGTCATCGTCGCTGGAGAAGGCCGGCGCTTTCTGCTTCTCCATGATGCGCAGCGCTTCCGACGCGATGTACATCTCGTTGCGCACGTTGCGGACGTTGCCCTGCGGCACGTCGGCGATCGTCTGGCTCGGGCGGATCTGCGATTCGATCGAATCGACCACGCTCTTCAGCGACGCGATCGTGTCCGGCGCGAGCGTCTTCGTCTGCACGTACTTTTCGACCTGGCCGCGCGCGTCGGCTGCCGGCGCCGCGCCGTTGCTGTAGCGCTGCAGCACGTCGGACGCGCTGTGGCTCACGGCGACGAAGGTCTGCGTCTCGTTCGCCGTCACGGCCTTGTTGAGCGCGTAGGCGGTCGGCACGGTGCCGATCAGGATCAGCATGATGAGGCCCATGCCCTTCTGGCCGTCGTTGGAGCCGTGCGCGAACGACACGCCCGTGCAGGTGAGGATCAGCAAGCAGCGGATCCAGAACGGCGGCGGCGTGTTCTTCTCCGGCTCCTTGTAGAGCGCCGGCACGCGCACGACGAGCTTCAGCACATAGAGCAGAAAGCCCGCGAGTACAAAGCCGATGATCGGCGAAAACAGCAGCGACTTGCCGACCGACATCGCCTGGCTCCAGTCGACACCCGATGTGCCGTTGGTTCCATGCAGCATCTGATTCATGAGGCCGACGCCGATCACCGAGCCGATCAGCGTATGCGAACTCGACGAAGGAAGACCGAGCGCCCAGGTGCCGAGATTCCAGATGATCGCCGCGATCAGGAGCGCGAAGACCATCGCGAAGCCCTGCGAGCTGCCGACGCCGAGAATCAGCTCGACCGGCAGCAGTTGCAGGATGCCGAATGCGACCGCGCCGCTCGAAATCAGCACGCCGATGAAATTCCATGCGCCTGACCAGACAACCGCTAAGTTTGGTGTCAAAGAGTGCGTGTAGATTACGGTTGCGACAGCATTCGCGGTGTCGTGAAAGCCGTTGACGAATTCGAAGCCGAGCGCGATCAGAAGCGCGACGCCGAGCAGGACATACGGAAACACCGACGATTCGCGCACCGGCGCGAGATCTTCGAGCAGATGCAGGACGCAATACACGGCGCCCACGCCGATGGCGAGCAGAAAAAGCAGCAGCGCGAGCCGCTGGCCGAGCGTGCGGCCTTCTCGTGATTGGGGAAAGGCAATCTGGTTCATGTCGCGTCCTTGGGTGGTCTTGCGCGAGGGCGTATCGGAAGGTGAAAAAGCAGACGAGAAGCGTTTCAGAAGCTCAAATGGCCATGTTTCCCGGTGCGTGTGTCGATTTCATGACTCGGGAAATACGAGCCTTTCGTATGAATTGACGGGCGGCGCGAGACCGCTCCGGGAGACTTCATGACGATGTGGGTCGAGGTGACGCTGCAATCCAGCGGATCGGACGACGGATCGATTTGCGCGCTCGCGGAGACGTTGCAGCGCATCGCCGCGTTCGCGGGCGCGACACCTTTGTCGACACGCTTCGCGACGCGCGAGATTCCGCTGCAAGCGCCGGGCTGGCGGCTGTCGGTCGAAACGCTGGAGGGCGCGCGCACGCTATGCGCCGTGGAGACGGAAGGCGCGCCGATGCCCGGTTTCATGCGCTACCGGACGTTCGCCCGGCCTGCGGGCGAGGATCTGTCGGCATCCCTGATCGAATTCGCACAAGCCGACGAAGCGTTGCGCGGGCCGCTTGCGAAGGCGTATCGGCAGACGGAGCCCGAAACCGTCGTGCCGCCTGACGCTATTGCGCCCGAGTTCGAAGTCGAGCGCATCGAATGGCGCATCGACGCGAACGGCGCGGACATCCTCGCGACGCTCGAAACGTCCGCGCAAACGCCGCCGACGTTGCGGCTCGCGGCGCCGTCGGTGAACGGTGCGCTCGATGCGGTCTTCGGCGTCGCGGGCGAAGTGATCGATGCCGCGCCGTTTTACATCGCGCCGGACGATGAGCACGCGTCGGAAGCGGAACCGGTGTATGCGGCGACGCTCGATCTTCCGCGCACGGCGACGCGCCGCGAAGCGTTCGTCGCGATCGCGTCGTCGGTGGCGGGGCAGTGGTTCGGCAACGCGGCGGCATCGCGCTCGGGTCTCGTCGACGAGCACGTGCACCAGTTGCGCGTCGCGCAGCGGCGGCTCAAGACTTTGCTGAAACTCTTTCGCGATTATGTCGATGATGTCTGGAGCACCCGCATCGCGCCCGATCTGACGTGGTTCGGCGATCTGCTGGCCGATGCGCGCGACTGGGACGTCTTCGTCGACAAGACGCTCCCCGCGTACGCCGAATCGGACGACAGCGCCGAGCGCTGGCAGACGCTCATCGCTGCCGCGGACGTGAAGCGCCGCGTCGCGCGGGACAAGGTGCGCGATGCGCTTGCGTCGAAGCGCTACGCGCGTCTCACGCTCGCGTTCGTCGAATGGCTCGCCCGCTTCGCCTCGCAAGAGGACGCGTCGCCGACGCGCTTCGTGAGCTACGCCGAAAAGCGCATCCGCAAGGACTACCGGCGCATCGCGCGCGTGCCCGATCTCGCGTTGCTCGAAGCGCATGAGCGGCATCGCGTGCGCATTCATGCGAAGCGGCTGCGCTATGCGCTCGAATTCTTCCGCTCGGTCACGTCGCGGCGCACGCGCAAGGACACCGCGAAGCTGCTCGGCGAGCTGCAGACGGCACTCGGCGAGGCGAACGATGCGGCCGTCGCCGCCGATCGGCTCGCGTCGATTCCGGAAGCCAGCGATTACCAGCGCGGCTTCGCGCGGGCGTGGGGCGCGGCGTCGGCGAGGAAGGACGCGCAGGAGGGCGAGCGGCTGCTTCGCGCGATGCGTCGTCCGCGTCTGAAGGCATCGATATAATGCGTCACGCGTTCATTGATCCGGCACGGTCCGCAAAGGCGACAGATGAGTAAGACAGCACCGTCGAACGTGCGCGATCCGCTGGAACTCGGCGGCTCCGTATGGCTGCGAAGCGGCACCGAGACGCTCGGCGGCGCGGCGCGCATCGCGCTTCTGGCGGCGATTCGCGACGCGGGATCGATCACCGGCGCGGCGAAGGCCGTCGGCATGAGTTACAAGGCCGCGTGGGATGCAGTCGATACGATGAATAACCTGGCCGGCGAGCCGCTCGTGACACGCGCGGTCGGCGGCAAGGGCGGCGGCGGCACGGTGCTCACGCCGGCCGCGCTTCGTCTCATCGACACGTTCCGCACGATCGAACGCGAGCATCGAAAATTTCTGGAACGGGCGGGCGCGGCCATCGACGGCTTCGCCCATGACTGGCAACTGATCGGGAGACTAGGCATGAAAACAAGCGCACGCAACCAACTGGCCGGCAAGGTAACGAAAGTCACGCGCGGTGCGGTCAACGATGAAATCGAACTCGGCTTGCCGGGCGGTCAGACGATCGTCGCGGTCGTGACGCACGAGAGCACGCAATCGCTCGGGCTGAAGGAAGGCGGCGACGCGTTCGCGCTCATCAAGGCGTCGTGGGTCATGCTGATGGAAGACACGAACGCGAAGCTGTCGGCGCGCAATCAATTGCGTGGCACGGTTGCCAGCGTGACGAAGGGCGCGGTCAATGCGGAAGTTTCGCTGTCGCTCGACGGCGGCACGACCATCACCGCGATCATCACGAACCAGAGCGCCGATACGCTCGGCCTCGCGCAAGGTCAGAAGGCCGTGGCGGTGATCAAGGCGTCGAGCGTGATCATCGGCGTGAACGACTAAGCAGCGCGCACTGCGAACGCGACGGCCGTATCAGGCGGCCGCGCGTTGCTCCGGCGGCAGTTCGGTGCGGCGATCCGGCGCGCGATAGATTTTCGCCTTCCAGCTCGCCCGCACATAGGGACGCTCGTGGCCCGACAGCCCGAGCGCGATTTCCGTGATCCAGTGCTGCGTCGGCACGGGCACGCCATGCAAGGCCACGACGACCGCCGCGAGACTCGCGGCGACGGGCGCGGGCGCGAGCTTGCCGGACTCGGCCCGCCACGCGATCCACACGAACGCGAGCGCGACCACCGCGCCGAGCGCGCAGCCCGCGACCACTTCCGAGACCGAATGCGCGTCGAGCACGACGCGTGACACGCCGACCCAGATTCCCAGCATCAGACCGAGCGCGACGCCGATGGCGCGCACTGCACCACGCGTGGGCAAGAGCGCGACGAAGATCGCGACGGGCAGAACCGCCGTCGACATCAACGCATGTCCGCTGATGCCGGTGAAATCGAGATGACGCACGCCGATTCCCCAGCCGATGAACGCGATCTTGCTCAACGCGACGAGGCCGCTTGCCGCGCCGAGCAGCGCGAGCCACGCGCCGGCGTATTTCCAGCGATAGCCGAGCGCGAGCCACGCGGCGACGATGAGCGCCACCGGTCCCATCACGCCGACGCTGCCGAGCGCGGTCACGAAAATCCAGGCGGAAAAAGATAAATCCACGTTCATTGCTACTCTTGGGAATGAGGGTTGCTGCACTGCGGCAGTCACGCCAGAAATGGCCCGCGACTCCGAGAGTACGCCAAATGCGACGCCGCAAATTTATAGCAGTATAACGCTTGGGATCATGCTGAATTATGCGCCAATCGCCCGAGCAGTCTGCCCGTTACATCGCGTAACTTTCGTTTAATTTTGGCTTTTTTGTTGAATTGCTGTTAATTCATCCCGATATGTGAGTTCGGGGCGCGCGTCGTCAACGCGGTTTAGTGCTATTGTGCACTGCACAACCCGACGCGTTTCGACGCGTCATCCGATTGCACGTTTGTGGAGGACCCAGCCCAATGTCAAAAAGCCTTACCAAGCTCTGGTTGCGCGGCTTGAGACGCCTGGTCGCCGGCCAGGTGGATGCAATTCGCTCACCGAAGCCCCGCGCGGCGGCCAAGCCCGCGCGCGTGAAGACCACCAAATCGAAACTCAAGCCACGCACGGCCGCGAAAGCGACGGTCGCGCCCAGTGCCGCCGCGCGGCCGGCGGTGCGCGAATCGCGCGTTCGTCCGCGTGCGTCGGCGTGGGCGCGCGGCAAGTGGGCGCGCTCGTACCACTCGGCGCCGCCCACGGCCGGGCGCTTTGTGAATCACATGTCGTACGCGCTCTATATGCCGCCCAAAGCCGGGTCCGAGCCGATGCCGCTCGTCGTGATGCTGCACGGCTGCAAACAGAACGCCGACGAATTCGCGCAAGGCACGCGCATCAATCTTCTCGCTGACAGATACGGTTTCGCCGTGTTGTTCCCCGAGCAGTCGAAGCACGATCACGCGCATCGCTGCTGGCGCTGGTATGACGATGCCGGAAGCGGCGGCGGCGAGGCGGCGTCGGTCGTATCGCTGGTGAATGCGGTCGTCGAGCAGCACGATCTGGATGCGGAGCGCGTGTATGTCGCGGGGATGTCGGCCGGTGCCGGGCTCGCGGCGCTGCTCGCCGTACGTTATCCGCACATGTTCGCCGCCGTCGGCCTGCATTCGGGCGTGGTGTTCGGCGAGGCGCGCTCGGCCATCGGTGCGATGGACGTGATGCGCCGTGGCGCGCGCAGCGATCCCGTTGCGCTGATCGACGCTGCCGTCGACGTCCGCGACTATCCGGGCATGCCTGCGGTCATCGTGCACGGCGAGCTGGACTCCGTGGTGACGGCTGCGAATGCCACACAACTGGCGAAACAGTTTCTGCGGCTGAACGGTTTCATCGATGCGGCGGGCAATCGCCGCGCGGGCGAAGCGCGCGAGGAAAAGCATCCGGACGGCGTCGTGACCGATTACTTCAAGAACAGCCGGCGCGTCGTGAAGACGTCGATCGTGCGCGGCCTCGGGCATTCATGGGCCGGTGGCGACGATACCGTCGCGTTCCATTCGTCCAAGGGGCCGGATTCGGCGGCGGTCATGTGGGAGTTCTTCAAGCACCAGCGACGTCCCAGCGAGGCTGCGCGCGATGCCTATGTCGCCTGAAGGTCGCCGCCCAGCGTTTCAGGTGTTGCAAATTAGTCTTTCGTATCAATCTTCTAGCGGTTAGGGCTGGTGTTTGATCAGGGATTACCCTATAATCGATTTCATAGGTAGTAACCCCAGTATTCAAGCGAGGTCCACCATGTTCCTGATTAGCCGCATTTTCCTGTTCCTTACCAAATCCGCTGACGAGCGCGATCGTGCGCGCGACGACGCCTATCTGGCCGAAGCCACGGACATCTACGATCTCGAATATCGTATGAAAAAGCTGGATCGGCGTGCGATCGCTCGTCACCCGTCGTGGATGTCGAACTAAGTTTTTCGGTTTGAGGTGCGCCGGTCGGTTTCGGCGTCACTGCGGAATGTAAATGCAAAATGCCGGCTTTCGAGCCGGCATTTTCGTTTGCGACGCCCATATGCGACATCAAGTCAGGCGTTGGGCGTGCCGGTCGCGTCCGGAATGTCCGGCGAGTCCGACGACTGCACGCCGAAACAGCCGCGATAAGTCGCGTAGAACGAGCAATACAGCGCGGTCGTGACGATGATGGACGCAGGCATGAGCACCGCCAGCGCCATTTCCTGACCCGCGCCGAGCGCCTGCATCAGCGCCGTCAGGCCGAACGACACCGCGAGCGCGATAGCGACCCACAGCACGCCGTAGTAAATAAACGCGCCGCGGTTGCGCCAGCACGACACGAGGCTGAAGAACAGCGCCTTCGCGGGCGGCACGTCGTGCCATGCGACCAAGATCGGCGCGAACCAGAACAGCATCGCAACTGGGACATAGCAGCCCATCGCGACGAGCACTGCGAGCGGGCTGAAGCTCGCCGCGACGGTTTCCGGATCGCCGCTCGGGCCATCGCCCATCATGATGCTGAGCAGTGTGCCGCCATCGACGAGCGCCGATGCCGTGAAGATCACCGCCATCGCGACGATATACAGCGCGCCCAGCGCGAGCAGCCGCCGCGCGACGACGCTGCCGTACGAACGGAAACCGTCGACGAGTATGGTCGGCCAGACGGGCTTGCCCGCGATCGTGTTGCGGCACGCCGCCATGAAGCCGACCGCGATGCCCGGAATGAAGAGCAACGGCAGGAGCGGGCCGAGGAGCGGCACGCGCGAGATCAGCGTCATCACGAACAAGTAGGCGAAGAACACCGTGAGAAACGCAAACGGGTTGCGGCGGAACAGCCAGATGCCCTGACGGAACCACACGTAGCCGGTCTTGGCGGGAACTTCGATCAGTCGCATGTGGCTAGGTTATCGATTTACGGGAGAAGCGGCTTTGACGCGTTCGCGCAGAATGCGTTCGAAGTGGCCGGGATCGTGCGCGTTCAGCATCTGTGCTTCGCGCGGGCGATGAAAGTCGAAAAGGCGCGAAACCCAGAAGCGCATCGCGCCGGCGCGCAGCATGTCGTTCCAGTGACGCTCCTCCGCGGGCGTGAATGGGCGCACGGTCTGATACGCGCGCAGCATCGCGTCGACGCGCGCCGAATCGAGCGCGCCCGTGGCGAGGTCGATGCACCAATCGTTGACGGTCACGGCGACGTCGAAGAGCCATTTGTCGACGCCCGCGAAGTAGAAATCGAAGAAGCCGCCGAGCCGCGCGTGCTCGCGGCCGTGAGCGAACAGCACGTTGTCGCGGAACAGATCGCAGTGACACGGGCCATCGGGCAGCGATGCGTAATCCGCCGAGCCGAAGAACGCCGCCTGATGCGCGAGTTCGCTTTCGAACAGGTCACGCTGTTCGCGGCTCAGGAAATCGACGATCGCCGGCGCCTTCTCCTGCCACCACGAAAGACTGCGCAAATTCGGCTGATGCTGCGGAAAATCGCGGCCCGCGAGATGCATGCGCGCGAGCATCTGCCCGACTTCGATGCAATGCGCAGGCGTTGGCGCAAGTTCGGGCGCGCCTTCGAGCTTCGTCACGATGCTCGCGGGCTTGCCGTGGAGCATGCCGAAGAGCGAGCCGTCGCGGCGCGGCATCGGATCGGGAACGGGCACGCGATGCGACGCCAGATGCCGCATCAGATCGAGATAGAACGGCAGTTGCGTCGCCGTGAGGTTCTCGAAGATCGTGAGCACGTACTCGCCGTGCGTCGTCGTGAGAAAAAAGTTGCTGTTCTCGATGCCCGACTGGATGCCGCGAAATTCGACGACATCGCCGAGATCGTAGTCTTGCAGCCAGTCGCCGAGATCGGCGTTGGTGACGGGAGTGAAGACGGCCATGCGGGAAAGCGTCGGTCAGGTTGGACGGCCGGGAAGAGGCCTGTGAACGGAGGCGCCGGGCAAGGAGCCACAGTGCCGCGACCCGCCCGGAAAGAGCGGGTCCGAGAGCGATACGGGATCAGTAATGCAGGTTGATCGATGGCAGGCGCGTGCTCGCCTTGCCGTTGTCGCGCACTTGCGGCGATGTATCGGCCGGTGCGCTCATCTGATAGCGCGTGCCGAAATTCGAATGCACATCGATTTCGACGGGTTTGCCTTTGTCGCGGAATTCGGTGATTTCGGTGCCGTTGGTGCTCAGTTCGTGATAGCTCGGCGTGCGCGGCGGAGAAATCTCGACTTTCGAGCTGACATTCGCGGGGGGGCGATTGATGGCTTTCAGATCCGGAAGGCCAGCGGCTTCTTCCGGCGACATTTTCTGGGTCGCCGGTTGGGGTGCCGTGCTGCCGGCCTGCTGTGCCGGCTGCGCGAATGCGCCGAAGCTTGTTGCGGCGAGGACTGCCGCGGCGGCGGCGCAAAGGTGCGGCTTCATGATGGTTCTCCAGGCGATGGCCGGATTCTAACAAAACGGTTGCGGACTCAGTGACTCGCGCTGGGTCAACGCCTTATTTTGCGCTGGTTTCGCGAATTTTGACTTCGGAAACCAAAAAGGTGTTGCGAGGTGTGATCGCACGCACTCACACAAAGAGGGACTTCATGGTTCGCGCATTCTTCCGTGTTAATGTCGATTCACTACGAGGGCATTTGAAGAACACACAAGATCATGACAAACGACCGGACTCAAAGCACACAAGGCACACCCGCCAACGATTTTCCGACCGAATCCTTCGACGATCCCGCTGCCGCCGTCACGCGCCTTTCGTCGATCTATGAAGCGAATACCGCATTTCTGCGCGATGCGTTCGCGCGCTATCGCCGCAACGAGCGCTTCACGCATCGTGTGCGCGCGTGCTATCCGTTCGTGCGCGTGCGTACCGAACTGAACACGCAGATCGATTCGCGGCGCTCGTATGGTTTCGTGGCGGGCCCGGGCATCTATGAAACGACGCTCACGCGTCCCGATCTCTTCGGCGATTACTATCGCGAGCAATTGCGACTGCTCACGAAGAACCATCATGTTGGCCTCGAAGTGGGCGTGTCCGCGCATCCGATTCCGATTCACTTTGCATTCGCCGAAGGCATTCATCTCGAAGGCGATCTCGATCGCGACCGGCTGCTCGCGATGCGAAATATCTTCGATACGCCCGATCTCGCGCTGCTCGACGATCGTATCGTCAACGGCACGTATGAGCCGGGACCGGGCGAGCCGCATCCGCTTGCGCTGTTCACGGCGGCGCGCGTCGATTTTTCGCTGCATCGGCTGAGACACTACACGGCGACGTCGCCCACGCACTTTCAGAACTACGTGCTGTACACGAACTACCAGTTCTATATCGATGAATTCGTGAAGCTCGGCCGCACGATGATGTCGCGCGCCGATGACGAGGAAACGCGCGCGTATCGCAGCGAGTATTCGTCGTTCGTCGAACCCGGCGATGTCGTCACGTATAACGCGAATCTCGGCGAGCAGCCGGAGGAGGGAACGGCGTCCGCGCGTCTGCCGCAGATGCCCGCGTATCACCTGAAGCGTGCGGACGGCAGCGGCATCACGATGGTGAATATCGGCGTGGGGCCGTCGAACGCGAAGACGATCACGGATCACATCGCGGTGTTGCGGCCGCATGCGTGGATCATGCTCGGGCACTGCGCGGGATTGCGCAACACACAGCGTCTGGGCGATTACGTGCTCGCTCACGGCTATGTGCGCGAAGACCACGTGCTCGATGACGATCTGCCGTTGTGGGTGCCGGTGCCGGCGCTCGCGGAAGTGCAGGTTGCGCTCGAGCGCGCGGTCGCGCAAGTGACGAAACTCGAAGGCGTCGACTTGAAGCGCGTGATGCGCACGGGCACGGTCGCGAGCGTCGATAACCGTAACTGGGAATTGCGCGATCATCGCGAGCCGGTGCGTCGGCTGTCGCAGAGCCGCGCGGTGGCGCTCGACATGGAAAGCGCGACGATCGCGGCGAACGGGTTCCGGTTCCGCGTGCCGTATGGGACGTTGCTATGCGTGTCGGATAAACCGCTGCACGGCGAACTGAAGCTGCCCGGCATGGCCGATCAGTTCTATCGCGCGCAGGTGGATCAGCATTTGCAGATCGGGGTGAAGGCGATGGAACTGCTGCGCGAGAACGGGTTGTCGAAGCTGCATTCGCGCAAGTTGCGGAGTTTTGCGGAAGTGGCGTTTCAGTGACGCGACTGAACTGACAGGCGGGCGGCGCAGGATGCCGCCCGCGAAGCGTTTATTGCTGCAGGCGTGGGGCGTTCAGCAAACCAAGCAATGGCAACTATTTTGGACAACTACTGCATGACGAACGTCCCGTCATGCAGTACCAGAAATACATCCATCGAAAGCGGCCACTGCATCGACACCTTATAGATAAAACATCCGATCCTCATCCGACTTACCTTCCGCCGGCTGTTCGACCGAATCTTCGCGGTCTTCATAGAACCGCAGCACAGCATCGAGCACCTGATCCGGATCGTCGATAACCTGCATCAGATCGAGATCCTTCGGGCTGATCACGCCGTTGGTCAGCAACGTGTTCTTGAACCAGTCGAGCAGTCCGGCCCAGAACTCCGCGCCGACGAGCACGATCGGCACATGACGCGACTTCTTCGTCTGAATGAGCGTCAGCACTTCGGCGAGCTCATCCAGCGTACCGAAGCCGCCCGGCATCACCACGACCGCATCCGAGTTCTTCACGAACGTCACCTTGCGCGTGAAGAAGTGACGGAAGCGCAGCGAAATGTCCTGCCACTGATTGCCCGATTGCTCGTGCGGCAGTTCGATATTGAGGCCGACCGAAGGCGACTTGCCCGCGTGCGCCCCTTTATTGGCCGCTTCCATGATGCCCGGCCCGCCGCCGGATATGACGGCGAAGCCCGCGTCGGAGAATTTCTGCGCGATTTCGATCGTGAGCTGATAGTACGGCGACTCCGGTTTCAGACGCGCCGAACCATAGATGCTGATGGCAGGGCGAATCTCCGAGAGGTACTCGGTCGCCTCGATAAACTCTGCCATAATCGTGAACATCTGCCACGATGCGCGAGCCTTCTTGGCCGTCGCGCGCTCTTGATCTGCGAGTGATCGCAGACTCGGAATCACTTTTCTCTTGTTCATAATGCCTGAAGAACTAAGTCTTGAAGGTAAGACCCTGCTATTGGTCGACGGTTCTAGCTACTTGTACCGGGCCTACCATGCGATGCCGGACTTGCGAGGCCCCGACGGCGGGCCCACCGGCGCTCTGTATGGCATGATCAACATGCTGCGGCGCTTGCGGCGCGAAATCAATGCAGAGTATAGCGCGTGCGTATTTGATGCCAAAGGCAAGACTTTCCGCGACGACTGGTACGCCGAATACAAAGCCAACCGGCCCTCGATGCCGGAAGACCTCTCCAGACAGATCGAGCCCATTCACGTCGCCGTGCGCGCGCTTGGCTGGCCGCTCGTGATGATCGAGGGCGTCGAGGCCGACGACGTCATCGGTACGCTCGCCGTCCAGGCCGAGAAGCGCGGCATGACGGTGATCGTGTCGACGGGCGACAAGGATCTGGCTCAGCTCGTGACGGATCATGTCACCCTCATCAATACGATGACCAACGAAACGCTCGACCGTACCGGTGTGCTCGCGAAGTTCGGCGTGCCGCCGGAGCGGATCGTCGATTATCTGTCGCTCATCGGCGATACCGTCGATAACGTGCCGGGCGTCGAGAAGTGCGGTCCCAAGACAGCGCTCAAATGGCTCACGCAATACGAAACCCTTGATGGCATCGTAGAACATGCCGGCGAGATCAAGGGTGCGGTAGGAGACAATCTGCGCAAGGCTCTGGACTTCCTGCCGATGGCGCGAAAGCTCGTCACCGTGCACACGGAATGCGACCTCGCTTCGCAGATCGAGTCGATCGAAGGCACGCTTCTGGCGCGTCCCGAAGCGCGCGACGAGTTGCGCGACGTGTTCATGCGTCACGGCTTCAAGACATGGCTGCGCGAAGTCGAAATCGCCGATGCCGTCGAAGGTCCGACCGACACGCCGCCCGCCGAAGTCACCGAAATCGTGCATCACTACGAGACGGTGCAGACGTGGGAGCAGTTCGACGCATGGCTTAAGCGCATCAATGAAGCGGAGCTCACGTCCTTCGACAGCGAGACCACGTCGCTCGATCCGATGACCGCGCAGATCGTCGGCATGTCGGTGTCGACCGAGCCCGGCCACGCGGCCTACATTCCGGTCGCGCATCGCGGGCCGGATGCGCCCGAGCAACTGCCGCGCGACGAAGTGCTCGCGAAGCTCAAGCCCTGGCTCGAAGACGCATCGAAGAAGAAAGTCGGTCAGCACCTGAAGTACGACGAGCAGGTGCTCGCGAACTACGGCATCGAAATGCGCGGTGTCGAGCACGACACGCTGCTGCAATCGTACGTGCTGGAGTCGCATCGTCCGCACGACATGGACAACCTCGCGTTGCGGCATCTCGGCGTGAAGACGATCAAGTACGAGGACGTCGCGGGCAAGGGCGCGTCGCAGATCGGTTTCGACGAAGTGCCGCTCGACAAGGCCGCCGCCTATGCGGCCGAAGATGCCGATATCACGCTGCGTCTGCATCAGGCGCTCTATCCGCAAGTGGCGCGTGAGGAAGGCTTGTTGCATGTGTATCGCGACATCGAATTGCCGACCTCGCGCGTGCTGCGCAAGATGGAACGTAACGGTGTACTGATCGATCGCGCGCGGCTCGATACGCAGAGCAACGAGATCGCGAAGCGTCTCATCGACTTGCAGGCGCAAGCCTACGAACTCGCGGGCGGCGAATTCAATCTCGGTTCGCCGAAGCAGATCGGCCAGATCTTCTTCGAGAAGCTGCAACTGCCGGTCGTGAAGAAGACGCCGAGCGGCGCGCCTTCTACCGATGAAGAAGTGCTGCAAAAGCTCGCGGAAGACTTTCCGTTGCCGAAGGTGCTGCTCGAGCATCGCGGGCTGTCGAAGCTCAAGTCCACGTATACGGACAAGCTGCCGCGCATGGTGAATGCGTCGACGGGACGGGTGCACACGAACTATGCGCAGGCCGTCGCGGTGACGGGGCGCCTGTCGTCGAACGAGCCAAATCTGCAGAACATCCCGGTGCGCACGGGCGAAGGGCGGCGCATTCGCGAAGCGTTCATCGCGCCGCCGGGACGGAAGATCGTGTCGGCGGATTACTCGCAAATCGAACTGCGCATCATGGCGCATATTTCCGGCGATGAATCGCTGATGCGCGCGTTCAAGGAAGGCGAGGACGTGCATCGCGCGACGGCGTCGGAAGTGTTCAGCGTCACGCCGCTCGAAGTCGATAACGATCAGCGTCGCATCGCGAAAGTCATCAACTTCGGTTTGATCTACGGCATGAGCTCGTTCGGCCTCGCGTCGAATCTCGGCATCACGCGCGATGCGGCCAAGCTTTATATCGACCGCTATTTTGCGCGTTATCCGGGCGTCGCGGCGTATATGGATAACACGCGCGTGAGCGCGAAGGCGAATGGCTTCGTCGAGACCGTGTTCGGCCGGCGTCTGTGGCTGCCCGAGATCAACGGCGGCAGCGGGCCGCGCCGTCAGGCGGCGGAGCGCGCCGCGATCAACGCGCCTATGCAGGGCACTGCCGCCGATCTCATCAAGCTGTCCATGATCGCGGTGCAGGACTGGCTGGAAGCGTCGGGCATCGGCGCGAAGATGATCATGCAGGTGCACGATGAACTCGTGCTCGAAGTGACCGAGGAAGCGCTTCCCGAGGTCAGGAAGCGCTTACCTGAACTGATGTGCGGCGTCGCGAAGCTGAAGGTGCCGCTCGTCGCGGAAGTGGGTGTCGGCAACAACTGGGAAGAGGCGCACTGAAGGCGCACTGAAATTCTTTGCGCAAGGCATATGCGGCGGATGTCGCATATGCCCGACATGTTGGTGACACGCTTGTGACTGTCATCGAAGCTCACGCACAATAAGTCAGTCGAGGAAGAACAGCACGAAGGCCGATCCAATATAAAAGCACAGGGAGAGATCCATGCATCGCTTCATCATCGTCGGCGGAGGGGCTGGCGGCCTCGAACTCGCGACTCGTCTCGGCGACCGTTTCGGCTCGACGGACAGCAAGACCCCGCCCAAAGCGCAAGTCACGCTCGTCGACCGCAATCCGACGCATATCTGGAAGCCGCTCCTGCATGAAGTCGCAGCGGGCAGCATGGACCCTTTCACGCAGGAACTCGAATACGCGGCGCAGGCGCTGTGGCATGGCTTCGAATTCCAGCAGGGCGACCTCGTCGGACTGGATCGCGCGGCAAAGCGCATCACGATCGGCGCGTTGCGCGATGAAGAAGCCGGCGAGCTGCTGCCCGAGCGCGAACTGGAATACGACACGCTCGTCATCGCTATCGGCAGTACGACGCATTTCTTCGGCGTCGAAGGTGCGCAGCAGAACTCGATCGCGCTCGATACCGTCGGTCAGGCGGAGCTCTTCCGCAAGCGCCTGATCGCGGCCTGCATGCGCGCCGAGCACTTCGCGCCGGAACCGGTCGCGGCGGGCGTGGAGGACGGCGAGGACGAACCCGGTGTCGATCCCGTGCCGCGCATCCAGGTGGCGATCGTCGGCGCGGGGGCGACGGGCGTCGAATTGTCGGCGGAACTGCGCAATACCGCGCAGGTGCTTTCCGCATACGGATTGCACAAGCTCGATCCGAAACACGATATCGGCATCGTGCTGATCGAAGCCGGGCCGCGCATTCTGCCCGCGCTGCAGGAACGCGTGTCCAGCGCGACGGCGGAACTGCTCACCAAGGTCGGCGTGAAGCTGATGACTGGCGAAACGGTCGCACAGGTTTCGCGCGACACGATCCGCACCGCGAGCGGCAAGATGATTCGCGCGGATCTCACGGTCTGGGCGGCGGGCATCAAGGCCCCCGCGATCCTCAGCAATCTCGAAGGTCTGCCGACGAACCGCCTCGGTCAGCTGATCGTGCGCCGCACGCTGCAAACCGAAACCGACGACAACGTCTTCGCGCTCGGCGATTGCGCCGCGTGTCCGTGGCCCGGCAACGAGCGCAACGTGCCGCCGCGCGCGCAGGCGGCGCATCAGCAGGCGAGTTTTCTGTTCAAGTCGTTCGAGCGGATGTTGCAGGGCAAGCCGCTGCCCGAATACACGTATCGCGATTTCGGCTCGCTGGTGTCGCTCGGGCATTACAGCGCGGTCGGCAATCTGATGGGCGGGCTGATCGGCGGCAACATGCTGATCGAAGGGCTCTTCGCGCGCTTCATGTACATGTCGCTCTACCGGCTGCACGTCGCCGCGCTGCACGGCTATGCGCGCATGGTGCTCGATACCGTCGCGCACTGGCTGCGCCGCTCCACCGCGCCGCGCGTGAAACTGCACTGACACGGAATAGAACGCCTGCGTCATTCGTTCAAAGCTGTTTAGAATGGGCGGCGCGCCCGACCGAGGGCGCGCGTTCTTCGTCGTGCAGCGCCGCGCCGCGTGCAGCCTCGAGCACGTCGCGCGGTTTCAAGGATCCACGCCGTCGCGCTCGATCGCGAAAGTGACGCGACGGCCCCGCCGCGGGAGCTATTCATGCTAGACCCTGAAGTCGACAGCCTCATTCCGCACGTGCCGTTCAATCGGCGCACGTTCATCAAGGCGACCTTCGGCACCGGCTTCGCGGCCGCCGTGCTGCCGGTGTCGGCGCAAACCATTCATACCGATTCCGACGGGCTCGAGGCGGGCGCGATCGGCATTCGCGGTGCGGACGGCACGCTCGTGCCCGCGTATCGCGCGCAGCCGAAGGGCAAGACGCATCTGCCGGTGATCATCGTGATTCACGAGATTTTCGGGGTCCACGAGCATATCGCCGATGTCTGCCGGCGCTTCGCGAAGCAGGGTTATCTGGCCATCGCGCCGGATCTCTACACGCGTCAGGGCGATGCGTCGGCGTACAAATCGATGCAGCAACTGAACGAGCAACTGGTGTCGAAGGTGCCCGATTCGCAGGTGATCTCCGACATCGACCAGACCGTCAAATGGGCGGGCGAGCACGGCGGCGATCCGAAGCGCATCGGCATCACGGGATTCTGCTGGGGCGGGCGCATCGCCTGGCTCTATGCCGAGCACAATCCCAACCTGAAGGCGGCGGTGGCGTGGTATGGGCGGCTCGTCGGCAACAAGACCGAGAACACGCCGAGCAATCCCATCGACCTCGCGAGCCAGCTCAAGGTGCCGGTGCTCGGGCTGTATGGCCGGCAGGATCAGAGCATCCCGCAGGACACCATCGAGCAGATGAAGCAGGCGCTCGCGAACGACCCGCCGCCCGCGAAGAATTCGCAGTTCGTCGTCTACGACGACGCGCCGCACGCCTTCTTCGCGGATTATCGTCCGAGTTATCGCAAGGCGGACGCGGAAGACGGCTGGAAGCGCGCGCTCGCGTGGTTCCGCGAGCACGGCGTCAAATAACGGCGTTCAGGGATTCGGGCCGGTCGCGACCGGTCGGCCCGGATCGGCGCTCCACTCGCTCCACGAGCCCGGATAGAGCGCCGCGCCGTGCAGGCCCGCGATTTCCATCGCGAGCACGTTATGGCACGCCGTCACGCCCGATCCGCATTGCAGCACGATGCGGTCCGCCGGCGTCGTGCCAACCAGCGAGCCGAACGCCTCGCGCAGTTCGTGCGCGGTCTTGAAGCGGCCTTCCGCCGTCAGATTGTTCTTGAAGAAATGATTGAGCGCGCCGGGGATATGCCCGCCGACGGGATCGATGGTCTCGTTCTCGCCGCGATAACGGTCGGCGGCGCGGGCATCGATCAGCAGATGGTCGCGCGTGCCGATGCCGCGCTCGATCGCCTGTGCGTCGATGGTCACCTGGAGCGGCGCGCCGGCCTTGAACGTGCCTTGCGTCTTCGGCGGCACGGCGCTGTCGAGCGGATTGCCCGCGGCTTCCCACGCCTGCAGGCCGCCATCGAGCAGCGCGATGGAATCGTGGCCGAGCCAGCGCAGCAGCCACCACAGACGCGCGGCGTACATGCCGCCGTGCGCGTCGTACGCAACCACTTGCTGGCCTTCGTTCAGGCCGAAGCTCGCCAGCTTCGTGACGAGCGCGGTGCGTTCTGGCAGCGGATGACGCCCGTTCGTGCCGGTCTTGACGCCGGACAAATCGCGATCCAGATGAAGATAGCGCGCGCCGGGAATATGCCCTTGCGCATAGGCCGCTTCGCCCGATTCCGGCGCAGCGAGATCGAAGCGGCAATCGAAGACGAGGATGCTGCCGGGCGCGGCGGCGAGCCGTTCGGCGAGATTCGTCGCCGAGATGAGCGTGGTGTAGTGGGTGTGCGGCATGACGGCTCCTCAAGCGGCGCTTGTAATGCGGGGATGAGCCAATAGTCTAAAAGAAAAAACGGGCTCGAAAGCCCGTCTTTTGCCGACGTCCGACGCAAACGCGGAACCGCGTTCAGATGGTCCCGAGCTGATGCCGCAGGAACTCGTGGAAGTGCTGCATGCCGGATTCCATAGGGCTCTGATACGGGCCGACCTGATTCTCGCCGCGCGACATCAGCGCGCGACGGCCGGCGTCCATGCGCTCGGCGATCTCGTCGTCCTCGCGCGCGGTTTCCATGTATGCGGCGCGTTCCGCCTCGATGAACTCACGCTCGAAGAGCGCGATTTCCTCGGGGTAATAGAACTCGACGATGTTCGTCGTCTTCTGCGTGCCGTGCGGAATGAGCCACGATACGACCAGCACGTGCGGATACCACTCGATCATCAGACCGGGGTAATACACCATCCAGATCGCGCCGAATTCGGGCGGCGTGCCGTTGCGGAAGCGCAGGACCTCGTCGTGCCACTTGCGGTACGTCGGGCTGCCCGGCTTCTCCAGATTCTTGTGGACGCCGACGGTCTGGACGCTGTACCAGTCGCCGAATTCCCACTCGAGGTTGTCGCACGACACGAAGCTGCCGAGGCCCGGATGGAACGGCGCGACGTGATAGTCCTCCAGATAGACCTCGATGAAGGTCTTCCAGTTGTAGTTGCACTCGTGCACTTCGACGTGATCGAACATGAACCCCGAAAAGTCGAAATGACGCGCCGTGCCAAGTCTCTCGAGATCCGCGGCGACATTGCGGCCCTCCGATTCGAAGAGCAGGCCTTGCCAGTTCTGCAGCGAAGTCTTGCCGAGGTTCAGGCAGGGCTTGTCCGCGAAATGCGGCGCGCCGAGCAGCTGACCGTTGAGATCGTAGGTCCAGCGATGCAGCGGGCAGACGATGTTCTCCGCGCTGCCGCGGCCATTGAGCATGATCGCCTGGCGATGACGGCACACGTTCGACAGCAACTCGATATTGTTCTGCTGATTACGAACGAGCACGCGCCCTTCGCCCTCGCCCGGAAGCGCGAAATAGTTTCCCGCTTCGGGAACCATGAGTTCGTGCCCGACGTAGCGTGGACCTTGCCTGAAAAGTGTGTCGAGTTCGCGCGTAAGAAGCGCTTCGTCAAAGTAAGCCGTGACTGGCAGCTGACTGTGAATGGCATTCAGCTGCAATGCATTGCTCAGATTGGACATTCCCACTCCCGATGAAAACGTGAAAGCAGTGAACAACCCAACCATCGAAGATTCGATTTAGGGAGCCCGCGATTATACCGAAATCCCCCTCCTTGGGGTACTTAAGGTCTTGATTTGGGTATAAATTGTCGCGAGAGTTCCTCGCAATCGCCACGCAGACGAATGCGGATGTCACGCTCGGCGACGATTGGCGGACAATCCGGCAAAGCACTCTTGGCCGTTTCGCGCGGACGGGATGCGGGTCGAAAAATTGTCTTTTGCCGTAGAATGTGCGACTTGGTTCCAAAAATTCAATTGCACATCCACGATTCATGGCGAAGACCGCTGTCCAGGAAACAGTCGAGCAAACCGGCGACGCGCAAGGCGCGGACGCCGCGCAGCTTCCGGAGAATTACGAGTCGGCGCTGGAGGAACTCGAATCGCTTGTCGCGCGCATGGAAGAGGGCGCGCTGAGTCTCGAGGAATCGCTCGCGGCCTATCGCCGCGGCGCGGCGCTTGTGGGCTTTTGCCAACAGCAGCTCGAAAAAGTCGAGCAGCAGGTACGCGTTCTCGATGGCGAGACGCTTAAGCCGCTGCCCGCCGAGGTACAGCGCGCCACCCAGGGTGCCGGAGCGACAAACGACAACGGGGACGACGACCTATGAACTTCGAACAATGGATGCGCGCGACGCTCGATCGCGTCGAGACGGCGCTCGAACACTATCTGCCGGGCACGGACGTCGCGCCGGCGCGTCTGCATGAGGCCATGCGCTATGCAGTGCTGGGCGGCGGCAAGCGTGTTCGTCCGCTGCTCGTCCACGCTGCCGGCGAACTGACCGGCGCGAGCGCGCCGGCCGTGGAAGCGGCGAGCGCGGCGCTCGAGATGATTCACGTCTATTCGCTGGTGCATGACGACATGCCCGCCATGGACGACGACGCACTGCGCCGGGGTAAGCCCACGGTACACATCCAATATGACGAAGCGACGGCACTGCTCGTCGGCGACGCGCTGCAATCGCAGGCGTTCGTCGCGTTGACGACCGAAGGCAATGGTCTGGACGATGGCCAGCAAGCCGCGCTCGTGCGCGAGCTGGCACTCGCGAGCGGTTCGCTCGGCATGGCGGGCGGTCAGGCGATCGACCTCGAAAGCGTCGGCCGCAAGCTGTCGCGCCCCGAGCTCGAGACGATGCATCGCAAGAAAACGGGTGCGCTGTTGCGCGCGTCGGTGCGCATGGGCGCGCTCGCGGGCACGCATCCGGGTGCAGATGCGCTCGCATCGCTGGACCACTACGCCGCCGCGATCGGCCTCGCATTCCAGGTCGTCGACGACATCCTGGATGTCACCGCCGATTCCGCCACGCTCGGCAAGACCGCCGGCAAGGACGCGCAGCACGACAAGCCCACTTATGTGTCGATCATCGGGCTCGACGCGTCGCGCGAACTCGCCGCGCAGCTCGGCCGCGACGCGCACGCCGCGATCCAGCCGTTCGGCGCACGCGGCCAGCGCCTGGCAGAACTTGCCGACCTGGTCGTGAACCGGGTGAATTGATTGTTGAACGCGTGACGAACCCCACGGCGGGAAGAGACATAATCGCGCCGAACGAATCACGCCAGTTTTCCTAAAATGGGACGACGATGTACGACTTGCTGAAAACCATCGACGATCCGGCCGATTTGCGCGCCCTCGATCGCCGCCAACTGCAACCGCTGGCCGACGAGCTGCGAGCCTATGTGCTCGACAGCGTGTCACAGACGGGCGGCCATCTGTCGTCCAATCTGGGCACGGTCGAGCTGACGATCGCGTTGCACTATGTGTTCGATACGCCTAATGACCGCATCGTCTGGGATGTCGGTCATCAGACGTATCCGCACAAGATCCTCACCGGCCGTCGCGATCAGATGCCGGGCCTGCGCCAGCTGGGCGGCATTTCCGGCTTCCCGCGCCGCGCGGAGTCCGAATACGACACCTTCGGCACCGCGCATTCGAGCACGTCGATTTCGGCGGCGCTCGGCATGGCGATCGCCAACAAGCTGCAGGGCGACAACCGCTACTCGATCGCCGTGATCGGCGACGGCGCGATGACCGCGGGCATGGCCTTCGAGGCGATGAACAACGCGGGCGTCGCCGACGACGTGCCGCTGCTCGTCATCCTCAACGACAACGACATGTCGATTTCGCCGCCGGTCGGCGCGCTGAATCGCCATCTCGCGCGTCTGATGTCGGGGCGTTTCTACGCCGCCGCGCGCGCGGGCGTCGAACGCGTGCTGCGCCATGCGCCGCCGGTGCTCGATCTCGCCCGCAAGCTCGAAGAGCACGCGAAGGGCATGATCGTGCCGGCCACGCTGTTCGAAGAGTTCGGCTTCAACTACATCGGGCCGATCGACGGTCACGATCTCGATTCGCTGATCCCGACGCTCCAGAACATCAAGGAACTGCGCGGCCCGCAATTCCTGCACGTCGTCACGAAGAAAGGTCAGGGCTACAAGCTCGCCGAAGCCGATCCGGTGCTCTACCACGGTCCGGGCAAGTTCAATCCGGCGGAAGGCATCAAACCGTCGACGGCGCCGTCGAAGAAGACCTACACGCAAGTGTTCGGCGAGTGGCTGTGCGACGCCGCGGCGCAGGATTCGCGTGTGGTCGGCATCACGCCGGCAATGCGCGAAGGCTCCGGCATGGTCGAGTTCGAGAAGCGCTTCCCGGAGCGTTATTTCGATGTCGGCATCGCCGAGCAGCACGCGGTCACGTTCGCCGGCGGCATGGCCGCGGACGGCATGAAGCCCGTCGTCGCCATTTATTCGACCTTCCTGCAACGCGGGTACGACCAGCTG
Source organism: Caballeronia sp. S22 (assembly GCF_964261745.1). Taxonomy (NCBI): domain Bacteria; kingdom Pseudomonadati; phylum Pseudomonadota; class Betaproteobacteria; order Burkholderiales; family Burkholderiaceae; genus Caballeronia; species Caballeronia sp. S22. Next base: position 1,506,365 of record NZ_OZ180036.1, on the reverse strand, counting down.
ATCCACGACGTCGCGCTACAGAACCTGCCGGTGGTGTTCGCGATCGATCGCGCGGGCCTAGTCGGCGCGGACGGCGCGACGCACGCGGGCAACTACGACCTCGCGTTCCTGCGCTGCATCCCGAACATGACGGTGATGGCCGCGTCGGACGAAAACGAGTGCCGGCAGATGCTTTACACCGCGCTGCAGCAACCGAACCCGACTGCCGTGCGCTATCCGCGCGGCGCGGGCACGGGTGTCGCGACGGTCAAGCAAATGACCGCGATTCCCGTCGGCCGTGGCGAGATTCGCCGCGAGTCGTCGCAGAAGCTCGGTTCGGGCAAGCGCATCGCGATCTGCGCGTTCGGCACGATGGTCGCGCCGTCGCTTGCCGCCGCGGAGGAACTGGATCTGACGGTCGCCAACATGCGTTTCGTGAAGCCGGTCGACGCCGATTTGCTGCGCGAACTCGCCGCGACGCACGACGCCATCGTGACGATCGAAGAAGGCGCGATCATGGGCGGCGCGGGTTCCGCGTGTGTCGAAGCGCTGCTCGCCAGCTCGATCGTGAAGCCTGTGCTGCAGCTCGGGCTGCCCGACGCTTTCATCGATCACGGCGATCCGGCCAAGCTGCTGTCGAGCGTCGGCCTGGACTCGGCTGGCATCGTCAAGTCGATTCGCGAGCGCTTCATCGACGCCGTCGAAAGCGCGCACGCCGGCAAGCTGACCAAGCGCGTCGCCTGACGACGCATCGTTCGAACGGCGCGCTCGGGGTGCGCCGCGTATCAACGCTTTGGCACACGGCGCGGGCATCGTCCCGCGCCGTGTGCGCTTGAACGTTTCGATCCGCTCGCGTCCTCAGCGACGCGCGGCGCATAAGGACAAAACAAATGAATCAGATGAATCCCGCCTTCGTGATGCCCGATGTTCAGAGCACGCCCGACACGCGTCAGATCGCGATTCAGCGAGTCGGCGTGAAGGGCGTGCGGCATCCGTTGTCGGTGCGCACGGCGAACGGCGTGCAGCCGAGCGTCGGCGTATGGAATCTCGATGTGCATCTGCCCGCCGATCAGAAGGGCACGCACATGTCGCGCTTCGTCGCGCTGCTCGAAGAGAATCGCGAGCCGCTCGATCAGGCCGCGCTGCGCACGCTGCTCGCCTCGATGCTGACGAAGCTCGAAGCGCATTCGGGGCGCATCGAAGTGACCTTGCCGTACTTCGTGATGAAGACGGCGCCGGTCTCCGGCGTGCAAAGCCTCTTGGACTACGAAGCGACGTTCATCGCCGAGAAGCGCGACGGCGAAACACATCTGTCGATGAAAGTGCTCGTTCCCGTGACGAGCCTGTGCCCGTGCTCGAAGAAGATCTCGCAATACGGCGCGCACAATCAGCGCTCGCACGTGACGATCGCGGCGCAACTCGCGGGCGAAGTCGCGGTCGAGGAACTGATTCGCATCGCGGAAGAAGAGGCGTCGTGCGAACTGTGGGGCCTCTTGAAGCGCCCCGACGAGAAGTTCGTGACCGAGCGCGCGTATGAAAACCCGAAGTTCGTCGAGGATCTCGTGCGCGATGTCGCGACGCGCCTGAACGCCGACGAGCGCATCGTCGCGTATGTGCTCGAGGCCGAGAACTTCGAGTCGATCCACAATCACAGCGCGTATGCGGTGATCGAGCGGGACAAGCGCCGCGACGCGTGAGCGCGTATTCAGGCGAGCGCCGTTTCCGCAGGCACGTGCGCTGCCCGCACTGAAGCCATCACCAGCGATGCGAGCCGCTCGACCGGCGGCGATGCGCTTCCCGATGCGCGATGCAGCGCGAGAGGAATCGAAGGCAACGCGGGTAATTCGCCTTCGCCGGCATCGAGCGCACGCACCGTCGACGGCAATCCGTAGCTCGTTCGCACGGTGACGCCCAGACCCGCCGCCGCTGCCGCCCATAATCCCGACAAACTCGGGCTCGTGAACGCCACACGCCATTTGATGCCCGCGCGATCCAGCGCCGCGGCCGCCGCGCTGTGAAAGAGACACGGACGATCGAACGCGATGAGCGGCAAGGGTTCATCGGGATCGAACTGCCACGGAACCGTCGATGAAGCGATCCAGCGCATCGACGGCGCCGCGATCGGCTCGGCGATCATCGCGGCGTTGCTATCGTCGGTGACGCCCGGCGCGCCCCAGACGAGCGCGAGATCGAGTTGCCCGGTATCGATGCGCTCCAGCAGTTCGGTATTGCGTGCCACGCGCGCTTCGATCCGCACCTTCGGATGCGCCCGCGCGAAGCGGCCGAGCACATCCGGAAGCACGACTTCGCCGAAATCCTCCTGCAAACCGAGCCGTATCCAGCCTTCCAGATCGACGCCGCGAATCGCGACGGCAGCTTCGTCGTTCAGTTCGACCAGGCGCCGCGCATAGCCGAGCATCACCTCGCCCGCATCCGTGAGCGCGAGCCCGCGTCCGGATTTGCGAAAGAGCGTCGCGCCCGCCTGTTCCTCCAGCTTGCGTAACTGCGCGCTCACCGCCGATGTCGAGCGCCCGACGCGATCCGCCGCCTTCGCAAAGCTGCCCAGATCCATCCCCGCGACGAAGCTGCGCAGCACCGCGAGATCGAATGTCGTCTGGCTCATGGCAATCGTCCTGATTTTCTGAATGATCAATGAAAAACTTTGTGATTTTCAGGACGATCCTAAGCCTTCAAACTGGCCGCAGTCAAATTCGAATGGATTGCATGATGGCCACTTCTCTCGTAAAAGGCGCTTACGCATTCAGCGACGCGCATCGCTGGAAAGTGCTCGGCGTCGGCGTGGCGGCCAACGCGAGCTTTTCGGCCGCGGCCGCGGGCATTCCGACCACGGCCGTGTGGATGCGCAGCGGTTATCACCTGAGCAACGGCGAACTGGGCCTCGCGCTCGGCGCGCTGGGTCTGGGCGTCGCGCTGTCGGAACTGCCGTGGGGCGTGCTGACGGATCGCTGGGGCGACCGTCCGGTCCTGCTGACCGGTTTGCTTTCGACAGCCGCGATGCTCGTCGCGATGAGTCTGTTCGCGGTGCCGTCGTCGGCGACGCTCGGCTGGCTCGTTTTCGCGATGTGCGTGCTGGGTCTCTTGGGCGGCAGCGTCAATGGATCGAGCGGGCGGGCGGTGATGGCGTGGTTCGCCGACGGCGAGCGCGGCCTCGCGATGAGCATCCGGCAAACCGCCGTGCCGCTCGGCGGCGGCATCGGCGCGGCATTGCTGCCGTGGCTGGCGTCGTCGCATGGCTTTGCGGCGGTCTACGGCGCGCTGGCGGCGATGTGCGCGGTTTCCGGCGCGTTTGCCTGGCGCTGGCTGCATGAAGCGCCGCACGCCGTGCATCGCGCGGTTACGGGCAAAGGCGTCCCGCCGTTGAAGAACGCGCTGGTCTGGCGCGTCGTGCTCGGCATCGGCATCCTGTGCGTGCCGCAATTCGCGATTCTGACCTTCGCGACCGTCTTCCTTCACGATGCCGGTCATTTCGGCGTAACCGCGATCAGCGCGACGATGGGCGCGATCCAGCTCGGCGCGATGGTCATGCGCGTCTGGAGCGGCCGTCACACGGATCGTCACCGCAACCGGCGTGCGTACTTGCGCGGCTCGGTGATCGTGGCGTCGGCGTCGTTCGTCGTGCTCGCGGCGGCGGTCGCGGGCGGCGCGGCGCAAGCGCCTTTACTGCTCTCGGCGATACTCGTTTTCGCGGGGATTTGCGTGTCGGCGTGGCACGGCGTCGCGTACACGGAACTGGCGACGCTCGCCGGCACCGAACGCGCCGGCACCGCGCTCGGCATGGCGAACACGGCCGTGTATGCCGGGTTCTTCGTGACGCCGCTCGTCATTCCGCACGTGCTCGCGGTGGGTTCGTGGCCGGTCGTATGGCTGGCGTCGGGCCTGTGCGCGTCGTTGGCGCTGCTGTTGTTTCCGAAGCCCGCGCGACCTTAAACTGGCCGTCCGAGAAATCGACCACGGAGCGCATCTTGATCCTCATCGGCCAATTCGATTCCCCGTTCGTGCGGCGCGTCGCCATCGCGCTGAATCTCTACGGCATGGCGTACGAGCATCGCCCGTGGTCCGTATTCGGCGATGCCGACAAGATCGCGCCCTTCAATCCGCTGATCCGCGTGCCGACGCTCGTGCTCGATTCCGGCGACGTGCTCGTCGAAAGCGCGATGATCCTCGACTATCTCGACGAACAGGCGGGCGAGCGCGCGATGATCGCATCGGGCGGCCCCGAGCGGCGTCAGGCGCTGAAGGTCTGCGCGCTCGCGACGGGTCTCGCCGACAAGGCCGTCGCGCTCGTCTACGAACGCGTGCTGCACAAGGAGAAATCGCAGGCGTGGCTCGATCGCTGCACGGGGCAGGTCGAGCGCGTGCTGAATGCGCTGGAAACCGACCGCGCCGCGCGCGCGACGCCCTACTGGTTCGGCGATGCGATCGGTCACGCGGACATCGCCGTGGCCTGCGCGCTGCGCTTCGCGCGCGAGGCGCATCCGGAGATTTTCAGCTCGACGCGCTGGCCGACGCTCATCGGCCATAGTGACCGCTGCGAAACGCTGCCTGTCTTCAAGGCGATCGTGCAGCCTTTCAATCCGCCGCGATGAACGCTCAGGCGCGTGCGAGCGACGTGAGATCCCAGCGCGGCTTTACGGTGAACGCGTAGTCGCGCACGGCCTGCTCGGGCCAGCGCGAAAGCCGCAGCGCGCCGGCGAGCGCGATCATCGCGCCGTTGTCGGTGCAGAGCGAGAGATCGGGGTAATGCACGTCGAAACGGCGCTTCTTCGCGGCCGCCGACAGCGCTTCGCGCAACTGCCGGTTCGCGCCGACGCCGCCCGCCACGACGAGCCGCTTCAAGCCGGTTTTCTTCAGCGCGGCGAGCGATTTCGCGACGAGCACATCCACCGCCGCATCGACGAAACCGCGCGCGAGATCGGCCTTCGCCTGTTCGCAGACGTTGGTGCCGAGCTTGCGGCTCTGCGTGAGCACGGCCGTTTTCAGGCCGCTGAAGCTGAAATCGAGGTCGCCGGAATGCAGCATCGGACGGGGCAGCGTGACCGCGCCCGGCGTGCCGAATTCCGCGAGGCGCGACACTTCCGGCCCGCCGGGATAGCCGAGGCCGAGCAGCTTCGCGGTCTTGTCGAAGGCTTCGCCGGCGGCGTCGTCGAGGGTTTCGCCGAGCGTCTCGTAGACGCCTACATCTGTCACGCGCATGAGTTGCGTATGTCCGCCCGACACGAGCAGCGCGATGAACGGAAACGGCGGCGGCGCATCGACGAGCAGCGGCGACAGCAGATGCCCTTCCAGGTGATGAATGCCGACGGTCGGCTTGTCCCACGCCATCGCCAGCGAATTCGCGATGCTCGCGCCCACGAGCAGCGCGCCCGCGAGTCCCGGTCCTTGTGTGAACGCGATGGCGTCGATGTCGGCGCGCTGCGCGCCGGATTGTTCGAGCACCTCTTCCAGCAACGGCAGCGCGCGCCGGATGTGATCGCGCGAAGCCAGTTCCGGCACGACCCCGCCGTATTCGCGATGCATCGCGATCTGCGAGTGAAGGGCGTGCGAAAGCAGGCCGCGCTCGGTGTCGTAGAGGGCGAGGCCGGTTTCGTCGCAGGAGCTTTCGATGCCGAGAACGAGCATGGATTCAAAGCGTCAGAGGTAACAGAAAAGTATAGCAGCGGGCTTCGATGAGCGTGTCGAAGGTAAAATGCGCGCCATGGAATCCTTCGATATCGCCGTCATCGGCGCGGGCGCGGCCGGCATGATGTGCGCGGCCGTGGCCGCTCAATCCGGGCGCCGCGTCGTGCTCATCGACCACGCGGAGCGCCTGGCCGAAAAAATCCGCATCTCCGGCGGCGGACGCTGCAATTTCACCAACATCAACGCGCAGCCGGCCAATTTTTTGTCGGCGAATCCGCATTTCTGCCGCTCCGCGCTCGCCCGCTATACGCCGCGCGATTTTCTCGCGCTGCTCAAGCAATACCGCGTCAAGTGGCACGAGAAGCACAAGGGCCAGCTTTTTTGCGACGACTCCAGCGAAACCATCATCGACGTGCTGAAAAGCGAGTGCGATGCGGGCGGCGTCGCGTGGCGGCGTCCGGTTGTCGTGAATGAAATCCGCCATGACGGCGCGCGCTTCACGCTCGATTCGACCGCGGGCGCGATCGACACGGCGGCGCTCGTGATCGCGACCGGCGGCCTGTCGATTCCGAAGATCGGCGCGACGGAGTTCGGCTATCGCGTCGCGAAGCAGTTCGGCCACAAGCTCGTCGATACGCGTCCGGCGCTGGTCCCGCTCACGTTCACGTCGGCCGACTGGGCGCCGTTCGCCGCGCTCTCGGGGCTCTCGTTGCCGGTGCGCATCAGCACGGGGCGCGGCAAGACGCGCGGCGAGTTCGACGAAGATCTGCTGCTGACGCATCGCGGCGTGTCGGGGCCGGGCGTGCTGCAGATTTCGAGCTACTGGAATACGTCGGAGCCGATTCACGTCGATCTGCTTCCCGATGCCGACGCCACCGAAACGCTGCTCGAAGCCAAAGCCGGCTCGAAGAAGCAGATCGGCAATTTTCTGGCCGAGCACGTGCCGGCGCGTCTTGCGCATGCGTGGCTGGAAGCGCAGCGCGTGCCCGTCGATGCGCGCCTCGCCGATTTGCCCGACCGCACGCTGAAGGCGATCGGCGCGTCGCTGTCCAGCTGGACGCTAACGCCGAGCGGCACCGAAGGCTATCGCAAGGCGGAAGTCACGCGCGGCGGCGTCGACACGCGCGAGCTTTCGTCCGCGACGATGATGAGCGAACGCGTCGCCGGGCTCTATTTCATCGGCGAGGCAGTGGATGTCACGGGCTGGCTCGGCGGCTACAACTTTCAGTGGGCATGGGCGTCGGGCGTCGCGGCGGGCAAGGCCGCGGGCGAGTTCGCGCGGAACGCGTCGACGGCCGCCTGAGCGTGCCTGGCCGGGGGTTTTGGCGAGTCTCGAAACGCGAACCCGTTTGCTATACTCAGACGGTCATCGGAGGATTCTCTCCGCTCTGGCAGGCGCTAAAACGGTTAGCGCGGCAAGGGTCGTTGCACCGCTTTGCCGCGCCTCAAAACGGCCCGCTAAAAGTCCCGCTTGAGGAAGTGTTCCCAAGCGGGTTTTTGCTTTCGCGGGACAGCCGGGCGCCGGCCGGAATCCATACTTTCGCAATTGCACCGGGTGAACGATGAGCCTCAAAGACCAGATCAGCGACGACATGAAGACTGCCATGCGCGCCAAGGAAACCGAGCGCCTCGGCACGATTCGACTGCTGCTCGCGGGAATCAAGCAGCGTGAAGTCGACGATCGCGTCACGCTCGACGACGCGGGCATCACCGCCGTCATCGACAAGATGATCAAGCAACGCAAGGATTCGATCAGCCAGTTCGAAGCCGCGGGCCGCACCGATCTCGCCGACAAGGAAAAAGCGGAGCTGGCGGTGTTGTCGGCGTACATGCCCGAACAGCTTTCCGCCGATGCGATCGCCGCCGAAGTCCAGGCCGCCGTCGCCGCGACCGGCGCCGCCGGCCCGCAGGACATGGGCAAGGTCATGGGCGTGCTGAAGCCGAAGCTCGCAGGCAAGGCCGACATGACCGCTGTCTCCGCGCAGGTGAAAGCCGCACTCGCCAAGTAACTTGCACTGCTTCTGATTCGGTGATTCCGCACGCTTTCCTGCAGGATTTGCTTAACCGCGTCGATATCGTCGACGTGGTGGGCCGCTACGTCCAGTTGAAAAAGGGCGGCGCGAACTTCATGGGCCTCTGCCCGTTCCACAACGAGAAAAGCCCTTCGTTCACGGTCAGTCCGACCAAGCAGTTCTATCACTGCTTCGGCTGCGGCGCGCATGGCACCGCGATCGGCTTTCTGATGGAGCACACCGGTCTTACTTTTCCCGAGGCCGTGAAGGACCTCGCGCAAGGCGCGGGCCTTACGGTTCCCCAAGAGCCATCGAACGGCTTCCGTGGCGGCAGCGGCGGCGAGAGCGCGCCGAGCAAGGCGGTCAGCGTCGCGCTGACGGAAGTCATGCAGACCGCTTGCGATTTCTATCGCAAGCAACTGCGCAGCGCGCCCGACGCCATCGCGTATCTGAAGAAACGCGGCCTGACCGGCGAAATCGCCGCGCGTTTCGGGCTCGGCTACGCGCCGGATGGCTGGCAGAACCTCGAATCGGCGTTTCCCGATTATCGGGATGACAACCTCGTCGAATCGGGCCTCGTGATCGTCAGCGAGAAGACCGATTCGCAGGGACAGGCGCGGCGCTACGATCGCTTCCGCGAGCGCGTGATGTTCCCGATCCGCAATGTGAAGGGCAGCGTGATCGGCTTCGGCGGGCGCGTGCTCGACGGCGGCGAGCCCAAATACCTGAATTCGCCGGAGACGCCGCTGTTCAGCAAGGGCAGCGAGCTTTACGGACTGTTCGAAGCGCGTCTCGCGATTCGTGAACTGGGTTACGTGCTCGTCGTCGAAGGGTATATGGATGTCGTCGCGCTCGCGCAGCTCGGCTTTGCGAACGCCGTGGCGACGCTAGGCACGGCTTGCACGCCGATCCACGTACAGAAGCTCTTTCGCCAGACGGACACCGTGGTGTTCAGCTTCGACGGCGATTCGGCGGGCCGCCGCGCCGCGCGCCGGGCGCTGGAAGCGGCGCTGCCGCACGCGGCGGATAACCGGACGGTCAAGTTTCTCTTCCTGCCGAAGGAGCACGATCCGGACAGCTACGTGCGCGAATTCGGCACGGACGGATTCGGCGAACAGGTCGATCGCGCGATGCCGCTGTCGCAGTTCCTCCTGAACGAGGTGCTGAACGACAAGGAACTGGAGCAGCCCGAAGGCCGCGCGAAGGCGCTCTTCGACGCCAAGCCGCTGCTTCAGGCGCTGCCCGCGAATGCGTTGCGGGTGCAGATCCTGCATATGCTCGCGGACCGGCTCGACACGCCGTTCACCGAGATCGCGGCGCTGTGCGACATCGATTCGCGCGCGGCGGCCGTGGCGCGTGCGAACGTGCCGAAGAGCGAACGCCGGCGTGTGACCGGGCAGGAACAGCGCGCGCTGCGCAATCTGGTGATGTACCCGGGCATCGCGGCTGCGCTCGATCAGGACAGCGAGCGCACCCTCGTGACGATGACCGAGCATGGCGAACTGTTCAGCGAGGTGGTGTCGCACGCGCGCGAACTGGGCGACGCAGCGGAATTTCAGTTGCTGTCCGAGATCTTGAGAAATGCCGCAAACGCGCCCACGTACGACGATATCTTCCAGGAAATTCTCGCCTATGATGAAAACGTTCGCGATTTGCTGATGCGCGACCCGGCCGACGAGGACGCGGCGCAGCGAGTCGAGGAACAGAAGCGTCTGCTCGCGGAAGAGTTGCAGGCGACGGTGGTGAAGTTGCGGCACGACAGCTATCGGGCGCGGCTCGATCAACTGGCGAGGCAAAGCAGCCTGTCGGCGGAAGAGGTGGCGGAGTTTTCGGATCTGTCGGCGAGAGTCGCACAGATCAAGGCTGGGCGGGGCGCAAGCCCGGATGCCGGAAAGTGAGAATGCTATAATAAAAAGTTCAAAATGAATGTTTTTTGTCAACTGTTCAGGCGTTTTTCATCGTTCTGAAACGTGGTTTGGCGGCGGCGCCCCGGGCAACGGGCAAAGAGCATTTGGATGGTTTTGGCGGTAATGCCGGCGTGGTTGTCCGGTGCGGGGGAGCAGCAGGAAAGAAGCGGGAAAGAAGCGGGAAGAAAGCAGGAAGGCTGGCTGAATCGGTTCTCGGGAATGCGGCACGGTCATACGTGGTGCACGCCGCATAACTCTTACAAAAGAGGCCGATAAGCACGCCGACGAACAGACGGGCATAAGGGAAGCGGCTGCTATTGAGGGTAGGGCGAGGAGACGATTCACACTCGTTCGAACCGCGATGGCGCCCCGGGCAGGGCACGCAGGACGAAGCAGCGTGCGCGTATTGGGTATTCACGGTTCCATCGGCTGTTGTCCAGCAGCCGCGAGTCGAGACTAAGGCCGGTATGGCGAACTCCATGACGAAAAAGCTGAACGATGTATCCGTCGAAGACGACGCAACGCAAAACGCGGAGTCTGTTGCCGCTCCTGCGGCGAAGGTCGAAAAGGCCAAGGCTCGCGATCGCCGCGCGAAGGAAAAAGCACTGCTGAAGGACGCGTTCTCGTCGAGCGCGCCTGGCACCGTAGAGGAACTCGAGGAGCGGCGCTCGAAGCTGCGCGCGCTCATCAAGCTCGGCAAGGAGCGCGGTTTCCTGACCTACGGCGAGATCAACGATCACCTCCCGGACAACTTCACGGAGACAGAGGCGATCGAAGGCATCATCAGCACGTTCAATGACATGGGCGTGGCGGTGTACGAGCAAGCGCCGGATGCCGAGACCCTGCTTCTGAACGACAACGCGCCGAACGCCTCCTCCGACGACGAAGTCGAGGAAGAAGCCGAAGTCGCACTTTCCACCGTCGATTCGGAATTCGGACGCACCACCGACCCGGTCCGCATGTACATGCGCGAGATGGGCACGGTCGAGTTGCTGACGCGCGAAGGCGAAATCGAGATTGCGAAGCGCATCGAGGACGGCCTGAAGCACATGGTGATGGCGATCTCCGCGTGCCCGACGACCATCGCCGACATCCTCGCAATGGCGGAGCGTGTGCAGAACGAAGAGATCCGTGTCGATGAACTCGTCGACGGCCTGATCGATCCGAATGCGCAGGACACCGACGGTTTCTCCGAGCAGGAAGCCGAGGCGATCGAATCCGAAGAAGAGGAAACCGAGGAAGAGAGCGACGAGGAAGAGGAAGAAGAGGACGACGGCAGCGCGCAAGCCAGCGCCAATGCCGCGCAACTCGAAGCCCTCAAGGCACAGTCGCTCGAGAAGTTCGCGCTCATCAGCGAATGGTTCGACAAGATGCGCCGCGCGTATGAGAAGGAAGGCTACAAGTCGAAGGCCTATCTGAAGGCGCAGGAAGCCATCCAGACGGAGCTGATGAACATCCGTTTCACGGCGCGTACTGTCGAGCGCCTGTGCGATACGTTGCGCGCGCAGGTCGATGAGGTGCGTCAGGTCGAGCGGCAGATTCTGCATACGGTCGTCGACAAGTGCGGCATGCCGCGCGCCGAATTCATCACGCGCTTCCCCGGCAGCGAGACGGATCTCGAATGGTCCGACAAGGTCGTCGCGGAGGGTCACGAATACAGCGCGGTGCTTGAGCGCAATATTCCGGCTATCCGCGAGCAGCAGCAGCGTCTCCTGGATCTTCAGGCGCGGGTCGTGCTGCCGTTGAAGGACCTGAAGGAAACCAACCGTCAGATGGCGGCGGGCGAATTGAAGGCGCGTCAGGCGAAGCGCGAAATGACCGAGGCGAACCTGCGTCTCGTGATTTCCATCGCGAAGAAGTACACGAATCGCGGTTTGCAGTTCCTCGACCTGATTCAGGAAGGCAACATCGGTCTGATGAAGGCGGTGGACAAGTTCGAATATCGGCGTGGCTACAAGTTCTCGACTTACGCGACGTGGTGGATCCGGCAGGCCATCACGCGCTCGATCGCGGACCAGGCGCGCACGATCCGCATTCCGGTTCACATGATCGAGACGATCAACAAGATGAACCGCATCTCGCGGCAGATTTTGCAGGAAACCGGCCTCGAACCGGATCCGGCGACACTTGCCGAGAAGATGGAGATGCCGGAGGACAAGATCCGCAAGATCATGAAGATCGCGAAGGAGCCGATCTCCATGGAGACGCCTATCGGCGACGACGACGATTCGCATCTCGGAGATTTCATCGAGGATACGAACACGGTGGCGCCGTCCGATGCCGCGTTGCATGCATCGATGCGGGATGTCGTGAAGGACGTGCTCGACTCGCTGACGCCGCGTGAGGCGAAGGTGCTGCGGATGCGCTTTGGTATCGAGATGAGCACGGATCACACGCTCGAGGAAGTGGGCAAACAGTTCGACGTGACTCGCGAACGGATCCGCCAGATCGAAGCAAAGGCGCTGCGCAAGTTGCGGCATCCGAGCCGGTCGGACAAGCTGAAATCTTTCCTGGAAGGCAACTGACGGGACTTGTTTTGAGAGGCGTTGTGAGGCACACTCGCAACCCTTCGTAGTCGCCTCGCGCAATGTTCGGGAGTAACAGAAAGCGCCGCTATCGGCGCTTTCTTTTTGCCCTTTTAGTGCAGAGGGCCGGAAGCTTAACTGGTATAAGCTGTCGACTCATAATCGACCGATAGTGGGTTCGAGCCCCACCCGGCCCACCATTTATTTCTTCGTCATATCAAACGGTTAGTGTGCCGTTAAGCATAAAATGGCCACCTGGACACGTTATGCTTTATTGTCCGTTGGGCCAAGTTATGCTTGATTGCTCGCTCCGTGGCGCCTGCGCCCGACGATCCTTGCCTCTCCGCCTACAAGCCTCGGTGTGACGCCAAGGTGCCTCTGGCGCCAACTAGCGCTCATCTCTTCTTTACCGACTCGCTCGATCTTTCAGGTGACCCTCAAGACGGTTCTCCTCCCGAGCAACCGTCCGCACACCCTGCACGTACGTCAACGCCGTTCACTGGCGCTCGCAGCGGCCTTCCTGGGACCGAATGCATCACCAGCGAGTTGCCCACCGCCGGCCGGCGTCGTGGTCGAGATAGGCGACCCGCCGACCGGCCGTGGACAACTCACGTCACCGTCCAAACCGGAGGGCACCCGCCATCGGGTTCGCGCGAGCATTGTCGTTCGCCGTCGCCAAGGGGAGGACCTCGTCGTGCGCGAAGGCCGCTTGCGCGTCGACCACCCGGGCTCGCTCGACATTGCGAACACGCCTCCGGAAGGAGGGCCCTGCGGGAAGGCAGCGATTTGGAAAGCGTTATTAGGGTAAACACCTAGATCGGGAAATCACATTCCATTTCCTGCCGCTTTTTTGTTTTTCTCAATTTCCAGCGCCTTCACTCGAGTTTAACGCTCTTCTCAATGCCTCATTTCCGCTTTAGAATGCGCTCATTCCAATGCATGACCGGGAAGCAGACCGCGGGGTTAACTCAGAAAGTACGTTGACTTGAACCCGTTCGTCGCATGTGGGTTCAACGCCATTATTGATCCAGCCGACGGGGTAGCTGTTTTGCTCTGAATTTATTTGATCCGCCGCGCCGGGCACTTGTCTGTGCTTTTTGGCGTGATTTCGACACGACTGTCGATTAATCAAACTATTTGGAGTGCTGCAATGTACATGGAAGGATATTTTCTCGTTTTCCCGGAAATTAAAAAAGTTGAGGGGCCCTATTCAAAGGAAATGGTGAGTCGTTTTCGGCACCGCGAGGGGTCGGTGGTGCTTGCACCGCCCGATTATCCGCAGTTAGCGCTCTGGGCGGATTTCGAAAAATGGGAGTCGAAGGCCTTGGCCTTGGGCAATTCAGATTTTGTTGAGATGTACGACTATATGTGGTCCACCTTCAGCCCTGGTGAAGGCGGAATGGTGATTTATCCACGTTTCTGGCGCGAAGACACGGAGCCGATGCTCGGAGTAGAAACGCTTAAGCTACTTCACTGAAGAAATCTGAGTCGACGATTTTTTGCATAGCCACGCGAGCACAGTTCGATGCTGCGCTCGCCTTTTTTGTGTGTCTAGGCTCGCCATCGGGCTCGGGCGCTAGGCCGTCTGGAAACGCCGCCGATCCTCATATTTAGAACAATCCCTCTAATTCGGAAATCTGCGCGTATTCACTGTCCGTTTTTGTTCTTTGCCAATCGCCGGAGTGCGCATTCGAATCAACGCCTCTTCCCCGTAATTCATGCGAGCTTTAGAATGCGCCTATCTGATTGAGCGAGCGCATGCGAGAATCAGTTACTTATGTTAATGGAAAAGACGCATTTGTTCGCATAACCGTTTCAACGCCCCACCAACGAACGCGCGAGGTAGCTGTTTTGCTCTGAATTAATTTGATCTACTGCGCCGGGCACATGTCTGTGCTTCTGGCGCGGTTCGACACGCCTGTCGGATAATCAATTAATTTGGAGAAAACGATGTACACGGTAGAATGTTTCAACATTTCGGTGGCTTTGAAGAAAGTCGAAGGACCGTATTCGCGCGGCATGGTAGACCCTGAAACCGGAAAACCCTTGTGGGTCAACGAGGATATGTTAGTGGCGGCACCGCCAGATTATCCTCAGCTAGCCGAGGGACTGGAAATCGGCGCTCTTTACCAGGAGGTGCCGGGGCCCGATGGATGCGCTGGATTCCTGCACTACCTAGATTCTCTCGAGGATTATTGCGATTGGTGCGAGAAGTTGGTCAGTCTTGTGACGAACGGGAAGAAGTTAAGAGAGCGTCCGACTGACGAGGTCGAGTGGTCAAATAAGCTTTCGGAACTCGTCGTAGATACGGAGCAATATCCGGAAACCGGAGGGCGGGGACCGTTCTGGGAATTGCTCCGCTACGGCCTTCGCGGAATGACTTTCGGTCCAGTCGTCTGTCAAAAACTCGCAACGGATTTTGAAAAGTGGAAGTCGGCGGCCGATGCGTTGGGCGACTCAGAGTTTTCGAGCTGGTATGCCCATATTTGGTCGACATTCTCGCTTGCCGGCGATGCCGGAAGGGTGACGTCTCCATGGGGAGGGACCAAAGACATGGAGCCGAAGCTCGGAATCGAGACGCTTGCGTTGTTCAAATCGCTCGACGACTATGCCGACCCGGTTGAAGACAACGACGACGCCGATGAACATCGTCCCGCCGGCTATTACTACGACGACATCTAAAGCGCCGACTGACGTGTTGAAAATGCCCGGGCGAGCGCGGCATATCCTGCGCTCGCCAATTTGAAGCTCGATCGTCGGCGAACGAACGCCGCCAATTGCAATAAGGTGCTCCGACGCGCCCGGAATTCTTATCGCCTCTAGCTGGAGAATTTGCCGTGCTCCGAATCTATTTGATCTGTCGCGCCACAGTCGACTGCTTCTGTCCTCGGCGCAATTTCGACACGACTGTCGATAACTCAAACTAATTGGAGCATGAAAATGGACCATGCAGGCTGCTTTTACATTTGGCCGATTCTCAAAAAAATTGAAGGACCATACTCGCGGGATATGGTGGAGCCTGATACGGGGGCGCGTTTCACGCCTCAGAGGGATATGTTGGTGGTTGCACCTCCCGACTATCCGCAGCTAGCAGAGGGGCTTGAAATCGGCGTTTTCTATGATGCTGTACCGGGGCCGAGTGGGAGCCATGGGCACATGCATGACATTGATTGTCTCGACTATTATTTCGAATGGTGTCAGAGACTGGCGAGCCTTGTGACTAACGGCAAAAAGCTGAAAGAGCGACTGAAGCGGATGGTCGATTGGTCGAATGCGCTCTCGGAGCTTGTTGAGATAACCAAAAATATCCCGAAACCGACGGGCGGGGACCGTTCTGGGAGTTGTTCCGTTATGGTCTTCGAGGCATGACATTTGGCCCGGTTGTATGTAAGAAACTCGCAGCCGATTTCAAAAAATGGGAGTGTGAGACTTCGGCATTATGTGATTTTGAGTTTTCACAAATGTACGACCACATTTGGTCGACTTTCGCGCTTGCTGATGGGACAGGCATGGTCACCTATCCATGCTCGTGGGATGACGAGGACGGCGAGTTGTTCATGGAGCCGAAACTCGGAATAGAAACGCTCAGGGTGTTCGAAGATTTTGACTTTCGCGACATCTGAGCAGGCAGTTTTTTTCGGTAACCCAGCGAGCACAGCACATGCTGCGCTCGCTGTTTTGTTTCTACGCCAGCGATCCAGCCCGTCCATCAGGCGGTCTCCAGGGACCGGCGGCAGCAGAGAACTGTTCCTTCAGTTCGCGACTCTCCGCAAAGCTCGCAACGCCTGCTCAGAAAGCTGCTCAGCGCTCGCAAACCGTTGCCGCTCAGCTTTCCTGCCAATGTCGAGATTCTGATTCTCCGCGGTCTCCGGCGGTGCCGCCCATCGGCGCCGCCAAAAGAAAACCCGCCATCACTGGCGGGGAAAACGAGGGCGGGCGCGATCCAAGCGCCCAACATAAGTTTCCGCCACGAGGATGGCTCGCCACAAGCGTCGCGGTGAAATGCTGAATTTCGCGATCGACGACAACTTTCGCGTCCTGCCCCGCGGGCCACGGTCGACCTTATTCTTCTTCGCTTGCCGAAGTTTGGTAGGTCCTCGCTGCAGCTTGCTGGTCGGCTTGATACCTCAGCACCGATGACTTCGTCAGGAAAAGGTTGCTCCCCATTTTGTGATGAAGCTTGAGTTTTCCCTGTTCGACCAGCTTCACGACGTGCGGACGGGAAACGAACAGCAGCTTCGCCGCGTCGGCGGTGGATATGAACTCGTCGGCATCGAGTTTCATGGTGTCAGCCTCTACTGTCTTCGCGCTTGTCAAAGTCGTAGCTCGCCAATATTGGGGTATTGACCGAGTGTAGACCATCGGCACGCTCAGACGGCGCTATAGGGCCTACGCCGAGGCGCTCAGTCGCTACCTGGAATACGGCCCGACCTCTTCGGCCTGATGATCCGCAGTCGGCCACCTTGCTTTCGAAGACGCACTATTCGACGGATCGGCGTTTGGCCCAGTGCTCTTTTTTCGAGCATCGGCGCGTTGTAGAAGCATTCGACATGTCCCAAGCAAAGGATTGCAACGGGCTTCGCGCCAATGGGCATTCCCAGCAGCGCCGCGACCTCATGCGGATCGAACAGCGAAACCCATCCGATTCCGAGACCTTCAGCCCGTGCGGCCAGCCACATGTTCTGGATCGCGCACGCCACCGACGCAAGATCCATTTCAGGAAGCGTGCGTCGCCCGAACACGTATTGCTCGCGCCCCTCCATTAGCGCCATGACGAGCACTTCTGCGCATTCGCGTAGGCCCTCGACCTTGAGCTTCATGAATGACTCGCGGCGCTCTCCGAGAGCGTCGGCGGTGAGTAAGCGTTCGCGCTCGACCGAGTCGTGCAATCTGCCACGAATCCGCGGACTGGTGATACGCACCATCCTCCATGGCTGCATGAATCCCACGCTCGGCGCATGCAAGGCAGCATCGATGAGCCGGCGCATGACCTCAGGCGCTATCGCTGCCCCGAGAAAATGTCGCATGTCGCGGCGCTCATGGATGGCGCGGTAGATCGCTTCGCGGTCGGCTTGGCTGAATGCTTTTTCCATGGTATCGAGCAGTTGGGAGGGTCGACTGCCCGCGATGATACTGCGGCGCTCCCATACGGGTCGCAGACCGCAGCGTTTTGAATAAAAACTCACCGCGCGCGAGGCGAGACGTGCGCCCGCCGCAGCGAACCATCTTGGCGGACACCTCTCCTGTTGGAAGGGCAGCCAAGCACCAGACGCCACAAAGATCCTTTACAGCGAGTACGGGTGCGCCGACGTCCATGGGGTTGCTGCGCGGAGTTTTCGGATACGAAGCGGATATTCTCGGCTTTAGCGCAAGGTCGGCGATGGCGGTTTATCACGGCGCGGCATAGCTTGTGCGAACTCGAGATTCAACAGCAATGGCAGCGCCATCACGCATGGTCAACGGAAGAGACAGCGTTCTCGCGCCGGCGACTGATGGAGCGCAGAGCATGTTTGACTCAGGGCTCGAGCGACGAACGATTGATGAGTCGCGCAACTCGCTCGAATGGACGGGCACGAGTCCGATACATCCACCTCCTGGTTGCGACCCATCTGCGCGAAAGCGGCACCGACCCGGTCGTAGTAGCCTCTACAATTCTCGAACAGAGCGTTGAACCCGCCGCGCTCATAGACGTTCGCCATCCAAAATCGGACGCGCAGATGCAAATCAATACCACCGAGTGGTTCCCCCAAGCCCAATATTCACCGGCCCGCGATGGCTGGTACGAAGTCCAGCTCGCCAGCGGTGATACCGCGTTCGCCCGATTTGCCGAGGGAAACTGGACGGAGCAGCCCGTACTGGTGTTCACGCATTGGCGCGGCCTGAGCAAGGATCCAGGCATTTCGCCGGACACCGAGCACATGGACGCGGAGAGCACCGCCGCGCAAGGCGTGCGTGCAGCGTGGAACGCGTTCTTTCCCGGGCTAGAAGAACCGCCCAAGGAATGAACCTGCGGCGTATGTCTAGCTGTTAGCGGGCGCCGCCAGACTAGAAGACATGCGTCGACGTATCCCAATTGCGGCGACAGACTTCCCGCAACGGCAAACAAGCCACGCGAACGACTTGCTGAACGGGACGTGTCCGCGTGCATGGACGGAAACGTCGGCGCCAGACTGCAGCGACCGAGACAGGAAGCCACGTTTTCGTTGGAGCCAAGCGTGACGTATGCCACCGCCGCTGGGCGTCGCAGTCTTGAAGGTGGAGACGATCATGGAATTCGATTACAAGCAGTTCCGCATCGATGCCTCTTGTCTTGAAGAGGGCGGGCGGTACTATGCGCGCGCAAAAATCTTCAGGCGCTCGTTGGAGGGTGGGAATGCCCGCGAGGCGAAGTGGTCGGGCGAAATCGGCGACTATCGCAGCGATGCGGATGCCGTCGAGGCTGCTCAGCGATGGGCGATTCAATGGTGCGACGAGCAGAAAGATTGACCACGTCATCCGTTCATTCGTCCGCATACCCGATCCTGCGCCATCGCTCATCGCTTCAGATAGGCGCCAACAAGTTCGGCGCGCGTTAATACGTGTTTCTGCAGTTTGTGGAAATAGCGGTGACGTCACACGGGCGGACACGGGCCGCCTTAAGCAGCACGCTTGAAGTTATCGGTGCCTTCGACCACATCACCCTACAAGGCCTGCGTAGTAGCGCCATCGGGGGGCCCGGTTGCCGTCGGCCGGATGTAGAGCGCCCAATACAACTAGTACAACATCCCTGAAATAGCTTTAATAATTATCAGGCAGCAAGTAAGGCTGCAGAAGCGTGACGACGACGTCGGCCATCTCGTCGAGCGAACCTGTGCCCGGCAGCGGCTCCCATCGTCCGGTGTGGCTGCGAAAGGCGGCACCATAACGATTACGGGCGAGTTCGGTAAGGCGCGCTACAACGGTCGGTTCCTCATCATCGAGGCGTTTGATCAGCAGGTGCCGCCCGTAGGCTTGTGTGACGATCTGCTCATGGCCGAGCAAGCCGCGCAGTTTACGCTGAAGTTCAGTCGCGGAAGGTTTGGGGGGTATGGCTGGCATGTCTGTCTCTCGATTACGATGTGCCCGTTTGCAACGGATAGCCCCGGAAAGTCCATTTGAAGGGGCGTGCTGCCTGATTATGCTCGTGCGTAAACTGCGCGGTGCGCTCGCGCAGGTGCGCGGTGCTGGTATGACTGGCATGGCGTAGCACCCGACGCGTATAGCGGGCAAACCACAGTTCGATCTGGTTGACCCAACTCGCGTGCAGCGGGGTGAAGTGGAAGTGAAACCGCTGATCATGCCGCTCGTTGAACGCCTGCCAGACGGCCTGAGCGCGATGCGTATTGAGATTGTCCCAAATCACGTGCACCTGTTTGCCCGGGTGCGCAGCCGCTACGTGCTCCATGAAGGCGACCAGGTCGTCCTGGGTGCGCCGCTCGCGGCAGTCGGCCAGCACCTGACCGGAATGCACATCAAGCGCGGCAATCAGCGCCTGAGTGCCGTGCCGGATATATTCAAACTCCCGACGACGCAGCCGTCCCGGTGCCGGTGCGCGCCCCGGGTGCTTGCGCTCGATGGCTTGAATGCCCGTCTTCTCGTCGATGCTGAGCACCACCGCGTTTTTGGGCGCCTTGCGGTACAGCTTGCAAATCACATTGACCTTCTCGCGAAAGGCCGGGTCGGGACTGTGTAGCCATTGCTGGACCCGGTGCGGTCGAACGTCGCCAGCCTGCAGAATGCGCTGCACATGGCTGCGGCTGATCTGTTCGACAATGCCACGCTCGATCGCGCGCGCCACTATCTCGTCCAATGTCGGCGTAACCCGTCCCTCGGGTTCGTGTGCTTCACATGCCAACGCAATCAACTGCAGTCGCGTTTCTTGTGTGATGCGTGGCGGACGGCCGCTACGCTCACCCTCGCGCAGGCCCTGCGCACCGTGATGTGCGATGCGCTTGCGCCACGCGCAGACCGTCTGCACCGATACGCGCAGTTCTCGAGCAATCACCGTATTCGGATGTCCCTCGTGCGCCCACAGCGCGATGCGTGCCCGCATCACATCTCGCTGAGTCGCGGTCTTCCGCTCGATCAGCGACAGGAGTTCTTCTCGTTCTTTCTTCGCCAACTTCACTGGCGTTGCATGACGGCCTTGGCTCATCCCGAAATGATAGCCAAGACAATTATTTAATCAAGCTATTTAGGGGATGTTGTACTAGGTCATTTTCGGCGCGGGTTCGGCGCATCAGGGTCGTCGACAATCAGCGCCATGCTCTTGCGTTCGCGGGCACGCCGGACGGCGCGACCAGCGGAGATACCTTCGCGCCCTCGGTCGGAAGGCTTGCGACGTTAGCGTGAGGGTCGCGGCGCGATCCTCGGCACCACAACCGTTTTCGTAGCGGGCTTTTCACTGTGCGATCAGGCGTCAATGTTTGTGTCGGTGCAGCCAACCCATATGGTGCGAATCGAGCCACTGAGCCATACCATCTTCTGGATGCTCGCGCCTGTACCGTTGCCCCACCATGAACGCGGCGACCAACAAGACCGCCAAGCCGACAACGAAATAGATCATAGACTGGGTCATGGCAGCCTCCATATTGGGTCGCGACCATGCTTCTATTTTAGGTCAGCGGCTACCGAAGTGGCCCGCGATGAGCGCACGGTTCCCCGGACCGAACGAGAGCTTGCCCGGGCCGAAGCGACGTTCGAATGGCACTGAAGGTCGGCTGCTCTGCGAATTGGGCCGGCGCCGCGCCCTTAATCTGCCGCGCAAATGCGCGCGCCCCCGCCGTTTCGCATTCCTCGACGCTGGCTGATCCCCGACACAAGTAGAACAGCCTAGGGCCGTCCGCGCCCGGTCGAAACGCTGTGCGTTGCGAACGCCTGCACGCGCAGCAAGGTCACCAAAATTGTGCGGTCCCGGAACGAGACGTGTGTATTGGAGTCCGAGATCAGGCAATCGCGACTCTCGAGGATGAGCGAAACCCGCCGCAGGCAGGACATTTTTGGTGACCCTTGCTGCGAAGGTTCCCGAGCTGCTTTTCCTCCTCCCGACAGCTAGACGCGTCCAACGCTTGCCGCGTTACCTGACCGCCGGCACTGCTTCCAAAAACCCCTGTAGTCGCTGTGACGCCGCCCTGTAGCCTGCCTACGATGCCGAACATCCTGTGTAGCGACCCTTGTTCTTCTCGGCTCCGCAGCGCCGCCTCGATTCGCCGGGCGCGCCAGAAACCCGTTAGCAACGCGCACGCTCCCGCAACCCGTATCAGAGCAACTCAAAGAACGGGGCGGCGTGTTCGGTGTCGCCATCTCCTGGTCGGACCGACCATCTCAACCGACGACGCTTTTCATCGTTTGGCAGCCGCCATAGTCGCGAAAAGCATCCGCAAGCGCGGCGCGAACGTGCCGAAAATCGGCCCTCCCGGACGAAATTCAGACGCACAAACGCCCCAGAAATCAAAAAACTACATTAATTTAGTAGGTGATTTTCAATGTTAAGAAAAATATGGCAACCCATTGAAAACAAAGAGATTTTCGTGTTATATTAACGCATCGATTGGTCGATGCATGAACGTTGTTTTGGCCGGTAACAAACAGAAATAACCTTACCGTGAGAGGTAGTTGTTGTGCTCTGAATTTATTTGATCTGGTGCGCCGGACACGTGTCCGTGCGTCTGGCGTGATTTCGACGCGAACGTCGATCAATCGATTTATTTGGAGCGCAACAAATGTACATGGAAGGCTATTTTATGGTTTACCCCGAGGTCAAGAAAATTGAGGGGCCGTATTCAAAGGATATGGTGAATCCCGAGACGGGGAAGCGTTTGTGGGTCGACGAGGAATTGGTGGTGGTTGCCCCGCCGGAGTATCCCCAGTTAGCTGACGGGCTAGAAATCGGTGCGATTTACAAGGAGGTGTTGGATTCCGACGGAAGTAACACACAATTTTTGCACGGCATCTCCTCGCGCGAGAAATATTTCGAATGGTGCGAGACGCTGGTCAGCCTAGTCACGAACGGGAAACAGCTGCAAGAACGACCAAATGACCATGTCGAATGGTCGAACGCGCTTTCCGAACTCGTCGAAGACAAGGAAAAATATCCGCAAGCCGACGGGCGTGGACCGTTCTGGGAGCTGCTCCGTTATGCTCTTCGCGGGATGACGTTCGGGCCGGTCGTCTGCCAGAAACTCGATGCCGATTTCGAAAAATGGAAGTCGAAGGCCGTGACATTGGGTAGCCCAGATTTTGTTGAGATGTACGACTATATGTGGTCTACCTTCGGGATTGAAGGCAAAGCCGGGATGGTCATATATCCATGTCACTGGGACGAAGGCACGGAGCCGAAGCTCGGAGTAGAAACGATTAAGTTACTTCGCGGTTTGGAGTGTGACGACATTTAAATCGTGGTTTCGTAGTAAAAAGCTTGGGCGAACGCTACATCGCGTTCGCCGACTTAAAACGCGGGCCCCGCCGACTCCAATAGACTCCCCGGGGAACGATGCACGCCGGCGTGCTGAACGAAAAAAGAAACAAAAATGATTGACATTGAAAGTGAACTCGTCGCGGTTTGGTAGATTAATTCCGCTGCAGCATTTCAAGCCTAGGCCAAAAGAGACTATCGGCCTTCCGAAAGAAGCACCGGTATTAACTTGCTCGATAGAGCCGACAGTGGCCTCAGCCTTTCTGAAAAACTCGAGGAGCGCAAGTTTCGGCTTCGGTTTTATGGAGCTTGACGATGGCCAGGTGATGACTATCCGTTTGCAGCTAGACGGTCTTCAGGTCTATTGGATTGCGCCACTGACGGACCCTGAACTCTGGGCGGCAATCGACATCTGGAAACGCGCGGGACGCGCTATCATTTTGTTTGACATTCAAGAAGCGAAACGACGCCACGAAGTGGTATGTGTGATTGACATGCCGCGGGACATTGCTCGTCACGATGTTCACCGCCTTCGCCCTGACAATGCTCCCAGTGAGCGTACATGGCAAAGCATGGTTTTGCTTGCCGGGAGCGGAATGATTCAATTGCAGGCTACAAGCGATATTCCCGGAATGCCGCTCCGGCACGTGTCGGCCAACGTGTTGCTCACCAAGCGATTGGAGACCGTCGTTCCAAAAGATGATTGGCATAGCAGGCGGTAATCGCTGGAGGCGTTCGGGAAGACCGCGTTGTGCCTCGGCTTTTCGGACGCCGGCTCGATCACCCATGCGGCGCGAGGTGCACCGGCCCTCAGGCCGGTGAGCGATAGCGCATCTCGGTGAGAAGCATGACAGACATAGCTGAAAGCGGGATGCGTTACGGGCAAAGACGGTGGCTTTTCGACTTCGATTCGGGCGACCAGGGGTAATCGCGATGCGTTGTCAGTCACTCCGTCCTGAAAGCTGAGGCAAAGCGCTGGCGTCGCCACCGGCTGACGAGCACGACGACACGCCGATCGCGCCATTCGGGCAGCTTTCGGCGGCTCAGCAGCACTCAAAAGGCCGCCGATCTTCTTGTTTAGAGCGATTCCCCTAATCCTAAAATCCCTTCCTATTCGCTACCCGTTTTTGTATTCCGATGATCGCCGACGTGCGCACTCGATTTTATGGGCTCTTCCCCGCAACTCATCCGCGCTTTAGAATGTACTTATCTAATTGAGCGGGACCATGCGAAAACCAGTGCAGTTTCCACAGTTAATGGTAACTACTCGCTTACCCGCGATAAATAAGCACTTTTTTACACCCGCGTAACCCAACAGAGATGTAGTTGTTGTGCTTTGACTTCTATTTGATCTATTGCGCCGGGCTGCGTGGGCTGTCATGGCGTTTTCTTCGACTCGCTGTCGACAATTCAAATAACTCCGTCACAACATGAAAGCATATTTCGCAGTTTCGTTGGCTACAAAGAAAATTGAGGGACGATATCCGACGAATTTGGTGGACCCTGTCACTGGGAAGCGTTTCCCTCCAGATGAAAATAACTTGGTGGTTGCACCTCCCGATTACCCTCAACTTGCTGAGGGGCTGGAAATTGGCGCTCTATATCGGGATGTATCGAGGCCTGATGGATGTAGCGGATTTTTGCATGAGCTCGGTCCTCTCGACGATTATTACGACTGGTGCGAGAAGCTAGCTAGTTTCGTGACTAACGGTAAAAGTTTAAAGGAACGACCAATTGATAAAATCGAATGGTCGAATAAACTTTCAGAACTGGTTGTAGATATGGAAGGGTATCCGGGTACCGAGGGCCGAGGGCCGTTTTGGGAATTGCTCCGCTACGGAATTCGAGGAATGACTTTCGGGCCGGCCGTATGCAAAAAGCTTACGCATGACTTCAGAACCTGGGGATATGCAGCCTCTTCACTGGGTAATTCAGATTTTTCTTATATGTTGCGCCATATTGGGGGAGCGTTCCGCGTTGCCAGCGAAACTGGAACCGGGATGATCCGGTATCCATGGCAGTGGACTCAAGATATGGAACCAAAACTCGGAATAGAAAAGGTTGCGAAGTTGAAGTTACACAACCACGGGCGTGAGACAGTGACGCGGCTATATTATCCGGCAAGCGTGGATGATATGAAGGTGTTCTAACGGATGCGTATGCCATCAACTCGCGAAGATTTACGGCTTGACCTGCGTGAGAACTCACCGCGCGCTAATGTGAGATGTGTGTCCGCCGGATGCGCACCGTCCTTGGCTGTCACTCCTCTCGTTGGATAGGGCAGCCAGGCACCGAATGCGACAAAGATCCTCTACAGCGAGCACGGGTGCGCCGAAATCCGTGGTTCGCTGCGCGGAGTTTTCGGGTACGAGGCGAAATCTCCTTGCTTTGGCGCAGGTCGGTGGTGTCGCTTTTTTCACGGCGCGGAGCATAGCTTGTGCGAGCCTCGCGATTCAATATGAATAGCCGCGCCATCACGCATGGGCAACGGAAGAGACAGCTTTCGCGCGCTGGCGATCGACGGAGCGCAATTGACGCTTGAGCGAGGGCTCGAGCGACGAGCGATTGATGAGTCGCGCAACTCGCTCGAAGGGACGGGCACGAATCCAGGACACCCACCACCTGGTTGCCGATCATCTGCCCGAAAGCGGCGCCGACCGGTCGTTGCCCGAGCACCGCGACACGACGCCATGCCGTCAATATCATAAGGACGCGCGCGTGCCCGCCGTTATTCGCTAGAACGTCGTGCGCAAGCAGACCATCACACTGCTGCCCCTTCCGGGCGCAATATCGCGCACGACGGAGCTCGCATAACGAATGTCCTGGTTGGTTAGGTTGTCGCCATGCACATAGGCGAGCCAGTTGGTGGTACCGACGCGGACCTTGTAGCTCAGCATCAAACCGAGCCTGGTATAGCTGGCGGTCGGGAAATCGTCTTCGGGCACGCGATTCTGCGCCCACGCATGCTCCACTTCCGCACGCGCACCGAACGGTCCATAGCCGCAATCGACCGCGACCGTCGCGCGCAACGGCGAGATGCGCGGCAGCAGCTGGCCGGTGTCCATGTTGCGGGCATGCGTGTAGTCGCCGACCGGCGAGGCATCAACCAGCGGCGTCGCGCGCCGGCTATCACCCGCGGTGCGAAGCGCTTGCTCTGGACTTGGGGCTCAACGCTGTTTGCCACGGATCAGGGGACCTGATTGGCCGGCAATGGCGCTCGAAACTCGAACACTACGACCGGCGCCTCACGAACCTCGCTCAGTATCTTCAGAAGCGCGGCCTCAAGCCCCAGCCGGCATGAGCGTTATCGGAAACACGTTGCCGCGATGCGCGGCTGGCTCGAAAGCGAAGTCGGCCGTTGCCTGAACCGCCTGGTGGCGGTGCGCGCACCGGCCGAACTCCTGATAGAGCGGTTGGACCTCCGCGCACCGGGCCTGAGCCGCCGGCTCAACAGGCTGAGCTCGAACATGGGCCGTGTCTTCATCGAGGCCAAGCTCAAGGAGCATCTCGCGATGCACTCCTCGGCGCGCTGGTAACCCAGCACGTCGCGCGATACAACGGACCCCGGAGTCGGTCTGCCGACCCAAGATTGTCCAATCCGTACTTCCGGTCCTGGACAGCCTCGGTTAGGTCGACGGAGCTCACGTCTGAACGAGTTTCCTCACGTTAATCCGAAGACCCACGGCTATCAGTTTAACTAACGAAGCAACGGCGCGTGGATGAAAGCCTCGATTTTCCTAAAGTTCGTCGTGACTTGCGCCGTAAACGGAGCTTTGGCGCGGAAGTTTCGAGCGACTTCGGAAGGACAGGGATCGCGCGCCGAAAACGGTGGCGGTCGAGTGAGTAACTAGGTTGCGTCAACGCCGCGACCTCTATCGGCTGTGCAGCGATGATCTCTGTTCGCTGAAAAGTCAGCGCCCGGCGGCCGAATGTCGCGAATGCGCGAAATTTTGTGTGCTCGCACGTCTCCCGTAAGTGTCATGGGTGCATGGACGCGCTATACGACGGTGTGGCCGCTTCGTGCCTCACCAGTTCACGAGAACAGAAGAGACGGGACCCGAATCGGTGGTGCGATCGACGCGCCAGAGAGAAACATTGTTGATGATTTTGCAGGAGAAGGAAAAATGACTCAAAGGATTAAGTTAAGCGAATCCCAGACGGACCTCGTCGCGACGGGCCAACTTTTGCCGCTGCGGTCGTTGGGCGACGGGGCGGAGCATACTCGCGGAATGCCTCAAGTGCAGTGGACTAGACTAAATCTGACAGAGGTCGGTTTCTCGTGCTGATGCGCGTTGGCGCGGAGGGCGTAGCCCGAAGCGGTGACGCGCGCGGCGAACCGCAAGGAGTCCACCATGACTCAGGAACAGAAAGTCATCCGCGCCAAGGTCGGCATGCTCGAATTGGCCCGGCAGCTGGGCAATGTCAGCCAGGCTTGCCGCGTAATGGGATATTCCCGCGACAGCTTCTACCGCTTCAAGGAACTGTACGATAAGGGCGGCGAAGCCGCCCTGCAGGAAATCTCCCGCCATCGTCCGTTGCCCAAGAACCGCGTGGATCCGCAGGTCGAGGCAGCGGTGGTCGAACTGGCTCTGGAACTGCCTGCCCACGGCCAGATCCGTATTGCCAACGAAGTGCGCAAGCGCCATGCCCTGAGCGTCTCGCCGCAGGGTGTGCGCAGCATCTGGCTGCGTCACGATCTCGAGACCATGAACAAGCGCTTGAAGGCGCTGGAGGCGAAATCCGCCCAGGAAGGACTGGTGCTGACCGAATCGCAGCTCACCGCGCTTGAACGTGCCAAACTGGAAAAGGAAACGCACGGCGAATTCGAATCGGAATGCCCCGGCTATTGCGGCGCTCAGGACACCTTCTATGTCGGCACGCTTAAGGGCGTGGGCCGCGTCTACCAGCAGACCTTCGTCGACACCTACTCGAAGGTGGCGTTAGCCAAACTCTACGACCGCAAGACGCCGCTGCCGGCGGCCGATCTGCTCAACGATCGCGTCGTACCGTTCTTCGACAGCTACGGCATCCCGCTCACACGCGTGCTCACCGATCGGGGCACCGAGTATTGCGGCAACCCCGAGCATCACGAATACGAACTCTACCTGGCCGTCGAGAACATTGATCACACCCGCACCAAAGCACGTTCGCCGCAGACCAACGGCATCGTCGAGCGGCTTCATAAGACCATGCTCAACGAGTTCTATCGCATCGCATTCCGCAGGAAGATCTACGACTCGATCCCGGCGTTGCAGACCGATCTGGATGAATGGCTTGACCAGTACAACAATGAGCGCGAACATCAGGGACGATGGTGCTACGGCAAGACGCCCATGCGCACCTTCCTTGATTCACTCGAACTCGCCAGGGAGAAACTGATCCCTCACTGAATAAGCTGCTCCCTTTGCTTCCCCGACTACCTGTCAGATGCAGTCCAGGCTAATACACCTCAAGACACGCCCGTTCTGGTGTTTCCAGTTGCGCCTTATGAAGCTCATCTGTTTTCCAGGGCGGTCGAAAGTGCTTGCTTTGGTTGTGGGCATGTCCCGCTTGTCCACGGAAACTTCATGAGCATGCGTTATCAGATGGATGATTTGCAGGTCAATTGGGTTGCTCAGATGACGGACCCGGAGGTTTGGTCGGCTATTGACTCTTGGACGCGCATCGGAAAGGTTGTTATTCTTTTTGCCATCCATGAAGCCGATGGTAGCCGGCGCGGTCTCATCTGTAGCGTCGACATTGAGACTCATAGGCTAACCAACGAGAAGTTCCGGTATCCCGAAGAGGCCCCGACGGTGCGCGCGTGGCAGCAGATGGCATCGCTTGTACGCCTTGGAATTCTCCAACTGGGAGCCACGAGCGATATTGAAGGCGTGTCACTTCGACATGTGCTGACGGGCGTTCTAGTCACCGACCGTCTCGAGGCAGTTATAGGCGAGACGGCGCCGCTCGTAACCACCTAACAGGTCAGAAAACAATACTCTTCAAAAGCGCGGCCGTGGCCGCGCTTTTCCTTGTGCTCTCGACGCGGCCTTGCCCATGCGAGATGTGCTTGCATTCGCCCGGTTTGCCGAAGGGCACTGGACCGAGCAGCCCGTACTGGTGTTCACGTATTGGCGCGGCCTGAGCAAGGATGCAGCCATTTCGCCGGACACCGAGCACATGGACGCGGAGAAGAGCGCCGCCGCTCAAGGCGTGCGCTCGGTGTGGAACGCGTTCTTTCCTAGGCTAGAGCTAGAAGAGCCGCCCAAGAAATCAACCTGCGGCGCATGCCTGCTCTTAGCGAACGCCGCCAGACTAAAAAGACATGCGTCAACGCATCCCAAGTGCAGCGACAGCACCGGCTCGACTCCATGCTCAGCTTGCGACGGGGAAATCGCGCTCAAGTGGCAACCTCGGACAGGAGTCGACCCCTGAGCCGACGTCGACCATCACGCAGCCCCGGTGACCGTTAGCGAAAGCCCTGCGGACATCGCTACGAAGGCCGCGCCCTTGGACCCTCGCATAACTGCATTGCGCACGTCCCACTAATGAGGCTCCAGAACGGTCATTGTGAAGATCAGCTTTGACTTACCCTCGTTCGCATACTGATGTGGCACGTCAGTTCTGGCTACCGCAGAGCACCCAGCGGGAATTAAAAGTTCAGTGTCCTTCACTGCGATTCTCAGTTGCCCCTGCTCGACATGCAGCAGTTCGTACGTCCCTTCAGGGTGGCCAGTGGATTCGAATGTCTCGCCCGGCTGCATTTCCCAGCGCCATAACTCAATCATGTTCGGCCCGCTGGTGCCGGCGAGCAGCCGCGCCGAGCCGCCCTTCGGCCCCGTCCACAATGTCGGAATGTCTTGTTTCTCGACGAGATGCACTGCAGGAGAACTAGCCACGTTTACGATGTCCGCGACGGACACGCCGAGCGCCGCTGAAATCTTGCAGAGGATGGCGATGCTGGGATTGGCGGCACAATTTTCGATTTCGACCAGCATGCCTTTGCTGACCCCCGACCGCCGCGACAGCGCGTCCAGCGTAAGCTTTTGCTGCTTGCGGTATTCCTTGAGACGAGCCGCCACCGCCTCGCTCACCGTCTGGACGTCGGCGCCGGATTCGGTCGATATGTTGACTTTTTTGGTCACTGGTCAGTATGATGGTACAGAATGGTCACCAGCGAATTCTCAATGTTCTCCGTCTTACCGTCAATCGCCCGCGAAATCGCGATGCTCGCTCCGGGTTTTCGTGCGCTGAGTATCAGCGTCAATGCATCGCGGATCGTGAGCCCGGACTTTGGCAAGCAATCACTCGACGAGGCGTGCCAATCCATCGCGACAGGCGGCCCCGCATGGGCCGATGCGCACCTTTCCGCATGGGCCGATGTGTTCAGAAAATTCGGCGCCAAGCCGCAGCGCACCGCCTGTTCGGCAGAAGCATTGCGCAAGCGGACGCTGAAAGCGGGTAGCTTGCCGAGCATCGATCCAGTCGTCGATTTGTATAACGCTGTCAGCCTGCTATACGCGATTCCTGTCGGTGGTGAGAATTTCGAGGCGTATGTCGGGATGCCTAGATTGGTGATCGCAGATGGCACGGAACGGTTCGACACGACCAAAGACGGTGCGCCGGCCCTTGAAGCACCGGAGAACGGTGAAGTTGTATGGCGCGACGATGTTGGCGTCACGTGTCGCCGTTGGAACTGGCGGCAAGGCGTGAGAACCAGATTGACTGCCGATGCGAAGCAGATGTGGTTCGTTCTGGAGAGTCTTCCCGAGATGCCGGTCACCGCGCTGCACGATGCTGGCGATGCGCTTGTCGATGGCCTGCGTCTCCTGATGCCTGATGCCGCTATCGACACCCGCCTGATCGGCCTGCACATTCAATAACGAAGAATCCCCACATGCTTCCGTCCGCCTCATTCCTCATTGCCGCCATGGTATTGGCAGTCATTCCCGGACCCGGTATCGCCTATGTCTTCGCGCGCACCGTCGCGGGAGGCCAGGCCGCAGGCATCGCCTCTTCGATGGGCGCGGCCATCGGCGGCATGGTCCACGTTTTCGCTGCCGCACTCGGGCTCTCGATGCTCATCGCACAATCGGCCGTAGCCTTTGCGGTCGTGAAGTATATCGGCGCGGCGTATCTCGTCTATCTCGGCATTCGCACGCTCGCCTCGAAACCGCCTACCGATGGCCAGTCGGCGCAGCTACAGACCGGCGTACGTAAAGCGTTCAGCGACGGGATCATCGTCGAGGCGCTCAATATAAAGACCGCCATGTTCTTCCTGGCGTTCATCCCGCAGTTTACGTCTGCCGATCATGCGCTCGCGCCTCAGTTCATCGTGCTCGGAACGACGTGCATCGTGCTGAACAGTACGGTCGATCTCGTGGCGGTCTTTGCGGCGCACCGTTTTGCCGCCTCGGGTGCCGCCAAAGTCGCCAGACAGCGGCTCATGGCCCGATTATCGGGTGTGACAATGCTCACGCTCGGTGTCCTCATCGCCGTCGCGAATCGAGAAAGCTAGTCTCTCTTCTTCCAGAGAACGCCGACAGCGCATTCTTTCCTGCTTCCGTGCCTCTAGAGCCGCTATGTACATACCTGATCATTTTAACGAATCCGACATCGAAGTCCTGCAGCAGCTGATCGTTCAACATCCGTTTGGGACGCTCGTCACGAATGGGAAAAGCGGGCTGGACGCAAATCACATCCCTTTCGAACTGGCCACCGGCCAAGGCCACCTCGGGACACTGCAGGCGCACGTCGCCCGCGCGAACCCAGTTTGGGGGGACGTGACCGACAACGACGAAGTGATGGTTATCTTCAACGCTGGCGACGCCTACATCTCGCCAACTTGGTATCCGAGCAAGCAAGAGCACCACAAACAAGTGCCGACGTGGAACTATGTCGTCATCCATGCGCACGGCCGAATTCGCATCCGAGATGATAAGAAATTCGTCCGGGGCGTAGTTGCAAGGCTTACCCGAACGCACGAAGCGCATGAACCGAAGCCCTGGAAGATGGGCGACGCTCCGTTCGATTATCTGGAAGCCCAGCTCGATGCAATCGTCGGACTCGAAGTCGAGATCACGCAGTTGGTCGGAAAGCGCAAACTTGGTCAGCATAAGGCTGCGCGCGACATTCGCGGCCCTGCCGAGATGCTAACGGCTCGTGGCAATGAGCAAATCGGTAACGCGATGCTTGCCTGTGCCGCGAGGAAGTCCGACTAGAGCCTGTTGCTACCGCCGGTAAGCGTCTATCGAGGACTCCGTGCCAAGAAGTCGAATGTCGACGGCGTGCTTGCGAACGTACTACTCACGGAGCGGTTGCAAAAGGTCGTTCCAAAAGGTGATTGGCATAGCCGGCGCTAATCGCCGGGCCGGCGTTTGAGAACCGCGTCCGCATCGGCTTTTCGGACGTCGGCTCGATCACCATGTGGCGCGAGGTGCACCGGCCTTCAGGCCGGTGAGCGATAGCGCATCTGGGTGAGAAGCATTACGGAAAGCAGGTACTCTCGATTGCGCTAAGAAATCACAGTCGTCGACTCCGGCGCAGCGAGAACAGGTAGATTCAGAGCAAGACTCGAGCGATGAACGATGGACCAGGTCGCTCGAATGGACACGCACGAATCCAGGACACCCACCACCTGGTTGCGAACCATCTGCCCGAAAGCGGCGCCGACCCGGTCGTAGCCTGTACGACTCTTGAGTCGGGCATCCAGGGTGCCACGCTGATACGGCAGTCGCCACTGTTCCCGACCATGCAGCACCGCGACTCGACGCGCAAGGCGTGCGCTCCGTGTGGAACGCGTTCTTTCCTAAGTGGAAGAGGGCATCCAAGAAATGAACCTGCGGCGCGTTGCTGCTGGTATTTAGCGCCGCCAGACTAAAAGGCTATGCGTCAATGCATCGCAAAGCAGCGATAGCAACGGCTCGACCCGATGCTCAGTTTGCGACGGAACATCACGCCCGTACGGCTACCTCGGGCAAAAGTCGACCCAGCTTGTGTGAAAACGCATGCTGATCGCCTAAACTGAAGTAACGCGTTCAGATCGGGCGGCCACATGAAGCGATTCGTCGAAGGCGAAGACCGTAAGCAGGCTGTCCTGCTGCCCGAGTATCTCGAAGACTATGTCTCCGAGGACAATCCGGTGCGCGTAGTCGACGTCTTTGTCGATGAGCTTGATCTCCACGAGCTTGGCTTCGACGGAACCGCGCCCGCAGCAACGGGGCGACCCTCGTATCATCCGTCTGTACTGCTCAAGATTTATATCTATGGCTATCTAAATCGCATCCAGTCAAGTCGGCGTCTGGAGCGTGAGACTGAGCGCAACATCGAGCTGATGTGGCTAACGGGCCGCCTTTCGCCGGACTTCAAGACCATCGCCGACTTCCGCCGCAGCAACGGCAAGGCAATCCGCAATGTCTGCAGCCAGTTCATCGTGCTATGCCGTAACCTGGACCTCTTCTCAAAGTCCATAGTGGCCATCGACGGCAGCAAGTTCAAAGCCGTCAACAATCGCGATCGCAACTTTACGAGCGCGAAAGTCAAAGCGCGCCTGCAGCAGATCGATGAGAGCATCGCCCGATATCTTTCCGCGATGGAGACTGCAGACCGGATTCAATCCGATGTTGCCGAGGCGAAGACGAGTCGGATCAGCGACAAGATCAGCAAGCTCAGGCAGCAGATGCAGGACCTCAAGGCGATGGAGCAGCGATTGCGCGAGTCGTCAGATGGACAGGTTTCCCTGACCGATCCGGACTCGCGCTCGATGGCGACCAGCGGTCGGGGAACGGGAATGGTTGGCTATAACGTTCAGACGGCCGTTGATGACATGCATCATCTGATCGTCGCACACGAGGTCACCAACGTTGGCAACGATCGCAGCCAGCTGACGAATATGGCCGGCCGGGCACGGGCGGCTACCGGCATCAAGGATCTGACTGTCGTTGCCGATAGGGGCTACTTCAAGAGCGAAGAAGTCCTGCAATGTCATGAGGCGGGCATTACGACCTTCGTTCCCAAACCGTTGACTTCAGGCAAGAACGCTGACGGCTATTTCGGAAAGCAGGATTTCATCTACATCGCCGAAGATAACGAATATCTTTGCCCGGCCCAGCAGCGGCTGAACTGGCGTTTCACAAACATCGAGCACGGCATGACGCTGCATTGCTATTCGAGCTCGGCCTGTTCTACCTGCACCATCAGAAAACAATGCACATCAGGCAAGCAGGCTCGCCGGATAAAGCGCTGGGAACATGAGGCCATCGTCGAAGCGATGCAGCAACGGCTCGATCATAGGCCGGAAATTATGCGCGTACGCCGTCAGACCGTCGAGCACCCGTTTGGCACGCTGAAATTCTGGATGGGCGCCGCGCACTTCCTTATGAAAACACGCGAGCATGTCAGCACCGAGATGAGCCTTCATGTCCTCGCATACAACCTCAAACGCGTCATGGCGATCCTCGGCACTGGGGCGATGATGCAAAAGATGCGGGCCTGAGAGTAAGTCGCTACCAAAGGCGGTCGCGCCGGCGCGCATTACGGCCCCTGGGCACCCTTCCTCTCACAAAGAGGTCAAGCGCCAATGACCGTCACACGGGCCAAATTGAGCTGTTGACGCCTGCGGATGATCGCGTGAAATCGTCATTGCGTCCGCGCGGCGTTTTTACACGACCTGGACCCGTTTGAGCCGCTCACGCAAAGCTGGCGGCAGTCTGCTCTCGAGCCAACATGAGACGATCACGGACGACGCGCAAGTTTGAACTGAAAGGAGGCTTCTCGGACGTCATCGCTGCAGTGGTTGACAAATTCGGCCTGCGGCGATCGTGTTTCCGTAGTGAACCGGGTCACCTCCGTGGCTGCCGATAAACCCAAACGGGTCTAGCAATTGCGCTTCGGTGGAAACCGGGAAAGTTAATGAAGACGCGTGGCATAATCCGCCCAGTTCCTCTCATCGACACCGAATCGCCGGGCGCATGCTGAGCCGTTTTCATCGGAAAATTGGTTGCCTTTTGGGATTGCTCGCCATCCTGATGTCGACGCTCGCGCCGACGGTTTCCCACGCGTTGGCGGCGAGTCGCGATGGGACGGCTCTATCGGGCGCACTTTGCTCGGCGCAATCGACGCCGGGCGACCCGCTGGGTAGCAGGGACGTTTCTCACTCGCTGGCTTCCCACTGGCAGGCTTGCGGGTACTGCAACCTGCTTGCCCACATGCCTGCGCTGCCAAGCGTTCAACCCACTTTTGCCGTCACGGTCTGGGCAATCCAGCATCGCGTTGCAACCAGGTTCGAGAGTGTTCGGCGCGTCCTGCCATTCACTGCGGCGCAACCCCGCGCTCCGCCCGTTTCATCCTGATTTGAGTCTTACCGACGCGATGCACCGGTGCATCGCGATGTGTCGCGCGCGTCTGTTCGCAGACTTGCGACGGCATTGCAACGACCCCAGAACAAGGATGAAACATGCACACGATTTCGACGAGCAGCGGTAAGCCGCTGCTCACGACAGCACTCATCTCGGCTGCCGTAGGCGCGCTTTTGCTAGCCCCTTCGCTTGCGATGGCCCATGCAATTGCGGGTGACCGCGTCTTTCCAGCGACCATGGCCGTGGACGATCCCGGCGTCGGTGATGAAGCCAACCTGACATATGGTCACATTCGCGTCCCCGGCGACGATGGCGACCAGAGCATCAACTCCTTCAATTTCGAGTACGACAAGCTGATCACACCGAGGCTGGCCCTCTCGGTCGACGGATCCTATGTCATGCAAAACAACCCGACCGCCCGTGGCTTCAACAACTTTGGCGTCGGTCTGAAATATCTGTTGTACGTCAACGAGGCGCACGAGTTCATGACGTCCGTCGGCGTCAATGCCGAGATTGGCGGCACGGGAAGCCACGCGATCGCCGACAACTTCTCGACCATTTCGCCAACGATCTATGCCGGGAAAGGGATGGGAGACCTGCCGGATTCGCTGGCGTACCTGCGCCCGATCGCGATTACCGCCGAAGCCGCGCCCGCCCTGACCACGGGCGCAGGACAGCCCAACGCTTTCAACTACGGCTTCACGTTCCAGTACAGCCTGCCGTACCTGCAGCAGCATGTACGTGACATCGGTCTGCCCCAACCGCTGTCGAACCTCATTCCTATCGTCGAGGTCCCGCTGTCGAGAAGCCAGGGACAGACGACCGGTACGGTCAATCCCGGCTTCATCTGGATCAACCGCTACGGTCAATTCGGCGTCGAAGCGCAGATACCGGTCAACCACGCGAGCGGTTCGCACGTGGGCATCCTGGTGCAGGCCCACATCTTCTTTGACGATGTCGCGCCGACGACGATCGGCAAGCCGCTATTCCAGTGGTGAAAGAACGCGTAGGCGGCCGGCGAGAGGCAACGATTTGACATGTCCCCTCAAGCCGTCATCTTTCTCTCTGACGTTTCGCTTCTCCTCCAATCTGCTGACAAGCCCTTGATCAACCCATGAAAACTTCTCTATTGAACTCTATCGTAGCGCGGGGCCTCGTCGCGGCGCTGACGCTGACTGTCGCGCAACTGGCTTGTGCCCACGCCTATCCGACCCATCAGGCGCCATCTGCCGGCTCGACCGTACCCACTTCGCAAAAAGATGTGGCCATTGATTTCGATGACGGTCTCGAACCTGCCTTCAGCTCAATCGCCGTGACCGATGCGCAGGGCAAGTCCGTGATCACCGACAAGGCGGTAGTCGACCCGTCAAATACGAAGCACATGTCGGTCGCACTGAACGCGCTGACGCCGGGCCTGTACACGGTATCTTGGGTGGCGGTCGCTGCTGATGGCCACCGCACGCGAGGCCACTACACCTTCACGGTCAATTAACGCTTTGCGCGACGGCGTTGTGGGCAGGCAGCGTGATTATCGCGGCCTGTGCGCTGTGCCGCAGGGTCGACTCGCCTTCTGCTGCGCCTGCGCGACGCGTGGCCTTCTGCACGCGGCTGTCGCACCTGGCGACCGTCGCGCTCGGTGTGGTGGTCGTGACCGGCATCTATAACGCGACGCAAAATATCGCGGGCCTCAACGCGCCGTTGCTGAGCGTGCTGTACGGCCAGATTCTGACGCTCAAACTCGTGGTTGTGGCGCTGGCAGTGCTGTTGGGGGGCTACAACCGGATGATCTGAACGGATTGACAGTCGCCATCGCGAGTCGCTACGCTTGCGCGCTGATGGTTCCCCCTAGCCGGGATGAAAAGGGAACGCAGTGAGAGCAGCAATGCTTCGAGTCTGCGGCTGCCCCCGCAACTGTAAGCGACGAGTCCGCGCCACTTGTGACCACTGGGATACCGGGAAGGTCGGCAACGGACGTTGACCCGCGAGCCAGGAGACCTGCCATCGACCGAGGTCTGAGCAGCCGTATCGGGCGGGGTGTCCTGATGCGCAAGCACCGCAATACGCGGTCGCCCGTTGCAAGGACAGCCCAACCTCAGGATCTGTCATGTCCACCACCGCTTTTCAGAGCACGTCTCAGACGGTGGCATTGCGCCGCCGCGTCATCGGCATTTACAGCGTTCTCGCCATCTTCAACATCGGCGCCTGGATCTGGGCGTTTATCGCCTTCCAAGGTCAGCCGCTGCTGCTAGGCACTGGACTGCTCGCATATGGCTTCGGGTTGCGTCACGCCGTCGACGCGGACCATATCGCCGCAATTGACAACGTCACCCGCAAGCTGATACAGGATGGTCAACGCCCCGTGACGATCGGTTTCTTCTTCGCAATGGGTCACTCGGCCGTCGTGTTGCTGGTCGCAGCAGCTGTCGCCGCGACGGCCGCTGCACTGCAAAGCCGTTTCGAAGCATGGAAGGATTTCGGTGGCATCGTGTCGACCAGTGTATCGGCGCTGTTTCTATTCGTGATCGCGGCGATGAACATCGTCATCCTGCGGGGCGTCTGGCGCGCGTTCAGCAAGGTGCGCCACGGCGAGCCGTATGACAACGAGGACCTCGACCTGCTGCTGAACAATCGCGGGCTGCTCGCGCGGCTGTTCCGTCCGATGTTCCGTCTCGTGTCGAACCCGATCTGGATGCTGCCGCTCGGCTTCCTGTTCGGCCTCGGGTTCGATACCGCGACGGAGGTCAGTCTGCTCGGCATCTCCGCGAGCCAGGCGGCGCAAGGCCTGTCAATCTGGGTTGTGCTGGTGTTCCCGGTGCTGTTCGCTGCGGGCATGTCGCTCGTCGACACAACCGACGGCGTGCTGATGCTAGGCGCCTACGACTGGGCGTTCGTGCACCCGATCCGCAAGCTCTACTACAACCTGACGATTACGCTGGTGTCCGTCGTCGTGGCCGTACTGATCGGAGGCATTGAGGCACTTGGGCTGCTGGGCGACCAGTTGAGCTTGAAGGGCCGCTTCTGGGATGTGGTTGGCACATTGAACGACAACTTCAACAATCTGGGCTTCATCATCATCGGCGTGTTCATCGTCGCGTGGTTCGCGTCGTTCATCATCTATCGTGTGAAGGGCTACGACGAGCTGGAAGCGAACACGGCTGGGCGCTAAGTTTCGCGCCCCAGCGGAGTTGTCTGTTGCTTCGCTGCGGGCCCCTTGCCGTGCCGGCGGACGTCTTCCGGCTCCTATCGATGTAGAAGCTGCCCTTCGTCGCCTTAACTTGGGCGGCGCCGTCCGAATATGCTGGCGCTGCCCAAGTTAAGGCGACGTCGAGATGGCGATGCGGGGGCTCGGCCCCCGCATTGGCGACCAAATTTAGGGGGATCCGAGCCGAAAAGTCGATCGCGACTCTATCGGATGGGCCACAGCCGGCGCAGGCAGCACAATTTTGGTGACCTTGCGGCGAGGATTCGGACCTGCCACGGGCGGCATGTACGCAGTATTGCGCCAGTCCGGTTGTTATCGATGCAGCATAGGTCCCAACAGTGCAGCGGGTCTACCGGCTTGGTGCAGAGGCATCCATCCAATTGCAAAATGACTTGCCCCAAAAGCTCAAGCGAGCGAAGCATATGCTCCGCTCGTATCTTCCATCTTCAATGTACGCCGGGTTGCCTCCTGCACCTTGATGCGCTCCATTCCGGGCCTGAAGACTCGGTCTTCCGCGCGCCCTGCTGAAGCTCCGGCCCGCGATCTACCATGCAGGCTTGGCGCGCCGTTGCGTATCTCAGCTGCATTCCTTCATAGCTCGTAGCAACTGAAAGAGGTTACGCACTTTAATCGGGCTTTCTTCGGGAGCATGCGCGAGTATCTCCCGAAGATTGACCGCCTTGCCCTTAGCGACAATTTCCGGGTATACCCTTTCGATAAGGTCACTTGTCTCTATCAAATTTTGCGCGTTGCGGCGTTGTACCTGCTGTTTTCGTCGCTCAGTAATGGCATCGGCTTCCTTTTTCGCGTGCCGATAGACGTCGCGCTCATGAATATTCAGGCTCCGCGCAGCATTCTTTATACTCGTAACGGTAGGCAATTCGGCTGATGCGGCTAATGTCGCGCGGATTTGATGCCAGTCGTGGCGTTGACTAGCGGCTCGCTTTTTAGTCTCTGGGAATAGTGCGCTCAACTCGTAGATTTCTGCTGACGCGGGTGGCCAGTTGGCCAAGTTACCAATCAGCAAGTCGGGCAGTCCCAATCCAGTTTGCGAGACGATACGCAAGAGGGCGGGAAGTGTGGGTATGCCATCGCCCTTAAGCCAGTGGTGGACGGTTGCTTTACCGAGCCCAATGCGGCGAGCGAACAATGCGCTCTTTCCATCGTCTAAGCATTGCACCAGCACGCGAATTCCTTCAATCAAAACTTCGCGCGCACCGATAGAAGGCAAGGTGTTCTGAACACTGAGCATTGCGCCGACCTGCGATGCAATCCAGATTTCGGCTGGCGTCCCAGTCTC
Source organism: Caballeronia sp. S22 (assembly GCF_964261745.1). Taxonomy (NCBI): domain Bacteria; kingdom Pseudomonadati; phylum Pseudomonadota; class Betaproteobacteria; order Burkholderiales; family Burkholderiaceae; genus Caballeronia; species Caballeronia sp. S22. The sequence goes on along the minus strand of NZ_OZ180036.1, from coordinate 1,467,030 downwards.
CGCATTGCAGTTTTCGCCGAGAAAGCAGCCGCAGGACGTACACCAGCCAGGCACGACGAACGAAGATTTATGGCGGACGTCGGTACCGCCGCAATCCGGGCACACATGCATCAGCCTAATTTTGTGTTTCGAGCAGGTGGTCACGGTTCCGATGTCCCACACCAGACGAAAGTACGGCGTTGCGCCCGCAGCACGGTCCTCAGCTAGACAGTGCGGGCACCACCGGGATGACGTGGGACGCGGACTAGATTGGGCGACGACGTCCCGCCAGGGAAGCATCGTCAGCCTTTCCAATTTCCGGACGCTTGTTAATTCCGACAATGCGCCCGCCCATTTTTCCGTCGCGTCCGACATGCCGCTCAGATTGGCGCTAATCCAATTGTATCTTTCAGCAAACTCCCAATGCGAGGCGTCAACAACTCTCCGCCCAAGGTTGGACGTAGAGATGCAGTGAGACATAGCGAGTCTGCAAAAATAGCTGACCAGGCTTTCGACATCCGGCGTTCCGACGCCGATCGGAGCGACCGGGTTCAGCACCGAGCGGGGTAACGACAGCTCTTCGATAATGTTTCGAGTCTCCATAGTCAGACCGCCGAACGTTTGATTTTGGGCATGACGCGGGTGAAGCTCGGGCCGATGGCTGACTCTCCGTCGATAATCTCCTCGAGGATTCGGTTGCGCTGTGCTTCGGTGAGGAGCGCGCGCTCCAACGAATCGACCGACCAAGGACCGGCGGCTTCCGCGAGTTTGGCGGCGCGAATGAGCACGCTGCTCAACGTGCCAATGCATCCCAACGTGTTCCCAAGCAAGCCTTTCGAGTATTGAGTGAGCTGCCCACCCCAAAGGTTGGGCAGTGTTTTCTCGAACGCCAGAACGCAACGCTCGAACGCCTTCACGTCTTCGGGCCGGTCTTCACGATAGCGCTCGAAATGAAGCACGTGGGTACGTCGAGCGAGCTGTGCCGAGAGCGAGACGAGCTGGTACAGGTCGTATGACCCGACGAGGACCATTTGAGTGCCACACTGGTTTGCCAACGACTTGAGGGTGTCGAGTTGAATCTCCAGTCGACGGCTGCCGCGCGTCTGTCGAATAATATGCGCCGCCTCGTCGATGACGAGGAACTGCACCTGGCGCTCGCGCAGCCCGCGTTCAACGGCAGTCCGAAGGGCAGCCAAGCTGTTGCCGTTAGCGCCGCGCGGCCGTACAGCTCTCCCGGTCTCTTTGTCGACGCCGTACAGCATCTTGGGCGCCTCGAGGTCGTCGCCGAGCTGTGAAAGAATCTTTCGGTAGAACAGCTTCCACGAGAAGTCATTCTCGCCCGACGACGGCGCCTCTACATAGATGGCAGGGATGACACCACCGTTTGCTTCCATCTGCGAACGGCCTCGCTCGAGCGCGGACTCAACCATGGACCTAGCTAATGTCGTCTTGCCTGCGCCGGTAGGCCCACATACGAGAAGAATGCTGTCCTGGCTTCCGGCATAGATGAGAGTGTCGAGCTCTCCCATCACTTGGGCAACGCGAGTGTGCTTGATGCGCTTGCTTGAAAGTGCTTCAACTGCGTCAATTGCCGACGGCGCAATGGTTTCATTGGGTTGGGACATGGTTTTCTCAAAAATCGTCGAACTCTTCGAGCTCTTCGTATTGGTCTTCGGAAGCCGGCTTCGCGACCGGGTTTGTTGTCACCGTGTTATGCGACTGCACTGGTGACGTCGTTGACGACGGTGTTGGCGCCTTTTCTGCATCATTCGCAAGACTCGGTCGCCGCAGCGCGACGACAGGCTCGACGCTCGCAAGGTCAAGGTCGGTGTACAGAAGCCTGTTCTCCGCCTGACGCTCGAATTCAGTCGCGAGAGCGCCCTCCGGCGTGAAAACTTGAATAAAGTCGCGAAGCCGTTTTTTGTCGCGCTCGCTGTCCGAGAGCGATCCGTGCCGGCGGTTGAATTCTTCGGTCAACGCTCGCTTTTCCACTTCTGTCAGCATCGCGAGGCCATGCAGGTTTCGGCAAACTGCTCGAACCCAGGCGTCTTTGACACGCACGTAAACGGAAGACGCATCCCAAGGGTCGTATCGAACGTGTACGCTCTCGCCATCGAGCTGGGCAGAGTCGAACACCTCGTTCCAATAGAGCCGCTGGTCTACTTTGACGCCACGTTGACGGTGGACTTGACGCGTGCCCGTGCGGTCAACTGGCGGGCACGTTGCAATCAGGAAGTCGCGATTGAATTGAATGTGAGTCTGCGGACGTTTGCCGTTCTCTCGCATGCCGCGTACGAAGGCCTCGCGCGGTGACTCTTGTAGCGCCGGGTGAATGTTTTGGTCATAGAATTCCCAGGCCCAGTGCTGAATGCCGTGATACAACGCCCCGATGGTCCACTCAGCGAGCTTCTGGGGCAGGTGGGAACCGGTCACCATACGCACGTTTTTCGTCGCCTTCGTGTTGCCGGCGAGGTTGTGGATGTACTCCGTGTTTAAGCGGCCGAACATGCGTTCCAGCACCGCGCCATGCCTTGGCTGCCCGGCCGGTCGGAATCGCAGGTGGGTACCCATCGCGCGAAGGAACGATTCAAATGCTGCCGATAGGAAGTCGCTGCCGTTGTCAACGACGATGAACTCTGGAAGGCGATTGAATCGGCGCACCATGTCCCGGACCGTCATCATGACCGAGGTGTAGGAAGGCGAATCAAAAGTGAGGTAAATCGCCACGATGCGTCGCGACCACGCGTCGACCGCGAGCGACAGCCAAGGGCGGCCAAGCGACTTTCCAGTCCGGCTCGAAATCACCTCAATATCGAGCTGAGTATGGTCGATGTGAACGTACTGGAACGGCCGGCTACCGTGGACAGGCGAGTCGTGGTGCAGCACGTCGATGAATGTGCTCGCCTGGTACGCGATTCGTTTCCCGTATCGCGTGCGGACGTCTCTGTTGGTTTCGCGGGCTTTGATCCGCGCAATCAACGTGGGATACGAAGGAGGTGTCTCATCGGTTACGGAGAAGGCGACCAGCATCATCCGGTGGCAAGTCTTGAAATTGATGGCCTTGCTGGTGAGCCAATGCTCATCGATGACGCTGTCCATCAATTCGAGCTGCCGCGTGGTCAGCTTGGCTTTGCGGTTACCCCTCGCGCCTGTATTCGGCACCAGGGCAAGAACGTCGTTGGCGCCATTGGCGAGAGCAATTTCTTGGCGGGCTTTCCAGCGGCGAAGCGTGCGGCCAGACACGTTGGTGGGCTCGGACTCGGCCTCCAACAGCGCCTGCCGGCGAAGCGCGGTCTCGAAGTGGTCCTTCGAAAAGCGGCTCAGGTCTTGGCTGGATTGCTGGTCTTGCTGGGGGCACTTCACTTGGCCTTTTTCGTGCGCGCTCTCGAGCCAGCTGCGCGTCAATGTAATGGTCGAGCCATCCTGTCCGTTGCAGACAATTGAGTCTCCGGCGACCATCACGATGGTCAGTTCGTTGCCTTCGAAGATGAACTTGGCGCCGTTGGCAATGTTGAGCGCGAAGCGGTCGACACCTGGCAAGCTTCCCGAGCGCGTGTCCGCAAGCATGAAGTCGCGCAATGCTTCGTCGCGGTAGAAGCGAAAGCTGCGCTTGTCGCTCAGCGATTGACCGTCGAGGTCGGTCGTCACCCGGTTCGCCGCGATCGCCCGATTCAGAAAGTCGGCGTCGTACTCGTGTGGAGGTCCGAGCAACTCCATGAAGGTGAGAGAGCCATGCTCCTTCAGCAATTCGTGGAGGCGCGCGAGAACATCATCCGGGCACGGTTCTGCGAGGTGTAGGTAATCTGCGAGGTAAAGGAGGTTGTCGACGCGCCGGCGCGGAATTGATGCATCGCTGTAAACGCCATAGCGGATGCCGAGGTCCGCGAGGTGCTTCTCGACTTGCGGCGCATACCATTCGCCATCGCTGCCCTTCGAATAACGCCATGGATATTTTTCAGCGAGTCGGGCGAGCTTAGCCTCAGAAAGCCATTCCTCAAGAGTGAAGCCGTCATCACTGATGGTGAGGAAATGCGGGATGAGAAGGATATTGCGGATTTCGCCGGTCGACTCGTCGACTAGCTTGAGCTTCAGCTCGCACGGTGCGGGGTAGTACTCGATGACTTCGGGCGAGTGCTCCATTGCCACAGCCGCAGGAAACTCGATATGCCGGGTCTCCGTGCGAATATCGCGGCCCATTTTCTTGCTGGCCAGGATGGTGACCACGCTTCCGGCTTGGGGGTTGATGGGTCGCACGGGCGCTTGAGCGCGAGCATCGAGAATGAGTTGGCGACCTGCGGGCGGCGTGCCGAGTTTGTCGAACAGGTCTGTGAGTTGAGGCTTTTCGAGCATTTACGTCGTCAGGAATGAGAGGGTCATATAGACGTTTAGGGAAGTCGTTGAGCCATGATCGGCCAATCGGTCGTATGCGACCGAAATTCGGCGAAATGCGCTTCAAGAGTGCCTCGACGCAGGTGAGGGAAGGTCAGGAAGCTTAACGACCGCAATGTCGCGAGAATCCCTGCGGAAGGGAGTTGCTCGCTTAAAACGCGCTCAGATCGATCCGAAGCTTGAGCTTGAGCTGTAGCGACGCCGCGGCGCCGGCCACTGAACCGGTGGCAGCGGGGCGGGCGGAACGTCGCATGCCTCGACGAGGAGCATCACGGGACTGCAGCGGGCACTCGCGGCATGGGCGGCTGGCGCTTCTTGGCCTTTGCGGCCGTTGAGACAGCTTCTGTATACCGTCAGCAGCCAGGCGGTTTGCTTACCTTGGCGGCGTCGCGCGGCAGGACCCAACCGCCTGCACCAGCGAACTCAGACTCGCGACGCACTGCCGACATTCGCGTCGTCAGCCATCCAAAAGCAGGTAACGAAGAGCAACAGTCACCAAAGCACTCTCGTCGCAGGGCGACAGGCGGTTGATTTGAAAAGCCGGCTTACCTTTAGTTTCGCACCGCGCTGCCGTTATGCGTTTCGTACGGGTGGACGACAAAGCAGGTACTCTGTCGAGTTTCCTATTATCATATTCAGCTAAAAGGCGCCGGAGTCGATTGCGCACGCATACTAACAACCTCCACGGGGGCAGGATGAAGTTGATGAGGTACCGGGTAACGAATTTCCGCTCTGTGAAGGACAGCGGCGTTATTGAAGCAGGCGACGTTGCCGCGCTAATCGGAGTCAACGAGTCAGGAAAGACAAATTTGCTGCTTCCGCTTTGGAAGCTCAACCCTGCTCGCGAGGGAGAGATCCAACCGACATCGGACTACCCGAAGACCTTGTTCGCGGATGTGCGCGCCAAGCCAGGAGATTTCAAATTCGTCAGTGCCGACTTTGATGCGACATCTGTCACAGACCAGTTGGTGACGCTAACGAAACTAGATGCTGCACAATTCGAGGTTGTGCGTGTTGACAGGTACTTCGATGGGAAATACGCAGTGTCGTTCCCGCAGTACGTGCCCGAGACAACGGTTGCCGCCTCGGAGAGCAAGAGCGAGTTGATGAATCTAATTACGGCCGTTGAGGGAACAGACGCACTGAAGAGCGAAGAACCTCTTAAGTCGACGATCGTTGGCGCTGTTCGCGATTTGGCTGAGTCCATCATCGACGACTGGGCCGCGAAGGACCTGGATGGCGCCATCGAGTCGCTGAAGAAGCTGATACCGGACCAGCCAGCTAAGACGTCGATGATCGTTCCTCGCGTGCAGCAGACAATTGACGTCTTGGCCGCATGGTTGTGTCACATCAGCTTGCCTGCTCCCGAAGACATGGAAGGAGTTCGAGATCTTGTCTTAAAAGCGCTTCCGAAGTTTGTCTACTACTCGAACTATGGAAACCTAGACTCGGAAATTTATCTCCCGCATGTCGTGCAGAATCTTGAGAGAAAGGATCTGGGGGCCAAGGAAGCTGCAAAGGCTCGAACCCTGCGCGTGTTGTTCAACTTCGTTCGCCTCCAACCGAAGGAGATCCTCGAACTTGGCCGCGACTTCAAGGACCCGAGCAATCAAAATCGTCAGCCGACCGAGGATGAGATTGGAAAGATCGCTGAACGCAAGCGAGAGCGCTCGATCCTGCTCCAGTCCGCCGGCACTACCTTGACTAAGGAGTTCAAATCTTGGTGGAAACAAGGCGACTACCGTTTTCGGTTTGAAGCGGACGGTGATCACTTCCGCATCTGGGTTTCAGATGACCGGCGCCCGGAAGAAGTCGAGCTTGAGAATCGCAGTACTGGACTCCAATGGTTCCTGAGTTTCTACCTCGTGTTCTTGGTCGAAAGCCAGGGCGACCACGAAGACGCCATCCTACTGCTTGACGAGCCAGGCCTATCACTTCATCCTCTTGCGCAGCGCGATCTATCGGCCTTCTTCGACGGATTGACCAAAACCAACCAGATCATCTATACGACACACTCGCCTTTCCTCATCGATCCCGACCGGTTGGATCGAGTGCGGAAGGTCTATGTCGCTACGGATGGCTCGACTGAGTCTTCGCCGAATTTACGTCAGTCGGGTGCGGACCCCGCGCATGCCGGTGCGGCGTATGCCGTCTACTCGGCACTTAACCTAAACGTCGCTGAGAGCCTGCTACTGGGCTGCCTTCCAGTCGTTGTGGAGGGAGCCTCCGATCAGCACTACCTCACGATGATCAAGGCACTACTTATCGGTGCGGGAAAAATCACACCTCGCCGCGAGCTTGTGTTCCCGCCCGCGGGCGGAACGAAGACGCTAAGAATCACCGCTGGAATATTGACGGGCCGAGACGAGACTCTTCCGGTCGTTTTGCTAGATGGCGATCAGATGGGCACTAGGATGGCGGCAGAGCTGAGCAGCGGCTTGTATAACGGCGAGCAGAAGAAAGTCCTGTCCACAGACGAGTTCGCTGGCTTCAAAGGATCGGAATTGGAGGATTTAATTCCCAATCAGCGCTTCGTGGATGCGGTGGATCGCGTGTTTCGCGCCCGGGAACAGCTGTTCTCGGAAGTCGCGTTACCGGGGAACCCCATCGTGCCGCAGGTCGAGGCGTGGGCCAAGCGCGAGGGCATGGAACTTCCGCCTGGCTGGAAGGTGGAAGTTGCTAAGCGCGTTAAGGCTGTGTTGCTGACGAAAGGGATCGACTATGTCGAAGAGGATCTAATTGAGCGATGGGTGAAGCTCTTCGCGCGCTTTGAACCCGCCGTCAGTTAAGATCCGATCGCTCGCTGCCTCTGACCTTTGGCCTCAGCCGGGAGGGAAGAGGCGGCTCCCCAATCCCTTCTAAAAGGCTATGTAGTTCCCTCGGGCTGATTGCCCGCCCACGACCGGGCACTCTCTGCCGCCCGCAGGCATCGCGGCCTTATGCGACGCTTTCCATAATCGGACATTGCAGACAGCCGACGAAGCCCCGACGAACGTCGGCACTGAAGAGCGTCGTCGACAGTGGCGGCGGCACAGAGCGAAATCGCCGCTGCCGGATCTCGCGACTGACGTTTCAGTTGAAGGCTGCCGGTCGAGAGCGTCCGCTCTTCGACCGGCTCGATCTTAGATTCGACGCTTTTACACTCTCAGTCGGCGGATTGCGCAATACGTTTGTAATTCAGTTGCGAACCACCCCGCGCGGCGCGTTTGCTATATGTTGTATTTCGATTGCCTAATGACACAAGATATTGTGGATTTCCGCAGTGTCGAATGCTAAGATCGGAAGAAACAACCGATCCACGCACCGCTTTCGAAGCCATGAGCAACACGCGCTTCTTCCAGGCGGCCAATTTTTTGGGATGGAACAGCATGGCAGTCAGGAACTGGAACAAGGACCGCGCCCAGGAGCGCATTCGCGGCTGGGTCAACCAAGTCAGCAAGGTCGAGATTAAGGAGTACGTCCGCGACACGGATCTGAGCGGGCTCGGCAACGGCGTTGCCTACCGCGTCGACGGCGTGCATTTGTATGTCGACATTCTCAATATCGACGAAATGCTCGGGGTCACGGACGCTGAGGGCGTGCGGGCGCACAGCCGCACTCTTCGCTTCTTGGACCGGCACTACCGGGCAGTGCGCGATATCCTGAAGGACGTCGACGCGATCCAGGTCGACTTTCACAACCAGAGGCTTCACGCCGTGGTCGCCAAACCCTACGGTGACGAGGCCGGTCGAATCCATAAAGCGGTCGCGACTGCGCAACTGATCATCGACGTGCTTGCGCGCACGGGCGAAGACAGCGACGACCCTTTGCCGGCGGCCACAGTACGGGCCGGCATCGACTCCGGCACGGCACTAGCCGTCAACAACGGTCGTCGCGGCAACCGAGAGCCGCTGTTCCTTGGTGAGCCGGCCAACCTGGCAGCCAAACGCTCTGGTGGAGGCGCGGACGCCGGCATCTACATGACCAACACGGCGCGTGCGGTCGTTGGCTGGAGCACGGTCAAGGACGAAGACAAAACGGCGCTAACCAACGCGCAGATCGAGCAGTCTGAGGATGTCGCGGATATCGAAGTCACCGCTGACGATGTGGTCGAGGACTGGGAAGAAGGGCTCGCCAACCAACCCCTCGGCTCGTTCGAGTTTACGCGGCACACGCCGCCGCTCGCAGACCTCGACCTCGAATCACTGACCCCGAGTAATTCGCGACGCCAAGGATCGATGTCGATCTATGCTGACATTGACGGCTTTACCGACTACGTGTCGGACAAGGTCGACGAAGACAACTCGGCTAAAGATGTCGTCCGGGCGCTGCATGTGCTGCGAGCCGAGCTCGATGCCGTCCTGCACGTGGACTTCGCCGGTCGCAAGATCCGGTTCATCGGCGATTGCGTTCACGGTGTGCTGGTTGAGGGGACGTCCCAAACCACCGACGACGCTGAAACGGCCAAGAACGCCTTGCTATGCGCTGCCGCTATGCGCAGTAGCTTCGAAGAGGCGATTTCCATCCTCGAGGAAGAAGGCATCGACACCGGCGACCTAGGCATCCAGATCGGTTTGGAGCAGGGTCCGACCGCAATCAGCCGCCTGGGTTACAAGGGCGAGCGGATCCGGTGCTGCATCAGTCGCGCCGTGCTGCGCTCTGAAGATGAGCAGCGCCGCTGCAAGGGTAATGAAACCGCGATTGGCCCGACAACATACAGGTATGCACCTGAGGCGTTTCGCGCCTTATTCGGTGCCAGCCGTATTCGGGCGGATTTTGACTACGACGAGGCAACCGAGGCGCTTGCTGGCGCGAATACCAGCCAAAAGGCTACTTCGGCGTCGACGCTCGATGCCACTTTGCCGTCGGATCAGCCGAGCCGTCTTGGTCGCGCGCCAGCATCGGCTGCGGCGGTGTTCACGCTGCCGGCGCAGGCTGCCGGGCCGACGAATCCGAAAAAGGTTCCGGCGGGGTTCGCCTGATGTGGTGGTTCATCACCGACCCGGCCCGTTTTCTGGCCGAGCAGGCCGCGATCGATCAGCTAGTTGCTGAAGAAATTGGCCTTGAGAACACCCGTTGGGGTGTGTCAGGGCCCAACTTCGCCTTGAAGGTTGACGCAGACCTGCGGATCGGCGACAAGGTTCGCACGGTCACCATGATCTACCCGCTGATTTTCCCGAACGCGCCACCAGTTGTGCGCCCCATCGGGGAGACCACGGACTGGGGCGCTCACCAGTATCGCGGCAGTGGAGATCTCTGCCTTGAGTACCGCCCAGACAACTGGCACCCGGACCTGAGCGGTGCCGTAATGCTGCACAGTGCGCTGAAGTTGATGGCCGCCGACCTGGGGATCACACACAAGTCGGGTTGGGCACTACCGTCGGCGCACAACTTAACGCAAGGTCAACAAATCCGCGGGAAGCTGTGTCGGATGAATATGACCGCTGCCGGCCAAGCTAAGCTCGCCAGTGTGACCGGAATCCGGCCGATCAAACTGTACCGGTGCTGGGGCCCGTTGAGCATGATGGTCACGCTCACCAATGTCGCCGAACAGGACGGCACGCAGTGGGTCGATCCGACGGTTCCCACAGCGCTCGCCGAGGACGCAGGCCTAGATGGTCTGGCCATGACCATAGCCGCCGACGACGCACGTCTGAAAGGCATCGGCAGCTTTCTCAAAGACGGTGCGAACAGCACGGTCTTCTGGAGCATGTTCGTCGCGGAACCCATTGCGATCAATGAAAGTCGATGCCTCGTGCTGGTAGCCCCGACGGGGGTGCGTGCTTTCTACGTACGGTCTGACGACAATAGACCGTACGAGTTCGCGTTAGTGTGCCCTGACTTGGGCAACCGCCTGCCGGCCCGCAACGCTGGCTTGGCCAACAAGACTTTCGCCATCCTGGGCTGTGGCTCTCTCGGCTCCAAGGTAGCGACGACCTTAGCACGCAGCGGCGCGCGTCAGTTCATCCTCGTCGACGGCGACATCCTTAAGCTCGAAAACCTTGTTCGCAATGACCTCGATGCCGAACAAGCAGGTGCATCGAAGGCGCATGTCGTCGCTCAGCGCCTGAAGCGCGTGGCTGCCGGTGTCGGCGTAAAGGTGCATGACTTCCTGCTGGGCGGGCAGGAGGCCGGTAGCAAGGACGACGCTTTGGTACGTGAGATTGCGAACGCCGACATCATCGTCGATGCAACGAGCGACCACGACGTCTTCAACTACGCTGCGGCGGCGGCCAAGCTCAACCAGAAGACGATGTGTTGGGCACGCGTCTTTGCGGGCGGCTATGGCGGCCTGATAGCCCGCGCGCGCCCCGGGCTGGATCCAAATCCGTTTGACGCGCGTGCGATGATCGACCAGTGGTGCGCACAGCCAGATTTTCCCGAACCACCGCAACCCGAGAAGGACTATGCGTTTCGGACAGAGGGCGGACCGCCGATGGTTGCTGACGATGCGGACGTGTCGGCCATCGCCGCACATTTTGTTCGCCTTGTCATCGATGCCGCCGTCGCCGGCGACAACTCTGAATTCGAGTGCTCGGCCTACATGATTGGGCTACGCAATGAGTGGATCTTCGATAGGCCGTTCGATACTTGGCCAATTGAGCTCGGTTCGGGCCAGTGGTTACACGCCTCTGACATCGACCCTGAGGTTCGCGCCAAGGGTAGTAAAGCGCTGACGGAAATTCTTATCGGGGCGGGGGTGCAGGGTAATGATTGAAGTTCAACTGACGCCCGAATGTGCCGCAAAGCTACTGCGCGAGCTTCGGCGCGCAGGGGCCAATGAGATCGGTGGCGTCTTGGCGACCGAGCGCGTTGGCGACCGCGTCTTTCGCATCGTTGACTTCTCTGTCCAGCGTAAGGGGGGCTCCTTCGCAGCGTTCTCGCGAGACGCCAGCCTTCACAAACGCTTCATGCGTCGCTTCCACGAGCTAACTGGACACCAATACGAGCGGTTCAATTATCTCGGTGAATGGCACTCGCACCCCAGCTTTCCGGCGCTGCCAAGTTCCAAGGATGTCCTCACGATGCATTCGCTGCTAGAGGCACCGGATCAAGTGGCCAACTTCCTTGTGCTGCTGATCGTCAAACGGTCGAGCGCCTGCAAGCTCGAAGCATCCGCACACGCCTTCGCACATGGCCATGCGCCGACGCGCGTGCCGCTGGTTATGTTTGAGCAAAACGACGCGCGCACCGAAGTGACCGCTTCTCCTCGGTTATCTCTGCGCAAGAGACTCGCTATGCGTGCGGACAGCGGCCGTCCTCGTACGTCACCGCGTTAGATTCCCAAAAATCATAACCTTGCTAGGTAGAAGAAACAGAATGAATCTGATCGACCGTTTCAATGATCGCACCACACTCGTACAGGCAATGCTTGCGCAGACCATCATTCAGGGAGACCGCGAAGTAGCAGCGGCGTTGGCTGATGCTGGACAACTGATCGAGCATTCTGCTGGTGAGGTGCTCATGAAGGAGGGCGAGTCCGATCGAGATATGTACTTCCTATTAATGGGGAAAGTCGGCATCTCGGTCAAGGGCAAGCTTCTGTACCCGCGGGAACGCAACTTCACAGTTGGAGAGATGTCTGCGGTCAACCCTTCAATTCTGCGAAGCGCAACGGTCACTGCACTTGAGCCGACCCTCTCGTTGAAAGTTTCGCCAGACACGCTCGATCAAGTCGCGAATGGACACCCTACGGTGTATAAACTCATAGCCGCTGAACTAGCAAGTCGCATTCTGCAGCGGAACACTCTTATCCGCCCGCCGAACGAAAGGCCGCGAACATTTTTCATCAGCTCCAAGGAGAGCTTAGATGTAGCCGAGGCAATTCGCCATGGACTAAGATACACCGATGCTGATTCAGTTCTCTGGTCGGACGATGACATCTTCCCCCCGGGAACATATCCGCTAGAGGCGCTGGAGGCCGAGGTTAATCGAGCGGACTTCGGTATCGCGATTGCCCATCCGGACGACATAGTTAGGTCAAGGAAGCACCAGACTGCAGCGCCCCGAGACAACGTCATCTTTGAGCTTGGTTTCTTCATGTCGCGTCTAGGTCGAACACGCACGTTCTTGCTGGTTCCCAAGATGGAAGAGGAATTGAAGATGCCATCGGATTTCAAAGGCATGACGCCTATCGTGTACCCGCCGCTCAGCGGAAAACCTGGCGAAGTTGCTACCCAGGTGCTGACTGCGCCCATCTACGAGCTCAAGACGAAGATTAAACAGTTGGGGTGCCGGGAATTGTGATGACACGACCTTAGACTTATTCGAGAGACGGCGCGTGCAGGCTCTGCTGCGTAACCGAGCGTTCGCGAAAATAAGCCAGCTGCGAGCGTAAAAATGCTAGAGATGTTCGTCTAGCCTTGCCAATCGCTGAAATTCATGTATTGCTAAAACAAGAATCGATGCGTCACGTGAGTAAGCAGAGAATGACTAAGCGTTTTCACTTGGGAGCACATTCAGCAATGACGCGCGACGTAAGGGAAGCTGGAGAATCTAACACAAAATGGAAATTCCACAGCTTTCACATTTCCCGGCGTTCTCCATGATCGTCGACGTCAACAGCTTCACAGCATTGGTCGCGCAAAACCAACTCGGCGCAGGCGTCGCCCAGTTCGTGAGAGACATCTTAATTGGTCCGATTGCCGTGGTGGAGAGAGGAGGCGGCAGTGTCATCGGAGTCAATGGGGACGCAATTTTCGCGATTCTGCCTGACGCCGAAAGTACTTTTATGGCGTGCGCAGGTATCGCGAAGGATCTCAACTCGACGTGCAGTTACCTAGCAGGTACCGACTACATCACGAGTATTCCGGCACCTCCTTCGCTGAAGATTGGCGTCGAATATGGAATGCTGGATAACGGCACTATCGCGACGAAGGCGCTCGGCAGGATTCCGTTCTGCATCGGACCAGCCACCAACTACGCAGCGCGGATCATTGCCGCCGGAGCAGGCAACCGGTGCCACATCGGACCAGCCGCATACGACGCGGGCATGGATGCGTGGCTATCGGGGCAAGGAATTTTCAAAGTCGCCGGCAAGCCTGGCGAACCGGACTATTTTTACTACCAGCTCGACCTCGGTGATACATGGATCGAAGGTCAACGTGACGACGGTGAGTATTATTGGTAACCCGTGCATCCAGACGGCAGCATAGAAGCGGCTATCAGACACTTCACGTTCGGGGCTGGTCGAAAATCAAACGGTCGGCCGGCCGTATCGCTCCTCATAACGTCTGCAAACTAGTTCATTGCTGCCTTCAAGTCGTGGAGGTGATTCCCGTTCTCAACGGATCTAAAGCAGTTCTGCGCGAGCCGCGCCCAGTAAAGCTCCCCAAGTTGCCAACCGCTGAAGATGAATGATACGAACTCCAATACGGGTGGGCTGCGCTCAGCCAGACTCTCTTGCATAACTCGGCTCACGGAACAACCCCGGATAGGCCGCAAAACACATTTGTCGGGCTGATGGTCGTCGAGCGCACCGGAACATGTCGCTACTTGGACGTTCCGGCAGGTTTTCTTGACTCGCCAGTAGCAACGGCCGCTTCGTTTCTTATTTAGGTCGTCGGCGAAGCGGACGCGAATGACCCCTTGGCCGATGCAGCAACATTCGTCGTTGAGAATCGAGCGGCGCTCGTCGGCGCAGATCTGCCGCCCGAGGGACACAGCTGCTACCGATGAACGGGCTTTCTCACGCCGCCCGCTTGCCCGACGTTCGATTGGTGCCCTCCGAACTCGGCCGTTCTGTCCTGCCGCCGGGAGGCAACGCCGACCTGCGTCGGTGACCAGAACTCCGCGATCGCAATCGACGATGCAAGCGCGGAGGCATGCAGCCAACGAGCCCAGCGGGTCAGCCGCCTCGGGCGACCCTCAACTCCCACAAGGCGTTGGGTACCGTCGCCGCCGCGTGACGGCGAATCGGTCATATACGACCGAAAAGGTGGCAAAATGTTGCTTCGACGCTAATGCGCCGGAAGCGAGGCGGACGCGGAGGAATGACGCCGATGCCGCCGAGGGATGGAGGCAGGAAAAGCCGCCGCCGGGCGCTCCAAGGAAAGCAGCGGAACTATGAGGGGGAAAGTGCAATGACCACGCCAGAGCAGCGAACTGCATCCGTATTGGCGACCCGGGATTTCCTGAAGACGCTCGCTGAAGGCAAGACTTACGAGGTGCACGGCGCCGTACGGGCGCTCGCGACGGGCATGCTGCTGAGCTATCCAACCCCGACCGAAATCCTGTTGTCTTCGCTGGCGTTGCCGGAGATGTGGGGATTGCCGGAAGGATCCCCGGACGCATCGTGATCGCCGGCGATGTCGCATTGGAACCGCCAACGGGCTTGGCGACTTTGCGAGGAGACTCCCGGCACACCAGCCGCCGCAGGAGAACGATGACCCGCGCCGACGACGGGTTCCCGCGATCGCGGTGCGGCAGCAGAAAGGCCGCAGCCAAGGACGCCGGCGGCTGGCCGGCATTCGCGCGCACGACAAACATCGGATGCTGCGCAAACTCACACCATCTCTTTTCGCGGCGGGGACGATTTCGTCGAGGAAACGATTTCGTCGGCGTCGGTGGCGGGGCTCAAGAAAAAGCAGTGCGGGAGAAGAACGGACGCACGATGGCAGCGCACATCGCCGCGCTCTCGCGTCAGATGACGGGAGAACACCTTGCGTTCGACGAATCCGCGGAGGGTACGCTCGAAGATGGCATCAATTGAGTGGGTATTCCACGCCCACCGACATCCTCTTGTCTTCGCTGGCTTCGCCTGAGATTTGGGCATTACCCGAAGGATCCGCGGACGCTTCGTGACAGTCGGCGATGTGTTGCTTGGGAACCGGCGATGAGCCTGGCGGGCTTGCGCGCAGCTGTCGCGGTACCCCGCCGTGGGGGACGACGATGCGCGTCGATGATCGGGGCATCCGCGATCGCGGTGCAGTAGCACAAAGGCTGCAGCCAAGGAGGGCGGCGGGCCGGCAATGACGCGTGCGCCGAGCGTTCGATTCGCGGCGGATCTGCCTATACGGACACATCGCGGCTTGTGCCGCAACCACCGTTCATGGGGGATGTGCCGTGCAGCAGCTCGTTTTGTATTCGCCGCGTTTCTGGACCGGCCAGACAGGGCTCCGCCTGCAGCGCGCTGGCGTCAACGCGGTAGGGCGCGCTTTCAACGATAGCGGGCTCGCGAGAGAAGCCGCGAAGGGCACGGAGGGTGCGGATGCGAGCCGCTTCGAGCAACGATTGGCGGCCTTTGTCATTGAGCGTGAGCAGCGTGGCGGCACAGCGTCCGGGTCTGAGGAGGTAGTGCAGCTGCTCAGGAATGTTGCCGTCCACGACGGCGGAGCGTTCGCATGCGAGGTGCTCGACCTGGCTGACCAGGCGGGCGACTTCGACATCGTCGACTATGACGTGTATCGAGAGGTGGCCTCTACGCCGCTGAATGGTTGAGCCACCTCTCGCCGGCAGTACCCACGGCCGTGGGAAACGGCGATGTGCCCCGATGACAAGGACTCCCGCGATCGCGGTGCAGTAGCAGGAAGGCTGCAGCCAAGTAGGGCGGCGGCGGAGGTTCAACGTCGCGCGCGCCGAGCGTTCGATTCGCGGCAGATCTTGTCTGAGCCGCTGATCGCAGTCTGCGTCCCGCGACAGTTACGATTTCCGCAGTCCGGCCTTGCCTTCTTGGCGTTCGACGCGCTCGACTGCGGAGTCGAAATCAGCTTCCATCTCTTCCGACGACGCTGCGGCCGGCGGGTAGCGGTGCGCATTGGCGGCCAAATCAGCAGCGATAAGCGCTTGATCGCGTTGGTCTGAGAGGGGTGTCGCGCGCTTTTGCAAAGCCTCCAGATTAGTAGCCATGTCGGAATCCGGTAGTTCGGCCCAGTTCAGTCTAGCGCCTTTCGGAAGCCGAAGTCATCGGCCAGGAGGACGGCTCTACGAACCGCCGCGCTACCACAGCCGGTCGACGCCGCGCAGCTTCATCACGTGCGCCGCTTGGCACTATCAAGGCGACCGTGGCCACGATGGCGACAAATCCGACGCGCACCCGCGGGCATCCGGCATCGCCTCTCTCGCGCGACGTGCTCGGTCTCGCGGCGGTGGATTGAGCGGATCGGGCTCGGTTACGGTCTGACGGCATCAGGAACGACACCTCGAAGATCGGCTGGGTCGCTCCATCGGTTCGGGAAATCGTATTGTTACAAATGAATTCACGATCACATTTTTTAAAATGAATTGCTAAATAACGGCGCTTTTTCAGCGGTGCCGAATTGGAAGCGCATTTCAGCGCGAATGTCGTATTGTTCTATTCGCGTTCGAATGTTATACATTCAACAGTCACGCGTCGGCCGAGCACGAGCCGCCCGACGTAAGTGCCACCTCTTCCGACTGAAGCGGGTCGGCGGTGGCCTTCATGCGTGGACGGGTTGTGACCGGTGGCGCGCTGAAGAAAAATTCCGCACCACGGGGCATGGGGCCTGAGAAAAGCGGACACGCTGGCGAAGCTAGAGGCGTGGGACCCGAAACAGTCTGGCGGAGTCGGTTGTTGAACGACCGATGGAAGGGGCACCTGCTTCATTGCCAGGGGCCCCCGGCATGACCTTTCTACTCTAAAAAAAGATATGCTCACTAAGGAAATTCTTTAGTGAGCAGTGTTCTCATTTCTCAAAAAAGAGATCCTCACAAAAGGATATGCTCAACCCTTAAAAGGAGATGCCTACATAAGCATCTCCTTTTGTGTTTTCGCGTTTCGGCGATTGAGGGCCGCTGCGCGGCTGGCAGCCAGGGCGGTGCGTGGCGGGCGCGAGTATGGTGTATCGGCCGTCGGCGGCGCGGAGGTTCTCGCAGCGAAGGGCGTTTCATCGCGATCCTGCTCAGCGCTGTCTCAATGTCATTCCGCGAGCAAGGGATTCGTGTCGTGCCGGCGCGGTATGTTGGCCGCTGCGCGGCTGGCAGCCAGGGAGGAGGTGACGGGGGTCGACGGCTGCGTGATTCCTACCCGCGCTGGCTTTACGCGCGCTCGAACGTTGAGCGCCGTATGCAAGGCCGATGTCGTCACGAGCGAGTGCCGTCGTCGTTGTGCTCGATCTTGCGTTAGTCGCTGATGGGAGCACGAGCGCAAGTTCGGCGAACACTGGAGAGCGTTATGGCGCCGCTTTTCGCCTGGTTGCCATGTGCGCCGTGCGCGTGCCGCTCTTCGCCGGTCCTATTGGCAAACTGGGGTTGTCTCTCAGTCTTCGCGCAAAGCGCAATGCACCTTGATACCGCTTGTTTTCGCTGAAGAGCGCGCGCCGCATTCCCGCAATAGCGACATTGGCAAAACACGTATAGGACGCAATACCGGTCGAAATATAAATTCCGTTTTTTAAAGCAAGCTGCCCGGGAAAATGGCACGAAGCATTGAAATGTAAGACGAATCGCGTTATAATAGCGGCCAGCTTCCTTTTGCATTCTTGCTCGCCGACCAAGCGAGAGGAATGTGGACCTTTCCGAGGACGAGTTGTTCTCGATGCACTGAAACACCTTTGATCTTTGGCGCTGGCGCGATGTGAGTTGTCGCGTCCGCTCGAGTCTGGAGCATTCGCTCCGGGGGTGTCGTCCGTGATGTAGGCGGACGTGCATTGGAGCCGCGGCAATTGCTGCGGCAAAACGCTCAATCGGAAAAAACGAAAAGTGGAAGCTACTCTCTTTCTCAACATCGCAGACTGCCCCGTCGGAATTGGCGGCATCGTAGACTTGCGGTCACTCCCTATACGCCCGAGGCAAACCGTCGGGATGCCCGCCGACACTCCGGTACTGACGTGTCCAGTCGCACCGGCGGACGCCGGTTGGCTGTCGAAGAGCAATGGCCGGGCCTGTTTCGGCTTCGGGTTCATCCCACGCGAAGACGGCCTCCTGATGACTATCCGCGCGCAGATTGGCGGGTTGCAGATTTACTGGGTCTCGGAGATGGCCGACCCGGAAGTATGGGCTGCCATCGACAAGTGGAAAAAGGTGAAACGCGTTCCTGTCCTGCTCGAGACTCAGGAAGGTGAGCGAATCGACCACGCTTTCGGTGTGTTCGATTTGCCTGCGGGCACGTTGCGGAATGAGGCGCACCGTCATGGGCCTGACCCGGTACCGACGGCGCAAAGATTGCATGGCATCGTATCCTACGTCGGAAGCGGTGTTTTGCAGACGAGGGCGACGACCGATGTGCTGGGGGTTCCCTTGCAGCAGGTATTGGCGAACGTGATGCTCACGGAGCGATTTGCGCCTTTTGTCAAAGCGTCGCCGGTCCCGGCATAAGAACTCGCCGCGAAAGAATAAGAGGTGTGCGTGCACCGGCCGCGCACCTTCTTGGCTGCCAGACGCGCTACGATGCAAAAGCATCGCTGCGGCATTCGATGCATAGCTTCCATTCGAAAAGATCCACCAGACACGGCGGCCTGTTGCAGCGAAATCAAACGAAAGTTGTCATGGCCAAGTCGCGGACCGCGATGCCTCGATTTTCGCGCTCGCCTCCTGGATCATCGCGAAAACGCCGCGAACACCGCCAAGAACCTCTCGAGGAACCAGCTGCTGAACTTCGCGGAGGTTCGGTGCTTTCCCCCTCGAGAGAATGTCCTCGACCGCCGCCTCGATCGCTCTCACAGCTTCCAGTCGGTGTTGCTCGCTGCAATGGCGTTGATGCGCTGTCCACTTTGCCGCGATGACGCGCGACTTCTCATTCTCAACACGATAGAGCTGTCGCCGACGGACTTTCATTCGCCGCGCCGCTTCGCTGACACTGACCGCGACGTCTGACTGACGCAACTCATCCATCTTCGCATCGATGTCGGTGCTGTCCCTGCGATGCGGCGAGGCGCGCTTCTTATAGTCGGGGAAGAGCTCTGCCAACGAAGGACCTGCACGCAAGATCGGGATGCTGTCGTCGATAACTCCAGTCAGCAACGCCACGAGCGATACACCTGTTTGCGATGCGATACGCAGGTGAGCCGCAAGCGTCGGGACACCGCCTTGCTGTAGCCACCAATGCACGGTCGACTTGTTCGCGCCGATACGCTGAGCAAATCTCGCACTCTTTCCTCCGTCGAGTTCGTCGACAAGCTTTCGAAGTCCTTCCGTCACGTTGCAACGATCTGGCACCGAGGATATCGACGCTTGCGCGGCCAGAAGTTGCCCGACCTGCGCAGCTTTCCACGTCTCGGCAGCAGGCGCTGATGCATGCGCCGCTTGGACTCTGCCGAGAGGTGCTCCGCAGTAGCAGCACCATCCAGGAACAACGCATGCAGCGTTGTTCCTCGCCCCGGTACGGCCGCAGTCTGAGCAGGCATCCGGGAGTCGGGCGCCATGCTTTGCGCAAGCGTCGATGTCGCCGACATCCCACGCGAGCCTGAAGTACGGCATTCGTCCGTTAGCCAAGTCCTCTTCAAAGCACGCGGCGCACCAGCGACCCTTAGCCGGCGCCTTACTCCTGTGCGCGATCACGTTTCGCCACAGTCGAAGCGTCAACAAATCCAGATGCTCGACACTTGTCATCTCCGACAACGCACACGCATATCGCTCGGCGACATCGCCCATGCCGCTGAGGTTTGTGTCCTTCCAGAAGTTCTTCGGCGGAGCCGCCCAGCCGCACATCTTCGAAATCCTGTGCAGCAAGTCCGTTGAAGAAACGCAATGCGAGGCTGCCACCCGACAGAAAAAGCTCGCAAGACTCTCCACGTCTGCGGTTCCGACGCCGATAGGTTCCAGAGGGTACAGCAGAGAGCGGGGAGGGCATGTGAGCTCGTTCATGCTGCGGCGCCTCTTCAACTAGCCAACTGGAACTCGTCCGCCGAGTACATCAAGTTCGGGCCGATTCCGGCTTCGCCGTCAAGAATCTCTTCGAGAATCCGATTGTGCTGGGCCCGCGTCAAGAACGCGCGCTGGAGAGATGCTGTTGTCCAAGCATTCGTCATGCTCGCCAGCTTGGCCGCGCGCACGAGTACACCGCTGAGAGTGCCGATGCACCCTAACGTGTTCTCATGGAGCGCCTTCGTGTGTTTTGTGAGCTTCCCGCCCCACAGTTCGGGAAGCGTTTTCTCAAATCCCGAGACGCAACGCTGGAACGCCATAGCGTCTTCGGGCCGATCTTGCCGGTAGCGTTCGAAATGCACTACGTGTGTGCGACGCGCGAGTTGCCCAGAGAGCGAAACGAGTTTGTACAAATCGTAGGAGCCGATCAGCACCATTTGCGTTCCGCACAGATTTGCCAGCGATTTCAAGGTGTCGAGTTGGATCTCAAGTCTTTTATCGCCGCGAGTCTGCCGAATGATATGGGCCGCTTCATCGATGACGAGGAACTGCACCTGGCGTGCGCGAAGGCCGCGCTCGACTGCAGTGCGCAAGGCAGCGAGCGTCGTTCCTCGGTTGATGGCGCGCGATCGGCTCATGCGGCCGGTCTCTGCGTCGATGCCATAAGCCAGCTTGGGAGAATTGCATCGTCGTCAAGTTGCCCGAGAATGCGTTGATAGAATAGTCGCCATGAGAAGTCGTTTTCCCCGGACGAGGGCGCCTCTGTGAAGATCGCGGGAATGATTCCACGCTGTGTCTCAAGTTGACTCCGCGCTGCTTTGAGCGCATCGTGGACCATGTGCTTTGCCAGCGTCGTCTTACCAGCACCGCTGGGGCCGCACACCAGCAGAATGCTGTCCTGGCTGCCGCGGTAGATGAGAGTGTCGAGCTCAGTCATCACCTCCGTGACGCGAGTGTGTTTGATCCGCTTCGCGGCCAAGGCTTCAATTTGCGAAGTGACTTGTGACGTCTCGTTGCTGTTTTCAGCGTTCATTCCGAGCCTCCTCAAAGGTCTGCGAAATCATCGAGGTCCGAAGGCGCGGCGCTATCGACATCAACGTCCGAAGATAGCATGGCGTCGTCAGGGGATTCTTGCAAGGCCGCCGGCGTGCGTTCAGCAGACGCTCCAGTTGGCAGACGAGGGCGACGAGGCTCAGCGACGGGCTCGATGCTCGCCATTCCAAGCGCGTTGTACAGGCCTTTGTTCTCCGACTGCCGTTCCAACTCTAATGCGAGAGCTCCTTTTGGTTTGAACACACGCAGGAACTCGCGCAGGCGCTGCGCATGTTGCTCGTCGTCATCAGGCGCCTTGTAATGGCTCCGGTATTCAGCAGTCAGCGCACGTTTCTCGACGTCGGTCAGCTGGCCAAGCCCGTAGAGGCTCCTACAGATACCTTGAACCCATTCGTCCTTCAGCCGCACGTAGACGGATGCCCCGTCCCAAGGGTCGTATCTAACCGGGAGCGACTTTCCGGCGACGGTTGGGGACTTGAACACCGTGTTCGCGTAGTAGCGATGGTCGTATTTCACGCCGCGCTGAGGATTGACCGTGCGGACGCCGGAGCGGTCCACGGGCGGGCAGGTGGCGATCAGGAAATCCCGATTGAAGACGATGTGCCGCTGGGGGCGCGCTCCGTTCTCCCGTACGCCACGCCGAAATGCATCTCGTGGAGATTCGTCCAGTGCAGGATGTCTCTCCTCGTCGTAGTATTCAAAAGCCCAATGCTGAAGTCCGTAGTAGAGGCTGCATAGCGTCCATTCAGCCAGATTCTTTGGCAGATGTGATCCGCTCACCATGCGGACATTCTTAGTCGCCTTCGTGTTGCCAGCGAGATTGTGTATGTACTCCGTGTTCATCCGACCGAACATACGCTCGAGGACTGCACCATGTCGTGGATGTCCCTTGGGGCGAAAGCGCAGATTCGTGCCCATCACGCGAAGGAACGTTTCGAACGCCTCAGACGCGAAATCAGGACCGTTGTCGACGATGACGAACTCGGGGAGGCGATTGAACCGGCGCACCATATCACGGACGACCATCATGACCGCGTGATACGAGGGTGTATCGAACGTAAGATAGAAGGCGATTATTCGCCTCGACCACGCATCGACCGCCAGCGTGAGCCAGGGACGGCCCAACGGCTTGCCAGTACGACTTGAAATGAGCTCAATGTCGACTTCGGTATGATCAATATGAACGTATTGGAAGGGGCGACTTCCATGCACAGGCGTGTCGTAATAAAGCACGTCGATGAAGAGAGCTTCCTGGTACGCGATGCGTTTCCCTTGGCGGGTCCGCACGTCGCGGTTCGTTTGGCGCGCCTTGATTCGCGCGATCAAAGTCGGATATGAAGGCGCCTTCTCGCCCGTGCCGTTGAACGCGACCACCATGTGCTGATAGCACACCGTGTAGTTGATCGCGTTGCTAGTGCGCCACTCGGTGTCGATGACCTCATCCATAACACGGCTCTGCGTCTCGGTCAGCCTCGGCGTTCGATTGCCCTTCGCCGCGTTCCTGGGTACCAATGCGAGAGCTGCATTATCGCCGTTGGCTAGAGCGACGAGTCTTCGCGCGAGCCAACGCCGTAGTGTGCGCGACGATACGCGGCGCTCCGGGTTCATCGAGTCGAGGATCGTCTGTCTGCGGAGGGCGGTCTGTAGCTCCTCGTGTGAGAAGCGGCTAACGTCCGTGGCTGAGGTCGTCCCGTCCCTCTGGACGGCTGTGATTTGATTCTTCTCGTGCGCAGCTTCAATCCATTCGCGCGTAAGCTCGATGTTCGTGCCATCCTGCCTACTGCATACGACCGATTGCTCTCCGACCAACACCATTGTCAGCTCCTGACCTTCGAACAGGAAGCGAGAACCGGCGGCGATATCGAGCGAAAACGAATCTTTTCCGGGCATCTGTCCGAGGGTTTTGCCGGCAATGAGCAGATCGCGTAGAGCTGCGTCGCGGTAAAGGAAAAACGATCGCTTGTCTGCGAGGGTCTCTTGGTCCAGGGCAGTCGCGATTAGATTGTCGGCGATAGCCTGGTTGAGAAAGTCGGCAGGGAACCCGTATGGCGCTTCGAGTAGCTCGAAGAACGACAGGGCGCCGTGCTCAGCAAGAGCGGCGTTCAAACGTCCGACGCTGTCCGGAGGCAGTGGTTCTGCGCCTGGCAGGAAATAGTCGGCGAGGTGCAGGAGGTTTTCCACACGTCGACGTGGAATGCAATCCTCGCTGAAGATTCGGTACCGCACGCCCCGTTCAGCAAGTTGCTCCTCAATCTGCGGGGAGTACCATTGCCCGTCACTGGCACGGACATAGCGGTACGGAAGCTGTTCCGCGAGGCGGAGCAGCTTCGCTTCGGCCTTCCATTCCTCAAGCGTGAAGCCATCGCCGCGAACGGTGAGATAATCCGGGATGTGCTTGATCTTTTTGATTTCGCCGGTTGCGTCGTCAATAAGTTCCAGCTTAAGTTCGCACGGCTGCGGGTAGTATTCGAGGACATCTTCCGCGCGCTCTTTCGTCGCGGCGACCGCGAACTCGATGTGGCGGCTTTCAGTCCGGATTTCGCGTGCCATCTTCTCACTCGCGAGAACGGTGATGACGTTCCCGCCTCGTGAGGTCACGTCGCGAACCGGCGCTTCGATCCGTGCGGTGAGGATGAGCTTCTGGCCGGCAGGCGGGGTGCCCAGTCGCTCGAATAGCTCCGAAAGTTGAATTTTCGTCAGCATCGCGTGTCTCGGAAAGTTGAACCGAGTGAGGACGTGTAAGATGCGGCGTCGATGATGAACCTGAGCTCGCACGGCTGTGCGTAGTATTCGAGGACGTCGTTTGTGTGCTCTTTGCTCACGGTAACCGTGAACTCGACGTGTCCACTTTCAGACTGGATGCCGCGCCTCATCTTCCGACTCGTTAGAATGGCGATGACTTGGCCAACTCTCGATTTCACCTCGCGAACGGGCACCTGCTCCCTCGCGTTGGCATTGAGCTTCTGCCCTGCAGGCGGCGTTCCGAGCCGGTCGAAGATATCGGCAAGTTGCGGTCGAGTCAGCATGGCGTCTCGCGGGAAACTGACCCGAAGAAGAACGTGCAGGGAGAGGCGGAGCTCATGAAGATAGCGTCACCCGTATACGACGAAATATGGCAATAAGCAAACAACCGAACCAGGCTCCCCAGGCGGAGTCCGTCTACGAAGTGTGGGAGGACGAGGCGAGGGAACTCATCGTGTCGGCGATGAACGAGCGCAAGATCAGCTACAAGGAGTTGGCGCTGCGGCTCGAGCGCCTTGGGATCGTTGAGTCGGCGGGTCAGCTTAACCGGAAAATTAATCGAAAGCGTTTCTCGGCCGCCTTCATGCTTGCATGTCTCGATGCGATGGACGAGGAGACCTCTGCCTAGCGGAACGGATACCTCTGTGGCATCGGTCGCAGTCGGTGAGACTTTCGTTTTGCTCTTCGCTCTCTTTCGCAACATCGTCGCCTCCAGGCTCGCAGCGTCTCTATTCAGGCTCAGTTCGATGAAGTGTTTCGCGCTGCCACCGCTGCAACAAACGGCGGACAAGCAACGTATTGGCCCGAAGATGTCTCGATGGGGGCGCACGGAACAACGTGGCCGCATGGGCGTAGCGCTTTTCGGCTGGTCTCGCGAGCTACGTCGCAGCGCTTTGAGGTACCCCTTGCAGGCCGGCATGCATCGAACCTTCGAAACGATTTCTGCCAGCGCATCGACGTCGAAATCGCGCCGGCTGATACGCGATCTAAGCATCCAGAATTCCAATGTGGGCCAGATTCTCTCGGCCCATTCTTCTCGAAGTTCTCTCTTTGATGCTTTCATGAGATTGCTCCAATCGAAGTTTCCTCGGGGACGAGAAAATTCATTCACTGAGCGCGAAAGCTTGAGTTCGAGCGTGTGAGAACGCACAACCAAAGACGGCACCGCAATCTAGCATTGGTACTGCGAATCAATGAAACGGCGCAGGATCGCGGCGAACTCGGCTGGACACTGGATGTCCGACTCGTTCACACAGATAGATCGGTGCAGTAGCTCAGTAGGGA
Source organism: Caballeronia sp. S22 (assembly GCF_964261745.1). NCBI lineage: Bacteria > Pseudomonadati > Pseudomonadota > Betaproteobacteria > Burkholderiales > Burkholderiaceae > Caballeronia > Caballeronia sp. S22. Next base: position 1,441,842 of record NZ_OZ180036.1, on the reverse strand, counting down.
TTGCACTTCGTGAGGCATCGACAATAGTGATATGAGCTGGCTTGCGTCTCTCCACGTCCTCACGCAGCAGTTCGGCTCTTGCACGGTATGGTATCGATCGACTATGCAGCCGGTTTCCGGCGATGGTTGCGCCAATCGTTTTTTGTGCTATACCATCCGGAAGCATTCGAAGGACTTGCCGAAAGCCGTAGTCAGCTACCAACCAACTGTTGAGAACGATTTGGAGCTTCGTTGCGTGCGCGACGATTGCAGACACCGGTTCGAGTAGCGGCAAGGGTTCGGGAGGAGGGGCTGCGTGCCCACGACACGGAACCGTGTGACTGTGCGTGTGAGTCCGAAACAGAACCCCTTCGATACCTAGGTAGAGGATTGAGTCCATGGCGGCCATGCTCAAATGTCGTGCCGCGTGTTTTCTGCAGGGGACGAGCCTGGATTGTAGGGATGCGGCGGGGGAAGTGGTCCTCTCGATGGCTTTTTCTTTGTGGTTGAGAGGCGGCATGGGTTACCACACCAAAAGTAAAGCACAGGGCAGCGAAAATGCAAGTCGATGAGGCGCAAAATGTCGATTCAGCATGGGCTCATCTTGCCTCACGGGCGCTTCGGGCCGCGCTGATTCAGAAGGGCGTGAGCTACGAAGAGCTCGCGCGCAGGCTTGTCGAGCGCGGCGTTCAGGAATCTGAGCGTTCAATCGAAGGGAAGGTGCACCGCGGCACGTTCAAGTTCGCGTTTTTCCTCCAGGCGCTCAGCGCAGCCGGCTCCGCGCTTCCCGGTACTTGGTTGTGTATGCAACCTGTTGACGGATCATTGGAGGCAAGCGCGGCAGCGGCCTTCAAGGCGGACCTTGCAACTCAGCCTTGGTTGGATAGTAACCTGCTGAGCAAGCGGCTTGAAGAACTTGGCGTTCATGTTGAAGCGGATTCGCTCGACACTCAGATCGAGGAGGGGACGTTCAGCGCCGCGTTGTTTTTCCAGTGCGCCACCGTTTGTCGCTTCGACGCGCTGTGGCTTTATCTTGACGTTGCCACCGTCAACGACGTCGCGATGCATAAAACGTTGCGCTAGCAACGATTGGCGCGCAGCGGTTCGTTCTTGAACTTCCCGGGCAGCGGCATATACTTGGACATGCGTGCACTGACCCATGCGCCCCGGCCGAGTCAAAAAAGTCAAATTCCAACGGTCTCGCCGCGACATTCGCCGCCCGGCATCTCGGGCAGCCGGCAGTAGAAAGCCGAGCATATGCACGGTGCCGGCCCTCCCGTCGAGGGCAATCATGCCAATCTGGACTGTTCGCCCAATATCGAGCGAGCCTTGTATTCGCCTGCTCGAATGGCGCATCTTCGAAATCCTTCCGCGAGATACCCGTCACTTCGTTGGCTTGAATGCGAGCAACCGAACGGGACGTGTCAGTTCGGCCATCGAGACTTTCGATGCTGAGACCTCGCAAGGAACAACGCAGTCCGGACGGATCTACACGCTCGTTGGCGCAAGCGGGTATGCCGATGACGCGCAGTACGTTTGGGACCGTTGGTGTCGCGTGAACGGCGTCGAGGAGTGCATCGATGTGACCGGCAAGGTGGACTCTTGGGCACGTACGTGACTACTGCGGAGCAAAGAACGCGTGCGGTTGTCGGCGCGCGGGACCTGCTCGCAACGCTTGCGGATGGTCGCGGCCCATACTGCGCGGACCTTGTGCGGACGCTGGCCATGACGTTGCTGCGACACTATCCGAGCGAGGCGGAGATTGAGAGGTCGGCGATCGCGCTGCCGAGCCTGTGGGCGGAACCGGCGAAGGTGGCACGCCGTCGCGAGCGCGGATGACGAGGGCAGCCAGGCTTTTGATGCTGCGAGCTGAGGCGAGGTGATGGTTCGTGCGCGGGTGATCCGTCGAGCCATCTCCGCAGCGAGTTTTCATGTTGCGCATGGCGTAGGTCACGCCGTTGATCCTTGGCTGGGATTCCGGCGGAGCGTCGTGCGTCGATTTGTGTTGCGAATTGCGTCGATGACGCGGCTAACTCGGCGCTTTGTGAGTGCCATGATCAGCGCAAGGCGTAAGGGAACTACGATGCAACGGTCTGCACGTGCGAGAAAGAGATACCGAGCGCTCGACGACGCTCGGCTGCAGCTCGCATTTCGCCGCGCCGCCGTGGCGATGATTCTATTCGACCCGATAGCAGCCGAAGCGCTTTTGGACCTTCCGGATGCTGAACTCGGGCGACGCTTCAAAATCTGTCTCGCGCGAACCATCGGTCGGGCCACGGCGCTGAACTTGGACCTTCGTGCGATCCGCGAGGAAGGCGAGCAACTACGCGGTCGCGCCATGCGTAGATCGCAACGCCGGATGTCGCGGGAGGCGGCCCTTGTAGCTGAGGGCAAGTTGTTGCGCGCGGAAATCGTATGTCAGGCTTTGAGTATCTCGGAGAAGAGGCTGAGGAAAGACGTCGCCCGACGTCGTATCTTCAACGTCGATGTTCGGGGCACGCAGTACTATCCCGCGTTCCTTCTGGCAAACGATCTGAACCGCAAGCATCTCGCGAAGATCGTGCGGCGACTGGGTGGCTTGGACGGATGGAGCAAGTGGGGCTTCTTCACGGAGCCGAACGGGTCGCTTGCCGGTTTCACGCCGCTCCAGGCACTTATGCGTGGTGAAGTGAAGCAGGTGCTGAGGATCGCCGCAGCCGTCGTAGAACGGTCCCAGAAGCTTCAGAAGGGTAACGTACTGAGTACGCGGAAAGCGTGAAACCATGAGAGAGCTTTGGGCGTTCGCTTTGAGGTATCCAGCGCTGCTGATCGTCCCCGCGATTGGATTCGTTCTCAGCTTGGTGGTATTGCGCATCAAAACGAGATACGTGAACGAAGGTGTCTTGTTTGGGCGCTCCCGCGGATCGCCGTCGGAAGGTCAAGGCTCGGATACCGTCGAAGAGGAGGATATGCGTGTTGAAAATCATATCGACCTGACGGTCGCGCTTCGAAAAATCCACGAATTGGCGTTGGCGGACGGGGACTTGGGATATGCCTACTGGCACGAGATTGGGCAGATCTTTCAGAGGGCGAATCGCATGCAGGCGGAAATCGATTCGCTGAGCAAGGAGTTGGAACGGTGCCGCGCGATGCTTTCACGAAAGAAGTGAGTAAGCTGCCAGGCGTTGGCAGGTGCGCGGCGGAGAACTGAGGGTTATGTCGATGGCTCGGGCGATCGTCTGTTCGCGGCGTCGGAGACGGATGTACGCTCGACTGCAGTCCCTCGTTGCCCGTGTATGTCTCCATATCCCTTCTGTCGATTTAAGGCAACACGTGGTGCACGGTTGGCGAGCTTTCCTGGGGGTAAGTCCGCACTGGGGTTATCCACAGATTCTGTTGAAAAGGCTGGGGACAACAGGGAGAAGAACCGTCGCCAGTCCAAGTCCGGTATCGGTAGGACGCACGTGCTCCTTTCGCTGCTAGCGTCCAACATTCGAAGCGTCACGGGCCTCGACGGCGTGGGTGCCCGGCTCGAGCCTGCGATGTTTTCACGAACAGGCCGAAGATAATCGCACGAATCCCGCGTCATAGATCGTCCATAAGATCAATTCCGGCCGACGAATCGTCCTAAAATTGTCGCCATTTTGCGGCTGACGGCGAGGCTGACGGCGTATTGACTCGAACGTCGACCCTGCCGCCAACTCGGCTGAATAATCAATATCGCGGGAAACGCTTTCAACGGCGAGTAGCAATACGGACATGGGTGTCCGTCTGAACGTGGTCATGACCGGCGAGGGCGTGCCGCTGAAGGCTACTCTCTCTGATCCTCTCGCTTCACTGGTCCACAGCTCGAGCGGATGCACGCTCGCGACGTTCCGCTATCTTGCGGCCTCATCGACGCGTCAAATATGGTTAGGTCGTTCGGCATTACTAATAGTACTGGTGAACATTCGTGAATCATAGGGCTTGCGGAGTGGCTACATCGTCCGGTCTAGTGTCCAAAGAGTTTGCGATATGTCTTAAAAACAACACCGCGTGTTTTTCCTATTAACAAACGCGAAGTTGCACTATCTCGCAGGTAATATTCGACCCGCGACGCATTGAAAATAAAGCGTCAGCGCACATCAATCGTTTATGCCCTTACTCATCGAATGAAGCTGAAACTTAAACATGTTGCATGGTCAGTCCTGGTGGCGCTGGGCGCGGCGGACGTAAACGGTGCTCATGCGCAGTCAGCGGGCGATTTTCAGGTCAGCGCCGGATGGCTACACTTTGCACCGCAAGATTCGAGCGGTGCGTTCAACGTGACCGCGCTCGGCCAGACGGTGACGAAACAAGGCGCGAGTGCATCAGTGAGCGATGCCGATACCTTCGGATTGACGCTCCAGTATTTCGTCACCGATCACATCGCTGCTGAAGCGGTGTTAGGCGTGGCGCCGAAGTTTCATCTAAATGGCGAAGGCACGCTCGCGCCGTTAGGCGACCTCGGCACCGCTCGCGAGTGGAGCCCGACGCTGCTGCTGAAATACTACTTCATGAATGCACAGAGCAAGCTTCGCCCGTATGTCGGCGCCGGTGGCTCATATGTTTGGTATTCGGATGTAAAGCTAAGCCAACAAATGGCGAACGGCGCGTTCCTCTATTCGCCGCAGACTGGCGCTGCATTGACGGGTCCAACGAGCGTGCACATCAGCAGTTCCTTCGCTCCCGTGGTCAATGCCGGCGTCTCGTATAACTTCACCAAACATTGGTCGGCGGCCTTCTCCGTGTCATACATGTGGCTTTCAGCGCGCGCAACGCTGACGACGAACTCGTCGGTCGGGCAGGTCACAAGCGAGTCGAAGATCAAGCTAAATCCGATCGTGACTTTCTTGTCCGTAGGCTATACGTTTTGAGGCGGCTACCCAGGCCGAAGCACGGCCAATGGTGCGAGCAGCGTCTCGGGTCAGACGCTGCCCAAACTTCCTTCATCCGTCGCGAGAGCAGGAGGGCGGATGCGGCAGAGCCCCGCAATAAACGAATGCCTCGAAGACGCACGCGTCAATCAGCGAAGCTCGTGCTCCATCCGCCAGCGGGGCCGCCCGAATACGCGACTCCGTCGACCCTAAGGCTGCGGTCGTCGATTCGAGAGAGGATGCCGCCAGCATCGCTAATGAGATCGTTGGTCAGCACGACGGCTAGCGGCTGGCCCGGTTCAATGCTTGTAGCCGGAAGGGGAAGCGAGCTTGTTGGTGTCGTGATTGACCAGCCGGAAACTTTCAACGCATCAGAGGACATGTTCGCGATAACCAGCTTTGCGGTGCCGTTCGCAAGCCGATTGAGCGAAGTGAGTTCAGCTTTCGGCGGGGAAGTCGGCAGGGGATTGCCGAGACCGCCACCAGCGAAATCGTAACGCGGCGCTTCGAACCCGGTGCTCCCAGATACCTTTTGGCCGTGCGAGTCTGTCTGCCAGGACTGTGTCTGGAAAGCAAGAAAGACGGCGGTAACACGGTCGGTGTTCGTGCTCAAGAGGAAGATTGCGCCGTCGTGCCACGGTCCATTCTCGTGGAGTCGCTCGTCGATGTCTGGCGGATCGCCTTGTGCCATATGGGTGTTATCAATGCCGAATCGTGGAGTCTCACCGACGACAGCATCGGTCTGATGTGGCGAGGTGCGAAACTGGCTCCCGAAAACCACGATATCGTCGTTTTGTTCTCGCGCGAGCGTAAGCAACCCCGAAAGACGGTGGACCAGATCGTCACCGCCCTGGCTCTGGCTCGGCAGCACGCGCATCTTGTTTGGATCAAACAGATTCCCTTTGATGTAGTCAAGCGCTCCGTCCGCGTAGCTGCTGGTCTGGTTTTTGAGACCGAGCTCCAGCCCGCGAATACGGTTGAGCACCGGATGCCGGTAATCTTCGTCGATGAAAAAGTCGAGATACGTTTCAGCAACGGGAGAGCCGGGTGCGTCTTTGGAGGATTGCACGTTAACCGTCGCGAAGAATGAGTCCGGTCCTGCGTCGATGAGCGTCCAGAGATGAGGGTTCCCCGACGGTGCGGGCTTGAATCGGTCGATCTTTCCCTTCAGGTAGCTGTAAGCAATATGTCCCATTTCAAAGCTCCGTTGTGAGCCGCGACGTTGTGGTCAGCTGAAGTGCGTTGGCAGGTCTTCCCGCCAGCAGAAGCTGCGGGACCTGAGTGAGACGCCAGGTCGAGCCGTTACGATCGAAAACCCAGACCATGTCGAACCGGTTGTCTGGCCAGTCCGGCACCGGCTCCTCCGACGAGACAAGCAATCGCGCTATCGACGGGATGCGCCTGTGCTCCCATGCGATAAGAGCCGGACCATCCGTCGCTGTGACCCTCTGGACCAAATTTTCGACATCGTCTTTTCCAACCGAGTCGTCGATGGAAATAGACGGGCCGAGATGCTGAGCAAGCGGTTCGATCGTCTCGTAGGGGCGTTTGCTATCGTCGTCTGACGCTGCATCGTAGAAAGCCGCGAAGAGATGTTTCGGGCGCGCGAGAGGCGCCTGTGGCTCGCCTTCGTCGCCCGGCGCGAAGAACTGGACGAGTGCGCCGGCGCGTTGCCAGCCCTGCGGTGTCAGTGATTCGTTGTCGTGCTGCCCGTTCGCGTCGACGCCGGTAGTCACATGGTTCGGCTTCTCCGCATGGCGGATAATCATGATCTTCTGAGTCATTTTGAGTTGCCCGAATGGATTAGCGCGCTATAAGGTCACCGGCTAAAAAGTAGTCGTTCTGTCTGCCGTATGTTTCCGTCTTCGTAGTAGGGCGCGTACCACTTGTCCTTGTCCTGTTTCAGGGAGAGTGGCTTCGGTGCCGCTCCGTCCGACTCCTCCCGTTTTAGCGCCGCTGCGAACGCATAGTGGTCGATCAGGCGCAGACCTTCGATCGCAAAAACCGTCGCAATGGCTCGGTCGTATATCGCGAACAGATTGTCACCATTGAGTTGTTCGCCTCCATCGGCGAGATTGGATGATCCACCGAATACCACGGGCTTCGTGCCGTTGAAGTCAACGACCACGAACTTGTGATGCACGACGTGCGCTGCGGCCCCATGCACTTCGAGTTCAGTGTTGAACGGCGGGGGGAACTTCTCTGGGTTTTCCTTTGAATACACGAGTTCGCCTGCAAGTGTTCCGGGGCTTTAAACTGTGGTTCCGTTGATTGTGTTGTCGCTTTCATCGACGTCGTCAGAAATGCCATAGGAAAAGACGTCCTTGTCTTCGTGTATTTCGCGCAGAGCTTGCAATACATTGCCCTTTCCGCTCAGCTCCATCACTGCAAATATCACGGAGCTATCGGCATGCTTCACAGCATCAAGGAGAGTGTTGAGAGAGAAGGTTGGCTCCTTATGAGGAGCAAACGATAGTTTGAGAGCGGGTAGGCCGACTTCTGCGACATCGTACTCTTGCTGCGAGATGTCTTCTTGCTCGAACGCTGGCCGGTGCAAATCGGCGTCGAAGGCAGCCTGGAACGCTGTAGCGTATTTCTGTGCGACAGCTTCGTTGTCAAAGACGACGACGTGATTCGCGTTTACGTAAAGACCAGTGATCGAAAAGTTCGTTGATCCAGTTAGAACGCGTAAGGCTTTTCCGCTTTTATCGCGTTTAATCAGTACCTTGTTATGCTGGAAACGCCCGAAACGCCCTCGTTTGAAGTCGCCTTCTTGGTCCGCATTCGCGGCGCTCTTGATAGCAGCGTATGCTTGACCCGCCGTCGTATCGTCCCCGTGCTGTTTAGGGTCGTTGTCTGAAAGCAGGCGTAATCGCCCAGCCTGTGCCATCAGTTCAAGAGCGGTGATGAGGTCGGGCTCGTTCAAGTCGTACACCATTGCATCCAGCGTACAGGTCATGTCGGCGCGGCAGTCGTTGAGGAAATCGATGATTGCCTAACGGCCATGGCCGCCAAGCCAGGTCCATTCTTCCTTGAAGGGCGCTGTCGAGAAATTCCAGCCGCCTTCATTCTTTCGCGGTTGGAAAGGTGCGTTGTGGAACTTGTCGGCGTATGCCTGCGACGAAAGGTATCCTCGCGTGAACGCGATCTCGATCTGGCCGTCCTTGAACGGACCTACGTCGATTTCGAGGTCGACGCGCTGGTCGTCTACGAGTTCGATGGTGCCTTCGTCTTTGAAGCGCTTTACTACAACTTCGTAGCGGAACCTTCCGGAAGAACCGTCTGGCGGAAAATCGACCCACCAGAATTTCTGAAAGGGCGCCTTGTGGGACAAGAAGAATTTTCCGTCCTTTGACAGCTTCGGATCCGTGTATGCCCCTTCGAAGTTCAGACGGTTTCCGAGCCAAGTCCAATTGATGCTTGATGCGGGCGTCCTACGAATTGCGAAGCCGGCCAATTGGTCGGTGAGGTGGTCGGCAAGACTGAACGCCAGCAAAACACACCGATCGCCCATATAAGCTTTGACTGTCAAGCCTTGTGCAGACGCCGCTGCATTCAAAACCTGTGTCATCACGCCTCCTTCTTGGTTGGTCACGACTGCGGATGCACTGCGGAATTGCCGTCTAACCCCGGTCAGCTTGTCGGGATTTTTTGAGGGGGCATGCGACGGCGATCGTGAGATAGAAAAGAGCATAGTGCGTGGAAGTGCCGACCACGGTGACGTTTTAGTGTCAGAGCGAATGAAAAGGTTTTCAGCGGTTAGGCTGCGTCAAAAGTGACGGCAGGCTACCGAACCTACGTCGTACTCGAGCGCAAAAATTTCGAGGTTGCTGAGCCGTCGCTCACGCAAGCGCCCCGTCGTATTCGATGCGCGCTTCGTTGTCTGATGGTTATCGGGGAAAAGCGCATCCCTGAATGAGTCCCGGTTCAAGGCGGGCATGCCTCCGCGCGTGTACGAGCCGACGCGCTTTTCTCATACATCAATGGCAGCCAGGAAAGGGCGCTGGGACATCAGATCGCTCCTACGGCCTTGCTGCGGCTTAAAGTGCTATCAGCTCTTGAATCAGCCAGCGGGATCGCGCCCGGTTGAATTGAATTGTCCGTCGCAAGCCTAGGCAAATGCCGCATCGAGCGAGAACCAGTCAATTCGATACGGCCGATCTTCGAGCCGATTCATCGGCCTGTCGCACCGTCCCCGCCCAGCGGCGCAAGCGTGCAGTTCTGTCCCGATGGTCAATGAACTCGCCCGGTATAATCGGGGAATTACCAGAACTATTCGCGAGGAAAAAAACCTTCCGTGGAGAACACAACCGCTCACCAGCAGCTTTCAGACGACGAACTCGACCGTCTCGGAGATTTTCTCGACTCCATCGGCAATCAGTCGTTGAACATCGAATTCCTTGACGGCTACTTCGCAGCATTGATCTGCGGTCCCGACGTGGTGTTTGCAAGCGAGTATCTGCCAAACATGTGGGGCAAGGGCGTTGTGTTCGGGAGCGGCGAGCAAGCCACCGACATCACGGATCTTCTCACGCGACACTGGAGTGCGATCAGCTCGGAACTGGAGCGCACCCTGCATGAGCCGGAGGTGTATCTGCCGATACTGCTGGAACGGGAGGATGGCGTCACTCCAGCAAACGACTGGGTGCATGGCTTTATGCGGGCCGTGCAAATGAGGCCCGACAGTTGGAGCGAACTCATCGACAATGAAGACAACGGCGGGGCGATGGTGCCGATCATGATGTTGCACCACGAGCATGATCCCGACCCGCAAATGCGACCTCCGGAAATCACGCCCGAAAAGCGCGAACACGTGCTTGAGACGATGATCGCCGGGCTCACTCACATTTACCGTTATTTTGAGCCGCACCGGCGGGCGTCGGCGGGCATGGCGCTGCGCCGGTCATTCCAGCGGGAGGCGCAGAAGATCGGGCGTAACGAAGCGTGTCCGTGTGGCAGCGGCAAGAAGTTCAAGCATTGCTGCCTGAACCAGTCGCCGACGCTTCATTGAGCATGAAGGCCGCGCATCCTCCGACTACAGCGCGTAGCGCTTAGTCGCGAGTCGGCGGCCGGCTCAGGTGGGCGGACGTACTTGGTCTCGAATGTAGGTAATGAGCTGTTCTATGTTCGCATGTCCGCCGGCGGACACAACGGCGTAGGCGTGGTTCCAGAACTTCGCTTTCCAGTAATACTTGGCCAGGTGCGTGGCGTATTCTTTTCGAATCAACCTGGCACTCACCGTCTTTAGATTGCCTACCATACGCGCGAGATTCATCGACGGATGCCCAGAAATCAGTAAATGAACGTGGTCCCGCTCCCCAGAAAGCTCCACCAGCTCACAGCGCCAATCAGCACACACTTTCCCAAAGATGGCGCCGAGCCTAGTCAGCATGTCGGCATTGATGCATTTGTGTCTGAATTTAACTGTCAAAATGAGGTGATACGTTAAGCTGAATGCCGCATGATTCATGGTTCTTATCTGAGTTTTCATATGGCGGCCTCAAAAGCGAAGTGCAACACTTATCGGATAAGGTGTTGCAATGCCCGACAAAACTACTTCATACCAGCATCTTCAACCTGAAGAACGCCTCGCCCTCGCAAGCCTACGACTGCAGGATGTGAGCATTCGGGCCATGGCCCGAATGCTCGGGCGCTCGCCGTCCACCGTGAGCCGTGAACTGACGCGCAACAGCTCTCCTGCTGGCTACGCATCCGTGCCAGCTCAAGCGCTGTGCGCCGCCCGCCGTAGCGCTGGTCGCGGCCCCGCCAAGCTTTGCACGCAAGGCGTTCGCTGGCGGGTTGTGCTCACCTTGCTTGACTGGAAGTGGTCGCCCCAGCAGATATCGGGCACACTTAGGCGAATGTATCCGACCGACCCGACCCAGCACGTATCGCATGAAACCATCTACACGGCTATCTACGCTCAGCCGCGTGGTGAATTGCGCCGCCAGTTGATTGCCTGCCTGCGCCACGGCCACAACACCCGCATGTCCCGCGCGCGCGGCACAGACCGACGCGGACAGATTCCCGACATGGTCAGTATCCACGTGCGCCCGCCCGAAATCGGGGACCGCCTGCTGCCTGGTCACTGGGAAGGCGACTTCATAGTGCGACCTGCAAGTCGCATGTTTCTCTGTTTCACGGGGGCAAGTATGACCTGACGAAACCAGCTGTTCCATCAGCTGTTCCCTACCCGGGCATGCAGAACCGGTAACAGTTCTGTGTGAAGCCCCGGGGACAACGTAGCCGCCGGATACCCGGTACGTCGAGCCGCGAGGCAAGGCGGAATCTGCCAGCACAAAGGCGGAGAGGCGCAAGGGACGGGTGGGTACGACCAACACATGTGAACGTCCGAAACGCGCCGTTACGCCTAACAAGCCAAACGTGCTGACAGGCTTGAACCAAAACGGTATGCGGCAAGGAATGGCCTCTTATGAATGGGCCATCATGGACAGTACGCCGCCGGCGCATAGGACGGGTCCGAACCATCCTGAGAATCATGCGGAACAGGGTAAGCCCGTATCGCTGCCCAATGGGCAGGCCGACCGTAAGGAGAGCCATTGGCGGTGCGGGTAAAGGAATGCGGAGAAAGCGAACGCCTGTCTGTAACGGACGGGATACGGGCTGAGACATCGCCCGACGCGAAAGCGGGCAGACTTCCGCGCGGTCATTCATGGCGAGAGAACCTTGATCAACCGTTATACGAGGGAAAGCAGATGACGGCGCACGACACGGAAGTGTCAGGCGCTGGTGCTCCCTCGCGCGATGCACAGATGTGGGACCGTGCAAACTGGTCGCATATCGAGGCACAGGTGAGGCGGCTTCAGGAGCGTATCGCCAAGGCAACTCGGGAAGGCCGATGGGGCAAGGTAAAAGCCTTGCAGCGTTTGCTGACCCGCTCGCATAGCGGCAAGATGCTGGCCGTGAAGCGGGTGACGGAAAATCGCGGCAAGAGAACGCCGGGGGTGGACGGCCGGATCTGGTCATCCTCGGCGGCCAGGTGGAAAGGAGTGTTGTCGCTGCGTCATCGGAGTTATCGCGCGATGCCGCTGCGGCGTGTTTACATTCCCAAGAGTAATGGAAAACGACGTCTGTTAGGAATCCCATGCATGCGGTGCCGGTCGATGCAGGCGTTATGGAAGCTCGCTCTGGAACCCGTTGAGGAGACACTGGCGGACCCGAATTCCTACGGCTTTCGGCCCGAACGCTCGACTGCCGACGCCATCGAACAGTGCTTCATTGCTCTGGCAAGGCAGGCATCGTCAGAGTGGGTTCTGGAAGGTGACATACGGGGCTGTTTCGACAACTTCAGTCATCTCTGGTTCCTAGAGCACATACCGATGGACAAGACGGTCCTGCGCAAGTGGCTCGAGGCTGGCTATATCGATGAGGGAACCCTGTTCGAATCGCGGGCGGGTACGCCCCAGGGCGGTATCATCTCGCCCGTGATCGCGAATATGGCGCTGGATGGACTTGAGGCGGCAGTACACGCGAGTATCGGTATCTCGAAACTTGCACGTCGCACGGCCAAACTCAACGTGATCCGATATGCCGATGATTTCGTGGTGACCTGCGCTTCGAAAGAAGTGCTCGAATCCTGCGTTCTTCCAGCGATCCGTCGTTTCATGGCGGACCGTGGTCTAGCAGGCCGCTGAAATACTGACGGCAGAGGTCATCGCAGGAAGTGCCTGAAGCGTTGATAGAAGGACCTGACTTGCCCCCTGGAGATCATGCGCGGCGCCGACACATTCACCGAGAGTTTGTTTTCCTTCCGCAAGCTCGACGACTTCGTTCCAGCGTCGCATCCGCTGCGCTCGATTCGCGTGATGGCGAACGAAGCGCTCGCCAAGGTGGATCGGGTGTTCGCCGAGATGTACGAAGTCGACGTAAAAGGTGGGCGGCCGAGCATCGCGCCGGAGAAGCTGCTGCGGGCAATGTTGATTCAGATCCTCTACAGTGTCCGCTCGGAGCGGCAATTGATGGAGCAGGTGCAATACAACCTCCTGTTCCGCTGGTTCATCGGCCTGGCAATGGATGATGTGGTGTGGGTGCCCACCGTCTTCACGAAGAACCGCGAGCGGTTGATCAAGCACGATGCGGTCATTAAATTCTTCAACGAAGTGGTGGCCATTGCTGAGAAGAAGGACCTACTCTCAAGTGAGCACTTCAGATGGTATGGACGCCTCCCGCCCGAGTTGGCGGCGCCCCTTCAGAAACGCGAACGGAATCTGCGTTTGACCCGGCATAGAATGCTCCAGTGGAGGTTGCATCCCATCATCCAACGGAGGTCCCACCATGAATGGCACCACGTACGCGGTCGATACGGCCAAGAATGTAATGCAGTTGCACTGGGTCGACGTCGAGACCGGCGAGATCCACCGCAAGAGACTCAGCAGGGCGAAATTCCTGGAGTTCTTCGCACAGTTGCAGCCGGTCCGCGTAGCCATGGAGGCCTGCGGGGGAGCTCATCATTGGGCACGTGCGTTGACCGCCATGGGGCATGCCGTCGAGTTACTGCCCGCTGGCCAGATCCGCGCCTTCGTCCGAGGCAACAAGGACGACATGGCCGACGCCCGCGCGATTTGGGTCGCCGCGGGTCAGGGCGACATTCGTCGGGTGCCCATCAAGAGCACCGAGCAGCAAGCTATCCTATCGCTCCACCGCACCAGATCACACTGGATGACCGTTCGCACCGCGACAATCAACTCCCTCCGTGGACTTCTCTACGAGTTCGGCGTCTTCCTTCCTCAAGGGCGTCAAGCCGCGCTACGGATGCTCGAGCAGAAACGCGCGGACATTGATGCGAGACTGCCCTCGATAATGATGAGGCTGTTGACCGAGCAATTGAGATCGTTGCGCGAAATCGACCACGACATCGAAGTGCTTGATGAGGAGATCACCTCCGTGCAGCACAGCGTGGAGGCGGCGCAAACGTTGCGAGAGGTGCCCGGAATCGGTGTGCTAGGAGCCACGGCGCTTGCGGCGGTATTGGGCAACGCAAGCGCGTGGCGCAATGGGCGAGATTTCGCCGCGAGCCTCGGACTGTGTCCCCGCCATACTGGTATCGGCGGCAAGGTGAAGATGGGCGGAATTAGCCGACGCGGGGATCCCTACCTACGCACATTGCTCATTGCTGGCGCGCGAGCTGTTGTAGCCAGAAAAAACTGTTCATCGTGGGTGCAGGCCTTGCTATCGCGAAGGCCAACAAACGTGGCCGTCGTTGCGCTGGCCAATAAACTGGCGCGAACGGCCTGGGCTTTGATCGCCCATAACCGGCGCTATGACATGCAATGGCATCCGATCGCACCTGCATGCCAACCCGACGTCGAGCCTGCAACGGCGACATAGGCCGCTGTGTGCAAGCACGGCGAGCGTCCAACCCCGTGAACAACGAACACGTCAAGCGCCGAACCGACGAACCGAGTGTGCGAGTGCAGTTGAGGAAATGATGGCAAGCGGTCAAGACCGTGGGTCGGCAAAGCCACGTCCACGCTTAGGCGCGCCATGTGCGGAGCCCGTACTTTAGGTAGGCACCGACCTCGCGAATGACCATCAGGGCCAGCAGGCGGATGAGATCCGGACTGCATGAACAGGCCGGATATAAGACCGCAGTTGATCCGCCACTACCAGAATTTCCAAAACTTCCTTGCCACAAGGGAGGCGTCCATATAAGCGTGGACGGCACACTGATCCAGGCGTGGGCGGGGCACAAGAGCTTCGTGCGCAAGGACAGTGACGATCAGGACAACGACGGCGGTAGCGCGGGCGACTTCAAAGGCAGCAAGCGCAGCAACGAGACGCATCAGTCCAAGACTGATCCTGATGCGCGGCTCTATCGCAAAGGCAAAACGGCCAGCGAATTGCGGTACATGGGTCATACGCTGACCGATAATCGGCACGGCTTGGTGGTCAACGCGCGCGTGACACGCGCTGATGGGCATGCCGAGCGTGAAGCGGCCAAGATCATGATCAACGATGCGCGGCAAGCGGCAGAGGATGCGAACGCAGAGATCACGCTGGGTGCGGACAAGGGTTACGACGCACAGGAATTCATCGAAGCCTGCCAGCAGATGAAGGTCACGCCACATGTGGCACAGAACACCTCGGGTCGCCGTTCGGCGGTGCCCGATGCGATAGCGCGTAGCGTGGGCTATGCGATATCGCAGCAAAAGCGCAAGTTGATCGAACAAGGGTTTGGATGGGCGAAGACCGTGGGGTGCATGCGGCAGGTGATGGTGCGCGGGTTAAAGAAAGTCGACCAAATGTTCGTGTTGAACATGGCCGCTTACAACCTCGTACGCATGCGTTCGCTAGGACAAGTCCGCCCGTGATGGCCTAAACCGCTGCAATGCGGCGAAAAATGGGCCTCAACTCGACAAAAAGGCGAACGAATCCGCGCTGAGATTTCGCAATGCAGAAAAATCGCAGCGGTAGCCGCGTGGAGGGAAGGACGTCGCTTCCGAAGGGATGTATTTCAGCGACCTGCTAGAACTGTCGGAGGAGAAAACCCGGATCACGCACATAACGGAGGGTTTCGATTTCCTTGGCCAGAACGTACGCAAGTACGGCGGCAAACTGCTGATCAAGCCAGCGAAGAAGAGCATCAAATCGCTGCTTGACAAGGTCCGGGAGATCATCAAGGGCAACGCTGGCGCCACCCAGGAAGCGCTGATACGGCAACTCAACCCGCTCATTCGGGGTTGGGCCATGTATCACCGCCACGTCGTGGCGAAAGCGACCTTCTCATTGATAGACTCGCACATCTGGCAACTGCTCTGGAAGTGGGCTGTGCGCAGGCACCCCACGAAAGGAGCACGATGGGTGAGGAGGCGATACTTTCGGACAGACGGACAGCGGTCATGGGACTTTGCGACGGACGAAACCCGGGCTGACGGCAGCATCGGCAGTCTGCGGCTATTCCGCGCAATGACGGTCGCGATCATGCGTCACGTCAAGATCCGTGCGCCGGCCAATCCGTTCGATCCGGTATGGACGTCCTACTTTGCCCGTCGTCGCGCCGCGAAACATCCCGTCGGCTTGTCCGGTGCCACCCGATGGTGCTGAAGAATGGCTTGAGCCGGATGCGAGGTGACTCGCCCGTCCGGTTCTTAGGGGAGAACGTGCCGGTAACGGTACGTTCTTACCCGACAAAGGCGCTGGGAACCAATCCTCCGTTGGCGTGCTGGTTGAGCGCACCAGCCGGCTGGTGCTCCTTGCCAAGATGGAGGATGCAACCGCCGCCTCAGCTCTGGCGGGCTTCTCGGCCAAACTCAATTCGATTCCCGAACCCCTGCGCCAGAGCTTTACGTACGACCAGGGCAAGGAACTCACGCGGCATCAAGAACTCGCCGCCGCCACCGGCGTGCGCGTGTACTTCTGCGATCCGCACAGTCCCTGGCAACGCGGTACCTGCGAAAACACCAACGGATTGCTGCGACAGTACTTACCTAAGGGCACCGACCTCTCGGTCTACACTCAGGACGAGCTCGATGCTATCGCCGACAGCTTGAACAACCGTCCGCGCGCAACTCACGCGTTTCGTTCACCGTTCGAGGTCTTCGCCGCCACGCTCGCCTCAGCAAGCCAACCTCAAGGCGCTAAACATTAAAGCCCCTTGTTGCACTTCGGTTTGAAACCGCCTATCAATACGCCAGCGCAGCGCAGATTTAAATCGACAGGGTACTATACTGTCCTATGCCTGCACCCATCGTTCGCGCTGAATCTCATGCCCACGCTACGACACCTGTCGAACGATGGGCCTCAGTGGTGTCTACCCGCCGCTCTACGGTGGCAACATGATTTTGTACGGTGCGCAACTGCGCACGGTGCAGGTCAAGCTTCAGGGCGTAAATGGCACCTGGCGCTTCACGCGCCCGATAGCGCTCAAGGGCGGCTTCAAACGGCTGCAGCCGCTCGCGGGCAAGATGGACATGAGTCCAACACTGGTGTTGCGCGGCGCGCGCGCCCGACTTGTATGCCCCGTTAAGCTCGAGCCTGAGCCGTACGTCACCAACAAAGCATTCGGTGCCCAGGGAGGTCGCGTCTGCGCGATTGACGTTGGCATCAACACCGCGGCAACGGCCGCGATCGTCGACACATCTGGCACGGTGATAGCCCGCAAGTTCTTTACTTGTGGCAGGCACAACGACCAGCGTGACCGACTGACGGCCGATATTGCCGCAAAGCAGGCCGCCACGGGCCAGATAGGCCGTCGGCAGCCGCATAGCAGTGCGCTTCACCGTCGTATCGCGAATATCAGCAAACAGGTCGCTCGAACCTTGTCGTCCGAGCTGCTGGAATTCGCGGGCACGCACGGCGCCCGGCTCTTCATCATCGAAGACCTCAAGGGCTAAAACCGAAGGGTCGCGGGCAGCAGAAAGCGCGCTTCCACCGGTTCCAGCACCGGATGCTGATGCAGGCGCTGGGCCACAAGGCTCAGGAATCTGGAATTCGCATGGTGGAGGTCTTTGCGCGCGGCACAAGCCGCTGGGTCTATGACGGCTCGGGCAAAGTGTCTCGCGACAAGGATAACTATTCGCTGGCGACGTTCAGTACCGGCAAGCAGTACAACGCCGACCTGAACGCCGCCTACAACATCGCCGCGCGGGGGTTAGCGGCCGTGGTGGGTTTGAAAAAAGACGCGCCAGGCAGAAGTCCCGGCGCGTTAGAGAGAATGCCTCTTGCCCTTGCTGACGTATGGGCGTGGGCGCGCAAGCGCGTCGCAGACCCAGACCTCTCTCGAGGCACACTAACCGGCCGCGAAGCGGTGCGGGCATCCGACCGGCGTGTTGCCGCTCCAGATGCCCCGACTACAGCTGGGTTAACAGCTTAGTCGCGGGAGTATTCACTGCAAACCTCGCCCAGATTGATGTGCTTCACGCGCGTGAGACAAATCAGCCGACTTTCGCAGGCGCGCATCGCTTGAGGATGCTTTTCCATCCATTCCGGGCTCGTACGGCCTCCCCAAGAATGTCGAGATACTCGTCGTGATCCACGCGGTCGTCCGGCGGTATAAAGTCACCGGCATGTCGCTTGAGCGCTTCTTGACGCTGCTTGGTGCCCGCCGCCATCGAGGTAATGCGACTATAGGCTTCACACGCGTAGGCGAATGTCTCGCGCTTGGCGTAATGGATGTTGAGCAGATACTCTTTGCGACGGCTTTCGGTTAGCCCGATCGTGGCGCGCTTGCAATTGTGGAAGACGTGCGCCGCCTCGTGCACGACGAAATCGGCGAAGGGGTCAGTTTCCTCGAAGTACGTCACAGAGACGAAGCAAGTTGTTTCTTCGCTCAGCCCAACGATGTCGCTCGCCTGTTGCGATAGAACAAGGGCACCGACACTGGCCAGATAGATGTTGGCCACGTCCCATGCTGTCGACAACCACGTTTGCTGCGTGAGGACTGCGGCGATGTTGTCCGCGGTGAGAAACACGACGCTGCGAGCGAGTGTGTTCAGGATGATGGAGCGCTCGTCGGCGGGAAACAGTCCACATACCATCGGCGAAAGCTTGTTGCGAGCCCACGCATGCAAATCGTCCGGCAAAGTCACTTGGCTGCCGAAGCCATGCGCTCGCCGCAACGTCTCTTCCACAAGCGCAGTTTTCAGGCGGTGCGTTGCCCGTTGGGCGACGTCGATAAAGTTGTCGCCTAGCCAGCCCGTGAAGTCGCTGTCATAGTCTCCGCTCGAGAGGTAGCGCTGCACTTCGCATTCGAGCCACTCCGGTGTGGCGATTTTCGGGTGCTCATTTTCGCGTTCTGCAACATCCGATGATACTTTCATATCGTGAGCCGGTTGATGTGCAGGGATGAAGCCGAAGATACCGCAGAATTCGATGAACTTGAAATCGGCCGGCACCTTGGCGCGTCTATGAAGTTCGTCGCCTGCTACGCATGAGAGTTCTTGCCGCAGTTATCTCACGTTTCGCCGGACGGCGACACGCTTTTCGGCGCGATGCAAAGCCCGTTGATCCAGGACGGCGGCACGAACAGCGGCTACACGCGCATTCTTTGCGTTGACCTGCGCACGGATAAGATGCTCCGAATGGTTTGATATATCGACAGGCGATCAAAAGCACGCGCAAAAGCACGGGCACAGCGCCTGGCGCACTAGTACAACATCCCGTAAATACCTTTAATAATTATCGGGCTGCTATGAGTAAGCCCGCGTATTTCGAGGTCAGTCCGCTGTTACGGAAAGTAGAGCCACCGTATTATCCTCGCGAGGTAATGTGCCCAGGGAGGCCATGGGACGTTTCAACGCACATGGTTGTAGTCGCGCCTCGCGATCATCCTTAACTCGCTGAAGGACTTGAAATCGGCGCACTCTACGATGTGGTGCCGAATCCTGAGGGTACGCGCTGTTTCGCTCGATGAACGACGGCAACAGCTGGGAGCGCGGGGCGTCGCTCGACGCGAGCGCCACGCTGGTCGCCCCGCATCCCAAGTGCAAGGGATGGCCCGCGGTCTTGTCGCGCGCGGACAAGACGTCGAAGGTTCACTTTTCGTGCGACTGCGGCGAAACCTGGCAACCGGCGACGGCGTCTGTCGGGCTCGCGATAGTGGACATCGCGTGCTCACGCGGTCCAACGGCGAAGTGCTGCTGATCGCGACGACGCAAGGCCTGTAAGAGTTCTCGCTCGCCGCACCGGGGGCCCACGCCGGCGCAGATCGTCGTCGATCCGGCGATCGAGGCTCTCGGCATCAACGCGAAGGTGCGTCAACGCCTCCAGATAAGACGCGCGCATCGTTGACGCCGAGGACGTCGCCGCCGGGCCGCGTGCCTGCCTTGACCGCCGAAAGGACGCTGTGGAGCAACGCTCTGGGGCGCCGTCGCGTTCATCGATTTCGCCAATACCGGCTTCGCGGCGCGCACGGCGTATCTGAAGGAACTCGGCCCTTAAACTCGCTGGCTGCAAACGCACCGCCTCATTCATCGACGTCGCGAACAAGGGCATGGGGAGTAGACGGCGCAGTTTGCCTATCCGCTCACCAACCTCGGCGCCGATGCGAAGTCGAACTATCCGACGATCAGCGACGTCGTCGCAGAGAGCGATCACGAACTGCTAGTCGACGAGCGCGACGGCAAGAGTCTCGGCGACGATTCGGCGGCCGCGTTCAAGCGGTTTTCCAGGTCGATCGCGAGCACCGGTCTGGGCAGACGCAAATACCATCGGTGCATTGCGGAAAGCTCGACGACGCGATGACACTCAAAGCGGCCCATACATATCTCGCGCCGCCTATAGGAAACCCCGAGGGCGTTGTGTTTCAAACACCATCTCGCCACTTCTTGTTAAGTTTTCCGAAATCCGCGACCAGTGCATCGAGCAAATGACGCACCGCCGGAACCATGCCTCGGCGGCTCGGGAAAATCGCATGCACCAGACCGGGCGTCGAGGCCAGTTCCGGCAATATGTGCCGCAGCTTTCCGGACTGAATATCGGTGTCAACCAACTCGCGGGGCAGCATCGCGACGCCAATGCCGCGTAGCGCCGCCAGGCGGAGACTGGCGAGATCATCTGTTGCCAGGCGAGGCCGATGCCTCCATGAAATGGATCGACCGTCCGCGCTCAAAAGGTTCCAGACAAACTTCTCACTGCGGCTGGCCATCGAAAGGGTGGGCCATTCTCTCAGCGATTCGATCGATTCAGGCGCGGGATGACGTGCCTCCAGATCAGCGCTGGCGACCAAAATCTGGATGGACAAGCCCAGTTGCCGGACCGCAAGATCCGTATCTTCCAGCGGCGGGAGTCTGACCCGAATGGCGATGTCGACGCCTTCCTCGACAACGTCTACACGGCGATTTGTCGCATCGATCAGGATTTGAACGTGGGGGTTCTTCTCTACGTATCGCGCAACCGTCTCCGATACGCCGGAATTGAGCAGTCCGACCGGGCAACTGATCCGCACAGTGCCCTGTGGCTCAGACCGCGTTTGGTCCACCACGTCTTTCGCAGCCTTCGACTCCGCCACCATCGCGAGGCAATGCAGGTGGAACTGTCGGCCAGTCTCCGTCAATGACAGGCTCCTGCTTGTGCGATTGAGCAGGCGGATGCCGAGTTCCTCTTCCAGTGCCCTGACGCGCCGACTCAGCTTCGACGTCTGCACGCCAAGATCGCGAGCGGCGGAAGAGAAGCTTCCGTGATCGACGACCTCCACGAAGAGCCGAAGGTCATTGAGGTCAGTGATCTGGTTCATCGACGGTTTCAAGTATTTACTCGAGTGTTTCATTTTTCCTTCGATAAACCCCGAACTTTCTACCGCGAGCAACGATGCGTTGTCGACTGGGATCTACTCATGCTTTTGTTGCGAATATAGCATTGCTTCAACGTGTGAAAAACGCAAATGAAGAATCGCAAGACCGTACGAGAAGGAGGAAAAGATGCTTGTACATCGACGGTGGGAATCGCTCGGCCGCGCCGATCTGGGGTGGCTGACCGCCAAACATCATTTCGCCGTCAGCACTGACGATGATCCTGCTCATCGGGCACTGGGACCGCTGATCGTATGGAACGACGATGAGATCGCAGTGGGCAGCGGATTTCCACTGCACGGGCATCGCGATATGGAAATCATCACCTACGTCCGCCAAGGCGTCGTGGGACATCGTGACACCTTGGGATCCGAAGGAACCATTCAGGCCGGCGATGTTCAGGTAATGAGCGCAGGTTCCGGCATACGACATATGGAGTTCAATGTAGGTGACGTGCCGCTGAAGCTCTATCAGATATGGCTGATGCCTCGCGTACCGGGTGGCGAGCCGAGGTGGGGCACGAAGTCCTTTCCGAAGAGCGATCGCGCAGGGCGCTTCGTGGTGCTGGCAAGCGGGTTCGATACCGATACGGAAGCGCTTCCCATCCGCGCAAATGCGCGTGTTCTCGGCGCAACCCTTCAGACGGGGAACAGCATCGAGCAAGCTTTCAGCAGCGGGCGGCAAGCCTATATCGTCGTCGCAGCGGGAAGAATCGAAGTGAATGGCGAGTCGATGGGACCGCTCGACGGCGCCGCGATCACGAGGGTGGAGTCCATACGGATCAATGCTCTCGAAGACTCTGAACTGGTGATGGTGGACGCCGGCTGAGAGTTTTCCTTTTGACTCCACTTGTAAGCGTGTTCTCAGGAGCGTGTTATGGATAGTTATAAGTTTCTCCCTTTGCTTGGCCGCATTTTGATCGGTGCACCGTTTGTCATGAGCGGCATGAGCAAGCTTGCTGCATACACGGCGACTGTCGGATCCATCGGGGCCGTCGGTCTGCCGTTGCCGCCACTGGCCTTTGTTATCGCAGTGTTGATTGAATTTGGCGGAGGACTGCTTCTACTGTTCGGCTACCGCGTTCGCTTCGCATCGCTGGTAATGGCGGTGTTCTGTATTGCCACCGCGATATTCTTTCACCGCAATCTGGCCGACCAAAACCAGATGATTCACTTCCTGAAGAACGTGATGATGGCGGGCGGTCTTCTGCAGATCACGTCTTTCGGCGCCGGCGCATACAGCCTGGACGGACGCATGGCCTTGCGGCTCCGGTCTTTGAAAGCAAGCTGAGAGGCGGCGCCCGCAGAGACTTTCGAAGCAGCGATAGCAGGCGGGCGGCTTAGCCAGACCCGAGAAAAGTGAGATATCGGTGTTTCGAGAAAACGGAGCGGTGGCACGAGCTTCTCATGATCAACTTACACTAGATGATTCGAATGGGCGTAAGGCAACGTTCGAACGAGCGTTGCCTTGCTGATCTCGTGCGTTCTATGAGTCAGTGCGGCCACACGCCGCATTGGAGAGCACAATGAAAGCTGCGGGTTATCGAATCAAAGGGTGAACCGCAGGTGCTAGTTTGACATCAAGATCCTCACCCCGACGCCCGGGCCGCGCGATTTATTGGTCAGGGTGCGGGCGGATCGGTCAATCCCGTCGATGTGAAGCGTCGTCGATCGGAAGACCCCGACGGACACTCGGATTATCGAATACTGGGCTATGACGCGGCAGGCATCGTTGTGGCGGTTGGAAGGGAAGTCTCGCTCTTCAAGCCGGGCGATAGCGTCTTTTATGCGGGGGCAATGAACCGGCCAGGAGCAAACGCAGAATATCACGCCGTCGATGAGAGAATTGTTGGTCGAATTCCAGGTTCGCTTACCTCCGCAGAAGCTGCCGCTCACCTCCATTACGACGTGGGAGATCTTGTCGGACCGGAAGTCAAGGCAATTGGTTTCGAAAGTGTCGACTACGTTGCGGCTATCACGACAACGGCGCGGAGCGGACCGGACATCGCGCGTGCAACGAATCCTCAAGGACACGTCACGTTGATCGATAACTTCGACGACAGCATCGCGCCGTTCAAGCCGAAGAGCATCACGATTTCGTGGGCGATGATGCTTACGCGTTCGCTGTTCGAGACAGCGGACACGGACGCGCAGCATCGATTGCTGACGGAGGTCTCGGCGCTCGTGGACGCTGGCGTGCTTCGAACCACCTTGTCGCAAGCGAGTGGACCTATCAACGCGGAGAATCTCCGCAAAGCTCACGAGACAGTTGAATCGGGGCGAGCCATCGGAAAGATCGTCCTGGAAGGATTTTAAGAGGCGTTGGGCGGTAAAGAAGCGCGGTCGTGGCAGTGTGTGCAAAGCGGTACGGTCAATGTCACTGGCGCAGCCAGATAGCCGAATTGTCGATCCTCCGGGACTTCGAAAAAGATACCCCTTGCAGCCTCAGGGGAGGAGCATTATCATCTTTCAATATATTGAGCGATATCGAACGACGCGACATAGAATAAAATAGCCTGACAGGCTGCCGAACCGGGTTCCTGGAATGGACACGCCATAGCGGTCGCGGCACGGCGAATTCACGCATTGGCCAACAACTGTGTCCCACCGGTACGTATTGCGCGGACACGTGCAAAGCACGTCTGTTGGGACGGGTTACATCATCTGAAAAGAGGATTCTCGATGTTGAATACGCAAACACCAACAACAGCATTCCAGTTTGTTTCGAAGGTGTACCACACGATCGATTCGATGGACGAAGAGGGGTTCGCAGACTGTCTGACCGAGAACTGCTCGTTCGTCTACGCAAACAGCGATCCTGTCATCGGTCGCGCAAAAGCAACTGCAACCTCGCAGAATTTCCTCAAGCAACTTGCGGGGATCAGGCATGACATCCTCAATGTATGGGCCTTCGAGGATGTCATCGTTTCCCGGATATCTGTGACTTACACACGCAAGGATGCGTCAACGCTGACGGTTCCGGCTGTGACGATCTGGACATTGCAAGAGGAACTGATCGACGAATGCCGCATATACGTTGATGCTTCTCCGTTGTTCGAGCGTTGATCGAAGGGCACGGAAATGAATCGCGATCTTGAAGCGAGGACCATCATCGTCACCGGTGGCGGCTCCGGAATCGGGCGCGCGGCGGCGTTGGCGTGCTCCATCGCGGGGGCGCGCGTTGTCGTCGGCGATATTGTTGTTGCAGGTGGGGAAGAGATAGTCTCGGCGATTCGGCGCACAGGCGGTGACGCGATTTTCGTTGCGACCGATGTAGCCCGCGAAGAACAGGTCGAAGCACTCGTAGCGGCGGCATTGAGCAAGTATGGCCGGCTAGACGGTGCATTCAACAATGCCGGTCTTTCCCAGACGAACGTTCCACTTCACGAACTGACAGCTGAGCAATGGCGGCGGATTCAGTCGGTCAACTACGACGGTGTGTTCTTTTGCATGAAGCACGAGATACGCGCCATGCTATCGACGGGTGGTGGTTCGATCGTCAATACCTCATCCACGCTGGGCCGCGTGGCGATGCGCAACGCGGCCGACTACTGCGGCTCCAAGGCGGGCGTGCTGGGGGTCACCAAGGGCGCCGCGGTCGACTATGGAGAAAAGCAAATCCGGGTCAACGCCATCCTCCCGGGTGCGGTGAACACGCCAATGGTTCAGGCGCTGGTGTCCGACCCGCAATTCGCCGATCTGATCGAGAAGATTAGAGCCAGTCATCCGTTGGAACGAATCGGCGCTCCGGAGGAGATTGCCCCTGCGATCGTCTGGCTTCTTTCGGATAAGGCATCCTTCGTGACGGGAACCGAACTGGTCGTCGACGGGGGTTTCCTGGCCACTTGAGGCGACAGTGGTTCATGCGGCCGTTCGCTTACGAGGCGTACCGCCTGCCGCGATTGAAGTCGTGATCGCGGCTGTCAGCTTTGCTTCGCCTCCGGATACATCGAGGCGTTACTATTCCTGTAGTATGATCTCACTTTAGCTGAATCCATGTCGAACGAATAATAGCGGCCGATGGCTCGATGTCATGGCGAGGAACAAGGGAATGCCTAAATCTAACGCATCCGCGGTCGCAGCAGCCAAGAGCGCTCCAAAGATAGCAGAGGCAGCAGCGACGAGACCTTCAGACGTTTTTGATGATCGTGGCAGAACCGTTCCGTGGATTGCACGGACGATTCATCGTCTCTACGATGCACAGGGGCAGAAGCTACTCGACAGGGAGAGTATTCCGATTGCATATTGGTATTACCTTCGCGTGCTGGCTGAACGCGGCGAGATCAATCAGCTTGAGCTGAGTAAGCGCGTAGGCATCGCGTCGACGACCGCAGTCCCCGCACTCGACTATCTGGAGAAGCGCGGTCTGGTGAGGCGAGTCCGGGATCCAAATGACAGGCGGAAGTATTTTGTTGTCCTACAGGATGAAGGAAAGCGTCTCGTCGATCAGATGCTGCCCGAGTTGACCGACATGATTTCGGGTTCGCTCGACGGAATCTCGCCAAGGGACATGCGCGTCTTCTGGAAGGTCATGCACCACATCGAAGCGAACCTGATTCAGATGGCACAAGGCGATACGATCGTTGACTGACTAGTTTCTTCGTCCTTCGTGTCCGCACGACTACGCTGTCCCCGCCCTCGCGCGTGTCTTCAAACTGCCTCCGCAAACATTGCCGCATCGCACGCTGAACGCAGCGCTCCGCTCGAATCAGGAGGGGAGGCTGCACACTCATATCTGCTCGTTCCTTATCAGGATGCGTTGCGTGCGCCAGCCGCGTTGGCTTGCTACTCGCCTAACGTAATCCGATTTCCCGTTTCACTCGACTGCTCGATTGCATCGAGCACTTTGTGCAGGTCGCATGCATGGTCGAAGCTGGGCGCCGTGCGGGTGCCGTGCCGCAGGTCATCAGCGATCAACCGGTAAACGCCCGCGACATTGCGCGCAGCAACGGCGTCGCCTACGTCGATTGGGAACGGATCCGGGACGTCGAGTTCTTCGTAACCGCTCTCGCCTTTGCGTCCGAACTCGATGCGCAGCGGAGAGATGTTGATCGCGGGGACGTACTCGTTTTTTGCGGTGACGCGCAAGTCGCCCTCGCTTCCGTTGATCTCCCACAGCAGCTTCATCCCACGCGGCACGCCACCGCGAAGTTGTAGTGACAGCGGGGCGCCAGAGCGCAGAATCGCGTTCGCCATGAGATGGTCGGGCGTTTTCATCTCGACAGTTTCTCCGGTCTCGATGATGCGCACGGTTCGCCTGCGTTGCGACAACACCGCGTCGATCTGTTCGACGTCGCCGAGGACCGCATCGATAGCAGAGATCGCGTGCCCGCCGATCACGGAGAGCAGTGTGGCGCCGTTCCGGTTGTCCATGGCATAGGCGTCACCCTGCAGGATGTCGTCGCCCCAACTGAAACCTGAGCCGATGTACGTCGAAGAGAGGACATCGCCGATCTTGCCGTCCGCGACGAGCTTGCGCATGAACTGCACTTCCGGGGACGCGATGGCCTGTGCGCCCACGACGGCCAATGCTTTCTTTTCGCGGGCGAGTTCGGCAAGTGCGATTGTTTCCTCAAGTCCGTTGCCAAGCGGCCATTCGCTGTACACGCTCTTGCCTGCCAGCAAGGCCGCCGTAACGACTTCCTTGTGGTGCTGAACCTTGACGGTGACGACGACGATATCGATGTCCGGCGACGCGGCCAGCGCTGCCGCACTCCTGAACGCGCGCGGAATGTTGAATGCGGCGGCGGCCGCTTGCGCGCTCGCGAGACTCGTATTCGCCACACCAGAGAGCTCGAAAATGTCGGACATGGTCTGCAAGGCCGGAATATGGGCGGTAGCCGCCCAACCGCGTCCCGGACTCAGGCCGACAATGCCGACACGATATTTCCCTTCCATTGCTTCCTCCTGGAATCTTTACGCATAGCTTCAATCTTGAGCGCGTGCTCTCAAACTCTGGCGATATGGGGGCGGTCAAAGACGGCCCCCCGTCAAACGACCTGATACTTGTACGAAGGATCGTCCTTGTCGCGGCGACCGACTGTAAAATTCTCGAGCGGCGCCAGACTTTCGGGAACAGGGTCCGATCGCTGCGAATCGAGCACGACCAACCGATCGGCGATACGCCATTCACCCTTGCGCCGCTCCATTCGGTCCACGTAGCGAATGTTCACCACCCAATCCATCGCCGGTTTGTCGCCGTCGGGTTTCGCGCGATGGTGGGCCTGGGCATAGTGCTCCGCAAACGCCACATCGCCGTGCACCTCGACATACTGGTTGCCGGTGAAGTGTTGAGTCGATTCGAAGCTCGGCAATAGTTTGATTGCCCAGTCGATGAATCCTTCGATACTTCCGTTATAGGCGCCGTGCCTGTCAATCGCGTCCGGGTGATAACACGACCGAACGAGATCCCAGTCCATCCGATCAATGCCGCGGCAATACCGGATGTGAACGCGGCGAATCTCGGCTTCATCTAGTAGCTGCTGAAGTTTCGCTTCCAACTTCGATCTCCTTGGTTGAATCGCCGTGCCTCAGGCAAATCGCTTCCGCGCCGCTGTGGTGTGTGGTTCGACCCACAGAGAGCGCAATCCATTCCGTCGCGCGTGCTCATTCCGCGAGGACTTGGCGACCACTTTCATGAGTGGCGAGACGGTCGAACCATGGCCAACCCGGTACGGCGATGTCTGCTTTGCAGAGAGGGCTTCGTCTGTGTGGAACTCATATCCGTCACCCTCTACTGCTCGTCATGAACCGCCGTCGCGTGCGTGAACATGGCCGCGCAATACCTTCAAGTTCGCGCGGGTTTGCCGATCAGCTCTCGATATTCATTGGCCGTTGCCGGTTTGCGGCCGAGCAGGCCGGCGATGTCGCGCGCCATTGTGAACATCTCGAGATTGCTTTTAAGGCGCTCGTCGCTATTCGGGTACTTCCAGGGCGTGTCTTCCGTGCCGACGCGGATATGCAGACCCATCATCGTCGCGAGCGTCGTCATGTACAGGCTAGCGCGACCGGCCGCACAAACACTGATCACAGAGGTCGGATCGATCTTGCGGATCTGGTCGACCATCAGGAACAGGTGTTGAGTCATGTCCTGCGCGTCACTGACCCAGGTCCCCGACACGAGTGTCCGGCCGACGTTGAACGGCAGCCCATACAAGATCAACCAGTTGTACGGTTTCTTCAGAACGCCGGTATCGATCAGCTTGCGCTTGGCGAGTTCGATTTCACCCGAGCTGTGAACCGCCAGCTCTGGCTTGACGCCGACTTCCTCGAGCGTCGCGACAGCCGGCAACGCGAAGGCCTCAGGATGCCCCGGCGCACACGGTGCGACTTCCGTCAGGCCTTCACGAGCGGGACTCAAGCACATGTCGAACGTGGTGCCGTTCAGCACGTTCACGTTCGGGACGAAATCGTTGCCGAAGCGAGCTCGCAGCGGCTCGATAACCTGCTTATAGGCTTCGACCGGGAGGTAATCGCGATCCATGCGACGCCCCTGCGCGTCGGTCATGAATGAAAAGTCGATGTGGACCCCGCAGGCGCCCGCTTCGATCACGGCGGTTGCTTCATCCACATACGCCTGGAAAGACGACGTGTCGTCGAAGCGTCCCGAAACCGCGGCGTTGATTGCGATTTTCTCCGACACATTCCACTTGGGCTGCAAGTCGGCTCCTGCAATGAATTGATACTCCTCCAATTCGCGTTTGGCGGCTTCCCAGAGCGGCAGTTTTTCCATCATGATGATCCTCGACACAGGTAGTAAATTTGGGTCCATGAGCCTTTCGAACCCACGAAAAAATCTAACTGAATACGACTCGGCGGCTCGCGCCGGCGCGCGTCGACTTCGTCCAGACAAATCGATGCAGCGGATACTGTGCTTCACAAGATTACTGTATATCGAATCATGCGATATGGAATCAATAAAATCAAGGCTTTCAGTGAATACCCTGATGAATTTTGCGCGGATTCCGGTGCTTCCTGTCGATAACCCTCTCGCGCAGGCGTGGCGCGTCCTCGGCTATCAGCGCTCAAACACAGCCTTCAATTTCTCTGGTGGGAGCGCGGAAGTGAGGTCGGCATCCGGCGGAGCCGTGGGGTCGCATTTGGGGTCGAGTCCCTTTGCGCTATCTGCATACGCGAACGGAAGGATCGAAGGAGATTCCTTGTTGACGGTTCCCTGGTATGCGGCTACACCCTGGCGTACCGCGAAGCGTACGTAGGTTGTCGTGCCATCGAGCGTGAAGTAGGGGTAGGGCTTGCCCGATTGCTTCGCCGCGACAAAATGGCAGTTCACCTGGTTGTCGCTTGCTATCGTGGCGATCGCGGGGACCGGAAGGTGAGCCTGTTCGAATGCCTTGACGGCGGCCAGGGCGGTCTCGCCGCCATCCGTCACGATGGCATCGATCTTCGGATATTGCGCGATGAGACCGACGGTGGCCTTTTGTGCGTCGACAGGATTCCAGTTCGTCACGACATATTGCTCGTTGAGCAACTTCAGATCCGGGTATTTCTTGAGTCCGCCTCTCAGGCCATCCATGAAGTTCTGAGAGGTGGTCGCGCCAGGCGAGCCTCCCATGAACACGACATTTCCCTTCTTGAGTGTGGTTCCGAGCCAGTCGGCCCACAAGACACCGATCTGCTTCGTATCGCCGACCACGTTTATGACGTAGTCGCGGCCTGGCACGCCAGCCATCTGAGCCGAATACGGGACCACCGCGACGCCGGCTTTCATGGCTGCCCGCATTGCGGGAAGCTGCACCGCGCCAAAGTCAGGAAGCAGAACGAGGACGTTGATGCCCTGCGCGACCATGCTGTTGATGTCGGAATTCGCCTTCTGCGGATCGCCGTTAGCGTTGCTGTAGATGACCCGTGTGACGTTCTTGCATCGACTCAGTTCGTCCTTGACTTCAGCGAGACCCGTCTTGCGCCAGGTATTGCCGCCGTAGCCATCCGATACGCCGACTATCATTGGCTTCGTGCCGCACATCGGCGTGATATCGCCTTGGCGGTTGGTGACGGAATCTTCCAGCGCGTGGGCGGTACAGATGAAACCAAGGGAGAGAAGCAGTCCGGTGCACATCTTCGCGGCTGAGGAAAAATACTTGCCAGGCCAATATCGATCGCGACGGTTCTCGAGACCGTCCGCATGAGAGCGTTGCACTTCCTGCAATGGAGCCTGCGAAACGCGAAGCTTGAAGAACATGGTGATCCTCGCCGTCGGTGATGGATGAGTGATGGAGCAACTCGATTGGAGAAAAGGAATATCCGTGTGCCGGGACCGACACTTAACCCATATGAATCGATGCGTCATTAGATCGATTCATATCGAATAATGTTTGCCGGGACGAATGAAGTCAAGCACTCTTGGGGAAAGTCCCTGTGCGGACGTTGTTGAACCTGATGGGTGCGGACCGGATTTGCTTCGTGTAAAGCGCTGAGACGGCGCGGGTGCTTGCGCCTCCGCTCACAAGCTGAGGCTGAGCTGGGGGAGAGGATGGAAGGCAGCCCGATCTAAAACGGGCCAGCGAAGACTACTGTTTTAGTCGCGTCCGCCGCAACAGCAAACCTTGCCGGTACGGCGGCGCCAACGAAGGAGCGGGTCGTGCTCATGTCAGGGAACGCGACTCGCCTGCGACACAAACTTGGTTACAAGGTAGGCGTCGAATGTTTCGCTGCCTCCTTCGCTGCCCATGCCACTATCCTTCACGCCACCCAGCGGCGTCTCGGGAAGTGCAAGGCCGAAATGGTTGATGCCAACCATTCCGGCTTCGATACGGCCAGCAACGTATTCGGCGGTCGCGATCGAACTGGTGAAAACGTAGGAGGCTAACCCGTATTGCAGCGCATTGGCTCGTGACAGAGCCTCATCGGCGGTTGTGAATGTCGTTACCGGCACAACCGGTCCAAAGGGCTCCTCGACCATCAGGCGTGCATTGTCGGGCACGCCGGTGAGAATTGTCGGGGCGAAGAAATACCCTTTCTCGGCCAGACGACCGCCGCCACAAATCAGTGAAGCACCGCGTTCTTGCGCGTCCGTCACCAACGCCTCCATCGCTTCGACGCGCCTTTCGTGTGCCAGCGGTCCCATCTGGGTCCGGGGGTCAAGGCCGTCTCCAACGCGCAGTGGCGCGTATTCGGCAGCGAAGGCATCCACGAATCGCTCATAGGCCTTTTCGTGCACGTAGAAGCGGCTTGGTGCCATGCAGACCTGACCGGCATTGCGTGTCTTGGTACCCGCCAGAAATCGCGCTGCTCCTTCGATGTCGGCGTCGTCGAACACCAGCACGGGTGAGTGGCCGCCGAGTTCCATGGTCATGCGCTTCATGTGCGCGCCGGCGAGTGACGCCAGTTGTTTGCCAACGGAGATCGAGCCGGTGAACGAAATCTTCCGTACCGCGGGGGCGTTGATGAGATGTCTGGAGACCTCGGAGGGCACGCCCCACACGATGTTGAGACATCCGGCCGGTAAACCCGCATCGTGGAAAATGCGCGCCAGCGCCACCACCGCGCTTGGCGATTCCTCCGGGCCCTTGAGGACCACTGTGCACCCTGCGCCCAAGGCAGCGACGACCTTACGGAGCGCCAGGTTGAAGGGGAAATTCCAGGGTGTGAACGCAACGCAAACCCCTATGGGTTCCCGCGAGACCATCTGCTGCACGCCTGGCGCGCGTGGCGGGATCATGCGCCCATAAATTCGCCGGCACTCCTCCGCATGCCATTCGGCGTGCTCGGCACAGCTCTGAACTTCCAGAATGGCTTCGTTCAGGGGCTTGCCCTGGTCGAGCGTAATGTTACGAGCGATCTGTGGGGCCCGTTCCCGGATCAAGGAAGCAACGCGGCGCAGCAACGCTGAACGTTCGATTGCAGGCGTGCGCCGCCAGATCTGGAATGCGACGGCCGCTGCGCTCACAGCATCATCCAGATCCTGAGGCGTGGCGTGTGGCAAGCGGGCAAACGCGTTGCCAGTTGCGGGGTTGATCACATCCTGTTCCGGCCGCCCGTCGGCGACTAGAAATCGGCCATTGATGTAGAGCGCGAGTGTTTCGTAAGGTGCGGTTGTGGTGTTCATGGCGTTCCAGCTCAGAGGAAAACACTACCGCCGTCCACGGCGAGGGTCTGACCGGTGACAAAGCTCGCACCGTCACTCACGAGGTAGGCGAGCGCTGCCACGAGGTCTGCCGGCACTTGGTCGCGCTGAATACAACGGCCAGCAGTACGGGCATTTTCACCAATGCGATCGTGTAGATCGGTCTGCAGCACGCCATCGCTGAGCGTGAAGCCTGGCGCAATCGAATTCACCGTGATGCTGTCCTTCGCCAGTTCCCGCGCAAGCGCGCGCGTGAAGGCAATGACGGCGCCTTTGCTGGCCACGTAGTGCGCCATGTTCACCGGCCCCTTGATCGGTACGGTCGATGCAATATTCACCAGCCGACCTCGACCGCTTTGTCGAAGTTGCGGCAACACCGCTTTGGCGCAGTTGAAGGGGCCGAGCGTGTTGACCTCCATCACCCGCATCCACTCCTCATTGGTGATCTGCTCAAACGGCTTGAGTGTCAGGGTGGTAAATAGCGCGGCGTTATTGATCAGACCGTCGATTCCACCGAACTCCGAGACCGCTGCGGCGGCCATGTCCGCAACGTCCGTCTCGCTGACGACGTCCGTTCGCACGCCGATGGCCTGATGTCCGGACTCACGAAGCCGTGTCGCGGCTTCCTCGGCGCCACGCAAGTCGGCGATGACTACGCGGTGCCCCAACTGCGCAAGGTGCTCGCTGAAGGCATAGCCAATGCCGCTGGCGCCGCCCGTGACGATGAGGCGCTTAGGTGATTCAGGTTTCATATTTCCCTTCGCAGTTCATAAGATTCGGATGTCAGTATGAGGACGGCCTCACGCAAGGTTGAGGGCGTTCGATTGACATTCCGCTCCATACATCATCAGATGTCAAAGATATCGACTAAACTGTCCGGATACCGGACGTTTGTACGGAATTCGAATTCTGCGAGGATCTATGGCAGTCAAGACAGGCGCAAAAGAATCACCTGAAAGCGAGCCGGAATACGTGATGGGGCTGGAAAAAGGGCTATCCATCATCGAAGCATTCGGGATGAAAAAAGGGCCGTTGACACTGACACAGGCTGCGGAGATAACCGGCCATACGAAGGGCTCGGTACGGCGCAGTTTGCTAACTTTGTGCAGGTTGGGCTATGCCGCGCAGAACGGTCACAGCTATGTTCTCGCGCCGCGCGCTTTGCGGCTGGGCTACGCGTATGTTGTCTCGGACCCTTTGACCAAGATCGCACAGCCTGTCCTGGAGATCACTAACGAGCGTACGCAAGAGTCTGCATCGATCGCCGTATTGGATTCGCAGGATGCAGTCTTCGTCGCGCGCTCGACGCACCGGCGCAGCCTGTCCAGCGGTCTCGGCGTTGGCTCGCGCCTGCCTGCTTACTGTAGCGCCACCGGCCGCGTTCTCTTGTCAGGCCGTCCATCTGCCGAGGTGCGATTCATGTTGAACAGAATGGCGCGTCCTGCGCTGACGCCTCATACCCGGACAACGACCAGCAGCATCATGAAGGAGATCGAGTTTGCGAGTAGACACGGGTATGCGATCATCGATGAAGAACTGGAGATCGGTATACGCTCAATCGCTGTTCCGATCAGGAATGCACGCGGAGAAATGATTGCAGCGATGAGCCTCTCGGTCTCCACGAGTCGGATGAGCCGCGAAGGTGTCGTGGAGCACCTCTTGCCGGAACTCGAGATCGCACGGCGTCACCTCGCCACGTTGCTGTAACGCTTCGTTCGATCTCGGACAGCGTAGGGAAGTCCGTGTTACAAGGCGTTTTACAGCGAGCGTTGCAACCGCCCGGCCGTCTCACGTAGCGTCGGCAAAAAACTTTCTCGCAGTGTTTCGATGCTCACGCGCCCCGAAAAAACGCTCACGCTCAGCGCCGCCACGACTTGCCCGGCGCCGTTCTTCACCGGTACGGCCATCGCCGACATACCAATTTCCAACTCTTCGTCGCTGATCGCGTAACCGTCCACCACCGCGCGCCGGATCGCCTTCAGCACGCCGTCGACATTCGCCACTGTGCGATTAGTGAGGCGCTTCATGGGCACGCTTTCCAGATGTGCCCGCGTCTGTTGTTCAGGCAGATCGCCCAGCAGAACGCGCCCTGTGGCTGAGCAATAGGCGGGCAGGCGACCGCCGAGCTTCACGCCCGTCGAAACGATACGCACTGCCTCGGCGCGTGCGATGAACACGGCATAACCCTCGTCCAGCACGGCCAGTGACACGGACTCCTGTAGCTTGTCGCGCGCGATCGCTAAAAGGGGTTGCGCAATCTGCGGTAAGGACGATGTGCTGAGGTATGCGCCACCCAGCCTCAGCATGCGCGGCAACGGCGTGAAGAATTTTCCGTCGTGCGCGAGATAGCCGAGATCGACGAGCGTCAGCAGGCAACGCCGCGCTGCGGGGCGGCTCAATTCGGCCAGTTGCGCGGCGTCAGAGACGGTCATGCGTGTGGTGTTCGCGCCGAAGGCTTCGATGATCGCCAACCCCTTCGCTAGTCCCCCCATTCCTTCCTTCGCCCGGCTCTCGGTTGACGCGTCTCCATCCGTCACAGGCGACGAGTCACCGGTTCGCGTATTGACAGGCC
The DNA here is from genome assembly GCF_964261745.1 of Caballeronia sp. S22. Lineage (NCBI taxonomy): Bacteria > Pseudomonadati > Pseudomonadota > Betaproteobacteria > Burkholderiales > Burkholderiaceae > Caballeronia > Caballeronia sp. S22. The sequence continues at coordinate 1,407,088 of NZ_OZ180036.1, read as the reverse complement.
TTTTTATGGATGTCATATTGGTTCCAATATCGAACAATGTACGATATTCGAACACATCGAAAACGGGCTGTCAACGACGGCCTCGACTCGGTCTCTCGGAATCTTGCGTTCGGCAAACGCCAGCTATGGAGTCAGCGACTTGAACATCATCCCCATTCAACCGGCGCCCCGCGCCACTGTCCAGTGGCCCGTCGAGGGCGTCACGCGCGTACCCTATGCACTGTTCCAGAGCGAAGATGTATATGCGGATGAACAGGTAGCGATCTTTCGTGGTCCGCACTGGAGTTATCTCTGCCTCGAAGCGGAGTTGCAGAGTTCAGGCGACTTCCGCAGTACGTTCGTCGGCGATGCTCCGGTGGTCGTCACGCGCGACACGGACGGCGAGCTCTATGCATTCGAAAACCGGTGCGCTCATCGCGGCGCGATGGTTTGCCTGGAGGACCACGGCAACGCAAAGGACTTCAGTTGCGTCTATCACGCCTGGACCTACAGTCTGCAGGGCGATCTATGCGGCGTTGCGTTTCAGGACGGTGTCAACGGCCAGGGCGGCATGAAGGAAGACTTCTGCCTCGGCGATCACGGCTTGCGCAAGCTGCGCGTCGCCACGCTGCATGGTCTCGTGTTCGGCAGCTTCTCCGACGATGTACCGCCACTCGACGAATATCTCGGCGAGGAGATCGTCGAACGCATTGCGCGCGTGCTTGAAAATCGTTCGCCAGTCGTGCTCGGCCGCTTCACGCAGATGCTGCCGAACAATTGGAAGCTTTATGTCGAGAACGTTAAGGATTCCTATCACGCAAGTATCCTGCATCTTTTCTTTACAACATTCCAGTTAAACAAGCTGTCCCAGCGCGGCGGGATCATAGTCGACGCCAGCGGTGGGCATCACGTCAGCTATTCGGCGGTCGATCACGCTGCTGAGGCAGCGGAGCAAACGGCCGCGGACGGCTACGCGGAACAGAAGATCCGCTCGGAGAGCGGCCACAGCCTCGAAGACGCCTCGATCCTCGCGGGCGCCGACGAATTCGGTGACGGCGTCACTTTGCAGATCCTTTCGGTGTTTCCGGGCTTCGTGCTACAGCAGATTCAGAACGCCATTGCAGTGCGGCAGATCCTGCCGCGTGGTGCGCGGCAGACCGAACTGAACTGGACCTATCTCGGCTTCGAGGACGATACACCGGAGCTGCGGGAAATGCGTCTGCTCCAGTCGAATCTCGTCGGACCGGCGGGTTATGTCTCTATGGAGGATGGCTGCGTAGGCGGCTTCGTGCAGCGTGGCATCGATGGGGCCAGTGACGCACGGTCAGTGATCGAGATGGGCGGCGAAGGCACGACAAGCAGCGCCAGCCGCGTAACCGAAGCCTCGATTCGCGGATTCTGGAAGGCCTACCGTAACGCAATGGGATATTGACGATGACGCAGGACATTCATCAACTGATCGCGCGGGCGCAGGCCGAATACGCACGCTGCATCGACGACGGCGACCTCGGGCAGTGGCCCGGGTTCTTCACGAAGTCATGTCTTTACAGGGTCACGACTGCCGACAACCATCGCCGTGGTCTCGTGGGCAGCATGATCTACGCGACCTCATACGGCATGCTGGTCGACAGGGTCGCCTCCTTGCGCGATGCGAACATCTATGAACGGCACGTCTACCGTCATTTGCTCGGGCAGCCGTATGTGATCCATGACGACGGCGTGGAGGCACACAGCGAAACGTCCTTCATGGTTGCGCGCGTCATGCGCGACGGAACCACCGACCTGTTCGCAACGGGTCGATATTGCGATGTATACGTGCGCGAAGAGGCCAGTGTGCGGTTGCGCGAGCGCATCGTCGTGTGCGATAGCTCGCGTGTCGATACCCTGCTCGCGTTGCCCCTGTGATCCCCGCGAAGTCACTCCAAACCTTGCCCGACGACGGTCGACAAGTTATCGAGGCCATATCATGGATTTTCAGATTTTCGTCGCTGACAGCGATATAACGTTCTCGTGCACGACAGGTGAAACCGTCCTCGACGCAGCCGAAAGGGCCGGCTACGCGGTGCCTTACTCGTGCCGCAAGGGCGTCTGCTCATCCTGCGAAGGACGCCTTGTGACGGGCGAGGGGCGCTCTCCGGTTCAGGGAACAGTGGCCGCCCCAGCCGAAAGGGCGCTGTTGTGCTGTCTGCGCCCCGACACGGACTTGACAATCGCGCCGCGTCGCATCGAGAAGCGCGACCCCGTAGCGCGCAAGACGCTTGAGGCCTCGGTATACCGCATCACGCAGCCAGCAGACGACGTCACCATCCTTCAGTTGCGGCTGCCCGCGGGCGTCCGAGTGAAGTTCGGTGCCGGCCAATATCTGCAGGTCGAGCTTGACGATGGCACGCGCCGTAACTATTCGATGGCAAATGCGCCGCACGAAAACGACGGCGTGCAACTGCACGTGCGCCACGTGCCCGGCGGACGTTTCTCCGAAGACGTGCTCGGCAGCATCGCGAAGGGCGACCGGCTGCGCATCGAACTGCCGTTTGGAGAGTTCACGCTGCGCGAAGGGTCGAAGAGGCCGGCTTTGATACTCGCGACAGGCACGGGGTTCGCGCCGGTGAAATCGATCATCGAAGACGCACTCAAGCGCAGGGTGGAGCGGCCGCTGTACCTGTACTGGGGCGCTCGCAGGGTCGAAGACCTCTATCTCTCAGCGCTCGCACAGAAGTGGCACGACAGCGCCCGCGTGCAGTTCGTGCCGGTGCTGTCCGAGCCGGATGAAGCCTGGACGGGAAGACGTGGTTTGGTGCACGAAGCCGTGCTCGAAGACTTCGGCTCGTTTGCAGGATATGAGGTGTACGCATGCGGGAATCCGGCGATGACGAGTGCCGCACGCGAGACCTTCCTGAAGGCCGGCTTGCCAGAAGACGACTTCTTCAGCGACGCGTTCGTGCATACCGATTGACGTACCGGTGCCGAATGGCCCGAGCTTTGATAACACCTTTTCATAACTAATAGGAAGCCTAACAGTGAAGACTTTTCTCAGTATTGGATCAGGGCCGGGCATCGGAATCGCGACTGCCACGCGCTTTGCGCAAGAAGGCTTCCGCGTGATCCTGACCTCGCGCAATCCCGAAAATCTTGCCGAGAGGGCCACGCGATTGTCGAACGAGGGTTACACCGTTGGCATCAGGTCGGTCGATGCCGGGAATCTGGACAGTGTGCTTCAGCTCGTTCGCGAAACGGAAGCGGAGTACGGTGCAATCGACGTTCTGCATTTCAATTCGGCGTCGATGCATTCCGATTCGATCGAGACGCAATCAATCGAGACGTTTGTGCCCGATCTGACAGTGAACATCGGTGCGGCGCTCGTGGCCACGCAAGCGGCATCGCGCGGCATGCTGGCGCGCGGAAGTGGTGCGATCCTGCTGACTGGCGGCGCATTGGCCACACACCCGCATCCCGACTACCTGTTACTTGGAATTGGCAAGGCCGGGATCAAAAACCTGGCGTATGCGGTTTTCGACAATTTCAAGGAGCGGGGCGTCCACGTCGCTTCCGTCACTGTGGCGACATTCGTTTCGGCAGACTCTCCCGAAGCGCGCGGTGTCGCTCAGGCGTTCTGGGATCTGTACGCTCAACCGCGCGAGAACTGGACGCCGGAAGTCATCTACCCGGGCCAGCGACCCGATCAACCATAGTCATGGCCGATGAGTCGCAAGCCCGCTTCCGGCTTATCGGTTTCCAATCCTTATATATTTTAGACCACCTTCAATTCTCAGACGATTCGCGGTTTCGACAGTTTGGCGGCCTCGCGTGCACGTGCTCATGCTGACGGGTAACAACTTGCGATGTATTGTGTGTATACGCATGATTCGATATAGTATCAAACGATGACGTTCTAATAGACCTTTCAGTCGCTTGACCAGGCTGGTAGCGACGTCTTCGTTTCGATTGTCCTGCATAAAGGAGAGGAGATTATGGGAAATCACAAACTTCGGCTGTCCATCGCCGTTGGTAACTACGATCGCATGCGTCCGCTGGTCGATGGAGATGTCCAGATCGACGGAGTCGATCCGGTCTTCATGCTGCAGGAGCCTGAGGAGATTTTTTTTCGCGCGTTTCGGCACGCCGACTACGACATCTGCGAGCTCTCGCTCAGCAGCTACTCGGTCAAGACTGCCGCGGGCACCTCGCCCTATACCGCTGTGCCAGTCTTTCCGTCACGGGCCTTCCGGCATACGGCTATCTATGTACGAACAGATCGGGGAATCGAAAAGCCTGAAGACCTGAAAGGCAAACGCATCGGCGTACCCGAATACCAGCTCACCGCGAACGTCTGGGTCCGACTCTTTCTCGAAGAGGAGTACGGCGTCAAGGCCTCGGATGTTACTTGGGTGCGCGGAGGCTACGAAGATCCGACGCGCGTCGAAAAGATCGCGTTGAACCTGCCGGGCAACGTCCGGATTGAAGACGCCCCCGAAGGCGAAACCATTTCCAGCCTTCTGGCGGCAGGGAAGATCGACGCAGTAATCGGGCCACGAGCGCCTTCCTGCTTCGATCAGGGCCATCCTCAGGTCCGATACCTGTTTGACGATCCGCACAAGACCGCCGCCGATTGGTATTCGCGCACCAAGCTGTTTCCGATCATGCACACGCTCGGCGTCAGGAAGACACTTGCCGACGAACATCCATGGCTGCCGGGCGCGCTCGTCAAGGCATTCGAGAAATCGAAGGCCCTCGCGCTTACGCGGCTCAGCGAGACCGGGGCGACCAAGGTGACGCTGCCGTTCGTCGAAGACCAGTTGCGGGCGGCGCGCAAGCTAATGGGCTTCGATTTCTGGCCATACGGCTTTGCGGAAAACGAGCGGACGATCGACCGTTTCCTTGCCCAGCATCATGCGGAGGGGCTTTCCAGCCGGCGACTGCAGCCGCATGAGCTGTTTCATCCGGCGAGCCTTGAAAGCTTCAAGATCTGATCGGTAAAACAGATCGCATACGGGGCAGCGTGGCTGCCCCGACGCCGCCTCACGCGGCGAGTGCGGCGGTCTCTCGCTTCGCCGAGGCGATGGCTCCGCTGCGTGCCTGTTCACCCATCGCCACGCCTTCCGCACGGATGAAAGTAATATCCGTGATGCCAAGAAAGCGGAAGGCGGCCTTCAGATACGTCTCCTGATGATCGAAGAAGGCGGCGGCCGATCCGTCGCTATACACGCCACCACGCGACGAGGCGATGACCAGCCTCTTGCCGCCGCACAGTCCGATCGGGCCGTGCTCGCCATAGCGGAACGTCTTCCCGGCGACGGAGACGCGATCGATCCAGGCCTTCAGTTGAGAAGGCACCCCAAGGTTGTACATCGGCGCGCCGATGACCACAATATCGGTGGCCAGGAATTCCTCGAGCGCCACCTGGCCCAGGGCGATGTCGGACTTCAACGCGTCGTCGAGGGGCGCGTCTTGCGCGGCTGTGAGATGCGCCGCGGTCAGATGGCCGATCGGCGTTGCAGCAAGGTCGAGACGACTGACGGCAAGCTCGGGATGGCGATCCCGGAAAGTCGCGACGACATGCGCTGACAGATCACGGCTGACGGATCCTTGCCCAAGGATGCTGGAATCTACGTGTAGCAGTTTCACGAGGCTTGTCTCCAAGCGGGTTACTGTGTGGCACCTGAAGTACGGGGACTCAGTGTGCCTCACACTAGACGGTAAAACATGGCTGGTTCAATCCGGTTTTTCGCGCTCGCTTCGGAGCCAGGGCTTCAGAACAACAATGTGCCGAGGCTGAGGTTCCCCGTACGATCTTGTGTAGCGACAACTTTTTCCGTTCCATCTTTTCGCACTCGAATCTCAACTTGCGAGGATGGCGCCGTAAGGCCGGTGAAACGGAAGTCACCGAAAGGGTCAGTCCTGGTTGTGCGCTCGCTTGCATCGGCGGCGTCCCGGAGGATGACTTCGGCATCCTCGAGATTGCGCAGTTTGCCATCGTCTCGTTCCTCACAGACGTTGCCCGTCACGAGATGGCTTAGCGCATCATCCAGACTCTTGTAGAAAACGCGCGGCCTGGTGCCGAACTCCGGGTGAATTACCGAAAGGCGCTCCTTCTCAACCATGTCTGCCAATTGGGCGTCCGGGACATTGAATCCGCGGATCGCCTTGGTGGGACAGGCCTGCGCACAGCGGGGTTCTTTCCAGCCGGCGTCGAGCAGGTGCGCATCGAAATTCCAGTTCTGCGGAACTTGTTCCTGCTCATTCCATTCGATCATGCCGTAAGGACATGTCCGGACCAGATCGCGGCGGCCGCGCGACTTGACCGGATCGATCATCACGACGCCGTCCGGGCGCTTGTAGATCGCGCCATCCGGTGCCGCTTTGATACAGGGTGCGTTGTCACAGTGATTGCAGGTCTTCGGGATATAGGTGACATCGACCAGCGCACCCTCTCCGCGGACGTGACGTTCGATCCGGATCGTTTCGAGGCCTTCCGGCGGGTGTGGCGCCGAATATCCCGGAAAGGCGTTGCCGGTGTACTCGTCCTTTGTCGCGAGGACACAGTTTCGGCAATTGATGCAGAGTGACACGTCAATGACCAATGCCCAAGTGTTCACGCTGCCTTCTCCAGACTTGAATTCCATTTTTCCACCTCTACCCAGCAAGTATTTGGCATGATTCCGTCCGCTGTCCGACTCATCTTTCTCCCAGGCGTGAGTAGATTGAGACAGCCTCCACGATCGACCAGACCCAACGAAGTCTCGATCATGTCGAGCTCGGCACAGGACTCGTTGCCGCGCGTCACACCCGCCTTGACGAGGTGAGAGACGTCCACGGCACAGATGACTGACGCTTGCGCGTTGTAGACCCGCACCAGATCGCCACGTTGCAGACCCCGAGTCTGAGCATCCAGTGCATTCAATCGCAGAACCCAATAGCGATAGCCGTCGACTTCCATCCGGTGTTCGTCGATCATGCTCACGTGACTATTCTTTCCGTCCGCATGCGTATGGAAGCTGTAGACGGGATGATTGGTCACGAGCTGCAGCGGAAACGGTTGCTCGCCGGTGCTGGCACCGTTCATGTAGCGGTTGACGGCGGGCCTTGCGGGATCGATCTGTTCGATACGACGAAGGCTCGACGGCACGAATTCGAACTTGCCCGACTGTGTCGGCAGGCCGTCGCCGAAGCCGAGCGAGTAGGCGGCAGGCAGTGGATTCGGCTCTGGCAAATCCTTGGGTCTTCCTTCCGCAAACCAACGCATGTCGACAGGCGGCTTGTCGTCATCCTTCGGGGGCGGTACGACGTGATAGCCCTTTCGGAGGAACTTCTTCCAGGTGGTTTGTTTGGGCAAGTCGGTTGAATTGAACATCCGCTCGCACCAGGCCAGTTCGGAGCAACCGCCTTCCGAGAACATTCCGCCGTATCCGAGTCGCGTCATGATATCCAAAAGGATCTGATAGTCCGACTTCGATTCGCCGAGAGGCTCGATGCACTTATGCTGCATGGTCACCACACGGTGATTGAGCTGGCTCTGCGCATGCTGGATGTAGCCGCCGCAGTTCGCCCATTCGGAGATGTCATCACGTTCGAGTGCGGTACACGCGGGCAGAATGACGTCTGCGAACTGAGCCTCGTTCTCCATCCAGATCGACTGGTTGACGATAAATTCGAGCGATGAATGACGATACGCTTCAACGAGCCTGTTCGATCCCGGCGTTGTGCCAAAGGATGACGAGCCGTAGCGGTACAGCATGTGAATGCGGGAATGGCCTGGCTTCGGATAAGCGTATTCAGCAAATTGCCCTTCCATTGAGAAGCCATCCCACGCGTAGCCGTGCGAGTGCCCATCCACGATGGCTTCGGCGAGCCGTTGTCGGGGAATGGCCTGCTTGACCGGGTTGATCGTGATGATGTGGGGCATGCGACAATAGTTGTTGGCCGCGCTCGCAGTGTTGTTAAGGTCACCCGAGATGCCACCCTCGGCGTAGCCGGGGAAGTAAAAGTTGAGATCCTGCGGCGCACCGATCTGCAAGTTGCCGAAGTTGATCCCGGGCTTTCCCCATCCTTGCATTGCCATCATCATGACGACGCTTCGCGCCCATTGAGCACCCGTCTCGGTGCGGCAGGCGCCACCAAAACCCGCGCCCAGGCCACCCGCCGCAAGATAGGTCTTTTTCGACGCCCACAATCGCGCAAGACTGTAGACGTCTTTGGCGGGCACGCCGGTTTCCGCTTCCTGCCATTCCGGCGTTTTCGGTACTCCGTCTTCTTTGCCGAGGACGTAGGCACTCCATTCATCGAATCCGGTTGTTTTGGATGCCACGTATTCCTTGTCATAGCTGTCGTTCACGATCCATTCATGCATGATCGCGATTGCGAGCGCCGAGTCGGTGCCAGGTTTGATCGGCAGCCATTTACCGCCAAGGAACTGCGCGGAGTGCGTCAGATAGGGGTCAATGTGTACGAATTCGATGCCAAGCTGCTTGGCCCACAGCCGGCGCTCAGTGCCTTCGAATCCTCCATATACCCCGCTGGTCGATTCGGGGTCGCTCGACCAGAACACGATGACCTCGGCATGCTGAAGGCAGTCCTCAGTCGTGCCGTAAAAGCTCGGCGTGCCCAGGCGCAAGCTGTTGCCATAGTGATGCATGGCTCCCCAGTACCAGCCTTCCCAACTGATCGGACTCGGTTCGACGCGAGTGAAGCCAATCAGATTACCGAAGCGCAGGAATGCGCTCAGGTAGTAGTTGATATTCCCCCACTGGTGATGTGCGCCCGTGACCATGGCTATGGCTCCGGGACCGTAATCTTGCTTCATCCGGCGGATTTCTCCGGCCACGATATCCAGCGCTTCGTCCCAGCTAATCCGTTCATAGCCAGAAATCCCGCGATTCCGGGGATTGCGTTCACCGCAAGGGTCAAAGTCGACGCGCTTCATCGGATAGAGAAGGCGCTTTTCCGAGTACACGAGCGATTTGAGGGAGAGGGCGTGCGGGCTGACCGTCGCGCGGCGTGCCGGTGAAAACCGACGGCCTCTCGCCGTGATACTCCAGCTCGGTCCATCGTCTTCTTCGAGATCGATGGGCGTGGTGCGGACGATCTTGCCATCCTTGACGAAGACGAACACGGGTCCACCATTCGTGAGGGTGACATAGCGGGTGGTGCCGTCTTTCATGGCCATGCCCTTTCGCCACGCGGCCGTTTTCATCGTGTTGACGAGTTGGCCGAACCACACGAGCTTTTGGTCGCTTCCACCCTGCGTGATCTTGAAGTTCTTAAGTGCATCGATGAGGAACGCATGATCGGTGTTCGGCGCGAGCATCTGACGAGCTGTTGCCACGTCCATAAAGACAAGCTCCGCGTCGGGTTTCGAATTCACACCCCAGCTCCCCGATACGGTGCCGTTCTGGAAATGGAGCTGCCTCGAAAGTGTGTTGTCCCTGAGTCGCAGTTGAATGACTCCGCTTCCTGTCGCCAGATGCGCGCGCATGGACGGGAACTTTCGCGCCGCGATACGCAGTACGGTCGGCATGAGCCAGAGAATAAGTATGAGGATTTTTCGTTGCATGGTGCTTTCAACCCTGAGTAGCGCTGCGTTTCGATTGGCCCCGACGGCTGCTGGTCGGGTGTCGCTCGGTCTGCTGGGTAAAGTAGCTATGCTATCAGTACTCAATCGACATCGAATCATATGTTAAAGTATAATCCAACGTAAGGGCTTTGAGGGTAGGGTGTGCCCTGACTATCGATTGTGCGGAGCGGATTCTGCCCCGGTTGGCCATACATAAAGGAACGTGGAAATGTCCAAGTCGAGTCTCAGCGCTGATGAAACAGCTTTGGATTGCAAGGCCCCTGCGAACGGATCCTCCAAGCTGTCCCCTGAAATATTTGATGACCGTGGCCGAACCGTCCCATGGATGACCAGGACGATGCGGCGGCTCTATGATGCAGAGGGCCAGAAAATCCTCGATAGGGAGAACCTTGCCATCTCGTACTGGTACTACCTCCGCGTGCTGGCCGAGCGTGGCATGCTGAATCAGCTCGAATTGAGCAAGCGAGTGGGTATTGCCTCGACGACCGCGGTGCCGGCGCTCGACAACCTGGAAAAACGTGGACTGGTGCAACGGATTCGGGATCCCAAGGACCGAAGAAAGTACTACGTCACGCTCAAGGACGAGGGTAGGCGGCTCGTCGACGGCATGTTGCCGCAACTCGTAGACATGATGTCGACGTCGCTCGACGGGGTTTCGGACCGGGACATGCAGGTGTTCTGGAGAGTGGCACATCAGATTGAAAAGAATCTGATCCAGATGTCCCAGGACGATACGACTCTGGACTGACTATCCGGAGCGAGTCGTTGCGACCGCGAGGTTCATCGTCACCTCGTAACGAGGGGGGCGGCTTAAGTGCCAACTCGCGATTCCGTATCGCCTAGGGGGATTCCCTAGTACTCTTGACGCGGGTTGTTCTCAGCTGCATCATTCGATGTAAATCGATCTATTTTACGGTCATCAAAAGCATGAAGCACATTGCGCTGATGGACCAGACGATCGAGTCGCGGGCACACCAAGTGCAACTGAATTCTTTTGCCGACATCGACCGGGTGACGTGTGTGGCGATGCAGGCGTGTTTTAGAGCGAAGGAGGTGGATAGATGAGTGGCAATCCGCATGATGCAGCGCCCCCGCCGGTTCAACTCTGGAGCCGTGATGGATTTCAAGGGGCGCTGTCAGTTGTCACCCGGCCGACGTACGCGCCTGAATATCTTTCCGTGCAGGGGCCGCACGCACCGCGGCGAGCCGTCCTTGATCGCTTGACGCCGGATGATCAGGACGACCCGGAGGCGCTTCCGACCACCGTGGCGACCTCCCGGCTGGGCGTCAGACTGCATGCGTCCGGACGGCGCAAGCCCATGCCATACGTGGTGCGCAACGTCGAAGCGGACGAGCTTCATTTTGTTCAGTCTGGCACGGTCAGGTTCGAAACCGAGGTGGGATGTCTCACCGCGACCGAAGGGGACTTCGTCTGCATTCCGCGTTCAGTCGCGTACCGATATGGACCGACGGGCGATGCCATGCGAAGCGTCATTGTCGAAAGTCCCTCGGCGCTGAAGCTCACGCCGCCCGCGCCAAGCGGGTTGCTCAATGTTGCGCGCGACCTGAAGTTTGCCGATATCGACCCCGCCATGCCGGCCGGCGGCCCGACGCGGCTGGTGCTGAAAACCCTCGACCCCGAGAACACGGTCTTCATGTTGCCGCATGATCCGCTTGCGCTTGGTGTGCGTCTGTCGGAGTCCGTGCCCGTATGGAAGCTGAACCTTGCCGATATCCAGGTTCACGCTTATCTGCCCGAGGGCGGCCCGCCTAGCCAGTTTCTGTCATCGAGCACGGGTGACCTGCTGATGTTCAATCTCAGCGCGCGTCCCGGAGGGCGGCCACCCGTGCACATCAACGCCGATTTCGACGAGGTGATCTGTTATGTGGGAGGCCCCGGCGCATGGGGCGGTTGCACGGAACCAGGCACGTTGACCTGTGTGCCAAAGGGCGTTATCCACCACGGGCCGTCGGAGGATGTCCCTGAGAGTTATCAGGCGTGGCTGCTGGAAACGCGCGCGACTTTGCGCTGGACACCGCAGGCCCTTGCCGCTGCGGAGTTGATGGAGACAGGCCAGTACAGGCCGCACCCGAGTTTGTCGAAATAACCGGCGTCGTATTCGCCGCTATCTCACCCTTTCCGGGCCGCATCGAGCGGCCCGGATGATGCGCTGCGGCTAATGCGTTGGCCGTCATGCGTATCAGCGGGCGCGCCGGGGCGGATCAAGTTCCGCTCGACATTCGCTTCGGTCACTACCTGCGGCAGGGCGGCAGCCGAATGCAAATCAAACGACTCAATGGTTTCGAGGTCGCAATGAAAAATCGTTTCCGAGTGGGTATCGTCGGAGTGAGCACGGGGCGTGGTTGGGGCACGACAGCTCATATTCCCGCGTTGCGCGCGCTGTCCGATGTATTCGAAACCGCCGGTGTGGCGAACACGAGTCTCGCAAGCGCAAAGGCGGCCGCTGCTGCTTTTGGCATTCCGCGTGCGTTCGAGAGCGTGGCGGAGCTAGTGGCCTCCCCCGATATCGACGTCGTGGCCGTAACGGTCAAGGTCCCTCACCATCGCGAAGTTGTCGCAGCGGCGTTGAAGGCGGGCAAACATGTCTATTGTGAATGGCCGCTCGGAACCGGACTTGCGGAAGCGACCGAGCTCGCGGAACTCGCCAGGCGCAGCAAAGTGCGGGCAGTAGTGGGCACACAGGCCACCGCGTCGCCTGAGGTTGAAATGGTACGCAAGATGGTGGCTGACGGGTACGTAGGCGACGTCCTGTCGTCGACCTATCTCGGCAGCGGTCCTACCTGGGGCGATGAAGTCACGCGCGGCGATTCCTACGTTATGGATTCGCGCAACAGCGCAACTATGCTGGCGATCATTGGTGGGCATGCAATTGCCGCCGTGCAAAGTGTGCTCGGCCCGATCGACGAGATAGCGGGCGTGCTGTCGCAGCGCCGCAAGAACGTGCGCATTGTCGAGACCGGAAACACGATTCCGATGCAGACGCACGATCATGTGATGGTCAATGCCGTTTTGAATTCGGGAGCGCCGCTGTCGCTGGAAATTCGCGGCGGCTTGCCGCGTGGCATCCGGCTGTTATGGGAGATCAACGGCACGCTTGGCGATATACGTGTTACCGCGACGAATGACGAGGTTCCCGTCATCAATATCACGCCGTTGCGCGTGGAGGCGGGCCGGAAGGGAGATCAGGGCTATCGGGCGTTAGAGGTCGAAGAGGCGCACGACTTTGAATTCGTTGCTTCGCGAAATGTGGCCGCCATCTATCGGCAAATGGCCGAGGATCTCACTCGGGGGACCAGCGTCGCACCTGATTTCGATGACGCGGTAGCGCTCCATAACATTATCGATGCCATCGAGAAATCCGACCAGACCGGCAAGCGGGTGCGAATCGACTAACGGCATCCAGAATGAAGATTCGTTGGTGCTTGCCTTAAAGGCGGATGCCGGCTGCTTGAGTGGAATCCAATCCACTCTTGCCAAACATCGTGTTCCTCAACCACAGCTCTGCTCGGCATATCGTCACGTCATGCCGCAGTGCGCTTCGACGGCATGAGCGCGGCGCGGATCTCGCCGATGCATTCTGTCGACGTCGGCCCCGTGTCCCTTTACTGTCGCCCCGGCAGCCAACCTTAAACCACCGATCCTGCCACCGGGTTGCTTGCAAGTTAGTCCGGATACCACCCCCAGTTTACCTGGCGTGGGGCGTAATAGGGATCCGCCTCGTTATGAATCTCTTCCCGTCGTCACTTACTTCGATGAAGTAGATGTGGCGCGGTCGTCCATGCGTGGCGCACTTGGTTGCGCCATAGAACCCGCAGTCGCGGCGGATTTGAGACGTAAGCCGAGTGATCCCCGACATTCGTGACGCGGCTAGGGAGATTCCCGAGGGTCATTGACTTTGTTCAATTTCAAACACATCATCCTATATAAATCGATCGCACTTGGAACGATTGCGATCGAAAGGATCTGAATCGGGCGCACTGAGGTGTTCCGGCCTCGTATCCAGCAATTCAGTGCTCGTATATACGATATATAGAAATTCGTAATACTAACAGAATATTTGAAGCCGTCCGGGCAATCTATCAGGCGCAATGCTTTGAGCGCGGACTGGTGGATTGCAGTTGATTCGTGCTCGTTCTATGGCGCGTGTAGAGACAGCCTGCCCGGTCTACTTGCTGGTAGGTGCTCGAGCGGGGACATGAACGACATGATTCAGCAGCCGGGTCTTGGGCTATGCCCGCGAGCCAGAGTGCGAACCACATCCCTTTGTTTATTTTCGAGTTATCGCCATGAATGACCAGAAAACGCTGTTGCAGGTCGATGGTGTCACCAAGATCTTCCCCGGGGTCCGGGCGCTCGACAACGTCACGTTCTCGGTGGTCGAGGGCGAGGTACACGGTCTCGTTGGCGAGAACGGGGCGGGAAAGTCCACGCTCATGGCCGTCGCGTCCGGTGCTCTTGTTCCGGAAATGGGGCGTGTCTTGATCGATGGCAGAGAGACGCGAGGTGACACGGAGGAGGCACGCCGGTTGGGGCTGGCTATCGTACGGCAGGAGCCGGCGCTTATGCCCGATCTGACCGTAGCGGAAAACCTCTATCTCGGCGTGCCTGCGGAGCAGCGTCCGTCCTTGATGGAGGTCGCGCAATGGGCGCGAAGCCTTCTGAATCAATGGAGCGACGATGTTGCGATCGATGCGAACGAGCGCGTGGTGAGTCTGGGCCCCGAGCAGCGGTTCATCGTCGAAATCGTCAAGGCGCTTGCTGCAAAGCCCAAGGTTCTGGTCCTTGACGAACCCACAGAACATTTGCTGGCGGAAGACGTCGACCGTTTGTTCGAGCGCATTCGCAAGATAACGACTTCGGGTTGTTCGGTCGTCTATATCTCCCACAGGATTCGAGAGGTACAGAGAATTGCGCATCGCCTGACCGTTCTTCGCGACGGCCAGGGCCAGGGCACCTACGAAGCCGCGGGCCTCAGCGAACAGGAAATTGTCGAATTGATCGTCGGTGGTGCGCTCGATCGCGACTTCCCGGCCAAGGGTGAAAACGGCGGCGCAAACATCATTTTCGACGTGAACAAGTTGCGTAGCGCCGGTTTCACCGACATATCGCTACGGGTCAGAAAAGGCGAGATCGTCGGCCTCGCGGGCATCGACGGCAACGGCCAACGAGAGTTCCTGCGTGCTCTTGCGGGGCTGACGCGAAGCCGCGGCAGCGTCACGGTCGTCGGCGTTCCCGCCAAACTTCGCAACTCCCAGGCTGCCGCCGGTTCGGGCATACGTTATCTGCCGGGCGACCGTCATCGCGAGGGGATTTTTGGAGACTTGTCGGTTCGAGAGAACTTTTCGATTCGAAGTCTCCCGTTCGATTCGATCAAGGGTTGGGTGAGCCAGCGCAGCGAAGCCAGGCGTGGCAGGGATGCCGTGACACGATTCGCAGTCAAGACGCCGTCTATCGACACGCCTATTCGTACCTTGTCTGGCGGTAACCAGCAGAAGCTGGTGCTCGCGAGCGTGCTCGCCAGTCACCCCAGGGTGCTATTGGTCGACGAGCCGACACAGGGCGTCGACATTGGTGCGCGGATGGAAATCTATAAAGTGCTTCGCGGGGCAGCAGCGGCAGGCACCGCCGTCATTGTCGTTTCGTCGGATGCGCATGAGGTGGCGGGGTTGTGCGACCGCGTGCTCATCTTCTCGCGCGGCCATGTCGTCAAGGAATTGGATGGAAACGCCGTCAGTGAGAACAACATCACCTCTGCCGTGCTGACTTCAACTACCGAGCGGGAAAAGGGCGCTTCCGGTACCTCCGGACTCTGGAAGTGGGCCGCCGGGGACTGGGCGCCGCTCGTGATGCTTGCGGTTGCAGTCTGTGCGCTCGGGCTGTATGCGTCGCACGTCAATCCGGCTTACCTTTCTGCGCGCAACCTTGGGGGCATGCTGGCGCTCGTGGCGACTCTGGCCATCGTCGCGTACGGGCAGCAGATACTCATGCTAGTCGGAGGAATTGATCTTTCGGTCGGGCCGCTCATGGGGCTGATCGTCGTTATTCAGTCGTTCTTCCTGAACGACGGCGCTTCGCTGGGTCATCAGCTTTCAGGCTGGGTGATCGTGTTGCTCGTCGCCCTCGCCGTCGGGCTGGTGAACTGGATTCTGGTGGGCCCGTTCCGGTTGCATCCGATGGTGGCGACACTCGCGACGTACATGGCGCTTCAGGCGGTGTCACTGCTCCTGCGCCCGGTTCCGGGCGGCTTGATTGCGGACCCCATCGTGGAGTCGATCGGCGCCCAGATCGGCGGCGTACCCGTCGTCGCGATCGTGGCGCTAGTGGCTGGGGTTGTGCTCGAAATTGCGTTGTTCAAGTCGAGGTTCGGTCTCACGCTCCGTGGCGTGGGCTCGCGCGTGGAAGCGGCGCGCATGTCTGGCGCGCGACCTCAACTGACGTCGCTCGCCGCCTATATGGGGTGTTCCTTCCTGGCGGGCGTCGCTGCAGTGCCCATGATGGCGCAAGTCGGATCCGGCGACCCCAATGCCGGCATCAACTACACGCTCGGAAGCGTCGCAGCGGTGGTGATCGGCGGTGCGAGCCTATTCGGCGGACGCGGTTCCTTCGTCGGTTCACTTCTTGGTGCGCTCCTCATCATTCAGGTCAATGTCGTCACGTCCTTCCTCGATATCGGGGATTCGTGGCAGTCATACCTCCTCGGCGGGATGATCCTCACATCAGTCGCGCTCTATTCCAAGAGCAGGGAAATGGCGGTGGCGAAATGAGAAATTCAATGCACAACCAGGCGGAAGTTATGTCGGAATTCCTTGAGTCCTCGAAGTCGGAAACAAAATCAAAACCCGCGCGGCTGGCCGCGTTCGACGAATTCTCGTGGATTTGGGTTGGGCTGATCCTGCTCTTCGCGTGCAGTTCCATCCTTGCGCCGGGCACGATGACGCAAGGCTCGATTCTTGCCATGCTTCCGTTCGCCGGAATTCTTGCGATTGTCTCGACGGGGCAAACTCTGGTCATTCAGCAGCGCGGGCTCGACATGTCCGCAATCGGCACTGTTTCGCTCGCGGGCATTGTCATGGCGAAAACAGGATTCGCGTTCGATTCCATTGTGCTCGCCGTCATTCTTACTGTCTGCGTCGGCGGGTTTATCGGAATCGTAAACGGTACGCTGGTTTCGAGGGTTGCGATTACGCCATTAGTAGCGACGCTTGCCGTCAACGCGCTGCTGATCGGCTGCGCACGATCGTTGACCGGCACGGTTCCGATTAACGTTCCGACCGTGATGCAGACCATTTCGCATGCTCAGTTCTTTGGACTGCCCGCCAACGTCTGGTTTGCTTTCGTGTTCGTGACGGTCGCATGGATCATTACACGCAAGACCACGGTAGGACGCCGGTTCGTTGCGGTGGGGGTGAACCAGCGTGCCGCCGAAGCCGCAGGCGTCAATGTTTTGAAGTACAGGATTGGAGCGTACGTCGCCTCTGCCGTTTGCTTTTCCGCGGCGGGCATGCTGCTCGCCGGATTCATCGGCAGCGCGTCGCAGACTTCGGGTAACGACTATCTGCTGCCTGCGATCGCGGCGGTGGTGGTCGGAGGTACGCCGTTCACGGGCGGCAGAGGAAGCGTCGTCGCGAGCGCCGCGGCTGCGCTATTCATGGCTCAACTTGGTCAGCTCGTTCTGGCGCTCGGGGCCGGCCCCGCTGTTCAGCTCCTCGTCCAGGCATGCGCGATTCTGTTGGCCACGACAGTACGTCACTTTCCGGGATTCCTGCGCACATTTAGCAGGTCCAGGAGGGAGTAGTTTGATGCCGCGTCCGCCCGAAAGTTCGTTAAGCGTTGGGCGAGCCGGCAGATAGAAATGCGCGTCAGGCGGATCCAGGCGATTGAGCGGCCATACAGATCTTTCTGCGCGAATCAGTGGGAAGACCACGAAGTTCGTCCGGTGCGGCCCCGAGAGAAGTGTCCGCGTTAGTCATGGAGATCATAATTCGTTAAGGATTGCAAAATGATGAAAATAGCAATAACCGCGGCTTTGGCGGCCGTCGGGATCTGCAACGCAAATGCACAGAGTTCTGTGACCTTGTACGGGCGCGTTGCCGCGGGCCTTGATTTCGTCACCAACGTTGCGACGCCAGACGGCCAATCGAAGAACAATTTCAGGTTCGGCAGCAATCAATATGGATATAGCTGGTTCGGACTGAAAGGCGATGAAGACCTTGGAGGAGGCTTTCACGCGGTCTTCAAGCTCGAAAGCCTCTTCACTTCCGGCACTGGTCAGATCCCGCCCGACACGATCTTCACCCGAGACGCCTACGTCGGGTTGTCTCACGACCAGTACGGAAGTATCTGGTTCGGACGGGCCATGAGTCTCACGGACGAAACCGGCTGGTACCTTGACCCACTTGGCGAACAGGTGGGAACCGGGATTGCAAACTTCGCTTACGGGCGAGCGTGGGGTCCGCGATCGAATGTTATCACTTACAACTCGCCCACTTGGGCTGGTTTCTCTTTCCGGGTGCAGGACGGTTTCGGTAACGAAGCGGGTAACTTTCGGGGAGGGCGGCAGTTCAGTGTAAGCGCCCAATACACGTCGGCGGCTTTCGCGGCTTACGGCGTATATGAAGAACTACGCGACGCCAATGGGAAGTTCTCAGGTCTTTATACCGCGTCACGTGAATATATGGCTGGCGCCACGTACACGCTGGGCCCCGTCAAATTCTACGCCGGCTACCAGCAACTCGTCTCGTCGGGCCAGGACACCGTGGCCGACACCTTCAATCCGTTCGCGGCGACGCGCAGTCAGCAGGAGTGGATCGGTGCGTTTTATCAGGCGACCCCCGCTCTTGCGCTGCAGGCCGGTTGGTATCACGGAAATGTCAACCATGGCGGTGGCACGGGCAACCTTGCGGCGCTCGGAACAACCTACTATTTGTCGAAGCGAACGTTTCTATATATGACGGTCGGCGCCATGTTCAACGGAAAATCTTCGGCGTTCCCGGTCGAGACGGCCGATTCACAGCCGCTTCCTGGACACAACCAACAAGGCGGCTACTTGGGAATCATGCACTTTTTCTGAACGAAACTGATGACGGTTTCTCGCGATCGAAGATCGATCGACGCGACGTTCGCGAGATCATGATCCCGAACGTCGACATGGTCTGTCACATGCAGGCGTCTTCGGTCGATCAACCCACACAGGTGAGTTTCTCAATGAGGAACGTGCCGATGGCGTCGAGAGCCTGCGCAGAAGCCTTCAACGTTCCGACGCTGCCAGCGAATCCGTGTGCCATGCCCAACCAGACGTGCACCCGCGCATCGACACCTGCAGCGACTGCGCGCTGGACATACAGGCGTGAATCGTCCAGCAAGACTTCATCGTCGCCAACGTGAACTCGGACTGGCGGCAAGCCAGTCATTGCCGCGTGGAGCGGCGAGGCCAGGGGGTGTTCGGGATCAGCATCCCGCAAGTAGGCATGGACGAGTTCTGCTACCTGCGCGCGCGTGAAGAGCGGATCGGCTTCCGCACGAGATTCGTAGGTCGGTCCGGAGAGCGTCAAATCCGTAATCGGAGACAAGGCTACCGTGGCTACTGGTGTCGCGCTTGCGGCGACTTCTCCGTTGGCGATGCGCGAAGCAAGAACCAGGGCAAGATTGCCACCCGCCGAGTCGCCGGAAAGCGCAATCCGAGACACAATTTTAGCGAGCCCGAGATAGCATGCCAGCACATCATCCGGCGCAGCGGGAAACGGATGTTCGGGCGCCAGCCGATAATCCGGGACGAAAGCTTTTAGTCCGCTCCTCGCGGCAATCTGGGCGACAAGGTGGCGGAATGCAAAGGCAGTTCCAAAGTTGAACCAACCGCCGTGCAGATGCAGTATCGCTTCGTCAGGTCGGCGATTTTCAGGGTTGACCCAGAGCCCGGGAATGCCTCCAACCGAGCCAGATTCAAACGTCACGCCGTTGTAGGGCAGAACGCGCTCCATGATCGCATCGAACACATCTCGTCCCTCGACTCCCCATCTCATGCCTTTGCCGGAACGGGAGATTGCATACATCGATTCGGTTAGCTTCGCGTCTTCGGGATCAAGAGGGTGTGAAACGACGAAGCTGCTCGATGGATCGCCATAAGACGAGGTTGTCATGGTTAGCTCCTTTGCCCAGCGATTGATTGTCATCTTGACCTGAAAAAGGATCAATTGAAGTCACAGCAACAATTTGACCATTGGGACGGTGTGTCGACAAGTCGAGAAAATGCGAATTTTTGTTCCCTAGTAGAACGACGGGTATCGGTCGTGCGCGTGATCGAGTACGGAGAGCACCGACGTGCGGCGCAACTACGGAAAACGTTTCCCCTTCCTGTATCGATCTTTTCGATCCAATTCGGTTTGTGCGTGCCGGTCCTCCCGATCACCCGCGTCTGAATGTGCTCGAGTGAGAACATGACAGCTTTATCGCAGAGCTCGACTGAGCAACCTAACCCAGTGAGAGTCATGCGCACACCGGCATCCATATACGAATTGGGATCTTCTATCCCGTCCGTGATCGCCCGAGTGCAATGCGCCGTTGCCCCGTCAAGAAAACGCCGACCGCATCGATTCGCTCATAGTGAAACTGACCGGTCGCTTTACCATTCCGCAACTCGAGGGTCATGTATCGCGCGACCAATGCATTGTGGGACCACGCGTCAATTCGTGTTACGTATGCTGCCCACGTCGGATCGATGAGAGCACGGAGCAGAAAGAGACGGAACCCTACTGAGACCCGCTGCCAAGGTTCTACAAGTTCGCCGAAGAGGGGAAGGATATCCGTGGTCATCTGATTATTCAGTTCTTCCGCTGTCACCGGCATCACTTCGTCTCATGAGGTGAAATGGTTTTAGAGCGTTGCACGAGATATGTTCGCTTAACGAATAACGTCATCGATCACCGGCCTCGATGCACCGCGGCGCACGTACGCCCGCATTGCGGCGTCGAGTAGCCTGGTCCGCATCAAAAATCGCTTTCTTTCAAATGAGCTTGTTTGAGGGTTCACGGACTCTCCTGTCTAAGATCGGTTGTCCGATTGACGTTTTGTCATCCTGACAAACTCACGTAGCAAAACCCCGTACACGTATCGGTTTGACTTGCTCGGAAAACTCCGTCCACATATATTTTCATCGTCCGCAAATGATACGTTCATCGATCGATGGCGTTCAATCTTTTTGTAGCCGAAGATTGGATGGGGATCGGAGGCGCGTGCTAATTGAATCGCGCGGAAATTCGGTCGAGCGTGATGCGATCTGCCCGCGTCGGTCGGTGCCGCGCGAGCGGGACATGCGGGTACTGTGACCGTGGCGCAGGCAGGCAATCAACTGGCGGCCCAATTCGCCGCGCGGCTGAGCATAGATAGCCGTGTAGATGGTTTGATGCGATACGTGCTGGGTCGGGTCGGTCGGATACATGCGCCTAAGTGTGCCCGGTATCTGCTGTGGAGACCACTTCCAGTCCAGCAGGGTGAGCACGACCCGCCAGCGAGCGCCCTGCATGCAACTGCGAGGTTCGTGTCGTCTGTGTGCGACGTCGATGTGGGACAGATCGTTCGTCTTTCATGGCAGAGTCACATCGGCTTCCGGTGATGTGCACGTCGACACGAACTGAGAGTTCCATTACGTAGAGGGCATTAAGCCAGGCAGGAAATCCTTGTCCGCTCCCGTCTTTCAGCAGCTACGTTTCACGAAATATCGTTATACATAGTATGCGTAGTAGGATCGTGCTACATCGGATGGAAATAAATTGAAGAATACGTTTTTGGGCTTTCGAAGTCAAGAACGATGGGGATCTGCCGACGCGCCTGCGAAAGCCAACACGTCCCACAGTCCGATCAACGTTCCCGGGATCAATGTTGCAGAGACATACGCGACGAGCGGTTGCTCACGATGAAATCAAAAAAAGAGCCCGCACAGAGGCGGGCAGAGTCCATGCTCAGACGAGCATGGCGGAGACGACCTTTGGTCTGCGCGGTCGGTTCAGAGGGACTAGACTTGCGACCTTTGCGTTCGATGATCGATGGCCCTCGCGACATCATGCGACGCCGAAGCGATTTGCGGCCCTGCGATGTGCTTGATCAACACGGCAATGCATGCGAGTGCTGCAGCGACCGCAACCGTGATGAACACTCCCGCGAAACTGAAATGGCGGCTGATGAGTTCGGCGACAAGCAATGAGCCTGCGATTCCGCCGAAGCGGCCGATGCCCAGCATGCAGGCAACGCCGGTGCCACGACCTTCGGTCGGGTAGAAGGCTGCCGCAAGTGCATTCATC
This sequence comes from Caballeronia sp. S22, assembly GCF_964261745.1. Lineage (NCBI taxonomy): Bacteria > Pseudomonadati > Pseudomonadota > Betaproteobacteria > Burkholderiales > Burkholderiaceae > Caballeronia > Caballeronia sp. S22. The sequence goes on along the minus strand of NZ_OZ180036.1, from coordinate 1,385,226 downwards.
GAGACCTGTGCGGTATTCAGCAACACGCCTGCCAACAGTACGGCGGGGACCAGTAGCGCCAGGTTTCCGACTGTCTGTCCGATGTACAAGAGACTGATTGCCGCGAGCCCGTAGCAGCCGGCGATCACGAGATTCGGGTTGAACCGATCCATCAATGCGCCGCACACGACTGCGCCGACACCGCCCAGCGGGAAAAGCACCGATACCAACGTCGCGCTTGTTGCGCTCAGACCCGCGTCGCGCAGCAAGATCGGCATCCAGTTGATTGCGGCGTAGCAGACCACGAGGCCCATGAAGGCCGCCGTCCAAAGCATCATCGAACCGAGGACGTACAGTCGCGACATGACGAGGCTCAACCCTTTGAGTCGGGTCGACGGTGCGCTCTCGGTCAGTGTGAACCTGTCTGCATCGGCCGTTCCCGGGCCGATTTGCGCAAGAACGGCACGGATGCGGGGAGCGGGTTTTCCGTTCGCAACCATGAACCGCACCGATTCCGGCATTGCAATCATCAGCATCACGCCGTGAAGGATCGGAATGAGCCCGCCCACCGCCAGGACGCTGCGCCAGCCCGCGTGGGGAATCAACCATGCTGCCAGCAGTCCACCCACGGCGGCGCCGAGCGGGAAGCCGCAGCACATCAAGCTTGTTATCGTGGAGCGACGTTGGGTCGGGCTGAAATCGTCCGCCATGGTGACCGCGTTAGCCATCGCGGCGCCCAGCCCGACGCCGGTGACGAACCGCAGCACCGTCAATTGGCCCACACTCGTCGCAAATGCGGATGCGAAGCACGTGACGCCGAACAGGAGCACAGCCGCAACCATCGGCACGCGTCGTCCGATGCGGTCGGACATCGGGCCGGACAGAAGGGCGCCGAACGCCAGCCCGAGCAGAGCTGCGCTCAGAACTGGCGCCAGGGCGGGCTTCGCGAGGTGCCACTCGCCGAGCAATGCCGGGGCGATGTAACCGATCGCCGCCGTATCGAAACCATCCAGAAGTACGATGACGAAGCACATCAGCAAGACGCGCTTCTGGAACTTGCCGAAGGGATTCGCGTTGATGAACGTCTGGACGTCGACGATCGATTCATGTTTCATGGATGTCTCCAGCGGAGCCCGGATCAGGCAAGTTTCACGTTTTGGTCGGCTGTTGAACCGATCTCAGGATTGACGTCTTCCTTTGAACGATCGCTCCTTGCGAGCGCCATCGCGACAAGATAACCGAACGTCAACGCCGGGCCGAGCGTGATGCCCGCGCCGATGTAATGTCCGCCTACCGGCGAGTTCATGTCGTTGCCGCAGGCGTACAGACCTGGAATCTGCTGGCCGTCATCGTCGAGCACTTCTCCGTGAGATCCCGTCACGAGGCCGCGGCTCGTACCGAAGTCCCCCGGCATCAGCTTGACGGCATAAAATGGGCCTTTCTCGATGGGGCCGAGACAAGGATTCGGCGCGTGCGTCGGATCGCCCTTGTACACGTTGTATGCGGACGATCCCTTGCCGAAGTCCTCGTCGATGCCGGTCTTCGAGAAGCGGTTGTTGCGCTCGACGCTTCGCTCCAGTCCTTTCGCATCGACGCCGATCTTGCCGGCCAGTTCAGCGAGCGTGCGACCTCGGACCAGGTAGCCTGACTTCTCATGGCGCTGCAAAGACAGACTGCCGGGCAGGATCATGCCGATTCCATACTTCTTCACTGTCGCGGCATCGGCGATCAGGTACGCGGGAATTGCGCCTGCCTCGAACATGCCGAGCGTGAACGCGTGATACGAAGCGGCCTCGTTGGTGAAACGGTTGCCGTCCTTGCCGACCGCGATGAACCCAGGCTTGGGACGGTCAAGCATGAAGTGCCCCCACAACTGCATGTTGCCCGCCTTGTCCGGATAGACGGACGTCGGAACGTAGAAACCGGTGTCCCGAGCGTTATGGTCGAGTCGCCCGCCCACTGATTCACCCAGTCGAAGACCATCGCCGATGTTGCTCGGAAGTCCCAGTCCGAGTTCCACCGTGGGTTGGCGAGAGTGCTCCCGACGCATGGCCTGATTGCCCGGATAGCCGCCTGTCGCGATGACGACGCCACGCCGGGCGCGGACACGGATTGTGCGGCCATCCCGGGCGACTTCCGCGCCGATGACTTTGCCATCAACGGTAATCAGGCTGGTTGCGGACGCCCGCAGCCATATGTCGATGTTCCGATCGAGCATCGTCTTGTATAGGCGACCCGCAAGTGCGTTTCCACCGACGAGCCGCGTGCCTCGATGATGGTTCAACCGGTCCACGGTATAGCGCGCGAAGCGCTTCACTACGTGAACGAACGAACGCGCCGAGCGGGTGAAGGAAAGGAAGTGCAGAAGGTCGACGAGGTCGAGCATCATCCCGCCGAATGGTGCGAAGGCAGGAAGCGGGGCGCGCAGGTTATTGAAGTTCGGTCCGAGCTTTCGGGCGTCGAATTCGATGGGGGCATGCGCGCGTCCGAACATGCCCCCCGCCAGTTCAGGGCTATAGTCCGGGTACTCGACGGCTGCGACCTCGAGTTCCGAGTTGCGCAGCATATAGTCGAGCGCGACACGGCCCTGTGAAATATAGGCTTCCTGTAACGAGCGGTCGACTGTGTCTCCGACCGTCGCGGCGAAATATTGCTGTGCCTTGTCGACTGAGTCCTTGAAACCGGCGGACCGCATGGGCGTGCTGTCGACGAACCACATCATGCCCACCGACCACGCGGTGGTGCCGCCTATCTTATCCGTCTTCTCGAGGACGAGCGGCACGAGTCCTTCATTCTTCGACACGATAGCGGCCGTCATCCCGGCCGCACCCGATCCCATGATGATGACGTCGACCTCGCGGTCCCAATCATGTGTCGCAACCTTGTCCATCGCATTCGTCCTGTGTCAGCGCTTCTGCGCAGAGCCGAGTGAGTTGGCCCGGTACGGATTCGTCAAAATAGGGTGCGCCCGGCAACTGCGCAAACAAAATCTATGTCAAATAATGCGATATAGGATGAATTGTGTCAAGCGTTCTTGACTCTCCCGTGCTGGAGCGCAGCACAGTGTCATGGGCGGAATTGATGGTCGCGACCAATCGATCTCATCTATTGTTGACTGTGAGGAAACGGATAGTTGGTGAAATTAGTAGTTACCCGAATCAAAGTTGCGAATTAGACTTCGCTTCACACGTGGCCGGATGGTTTTCGTAGCGCCACGCACAACAATCGATTGAGGTAGATCCAATGAAGTCGTTCGCAGGAGTGGTCCTTTTGGCCGCCGCGGTTGCAGTACCGGTGGCATCGTTCGCACAGTCCAGTGCTGGTCAGCCGACCAGTCGTGCGCAGGTGCGTGAGGAGTTGAAGCAGCTCGAGAAAGCGGGCTATGACCCGCATGATTGGGTGCACTATCCTGAGAATATTCAGGCAGCGCAAGCGAGGGTGGCGACACAGAACGCCACCGCGCCAGGCACGGCTTCGAGTTCGGCATTTGGCGGGGCGTCAGACGGAGCATCCCGGTCGGGTGCAGCGAATGGTTTCTGAAATCGTGACTTAACACGCGGCGCGTGGCATGTGTGAATTGCGGCTGAGTCCTTCCTGCTGGCATCAGCAGACAAGACTCAGCCATTTCGTTTGTGCCTCCGTGAATGCCCGAAGCTCCTCTCCGCGCTCTTCTTGACCTCATCAATTCGATATCGTATCATCCGTAAACGGTCTAATCTTCGGCGATATTGTCTTTCCGTAGCCGCCATTTCGAAACAAGTTCGACTGTGTCCTTGGATCAGGGCGCTGGGTGTCCGAACCTCCGTCAGGCATCGACACACGTTCAAGAATCGCATTTCTGAATGGTTCCGAGGAAGCTATGAATAGGCGTTTCCGTGTGGGAATCGTCGGCCAGATCGACGGTCGCAGGGGCACTGAAGCTCACATTCAAGCGCTGCGTGTCCTTGCTGACGACTTTGATATCGCCGGCGTTGCGAACCCCGGCCCGACAAGCGCGCAGGAGGCCGCCGCCTTCGGGATTCCTCGGGCTTTCGACAGCGTTGCAGAACTTGTGGCGTCCGACGACATTGACGTGGTGACGTTCACGGAGCATGTTCCGCGTCATCGCGAGGTGGTCGCGGCGGCGATTGAAACCGGAAAGGATATCTATTGCGAATGGCCGCTCGGAGCCGGGCTGACTGAGGCATCAGAGCTTACGCGGCTGGCAAATGAAACGGGTGTGCTTGCTGTGATCGGAACGCGAGCGATCGTGTCACCCGAACTCAATTATGTACGACGTCTGGTTGCAAACGGGTTTGTTGGCGACGTATTGTCGTCGACGTATCTCGGTGCCGGTTTCGGATGGGGCGATGAAGTCGTGCACACCGACGCCTGTTCAATGGGCTTCAAAGATGGTGCGACGCTGCTTTCCGTCATCGGTGGGCATGCCATCGCTGCGATACAACGAGTGCTCGATCCCATACAGGAAGTTGGCGGCACGTTGCCGCGAAGTCGAGGGATCGTAAAGGTCCGAAAGGCGGCGGGAACCGTTCAGATGAGAGCGTCAGACCATGTAATGGTCAATGCAATTCTTGAGTCCGGAGCCCCGTTGTCGCTGCAACTGCGCGGCGGATTTGAGCATAAAGCTGGCTTGCTATGGGAGATCAATGGAACAAAGGGAGACTTGCGTATCACCGCGGAAATGGACGAGATACGCGTAACCAACCGTTTCCCGGTGCGCGTCGAGTTGGGCCGCAAAGGGCTGAATGGTTACCATGAAATCGAGGTGCCGCGAACGCATGGTTTCGGCCTCGATGAGGCTATCACAGCCGGAAATTTAGCGAGTATCTACAGGTTGATGGCAAACGACCTGCGCAACGGCACCCACACAGCGCCCGACTTCGACGACGCACTTGTACTTCATATGACAATCGATGCGATCGAGCAGTCGGCCAAGATGGGACGACGAGTACGAGTCGCTTGATGAGCATGGGCGTCGAGTTCCGTCCGACAGTGCGAAGACAAACGCTGCATCCGGGGTGATTTCCCTGGACGGTGGTCGAGGAAGCCAACCCCCGGCGCTGCCGCACCGAAATCGATGCCGAGCAACTATGGCGGCGCCACCCCGGCCGGAAGACAGCAGGTCTCCGCGCCCGACGCAATCATCTGCCGCGCGCGCACGATCAGCGCGCGCTTGCGGCGCCCGATCCGCTCAGACAGGTAGCCTACACCGGACCGCGGATCAGCCAGTCGAGCGGAATCATGCTCGAGCGATCGGACGGCCTCTCGTGGTCGACGGGAGGCACAGCAGCGCGGGCCCTCGCTAGGTAATTACCCTGACTATCTTGATAATTCTATTCCGTGACGTATCATTCGGTTACGCACGATTCGTCATCGAAGATTCGGCATCTGCAATGAAGTCTAGCGGCACTGGACGGATCGAGGGCTCGGAATGACGGACGAACGTTTTAAGAGCGCCGGATCCGCCTTGCTCCGGAATACAGCCGGGCGTCGGGCACAACGTGGGCTTTGGGTCTGAAGCTGAAGGAGCGAGAAATGCGCGGCAACATAATCTCCCTGCGGAGCGTGGTCGACAAATGGATGGCCCCGACGTCGGCCTCGTCCATCCGCTTCAACCGGTGCACTTACTCGACGCTCAGCCATACGCGTTGTGTGCGTGCGGAGTCTCTCGGCGCGTCAGGGCGCCTCGCGATCTTTTTTTTCCGGCACGACGACGGTTCTTGGCGTGTCTTTCCGCCTCCTTCGGCGCGGCCGATGATGCGCTCTGGCCTGGAGGCCATCTGACAAAGGCCTGCACACGCGTCAGCGTTAAAGGGGAATGGAAATGGATATCGAAAAGATCGCGCGCGATTCGGGCCTGCTAGTCGTGCTTGATGGGCGGATTGGCCGCGAAGAGTACAAAAGCGTATGCGGATCCTTGCACGCGCTTCAACGCTTTGCTGACAGCGTCTGCGAGTTGCTTTCACGCGAACCTCGCGCCACCTCCATTGATCGGTTGCGCGAATGGGGACGCTGAGGAACACCAATCATGTGCGCGAACATCAATAGCGTCTCTACCGATTGGTTGAAGAATATTGCTCTCCGCCTGTTCGGGCAGTGATTTTGGCACCGATCGTCGGACGCCTTTTACCGCGGGTTGACGCGCGGCTGATCGCCACGCTTGCCTTCTACGGCTTTGCCGGCGTATTTTTCATGCGAGTGAACTTTCTGACGACGATCGACAGATTTCACCTGATTGTCCCCACGCTCCTGCAAGGCATTCCGACGACGATGTGGTTCGTTCCGCTGACCGCTATTATCCTTTCAGGACTGCCGCCCGAGCGCATAGCAGCCGCTGCAGGACTATCGAATTTCGTCCGGATATTCTGCGCCGCCGCCGGTACTTCAATCTCTGCGACGGTCTGGAATGACCGGACGATCCTCCATCATGTGCAGGTCCACGACGTGCAGATTTTCTGGCTTGCGGATATGACCGACGCCGAGGTCTGGGCGGCAATCGACAAATGAAGGAAGGCCAAACATGCGGCGGTTCAGTTCGACGTACGCGGGGAGCCCGGAGAGTACGGACACTCGGTGTTTCTTAAACCAGGCGTACCGCTGGGGACCTATCGAAACGAGCGGTTCCGCAATGAGCCGCCTCCGCCAGTCGAACGTATTTGGCGTGCGATGACTGACTTGGCCGACAGCGGAATCCTGCAGCAGCAGGCAGAAACCGACATTGAGGGAATTCCGTTGCGTCGAGTTTTCGTCAATGTACTGTTCACAGAGCGGTTCAAGCCGCTTGTCGACGCCAGCAAGCTTGTCGAGATGCCGATGCATGTACAACCGGTCTTCCGGCAGGCAATCATCTACTGAGGGCAATTCTCATCTCTCTGAAATGCGCGGCCGGTGGTCGCGCGTTTTTTCATTGCCTATCTTGGTCGATATTGTTCTGGCAGGCATGCTAGACATGGCCACTGGGATGCCCGCGCCGATGATTCGGCGAGAACAGGAGGCGGGCGAGTAATCCAGAAACATACACTTTTCGGACAGGTTGGTGGGTGTTTCACACGCTATTCGGACAAGCCGGCTCGGCCGATGGTCGGAATCGCTCAGGATCCGGACAGCACCTCTGATCACGGAGGAGGCCGCGAGGTCGTCCAAGGCCTTCGTGTAACGCGAAGAGCGTCTCGCCTCGCCGACCCGTTCGAACTAAGCATCAGCACATGCTCTGATGCCGTTCGGTCGAGCATTGGGCTCGGCAGAACTGAACGAGCCGCGTGCAAGGTCGCTCGCTCTCAACTCCGTTCGCGGCGTTCTGCCGATTTTCCCCTGGTTGCCCCGATGCAACAAAGCGAACGGCAGCGCTCGTCACGACGCGGAAAACCGTCTGCGGAGGACGCCGCCGCACGGAGGGTCTCGGGATCAGCGTGGCGAGAAGAACCATGCAGCCAATAGAGCCGCAGCCAAAAAGAATTCGCCACCAAAGATGGTCGCGCCAGTCCACGCGGTGATGAAGGAAGCCGCCACCAGCTTGAGTTCGGCCCCGCTGTCGCAGGCACCGGCTCAAAGGTTCGGTGCTGCCCGCCCGCGCTTTCCCCATTGCCACACCGCGCCGACAAGCATCACGATAGCTGTGCCGCACGCGACGTAGAGGGACGCCTCCGATACACCCGATGGTCGACGCCCATCAGCAGCCGCCGTCGTGCATATTCCTCGCGCATCCGCGAAAGGTCTCGGCAAACACCATGCATGGACGCCCCCGGTTTGCCAAGCTCTCATCTGCGACGGTGTGAAGGTTAAGATTGCAGCCATGCATCCGGACTTCGCTGTCCGGCGCAAGCCGGCGGTCCCTGATGGAATTTGCTGGTCGGGGTCTCATCAGATTTGCGTGCTGTCGCGCACACCGGTGTTTTCAGACTTTCCGGACCACGGTCTAACCTGTTCTGCCATCACGTAATGATTGCCCAGGCAATCGGCTGAAGTCTCCTGCTGTTCGTTATTCGATGCGGGTATTGCTGAGGTTAAACTGCCATTTTTGCCGCCGCGTAATCGCTCTCGAACTCGCGACTGCGGGCCAGGAGTGCCCATACGATCCGTGCATTTTTGTTTGCGAGTGCCACGGCTGCGACATTCGGGTTTCGCCGCTGTAACAGGCGCTGCAACCAATCCTCTTTCTGCTCCTTGCGACTGGCAGCCTGAATTACTGAACGCGCGCCGTGAATCAGCAACGTTCTCAAATAGGTGTCGCCTCTTTTACTGATACCGAGTAGCACGGTCTTGCCGCCGCTGGAGTTCTGCCGGGGCACCAGACCAAGCCATGCCGCGAGCTGACGCCCGTTTGAAAAACTCTTTGCGTCGCCGATCGAGGCAATCAATGCACTCGCGGTAATCGGCCCGATGCCGGGCACCTTCGCGAGCTTGCAACTGGCTTCGTTCTCGCGGTGCCACGTTTGAATCTGCACCTCCAGCTCCCGGACCTGACAGTCGAGTTCTTTAAGGTGTTCCATCAGGCGCTGAATCAGCAGCCGGAACGATCCCGTCAACTCGTTGGTCGCATCTTCGAGCAACTCGGGTACCCGTCGGGCAATGTGGGAGATCCCTTGCGGGACAACCAGTCCGAACTCACTAAGCAGACCGCGTATCTGGTTGGCTTGCGCAGTACGTGCCCGCACGAAGCCTTGCCGGACACGATGTAGCGACAGCACCGACTGCTGCTCAATGTTCTTGACCGGCACGAAGCGCATATTCGGCCGCGCGACGGCTTCGCAGATCGCCTCGGCGTCGGCCGCGTCGTTCTTGTTCGTCTTCACGTAAGGCTTGACGAATTGCGGTGCGATCAGTCGCACGGCATGCCCCATGGTCTCGAGTTTGCGAGCCCAGTAGTGCGCGCTCCCACAGGCCTCCATCCCGATCAGACAGGGCGACAGGTTTGCGAAGAACGTCGTAACCTGATCGCGTTTCAGTATCTTCTTCAGTACGGCTCTGCCATGCTCATTCACGCCATGCACGGCAAAAACAGTCTTCGCCAGATCGATGCCAATTGTCGTAATCTTCATGGTGGGCGCTCCCCTCGTTCAGGTGGTTGCTTTAACACTTCCACTTTGGCACATCGATGCCGTTTCGGGTGGGGGCGTCCATTCCATTAGATTTGACAATACTCTTGGCGATACTCCGGAAGTATCACCCCAAAGGCATTGGCGCACCCTCGCTATCCTCGCTATCTTTCACGGCAAGCCGTAATGTGGCGGCGCGACTTCGAGAGGAAAAGATGCACGACGCTCAATCGACCTTGACGCTGGGTCGTCAATACCTTAAAGCCATCGAGCAGTCCGAAGAGCCCTCGATAGTTGAGGCGCTAAAAGAGATCGCGCCCGACCTCGCACGCATGGCGATCAGTTTCGCCTACGGAGAAATCTACTCCCGGCCCGCGCTCGACCTGCGGCAGCGTCAGCTTGTGACGGTTGCCGCGCTTGCGGCGATGGGCGGTGCGGACCCGCAACTGCGCTTTCATATCGCGGGTGCGCTGAACGTCGGATGTTCGCCGCGCGAAATAGTCGAGTTGATGATTCACCTAGTTGTTTATGCGGGCTTTCCCGCCGCGCTGAACGGCGTATCGGCTGCACGAGTCGTGTTCAACGAGAAGCACATTGAGGTCGCTCCCGTCACGGTGCGGCCCAGTGCGACGCGTTACGAGGATGGCGTGGCAGGACTGCGGGCCATCGACGGTGCCGTCGGCGAAGGCGTGATCGAATCGTTGAACGACATCGCGCCGGACCTCGGCCGCTTCATCGTCGAATTTGCGTTCGGCGACGTCTACTCGCGCAGCGGTATTGATCTCGTCGTGCGCGAATTGATTACGGTGGCCGCCCTGGCCGCGATGGGCTCCGCGACGCCTCAATTGAAGGTCCACATGCACGGGTTTCTCAATGTCGGCGGGACGCGAGAGCAACTCGTCGAGGCGGTCACACAGATCGCAGCGTATGCCGGGTTCCCAAGGGCGATCAATGCGGCGCTCTCGGCGAAGGAAGTACTGCACCACCGCGACCAGGATCGCGTCGACGCCGGAAAGCAACGTGACCCAGTGTAGGTAGCCTCGGTCCGCAATCTGCTCAAGACACTCTCGGAGAAAAAAACCATGAGCAACATAGAAGGAAAAATCGTCGTCATCACCGGCGCAAGCAGCGGAATCGGCGAAGCGACGGCGCGCCTGCTCGCGCAACTCGGCGCGCACGTCGTCCTCGGCGCGCGCCGCGTCCGGCAACTGGAATCACTCGCCGCATCGATTGCAGCGAGTGGCGGGTCGGCCCGTACACGTTCGCTCGACGTCACGAGTCGCGAGGACATGCAGGCGTTCGTCGAATTTGCGAAGACGGAGTTCGGACGCATCGACGTGATCGTCAATAACGCGGGTGTGATGCCGCTTTCTCCGCTTTCTTCGCTGAAGGTCGACGACTGGAACCGGATGATCGACGTCAACATCCGCGGTGTCTTGCATGGCATTGCCGCGGTCTTGCCCGCGATGGAGGCACAAGGCTTCGGCCAGGTTATCAATATCTCATCGATCGGCGGCCTCTCGGTCTCGCCGACGGCCGCGGTGTACTGCGCAACCAAATTCGCGGTGCGTGCGATTTCGGACGGCCTGCGTCAAGAAACAGACAAGTTGCGTGTGACGGTGGTTTGCCCCGGCGTGGTCGAATCGGAACTTGCCAATAGCATTTCTGACGACACTGCCCGCGACGAGATGAAGACATTCCGCCGCATCGCCATACAGCCGGATGCGATTGCACGCGCGATTGCATACGCGATCGACCAGCCTGAGGACGTCGATGTTAGTGAAATTATCGTGCGCCCCACTGCAAGCCCGTTTTGAATCAGACTCAAGCTATCAGCAGGGTCACACGCTTCGCCTATCTTGTGAGGGGTTTCCATGAGCGACACGCCTTCAGGCCGCTTCGAAGAATTGGTTTCTGGCGGCAGCCGTCACTATCAAATTTTTCCAACGCTTGATGAAAAGCAGATTACGGTGTTGGAGAGATACGGTGAACGACGCAAGTTGAAGACCGGAGAGGTACTGTTCGCCGAAGGTGATCGGCACATTCCCATGTTCGTGATCGTATCGGGAGCAATCGAGGCGACGCGAGGCTCCGGAGACGGCATCCATGTGCTCGGTACGCACGGCCCCGGCATCTTCACCGGCGAGGTCGGAACGCTTGCCGGCCGCGCCGCGGTGGCAACGGCACGTGCGATCTGCGATTGTGAAGTCATCGTTATCGATGAGGAATCGCTGCGCGAGCTCGTCATCGCGGAAGCCGAGCTAAGCGAAACGATCATGCGTGCATTCATCCTGCGTCGGGTCGCGTTTACTCAGGACCAGAGCGGGGGCGTTCTGGTGATTGGTAGTTCGGTGTGCGCGAACACGTTCCGTCTCCGGCATTTTCTGAGCCGCAACGCGCAGCCTTCTGCCTACTTCGACATCGTGGAGCACGAAGAAGCGAAGGCGCTTCTTGAACGCTATGACGCGACAGACGCCGACATACCAGTGGTCATCACGCTGCAAGGTGAAGTGCTCAAGCGCCCGACGCATCGAGTCGTGGCGGACGCCATTGGTCTGAGTCCCGACAGGCTGAACGATGAAAGGTTCGATGTCGTCGTGGTCGGCGCAGGACCGGCAGGTCTTGCCGCTGCGGTGTATGCGGCGTCCGAAGGGTTGAGGGTCGCGGTTCTGGACACGAAAGCCCCGGGTGGGCAGGCAGGCACCAGTTCGAAGATCGAAAATTACTTCGGCTTTCCGACCGGCATTTCGGGTCCGGCCCTGGCCGGCCGCGGCTTGTCGCAGTGTCGCAAATTCGGCGCCGAAGTTGGCGTGCCGATTGAAGTCCTCGGCATCGATTGCGAGGGCGCGCCACCTTTTCGTCTCCGGCTCAATTATGACGAGCAGGTATATGCCCGCGCGGTTGTTATCGCCACTGGCGCGCGATATCGGAAACCGGCGCTGGATCGCCTTGAGCATTTTGAGGGGCGCGGAGTCTATTACAGCGCGACGTTCATGGAGGCGGCGTTCTGCACCGGTGAAGGGGTGATCATCGTTGGCGGAGGAAATTCGGCAGGTCAGGCAGCGGTTTTCCTCGCGGGATTTGCGCAGCACGTCCACATCGTAATTCGCGGAGACGGACTCGACACAAGCATGTCGAACTATTTGATCAGGCGGATCGAAGCGATGTCCAACATCACCGTTCATCGGCGGTCGCGCCTCGTCGAACTAGACGGCGAGGCGAGACTTGAATCGGTCACATGGGATCGGCAAGGGACGGTCGAACAAACGCCAATCCGGCACGTCTTCATGTTCCTCGGTGCGCAACCCAACACCGATTGGCTCGGCGATTGTGTTGCGCTCGATAAGCATGGCTTCGTGCTCACGGGACCCGACGCTGGTACAGCGCGTGCATCGGACCGGCCGCCTCGTCATCTGGAGACGAGCCGACCAGGAATTTTTGCAGTGGGCGACGTTCGTAGCGGCTCAGTGAAGAGGGTCGCGTCCGCTGTTGGAGAGGGCGCCGCCGCACTACAGTCTCTTCATCAATATCTGGCCTCTATGCGTGACGCTTAGCCGCGAGGGTGGTCTTCCGATGACGCAATCCGGACGAAGTTTGGATCGCCGCTCCCGAGAAGCGTTTCGTAATCGATGTCGCCGATCACTTCAACCTGATCGTGGTAGTCGAGGTCGAACTCGGAACCCGCGACTTCGTTCAGCGGGGTGAAGGGGCAATCGTTGACCCGATTCCGCTCGAGTCCGTCCTCGAAGATATTGATCATTTCATTGGACCTTGTTTGTGGATGCGGGCGCGGTTTGGTATCCGCATCCCCGTTGGGAATAGTGAATTCCTGTAACGGCTATGTCGAGTGGACGTCGTTCTGAAGACCGCGTCACTCAATTCCAAGACGTGAAGGGCATCAGTCCAGCGTGGCGCGAGCCAGGAAGGGGGCGAGCAGTTCCCGCGCGATCTCTGGAGTCACGACGTCGGCGGGTGCAAGCTTTTCATAGGTGTAGCTCTCCGGGTCGTCGTAGATACGCTCCGCGATGAGCTTTGGTTTTGGCTCATTCGTGTACGTAAAAATCTGGAAGAGGTGGTGCGTCATCAGGTAGTGCGCCGCGGGGTCCGCGTCGATGCCGTGATCCTCGAGGCATACACCGGGCACGACGTGGGTCCACACGGCTTCAGTCGTGATGCCGTAGTCGTCGACGCCCATGTTCATGGTCCGAGCACCCATCACGTTCTGGCGCGTTTCGGCGGCTTCGCGATAGAAGCCTTCGACGGCTGTCTTGCCCGTCAGAACGTGCATCTGGCGCCGATCACCGACGCGGTACATGGGCTCGTCGACGGTGAGTTCGGGAACGATGATTTGATCCCAATACCCGGCCACTTCCAGCAACAAATGGCGGAGGTAGTTCCTTAGCATGGCCCGGTGATGCGGGTTGGTGGTCTTGTGGAGAAACGCTTCGACTTCCCGGGGCCATTTCGTTACGTCGAAGTGTACGGGGACGTGCATCAGTGTCAGCGCGTCGGCCGTGGGCATTTCTCTGCCTGGCGCCGCAAGGGTGGCGTATTTCATGATTGTCTCCTATACGTTGTGAGGATCAGATTCAAAAGATGCACGGGCCAGCGGGCCGCGAGAGCACATAACCTTCCGCTGCGTCGGGAAAGATCACCGCACCTTCACGCTCAACTCACCGAGGCCAGCGATGCCCCCGGTCATGGTGTCCCCACGGTGGACGGGCCCTACGCCTTCTGGCGTTCCGGTGTAGATGAGGTCGCCTGGCTGGAGCTCGAAATACGTGGACAGGTTGGCGATGATTTCCGGTACCGACCAGATGAGCATGCTGAGGTCCGTACGTTGACGATCCTCGCCATTGACCTGTACCCAAAGGGCGCCACGGTCAATGTGGCCGACTTCGCTGACCCGGCGTAGCGGCGCGATCGGCGCCGATTGGTCGAATGCCTTGCCCAGTTCCCACGGTCGACCCTGGTCGCGCAGTGCGAGTTGCAGGTCGCGGCGGGTCATGTCGAGACCGACCGCGTATCCAAAGACGTGATCCAGAGCATCTTCCACCGCGATGTCGCTGCCAGCCCGTCCTATCGCCGCAACCAGTTCGATTTCGTGTTGGTACTCGCTGGTCTTCGGCGGGTAGGAAACCTCGACGGTCGTACCAGACGGCACGTTCACGATGGCATCTGCTGGCTTGCAGAAGAAAAAAGGCGGTTCACGGTTCGGGTCGAAGCCCATCTCGCGGACATGAGCGGTATAGTTACGGCCCACGCAGTAGATGCGCCGAACCGGAAAGACGGAGTCGCTGCCGTGTATCAAGACGGTTGGCGTGGGTAATGTGATCTCGCTACGCATAACGGCAACTCCTGGCTTTCAAAGCCGCTGATCGGTGAGGACTCACGAACGCAGTTGTGTTCGTATCAAGTGTCAGGAAGTATGGTTGCGCGCTGCGTCTGCGTCCAACGAGGAATTTAGACACCGTGATCTCGAATTCAGATCACCGTGCATCGCTTTGGGCGGATTGCGAGCTTATGGCGGCACGGCCCTCACATAGTCGATCTTGTATCGATGCCTGTGCGGTAGTGCAATCGCAGGACATCCATCAGGTGCTGCATGGACGCATTGAGAGCATCGGGCAGGTAGGCGATTGCTACCTCGATCCGCAAGTCCGTGCGCTCGCGGAGCTCACGATAGATCACGCCATCGCGCGCAATGGATTTCAGCGACGAAGGAATCAGCGCAACACCTTGACCGTCGGCGATCAGGCTGAGGAGCACGTGGTGGTCAGTCGGTTCCGCGACGCGCCGGGGGCTGAAGCCGTGGGTGCGGAAGACTCCCTCGAAGTGATCGTAATAGCCCGGATTGATACGTCGCAGCGGCCAGAACAGCGGATCGCCGGCCAGTTCCAGCAGCGAAATGCGTCGTCGTTTGCGCAACGCATGGCCTTGTGGAAGTGCGGCTGCGAGCGGGTCGTCGAACAGGCGCTCGACGCGCAGGCCTTCCGTGGCAGATGGCAAACCGATCAGTGCGGCGTCGAGCAAGCCTCGACGGAGGTCCCGTACTGAATCCTGCGAGTACTGCCGCTTCTGAATCACCCGTAGTGCAGGCGCACGTTTCCTGAGCGCGGGTTCGATCCAGGAAAAAAGCGCGGGGTCCAACACCGTAGTGATGCCAAGCCTGAGCTCGGGCCTGCCCCGGGCTGTGCGCTGCCCGATCCGCGCGAACGTAGCATCGGCTGCCGCGAGAAGATCGCGGGCTTCGGTCAGTAAATAGGCGCCTTCGGAGGTCAGACGTACACCACCGCGATCGCGCTCGAACAGCCTCGCGCCGATGATTTCTTCGAGCGCCTGAATCTGTCTCGTCAAGGGCGGCTGTGTAATGAACAGACGCTCCGCCGCACGCCTAAAGCTCAGCTCCTCGGCTGCGGCGACGAAGTACCGCAGTTGCCAGAGTTCGATATTCGCTTGCATGTGGAAGTCCAGCATCGCACTTGTGATACGCGGAACGTATCACGACCAGGGTACGATTAATAGCGCGTTGCCGGATTGCCTTAAGCGAATGGGCTTGCTTAAAACACACGCGACCCGATCGGCTCTTTCTGAACCATGGCAACACCAGTTTTAATGATCGGCGGCCTCAAAAGCGAAGCGCAACACTTTTCTCGTGAAAATTCACCACAAGCACTCGGATGAGCTTAACCCTTGACGCCACGCCTGGAAGACGATATTTCTCGACCAATACCATCCGGGATATCGATATATGCTCGACGGCGTATCTATGGACCAACTGCGCACCTTCATCGCGGCCGTCGACGAGGGGAGCTTTTCTGCGGCAGGGCGCAAGCTTCACAGGGCACAGTCCGTCGTGAGCCAGACGCTCGCCAATCTTGAAGCCCAGATCAATGTGCCATTGTTCGACCGAAGCGGCCGCTATCCGCGAATGACCGAGCAAGGCACCGCGCTGCTTTCGCAGGCGCGTCTCGTCGTCAGCGGCATGGACGGCTTCAAGTCGAAGGCGCGAGCAATCGCAGACGGACTCGAACCTGAGCTTTCTGTCGTGGTGGACGTGATGTATCCGATGGCCTCGCTCACGGTGGCAGTCGGCGAATTCCGTGAAGCATTTCCGCACACGCCATTGCGGTTGTATGTCGAAGCTTTGGGCGCGGTAGTGCAACGAGTACTGGAACGGGTATGCAGGCTCGGCATCAGCGGTTCAATGCCAGCGGTGCCCGAAACGGTCGATGCCGAGAAATTGCTCGACGTGCAGATGGTCACCGTCACCGCTCCAACGCATCCTTTGGCATCGCTCAAACGAGTGGTCCGATCGCGCGAGCTTGAAGAACATGTGCAACTTGTGTTGACTGATCGCACGGCTCTGACCGACGGGAAGTCGTTCGGCGTATTCTCACCGCAGATCTGGCGCTTGGCGGATCTCGGCGCGAAGCATGCGTTTTTACGCGCTGGTTTCGGATGGGGGCATATGCCGGCTGCGATGGTACATGCCGATCTTGTTTCGGGCGACCTGGTACCGCTTCGAATCGAAAACTTTCAGCCCCGAACCCCACCCATCGCCATGTTTGCGATTTACCGCAAAGATACGCCACCCGGCCCGGCGGGCCGCTGGTTCCTCGGTCGACTCAAGCAAACCTCAAGCGAAGAGTGACGGTCGCGCTCGGCCTGCCGCTTCTTACCAAGGTTGTAAATGATCCAGGAACTCGGTAAGCAACGCGTTCACTTTCTCGGGCGCTTCCTCTGTACATGCGTGGCCACAATCCTTTATGAGGCGGAGCTTTGCGCCCGCGATGCTCTCCTGCATATTGCGAGCCTGCTCCGGATCGATCCCCCGGTCGTCGGCACCGTGCAAAATAAGCGTAGGGCACTTCAGTTCATGGAGCTTGGCGGTAACGTCAGGCTTTCCAATCCACGATCGATATTCGTAGTAAAGCGAGCGGGCGCTACGTTTCGCCCAGCGTCGCTTCCAGTCTTCAATCATCTCGGGCTGATGATCCATCGCATGCTGGCTGAAAATCACCGGCACGAACCATTCGATGAAGCTTGAAGAGAGACTTCCATCGCGGTCAAGAGGGTCGAAGTGCTGACCGAACAAGCGCTTTTCGTCGTCTGTGTACGCAACTGACATGGAATCGAACAGCACTAGACCGGCTACCCGGTCGGGGTGCTGCAACACGAAGTCGATCGCCATGAAGCCGCCCATCGACAAGCCGCCC
Organism: Caballeronia sp. S22; assembly: GCF_964261745.1. Taxonomy (NCBI): domain Bacteria; kingdom Pseudomonadati; phylum Pseudomonadota; class Betaproteobacteria; order Burkholderiales; family Burkholderiaceae; genus Caballeronia; species Caballeronia sp. S22. The sequence continues at coordinate 1,367,993 of NZ_OZ180036.1, read as the reverse complement.
AGCACGCAGCGGTCGATCTCGAGGTCATTCATCAGAGCAAGGCAGTCGGACACCAGATCTTGATTCGAATACGGGTGCTCGGCCTCGGCCGTTGCGGCACGAAGTCCATACGCAATCGTCCGGAATTTCGAACTCAGAAAGTTGACCTGATGCCTGAACATCGTGTGGTCCATCAACGTACCGTGTGCCAGCAATATGGCTGGTCCAGTGCCGCGGTCGAGTAACGGTGTGTTCATGATCGCCTTCGAAAATGGGAAAAGGAGAGCGAGACAGGCGTTCTCAATCGAGAACACAGGTGACGTATGCGACCTATGGTAGGAACGCCACAGTCCTTTTGCAAGCAAAAATGGGTCTGCACAGTTCACATTTAGTTCTAGTGGAAATACCTAGTTCGTGTATACGAACTGACACGATAACCTGCACGTGTCGCCCATCGTTCGTGCGAGGAACCGTAGTTGCGGTCAGAGACGATCTATCGGTACAGGCACAAGCACACTTGGCAAGCACGTAATCCAACTCACACGAACATGCGGAGCGATCATGAATCGTCACACTGCGATCATCACTGGTGCGGCCGGCGGAATTGGTGCAGCGCTTGCCGAGCGCCTCGTCGGTAAAGGCGTGAATGTGGTGCTTGTTGGGCACCATGCGGAGAAGTTGACGGAACTGGCCCGTAGGCTTGAGCTGGACGATAGCAACTCCCTCGTTGTGGAAGCCGACGTTTCAAGGCACGAGGACGTCGACAACTACGTGCGACTCTCCGTTGAGAAATTTGGTCGAATCGACTATTTCTCCAACAACGCAGGCATCGAGGGCAAGTTTGCTTTGATCGAGGACTTGTCGTCAGCAGATTTCGATGAGGTTTACCAGGTCAATGTGCGAGGCGTGTTCCTGGGACTTCGCGCAGTCCTTCCGCACATGAAACGACAGCACAGCGGTTCGATCGTCGTTACGGCATCACTGGCGTCGCTCTGGGGCCTGCCAAGGTTGGGAGCGTACATCTCGTCGAAGCATGCGATCGTCGGTCTTACGAAGGTTGCGGCACTGGAGGCCGCGGAGCATAGCGTGAGGATTAACGCGGTGCTGCCGGGCATGATCAACACGGGCATGATGCGGCGCATTGAATATGCTTCTGGAGACGCGCAACGATCGCGTTCCGATTTTGAGGCCGCGGCGCCTATGAAGCGTTACGGCGAGCCTGCGGAGGTCGCCTCGGTCATCGAATTTCTGTTCTCCGACGCAGCGTCGTTTGTGACTTCGTCGCTGTATACCGTGGACGGAGGCGCAATCTGGCAATAGAGAAGGGCGCGAGTCCGTCACGCGCTTCACAACGCGCGTGGCGGCGCCCGCTCGGCTCCCACTCGATCGGGATGCCGCGATCCGCGTCGATCGCCAACGCCGTGCGCTACATTCCTGACACTGCGTGACGCAAGCTTCCTTCCGGCACACCACCTCTTCAGAGTCAATCTCGCCTTCGCGATTTCGACACCCGTGTTGTCCGACTTCACACGGACTTTCACGGTGTAGTCGTCTGACCTTGCAACAAGGTCTGCAATTGATCCCCTTACCCCAACAAAATCTGATTCGCCCAGCCGTCCGATGGTCGGTCCGCAGTCATTGCCATGGCTGGGCGACAGGAAAAATCTGTCGGGAAGGCCGCTTCCAAGAGGCCACACTAGCCAGCGCACAGGGCTGGCTTCTAGCTGGCTCGACATTAGAGAGCGTTTCCAAAAAAAGCGATCTGAGTTCCTAGGGATAAACCTAGTTCATATACGAGAACAATGGGCTATACTTTGGCCATGCATTTAATGGGCGTGAGGGAGTTTTCCGGTCCGGTAGCTGCAACCGTCGACCACGCAGCGAACGGTGTTGACTGGAATCCGCGCGCCGATTTGCGGATAGAGAAATTTTGAAGATTCAAGCGGATCACCGAGGGGGTTTGCCCCACTCATCAATTCGCCAACCGCTAATGGAGACAGCCTTGTCTACGCAACCTATCAGCAGAACGTTGCCACAACTGATCGGCGAACTTGCATCGCTGTACGGTGAACGTGACGCCATCGTCGACGTTCACCGCAGGCTGACCTATCGCGACTTGCTGGAACTCATCGACGATTGCGCGCGCGGTCTCATGTCGATCGGCGTTGGGCGCGGCGACAAAGTGGCCATTCTGATGGGCAATCGGCTCGAGTGGATTGTCTCGGCCTTGGCCGCTACGCATCTCGGCGCGGTGGCCGTCGCGGTCAATACGTGGTGGACATCGAGGGAAATCGCCTATGCGTTAAGTCACGCCGAAGCCAGATTCATTGTCTGCACGCCTGGCTATATGAAGCATGACTACGTGGAAATGTTGAACGGGCTGCAGTCGGAGGGTCAATTGCCGTCGCTACAGGCAATCGTTGGGGTCGGACAGTTGTTGCCCACCTCGTGGTATTCATGGCGTGAACTCTGTGCGCTGGGAAGGCGCTACGCTTCTGATGTCATCGACGTTCAGTCAGAGCCTGATGATGTTGCCTTTATCCTGTACACGTCCGGCTCGACGAGTCATCCGAAAGGCGTGCAACTCGTGCATCGCGGCCTGATCGAAAACGTCTGGAATATCGGCGAGCGGCAAAAGATCACGGAACATGACCGCCTATGGCTAGCGGTATCGCTGTTCTGGGGTTTCGGATGTTCGAACGCAATGATGAACCTCCTGACGCATGGCGGTTGCCTCGTCCTGCAGGAATCGTTCGACGCTGCGGAAGCGCTGAAACTTATCGAGCGCCAGCGTTGCTCCGTGATATACGGCACGCCCAACATGATCCAGGCCTTGGCGGAGCATCCCGAGCGCGAAAAACACGACCTTTCGACTCTTCGCTCGGGTGCGACGCTCGGCACACCCGAGCAGGTGATGCGCGCGGTTACCCTGGGTGCAAGCAATATCTGCAGTATCTACGGTCTCACGGAGACGTACGGCAACAGCCACGTGACCGACGCGAACGACCCCTTGGAGCTCAGGTTGCGCTCATGCGGACGGCCACTTCCCGGTGTAAGTCAGCGCATCGTCGATCCAGAGACGGAGCTCGAAATGTCTGCCGGACAAGTCGGCGAAATTCGGGTGAAGGGCTATGTCACCAAAGGCTACTTCAAGGATGCCGCGCAGACTGAACGCGCTTTCGATGCACACGGTTACTTCAGGACCGGCGACCTTGGATGCGTTGACGAGGACGGCAACCTGTTTTATCGCGGGCGTATCAAGGAACTGGTCAAGACGGGCGGAATCAACGTATCGCCAGCGGAAGTGGAAGCGGTACTCATGACGCATCCGGACGTGGCTCATGCCGTGGTGACGGGCGTGCCTCACCCGACTCGCGATGAAGTGCTAGGCGCGCTGGTCGTTCCGAGGCCGAACCGTTCGCTGACCGAAGACGTCTTGAAGGCCTACTGCCGCACTCAACTGGCTGCCTATAAGGTTCCTGCCCATGTGGTCTTTTGCAGTGAAGTGGACCTGCCGCTTACGACAACCGGAAAGATCCAGAAGAGCCTGATAGCGGCTACGTTCTTCGCGCAGTCAGGAGAAACGACAGCATGATGCCGACGTCGCATTCCGTGCGTCTGCTGGTGGACGCACGCAATTCATTAGGCGAATCGCCCCTATGGTGCCCTCGCAGCCAGGCGCTGTGGTGGATCGACGTTCAACAGCCCTCGCTCTGGCAATGGGATCACGCGACAGGCGCGACCAAAACCTGGCCATTGCCCAAGCCTCCCGGGAATATCTCGCTGCTCGAAGGCGGAGGGTTGCTGGTTGCTTACCGTAAGGGGCTTGCGGTGCTGCGGGAGCCGGATATGCATCCTGAACCGCTGCGACTGGGAGAGTTCGAGTTCGGTGATGAACGCTTTAATGATGGGAAAGTAGACCGGCTTGGCCGTCTTTGGGTGGGGTCGTTTGATCGCTCGCTTGAGCGGGAGACAGGGCGTCTTTATCGTGCCGACGCGTCGATGTCCATCCGCGCCGTGGATACGGGTTTTGGCCTGTCAAACGGTATCGGCTGGAGCAGCGATTCTTCCACCCTGTATTTCGCCGATACGCACGCGCAATGTATCTACCGGTACGCGTTCGACTTGAAGTCAGGTGAAGCATGTGATCGCGACGTCTTCGTTGAGTTTCGTCCCGGCCCAGGCGGCCCCGACGGCCTGACGGTCGATGCGGAAGGTGGCGTGTGGTGCGCACTGTTCGATCGAGGCCGCGTCGATCGCTACAGCGCCGACGGCACGCTCGACCTCAGCGTCGAGTTGCCGGTTTCCCGGCCGACGAGTTGCACGATCGGCGGTCCCCGCATGCGGACATTGTTCATCACCACGGCCCGTATGGGCATCGACGAAGAGGCGCTGACAACCCAATCCGGGGCGGGCGGTGTGTTCTGCCTCGAGATCGGACAGCGCGGGTTGCTCGGGCAGCCCTTTGCACCCAGTACAGACCTTTCGGCGCGGCAAGCGCGGCAGTGAGTGACATCATGCCAGTTAATCAAAAGTCTTCGGTCGCGGTGGTGGGAATAGGCCACACGTCGTATGGTCGTCTTCCCGAACACGACGCGTGCAGTCTCGGGCTGTGGGCCCTCAACAATGCGCTGGACGATTGCGGGCTCTCTCATGACGACATCGACGGCCTGATACTTAACCGCATCACCGACTATCAGCGCTTCGCAACGCTGTGCAACATCAATCCTGCTTACACGCTAACCACTCCAGCGCACGGGCGATTCTCGGCAGTCTGTGTGCAGACCGCCGTGGCGGTGATCCAGGCAGGTCTTGCGAGTGTTGTCGCACTTGTATACGGGAACAATGGGCGAAGCGCGGGAGTGCGGTATGCCGGCACATCCGCGCCCTATGACAGCGAGGCGGGAGGTCTGTGGTTCCCATATGGAATGACCTCGCCGAGTGCGTACCACGCGCTGATGATGCAGCGGCACATGGCTAAGTACGGCACTAACGAACGCCAACTAGGCGCTATTGCCTCGACGTTTCGTCGTCATGCCTGCGTGAATCCCGATGCCGTGATGCGTAAGCCTTATAGCGTCGATGAGTATCTCGCGTCTCCATTCATTTGCGAACCGCTACGACTGCTCGACCACTGCCTGATCAACGACGGTGGCGTTGCGATGATCGTCACGACGGCGGAACGGGCGGCCGACATGCCGGGAAAGCCGGTGTTCGTGCGCGGCCACGGACAGGCCTCGAGCTTTTCGCATTCTGATTTCCCACCGGACGATTTCTGGGGTGATGCGATGCAGCGCGCCGGACGCCACAGTTATGCAATGGCCGGCCTTGGACCGGCAGACATGGACGGGCTCATGATTTACGACAACTTCACTCCAACGGTTCTGTTTTCGCTCGAAGGATTCGGATATTGCGGTCGGGGGGAATCCGGCGTGTGGGTCGAGGAAGGGCACCTTGCAATCGGAGGACGGTTTCCCGCGAATACCAGCGGCGGTCACTTGTCAGAATCCTATATGCAGGGTTGGAACTTGCATATCGAGGCCGTTCGCCAGCTCCGCGGTACGGCGGCCGGCCGTCAGATCGAACAGGCCCGGCACATTCACTATATGGCGGCGGCGCCCATTGTCAGCTCGATCATCTACGCCGGGGAGCCGCGATGAGCCGCTATGAGAAACCCCTTCCTCGCTCCGACGATCTCGACAATGCGCCATATTGGGCCGCTGCCCGGGAGGGGCGGCTCGTGTTTCAACGGTGCACTCGATGTGGACAGTTTCGCTTTCCGGCCGCCCCTGTCTGTGCCGATTGCAGGTCGCGCGAGGCGCAGTGGGAAGAGATCTCGGGCACTTGGTTGATTGAATCGCTTTGTCGTTTCCACAAGGCGTACTGGCCTTCGTTCGCCGACGACGTTCCGTACACCGTCATTCAGGTTCGGCATGCGAGCGGTGTTCGGATGTACAGCAATCCCGTCGATGCGCATCTCGAAGACGCTCGGATCGGAGCTAAGGTGGAACCGGCGTTCGAGAAGGTTACCGATGAAGTTACCTTGGTCAAGTTCCGGCGCGTACTTGAAACAGGAGATGCGAAATGAATGTCGGCGAAGGACTTGTCCTGCTTGAGAGCCTGTTGCAGGCGACGTGTGCCGGCCTGCTGGTCGGCGGTGTTTATGCACTGATGTGTCTCGGACTAGGGATGATTTTCAGCGTCATGCGTGTGGTCAATTTTGCGCAGGGCGAATTCCTCATGCTCGGTATGTACGGGACTTTCTACATTTGCTCGTCGTTTGCTCTGGACAGCGTGTTGGGCCCGCTCGTCGCCCCAATCGTTGCGGCCGGGATAGCCGGACTCGTGCTCTTTGGAGTTGGCATGGCGGTGCAGGCGTGGCTTCTGAATCGCGTTACCGGATTGAAGACGATGGGTGTCCCCGGGGACGGACACTTCCCGCAACTGATCGTGACCCTGGGTCTTGCGCTGGTGATTTCCAACGGCGCATTGATGGCCTTCGGATCATCGCCGCAGGGCTTGCATACGCCGTACTCGTCAAGAGCGTGGGAAATCGGGCCGCTGGTCGGCCAAGACGTGTCCGTGTTCGTCAACAAGGCTCGCGCAGCAAGTCTTTGCGTCGCACTGATCGTGGCGGGGCTGTTGTATTGCTTCGTCAAACGCTCTTCAACCGGGCGCACGTTGCGTGCCGCCGCGGACAATCCCGTGGCTGCCGTCTATGTTGGCGTCGACGTCCAGAGATCCTTTCGGATCGCGTTCGGTCTTGGCTGCGCCGTCACCGGCATTGCGGGTGGACTGCTCGCCACGTATCTGCCGTTCCAGCCGTATGTCGGGACCGATTTCGTCACGGTGATGTACGCGGGTGTGGTTCTCGGCGGTCTGGGAAGCATCGCCGGATCATTCTTCGGAGGATTGATCATCGGGCTCGTTCAGCAGCTTTCCGGCCTGGTCCTGCCGGCGCAATTACAGAACGCAGCGATCTTTGTCATCTTTCTTCTGGTCGTGCTGCTCAGGCCTCAAGGCCTGCTGGGCAGAAACGTGGAGCGGACGTGATGAACATGACCCTGCAAACCCGGCGCTTCTTGTGGACGCTAGGCCTTTTCTGCGCGGTATATGCCTGCACCGCGCTGGTGGTCCAGAATTCATATTACCAACTCGTCCTGACTCTCATGCTCATTTGGGCCGTGATGGGCTGCTCGTGGAATGTATTCAGTGGCTTTTCCGGACTCATCTCGTTTGGACACGCGGCGTTTTTTGGGCTCGGCGCGTACATCGTTGCGCTCATATTCCAGAAGCTTGACGTGTCGCCGTGGCTCGGAATTCCGCTTGCGATGTTGGTTGGAAGTGTCGCGGCGCTTGTGATCGGTTACCCGACCTTCCGGTTGCGTGGACACTACTTCGCTCTCGCTCTGCTTGCCTATCCTCTCACGCTTCTTTATGTAGCCGAGTGGCTCGGTCTTCAGGAGATCACCTTGCCGCTCAAGCGGCACAATGGGGCCGCGTTCATGCAGTTTGCCGATCAGCGCGTCTATGTGCTGATCAGTCTTGTGCTGTTGGCCGCGTCCCTTTGCATCTGCCACTGGATCAAGCATTCCCGGTTGGGGCTGGCGCTGAATGCGATCAAACAGAATGAAGCGGCGGCGGAAGCGGCCGGCATCGATTCCCTCAAGGTCAAGCTGGTGGCGATCGCCATCTCCGGCGCGATGGCGGGTGGGGCCGGCGGCATGTATGCAGTCGTGCTGCTCGTCGTTACACCGCATACGGTGTTTGGCTTGCTGACCTCGTCTCAGGCGCTGATCGTCACGATTTTCGGCGGCGTCGGTTCAGTGTGGGGGCCGCTCGTCGGTTCCGCCGTCTTGATTCCGCTGTCGGAGGGTTTGAATTCGGTGCTCGGAGATCGCCTGCCTGGAATACAGGGCATCGTATTCGGCGGGGCAATCATGCTCGTCATGCTGTTTGCGCCCGAGGGCGTGCTTGCGAGCCTCCGCAGAAAGCGCAAGCCGAGTCCGAGACGCATCGCCGCAACCACGGAAGTGGCGAGTCTCGTCGTCGACATTCCGGCGGCGCGGGTGGGTGTGAGCGATACGGTCCTGAATGTCGGCAACGTGTCGAAGAGCTTCGGCGGCGTGAAGGCTGTGCAGTCGGTCAGCTTCGAAGCCCACAAAGGCGAGGTGCTCGGGATCATCGGACCCAACGGCGCAGGCAAGACGACGCTCTTCAATCTGCTCAACGGATTTGTGCGACCCGATAGCGGAAGCGTCACGTTCGAAGGCCGCAACCTGGTCGGACTCAAACCAAACAGGATTTGCCGGCAAAGGATCGGACGGACATTCCAGGTGATGCGTCCGTTTCCCGATCTGACGGTCCTCGACAACGTTCTTGTCGGCGCACTGGCTATTGACGGGTCAATGGACGCGGCAGGAAGCGCGGCGCTCGAGGCGCTTGCCAAGGTCGGCCTCGGTGATTGTGCAAGCACATTTGCCCGGGACCTCACGACGGTGGAACTCCGGCTGATGGAACTGGCGCGTGCACTGGCGTCCGGACCAAGGCTCGTTCTGCTCGACGAGACGCTCGCAGGACTCGGCGGCCTTGAGGTGGAGCGCGTGACGAAAGTAGTCAGGTCACTTTCGCGCGGCGGGCTCACGATCCTGATCATCGAACACACCATGCAGGCGATGGTGGGACTTGTCGACCGGTTCGTCGTTCTCGATCACGGCGAGGTCATCGCCAACGATGCACCGCAGACGGTGATGAAAGACGCGAAGGTGATCGAGGCATATCTGGGCAAGCGGTGGGCTACATCATGATGACGATTCGTGGACTGAATGCCGGGTACGGGGGCCTTGATGCGCTCGTTGACGTGTCGATGGATGTCGAGACGGGAAAGCTCGTGACGGTCGCCGGCCCGAACGGCGCGGGCAAGAGCACCTTGTTCAAGGTGCTGTCCGGCATCGTGCCGGCGCGTGCGGGCTGCATCGAATTCGACGGAATCAACTTGCTCGGGATAAAGCCCTCGGATCGTGCGCGATTGGGTATCGCCCATGTTCCTGAAGGGTGGCAGGTTTTCAAGTCAATGACCGTCCTCGAGAACCTGGAGATGGGGGCGCTAATTCGACCCGACAGAAAGAGCTGGAAGCACGATCTCAAGCGGATCTACGAGCTCTTTCCGATTCTGGCGGAGCGCCGGGGTCAGCTGGCCGGCACCCTGTCGGGCGGCCAGCAACAGATGGTGGCTATCGGCCGTGGCCTCGCGTCTGCGCCGCGCCTGCTTCTACTCGATGAACCGTCGATGGGTCTCGCGCCCGCGTTGATCGACACGGTGTTCGAGCGGATCGGACGGATTCATGCTGAAACCGCGCTGACCATCATGCTCGTCGAGCAGCGCGCGACGGAAGCGCTCGAACTCTGCAACTACGGCTACGTGCTCGAATCGGGCCGGGTCGTCGCCGCGGGATCGCGTAGCGACCTGTTGAAGAATCCGCGTGTGCAGGCTGCCTACCTTGGGATCTAAGGCGCCCGGACAACCATCAAAAGCAGGGAGACGATCATGAGGTTTCAGGGCTGGTTAAGGATGGCAGCGGCAGTAGCCGCAGGAACACTCGGCGTTGTTGCGTTTGCGCAGACGACTACCCAAACGCAGGACGTCAAGGTCGGGCTGATTGCGCCGTTGTCGGGGCCCTTTGCGCGGCAGGGGGCGCTGATGCTTCAAGGCGCGCAGTTGGCAGTCGCGCGCATCAATGAGAAGGGCGGCGTCAAGTCGCTCGGCGGTGCGAAGTTGAAACTCATCGTCGCCGATACCGGGGATTCGACCGAGAAGGCCAAGAATGCTGCGCAACGTCTGGTCGCCGACAACCCGGGCATCGTTGGTATCTCGGGTGCCTGGTCGTCGTCGTTCACCCTTGCAGTCACCGAAGTCACCGAGCGAGCCGGCATTCCGTTTGTGACCCAGTCGTTTGCGGATCAGATCACGGCTCGTGGTTTCAAGTACGTCCTGCAGACTTCCGCACCTGCGGGCATTCAGGCGAAAAGCGCTCTAGCCGCCATTCTGAATGTTTCGAAGCTGGCATCGGCGCCCACCCCGCGGAAGATGGCCGTCATTCGTGACAACACCGCGTCCCCAACCGGACTGATGAATGCAATCCAACAGAACGGCGAGATGCAAAAGCTCGGACTTGAGGTGGTGGCCGACGAGGTGTTCACTCCTCCCATGGCAGACGCCACGTCGGCAGTCCAGAAACTGCGCAACGCTCGACCGGATGTCTTGCTCCTGCTGCCGACGGTGATGTCGGACGACAAGCTCGTGCTGGAGCGGATGAATGAGACCGGCTTGGGCGATGGGCGTCTGCCCACGGTCGCCAGCGGTGCGCATATGGCCGCTCCGGAAATGCTGAAACTCGTCGGACCCGAGGTGCTCGAAAACACCTTCGTGATCGTCGCCAACTGGCAAGCCAAGGGCCTGGAGGATGTCGTGGCCGACTACCACAAGAAGACTGGCGAACCCTGGATGCCTCAGGAGAGTGTCTCGACCTATGGGGACATGGTTTTCTTCAAGGAAGCTGTCGAGCAGGCTGGCAGCGTCGATCGTCAAAGGGTCATGGCCTCGATGCGTGCTCTCGGGAACAAAGGAGCGGTCGCCCGGTTTTATGCGGGTAATACGCTTGAGTTCGACGAGACGGGAAAGCGGCTTGGCGCGTCGGTGATGATCCTGCAGTGGCAACAGGGGCAGCCCAAGCTTGTTTATCCGGCCAACGCAGCGGAAGCCAAACCTCGCTGGCCCTCAAAAGCGGGATGAGTCATAGCCCACCATTCTACGTAGGAGTGACTTTAGATGACACTTGCAAATATAGCGCTCTCGTCTCGACGGCCGATCCGTGATGGCCTCCTCCAATTCGATCCGCCGCGCCTGCTCGGATCGCACTGCAAGGCGTGCGACACGCGGACGTTTCCCCCTCGTGATTTCTGTCCGGCATGTCTTCGCGACGGACCTCACGATGTGGTTCCCCTCGGGCCGAACGGAACGGTATTCAGCTACACCGTCGTCCACCAGGCACCGGGCGGGCGGCGTACGCCCTATGTTCTCGCATACATCGATCTGGACGACGCGGTACGTGTGCTTGCCCGCATCGACGCACCCGGCGACGACATTCAGGTGGGCGACAAAGTTGAACTGGTGCTACAGGAAGCCGGTGAGAGCGAGGGCGTGAGCTTGGTCGGATACGCCTTCGTGCCGAGTCCCTTGAAGAGCGGAGCGGTGTGATGGAGAAAATATTTATTGCCGGAGCCGGCATGGTCCGGTTCGGAAAGTACGACGCCAATGTGACCTTTGAAAGACTGGCCGTTGGCGCCGCACTGGGCGCCATGAAGGACGCCGGCGCGACGCGCGGGCAGATCGATGCGGTCTACGTGGGACACGTTTTCGGCGGTCCGGTTGCCGGTCAACGCGTGGCGACGGAGCTGGGCCTGGCTGGTCTTCCGGTGAGCAATCACGAGAACTATTGCGCGAGCGGCGCGACCGCTCTGCGCGAAGCCTGGATGGCTATCCGTGCAGGTGTTCATGACGTGATCCTGGTGATCGGCGTGGAGAAAATGACAGACCGGGTGAAGGGTGGCGTGACGCCCGAGCCCTCGGACCTCGATGCAATGCAGGGATTTGTGATGACCGCCGGGCACGCGTTGAGCGCCCGCCGCTACATCATTGACCACGGCGCGACACGCGAACAGATTGCGATGGTCGCAGTGAAGAATCACATGCACTCGCAGCATAATCCCTACGCCCAGTACCAGCGGCCGGTATCGCTCGATGAAGTCCTGCAGGCGCGGCCGGTTGCGGATCCCCTTGGCGTTCTCGACTGCAGTCCGATCAGCGATGGTGCGGCTGCCGCGATAGTGTGCAGTGCCGCCGGTCTGAAGCGGCTTGGCATTACATCGTCCCGCCCCGAAGTCCGGGGAATTGCGCTGGTCAGCGGCACATTGCGGAGCGGTCTTTACGATCTTAACGAGGAGGACGTGTCGAGGCGCGCGGGTGAACAGGTTTATGCGATGACAGGTATCGATCCGGGCGACGTTGATTTTGTGGAGATGCACGACTGCTTCACGATTGCGGAGATCGTTCGCATGGAGGGGCTTGGCCTGATTCCTTGCGGAGCTGGCGCCGCGTGGACGGAAAGCGGCGAGACTTCGCTCGGCGGGAAACTGCCAGTGAATCCGAGCGGCGGTCTGCTTTCGCGCGGACATCCCGTAGGTGCGACCGGCATGGCGCAAATCTGTGAGATGTACTGGCAGCTCAACGGCCAGGCAGGTGGGCGCCAGGTGCAGGGCGCACGGTTGGGTCTGTCCTACTGCAAGGGAGGCACTGTCAGCGGTACCGACGGTGCCTCCGTGACTACCGTGGTGATGTCGCGATGATAGAGCACGCTTCTCATTCTCTACTGGTCGCGGGGCGACCGACATTGACCAGCCCGCTCGGCGCTGCACTCGCGCAGCGCAGCATTCATGTCGAGCGTGCAGTGTATGACCTGGCTGACGAACTACTCATGACTTCTGCGTTCGACGGCGTCGCCGTGGTCCCGACGCTGCTTTCGCACGACGCCGGAGTGGCCTGGGATACCGTCCAGCACGAGTTGACTGGCGTATTCCGACTCGTGCAGCAGTACATCCGGGCCGTGTCGGCCGAGGGGCGTGGCGGGCACATCTTTGGTCTGGTACCTGCAAACGCGGCCATGGGCGATCCAGCGGACTGTCACGGCTCGGCGCTCGCCGGAGGCATGCTCAGTTTCTGGCGAACGCTCGCTCTCGAAGTCGTCAAGTTCAGGATGACCGCGAACATCGTGCTCTATGGCGAGCGGACGGATTGGGGGGATCTCGCCGCCATGATCCATACGCTGATGTCGCAGAATCAAGGGACCATCACCGGCCAGGAAATATATGCTGACGCCGGGCGAGATGGCGGGAGGCTGCATCCATGAACAGACCGCTCATTGGAATAGTCACCGGTGCCGCTGGCGGTATCGGCAGCGCGATTGCTCTTCGACTGGCAGCTGAGGGTGCTCGCCTCATTATTACCGACCTCGACCGTGGCGGGTTGGAACGTGTCGCTGACGAGCACGCCTCGCGCAACAGCGGCAGTGATGTCGGCAAGCTCATCCCGGTTGAAGGCGATGCGACGGATTCCGCTCTTTCTGAGAAGCTTGTCTCGTCCGCGCTTGACGCGTTCGGGCAGATCAATGTTCTCGTCAACTGCTCGGGGTGGCTGAAGGACGATCGGGTTCAGAGTATGTCGCCCGATTTATTTGGCCGTCTGCTCGACATCAATCTTGTCGGGCCTATGCGTCTTGCCGGCGCGGTGCTCCCGCATATGAAGGCGCAGCGCTATGGCCGCATCGTTTCGCTATCGTCCCGTGCCTTTCTGGGGAACTTCGGTTCGTCCGGCTATAGCGCGGCCAAGGGGGCACTGGTCGGTGCGACCCGGAGTCTGGCGCTTTCATTTGCGCCTTATGGCGTCACCGTGAACTGCATTGCGCCGGGATTTATCGACACTCCCATGTCGCGGTCGATGCCGCCGCATATCGTGGAGCGTGTCATCGGCTCGATTCCGGTCGGACGGGCGGGAACGGTCGACGACGTGGGCGCGCTGGTGTCCTTTCTTGCAGGGGAGCACAGCGGATACATCACCGGGCAAACGATTCTTGCATGCGGGGGCAGAAGCATCAGTGGCGCGCTAACGGCGCCTCAAACCCCGCCCAAGGGAGCGAGCAAATGAATGATATTCCATGGCGCGAACGCGTTTTCGAAGACTTCGAGGTGGGTGACCGGTGCGAACATAGGCTGGCTCGGACGGTGACCGGCTACGACAACATGCTCGTCACGTTGCTCACGCAAAATCCGGCCCCTTTGCATCTGAATCATCACTTCGTGGCCCAAGCGGGGCATGAGCGGGTACCCTTGAATTCGACCCTGACTCTTGCACTCGTAACTGGACAGTCCGTGGCAGACTTGACCCCGAATGTTATGACGAATCTGGGGTGGAGCGATGTGCGGCTTCCGGCGCCTGCCTACGAGGGCGATACGATCTACAGCGAGTCGCGGATCGAGTCGCTTCGAGAGTCTTCGAAGCGACCGACCGTCGGGATCGTAGGCATAAAGACGCTCGGGTATACTCAGGACGGCACCGTCGTGATCGAGTTCGTTCGGACGGTGATGATGTACCGCCGCGGGTGCGTGCCCGCGCAGGTGAGACCCCAGCCGAACGAGGCCGTGTCGCGTTAGAAAAGGATTCCCTCCACGGACGCGCTCGGCTGTGGGTCTCGCGAAAAAATGCGCAACATGCAGCCGCTACGTTGATCGAGGAGAGCCACATAGATGTCGAAATCTGCATTGCGCGTGCTGGAAATCATGGAGTTCATCGCCGACAAACGCGATGGATGCACCCATACGGCAATCGCCCAGGGACTCAACATTCCGAAAAGCAGCCTGACAGCGCTTTTGCAAGATCTGTTGTCGAAGGGCTATCTGCAGCGGACGCCCGAAAGCGGTATCTTCACGATCGGGGTGCAGGTGCTTTGGCTCTCGAATTCCTATTTGCGCAATCTGAATCTCGTCAAGCTCGGTCAGCCGTTAGTGGCTGAGATTTTCGCGCAGGTGAAGGAATTCTCGATATTGGCTATCCCGAACGGCACAGAGTACGTGACGATCTGCACGGAGAGTGTGCCGTCGATTTTCGGTCACACGCTCCAATTGGGTTCTCGAGGTCCGCTTTTCTGTTCGGCACTCGGTAAAGCGATGCTCGCCTATATGCCGGCCAAGGAGGTCGACGACATTCTAAAAACCGGTCCACGCATAAAAGCGACACAAAAAACAAAAACTTCCCTGACTGAGATCCGCGCCTCGTTGGAAGAGACGAGAAGCAGAGGCTATGCGGTTTCGTTTGAGGAGGCTTTGCCCGGCGTTGTGGGATTCGCGACACCCGTCTTCGGCGCCACCGGTCTTCCAGTGGCCGCGTTCGGCGTCGGCGTCGCATCGTCGCAGTACAAGGAGAGCACGGCACCGTCGATTATCAGGACCCTCAAGGCCGCATCTCAACAACTTTCTCGGCAGTTGGGATGGGTAGCCCCGGTTGCAGCCTGACGATTGCCCTCTGAAACGGTCGAGATCGATTCAAGGTTAGCTTGTTCCAACATAAGCTGAGTCGATACGTCGACGGGCGGTTGGCTTCCATGCAAGCCTTGCTAGCTTAGCCACGACGTAGAGGCTGTAATCTGGGAGGAGAGACATGGTTGACGAAGATCTCGGCATTTTTCGGTGGTCAACACGCGACTACACGCCCGCCCGCCGGTTCGAGGCGTACATGGACATACTTTGTCGGCAGTTGATCCATGCCACGGGCGACAGCCCGAAAAGGACGGGCTTCTGCGCAGAGATATCGTCGGCACAGATAGGGAGCATGCGTGTTGATTCGATTAGCGGCTCGGCGCAGGATGTGCATCGCACGCGCCGTGACATATGTAGACAAGAAAAGGAAGAGTACTACCTGATCGTCAGTATCGGATGCGCATGGCGCTTCGCGTTCGATGGCACGCTTGTTTCGTTGCGCGCTGGGGATCTCGTGCTTTCTGACTCACGCTACCCACAACGTTTTCATTGGCCAGACAATGCTTTAGCGTTGAGTAAGGGTTTGCCTATCGACTGGGTAGAAACATGGTTGCCAAATCCATCGGCTGTCGTGGGGAAGCGGATCAATGGCGACCATGGATGGGGCAAGGTTCTATCGGCGTACGCATCTCAAATGACGCCGGAGCGTGCAGTCACTGCACCGTTAAGCAGCAGTATCTTGACCGATCAAGTCGGTGCATTGCTAGCTTTGGCGACCGGTGAAATCGCAGCTCCTCGCCAGGAGCAAACCCGGTATAGAGACATGCACGTCCGGATTGTCGATTGCATTAATCAACGCAGCAGCGAGTTGCAGTTGACTGCAACGGATGTCGCCGCCTCGCTTGGGCTATCCGTGAGAACCCTTCATCGCATCCTTGCGGTGCACGGCGATACGTTCGGCCGACGGCTTATCGACGCCCGTATTCAAACTGCCGAACGCATGTTGCGATCGCGCCTGTTCGATCAGGTGACCACGTCGGAGATAGGGAGGCGAGCGGGATTCGTTGACCCGACCCATTTCATCAAGGTGTGCAAGAGCCATTACGGCAAGACTCCAGCCGCGCTGCGCCGCGACAGAGGAACATCCACGATTTGATCGTCCGGCGTGGCTTCAGCCGCGATGCGGGGCGTGGCACGCAAAAGCAGTCCTTCGTCGCACACGGCCGATTCGTCCCGTGTCGAGCGCCCTACCATGGTTGTGACTAGACTTCTTTTCCGGTGCAGATAGCTGCACGGAAGTCGTTCAACCAACCGTGGAGAAAGCGTATGCCCGACATCACTCCAACACCCAACGAAGTTGCAGGAAAGGTCGTGCTGGTCACCGGCGCGGCGAGTGGCATAGGTCGTGCGGTAGCCCTGTTGCTTCATTCGAGAGGCGCAAAGGTGATCGCCGAAGATGCGAGCGCGGACGTTGAAAAGCTCAGTCGTGATGGACTGATTCCATTGAAGGCCGACATCACGGAGGACGGCGCTGCAGAAGCGGCCGTGGCGCTTGCCGTAGAGAAGTTTGGAAGGCTCGATGTATTGGTGAATAACGCTGGCCGCATCCTGTACAAGCCGCTCGTCGAGCTGACGCGCCAGGAATGGGAGTGGCAGATGGACACAAACGTCACGGGCGCCTTCATGCATTCGCGTGAAGCAGCGAAGGCAATGATCCCGAAGAAGAGCGGTGCCATCGTCAATATTGCTTCGTACGCTTCCTATTTCGCGTTTCCCGGGATTTCTGCTTACACGGCTTCGAAGGGAGCTTTGGCACAGCTCACGCGTACTCTGGCGCTCGAGGTTATCGAGCACGGTATCCGCGTGAATGCAATCGGCGTCGGCGATGTGGTGACCAACTTGTTGAATCACTTCATGGAAGACGGCCCGGGGTTTCTCGCAGAGCATGGTAAGGCCGCCCCCATTGGTCGGGCGGCAAAACCGGATGAGATAGCGGAGATCGTTGCGTTCCTCGCTTCAGATCGAGCCAGTTTCATCGTTGGTGCGGTTGTGATGGCCGACGGCGGAATGAGCGTGCCCGTGGGTTAGGACGCGATTCCAGAGCGGGCATTGCTTGACCGATGCCCGCAGTGCTGCATGGCCATTCGGTCTCTCTGCAATTAACAGCGCTCGCGACCCCCTTCAAGCGATGACTCTCGACAGTCCTGAAGATATGTTCTAGGTAAAAAACCTAGTTCGTATACAAGAACACAGATCCTACACTTGTTCCTTATACGGAAGGGACTTAACGCTCGTTGGCTTTCGAGTCAGCAATCTCGGGAGGTGTGGGGTCATGCTCAAGCTGAATTTTTGGACTGCTTTCGCCCGAAGCAGGAAAACACGGGCCAGAGAGTCGGCTTTTTCCTGCCCGGCGATGCGGCTGGACGCCCGGATTCTCGGGCCAGCCGTGTTGACTGGTGCGGGGTTGCTGAGCGCAGTGTTGCCGCTTGCCGCACCGGCATCTGACTTGATGGTCGACGAGTCGCGGATCACGGCGCAGAACCGTGACGGCGCTGATTGGCTCAGTTACGGACGGGGTTATACGGAGCAGCGATTCAGTCCACTCAATCGAATCAATGCCGGGAACGTGTCCAAACTGGGTCTGACCGCGTTCGTTGATTTCGATGAGGGGCGAGGTCTCGAGGCGACTCCGCTCGTTGCTGACGGGACGCTGTTTGTGTCCCTGTCATGGAGCAAGGTGATTGCCGCCGATGCCGTCACGGGCAAGATCCTCTGGAAGTACGATCCACAAGTATTCAAGGGAAAAGCAATCGACACTTGCTGCGATGCCATCAATCGCGGGGTCGCGTTGTGGAAAGGCAAGGTCTTCGTTGGCACGCTCGACGGCCGTCTTGTTGCGCTCGACGCAAAGACGGGCAAGTTGCTGTGGGAGGTTCAGACGACGGATACGACGAAGGCATATACGATCACTGGCGCGCCACGCGTGGTGAAGGGGCGGGTCATTATTGGCAATGGCGGGGCGGACTTCGGAACGCGTGGCTACTTCTCTGCGTACGACGCTGACAGCGGCAAAATGCTTTGGCGATTCTACGTGGTTCCCGGCGACCCCTCGAAGCCCTACGAGTCACCCGAGCTAGCCGAAGCAGCCAAGACATGGAGTGGCAACGTTTACTGGAAGTACGGCGGTGGCGGCAATCCATGGGACGGCATGGCCTACGACCCCGATCTGGATCTGCTGTACGTCGGCACCGGGAATGGCGGTCCGTGGAATAGAGAGATTCGGAGTCCGGGCGGCGGCGACAATCTCTTCCTGTCGTCTATCGTTGCGGTCAAACCCGAGACGGGCGAGCTCGTCTGGCACTACCAGGAGACGCCGGGCGATTCGTGGGACTTCACCTCGACACAACAGATCACGCTTGCGACTTTGCCGATCAACGGAAAAGAGCGGCAGGTCATCTTGCACGCGCCAAAGAACGGATTTTTCTACGTACTGGATCGCAAAACGGGCGAGTTGCTATCGGCCGAAAAATTCGGAAAGGTGACATGGGCGGATCGCATCGACATGAAGACGGGCAGACCTGTTGAAAACCCAGCGGCACGTTACGTCGACAAGCCGGTGACCCAATGGCCCAGCGGTTTTGGTGCGCATAATTGGCATCCGATGTCCTATAGTCCGATCACAAACCTAGTCTACATTCCGTATCAGGAAGTACCCGGCGTGCTGCGAAATCAGAAAGACGAGTTTGTCTACCGTCCCCACCGATTCAACACCGGGAACGGTTTCTCCGACGCGCGCTCATTCCCCAGTGACGTGGTCAGCGGGGCGCTTGTCGCGTGGGATCCTGTCGCGCAAAAGGCCCGATGGAGAGTGCCTTACAAGTACTACTACAACGGTGGCACGCTGAGCACTGCAGGGAACCTTGTTTTCCAGGGCACGGCGGACGGGCGCATGATGGCGTATTCCGCCGACAAGGGCCAGGCGTTGTGGGCGTTCCCGGCACAGACCGGCGTGGTGGCTGGACCGATTACCTATAGCGTAAATGGCGAACAGTACATGGCCGTCATGGCAGGATGGGGCGGGGCGGCGGCGACCGTCGGTGGCGACGCCTCCCTGGCTCCTGGCGTGCGTAACGTGAGCCGTCTTCTGATTTTCAAGCTGGGCGGAACAGCTCAACTGCCTGCACTGCAACCATTGGCCAGAGTCGATTCCCTGCCTGCCTCGGCGATGGATATAAAGGCACGCGATGATGCCGAGTCGATCAAGCAAGGGGCCGTCATTTTCGCCAATAACTGTATGGCTTGTCACGGCGTGGGCGCGGTAAGCGGCGGCTTGACTCCCGACTTGCGCAAATCGGCGAGTCAGACATTCGACGGCTATTCGACGATCGTGCTGGGTGGCGCACTTGAGCCTCTCGGGATGCCGAAGTTCGGTGCCTATCTGAGCGAAGACGATGTGGAGAAGATCAAATCCTATGTCGTCTCTCGCAGGCGGGCCGACCTCGGTCCAAAGACAACCCAATCGACACTGTTGACGAAATAGATCACGTATCCATGCGCGTCCACACAAGCGCGTGGACGCTTTGCAATCCGAAGGAGGGTGCCATGAGTGGGCAGCAGAGAGAGTTGGATCCTCGTGGTCAATCGGACACACGATTGACCGCGGGTGTCTTCGATGTTCTTAAGTCGCCGGGACACCTGTTGATTGACGGTGAATTTGTTCCCGCAGCTAGTGGCCGTGTTTTCGACGTCGTCAATCCGGCTAATGAACGTGTAATCGCAACGGTCGCCGAAGCGGACGTCGAAGACGTCGATCGCGCGGTCAAAGCCGCAAGGCGCGCGTTCGACGATGCCACGTGGGGACGCATGCCGCCGGCGGAGCGTGGCAGGGTAATGTGGCGTCTCGCGGATTTGATCGAGCAACACGCAGAAGACTTTGCACAACTCGACTCTCTTGACAACGGCAAGCCGGTCGCCGCTGCGCGCGCGGGCGACGTGCCCATTGCGGTGGGCGTATTCCGCTATTACGCGGGGTGGGCAACAAAGATCACGGGAGAAACGAATACCCTGTCGTGGCCAGGAGACTGGCTCGCTTACACGCGTCGTGAAGCTGTCGGCGTCGTCGCACAGATTATTCCGTGGAACTTTCCTCTGGTCAGCGCTGCGTGGAAGCTCGCGCCAGCTCTTGCTACCGGAAATACGGTGGTCCTTAAAACGGCGGAACAGACTCCGCTGTCCGCGATTCTGCTTTCACGCCTCATTCTTGAGGCGGGGTTTCCGCGCGGTGTGGTGAACATCCTGTCAGGTTTTGGTGAGAAAGCCGGCGCCGCCATGGCGGCGCACGCGGGTGTCGACAAGATCTCTTTCACCGGGTCGACCTCGGTTGGACGGACGATTCTACGAGCGGCGGCTGACAACCTTAAGAAAGTCACGCTTGAGTTGGGCGGAAAATCTCCCGTGCTCGTCTTCGACGATGCCGACCTCGATCTAACTATTCCGGGAGTCGCGCAAGCCATTTTTTCCAACCAGGGGGAAGTGTGTACGGCCGGTTCCCGGCTTTACATTCATGAACGCGTCTTCGATCGTGTCGTGGAAGGCGTCGCTGAGATCGCCGACAAACTCAAGCTCGGCGATGGATTGAACGAGGACACGCAGATGGGACCGCTTGTGTCCAACGAACAGTTGCAGCGCGTCGCCAGCTACGTCGACGTGGGGCGCAAGGAAGGGGCTGAGGTCGTTGCGGGAGGAAAACGTGTCGGCGATATCGGTTACTTCATGGCGCCGACGGTCTTCGCCAACGCGACCTCGGGCATGCGAATCGTTCGCGAGGAGATATTCGGGCCCGTAGTGTGTGCGATGCCGTTCAAGAAGGAAGATGTGGACGCTGTGATATCTGAAGCGAACGACACGCCTTATGGCCTGGCGGCGAGCGTCTGGAGCCGTGATGTGAGCATGGCGCATAAAGTTGCGCATCGACTTCGCGCTGGAAGCGTCTGGATCAATTGCCATACCGTCATAGACCCTGCACAGACCTTCGGTGGGTTCAAGCAGTCAGGCTGGGGAAGAGAACTCGGTGAGGAGGCACTGCGCAGCTATACGGAAGTGAAGGCCATTACGGCGCAGCTTTGAGGCGCGGCGGCGCAAGGTTTCGCATGGTCATGTCTTGTAGTCCAACCGTTGAAGGAGATTGGAAATGAAGTGGGAAACACTGAGCTACGTTGAAATGCGCTTCGGCTTCGAGATCACGATGTACATCGCCAACCGATAGCGTCCAAGGGCGGCCGGCTTCTGGATTCGCCAGGCAGAGGCCGGCCTGCACCTCTCGAGATGATCATTAAAGTACTTGGTCGTGGAGGGTTTATGAGCAACGCAACGCAAGTATGGTTCGTAACGGGTGCATCGAAAGGCCTGGGGCTTACGCTCGTTCGATGTTTGCTCGCGCAAGGCAGGAAGATCGCGGCGACATCCAGGACGCGTGAGGCACTGGAGAGCACGGTGAGTTCGGAGACGCCGAACTTCCTCCCGCTGCAGGTTGATCTCTCTGACGAAGAGTCCGTGGCTGAGGCGATCAAAAGAACGGTCGCGAAGTTTGGGCGCATCGACGTGGTCGTGAACAACGCGGGATATGGTCAGCAGGGCACCTTCGAAGGACTGTCGGATGAGGAATTCAGAAAGAGTTTCGAGGTGAATGTTTTTGCTCCCCTCAACGTGCTGCGCCATTGCCTCCCTTACCTCATTTGATTACACATAAGTCATTCGCCGAGTTCTTGGGCGTACTTGAGGCCGGCGGCGAAATCCGTCACTCGCTGCAGGCCTTGCCAGATGGTTTTGACTCCGGGTTCGCCGTCGCCTTTGCGCGCCAGGAATCCGCCGAGCATGGCGACCAAGCGCACGACCTCATTCAGACGCGGTGAGTTCTTCGGCGGTTTCTTCTTGTTGAGAATGAATGCCGCGCGCCATTCATCTCGCTCGAACAAGAGCGCTGCATCCAGGTCCGGGCAAGTTCGACCGAGTCGCATCAACCGAGCAATGCGCCATGCCACCACCATGAACAGCGCCAAGGCACGTTCAAGCCGTGCCATCGATGCGAGTTGCAACGCCTCGACCCGACAGCCGTTCTTGAGCACATGAAAGAATAGTTCCACCTCCCAGCGCGCGCGGTACCAATCAATAAGCTGCGCTGCCGCCTCCAGGTCGTTCACATCGCGGTTACTCAGCAGGCGCCATTCGATCGGCTTGACGCCTGCCGGCGGGTCGACCTCGCGGGCGACGATGCAAGTAGCACTCACCACGCCGCCTGCAGCATCAGTCAACGCAACCCGCTGCGCCCACACCTGCTGCCGAACCGCGCGCGCAGGCTGAGCCTGACGGGCTGCCAGCGTAAAGTGAATCCTGCCCGCCGGCTCACCCGCAGTCACTTGGTCCCACAGCTTGCCGCCGTCAGGCAAGGTGCGATTGTGCTGCGAGCGCAGTAACCAATCCGCCGGGTGGCCCAACTCCTTTGCTTTGACCATCAGCGCCATGATGTCCGATTCCCGGTCAGCCACATAAACCAGTCGCGTGGCAGGCAGTGCGGCCGCTTGTTCGGCAACCCTCTCATATCCTTCGGTCCAACGGGTGCTTTCCTTGATGCCGGGGCGCACACCGTCCGCACCCTTCGGCTCGCGCGCCCACATGTACGCGTCAAGCACGCCCAGCGGTTCGCGCGATGGCGTCACCGCGTAAGTCGGGTGCAGATACAGCCCGCGTTGCGCCTCATACGACAGCGGTCCCAACCCTGTGATGGTCTGACCGTTAAAGTCCAACTGCGTGGTGTCCTGGATGCATAGCACTACTTCGCACGCCCGCATTCGTTCGGTCGAACTCTGCCAATGTGGCGCCATGATGTCGCGCCAGTCCAACTCATCTTGCGACAGGAAGCGGTACGCTGCTGCCGTTTCCGCCCAGCCGCCGCATGCGTTGGGTATGCTTGCCGTCGGCTTCTCCGCCAGCCGCTCAGCCAATAGCACGGCACGCTTGTTCAGGCGTTGGTCGCCCAAATCGATGCCCTTGAGTTCTGCCGCTGCCCAGCTCGATTTCTCTTGCGTCATGTGCCGCCCAAAATGCAAGAGTTAACGCCAGTCCGAAAGAGTTTACAACCCCACCCGCTATGTCATTGACCGTAAACGACTTTTCGCGGCGTGCCACCGTCGCGACTTATGTGTAATGAGGTGCCCTTACCTGCGTCGCCAGCGGTCCGGCCATATTTTCAATATTTCATCGATCGTAGGCTTTAACGGTGGATACGCGGGATGGGGATGCTACGCAGGGACCAAGTTTGCATTGTCCGGGATGACGGAAGCGTTGGCCGCGGAGGTCAGTGAGTTTGGCGTGAAGGCCACGGCTGTGTATCCGGGACCGATCCGAACGGATTTCCTGTCGAGCGGTTCACTCCTTGTAGCGAAAACGCAAATCGGCGAATACACGCAGGCCAAGGCGTCGCTCGACCTTCACCTTAACGAGCTGGCAGGCAAGCAGGACGGCGACCCGGAGAAGATGGCGCAGGCGATCATCGATGTCGGTGCATCGCCGCGGCCCCCTGTGCATCTTTTCCTCGGGAAGATTGCATCCGACCTAGGCCATGCAAAGATCGAAACGGTCCAGCAGGACTTGCGGGCATGGATGACGACCTCAATCAACGTTGACTATGTCGAGTAGGGACATGACATGCCGAGCGGCATCGGGACAAGGCGGACATGTGCTCCTTCGAGTTGGCCCGGCCGCTGGATGTCGCGAGCAACGAACACGCGATCGCTCGGGAAAGAAAACGAGGCAAAACCGCCGCTCAGCGACCCCGTCGCAGCCGATCCATCGGTAAAGACGATGGATTCCATCGAAATATATAGGCTTCCGAGAAAGCTGGCCATTCTCTAATCTCCAGCCATGTCATCCCCACCAGGAAATCGTCATGGCGCTAGTCACTGATTTACTCGAAGCGGCCGTTTCAGTTACCAAGCCGAGCCGTTTTTCGCGCTCCATTGTGGCGCGTACTCAGGGGCGCCACCACGGGCCGGTCACCCGCATCGTCAGCCCCGGCGACCTGGGCGAACTGATCAAGCCGTTCGTGTTTCTCGACTACTTCGATTTCACTCCGTCGAGCGACGCATTGTTCCCGATGCACCCGCACTCGGGCATCGCGACGATCACGGTCCTGCTCTCGGGCAACCTGAGTTACGAAGACACGACGGGCGCGTCGGGCGTGTTGTCGGCGGGCAGCATCGAATGGATGAACGCGGGCAACGGTGTCTGGCACGACGCCAGCCCGGCGGACCGCGAGCGCTTTCACGGCTACCAGATGTGGGTCGCGTTGCCGCGAGAACTCGAAAACGGGGAACCCCAGACACAGTACCTTCCCGCGCGGGCCATTCCGCATGTTGGGCATGCGCGCGTCATTCTCGGTAGCTACGAGGATGCGCACAGCCCGGTGCTGGCTCCGGAAGGGATCAACTATCTGCACGTACGGCTCAGGGCGGGCGAGCACTGGCGCTATGTGCCGCCCGCCGGACACACCGTGGCCTGGACTCACGTGCATCGGGGCGCGCTTCGCGTTGCTGGCGAACGACTGCTCAACGAACTCGCGGTATTCAGCGAGTCCGAAGACGCCCTCGATTTCGTCGCGGATGGCGATACCGAATTCATATTCGCGTCAGCAGTAAAGCACCCGCATGACCTGGTGCTCGGCTACTACTCGGTCCACACATCGGAGGCCGCGTTGCAAGCAGGAGAAGCCCAGATCGCACGAATGGGCGAGCAGCTTCGCTCTCGCGGCCGCATCCGGTAGTCGTACAAGCAGTCCATTTAATCTTCGCTGTTCTTATCTAAATCCTAAGGAACTCGTCATGAACTCGACCTCTGCATTTTCTTATCAGACCCTTCCACTGATCGGCCGCATTCTCATCGCTGCCATTTTCTTGGTTAGCGGCCTTAGCAAACTCATGGCTCCAGGGGCGACCATCGGCTACATCGGCTCGCTTGGATTGCCCGCACCTTTGCTCGGCTATCTCGGCTCGATGGGTCTTGAACTGGTTGGCAGCATTCTGCTGATCGTCGGCTATCGTACGCGGCTCGTCGCTGTGCTGCTGGCAGCCTATTCGATTGTTACCGCGCTGATCTTCCACCACGCACTCGGCGACCAGAATCAGATGTTCCACTTTCTCAAGAACCTCGCGATGGCCGGTGGTTTGATCCAGGTCGTGGCTTATGGCGCGGGCGCACTCAGCTTCGATAGCCGTCGCGAGGTGCCGGTCGCAAGTATCGCGCACTAACGACGTCGGGGACCGCCTCGGGTCGTCCCGATAAGACACCAGTAGCACTCCCCGCGGCGCTTGATGGCCGCTTTATCACCCTCAGGAGATTTCGATGGCTAAGGTTCTTGTTCTCTACTATTCGTCGTACGGGCATATCGAGCAGATGGCTGAGGCCGTTGCACAAGGCGCTCGCAGCGCGGGCGCGCAGGTCGACGTCAAACGCGTACCGGAGACGGTGCCCGAAGAAGCCGCCAAGGGCGCGCATTTCAAGCTCGACCAGGCGGCTCCGGTTGCAACCGTCGACGACCTCGAGAACTACGATGCGATCGTCGTGGGCACTGGCACGCGCTATGGCCGCATGTCGTCACAGATGGCAGCGTTTCTCGATCAGACCGGGGGCTTGTGGATGCGTGGCGCACTGAACGGCAAGGTCGGTGGTGCGTTCGCGTCGACTGCCACACAGCATGGCGGCCAGGAAACCACGCTTTTCTCAATCATTACGAACCTGATGCATCTGGGCATGGTCATCGTCGGGTTGCCCTACAGCCATCAGGGGCAGATGAACATGAGCGAGATCGTCGGCGGGGCCCCTTATGGCGCAACCACCATCGCTTCCGGCGACGGCTCGCGTCAGCCGAGCGAGATCGATCTGGCCGGCGCTCGCCACCAGGGCGAACTGGTCGCAAAGACGGCGGCCAAGCTGTTTGGCTAACGCGTATCCACACATTCGAACCGTTCTGGAGCATGACATGACTCATGGCAACGCAAGCGAAGAAGCAAAGGCTGTAGTTCGACGCAATACCGAAGAGGTTCAAGGCGGCGGTGACTTCGACTTATTCGAAGTACTCTTCGCAGACGATTTCGTCGACCATACGCCGCAACCGAATTGCACCCCGGACAAGGATGGTGCACGTGGCCTCTATCACGCACTGCGGGCCGCGTTCCCTGATTTCCACGCGGACATTCATTGGCAGGTTGCAGACGGGGATCTGGTGACGACCTACAAGACGTATCACGGCACGCACGAAGGCACATTCCTTGGCGTGCCGCCCACCGGTCGAAAGATCCATTTTGAAACGGTCGACGCGATGCGCGTGCGCAGCGGCAAGATTGCCGAGCACTGGGGTGTCGCCAATCTCTTCTCGCTGATGCAGCAACTCGGCGCTTTTGCCGCCGGTGAAAAGAAGGCGTGAAGGACAGGCCACGCCAGCGCGGGGGCGCCGGTTCAGGCGTTGAAGCTTGCCAATGACCAAGGATGACAATATGAGTGACGTTCTAAAAGGAAAGGTCGTGCTGGTCACCGGTGCGGCCAGCGGAATCGGTCGGGCCATTGCAATTAGTGCGGCTCGGCACGGAGCGAAGGCAGTGATTGTCTCCGACGTCACTGAAACCCCTCACGAGGGTGGCATACAGACGACTGCCGAGATCGAAGCGCTGGGTGTGGCCACTCGATTTCAACGCACCGACGTAACGCAGCACGCGCAAGTCGACGCGCTCGTCGAGGTGGCGGGCGAGTTTGGCGGTGTCGACGTGATGGTTTGCAACGCCGGCATCACGTTGCGCGAGGATGGCCCAGAGGTCGCCGAAAGCGATTACCGGCGCTTGATGGCGGTCAATCTCGACGGCGTGCTTTTCGGTGCGCAAGCCGCGGCACGGCAGATGAAGGCACGCGGCAAGCCTGGCAGCATCGTATTGATGGCGAGCATGGGCGGGATTTCGGGCGCCGGCATGACTGTCGCTTACTCGACCAGCAAAGGTGGCGTCGTGCTGATGGCCAAGGCGCTGGCGGACGCGCTCGGGCCCGACGGTATCCGCGTCAATGCGCTCTGTCCCGGCACGATCGACACACACTTGCTGCGCACGAATCCCGGCATTGCCGCGGCCTCCGAAGGCTTTCGACAGCGCACTCCATTGCGCCGCTTGGGCCGACCGTCCGAAATCGGCGACGCCGTTGCGTGGCTCGGTTCGGACATGTCGAGCTATGTCACTGGTATCGCCTTGCTTGTTGATGGCGGCCTGCTGTCGGTGATCTAACATTTCAAAGCAGCTGCGCCTTTACGGTCGCTTAATCAGGAGTTACCCATGAAAGCAATACTTGCCTACGCCTATGGCGGCCCCGAAGTTGTGACGCTTGAGGATATACCCGATCCGGTACCGGGAGAGGGCGAGGTGTTGATCGACGTCGCGGCAAGTGGCGTCAACCCGGTCGACTGGAAAGTCCTGGAAGGCGGGTTTAAAGCATTCCTGCCGCTGTCAATGCCCTACACACCTGGCGTCGAAGTGTCGGGAAAGATTTCGGCATTGGGCGCCGGAGTCACGGGTTTCGCCTTGGGCGACGACGTCTTCGGTTTCATCGGGATCGTTGGCGGATACGCGACCAAAGTGGTTGCCTCAACGGAGCGCCTTGCTTTAGTGCCGAAGAAACTTTCGCTGCTTGAAGCGGCGGGCGTGCCTGCGACAGCATTGACTGCATGGCAGGCGTTGCATGAGCACGCTAACGTTAAGCCGGGTCAGCACGTGTTGATTCACGGAGCGGCGGGCGGCGTTGGCAGCATGGCGGTGCAGTTGGCGAGAATCGCTGGCGCAAATGTAATCGGAACGGCGTCGTCCGCCAATCTCGACTACGTCAGACGGCTTGGCGCGACACAGGTCATCGACTACCGAACGGAGTCCTTCGAGCACGCCGTATCGTCAGTAGACATCGTCCTGGATCTGGTTGGCGGCGAAACGCAGGATCGTTCGTGGTCGGTGTTAAAGGCGGGTGGCACTCTGGTGTCGCCGGTCAGTCCCCCGGACGTCGAGCGCGCCAATCGAACGGGTGTAGTGGCAAGGCATTTCGCAACCCGCTCCGACGGCCAGCAGTTGGCTGCACTCGCGGCACGCTTCGAATCGGGCGAGCTCAGGGCTGAAGTCGAGACGGTCTTTCCGCTGTCATGTGCCGCCGATGCTCTGAAAAAAAGCTTGAGCCGTCATGCGCGCGGCAAGGTCGTGCTCGACGCGACTCGGTGATCCTGGTTGGGCGGTCTACCGGATTCAACTTCGACGAGGACTTTGGCGACCTGTGTCGCTCTCAATCATGGATCTGCGTAGACTTCGGTATTTCATGGCCGTCGCCGAGGAGTTGCATTTCGGCCGGGCCGCACAGCGAATGCATGTGGTGCAGTCAGCGGTGAGCCATCAGGTGAAACTGCTTGAAGAAGAGCTTGGCTTCTCGCTGCTGGAGCGTTCACGCCACAACGTTCGGCTCACTGGTCCGGGTGAGATATTCTTGCCTGAAGCGCGTGACCTGCTTCGTCGGGCGGATGAGGCCATGCGTCGCGCCCGCGCATCGGCGGATGGTACGGTCGGGCGGCTAGCGATCGCCTTTGTCGACAACGTGCTTTGGTCGATCTTGCCGCCAATACTGCGGGACTTCCGCCAGAGGTGGCCGCAGGTCGAATTGACGTTGCACCCGCTCGATCGAGGCGCGCAGATCGAGGCGCTCCGTACGTCAGTCATCGATATCGGCATCATGCCCTCACCGTTTCCTGGCCATGCGCTCGAGTCTGCAACGCTCGCCGCGGGCCCTTTGATGGCCGCAATCCCGGAGGGTCATCCGCTCGCCGCACGGTCGACGCTGTCGATCGTCGAGCTTGAGCGCGAGCCGTTTGTCCTATTTCCCCGAAGCATGAACAGTCGGATTCTGGAGATCATCGTCGGGTGCTGCGCTTCAGCCGGATTTATGCCTCGAATCGTCCAGGAAGCCGAGCAGCTTCATACGCTCGTGGCGCTTGTTAGCGCGGGCCTTGGCGTTACGCTGGTGCCTCAGTGGGTAGCACGTGTTCAGCAACTCGGCGTCATCTACATACCCATCGACGATCTGGGCACGCCTTATGAGCTGATCGTCGCATGGAATCCCAATCCGGCCAATCCGGCAGTCGCGAACTTTCTCGAGCTCGCAGCCGGGATCGCGGGCGAGATGCCTTTGTAGCCCCTACGCGCTCACCTCAAGTCGGTTCTTCCATCCGAAATGGGGATGCGGTGATCGCTCATCGAGATCACGTAGTTAATTTTAATCGTTAGACAGCGATCACGGCTACACCGATAGTTTCCAGCAATGCAAAAAACAATGCGGAGACAAAGACGGTCGTAAGCCCTCCCATGATGGGCGCTTCAGTTTTGCCTTAAACCCCAAACGCGTCAATTTCCAGATTCCTTGAATACCCGCATCTGACGATGTCCGGGAGGTCCCTGCGCGCCTGAAATAAAGGCCGGTGACGAAGGTTTGCCGCAAGCACTACAACTGCCGAAAGTTTCAGGCGACCGAAAGTGCGCCCGCCACAAAAAAAACTAATACGTGGGATACGAAAAGTTTCGCGTTTGCAATTCCAAATGGAGGGGACATTGATGAAGAGGCAGATGTTAGCCGGTCTGGCGGCGGGGACGTTTGCGGTTTGTGGCCATGCCCAATCGAGTGTAACGCTCTACGGCATTCTCGACACCGCAATTGAGTTCACCAATCATTGGCCAATTAATCCCGACCAGTCCTCGGCGTCAGGCAACCGCTGGTCGATGGCGGACGGGGCTCGCTCCGGTGGCTCCCGGTGGGGCTTTACGGGCAATGAGGACCTCGGAGGCGGTCTTAAAGCGGAATTCCAACTCGAGAGCGGGTTTCTGGTTCCTAACGGCGCTCTAATGCAGGAATTTTTCGGTCGTAGCGCGTGGCTCGGTTTGAAGTCGCCGACGGCTGGGACGCTTCGCTTTGGGCGGCAGTACACGTCCCTCGTGGATGCACTTTATCCGTCGTCGCCTACGGACCTCTCGGGCACATACGAGCCCGTCGTCGCGGAAGTCGGCGCCAACCTTTGGGAAAGCAACGTCATCAAATACAAGAACGCTTTTGGACCGGTGACGCTGATTGGCCACTATTCTCTTAGCAATCTTGCAGGGCAGTTCTCGAATGGTTCGGGATATGGCGGTGCTGCCTCATACGACAACGGCACGATCACCGTAAGCGTGGGTTACGACAACTTTCATCGCTCCACCGGTGTCGACGGCAGCTATACGCGCTTCGAAAAAGCAGCTATCGGCGTCACGTATTCGGCCGCCGCATTCAAGCTCATGGGAGGCTATCGCTATGGAAAGAATGATCCGCTCGCCGGGTACACGGCGCGCGACGATTACTTCTGGGTGGGTGCGCGCTACCTGTTCGCGGTCGACAAGACTCTGACCGTTGCGTACTACTACGACCGCATCCGAACAGCGACCGGTGCCAATGGTGAGGCGACGAGGCCGGCCAGCCCACAGCAGGTTATGGCCATTGGCGATTATTTCCTGTCGAAGCGCACCGACTTGTACCTGGTTGTGGGTTATTCACGCCACTCGGCGCTTAACTTCGACTCGTACAACGGAACGGCTGCTGCGTATAGCACAGCGTCTTCCGATAGCGGTCAGACCGGTGTGCAGATTGGCATGCGGCATACGTTCTAAAGGATGAAAGAAGTCAGACGCTCAGCTTGACGAATGGTGACCTGTTTTGAGGGAGGTGCTGCATCTATTGCGCCTCCATCACGGAAGATACAGGCTTTGAGCTCGCAAGGTGCGGCGTAATCAATCCGCTTTCGAATATTTCCAACATAGAGAAAACGCAAATGAGAGCACATGTACAGATTGGATTTGCTGTCGTATTGGCAGCCGCTATCGCACCGTTCGCTGTGTTCGCCCAGGACGGCGATAGCAGCGGCGTAGTCGCGTCGGCGGACGCCGGCAGCGCACCGAGCGCTAAGTCGGTCAGGGAGGCCAACCGGAGGCTCGCCAAGAGCGTGCGCACCGCAATGGCGAAGGCGAGGGGGATCGACATGACGCAACTGTTCGTCTACGCGAAAAGCGGCGTTGTGACGTTGTCTGGTTCCGTGCCGAAGAGCAATCAGGTGGATCGCGCTGGTGAGATCGCCAAGAACGTGCCGGGAGTCTCGGCGGTCGACAATCGGCTCAGCATATATGCGATAGAGCGGTAATCGCGAGGGTCGCTACAAATCGCTAGCGCGAGGTGCGCGTTGAGTTCGGATATCCGGTAATCGATTGTCGAGATCACGTGGTCGATTTATATCGTTAGACAGTGATCACGTTAGCGTCGATAGTCGGTAGCAACATGATACGAGCAGGAGACGAAGATGATCGATGAACCTCCGGTATCGGACACGGCCGTCCATGCCTACAGTAGAGACGCGTCCCGCTTCGCGGACCGCTTTGCAAGGCTCGTATGTGACCTTGTCTGCGCGCCGGCGCGGACCGACGAATTGCCGCAATTGACGGATTCGATCTCATGAAAGAGCCCGTCACACTTCACGGCTACTACCGGTCTTCCGCATCATTTCGCGTGCGGATAGCGCTTAACCTCAAGGGGATCGCCTACGCAGATGCGTTTCATCATCTGCGGCGCGGCGAGCAGCGGGCACCAGCCTACGTAGAGTTGAATCGTCAAGGGCTCGTGCCAACGCTGCAAATGGATGGCCGCGTGCTGGTCCAGTCGTTATCCATTCTTGACTACCTCGATGAGACGCGTCCCGATCCGCCATTGCTACCTATCGATGCGGCCGCGCGTGCACGCGTTCGTGCGCTGGCACAGATTGTCGCTTGCGACATCCATCCCATCGACAATCTGCGCGTTCTCGACTATCTGCGCAAAACGCTTCATCAGCCGGAAGATGCGATCAGGAGTTGGTACAACCACTGGATAGCGGATGGCTTTGGCGCCATCGAGTCCATGCTTTCCACAAGCCCCGAAACAGGGCGCTTTTGCCACGGCGACAACGTCACCATGGCGGACATCTGCCTCGTTCCTCAGGTGATCAATGCCCGTAACTTTGATCTGGACATGACTCCCTTTCCTAACTTGCAGCGAATCTCGGATGCGGCGCTGGCACTGCCGGAGTTCGAACGCGCGATGCCCTCGAACCAGAAGGATTTCGAATGAACATCAACCCTCCGCTGACGCCCTCTACGGACGCGCCGTCACATGTCGAGCCGTCAAAGAGGTACGAATGGAAGACCGTCACCCTGATGGCCTTCGGAATGGGGCTGGTCGGCATCGATCGTTTTCTGATCGTGCCGTTGATGCCGGTACTGATGCGCGACTTGAAGCTCGACTATCAGGATCTCGGTCATATCACCGGAGCCTTGGCACTCGCATGGGGTTTGTCGGCGCTCCTGACAGGCAATCTCTCGGACAGGATCGGCTTTAAGCGGGTCATCGTACCAGCGATGATCGGTTTTTCGTTGCTGGCAGGTCTCGGCGGACTTGCGACGGGGGTCGGCAGCCTGATCGCGATCCGCGCATTCATGGGGGTGGCGGAGGGCGCGTTCACGCCGGCGAGCATTATTGCGACCATGGATGCGTCGCCGCCGAGCCGGCATGGACGCAATGTCGGATTCCAGCAAATGATGCCGGCCCTGCTTGGACTTGGTCTCACACCGATCGTGGTGACGCAGCTTCTCAAGGTGATGAACTGGCCATGGATTTTCCTGCTCGTGGCACTTCCGGGTTTCATCGTAGCCTTCCTCGCACAACGGGTGTTGCGTCGGCCATCACCGGCTGATATTGCGATGCACACGGCGACGCACGACACTTCCCAACATCGCTGGTACGAAGTGTTTCGTTATCGCAATGTGCCGCTTGGCATCATATGCATGCTGTGCTGGCTCGCTTGCCAGATCGTCATTGCTGCGCTGTTCCCCAATTATCTTGTCGACTACTTGCATCTCGACATGCAGCAGATGGGCTTCGTTCTTTCGTCACTCGGCTTCGGCGGCGCGCTCGGCGCGCTCGTGCTGCCGGCGTTATCAGACCGGGTCGGCCGCAAGCCCGTCATGCTGCTTTCAGCGGCCGGCGTATTTCTGTCGCTATGGCTTTTCCTGCGAACGGGTGCGGCGCCAGTTCCGTTGTTCGTCTGCCTGATGGTCGCAATGGGTTGTCTGTATAGCCTGATCACACTGACTGTCGGCCCGGTCGCGGCGGAGGCCGTGCCGGCGCAACTGATGTCCACGGCATCGGGCATGATCATCGGTATCGGCGAAGTATTCGGCGGCGGCGTAGCGCCTGCTTACGCGGGCTATCTGGCCAAGCATTTTGGCATCGAACATGCGGTGAGCATGCCGCTCTGGACGATCTGCGCGGGAGCCATCGCAGTCGTCGCATTGAAGGAAACGGCGCCTGCGCGGGTATTCGGTAAGCGCGTGAGCGAGTCGGCCGAGAGAGGAGTACATGATGTCCGATAGCACCGGTACGGCAGGCCTGATTGAGACGTCCGAGCGCAAGGCCTTTTACGAACGAATCGGTCAGAAGAATCTCGCGCCGCTTTGGACTTCGCTCAATGACCTGATCACGCCCGAGCCTCGCAGCAAATGCGTGCCGGCCCACTGGAGCTTCGAGGATGTCCGCGAAGCGATGATGGAAGCGGGCACCATTATTACGGCGAAAGAGGCTGAGCGACGCGTGCTCGTGCTGGAGAATCCCGGCCTCCGCGGTGAATCGAAGATCACAACCGATCTGTACGCGGGCGTGCAACTCGTCCTTCCCGGCGAAGTTGCGCCGGCCCACCGCCATGCGCAAACAGCCTTGCGTTTTGTGTTGGAAGGCAGTGGCGCTCACACATCGGTGAATGGCGAGCGCACCATGATGGACGAAGGGGACTTCATTATCACGCCACCAATGGCGTGGCACGACCATGGCAATGAAAGCGACAGGCCAATCATCTGGCTCGACGGTCTTGACATACCCATGGTGCAGTTCCTTGATACCTCGTTCGCCGAGCATCTTGACGAGGACGAG
Source organism: Caballeronia sp. S22 (assembly GCF_964261745.1). Lineage (NCBI taxonomy): Bacteria > Pseudomonadati > Pseudomonadota > Betaproteobacteria > Burkholderiales > Burkholderiaceae > Caballeronia > Caballeronia sp. S22. The sequence continues at coordinate 1,333,835 of NZ_OZ180036.1, read as the reverse complement.
CAACCGATTACGCGCCCCATCGGAGACAGCGATGTCCGCTATGGCGCGAACCTTCTTCCGGTTGATCATCATTCGGGTGGCGGCACTTCCCCGATCTTCAACTATCCATACGCGCGGACGCGCGAAGCGTTGGAACGGATGCGCCGTACGAACGCGTGGGATCCTTGTCACGGGCTGAAAATGAGGTACGTCAACCCGAGTAACGGCAAGTACGCGATGGCGACCATGGGTACTTTCATGCAATTGCTGCCTCGTGGCTTTTCTACTGCCTCATATCGTTCCACCGACGCGACGGTCTTTGTGCCGATCGAAGGACGGGGCCGTAGCCGCATCGGAAAAAACGTAGTCGTGGAATGGTGCAAGCGGGATATCTTCGTGGTTCCGTCCTGGCATCAGGTGAGCCATGAGGCGGACGAAGACAGCGTGTTGTTTTCTTTTTCCGATCGGCCTGTTCAGGAGGCGCTTTATCTGTTCAGGGAGGACAGGGGACCAGCGTGAAGCATCCTGGCTTCAGCACGGTATTGTCATGTTGCGCAGCGGGTCGCGTAACGCGTCGTGAGACGAAAGCGCTTTATAAGGGCCATTGCTATCCGGTAGTCGTCATCGGTTGCGCGGTTCGCGGGTCCTTTCGGTTTCAGTTGAGTCTGCGCCGCAAATCACTAAGGTCGCGCCGCGCTGAGCCTGGACAAGGCTCCGCCGGCCGGTTCCGCGCCGAACCAAGTGCGAGCCTCAAGCGTCTCGGCGACGAGGCTGAAGACCAGTCGGCGCCCTTCACGCAAAGCTTGCGAGTGAGTCCTACTTTGATTCTCGCAGACAGCCCAGGTCATATACATACCACGTATCGGAGCCCATCTGACGGCTGCGCCGAAATCGAGGCCTGTCAGCGCGCATGCTGGAACGACAGTGAACCCCATACCTTTCCTGGCAAGGTCGAGGCATAACGTTAAGGTATCCGTCTCGACCGCCAGGCGAAAGTCTTGCCCCTTCCGAATCAGCGTGTTCTCGATTTGAAGTCTAAGGAAGTTTGGACGACCCGGTAGCACCAACTTTGTACCCGCAAGGCGCGAAATGCTAACCGGTTCGTCCGGCTCAAGCTGCTCTGTCTCTCCTCCTACGAGGACCAAGGGCTCTCGCAAAAGTGGCGTTTGGCGATATCCCGCCGCCGTGTTGTTGTCGAACGGAGCGATACAAAGATCAAGAAGGCCGGCATACATGTAGTCGCGTAGTGTGTTACTGACACCCTCGTAAACCCGCAATGACACTCCCGGATAGCTGGCGGTGATCTTTTCTACGAAGCGAGAGGTAAAGATTCGTTGCCATGACGGTGGGATGCCAACCGACAATTGGCCCGCTGCCCTCTCGCCAACTTGCTCTTTGAGAATTGCGTACTGCCTCAGTAGGGACCGGCTGCGATCCGACAGCAATTTCCCGGAGTCAGTCAAAGTCACACCGCCTTGGGTGCGAACTAACAGCGTTGCTCCCATCTCGTGTTCCAACGCGGCTATGTGCCGCGACAACGCGGGTTGCGATAGACCCAGATCGGCGGCGGCTTTGTTAATGCTCCCTAGTTCGGTCACACGCAGGAAATACTCAAGCAGACGAGAGTCCATCGCCGTTCTCCGTTTTTTGGATAACAAGTATAGCTGCGTAGCATTATCCAATTAACCCGGAGGCCGTCAAGATTCAACCTGAAGCCAGCCACGCTCGTGGTGCAGGCATTATTGGAGACAACAATGAACGCAAGCACAATCGGCGCCGACGTGTCAGGCCGACTGGACAACCTCCGTCTAGAAAATCTTCGGCGATTACTGAGCCCGCGCTCGATCGCCGTCGTAGGCGCCTCATCCGATCCTTCAAAGGCGGGGTCCCAGGCGCTCAAGTCACTCAGTAATTTTCCAGGAACGCTGGTAGCCGTTAATCCGCGCGAACGCGAGGTTCAGGGATTTCCGTGTTACCCGACGCTTGCGGCGTTGCCGGAACCTGTGGACCTGGCCATCTTCGCTATCCCAGCCCAGCACTGTGTGAAAGCGGCGGAGGAGGCCGCCGCAGCCGGCGTCGGAGGAATTTTCATAATCTCGGGGGGATTTAGCGAGATCGGCGGCGCAGGGGTTCACCTTCAGGAGCAATTGGCTCGAATCTGCAGTCAAACTGGCTTGCGTCTTCTGGGTCCTAATACGTCTGGCTTTATTAACCCACATCAAGCGTGTGTCGCCAGCTTTGTTCCGGGCGTGGACCGATTGAGGAAAGGAAAGATTGCCGTTGTTGCTCAGTCGGGCGGGGTCAATCTGACGTTGTCCTTCCTGATACACCGCTTGGGAGCAGGCCTTTCATTGGCAGTAGGGTTAGGAAACGCCGTCGACGTCGGAACGAGTGACGTAGTCAGAATGCTGGCCGACGACCCCAACACAGATGCAATCGCATTGCATCTTGAAGGCGTGCCTCGAGGGCGCGAGTTGTTCGACTTATTGAGGGATGTGACGCGACGCAAACCAACGGTAGCGCTGATCGCGGGCAAGTCCGACATCGGCGAGTTCGCGGTCTCTCATACGGGAAACTTGATGGGCTCACATCAGCGAACCGTTGCCGCCCTTACGCAAGCAGGCGTCGTTGTGGTCGACTCGACCGATGCACTTGCCGAAGCCGCCGTTGTGCTCTCTCAGGGTCGCCTGCCCGCAAAGGCGAATAGCGGAGTCGCCCTTGTTACGGGGCAGGCCGGCCCGGGACTCCTGATTGTCGACGGGTTGAAGGCAGCCGGTTTACATGTTCCGGAGTTCACCCACGAAACCGTCGATCGTCTTCGGACTCTTCTTCCGCCGATGACTTATGTGAAGAATCCGGTAGACACTGGACGACCAGGCTCAAACTTTCCGGATGTCGTTGCAAGCGTCGCGAACGACGAGAAAATCGACGCAGTATTGGTGTTCGCCCTGAGCGAACCATCAGTGCTCGATCCGTTGGCGGCCCTGCAGCCGGCACTAGCTCAGACAAGGAAGTCGATTTTGTTCGGAACGCTTGGCATGCCCGAGGACGTGGAGCCTGCACTCAATGCCCTCGCGAAATCTGGCATTCCTGCTGTCACTGGACCGGAGCGTTTGGCTAAGGCGGCGGCCGCGTTGGTATCAGATTCCAACGCGCAATCTCGTCTCAGCAGGCCACGGTTGAATCATGCGCGACAATCTAATAAGCGGACCGCAAGTCCTTTCAACGAAGACAGTGCCAAGCAGTTGCTCACACGCTATGGCGTTGATAGCCCCAATCGTCGGCTCTGCGCCGATCGGGACGAGGCGTTCACGGCATTTCACGATCTTCGCCAGCCGGTAGTTGTCAAAATTGTCGCAACCGACATTGCTCACAAGACTGAGGCGGGCGGTGTATTCCTTAACGTATCCAACGAAGCTTCGCTCACCGCCGCACTGGACGCCATTGCGCTCATCCCGACTTCAACGCCGGCCCAGGTGCTTATCGAAGAGATGGCGCCGCCCGGCGTGGAGTTAATTGTCGGCGGGGTTCGCGACCCATCGTGGGGGCCTTGCGTTGTTGTCGGGCTCGGCGGAGTAATGGCGGAGGCGCTCGCTGATTCAGCGGTACGCCTCGCGCCGATTGATGACATGGACGCCGCCGAAATGCTGAGCGAGCTTCGAGGAAGACAACTTCTGGATGGCTTCCGCGGGTTGCCTCGATGCGATCGCGCTGCCATCGGACGCGTAATAATCGCCGTCGGCAACATCCTTCTTGACCATCCTGATATATCGGAGCTGGAAATCAATCCGTTGCGGGTGAGCGGAACAAGTGCTCTGGCCTTGGACGCACTGATTCTGGCGGATTCATAGAATTCGAACCTTCGGTTACACGATAAGCTCAGTTTGTCGCGCTAATCAGGTAGACCATTTAATTTTGAGCTACTCGTACCGCTGAATTTCTTCAACCCAGTGCGACTTGCGCAGGCCACGAAGCTTATCCAGTCAGCGGATAGCGGCTATAGCTAGGCGGCATTCCTCTGAAAAGCCAAAAAGCACTACATTCATAGCATACCGCAAGCCATCGCAATGACTTGCAAGGAGACAAGCGAATGACTAAGCCAAAGGTGATCGTTACGGTTGCACCCACCGGTGGTATGGCAAGCAAACGGCAGAATCCCAACCTGCCGACGCAGCCAGATGAGATTGCCAATGATGTGCACCGTTGCTTCAATGCTGGCGCGAGCGTTGTCGCAGTGCACGCCCGCCGTGCAGATGACGAGGCCACTTGCGATCCGGCTATTTATACGAGCATTAATCGGAAGATCCGCGATAAGTGCGACATAGTGTTGAACAACTCGACTGGGGGCGGGATCGACGGCGATATGGTCCATCAAGTCGGTGCCAGCGAGTATTGGGAGATCCGATGGGAAGAACGGCTCAAGGGCATGGAAGGCGAAGGCGTGGAGATGTGCACGCTTGACGCGCAATCAGTCTTTGCGAGCTTCGGAGGCAAAGAGATCATGGTCGCAACTATGCCTTCGCGGATCCGCCAATTGGCAGGAATGCTCAAGGAGCGTGGCATTAAACCGGAGTGGGAAGTTTTTGGTCTCGCTGATATCGTGCAGGATGTCAGTCGGATGATTGCCGAGGGACTCGACGAGGCTCCGCATTTCGTCAACATCGTGCTTGGCGTTAACGCTTTCCAAGGTGCGCTTCCTTACACGCCGCGACTCTTGCAGACAATGGTCGATCACCTTCCTAAAAACTCTGTTTTCAATGTAAGTGCGATTGGTGCCGCACAGCTTCCCGCCGCCATGAATTCGCTGCTCCTGGGCGGTCACGTTCGGGTAGGTCTTGAAGACAATTTGTACTACTCGCACGGAGAATTAGCCACTAACGTAAAGCTTGTCGAGCGATTGGTGCGGTTAGTTCGTGAAATGGGCTTCGAACCGGCAACGCCCACAGAAGCGCGCGAGATCATGGGCCTGCGGCCACGACAGTGACGCGTATCTTGGCTCAACTGCTGTTCAACATAAGCGTTACGGGATGGTCATGTCGGAAACAATTTATACCCCCCCCCAAGACATCCGGTCGGTTGCCGTCATTGGAACCGGATCGGTAGGATGCGGTTGGGCTGCGTTATTCCTGGCACGCGGAATGAGGGTGTTCGCATACGATTCATCGCCACAGGCGGAATCGCGGGTGAGAGAGTTTGTATCCAACGCTTGGGCGGGGTTGTTCAGCTTGGGTATAGCCGGGGTCCGAAGCGCGCCGTTAGATCTACTTCAGTTCGTTTCGACTCCGACAGAAGCGGTTCAGTTGGCCGATCTTGTTCAGGAGAACGTTCCGGAACAGCCCGATTTAAAAAGGACTGTGCTTACCGAACTCGACGCTGCGGCTACACCAAATAAGGTGATTCTATCGAGCACTGGAGGAATGTCACCGACTGCTTTGCAGGCGTCATGTGTACATCCGGAGCGTCTGGTGGTGGTTCATCCATTTCATCCGTCGCATCTAATTCCCTTAGTGGAGGTGATTGGCGGGAAACATACGACGCCTGAGGTCATTGATTGGGCTCTTGAATTTTCACGCCTTATCGGCAAGCGCCCAATAAGACTGAATGCTGAGGCGAGCGGACATTTGACCAATCGCCTGCAATTCGCCTTGGTGCGGGAGGCGGTTGCGTGCCTTTTAGAGGGCATTGCCAGCGCTGGAGATATCGACGCAGCCGTTAGGTATGGCCTCGGTCCGCGCTGGTCGCTAATGGGTAGCCTGCTTACGCTCCACCTCGCTGGAGGGGCTGGAGGTATGCGGGGCATTCTTGATCACGCCGGTGGATCCATTCAGGAATGGTGGACCCCAATGGCTGTCCCGCAGCTCACGCCGGAGGTTAAAGCTCGCCTCGTCGCCGCCAGTGAGGAGCTATCAGAAGGCTTGGGAGTTGACCAATGGGCGGCATGGCGGGATACCAATCTGGTCGATGTGTTGAAGTTGCAAATGGCGCGCGAGCATCCCGACCGCGAGCCGGATCAAGGAGTAACGTATGAATGAGAGCGACGAAGTATGGCCGACCGCACTGCCTTCCTGCTTGCACATCGAACGTCAGGGCCCTATTGCGGTATTGATCTTAAACCGTCCAGCTAAACGAAATGCACTAAGCGACGAACTTGTGCTCGGCCTCCAGAGCTTCTTTTCATCAATTCCTTCCGATGTTAAAGGCATCGTTTTGCACGGCGCCGGCGACAACTTCTGCGCTGGCCTTGATCTCAACGAACTCAAAGATACTGGTGTCGCGGAAAGCTTCGAAAAAGCGCGAATTGGCCAGCGACTAAATGACCTGGTGCAGTTCTGCAAAGTACCCGTGATTGCGGTGCTTCACGGCGCAGTCATCGGCGGAGGCTTGGAACTCGCGGCTGCCGCCCATGTCCGGGTTGCAGAGACAAACGCATACTATGCATTACCGGAGGGAACACGCGGCATTTTTCTCGGTTCAGGTGGGTCGGTGCGTCTCCCCCGGCTTATTGGCGCGTCGACCGTCATCGAGATGATGCTTACAGGCCGGGTCTATGGAGCCGAAGAGGGACATCACCTATTGCGGCTGTCTCATTACTTGACTGAGCCAGGCGCCGGTGTCGCCAAGGCCCTGGAATTGGCTCAAAAAATTGCCGGCAATGCGCCGCTCGCCAATTTCGCGATCATACAAGCCATCCCTCGCATCTCTGAACAGGATCCAAATGGCGGTCTGTTCACAGAAATGCTCATGGCGGGAATTGCTCAGGGAGATGAGGAAGCGAAACTTCGCTTGCGCGACTTCCTCGAGCGCAAAATGGACAAAGTGGTGCGCAAATGACGATCATCGATCACGCCCGTACACTGTCTGATGTATTGCAAGGCCATGCTGCCGCTCGCGCCGATAAGATCGCGTTTGAGACCGTAGACGGCCATGAGGTTACGTTTGGCGACTTCAACAAACGCGTCAATCGGCTTTGCAATGCGGCTTCCAGTCTAGGGCTGCGTAAAGGCGCGCGGGTTGCAATCTTGTCTCTCAATCGGCCGGAGTACGTTGAGGTCTACGGCGTTGCGAAATCGGGATTAATCGTGGTTCCCCTGAACTGGCGGTTAGCACCAGGTGAACTGGTCAAACTGTTGGCGCATAGCGCGCCCGACATGCTGATCGTTGACGAAGCTAACCTCGAATTGGTCGAAAGCATACGCAGTGCCTTGCCGAGCGTGAGCCACTACGTACTGCTGGGTGAAGCACGAAGTGGCTGGACAGGGTTCGAAGCGTTGTTGGCCTGCGGATCGGACGAAGAACCGATAGTGGCTGCTACGCCCGATGACATTCTCTGCTTGATCTACACCAGCGGAACTACGGGAGAGCCAAAAGGCGTGGCCATTACACACTCCGGTGCGTTAGGTAACAGCCGCGCGGCGGCAACAGACATTCTGTCTCTGACCGATCGTGATCGGACCATGGCTGTCATGCCGCTGTTTCACGCTGGGGGTATGTGGTATCACTTATTTCCCAGTTTCTTGAGCGGCTGTACCACGCTCATACTCGCCGAGTTTGAGCCTCCCACCGTACTGCGGGAATTGGAGGCCAGGCGAATTTCTAATGTTCACCTCGTGCCTACGATGATTGGGTCTTTACTGGCGCATCCATCGGCCAAGACCGCCGACCTGAGTCATCTCCGAATTCTCTTTTACGCGGCGTCTTCTATGCCGGCGATACTTTTGCGTCAAGCAATGCAGGTGTTCTCTCAGTGTGGATTCGTTCAGTCGTACGGTTCCACGGAGGCCGGGGTCATCTCTGTCTTTGACTCAGTAACGCACTTGCGCGCACTAACCGCAGATAACGAGCACCTACTTCTTGCTTGTGGCCGTCCCATTGTGGATCGCGAGGTGCTGGTGCTCAATGAGGATGGCCATAGCCTGTCTGCAGGCGAAGTCGGCGAAATAGTGGTGCGAAGCAAAAGCGCTATGAAAGGGTACTGGCACAACGAAGAGGCAACATACCGGGTGATGCGCAATGGTTGGCTGAAGACCGGCGACCTTGGCTATTTCGATAGCGAAGGGTTTCTCTACATCGTCGATCGAACGAATGACATGATCGTGACCGGCGGCGAGAACGTCTTTCCCACAGAAGTAGAAGGACTTCTTTACGGCGACCCGGACGTGCTGGAGGCTGCGGTATTCGGCATTCCCGACCCTGTATGGGTCGAAAAGGTTGTAGCAGCTGTCGTATTGAAGACTGGCTCAGGGGTGTCGAGCGAAGAGATTATCAATCGTTTGCGCGGCCGGCTCGCCTCATACAAATGTCCCAAGACGATTTTCTTTACATCGGCGCTACCGAAGAACGCATTAGGAAAAGTTCTGCGGAAAGAGTTAAGAAAGCAGTACAGCCCGAAAGGCTAAAAACACCCTTCGCGACGATCCTTTTTTGCATACCGCAGCCTGATGGAGCACGCATTGTAGCGCTACTGTTTGCGTCGCTCGCGATGAAGCCGAGAGAACGCCGCTGCGCAAAGCCGGACCCTGTGTCCGGGGGCGAGGACGCGCTCTGATTTTCGGAAACGCGATGAGAACCGGTGAAAAGGCAAAGCGACCAGGGCGGCACCATATGAGGTTCGAGCTCGGCGAAGTGTTGCTGAGATTAAAGATAGCATTCCTAAATTTCTGGAGACGGTTGTGGAAAATACTGAAGCCTTGTCGACGACAAGCTCTGAACCTGAGACCTTGCCCAAACAAGTAAATGGTTTCCCAAAGGCAGGATACGCGTGGTGCGTAGTCGGCGTCCTTTTATTCGCGTACAGCGTCTCGTTTGTAGACCGGCTAATACTAAGTTTAATGGTTACCCCTATAAGATCTGATCTGCATATTAGCGATACTGGAATCAGTTTATTGCAGGGGCTTGCGTTTGCTCTCCTGTACACGTTCTTCGGGCTAATTCTCGGCCGTTGGGCGGACCAGCACAACCGCATCCGCTTAATTGTAGCTGGCATTACCGTGTGGTGCCTGGCGACAGTGGCATGCGGCTTCGCACATACATTTGCCCAGCTTTTCGTCGCACGCATTTTTGTTGGAGTGGGCGAAGCAGCTCTTTCGCCAGCCGCGTATTCACTGATCGCAGATTCATTTTCAAGGGAAAAGCGAGGAAGAGCGGTCTCAGTCTACGGAATGGGAATATTTATCGGCTCTGGCACCGCACTGATCTTTGGAGGGTTGGTTGTCAAAGCGCTGTCTACCGCGAAGATGGTCGATTTTCCGCTCCTTGGCGAACTCGCTCCGTGGCGCGTCGCCTTTATCGTTGTGGGCGCGTCCGGTCTACTGGCGGCGGCTCTTGCCTTGACGATTCGCGAGCCGAGTCGGAAAGAACTCACCAGCCGCAGCCCGAACATGCGAGATTTTCTTGGGTTTGTTGCCGCTCGAAGAGCGGCCCTCGGCACGGCAATCATAATTAACTCTTGTATGGCGATGGTGAATTTCTCGATCGCAGCGTGGCTCCCGGTATATTTCATTCGAGTTTTTAAATGGAGTCCGCTCCAAATTGGCACAGCCTACGGAACCATACTTTTAACCGCCGGCTGCGTTGGCATGGCGACCGGCGGCGTTCTTGCGGACCGACTGGTCAAGAAGGGAAATGCTGGGGGAGCCATGGTGGTGATTCGATGGGCAACGGCTTTTATCCCGCCCTGTGTTTTATGGGTAGGGTGGGTTGAATCGCCCGCGGTAGCACTCTGTTCGCTTGCTGCCGCAAGCTTTTTCCTTGGGGTTCCGACTGGACTCGGTCCTTCCAGTATTCATGCTATCGCGCCGAACCAGTTTCGAGGGCAGACTGTGGCGTTACTTCTGTTTTCAGCCAGTGTTTTTGGTCTAGGCATGGGTCCGACATTCGTCGCGATTATCACCGACTATGTTTTTCATTACGACTTATCCGTCGGGCACTCGCTTTCGATTGTCGTTTTTGCTGCAAGCTTGCTGAGTGTTGTAGTGGCCTTTTACGGGAGAAAAGCATACGAACTCGCATTGTCGTCTAACACGAGCTTTTAAGCTGAATCAGGTCCAACGGGTGTCATCTGTGTAGATTGATAACTTTATAAGTATCAAAATTGACAGAAAGATGCGACGCCCACGGCACAATATGTTAGTCGGACCTTCAGGTATCGGAGACGCAGATGATCCCAGAGTCACAGCGCGAGGATCGCGCGACCTATTATGAAAAGATAGCATTTGAACGACTGGCACCCTTGTGGGAATCACTACATAATCTCGTCCCCAGGCAACCGAATCCGCAGGCCCAGGCGGCAATCTGGAAATATGCACAGGTGCGGGATCTGGTGATGCAGGCTGGCTCTCTGATCAGCGCGGAAGAGGCGGTTAGAAGGGTGCTGATACTAGAAAATCCGGGTTTGCCAGGTAAGTCTAGCATGACGCCCAGTCTATACGCCGGTCTGCAACTGATATTGCCTGGCGAAATCGCCCCTAGTCACCGGCACACGCAGTCAGCGCTGCGCTTTATCGTGGAAGGACAAGGTGCCTGGACGGCGGTTAATGGCGAGCGCACAACAATGCGTCCTGGCGATTTCATTATCACGCCGTCCTGGACATGGCACGACCACGGCAATCCACCATTGGAGGAGGGCGGTGAACCGGTCGTTTGGCTTGACGGCCTCGATATTCCGCTGCTTTTGCACCTCGACGCGGGCTTTGCGGAGAACTACCCGGAGGTGATGCAGCCCGTCAAGCGGCCTGAGGGTGACAGTTTTGCGCGCTTCGGCCATAACATGATGCCGGTTCGCGACGTGATCAGCGATCCCACGTCACCAATCTTCAGCTATCCGTACGAACGAAGCCGAGAAGCACTCGACACCCTTTACCGCAACGGTGAGCTAGACGACTGGGACGGCGTGAAGCTGCGCTACGTTAATCCCGCCACCGGCGGTTGGCCAATGCCGACGATGGGGACCTTCATGCAGTTTCTGCCGAAGGACTTCAAGGGCAAGGAGTACCGGAGCACTGACTCCACAGTGTATTGCGTAGTCGAGGGTCGGGGCACGGCATATGTCGGTGAGACGACGTTGCGCTTCGATCCGCACGATGTTTTTGTGATTCCTTCGTGGCAACCGGTGCGACTCGAAACAGACAGCGAGGTGGTGCTTTTCAGCTACTCCGACCGCCCTGTGCTGGCCGCGCTGAATGTGCTGCGCGAAGAACGGCGCGGCTAACCAGCGCTGCGGCATGCGCGCCGCGCGAGCGGTTCACGGCCCGAACCCGAAGCCCGCGAGGGACGTGCGTCTTCCTCCATTTTTCGATTGAGTAGAGTAAACATCATGGTTTTCATTTTTCCTCCGGAGCCGCCCGTCGCTCTTCCCGTAGCAGGAGCCGAGGGGCAGTTCCCGGTGCGGCGGGTTTATTGCGTGGGCCGCAACTACGCCGCGCACGCCCGCGAGATGGGGTTCGATCCCGATCGCGAGCCACCTTTTTTCTTCTGCAAGCCGGATAACGCGATAGTGCCGGTTGCCCACGGAGAAGCGCTCGAACTGCCGTATCCCGCGCAGACGCAGAACTATCACTACGAGGCCGAGTTGGTGGCTGTGATCGGGAAACGCGGCGCAGACATCGTGCCCGAATGCGCGCTTGAATACGTTTGGGGATACGCCGTCGGTCTCGACATGACCCGCCGCGATCTGCAGATGAAGATGCGCGAGATGGGGCGCCCCTGGGAGATCGGGAAGGCGTTCGATCTCTCGGCCCCGGTTGGCCCGATCTATCCCGCCAGCATCGTAGGTCACTTCGACGGTAATGCTGCCCTGTGGCTCACCGTCAATGGCGAGACGAAGCAGCAGAGCGACGTTTCGCACCTTATCTGGTCGGTTGCCGAGACGGTCGCACATCTGTCGAAGTTTTTCACCCTCGAACCGGGCGACGTGATCTTTACCGGGACGCCCGAAGGCGTTGGCCCGGTGAAGGTTGGCGATACGATCACGGTCGGCGTTGAGCGCCTTGGCGAAATGACGGTGAAGGTCGTTTGATCGGTTCTCTACAAGCAAGCAACCATATGCAACTCTATAGCTTCTTTAACCGTTCCACTTCCTATCGGGTTCGCATCGCGCTCGAACTCAAACGGATCGCGTACGAATACGAAGGCGTCGATAGCCGGGTCGGCGCGCATCGCAATGAGGCGTATGTGGCTGGCGTGAATCCGGGCGCCGCCGTGCCGCCCCTCGTTGAGGTGACTGCTGCAAAGGACGCCTGGTATCGCCACTGAGTCGCGGAAGGCATGGCGGCGGTTGAGCGCCTGCACGTTCGCGCCGCGCATACGCATGATGGCCCGTGGTGCGTCGGTCATGAACCGGCGCTCGCCAACTGTTGTCTCGTGCCGCGGACCTCGAACGCGCTTCGCATCGGCTGTGATCTGGACCAGTACTCTCGCAGCCTAGCGGTTTTTCGGCATACGCTCGAGCATCCCGCGTTTATCGCCGACGAGCCGACACGGCAACCGGATTATGTGGCGTAAGCAAAGCGACGCAATCGACGTGGGCTCGCAAACGGTGCTTGTTATCGAAGCTTTCCAGCGTGGCAGTCCACAGAAGGCGTAATTGGCACTGGTTATGTCGGCGCTCAACCTCCCGGGAATGTGCTTCATCGTTTTCAGTTGGTAGTACTACGTTCGTGACTTTCATATCAGTAATTGGGCGCGGCGAAGCTCATCTCCAACCGCCATGCGATGCACTGATCGCCGAACTCACTACAAATGCACCTAAAACAAACCTTATTGGAGGCTGACTCAATGAAGAAAATGTGGATGATCCCTTCGCTGATGCTGAGCGGCATTGCGCCCGCATTTGCCCAAAGTTCCGTCACGCTATACGGAATCGTAGACACCGGTGTCGAGTACGTTTCCCACGCGAACGCTGCAGGAGATAGCGTTGTCCGAATGCCCTCCATTACTGGTTCATTCCCGTCTCGATGGGGGATTCGCGGCGCTGAAGATTTGGGGGGCGGACTCAAAGCGGTTTTCGTGTTAGAGAATGGCTTCAATACCCGCGGCGGTGACATCGGCCAAGGCGGCCGCCTGTTTGGACGGCAGGCATGGGTCGGCCTGCAGTCCACCTACGGCACGCTGAGCTTCGGACGGCAATACACAATGACGTATCTCGCACTATTGGAAAACGACGTCATCGGGCCCGCCATCTACAGCCTCGGTTCTCTCGACGCCTATGTCCCCAGCGCACGCAGCGACAACACCGTCTCCTACAAAGGAACCTTCTCCGGCTTGACCATTGGCGCAACGTATTCCTTCGGACGCGACTCCGCAGGCACCGGCAATTCCCCAGGTCAAGGCACATGCGTCGGCGCGGTGCCGGGCGATTTTCAGCAATGTCATCAATGGTCCGCGATGCTGAAGTACGACGTCAACCATTTTGGCGCTGTATTGAGCTACGATCAGCAGCGCGGGGGGACTAATGCAGCAGCGAATTTTTTCGATGGATTCCCCGCGAGACCTATCACTAGCAGCGGAGACAAGGACACTCGTATCCAGGCCAATGCCTATTTTTCATACGCGGGCGCAAAAGTGTCGGCGGGGTGGCTCGGCCGATTGGTGGAATCAAGCAACGAAGCGGTCGCTAGCGTGCGCTCGGACATCTACTATCTTGGCGCTCAGTATTTCTTTACTCCGTCGTTCATCGTTGATGGAGAGGTTTACCGAGCGCTAAACGCCCAGCATGATACTCGAGCTACGCTTGGGACCATTCGCGCAACCTATTTGCTCTCGCGGTCGACGGCGATATATGCGCAGTCGGGATACCTTGCAAACAGCGCACGCGCTCGCTACAGCGTTAGTGCGGGAGGTGGTGGCACGACGCCTGCTTCCGGTTCGAACCAGACCGGCCTATTGCTCGGCATGAGGCACCTCTTCTGACGTGTTGTCAGTAGCATCATAGGCCGTCAAGAAATCGCCGCGTCGCACCGCTCTATACGCGAGGAGGCGCGCCCGCGGGGTGGCTCTCGCGGACTGCCCAGCGAACCGGCCTATCCAGACGATCGCTCGGTCGACGCGTTCTGTTCCAGTCATATAGGCCTACGCACTGGCGACGAGGCCCGGGTTGCAGGCCCATTTCATAGGCCGACTGGCTGTGTTCGGTCACTCGGAGTCCGTCAAAACTCAGCGTCCCGCTCGCCTTAGCACGAAGAAAGTCACGCATCGAAGAACAAACGCCGTCGCTCGCAGTCAGCGCGTACGGGGTACCGCAGACAGGTTATTACGTTCGTTCGAACAGTCTGGCGAGTTTGGGTAGGGGCTTGCGAGAAAAGGGCCATTTCCACGTCTCCTTCATAGATCCGAAGAGTTCGTGCTGTCGGAAAGGCGACGCCTCACGGATGGACGGTGGCCCCGGTTTTAAGTCGGTTCCTGATGGATAGATCAGAAATCCTCTATTACAGAGATATTCAAACGGGGAGTTGGATATGCCGAGCGTACTGCAGAGGTCGGTGCTATCCAGAACTGGTGGGTGAAGTGGATTGCACTCTTTTCCGAGTGATGACCCGATCGACGCGAGCATCGCAATCATTCATCAGGAGCAGGGCGCCCTCAGGGACGAGTGGTTCCTTTGGCCGCGAGCGGCGGCAGGAGAAAGTGAGAACTGCCGGGAGCAGGAACGAGGGCAATCACGATTGGTGCACTGTCATGGGGGCGACTACGATCGACGTGCGATTTTCATGGCAGCCAGTTCGTAAAACTTCCGATCGATGCCGCTATCGTTGAAGACCAACGGCTACCAACGAGGCATCACGAGAGCGGTCGGTGCGTCAGCGGTAACCTTGCGTGCTTCAGTGCGGTTCATCTCCCGCAACGTGGCGACCGCATCCAGCAGATTATGGCGGGCAGGCGCCGCGCGGAAATTGAAAGTATCAAGGAACATCGGCGCGTAGCGTCGAAGCTGCGCGTAGTGGTCGACAAGAGCAGCGTCGTCGAATCGAACTCGGCATCGCGCGCCAGTTGCGCCGCTTCCCGCACGCTAGCTGCGACGTCTCCCAAGGGACGATGGCCTCAATTGCCGTGAAGGGATCAGAGCCCGCTTGCTTCGCGTCGATCAGTGCGGCGCCGATCTTCGCATAGAGTCGGACCTTTTCATTGACCGCCTCGCCCTCGGCCGCGAAACGCTTTTCGTACTCGTGGTTGGCTCTGGTAAAGAATGAACCGATCAGGCGGTCATGCCGGTTGAGGATCTCGTCGGTCAGCGGCGCTGACGTATCGAGCAGGATCGCAATCAACGTGGCATGGCGTCGGTCGGTTTCATATTCCTCGAACTGGTAGACCGCGGTCTGGCCGCTTTCCCGCGCCAGACGCACCGGCCGGTTCTGATGGACGTTGCAGCCAATGTCTGCGGGCACGCCGAGCGTCCGCATGACCTGCAATCGCTCGATATGAGCGAGTATGGCTTTCGCGCTGGGCTCGCAAGGCGATTGCCGCAACTAGGCCAATTTGCTAACCGGCCGATCGGGCAGTAACGACAGAAGCTCATCGAGCGACGTGCGCTGTTCGGCCGTCAACGGCGCGGTCAGCAGCCGGAACACCTCGCGCTGCGCGCGGGTCGCGACGGCGGCACACAGTTTTTCGAGCGCAGCAACCGGCGGCGGCAGCACACGATGGCGTCGGAGTTCGTCCACGGCGGCCTGCGCAAGGACGATGCCATGCGTGGTCCGCATAGCCACGGGCAACAGAAACTCGACCAGCGCACGATAGAGCGGTCGAGTGAATTGCACGACGCCGAGCCGGCCCAGCAGCTCCTGCACTCTATGAACTGAAGAGAGGCGGTATGACCACGTCACTATGTTTATCGGCGGCGGTCAGGGATCGCGGCGATCTACGTAATTTTCAGTGACTGCGCTGAAAAGGCTTCGCGAACATAAAACCGATTGGCGTAGTCGGCGCGGAATCGCGCGCACGGCGACCGGTAGCTGGCCCGATGTCATGAAAGTCGCGATCACCGGCGCCCCCTTGGCAAGGGGGGCGGCGGCCTGGCCTCCTCGGACGACGTGTCACATAAACTCTTGGCGGATTCCTCTATTAACTACCGAGATAGGTGCCCCAGTTCCCGCAGACCGGTCATCCAATCTTCCGTGTGCCAAGTGCGCGCGATCTGGCCATTTTCGATTTCGTGAATGTCAACGGCCTGTATTCTCATCGATCGCCCAGTGGCCGGCAGTCCCGCAAATGCTCGGCGCTGTGTTCCGGTTATGGTCGACCGAACCACTACCTTGTTTCCGTCCTGAACGACGTCCTCGATCTTGATGTCGAAATCGGGAAATGCACTGATCAGCATGGCCATTGCCGCTTTTGCGGCCTCGGGGCCATGCGGACCGTTCGGTGGCGAAGGGATGTCGACCCAATTCGGCGCGAGAACCTTTCCGAGCAGTTCGGCGTCGTGACGAGCAAACGCCTCGTACCATCTGGATGCAATTTGCTTTGGTTCATTCGCCGCTGCCGTGGCGCTCGCCTGAACTGCGAACAAAATGCCGGCGATAAGTGCGATGAGTAACTTCACGGGTGCACCTCAACCCTGAGGTGGACGCGCGATGGCGTCCACCTGTTGCATGACCGAACAGGCGTTCTCCACGCACCGCCGTGGCCGGTGATTCCGCGATCGGCACTACGGCGAGGGATGTCCTCGGCGGCTTCATTGATGCGAACGGTCGTCGATACCTTCGTCATTTGAACTCGATTTTCGTCTTCTGTCGGGGGCGGTGTTGATATGTTGCGCACGAGACCCAACGGTCTTGGTGCCGCGGTGAGAACCTCGGCAACCGTGAAAGCTATCCGTGATTGGCCGCCCGGCTAGTTAGGCGAGCCTCGTCACGACCATGAATGCGCAGGAAAGTCATGCCTCTCGCCGTCACGTCGACCGGTAGCAACTATGGTCGTTGTGTTGTGTCCTCGTCCAATGATAAATGCTGATAGTGCGATCTCGAATCGAGATCATCGCGCCTCTCTTGAGGTTGTTTCCCAGGCTGTTGCGGCGTGACGCTTACACATTCAATGTCATAGCGGTGCCCGGGTGATAGTGCGATCGCCACTTCTATCCGCAAGTCTGCCTTGTCCCGGAGGTCACGATAGATCACCCCGTCACGCGCAATGGATTTCAGCGATGACGGTCAGCGCAACACCTTGACCTTCGGCGATCAGGCTAAGGAGCACGTGGCGATCAGTCGGTTCGGCGACGCGCCGGATTGAAGCCACGTGTGCGGAAAGCTTCTCAAACGTCCGGCCGGCGTCGCTGCGCGACTACGAAGCCCTGCTTGACCTGGAAACGGAGGTCACAGCATGAGTCACGATTTCGACGCTACCCGCCTGTCGCTGCTGCTTAATGATTTGCGGTTGCCAGCCATCAAGCAGATCTGGTCAACCGCCGCCATTTAGCGGTGTGTGCGCCGTTGCAAGATGGATGTTCTGTCAGGCGACGATGACTATCGTCTACTTAGCCCTCACGCCTTGGCGGCCAAGGCCGGGCCGGAACGATGCTTGCGCGACGAGGTTCGATCCGCAATGCTGGCGCCGTCGAAAGGAGGGGAGGCGTACTATGACGAAGTCGCCCTCACCAAGATTGATAGTTCTCGCCGTAGTGCTTTTGCTTGCCGGCTGCGCTGCCGGAGTCGCGCCGTACGGCGGCGTGCCATATGCTGCGACCTCGCGGCGCTCAGGACCAACGCGCCTCCCACCATGGCGCAGCACTACAGCGAACTCGCCGCGCTGAGGAAAGCGGGGTACGAACCGTCCCCTTGGTATGACAATCCGTACTACCCGGACGACCTGCAAGCGGCGCAGCGCCTGGTCGACTATTGCTTCAAACGGAGTGCCAGCCTCACGGGTAGTCGGCTGGGCGTGGCGGCGCGACTTTTTTGGTTCGCGCACGGCGGTGTGCCCGATTCGCGAAGCTCTTCTTGTAATCGTGCTACGGCTTTCCGCCAATCCGAGGCTGGCGCCCGGAAAGTCTTCTGCAGTGAGGATCTGTTCGAGAACCGGGAGCGGCCTTCCCTCCGCTAGCACCCCGACCGTCTGGCCTCCCGTCGTTGCACACTGCAACTTCTCGGACAGCGGGCACCGCCCGGCTCGGCGCGCATGCCGCGAAGGCTTCTTGCGCCGTTCGCGACCGCAACGGCGTCCGCCGGCGCGCCATCGACGGGAGCGAATCCCAGTAACATGCACTCTTCGGACAGTTTGGCGTGTGTTTCATACACTTTTCGGACAAGCCGGCCCGGCCGATGCTCGCAATCGCTCAGGATCCGGACAGCACCTCTGAACACGGAGGAGGCCGCGAGGTCGTCCAGGGCCTTCGTGGAACGCTATGCGCTATACCTCACCGGCTTGAAAACCGGTGCGTCCCGCGCAACCATGCCGCGCGTCAAACAAGATGAGAGCAGCGCGTCGATCAGGATGAGAGTACTGGCGTTGCGGCAGCGGTGGAGGGCGTAGCCCGGAACCGCTGCCGCAACGCCGCGCCGAGGAGTTCACCCCGCTACCGGGGTGCCTTGTCGGTGGTCGCGGTAAATCGGGTATGAACAGCTCTTCCATGTAGCGAAGGGAGGCTGAGTTGCCCGGCCGACACATCAACGACCATCAGATGAGGCTCTACATGAAGTACAGACTCAAGGAAGGACCAGCTCAAGCGGCTGCGCGCGCCGGGTTCAGCGCCGCCACGGGGTATCGCATCGATCAGGACCGGCGACTGCCATCGCAGAAGAAGGCGCCACGTGCGCGTCGCCGTCCCGATCCCCTGGCGGCAATCTTTGACACCGACATCGTGCCGCTGCTCCAGTCCGCTCCCGGCATCCGGCCTATAGCCGTACTGGACGAGATGCTTCGGCGCCATCCCGACCTCCCGGGCAACGTGCGCCGCACACTGGAGCGCCGTATTCGCGACTGGCGCGCACTCCATGGCGAGGAGCATGACGTTATGTTCCGTCAGGTTCACGAACCCGGTCGTCTCGGGTTGTCCGACTTCACAGAGATGGACAGCCTGGGCGTCACCGTGGCGGGTGTCGCGCTTGACCACCGCCTCTATCACTTTCGGCTGGCCTGCTCGGGCTTTGAGCACGCTCACGTCATTCTCGGCGGCGAGAGCTATGTCGCGCTGGCTGAAGGGCTGCAGAATGCCATCTGGGCACTCGGGGGCGCGCCGCGCGAGCACCGCAGCGACAGCCTGTCGGCGGCGTTCCGCAATCTCGATGCCGACGCGCGCAAGGATCTGACCACGCGTTACGATGCACTGTGCGCCCACTACGGCATGCAGCCCACACGCAACAACCGTGGCGTTGCCCACGAGAACGGCTCCATCGAGAGCCCTCATGGCCACCTCAAGAGCGCAGTGCGTGATGCGTTGCTTCTGCGCGGCAGTCGCGACTTCGACAATCTCGGTTTCTATCGCTGCTTCATCGACGAGATCGTCGGTCGCATCAACGCGCGTAATGGCAAACGCATTGAGGCCGAGCGGGCACTGCTTCAGCCGCTTCCGGCCCAGCGTACGTGTGACTACGAGGAAACGCGCGTATACGTCACGACCACCTGCGGCTTCGTCCTGCGCAAGGTGTTCTATACCGTCCCGTCCCGGCTGATCGGCCATCACCTGCGCGTGCGCCTGTACGACGACCGGCTGGAGCTGTTTCTGGGCAGTACGGCCCTGATGACACTACAGCGCGGCCGTGCGGGTCCCAATGGCAAGCACGGCCACGTCATCAACTACCGGCACATCATCCACGCGCTGCGCCGCAAGCCCATGGCGCTGCTCAACCTGGTCTATCGCGATCAGGTCTTTCCGCGCGAGGCGTATCGACTGACCTTCGATCGCCTGCTCGAGCAGCTCCCGGAGCGTCAGGCATGCAGGACCACGGTTGAACTGCTCAGCCTGGCCCACGAGCACAACTGCGAAGCGCAACTGGCCCAGGCGCTGCAGCAGTGCCTGGACGATGGACAGTTACCCGACCTGGACGCACTGCGTTCGCGTTTCGAAGCGAAGCGCACGAACAGCATGCCGGAGGTGAACGTCCAGCTAGCACCGCTGAGCGACTACGAAGCCCTGCTTGACGACATGGCAACGGAGGTGACGGCATGAGTCTCGACATCGACGCCACCCGCCTGTCGCTGCTGCTCAACGATTTGCGGCTGCCCGCCATCAAGCAGATCTGGTCCAGCTTTGCCGAGCGCTCCGACACGGAAGGCTGGCCGGCAGCGCGCCTGCTGATGGCGCTGGCCGAACACGAGATCGCCGAGCGCGATCGACGCCGAGTCGAACGTCACCTCAGGGACGCCAAGCTGCTGCCGGGCAAGACACTGGAGAACTTCGATTTCGACGCGGTGCCGATGGTATCCCGCGCGCACGTCTCGGCGCTTTGCGCGGGCGATGGCTGGTTGCGTAACGGCACCAACCTGATTCTTCTGGGGCCGAGTGGGGGTGGCAAATCCCACCTGTCGTCGGCCATTGGACTGAGCCTGCTGGAGAAGGGCTGGAAGGTCCTCTTCGCTCGCACTACCGACCTCGTGCAGCGGTTGCAGCTCGCGCGCCGCGAGCTCGCGCTGGAGTCAGCCATCAACCGGCTGGATCGCTTCGACCTGGTCATCCTGGACGATTTCGCATATGTCAGCAAGGATCAGGCAGAGACGTCGGTGCTGTTCGAGCTCATCAGCGCTAGGTATGAGCGCCGTTCTCTTTGCATAACAGCAAATCAACCATTCGGCGAATGGGACAAGGTCTTCCCCGACCGGGCCATGACGGTGGCCGCCGTCGACCGGCTGGTACATCACTCGACCATCTTTGAGCTGAATGTCGAAAGCTACCGTCGCCGTACTGCCCTGCAGCGCAAGCAGCAGGGACCGGGACGCCCGGCCAGTAGAGCGACCCCAAAGAACGTTGGCGTGCCACCGACACAGGAGGATCAGCACGGCATCGACCTCACCGAATGACCCACTGTTCTCATCCTGATTGACGCGCGGCTCGTAGGCAAAGCTAGCCGGCGTCAATCAACTCCGGCATCATCTTCCACGCCAACACATTCTCATCCTGATTGTCGCGCAGCCAGAATACCTGCGGCGTCACCATTACACAGCAATCCAAAACGACTGGTGGCTTCAGCTTGATTGTCGCGCGACACCCACTCGCCCGCGTCAATCAACGCCGCGCGTCAATCAATAAACGCTTGCCAGCGTCAATCAACATCGGCATCATCATTTCTGCCGCGACATTCTCAACTTGATTGTCGCGCGTCTCTCATCCGGATTGTCGCGCCACACAACCAGGTGAATCGATTGGCGCCTGACTTTAAAGTTCGGTGCCATCGAATGGTGCTCGGCGATCGGTCGCTTCCCGAATTTCAGCGAACGCTGTTCTCGAATATCGCGCGACTGGCAGCGCAGCCACGCGACATCAAAGCGGTGACGTAGGGCAGCCTGGACGACACGGAACGCCACAATCGCACGTCCGAGTGCCCCAGCTCTCTCAGGCGTTGCAACTGTCGTTCTGGCGCTCAGCCAAGACCCGGTTGCGCCAGGTCCGGGCGACGCTCGTTCCGATTCTCTCGAACTCAATCCCACTTGCAACGCGCTCGAGGCAGTGCAATTCCTGCAGAGCGCCTTCGCCGCAACGTTTGCCAAGCCGTTCCGCAAATCTCAGCTCTGCGTCGAGGTTCCGCTTGCGAAGCTCCGCGCAAATCCAATCGACGGCTGCTTGCCATTCAGTTGGGCGAGCGTGCTTGGGGACACCCATCATCATCTCCGCATTCGCTTCGTCGAATGCCTTGGAGTGCAGGACTTCTTCGACTTCGCGCAGTACATCATCAGCGTTCCCGTCCGGCTTCTCAACGGCAGAGCGCCAATTGGGAAAGCGCGCTGAGATGGCCTCGACGAGCGCTTCCATGTCGAAGTCGCGCCAAAATCGCGGTAGCGGATTGTACGCAAATTCGAATGCGAAGAACAGGTGGCCCGCGTTCACGTCGGCGTCTCCGAGTCCGCAGTCGGACATGAAGTCGACGATGGCTCTGGCCACTTCGTTGCTGGTGGTCGTTTCGGCTTGTTGCTTGGATTCTTGGCTGTTCATGGTGTTTATCGTGGGAGAGACGCCGCGCAACTTCGTTGCTGATGCCGTCATATGTTGGTCACGCTGGAGGGCGTTTGAACTAGCAAGTGCGCGAGCTGGGATCGCGCGGGCGCAATTCAATACTCTTCTCGCAGCATGTCGTCGAACGCCTTATCGCCGCGATTGAGTACGAACGACGTTACATCAAGCTCGCATCTCGCGCTTCCAGCGGTTACCTCGAGCAACGCTATGGCCATGTTGTCGAGTGAAGTGCAGGGAAACCCGAGTACCGCATGTTCGGGCTGAATCCCGCCAGATGCTCGTTTCTTCGAACCCTTGATGAGATTCACGAGCGGATTGACTGTCGAGCCTCCGTTCCGCAAGCGCCGTCGAGCGAGCGTTTGCTCAGCTTCTACCGCTTCGGCCAAAACGTGAAGCCAGTTTTCGAAAGATGAGAGGCTGAACGTCTCACCATACGCTTGGGCGAGACCGCCCGTGAGCTGCACGCAATTGGAGTTCGATTGATAGCCGAATCTCTCAAGGTTAGCCAACACTTCCTTTTCTAACGTAGCGCGATGGAATCCGGCCCTACCGAGTCGTTGCCGAAGAGTGTCTGCGTTCGTCGAATAAACGAATTCGATGTCTACTGTTTCTGCGTCAGATTTGTCGGTGGTCATGCCGTAGGTCAGCGGATTGAAGTGCTTCTTCGGTCGGCAACGTACGATTCTGTCTTCCGGCTAGAAGCGCCAAGGGCTGTAGCAGTTCAGCGTGGTCGCGATTTGATAGCCGCCGATAGTGGCGTGTGCAAAGCAGTCCATTCTTGTTCCTGTGTCTTGTTCGTGAGCAAGCGCGGTCCCGTTCGCGCGGAAATGCATAGCGTCCGTTGCTCTAGTCGATACGTCGCTTGGTCGACAAATCTCAGCAAAGCAGCGACAAATCAGATGTCGTCGTACTGAGCCTGAGGCTTTTTCAGGAGCCGCATGTCGTCGAATGTCATATCGCCCTTGAACTCGACGAACATTGTGACTTCCTGCTCGCATAGCGCATCACTGGGAACGACTTCCAACATAGCCACGGCCATGTTGTTGAGCGAACTGCACGGAAAACCATAGAGGCAGTGCTCTGGCATCAATTGACGACAATCAAACCATTCGGGCGCGTCAGAACCACTTATTATGTCGACCAAGATGTTCTTGGGTTGTGCGAACTCGCCTGCATTGCGCCCAACGCGAGTCACACCCATCTCCACAGTTTTCGCGAGCGCGTCCATCCAATCGTTCAGCGTCGCAGCCCGAAATGCTTCTGCACGAGCCAGTGCTCTTTCAGCGTCGGGATATTTGTCGAAGAACAACGTGCCTTGACGTCGGCAAACGGCGTGGTAGTGCTTCTGGAACTCCTGCTCCAACGTCGTCCAGTTAAAGCCCGCACGCGCTAAGCGTCGGCGTAGGACGTCAGCGGTTATCGAGTAGACGAAGTCGCGCCTGAGATAGGGGATGTCTGGGCGGGGATGAGCCGGAACGGGTCGGCTGCGTATAACCCATTTGATTACACATAAGTCATTCGCCGAGTTCTTGGGCGTACTTGAGGCCGGCGGCGAAATCCGTCACTCGCTGCAGGCCTTGCCAGATGGTTTTGACTCCGGGTTCGCCGTCGCCTTTGCGCGCCAGGAATCCGCCGAGCATGGCGACCAAGCGCACGACCTCATTCAGACGCGGTGAGTTCTTCGGCGGTTTCTTCTTGTTGAGAATGAATGCCGCGCGCCATTCATCTCGCTCGAACAAGAGCGCTGCATCCAGGTCCGGGCAAGTTCGACCGAGTCGCATCAACCGAGCAATGCGCCATGCCACCACCATGAACAGCGCCAAGGCACGTTCAAGCCGTGCCATCGATGCGAGTTGCAACGCCTCGACCCGACAGCCGTTCTTGAGCACATGAAAGAATAGTTCCACCTCCCAGCGCGCGCGGTACCAATCAATAAGCTGCGCTGCCGCCTCCAGGTCGTTCACATCGCGGTTACTCAGCAGGCGCCATTCGATCGGCTTGACGCCTGCCGGCGGGTCGACCTCGCGGGCGACGATGCAAGTAGCACTCACCACGCCGCCTGCAGCATCAGTCAACGCAACCCGCTGCGCCCACACCTGCTGCCGAACCGCGCGCGCAGGCTGAGCCTGACGGGCTGCCAGCGTAAAGTGAATCCTGCCCGCCGGCTCACCCGCAGTCACTTGGTCCCACAGCTTGCCGCCGTCAGGCAAGGTGCGATTGTGCTGCGAGCGCAGTAACCAATCCGCCGGGTGGCCCAACTCCTTTGCTTTGACCATCAGCGCCATGATGTCCGATTCCCGGTCAGCCACATAAACCAGTCGCGTGGCAGGCAGTGCGGCCGCTTGTTCGGCAACCCTCTCATATCCTTCGGTCCAACGGGTGCTTTCCTTGATGCCGGGGCGCACACCGTCCGCACCCTTCGGCTCGCGCGCCCACATGTACGCGTCAAGCACGCCCAGCGGTTCGCGCGATGGCGTCACCGCGTAAGTCGGGTGCAGATACAGCCCGCGTTGCGCCTCATACGACAGCGGTCCCAACCCTGTGATGGTCTGACCGTTAAAGTCCAACTGCGTGGTGTCCTGGATGCATAGCACTACTTCGCACGCCCGCATTCGTTCGGTCGAACTCTGCCAATGTGGCGCCATGATGTCGCGCCAGTCCAACTCATCTTGCGACAGGAAGCGGTACGCTGCTGCCGTTTCCGCCCAGCCGCCGCATGCGTTGGGTATGCTTGCCGTCGGCTTCTCCGCCAGCCGCTCAGCCAATAGCACGGCACGCTTGTTCAGGCGTTGGTCGCCCAAATCGATGCCCTTGAGTTCTGCCGCTGCCCAGCTCGATTTCTCTTGCGTCATGTGCCGCCCAAAATGCAAGAGTTAACGCCAGTCCGAAAGAGTTTACAACCCCACCCGCTATGTCATTGACCGTAAACGACTTTTCGCGGCGTGCCACCGTCGCGACTTATGTGTAATGAGGTGCGTATAACCCTGTCTTCCGGCTTGAAGTGCTCCCAGACGGTGTACGAGTACCTCATTACATCGAACTCGTGCCCGCCAATCGTGATTTCTGAACTGCAAGCCATGTGTTACCTCTGCAAATGAAGAATGCGACGATCGAACAGATGTGATGTCTCGATTAGGCGGCATCACTCTGCGCGTACGCCCTCGAGTTTCGACAGGCGAGTCGAAACCGCACGCCAATATGGCGTGCTTGAGGACGCGATCTGGGCGAAATCGGCGGTTGAGCCCAAGGCCGATTTGCTGGAGCATTCTTCAAAGGCGAACGCAAGACTTCTTCCGCTCTGCGCGGCGCGACGGCTCCGTTTGGGCTGAGCATCGTCGTAGATGTCGTCGAACGACGAATTCACCGCGCGTCCTGTCGCGATAGATCGTTATGTCCGATGGCTTCAATATAACATAAAATTCTCGTTTTTTCCATAAGATGCGTGGAAAATTATAAGAAATCTGCGTTAATCAAGAAAACAAACCGAAAATAAGCGGCGTTTTTTTAGCGGGCGCTTCCCTCCGCCAGCGGATTCGCCCGCTTTTACGCCAGCCGGTGGGCGGTCGAAGAGGCGGCAGCCAAGAATGCGATGGCGCGCACAACCGGTGGGGACAAAGACGAAGAGCGCGGCATCGTCCGAGAGACAGCGGCGGCCTAGAGCCTCGGACCCTGGCTGCTGATCAAGAAGCATCGCGATGAAACGCCGACTACCCAACCCGCCTCCCGAACGCCGTCATGCGACTGCGAAGCGGTCCGTCCCGATCTTGTATTCCAGTCGACGGATTTTTTTTGGCGTGCTGCCTCTGACGCTCCATCGGCGTAGCTCGCGAAGCCGGTTAGAGTAAAACGCCTAATCAGAAAATCGACCATCGGACATGCGGAGTTTTCAGGATAGGCCTTTCTTGCACGTCTTTTTGTCGCGCCAGGGAGCTATTCAACATAATCCTCTCGCATTAAACTGCGAGCCATTCCTGAGTTACCGTTTGCCGGAACCGATAGGGTCTTTATCAATATCTTAAAATTCGAAGATTTGCTGTCAATACATGTTTTACATTGCCACTTCGCTAAAACCGTGTTTCCATGTGTGCGGTGTGAAGTTTGTCGTGCTAAGACGCAATCTAAAATGACATTGCCGTTCTAAAAAATTTCTTATTTATCGGGGTGTTTATGAGTGGTCCGATTTTGTTTGTTGCTTGCAGAAATATGAAGAAGTTCGAAGGTGAACTGCCGGAGGAAATTCGGAGCGAAGAGAAGTGCGTCAGCGCGAGCTCTAACCCGGACTGTCCGAACATCACGAATGGGATGGAGGCGGGCGCGACCTATGTGTTCGAGGAGGACAATTGGTATCGTGTCGCTGATAAGTGGTGGGAGTATGTGGATTGGGTCGTCAAGCTTTCCAATCTCGTTGGTCTGAATGGAGATATGCCTGAACAAAACAGCAATGTCGCATTTCGGGACCTTTTCCGATATGGCAACCACGCCGGAATAATCGGCCCGGTCGCCTGCAAGAAGCTGGCAGAGGACTTTTTCCTTTGGGACAACTGGGCACGCGCTTTGGACGACCGTTATTTCTATAAGATGTTCCGGCTGATGCGAAGGATGTTCGAGTTCGGTGCTGAAGACGGCGCGGTCTGGTTACGCTCATGCTGAGGCTGGGCGGGACCTCCTGCGCCTTGGGCGGATAGCTCCTCAAGCGAGCACGCTCGGTTACTTTCGGATGATGCGTTCCGCCGTGGACGAGAGCGGATCGCCCAATCGCTCCGAGCGTTGACAGCAAGGGCGCAGCGTTGTTGTTCACTCGCTGTGAAACGTCAGCCCAGACCCACGAATCTAGCCGTCGATGAGAACCAAGTCGACGCTGGCGAAACTCGAAACAACTCGGAAGCCTCGAGATGCGTCCGCAATCGACGTTTAGTGTGATTTCTCTAATTTGAAAATCGCTTAGAGATAGTCGGAGATTTTTGGAAGCGAATCTTTTCAGTGTTTTTTTGCTGCGCTAGAGACCTTTTCAACTGAATTGCTCTTACGTTAGAATTTGAACCATCACTTAATCAATCGATTCGCGAGAAGGCTGTCTGGGGTTAGCAAAAAAATGCGAAGTTTGAATTTTCTCCACCAATACGTGTTTTACATTGTAACTGCTCTCAATACAAGCTGCGTTCGCCGTCTCTGTCTTAACCGAGAGGGGCACCGGTTTCGTCGCTCCCTTGATCAGCGCGCCAAGAAATTGGCTTATTCGAGCCTGCGGCGCGCTTTTCAACTATTCAAAGGGAGCAGCACCGATGTCCGTAATGTTTGTGGCATGCAAAGGTCTTAAAAAATTCGAGGGTATCGTCAATGACGATTTTCGACGGGAGCACATCAACGTGGACGCGCTTGAAATAGAAGTGAAAGCTGGTTGGCCATGTCTTGCTGACGGCCTGGACATCGGCTCCGTCTACCTGTTCACAGAAAGCGTTGGGTTCGGCTTCAAGAGCAGATTTGATTTTGTCGTGAACCTGAGCAAGCTCGCCGTATTCGCTGGCTATGACTCCCGGATGCCAGCTGTCAACGACCCAGAACCGTTCCGCGAACTGTTTCGTTGGGGAGCCGAAGGAGCGATTGGTCCTGTTGTTTCCGCGAAGTTGGTGGCTGATTTCGTCGAATGGGAAGAGCCGATTAAGGCGCTCGGGGACGATGACTTGTATAAGTTCTACCGTCATATGCGCAAGATGTTTGAATTCGCAATGAACGATGGTTGCGTGATTCTCAGTTGGTCGGATGGAACCGCTGCCTGACTGAATTGTTCTTGGCTGGTGGTATCCCTGCGGCTCGACGTTGCTGAGCCGCTGCGGATGCCGAGTGCTCGCGCTAGGCGATGAGCTCAACCGCGAGCCCAATATGTTCCCGGATGCGTTAGCTGCCGTTTCTTCAGACGCCTGATGGACCTTGGCCGCCGTGTCGGGAAAGCAGGGGGGCGCCGCCTCAATCGCCTCGAGCGGTGACATGCGGCTTGGCGTTCTCGCTGATGTTCCGAGCGGCGAGGGCCGCCGCCGCGGCGTCTCCGGTTTGTGCGGGTAACCAGGAAGGCAGCAGCAACAAAGATCACGGCAGGAAAGCGGCTCGAGAAGCGAAAGAGGTTGGCGAATCTACCTCGAAAACCCCTTCCCATTCGCGGCTGTATTCATCCCCGAGGAAATCTTCCGTTCTACTTGTTAGTTTCTCGGCCCGTCATGCTCCTCCGATTGCGCTATACGACTCCAATGAAATCTACTGATGGGACGAAGATGTATGTCAAGTATTAACGCAACTAGCGACCGTAGAGACTACACGGCAAGTGCTGCCTTGGTACGGCTTTCCTGTTTCGACCGAAGGCCCGAGGGAATGGCCGAAATGTCGGATGTCACACCAGTGTTGGCATGCCGCATAGAATCATCGGTGGCCGACCACATCAAGACGAATGGCAGTCCGTCAAACGTCGCGGTCGGGTATTTTGGGAAAACCTCCCTGATGATGATTCATTTTCACTTCGGCGACCTCCAGGTCTGTTGGGTTGGGGATATACAAAATAGAACAATCTGGGAAGCAGTGGAACAATGGCTGCAGGAGGGACGAGTTCCAATCGTGTTTTGCGTCGGCGAGGGGAAGCATGTATCCAATGCAGTTTATGTAGAGATGTCAGGGAACTCCTTGCCAATGCGTTTGACCTGGGCTAGGCAGGGACCCGATGAAACGCACGCAGCGGGGCAATTTTTCATTTCCGATAAGCCGTTAGCCTCCTGAGCGTTGTCCTTCTGGGTGATGGAACCGGCAGGGACGAGCCTAGTGGATGGGCGAAAAGGCGAGGCCGGCCGCCAGCAGACGGCTTGCGATCACCACGGTGAGAATTCCGGCAAATGCAGCGACGCGTCTAACCGATGAGTCAATCAGATTTTTGGCACGCGGCTTACTGGCGCGCTGCCGCGGTGTGCCCAGCGGACGCAATCGCCGAGTTTCTCCGGACCTCTGACCTGATTGGTCGCCGGCTGCTGCTACCACGTGGCGTGCTCGTCAATCGGCTTGAGCAATTACATGCAACCTGGCGGTCGCGGCGGTGTTTTGAGCGGGGAGGTCGCATTGAGTCGCTGCCATACCGCATGTTCGAAGAGGAGGCAGCCAAAAAAACATCAGCGACAAGGACCGCAGCCAAGAAAGTGGACCGAGAAGTGAAAAAAGTCGGCGAATTCGCCTTCCAAAAACCCCCTTCTGCTCCCGGCTGTTTTCCTACCGCGGAAAATCTCCTATTCCACTCGTGGGTTTCTCAGCCCGTCATGCGCCCGCGATCGCACTATACGATCTGCGACGATTAATTCAGATTGATCGTCGATGCGCCTTGTGCCCAGCCCACTGAGGGAGGCGGTTCTTAATCAATGATTGAAGGAATTTGTTATGCCGGTAGTTTTTGTTGCCCGCAAGGGTTTGACGAAGTTGGATGGGAAGTTCGACGCAGATTTCTGGGCGAAAACCCTCGACAACGTGGTTGAAGTGATTGGTAACCCGGATTGCCCGCAGGCTGCAGACGGACTGGAAGTCGGCGGAGCGTATCAGTTCGAACAGGAGCAATCGTTCTCGGTTGCGAAGAAAGAACGCGACTTCGCCAAGCACATGGAGCAGTTGGCGGATATGGTCGGTTACCACTGGCGGATGGCGGGAGCGGATGGCCCCGGCCCATTCCGTGATTTATTTCGTCATCCTGGTCAGTTCGGTACTATCGGTCCGGTAACCTCCACAAAGTTAGCTGCCGATTTTGCGAACTGGGACGAGTGCGCGGGGGCACATGGGAAGCGAAGCTTCTATGCGTGGTTCAACTCGATGCGAGAGATGTTCGAGTACGCGAAGACGAATGGCGGCGTGTGGTTGCAATACGAGTAATGCGTCTCGTCGGTCACATGTTCACTTTGCACGGCTCTTGGGTTAGGCCGGATGCGTACGCGTTAGTTGATAAAGATGCAGAAAGAAATGGACGACATTGATGTGTGTGGCGGAACGGTCGAATCGGGAGCCTTGTTACCGCTGTGGGCGCTCGAAAGTCGAGCGCGTGAGCTGGCCGGATTGCGAGACGATACCCCGGTCTTGACCTGCAAGATAGATGCGTCGCTGGCGGATTTCGTGGCGTCGTGTGATGAAGGAGGGCAGCTCACCTTTGGATGGTTCGAGACTCGCCAACCAGATTTCATCCGTCTGCGTTACCGCGACGTTGAAATTTATTGGCTCGTCGACCACAGCGACCCAGAAATCTGGGAGACTGTTCGGAGGTGGACGCTCGCTGGACGAATACCGATTAGGTTTGAGATTTCCGATGCGGTGCAAAGGGAGTTTTTAGTCGTTACAGCGGATATGCCAACAGACACCGGCGGTTTCGACGATGCGTATCGTTACGCCGGAGGGGAGGAAGCGAGCACACACATGTGGATATGCCTGACAGCGCTGGCCGGAAACGGAAATTGGCAATACGACGAGGAGGACGGCGAGATATATGACATCTGGACGGTACCACTTCGACACAGTCTTTTTAGAGTGCTCTTGACTCGGCGCCGGGAGGAATACCTGAACCATCGAAATGATGTTCCGGTCGACGTGGACTAAGACGTGAGCACCTCAAGCATCATGGTGGCGTTGCTGCCTTGCTACATCAGATGCGGACCTGTTCACAAAAAACATTGGCGAGGGCAACACAAGCGGGAGGCCCCTCATTCGTCGCCGGGCGCGTCTCGTTCTTGTGGCGGGATGCTCGAATCTGGTCCTGCACGTGCTTGGGCCGCGATGGCATCCGTCAAGATTTGACCGGTACGCTCGATCGTCCAGGGTTCCCTCCGCGGGTGAAAAGTCCCATATTCCACTGTGGACCTTTGAGCAACCCTGCCTCGAAGCGTGTGGGCTAGACGCGCAAATACCACTCATCGAAACCAGTACGGCAGTTCCGAGTGTCAACGTCGCGTTTGTAGCCAAGTTCCTCTGTGAAGCCCAACGTTCGCAAGACATCGCGCGTGTGCATAAGATCTTGCACGTTGGACCAATTATCGGTGTACACGCAGATGACGTGAACGCTCCCGTGCGCCATGCTGTGTAGGGTGGTGGAAACCTTGGCACACAGCAGTTGATTGTGCTCGAGGGCGTCTTTGATTTTGTCCCACGCCGCATCGATGTCCGCTCGGGGCACGAAGATGCACCATTTGCCCGTCATGTCGCCAGAGACGAAGTCCTTGCAGTGCGGCGACATTTTGAGATGCCAATTGCGACTGAGGTCTTCTGAAGGCTTGTCCGACTTCCGGAGCAGGCGCTCTGACAGTGGTAATTGCTCGCTCATTTGAACCCACTTTCACGTGCTCGGGCCGCGGCAGCATCCGTCAGAATCTGACGCGTACGCTCCATCGTCCAGGCTACCTCCGCAGTCGAGAAGTCCCATATTCCACTGTCAACCTTTTTGAGCACTCCTGCCTCGACCTTAGACAGCGCTGTCTGCAGAGACCAAGCGTTCGCCGTCATCTTCCGGTAAGCATACGCTGCAAGTTGCTCTGCGAGGTCATCGCATGCGATGTATCTCTCATACACCTCATCATCGGTCGGTCCCGCATGGTACGTGTCACCCACCTTTCGCAGCAGAAGTTTGGGCTGCGCCCCGGAAATCGCGCCCTGTGAGGGGCTCCTTGGGAAGTCGACGGGAAGATGCTTTTGGCTCATGGGGACACCTAGGCGCAAATGAAGCATTCACGGTATCAAGGCCGATCGATCCGCGCAAGAGAAACGACGCTGGCGCTTCAACGGAGCAGTGAGCCTACTGCGGGCTGGAGTCCGCTTTCGTTATGGGGCAGCTTCGGTCTGCATCAATATGAGCTGGGCGCGGGCTGCTTCAGCGAAACTAGTACAACATCCCCTAAATAGCTTGATTAAATAATTGTCTTGGCTATCATTTCGGGATGAGCCAAGGCCGTCATGGAACGCCAGTGAAGTTGGCGAAGAAAGAACGAGAAGAACTCCTGTCGCTGATCGAGCGGAAGACCGCGACTCAGCGAGATGTGATGCGGGCACGCATCGCGCTGTGGGCGCACGAGGGACATCCGAATACGGTGATTGCTCGAGAACTGCGCGTATCGGTGCAGACGGTCTGCGCGTGGCGCAAGCGCATCGCACAGCACGGTGCGCAGGGCCTGCGCGAGGGTGAGCGTAGCGGCCGTCCGCCACGCATCACACAAGAAACGCGACTGCAGTTGATTGCGTTGGCATGTGAAGCACACGAACCCAAGGGACGGGTTACGCCGACATTGGACGAGATAGTGGCGCGCGCGATCGAGCGTGGCATTGTCGAACAGATCAGCCGCAGCCATGTGCAGCGCATTCTGCAGGCTGGCGACGTTCGACCGCACCGGGTCCAGCAATGGCTACACAGTCCCGACCCGGCCTTTCGCGAGAAGGTCAATGTGATTTGCAAGCTGTACCGCAAGGCGCCCAAAAACGCGGTGGTGCTCAGCATCGACGAGAAGACGGGCATTCAAGCCATAGAGCGCAAGCACCCGGGACGCGCGCCGGCAGCGGGACGGCTGCGTCGTCAGGAGTTTGAATATATCCGGCACGGCACTCAGGCGCTGATTGCCGCGCTTGATGTGCATTCCGGTCAGGTGCTGGCCGACTGCCGCGAGCGGCGCACCCAGGACGACCTGGTCGCCTTCATGGAGCACGTAGCGGCTGCGCACCCGGGCAAACAGGTGCACGTGATTTGGGACAATCTCAATACGCATCGCGCTCAGGCCGTCTGGCAGGCGTTCAACGAGCGGCATGATCAGCGGTTTCACTTCCACTTCACCCCGCTGCACGCGAGTTGGGTCAACCAGATCGAACTGTGGTTTGCCCGCTATACGCGTCGGGTGCTACGCCATGCCAGTCATACCAGCACCGCGCACCTGCGCGAGCGCACCGCGCAGTTTACGCACGAGCATAATCCGAGCTTTGGCTTCTCAAGTAGCCGAGATCCGCGTCAGCGCTGGGTTTCGGCTATTTTTTAAGCTATCATGTACCCATGTAAATGAGTATTTTTGTATTGCTTTTCTGTGCATATATGCTTGAATGAGTGTTCATGTATATCGAACACGTCCCCAACCGTAACTCCCCTCCGGCCGTGCTATTGCGCGAGTCTTATCGCGAAGGCAACACGGTTAAGAAGCGCACCCTCGCCAACATCTCAGCGCTGCCCGCCGAAGTTATCGAAGGCTTGAAGGTTCTGTTACGCGGCGGCGTCGCGGTGGCCTCCGCCGAGGAGGCTTTCGTGATCGAGCGCAGCCTGCCACACGGACACGTGGCCGCCGTGCTCGGCGCGGCGCGCGCCTGCGGCGCCGAGCAGTGGTTTGCGGCCGCGCCTGCTGCGCTACGCTCGGTGGTGATGGCACTTCTGGTGGCGCGGGTGGTTTCGCCTGCCTCCAAGCTCGCCACCCATCGCATGTTGTGCGAACAGACCGCGACTCACTCGCTGTCGCGACTGCTGAAGTTGGACGATATCGAACTCGAGCAGCTTTATGCCGCGCTCGATTGGCTCGGCGAAGCGCAGGAAGGCATCGAGAAGCGACTTGCGCAGCGCCATCTGAGCGGCAGCATGCTGGTGCTCTATGACCTCACCTCCACGTGGCTGACCGGGCGCTGCTGCGAGCTCGCCGCCCACGGTTATAGCCGCGATGGCAAGCGCGACGATCCGCAAATCGTGTTCGGCTTGATCTGCACGAGCGACGGTTGTCCGGTGGCCGTCGAAGTCTTCGCGGGCAATACTGCTGATCCCGCTACCGTGGCCTCGCAGGTGGACAAGCTCAAGCACCGCTATGGCATCGAGAAGCTCGCCTGGGTGGGCGATCGGGGCATGCTCACGCAGGCGCGCATCGACACGGTCTTGCGCCCGGCGGGCCTTGACTGGGTGAGCAGCCTGCGCGCCCCGCAAATGGCCGCACTCGCTCAGGACAAGGGACCCTTCCAGCCCTCGCTATTCGATGAGCGCAATCTGCTGGAGGTGACCAGTGAGGCGTTTCCCGGTGAGCGACTCATCGTATGCCGCAATCCGCTATTAGCCGAGGAGCGTAGTCGCAAACGCGAGGCGCTGCTGCAGGCCACTGAAGCCGAATTGATGAAGATCGCCGAGGCGACCCAGCGCATGCGTAATCGACTCAAGGGCATCGAAGCGATTGCTTTGCGCGTGGGCCGCATCATCGATCATTTCAAGATGGCCAAGCATTTCGAGTTGAACATCACCGACTCGAGCTTTACGTGGCTGCGTAAGTCCGAACAGATCCAGCAAGAGGCCGCGCTTGATGGCCTGTATGTGGTGCGCACGAGTCTATCGGCAACGGAACTGCCCGCCGAGGCGGCCGTGACGGCCTACAAAGGACTCGCGGTCGTGGAGCGCGCTTTCCGTTCGCTTAAGACGGTCGATTTGCAGGTGCGCCCAGTATTCCACTGGAACGCCCAACGAGTGCGCGCGCACGTCTTTCTATGCATGCTTGCCTATTACGTCGAGTGGCACATGCGCGAGACCTTAAAGCCGATGCTGTTCGATGACGAATATATCGAATTCGCGCGTGCAACGCGGGTCTCACCAGTGGCTAAAGCACGGCGCTCGGATCACGCGAAAGCCAAGGATGCCACCCGGCTTAGCGAGGACGGCTTGCCGCTCCATAGCTTTCGCACGTTGCTCGATGATCTGGCTACGCTTGCCTACAACGTCTGTCACACCCCTCTCAATCCGCAAGCGAAGATCGTCATGATCACACGGCCGACGCCGGTACAAACAAAGGCCTTCCGCCTGCTCAACGTCAGCCCCGCAATCTGTACCCAGTAATCGTCTCGTTCACGCACGCATAACCGTGAGAAATCAATGGTCTATGCGCGGCGCACACTCAAAGTTCGGCATAATCAGGCAGCACGCCCCTTCAAATGGACTTTCCGGGGCTATCCGTTGCAAACGGGCACATCGTAATCGAGAGACAGACATGCCAGCCATACCCCCCAAACATTCCGCGACTGAACTTCAGCGTAAACTGCGCGGCTTGCTCGGCCATGAGCAGATCGTCACACAAGCCTACGGGCGGCACCTGCTGATCAAACGCCTCGATGATGAGGAACCGACCGTCGTAGCGCGCCTTACCGAACTCGCCCGTAATCGTTATAGTGCCGCCTTTCGCAGCCACACCGGACGATGGGAGCCGCTGCCGGGCACAGGTTCGCTCGACGAGATGGCCGACGTCGTCGTCACGCTTCTGCAGCCTTACTTGCTGCCTGATAATTATTAAAGCGATTTGAGGGATGTTGTACTAGCCGCGGAAGGTGGTATCCGAACGTTCTTGGAACGAAAGCGACCCTCGGCCTCGCGAGGATCGAAGGCACTCGGCATTGATTCGGGCCTGCAGGATTTGCTGATACGTGCAGCAATCGCCCAGTGCTGTTCCCATACCTCGAGTGCCATGCCGGCAATTTGCACGCTCCGACTCTTTCCTGGCAGCCCTTATGCAACTTCCTTGAGAGGGCTGTAGCGCTTGCCGTTGACGTGAATAGATTCGGCGTTGTCGGTGATGAATCTTGCAACTGCCGTTCTCGGGAAGGGCCGGTGTCCGCGAGGGACTTGGAATCGTCACTGGAGTTGCGCAGGGCTTCGGCGTCGTCTGTCATGTCGCCCAGTAGTTCTTCGGCTTGACCCGCCGTGCCCGTGCGTTGGATGCGCCCTCCGTCGTTGTTCTTCGGCTTTCAGGGAATGCTGGGTTGTGTGGCTGGCGTGCAGCGCAAGGAAATCCGTCAAGGCATCGCGTGCGCCAAGCACCGGAACATGTCCGGCTCGGACATGGGCGAGGACCACGAGGAGAATTTCAGCGGCGAAGCGGCCTTGAAGGCGGCGGGCAAAGACAGCACCATGAACCAGTTCTAATACCGGCGCTGCCCCTAGCAAAACGCCAATCTTCGGTTGGCGTTTTGCTAGTGTTCGACGGCAACGCCGCCTCATTCATCGAGGCCCCGTCGTTTGATGGAAGGGTTTCGCGGAACGCGGAGGAGCAGATCATGTCCGAACGTTGGCGAGGGCAGGCAAAGGCCGTGTCGCCGCGTTCGGCCACTTTCAGCCGTTCGCCCGCCGCACAGGCCGGCCACTGGAGCGGCTGATCCGCATCCAAAGCCGCCGTATGTTGGCATCGGCGTCTAGGCCATCGCCACTGTCAAGGGCACGGCGCGGCTCAGTCGGCAATGTGACCGCTTGCCGCGCCGCGGTTTTATGCAACAGGAGCTCCAGTTCCGGCTAGCTAGCACGCGTAGTCAATAAACACATCCTCCCAATTCAACTTCGTTGAGTCGTGACCCGGGCGCTTGAGGTACTGCTCAGGGACGCGGACCCGCGACGTCGCTGTCTTCTAGGATGCAACACCTCCAGTAATACGTCCGTTGGCCACGATCACGGCCTCGGAGAATCGACAACTACTGTGAGGCGAGGCATTGAAGCCAGGAGGGATAACTCGCGTTGAAACGGGTTTCGAAGGGAGGCGCGACGCCGCGGCCGACAACCAAGACGAGGCACCTTCAGTTAATAGCTGGCAACTTCGATCACCGCGTCCGCGAACGCTTTGGGAGCTTCCTGCGGCAGGTTATGACCGATTCCACCAGCGACTGTGCGGTGTGCGTACTTGCCGACAAACTTCTTCGCATACGACCCAGGCGTTGGATGCGACGCCCGTTCGCGTCGCCTTCCAGAGTGATCGTCGGAACCGTTATAACCGGCGCTGCGGCAAGGCGCGTCTCCACCTCATCGTACTGCGGCTCCCCGGGTGTGAGACCCAATCGCCAGCGGTAGTTGTCGATCGCGATCTCAACGTGATCCGGGTTCAGGAAAGCACGTGCGGATCGCTCGAAAGTCGCATCGTCGAAGCTCCATTTCGGCGAG
The DNA here is from genome assembly GCF_964261745.1 of Caballeronia sp. S22. Lineage (NCBI taxonomy): Bacteria > Pseudomonadati > Pseudomonadota > Betaproteobacteria > Burkholderiales > Burkholderiaceae > Caballeronia > Caballeronia sp. S22. Next base: position 1,296,852 of record NZ_OZ180036.1, on the reverse strand, counting down.
GCAAGTTGCCAAATCAGTTTGGCGAAGTCGTGGCGGTTGGTTTCATACCCTCGCTTGCCGCGTTCCGTCGCGAAGTAGAACTGATACCACCACGCGAATTCCGCCTTCGGCGGCAACGGTTCTATGTTGGCTGCCTGGCTGCCGATCAGATAGCCGCTCACCGAGACCAGTGCTTTGCAGCGCTCGGGCCATAGTGCCGCGACCACATTGGCCGAGCGCGCGCCCCAGTCAAAACCGCCGATGATTGCCTTGTCGATCTTCAATGCATCCATTAGGGCAATGACGTCGACGGCAAGCACCGACTGTTGCGCATTGCGGGCCGTGTCGCTCGAAATAAACCGCGTCGTCCCATAGCCACGCAGGTAGGGAACGATTACCCGATAGCCCGCTGACACCAGTCGGGGCGCGACCTCGACAAAGCTGTGGATGTCATAAGGCCACCCATGCAGCAAGATCACGACAGGGTTGTTGGCTTGGCCAACGTCCGCATATCCGACGTTTAGAACGCCGGCATCGACCTGCCGGATCTGAAAGAACGATGCACTCGAAGGTAACACGTTCATGCCTCCAGCAGGCGCGCTCGACTTCGGGGCTTGGGCGTTCACTAGCCCGCTCAGGACGGAATCCATCGCCCCAACGCTGACAATTGCCGTACTCAGAAAGCGTCGCCGGCGGGTGTTGGTCTGATTCGACATCTTGATCTCGTCTCTGCAGGTTGATTCATTTCTCTGTGAACGCACGGCGCGATTGGACGCTTCGCTCCTTGCGTCGAACAGGTATGCCAGGGCCGCCTCTCATTCTCATGAGCAAAGGAGCACGGCGGCCCACTCGGCAAGCGTACGTTCAAAAGGGCTTTGATCGCCGGAGCCGGAGTGGAGCTCGACGTACACGGCCAGGCACTAGCCCACCGAAGTCGCCAGCGATGCGACAAGTTCGCTGGCATAGGCAGGGCCCGTGACAACGGGACTCGCTGCAATTGGAAGTGCAGCGATGACATGTTTACTCATCCGAATCCTTTGGTAAGTGTTAAAGCGGGCAGCTTCAGCTTCCGCGATAGAGTCTGCCCAGACTGGCAAGCTGACCGTCCTTCTGCGCCTGCTCCAATTCGTGACGTACGTCGGCTCGCGTTTTCGACGATGCGCCGATGTGGCTCGTATCGGATTGCTCCGTTTGCGTTGCAGTGGTGGCCGTGTCGGTGTCGGTGGCCCGAGCAATGCCCGAAGCGGTGATTGCGGCAAAAGCCAATGCGATGATTGAAGTCTTCATGCTGTTCTCCTTGGAACGATGATGGTGGTAGATGCCCGAAATGCATCGGCGTGGTGGCAGCTCGTCGCAATACTGGACGCGGTTGTCGAAACTAATTAAATCGGGATTCCTTACTGCTGCAATGGAACGTATTGCTGCGACTGCGGCTAGCGGAACCCTATTGTTGTTGTCGCAGTGGCCTGAATGCCGCGCGGAGCTCCTCGGCGAAGAGTTGCGGCTGTTCCCACGCTGCAAAGTGACCGCCCTTGTTCACCTCATGGAAATAGGCGAGCTTGGGATAACTGCGCTCGGTCCAACTCCGCGGAGCCCGATAGATCTCGCCAGGAAAGACCGTCACGGCAACCGGGACCGAAATCTCGGCGGTCCTCTGCTCCACAGCGTTGAAGTTGTTGTTGTTGTTTTCCCAGTACAGCCGCGCTGACGAGGTCGAGGTGTTCGTGACCCAGTACAGGGTGATGTCGTCGAGCATCTGATCCTTAGTGAGTGAGCGCTCGGCGTCGCCGCCACTATAGGTCCAGGCGGCGAACTTGTCGTACATCCAGGCAGCCTGACCCGCGGGCGAATCAGCCAGCCCATAACCCTCGGTTTGCGGACGAGTGACCATCATGGCGGCATAGCCGCCGCCCTTCTTGTAGAGGTTGGCTAAGGAGTCGTAGGCTGCCTTCTCCGCGTTGGACAGTCCGGCCGGCGGCGGTTCGCCAGCGTTCAGCGCCTTCGCGATCTCCGGTGGCACTGTCGCAGGCATATTGACGTGAATGCCCAGCAGCCCGGCGGGAGCCTGGCGTCCCATCGCGTCCGCCACCACTGAACCCCAATCGCCGCCCTGTGATACATAGTGCGTATAACCGAGACGCTTCATCAGCACGTCCCACGCTCGCGCGATGTGATCCGGGTCCCAGCCGGTGCCGGTTGGCTTGCCGGAGAATCCATAGCCGGGCATTGCGGGAATGACGACATCGAAGGCGTCCTCCGCGCGGCCGCCGTAAGCCGTAGGATCGGTGAGCGGACCGATGGCCTTCTCGATCTCCAAGGGCGAGCCCGGCCAGCCGTGAGTGACGACCAAAGGCAGCGCGTTCGGCTGTCGCGATTTGACTTGGATGAACTGGATATCGACGCCGTCGATCGTGGTCACATACATCGGCAGTGCGTTCAACCTTGCCTCGGCCGTGCGCCAGTCGTAGTCAGTGCCCCAGTAGCTGACGAGGGCTTGAATCTTGGCCTGCTGCACGCCCTGGCTCTGATCGGCGACGGTCTCCTTGTCGGGCCACCGCGTCGACACAATGCGGCGGCGGAGGTCGACAAGTGTTGCGTCCGGAACATGCACTTGGAATGGGCGGATAGTTTCGTCTTCAGCCACAACGCCTGTGCTAGTGGAAGGCTGATCGGGGACCGAAGCGGCATGGACGGAAGTGAAGGCGGCCGCCAGAGAAAGGCCGAGTGCACTTGCGAGCGAATAGGCAATCAAACTGCGTCGGGTATGTGCGGTTCCAATTATAGACATGGTGATGCTCCTATAAGTCTGCTGCGTGATGCGAGATGGCGGTTTATTCAGTGGTGCGCGAAAAGGTAGCGTTGCGTCGTCAGTGACTCACGGCTGCCCGATTGCGAGTGTCCGGCGGGCACAGCGCCGTACGCCGCCTGCGGTGCTTTGATGGCTTCGGTCCGCTCGGCAGCGATGGTTTCCGCGCTTTGCCCGCGCTGGGATGCGGGTGCGCCGACCAACGGACGAAAGAAAGGTGCGGGGCCGTAGCCACTGGCGAACGCCGGACTGGCGGCAGCGAGAGCAGCGATGAAGAGCGATTTGACCAATTTCATTGGTAGTTATCCTACATTGTTTCTTGCGGGTTGATATCACTTCGCACACGACCTGTGGACTCTTGCGTTCCATGAAGCAAAGTTACACGGAAGGCGGTACGCGCACTATTGGACGATGGTATTGGCGACACCTTAGTATCGGTGGCGAAATGGGGCCGATGCGCCGGTCGGGGCTCCGCCGTTCCGCCCTATCGGACGTCTATTGACTATCCGTCCGCAAGCGGCCATTGTTGTGTCTTGGGGCGTAAGCAGGAAAGGATCGCGATGCAAAATGAAGGCGTTTGCGAGCCGCGGCTTGATCCGGCACTGGCAAGAAGCGAGGAAGGCTTCCGCGTGATGGTGGAGACGACGCCGGAATGTGTGAAGGTCGTTGCGCACGACGGTACGCTGCTGCGTGTGAATTCGGCGGGAACCGACATGGCGGGGGCGCCGAGCGTAGAGGCGCTCCTCGGAGAATGCTTCTATGATTTCGTCGCTCCCGAGCATCGAAAAGCGTACGTGGCATTTAACGAGAAGATTTGCTCCGGCGAAAAGGGCTCCCTGGAGTTCGACCTCATCAACCTCAACGGCGAGCGCCGGCATGTGGAATCCCATTCCGCGCCGTTGCACGACAGCGACGGAACGGTCGTCCAGTTGGCCGTGACGCGCGACATTACGGCGCGCAAGAGGGCGGAGGAGCAGCTTCGCAAAAGCCTGGCGCTGATGGCCAAGGTGGAGCAGCTCAGTTCGAGCGGAAGCTTTTGCTGGCATCCGGCGAGCGGTGAGATCACGTTTTCGGAACAGGCTTATCGCATCTTCGGGATCGAGCCCGGGGTGCCGATGACACTCGACATCGCTACGGCGCGGGTCCATCCCGGCGACCTTCATCTAATACGGGAGACGTTGGACGGCGTGAAAGACGGCAAGGACCTGGTGTCCGAACACCGCCTGCTGCTGCTCGACGGCTCCGTCAAATATGTGGTCATGCAGGCTCACGCCACGCGTGGCGCGCAGGATCAACTGGAGTATGTCGGCGCCGTGCAGGATGTAACTGAGCGCCGGCAGTCCGAGGAAGCGCTCGGTATGCTGCGCGCTGAGTTGGTCCATGTGAGCCGCGTGAACAGCCTGGGTGCGCTGACGGCCTCGATCGCGCACGAGATCAATCAGCCGCTGGCGGGCATCGTGACCAACGCCAGCACCGGCCTGCGCATGCTGAGTGGGGAGCCGCCGAATGTCGACGGCGCGCTGGCGACCGTGCGGCGCACGATCCGCGACGCAAAGCGGGTTTCTGAGGTAATGACCCGTCTGCGCGCGCTGTTTAGCAAGAAGGTCGTCGCGACCGAGGTGGTGGACCTGCGTGAAGCTGCCCGTGAGGTGATCGAACTGCTGCGCAATGAAATCCGCGCAAAGCGGATCGTGCTGCGACTTCAAACGGTCGACGACTTTCCGCTGGTCACAGGCGACAGGGTGCAGCTCCAACAAGTAGTGCTCAACCTGCTTCTAAACGCCGTCGAAGCGATGCAGAGCGTCGACGATCGCCCGCGGCAGATGTTGATCACGATCGCACGCGACGATGGCGACCGTGTCCGACTCGCAGTAACCGATACCGGGGTTGGCTTCGAACCGCAGCGCGCGGAAAAGTTGTTCGATGCGTTCTACACGACCAAGGGCGAAGGGATGGGCATCGGCCTGTCGGTAAGTCGCTCCATCATCGAGTGTCATGGTGGCCGCCTGTGGGCCACCTCTAACGAGCACCATGGCGCGACGTTTTCATTCTCGATCCCGTGCCACGCGGACCACATGCCGGCCGCCGACCGATCCGGTGTTGGTGGCCAAATTGCGCGCCTGAACCCGGGGCACCCCGTGAGGAACGTATGATGGGCCACCGCTCGCTTATCGCGGTCGTCGACGACGATGAGTCGGTGCGCGAATCGCTGCCTGATCTGTTGCATGAGTTCGGCTTCGTGTCCCAGGCATTCGCGTCGGCGGAGGACTTCCTGGCCTCCGGCTGCGTAGCGCAGGCCGACTGCCTAATCCTCGACGTCACCATGCCAGGCATGTCCGGCGGCGACCTGCAATGCGAGCTATTGCAGCGCCGGCAAACCGTTCCCATCGTCTTCATCACCGCGTATTGGGATGATGCCGTCCGCCCGCGCATGCTGAAACGGGGTGCCGTCGAATGTCTGTGCAAGCCGTTCAGCGATACCGCTTTGCTCGGGGCGATCCAGGCGGCCCTCGCGGTCGACTGAGTTCGCCAACGGTGCCTAAGACCGGAGTAGCCGATGAGATTAGCCAAATCAATTGAAGGTAGATCCGAGTCGTCATCGGACAACATCGCACCGGTCGTGTTCGTCGTTGACGACGACGTTTCGGTGCGTGAGTCGCTGGAATCGATGATCCGTTTCGCCGGTTTAAGGACAGAGACGTTCGCCTCCGCGCATGATTTCCTCAGGCATCCGCGCGCTATGGTCCCGAACTGCCTCGTGCTGGACGTTAGTCTTCCGGATCTCAGCGGTCTTGATCTGCAGAACCTCATCGCGTCCGAGCGGACCGACATGCCCATTATCTTCCTCACCGGCTACGGCGATGTGCCGATGACGGTGCGCGCCATGAAGGCGGGAGCGGTTGAGTTCTTCACCAAGCCTTTCGACGACGAAGTTCTGCTCGGAGCCATCCGACTCGCCCTAGAGCGCAGCCGGGTGGCATTGAGCGAGCATGCCGAAACGAAGGAGATCGAGGATCGCTACGCGTCGCTCAGTACGCGCGAGTGTCAGGTCATGGGGTTGGTGGTGTCCGGCCTTCTGAACAAACAGGTAGGCGGCGAGCTTGGCATAAGCGAGATCACGGTCAAGGCACACCGCGGGCGGGTCATGCGAAAAATGAACGCCCGGTCGCTCGCCGACCTGGTAACCATGGCCGCAAGACTTCGTCTTGCCTGCGCAGAAATGGCTACGTCGCGGCAGTAAAGGCCAGCGAACGCGACGCTGCAGGTGATCGGCGTGGTTCGAACGTCCGGTGACCAGCGCTGTCTGGGCGTGTGAAGGGTCCGCGCGAGCACGCCGGCGACGGCGGACGTCGGCCGGCGCGAACTACGCCGCATGCCTTGCCGCCCGTTGCAAGGAGCGTCGACAGCGTAAGGCAGGACGCGGCCAGTTGCAGTCCCTGGTCCGTCCCGCAAAGCTGCCATTTAAACGGCTGGTTCGCATCCCAAACTTGCCAATCGCCTACGTGCGGATCATGGAACCAGGTGCCTACCGAGATCGCCGCGGTTCATGACAATTGCCAGCGCCTCCTGCAGGAGGCGTATCACGTCAGCATGCGCCGCGCCGGCAGCGCGTACTGCTCAAGCCCGGACAGTTGCCACATGCATTGCGTACCCTGCGTCTCGAAGAGGCCCGTGAAGCGATGTCGCTGCGACGCGATCAGGTCCCCAAGCATCGCTTCGCCGTACTGCTCGCTCGTCGTCGAGTCGATGATGAGGCGCAGGTCGTCGCGCAGCTCCTTCAGGATCGGCAGGAATCGCTGGGCAGGATTGCCTGCGGCGTCCGCTCGAGGCCTTTCACGGTTTTGATCAGCGTCAACTTGCCAGAACCCGGCGGGCCGCATACGACGACCACTATTTATTCCCTGCACGAGACGATTTCGACCGCAACGCCGAAGTTTCAAATTCTCCCGCAAGCATCGCAATGGTAACCATCTCGAATTTTTTCGGCAGGACAGCCTCGGCTTCGAGAAGTGTCGCCGCAAGACGGGCATTCACAGCTTGTTCGACGAGACATTCCGAATGATCCTCGGAAACAAGACGCGAGAAAAGCGAAGGCTCGCGGACCGTGCAGTAGACATCCAGTAGCGCGATGTTTTTGAGGGGTTCGGCCAGCCCGCCGCCACTTTCCGGATGGCACTCTGAACGCGCATCCACCTGCCATCAGGCGGAGAGGGCAAGATCACCTTGAAGTATGTGTTGAGGTCGCAGGCGTGGCTCTGACTCCAGGCCTTTCCAGCCTAGCCTCTCGCTCTTAGTTCCCGCACGCCGCGACCCAGCTTGCGCCTCAGCAGCGCGCGCAGCGTCACCGCATTGGCATAACCCACCTCGGCCGCAATGACCTCGACGTCGACGCGGCTGGTGCGCAGCAGGTGCACGGCGCGCTCGACGCGAAGATCCTGAACATAGCCGAGCGGCGACCTGCCCAGCACGGCCTCGATCCGGCGCTGCAGCGTGCGCGGGCTGGTGGCTAGCGCCGACGCAGCGACGTCCAGCGAGAAGCCTTCGGCCAGACGTTGGCGCGCCCAGAGTTCAAAACGCGCGACCAACGGGTCGCTGTGCGCCAGGTGGTCGGGGATGACATACGGCGCCTGTGAGGGCCGCGTATCGACGACGAGGTAGCGTGCCGTGACGGCTGCGAGTTCCGGACTGACCTGACGCACCAGCCACAGCGCCAGGTCCAGGTGGGCGATGGCCGCGCCAGTCGTGACGAAGGCGCCCGAGGCCACCAGCATGCGCGACTCGTCCAGCCTCACCTTGGGATAGCGCTCGCGGAACAGTGGCCCGAGCCACCACGACACCGTGGCGTCATGGCCATCGAGCAGGCCGGACTCGGCCAACACGAACCCGCCGATGCAGGGCGCTGCAATGTGCGTACCGGCCGCGTGGCGCTCGCGCAGGTGCGCTGCGGCTTCTCGCACCTCGCGCGTCGCGAGCGCGTCAATCAGACCCGGCGGCATCTTGGCTCCAATGGCAGGCAGCACCAGCCAATCGGCTACTGCGCCGTTGGCCACCTCGGCCGGTTGCACGGGCACCTGCAGACCCAACGCCGTCCGTACACGGCGGCGCAGGCCGACGACGCGCACGTCGAAAGGCTGCGTCCTCCAGCCCTGCGCAGCGGCCAGCTCATTGGCAGTGGCCAGCGTGTCCAGCACGGTCGCGAGACCGGTGTCGAAAACACCACTCAGGGCCAGGACGTCGAGTTTCATGGTTGGCGGGAATGATATTAAAGTTGTCGTCCCCGACAATATCATTCGCGGCCGGATGTGCCTAGAGTACGCAGAGTTGAACCCACAACACACTTCACCTGGAGCCCAATATCATGATCACCCTCGCCTTGTTCGCCCGTCTTGAAGCCATACCGGGAAAGGCCGCCGAGGCGGAAGCCTTTCTGCATGCTGCGCTTGCGATGGCCAATGACGAGCCGACCACGCCGATCTGGTTCGCCCTGAAGCTGTCGCCGACGACGTTTGGCGTCTTCGACGCCTTTCACGACGAGGCCGGCCGCCAACGCCACCTCAGCGGCCCGATCGCCAAGGCGCTGATGGCCAAAGGGCCGGAACTGTTCGTTGGCCAGCTCAACATCGAGTCCATCGAAGTGCTGGGCCTGAAGAACGAGGACTGAGGGCCCCAGGAGGAATGGACGTGCGAGAGTCCGCCCTAGTTGACTTCAACACAATCTAACCTGTGATGGACAGGGCCGCACAGACATTACTCAAGCCGAGATGACAGGAGCATGCAAGATGGATTGGAACAATCGTGCCTATCGTATCGCCCCCTTCAAAGAGGGGTCGCACCTGTCTGGGCTGGAGTTCATGCGCAAGGTCTCGGCTTCAACCCACAATCAGGCCAACATTACTTTAACCCCGTCTGCACAGGATTACTTCCATGCTTCTTGAGCCATTCTTCCGCGAAACGGGTGCCGGCCCTGGCGTCGTGTGTGTTCATTCGAACGCTAGCAGTTCGAGTCAATGGCGAATCCTCATGGAGCGCTTGGCGGCAACGTATCATGTGCTAGCCGCCGACTCCTTCGGTTCAGGCAAGAGTCCCGCTTGGTCGGGCAAGCGGCCATTGCACCTCGAAGACGAGGTTGAACTTCTCGAACCGGTATTCGCCCGGGCGGGGGCACATTTCTCGCTTGTGGGGCACTCCTACGGCGCAGCGGTGGCACTCAAGGCGGCGGCAACGTTTCCTCATCGCGTCCGTGCTTTGGCGCTGTATGAACCCACGCTATTTGCTTTGCTGGACGCCTACTCCCCCCCGCCGAACGAGGCTGAAGGAGTTCGGAATACGGTCGCTGCCGCCATAGCGGCGCTTGACAATGGCGACTCCTCAACAGCGGCAAAGTGCTTCGTCGATTTTTGGGGAGGCGAAGGTGCGTGGGATCGAACACCCGAGCAACGCAAGAAACCAATCCTTGAATCCATAGTAATGGTTCCCGGCTGGGCAAACGCGTTGTTCAACGAGCCGACCTCGCTGCAGGAGTTTTCCAGACTGAACATCCCGGTGCTCTACATGATCGGCAAGGACTCTCCCGCTTCTTCGCGAGGTGTGGCTAGACTTCTAACACAGGTCTTGCCACGGGTAGAGGTCATCGAATTCGAAGGCCTCGGCCATATGGGCCCGGTTACGCACCCGGAAGCCGTCAATGAAGCTGTCTGCCACTTCCTCGAACGAGGCTAACCCTTCCTATATGGACTCCCCCTCAACAGCAAGGGACTGACCGATTGGAGACCTTGGGGTAAAGCTCGTGCATCAGTCGCCGTCGATCGCAAACGTTCCAGCTCAATGACTGTTGAGCATTGGAAACAGCCCTTGAACTGGAGGCGGGCCGAACGGCTCTTGCGGGTCGGGTGCAGCAGTTCGGGCAGCGGTGACCGCGGATGCACGCGGCTCGAATTGCGATCTTCGGCAGCCGGCCATTTGCTGTCATTCGTCAGCGGTCTACGTAAGCGTTTGAAGGTCCGTTTCCGCTCAACTGTGAGACGTCCATGAAGACTCCCGTTATCGCGCTCTGAGCGATACTGATCGAGAAAACCGCTAGGAGGCAATGAGCAACGCAAACTCAGGACTTCGCTGCTCGGCCAGTTGAATTAACCGTGCGATCCATGGCAGTACGTGAGCCGCCTTCAATACCGGCCTCGCGGAGTCCGTTCCAAAGCGGAAGCGTCAGCGAAATCACTGTGCCTCCTCCATTGCGTTCGGCGGCGTTGACTCTTCCGTGATGCGCTTCCGCGATGGCGCGTACGATTGACAAACCGAGACCCATACCGTGGGCCTTGGTCGTGAAGAACGGTTCGAATAGCCGCGTGGCCGCGCCCGCAGGTAGGCCATGGCCGCGGTCTGCTACAACAAGCTCAATACCGCTGTCCAATAAGCGCGTTGAGATAGACAAAACGCGTTCGTCGGGCGCTGTGTGCTGCATTGCATCCATTGAATTGAGCGCGAGGTTCAGCAGGATCTGCTGGATCTGTACACGGTCACCAAATATTTTTACGTTGCCGGCGTTCAACAGCATTTTCACCGTGATGCATCGACGCCTCGCTTCGGGTTCGATCAAAGGCAACGATTGCGTGAGCGTCTCGTCCAGATTCATGGCACTGAACGAGACGCTCTGCTTCGCGAGCAAGGCGCGCAGACGAACGACGACTTCATTCGCTCGCAAAGCGTCGCGCCTGACGTCGGCGAGAATCTCATGAACCTCCTCAGCATTGGCCGGTGAAGACGTCAGGAGCAGATCGGCCGCGTCGGCGTTGCTCAGAATTGCGCCGAGCGGCTGACCCACCTCGTGCGCAATCGATGCGCTCAGTTCCCCGACTGTCGCGAGCCGGGCCGCGCGCGCAAGGTCGTTTCGACGCTCGCCAGCTTCGGCTTCGGCGCGCCTTCGCTGGCGACGCTGCGTGAGCAGCGCGGCAATCGTGACAGACTGCGCAAGCAAGACGCCGAGCAGCGTCACAACCGTACCGCGATACTCGCGAAACACCGACGGCGGTGGATTGACGAGACGGCAGGCGCTCGGCAGACGAGACACTGAAAGACCCAGCCGGTCGAACTCGCTGAGGTTCGCCACGCATCGTTCAGGCAGAGCGGGCAGCGCGGACACTTCGACGTGTCCGCCACGCAGGACTGACGACGCGACTTCGCCTGTCTTGCGCCCGTTCTCTTCCATGTCGTAGACAGCGCCGGCAGTCAGGCCATACTTGAGATACACCGAATACCAGCCGTAGATCGGCACATGAGACGCCTCCACCATCGGAGCTACAGCCTGGTATGGGAAATAGCGGCGACCGTCTCGATCGCGATACATTGTCGTGTAGACCACGGCCCAGTTGCGATCGAGCAATGCCAGCCGCCGCTGCAACTCGTTCAATGGAAGGCCTGTCCACTCTTCGATGACCGACCATTGCGCCTTGTTCTTTTCGGCAGCCTCGACGACTCGCTTAACGAAACGGAGATCGACATCGGCATTTCCGCCCACCACCACCAGGCGGTGCGCCTCGGGCTGCAACGCCTGGGCGATCGAAAGCGTTTTGGCTACATCGATGCGATACGGCACGGTTGAAAATCCGTCCGGTAGCGACCGCTGACTCAACCAGTCTTCTGGCACACTAGACAGGAGCACGGGTGCTCCTGGCCAAACCTCGGCGTGATTCTTGATCGAAAAGTCCGCAGCGTAGTTGCCGAGTCCGATCACCAGGTCGACGTGCTGGTGCGCGTACTTTTTCTTCATCAGCGCGAGGAACTCGGGCGTGAGATTCTCGCTACCGAAGCGAAAACCATCTAGCGTTTCGAGGAACACTTCCGCGCCTTGGAGCGGGGATGCATCGAGTTGCTTGCGAATCGCCTCTAGCTGAACGAGGGCGGCGGGCTGAATCGGATCAGCACCGGTGAATAGCACTACTTTCGGTGACTCCGCTGCAAAGGAACGGCATGCAAGCACCAACCAGGCGAGAACGACTACGCCTCTGAACATAGAGCACGCCTTAAAAATGTCTGCGCCCGACATCAGGCCACATGATTTTCGCGCGAACTCTCGCACAAGAAAGCAATTCGTTCTTCTCGCTGCCACACGGAAAAATTCTGCTTGGGAACATTTCAAGGCCGGAGCCCCAGAGCGCTCTGTGCACCGTTCCCGGTGTGCACCGTTTCGTTTGTTTGGCTCATGGGCGCGCGAACACACACGTCCGCTCGCTGCAACAAGTCGGCCAACGAAGTCGCGCCGAATTTGCGCATTATCTCGGCGCGACAACTCTTGATGGTTCTCTCCGATAAACCCAGTTCGGCAGCAATCTCCTTGTTGCGCTTTCCTGAGACGATGCCGCGCAGCACGGTACATTCACGCTCGGTAAGATCGGCACCGTTGGATGGGGAAGGTACCGACGGCTTAGACGACGGCGTATCAAGGGCGGCTTGCAGTGCGCCCAACAGCGTGTGCCGATCAAACGGCTTCGTCAGAAAATCGACCGCGCCTGCCTTCATGGCTTTGACAGTGCGCGGTACGTCGCCGTAGGCGCTCATAAATACGATGGGGAGCGCCCGAGCGTCGCGCATAATCGCCTGCTGCAGTTCAAGCCCATTCGGACCACCGAGTTCGACGTCCAGCAGAATGCAGCCAGGACGCGGATCCAATTCGCTAACAAGAAACTCGCCGGCGGATCCGTAGGTCCTGACCGCGTAGCCCACGCAGCCGAGCAGCCGCGTCAACGCGGTACGCAGGGAAGGATCGTCATCGACGACGTGAATCACGGGCGTTTCCGACTCGCTCACGGCGTTCTCCCGTTACGGTACCGCTGCCAGAATACGGTGCAGCCTCCTGGATTAATACAACAAATTGCTCAATCGTGCGCAAAAGTGGGCTGTTAGTTAGGTTTTCGCCTTTAAGCGACTGCCGCACTGCAGCAAGCGTGCGCGCTTGCCCCTCATCATGATATGGCTTCCGATCCTTCGGATGTTCGAGGGCGCGTCGATACAGGGTTTCGTATGCTGTCCGCTTCTCGCCTGCCGATTGCCCCAAAGGGCAATTTCGTTGCCCCGAATCCCTATGGCGACGCGCTTGCTCATGTACCAGAATCCATGCGATGGCGAACAGTCAACGCATGGACGAGATATTCCCCGTGATTGTGATCCTTGAGGACGACGCGGGCCTGCGGCGCGCGATTGAGCGCTTGTTGAAGCTATCGGGATTCAGCGCTCGAGCCTTCGGAAGCGCGGAGGAGCCGGATCTTCTAGCATGCGCGACGCTGGCGGCTTGCTTGGTCCTCGATGTTCAGTTACCGGGAAATTCGGGGCCGGCCTTCTACTTAAGCGTGCCACCACCTCGCCCGCCAGTGGTGTTCATTACTGCGTTCGACGGTCCTGCAACACGGAACAGGCTTGCCAGCGTCGGTCCACATGTGTTGATCAACAAGCCGTTTCTGGGCAAGGACTTACTCGCCGCAGTCAATGCGGCTCTGCGTCGGCAGCCTTGAGGTCGCCGCATGTTCGATCTGTGCAACGATATTTGGGGACCAGAATGCAACTTGGAACACGATTGTCGGATCTCGTCAAGCCTGCTGTACGTGCGCCGTTTGTTCTTGCGGCTGTTGGCCTCTTAAGTGTCGCGATCAGCGGACAGGCACAGACCTCCTCAGGGCAGACGACGAAGCCCAACATCGTCTTGATCGTCGGCGACGACGTAGGCTGGGGCGACCTCGGCGCCTATGGCGGCGGCGAGGGGCGCGGAATTCCGACACCGAATCTCGATCGGATGGCCGACGAAGGCATGACCTTTTTCGATTTTTACGGTCAGCCGAGCTGCACTCCGGGTCGGGCTGCCCTTCAGACCGGCCGTAACCCCAATCGCAGCGGCATGACAACCGTCGCATTCCAAGGACAGGGCGGCGGCCTGCCGAAAGCCGAATGGACGTTGGCGTCGGTTCTAAAGATCGCACATTACAACACTTACTTCACCGGTAAATGGCACCTCGGCGAAGCGGACTATGCGCTGCCCAATGCGCAGGGCTACGACGACATGAAGTATGTCGGTCTGTATCACCTGAATGCCTACACGTACTCCGATCCAAAGTGGTTCCCCGACATGGATCAGCAGACGCGAGATATGTTCGTCAAAGTCACCACAGGGATGCTGTCAGGAAAGTCGGGCGAGAAAGCGCACGAAGACTTCAAGTTGAACGGTCAATACCAGAACGAACCGGACAAGCGCATCGTCGGCATTCCGTTTGTCGATCGATACATTGAAAAGGCTGCGCTGGACGATATTGATGAAGCCGCGCAGAAGGGGCAACCCTTTTTCATCAATGTGAACTTTATGAAGGTTCACCAGCCGAACATGCCGGATCCAGATTACATCGGAAAATCTTTATCGAAGTCTAAGTACGCGGACTCGCTCGTCGAACTTGATGCTCGCGTCGGTCATATTATGGATAAGCTACGCGAGAAGGGGCTCGACAAGAACACACTCGTCTTTTTTACGACCGACAACGGCGCATGGCAGGACGTCTATCCGGACGCGGGCTATACGCCGTTCCGAGGTACGAAGGGAACTGACCGCGAAGGCGGTGCGCGTGTACCGGCTATTGCGTGGTGGCCGGGCAAGATCAAGCCGCATTCGAGAAACTTCGACATCCTCGGCGGCCTGGATTGCATGGCGACATTCGCATCAATAGCGGGCGTCGACCTGCCCAAGAACGACCGCGAAGGTAAGCCGATCATTTTCGACAGCTATGACATGTCGCCCGTCTTGTTTGGCACTGGAAAGAGCAAGCGCAACTCGTGGTTCTATTTCACCGAGAATGAACTGACGCCGGGCGCCGTGCGAGTCGGCCAGTTCAAGGCCGTGTTCAATTTGCGCGGCGATGCGGGCGTGAAGACCGGGGGCCTTGCAGTTGACTCGAATCTTGGCTGGAAAGGGCCCGAAAGCTATGTGGCGACGGTTCCGCAGGTCTTCGATCTCTATCAGGATCCGCAGGAGCGCTACGACATCTTCATGAACAACTATACGGAACATACGTGGACCCTCCCGACGTTCAACATCGCGGTGACGGAATTGATGAAGACCTACGTTAAATATCCGCCGCGTAAGCTGCAGAGCGAAGGGTATGCGGGTCCGATCACGCTCACCCAGTATGAACGGTTCAAGAATATTCGTGACGAACTGGAGAAGAATGGCTTCAGTATTCCCATGGCGACCGGAAACTGACGAGGGCGTGTCGCGGGGCGATCGCTGTACCCGGTGGCCCCGAGGTGCAGCGCGCTTGGTGCACGCACTACGACGTGAGAGGATAAGGATGCGCTTGTTCGAACCTCGAGTGCCATCATTCAGCGCGCTGCGCCGTCTCGCGTTGAGTTTCACGCTTGCATGCATCGCGCTGACTGGCTGCGCGAGCTATGAGGCGCAGCCATCCGCCACCAAGGCGCAACAGACGACCGCAGAGGAAGCCGCTGCGGCCGCGTTGCCTTCGTGGCGCGAAGGTGCGGCACGCTCCGCGATTCTCAAATTCATTGCCGAGGCGACACGCGAAGGGAGCCCTACGTACGTGCCTCCCAAAGCACGAATCGCCGTCTTCGACAACGATGGCACGCTCTGGAGCGAACAGCCGATGCCGTTCCAACTGTCCTTCATGATCGAGCAAGTGAAGGCGGCGGCGCCTCGACATCCCGACTGGCAACGAAATCCCGCCTTCAAGGCCCTCCTTGTGCATGACACGGCCGCGCTTGCGCGGAACGAAAAGGCACTGCTCCAACTGCTGGCGGTGGCAAACAGCGGAGTGACCACGGACGAGTATGATCAATCGATCCGCGCGTGGCTTTCGAGCGCCAAGCATCCCACGTTGCAGCGGCGCTATACGGAGCTCGTTTATCAACCGCAACTCGAATTGTTGACCCTGCTCCGTCAAAACGGCTTCAAGGTTTGGATTGTCTCGGGCGGTACCGCGGAATTCATGCGCGTCTGGGTCCATGAAGCCTATGGCATTCCGCCCGAGCAAGTTGTAGGAACGGAGGAAAAGCTCAAATATGAGGTTCGCGACGGCAAACCCGTGCTGATGCGCGAGCCCGGTTTCGATTTCAACAATGACGGACCTGCAAAGCCTGTCGGTATCTTTCGCGCAATTGGGTAGCGTCCGGTCCTCGCGTTCGGCAATTCAGACGGGGACAGGGAGATGCTCGAATACACAGCTGGTGGTCCAGGACAAACTCTGGCGCTCCTGGTGCACCACGACGACGCTGAGCGCGAGTTCGCCTATGACCGGCAGTCGGCGCTCGCACGGCTGGACAAGGCATGGGACGAAGCCGTGGCCCGTGGCTGGGTTGTAGTCAGCATGAAGCAGGACTGGAAGACGGTATATGCCGTGCCCAAGCCCTAGGAACTGGACCATCGTTTGGTGCTTTCGTGATAACGAAGAGAGTCGACATGGACGAGATCAGCAATCAAGTGCTTGCGCAACCTATCTCTTTTCTTCCGATGCGGCAGGCAACGAACGAACCGGTCGCGCCCGAACAACGAGGGCGTTTTCACGCGATGGCCAAACCGATCGGCTCGACTTGCAATATCGATTGCACCTACTGCTATTACCTTCACAAGGAACACTTGCTTGACCAGCATCGGGGTCGCCGCATGGAGGTGTCGATGCTGGAGCGCTACGTCCGCCAGTACATCGAGGCGCAGAATGGCGACGAAATCATATTTTCCTGGCAAGGAGGCGAGCCGACCATGCTCGGCATTGACTTCTTCCAGGACATCGTGGAGATTCAGAAAAAACATGCGCCCAAGGGGCGCCAAATCTCTAACGATTTACAGACCAACGGAACCCTGCTTGACGACGACTGGTGCCGCTTCCTCAAGGAAAATGACTTTCTGGTGGGTATCAGCATAGACGGACCGCGCGAGCTGCATGATGCGTTTCGCCTCGACCGCAAAGGCCAACCGACCTTTGACAGGGTGATGCGCGGGATCGGGTTTCTGAAGAAGCACGGCGTCAAGTTCAATACGCTGACGGTGGTGAACCGCGTCAACGCAAAACGACCGCTAGACGTCTATCGCTTCCTGCGCAATGAACTCGGCTCAACCTATATCCAGTTCATTCCTTGCGTGGAAACCAAAGAATTTCGCTCCGTCGCGCCCCAACAAGGGTCGCAAGCGGCCATGCCGGTGATCGGAAGCAGTGCCGCGAAACCGGGCACCCCCGATTCGGTGGTCACAGACTGGTCAGTCGATCCCGATGACTGGGGTTATTTTCTTTCCCGAGCGTTCGATGAGTGGCATAAACGGGACGTTGGGCGGGTTCTCGTCAATTTGTTTGAGACGGCAGTTGTGCAGACTGCGGGACGGCCAGCACAAACTTGCGTGACGGCCGAGTTCTGCGGCAAGGCGCTCGCGATCGAGCACAACGGAGACGTCTATTCGTGCGACCACTACGTCTACCCGGCCTATACGCTCGGCAACATACGAGAGACGCACCTCGGCGAAATGGCATTTTCGAAGCGGCAGCAAACATTTGGCTTCTCGAAACGCAATTCACTGCCTACGTACTGTCGTGATTGCAAGCATCTAAAGCTCTGCTGGGGCGAGTGCCCGAAAAATCGCTTCGTGCGAAGCCCTGGTGGAGAGCCGGGATTGAACTACCTGTGCTCCGGAATTCGCAGGTTTCACGACCACGCGGGGCCCGCGATCAGACAGCTGGCAAGGCAACTCAGCTAGAGCGGGATCAGCTCTCTCAATTGCAGTGCGAAGGCCGATCGTGACGCTCGATCTTGTGCCCGAATCTCCAGTGTGCTCATGGGCAACTCGGGCCCTGCTGTTCGTGGTGAACGCGACTCAAAAAGGCGAAGGGGACATCGAGTGGCTAGGTTCGTGGACCATCCAGCGATTCTATTTGTTGTACTCTTCGGACTCTTGATCTTCGCGGTGGGGTTTGGCGTGTTCATCCTCCGGCGCATCGCGCCAATGCGCGACGACGAGCGAGACGATTTCAACGCCGTGCAGGGCGCGACACTGACGCTCTTGGCGTTGCTGATTGGCTTCAGCATGTCGATGGCTGTCAACCGATACGACATGCGAAAGACGCTTGAAGAGGCGGAAGCCAATGCGATTGGTACCGAGTTCGCGCGTGCCGACCTAGCGGAGCCTCACGACCGAGACGCGATGAAGTCTGCATTAGTTCAGTACACGCGCCTGCGGTGGACCGAATTTCAGACCCGCAGTCTTGACGATAGAAAACGTCTCGATGCGGAGAATGCCGCGCTCCAATCGAAATTGTGGAATCAGGCAACACAGATTGCGAAGGATCAACCGACGCCCATCGGATCTTTAATCGTAGCTGGAATGAATGATGTACTCAATTCCCAGGACTATTCGGAAGCAGCAAGAATCAATCACATTCCGCTCGGCGCCTGGGTGCTCATGATCGTTATCGCGTTGTTCGGATGCACGGTGCAAGGTTACGGCGCAAAAGGCAAGCGTCGTACCGTGCTCCTCATGACTATCTTGCCAGTGACGATTTCATTGTCACTTGCCCTCATAGCCGACATCGATAGTCCTCGAGGCGGAATCATTCGCGTCCAGCCTCAAAACCTGGCCAGGCTTCTTCAGTCACTGGAGAGATAACGGTAGGTGCTTGCAGATGTATTGGTATGTTGCGCGCTAATTTGACGGCCGCTATGCAACGAAAAGCCGCCTGCCGGCTGCCGTGACGTCCATGACTGGGAAGTGGTCGGGTCCGGCCTTCGGGCCACGGTCGCCGAAGATGCACGAGGTTCGAAGTGTGATCTTCGGCAACCGGCCATGAGCGGTCACCAATACGGGTTTGCTATGAATGATTTGACGGGCCGATCGTATCCCCAAAGCAGTCGCTAACGGACGATCAAAGACTTCGCGTCGCTTGATCCGGGCTACGAACGCTTCGCTCCTTGACGCAACGCTTCAGCGACAACGGCGAACGCAGGGGTTGGCTGCCGTCGGCTCGGATAATAGAGGTGAAACCCTGCGAAAGGGCGGCACCAGTCGAGCAGCACGCGCGTTAGCTCGCCGCGTTCGATATGGGGTAGAACGCGCTCCTCAGGGACAAAGGCCAGACCCGCGCCGGCGAGCGCGGCTTTTACGGCCATCGTCGCCGTGTTGAAGATCAACTGCCCCTCGACGCGTACCTTCAGTTCGCGCCCACCCTTTGCAAATTCCCACGCATAGAGGCTCCCGGCCGTTGGCAACCGGATATTGATGCAATTGTGAGCCGTGAGGTCCTGCGGCGTTTTTGACTTCAGATGCTTTGAGAAATAACCAGGCGTCCCGACGACGGCCATGCGCACATCGGGGCCGATGCGCACGGCGACCATATCTTTGGCAATCGACTCGCCAAACCGAACGCCGGCGTCAAGCCGTTGCTCGACGATATCCGTCAGGCCGTTATCGATGACGATTTCGACGGTGATATCTGGATAGTCCGGCAACAGGCGCTCGATCGCCGGCCATAACAGCAGTTCGGCTGGATGCTCGCCAGCCGCGATGCGGACCGTGCCGGCCGGCTTGTCACGCATGGCCGTCAACGCCGCCAGTTCCGCCTCCACCTCCTCAAGCCGTGGCCCGACCGCCTGGACGAGCCGTTCTCCCGCTTCAGTCGGCGAGACTTTCCGGGTCGTTCGCGCCAGTAGTCTCAGGCCCAGCCGGGCTTCAAGGTTCCGGACGGTCTGACTCAAGGCCGATTGCGAGACGCCGAGTTTTGCAGCGGCTTTTGTGAAGCTGCCCTCATGGGCGACTGCCAGGAATGCAGTGATATCGGAAAGGTCGGAACGCGCCATTTATAAGCCTGCCTTCTAGCTTCATGCTGATTTCATATCTTAATCGGACGAAGCCGCGCTGCTACATTGAAAGTCAAGGCAATCACCGCAAAGGAACGCTCATGCAGATCAGGAAATGCGGATCACAGCCGTCCGCGAAGGGGCCGGCTGAATATTTCACGGGATCGGTCAGGATCGACGCGCCGTTCGCAGGCGAGGGCCCGGCGCGGATCGGCGGAGCGACAGTGACATTCGAGCCGGGCGCACGCACGGCATGGCACACGCACCCGCTCGGCCAGACTCTGCTTGTCACAGCCGGCCTCGGCTGGGTGCAGCGCGATGGCGGCCCGGTCGAAACGATCCGGCCCGGCGATATTGTCTGGATCGCCCCCGATGAGAAGCACTGGCATGGCGCAACCGCGAACACGGCCATGACGCATATCGCCATTGCCGAGTCACAGAACGGCAGTCCCGTCGCCTGGATGGAAAAGGTGACCGACGAGCAATATCAGGCCGGCGCGGCCGCAACGCAATAAGGAGTCTAACAATGGAAAAGCGAGTTCTCGGAAAAAGCGGCCTGGAAGTGTCGGCGATCGGCTTGGGCTGCATGGGGTTGAGCTACGCCTACGGCCCGGCCGCCGAAAAGGCCGACGGCATCAAACTGATCCGGTCGGCGTTCGAGCGCGGCGTGACGTTTTTCGACACGGCCGAGGCGTATGCGCAGGGTGCGAACGAAGAACTGCTGGGCGAGGCCCTGGAGCCGTTCCGCGATCAGGTGGTTATCGCGACCAAGTTCGGCTTTCAGGGCGGTGATGTCCAGAAGGGCGTCAACAGCAAGCCAGACAATATCCGCGCGGTGACGGATGCCGCCCTCAAGCGGCTGCGGACGGATCGCATCGATCTTCTCTATCAGCACCGGGTCGATCCCGACGTGCCGATGGAAGATGTGGCCGGCGCGGTTAAGGACCTGATCCAGCAGGGCAAAGTGAAGCATTTCGGGATGTCAGAAGCGGGCGTCCAGTCCATCCGCCGCGCCCACGCCGTGCAACCTGTCGCGGCGCTGCAAAGCGAATATTCGCTCTGGTGGCGCGAGCCGGAAAAAGACATCCTGCCCCTGCTTGAAGACCTCGGCATTGGCTTCGTGCCGTTCAGCCCGCTCGGCAAGGGCTTCCTGACCGGCGCGATCGACGTGACCACCAGTTTCGATAAATCGGATTTTCGCAATGTCGTGCCGCGTTTCTCGGAAGAAAATCGCAAGGCCAATCAGGGGTTGGTCGATCTGCTGAAGCAGATCGCAGCCGGGTTGAACGCCACCCCGGCGCAAATCGCGCTCGCATGGCTGCTCGCGCAAAAGCCCTGGATCGCCCCGATCCCCGGCACGACGAAGCTGCATCGTCTGGAAGAGAACGTCGGTGCGGCCGTCCTCGAATTGACGGCCGATAACTTGCACGACATTGAATCCGCGCTCTCGAATATCGCCGTGCAGGGCGACCGTTACCCGGCGCATCTGCAAGCGCGCGTAGGCAAGTAAGCCCATCCATCAACCAAACATCGCGAAGAGATTGATATGTCAGAAAACATTGTGGGAAAAGTCATCGTCATCACAGGCGCGAGCAGTGGACTTGGCGAAGCGGCAGTTCGCCGCCTGGCTGCGGATGGCGCAAAGCTGGTACTCGGTGCTCGCCGCGTTGATCGCCTTAAGGCGCTGGCGGCTGAACTGGGTCTTCCCGAAACTGCGGCCGTAGAAATGGACGTCACTGATGCTCAACAGGTCAAGGCGCTTGTTGATGGCGCAGTGAAAACGCACGGCCGAATTGACGTCATGGTTAACAACGCCGGTCTTATGCCACACTCGCCGCTGGAGCGCGGAAAGATCGAGGATTGGGACCGCATGATCGACGTCAACATCAAGGGTGTCCTCTACGGCATCGCCGCCGCGCTTCCCCATATGACCCGCCAGAAAAGCGGCCACATCATCAACGTCTCGTCCGTAGCTGGCCATAAGGTCGGCAAGAACAACGCTGTCTATTGCGCGACCAAGACGGCGGTGCGTGTTCTTTCCGAAGGTTTGCGCCAGGAGGTGAAGCCCCACAACATCCGCACGACGATCATTTCGCCGGGAGCGGTGCGGTCGGAACTGCCGCAGAGCATCACTGAAGCCGACGTTGCCGCAGGCATCGCCGATTTCTACGAAAAGTTTGCCATTCCGGCCGACAGCTTTGCACGCATGGTCGCTTTCGCGATCCAGCAGCCCGAAGACGTAGACGTGAACGAGATTCTGTTCCGCCCCACGGCGCAGGAACTGTGAAGCCAGGAGTCCGTGGAATGACAAGAGTCCTGATCCTTGGTGCGAATGGCGGCTTGGCCCGTAACACGACGCGCGTTCTGCTCGATCGCACGGACCTTGCGCTGACGCTTTATTTGCGGGCGGCGAAGCGGCTTAAAAACCGTGATCCTGACCGCGTGACCGTCATCGAGGGCGATGTCATTGACACGGCCGCGCTGCAAGACGCCATGGACGGCCAGGATGTGGTCTATGCGAACCTGTCGGGAGACATGGCCCGCCAGGCCGAGAGCATCATCGACGCGATGCACATGAGCGGCTTGAGGCGGTTGATCTTCATCAGCTCGATGGGGATTTACAGCGAGGTGCCGGGCGAGAAATATCGCAGCATTCTCGACCCCTACCGGGATTCCGCCGCGCTGATTGAAGCATCCGATCTGGACTATACGATCCTGCGGCCAGGCTGGTTCACCCGTGATCCAGAAGGGCCGTACACCATCACGCAGAAGGGCGATCCTTTCCAGGGCCACGATATCTCGCTCCATAGCCTGTCACGCCTGATCGCAAAGATCGCGACCACGCCCGGCCTTTACGTTCGCAACAGCATCGGCGTCAGTGACCGCTGATGCAGGAAACAAGGAAGCAAAGCATGCAAAAAGTCATCGTTGTCATCGGCCCTGGATCAATCGGACAGGCGATTGCGCGCCGGGTCGGCGCGGGCAAACATCTGTTGCTGGCCGATTTGCGGCAGGAAAACGCCGATGCGGCTGCAAAAACATTGAGCGAAGCTGGGTTCGATGTGACGACGACGACCGTCGATATCTCATCGCGTGCGTCGATCGAAGCTCTGGTCGCAAAGGCGACGTCGATTGGTGAAGTCCACGGCCTCGTTCATGCGGCGGGCGTTTCGCCGTCGCAAGCCTCTCCGGAAACGATCCTGAAAGTCGATTTGTACGGCACGGCCGTCATTCTTGAGGAATTCGGCAAGGTAATCGCGGAAGGCGGTTCCGGGGTCGTCATTGCATCGCAATCAGGACACCGACTGCCGCCGCTCTCGATCGAGAACAACAAGGCGCTCGCGACGACGCCGGTCGAGGACTTGCTAAAGCTGCCCTTGCTTCAGCCCGACCGGGTAAAGGACTCCCTGCATGCCTATCAGTTATCGAAGCGCGGCAATGCGCTTCGGGTGATGTCCGAAGCTGTGTGTTGGGGTAAGCGTGGCGCGCGGGTCAACACGATCAGCCCCGGCATCATCATTACGCCGCTCGCGAAAGACGAACTGTCCGGGCCGCGTGGCGAAGGATATAGACGCATGATCGAGGGCTGCCCGGCAAAGCGCGCCGGCACGTCCGACGAGGTCGCTAACGTGGCGGCGCTGCTGATGGGCCCAGATGGCGCTTTCATAACCGGAAGCGACTTCCTGATGGATGGAGGTGTTACCGCTTCCTATTGGTTTGGGCAACTGGCTCCGCAGTAGTGAACGAATGGCGTATCGTGCATGGCGGATTCAACCGGTGGATGCAACACACTGAGGACTGCGCAAGCAGCAGGAGTGTTGCAAATGAAACAAAGACGCCGGATTTACTACAGCGAGACGCAAAAAACGCTGATGTGGGAACGTTGGCGCAAGGGCGAGTCTCTGCAGAAGATCGCGCAGCTTTTTGACCGAAACCACTCGTCGATTCAGAGGATTCTGGCTGAGACGGGCGGGATCCGGCCACCAGAAAGGCACCGGTCGGGATTGGCGTTGACGCTGGAGGAGCGTGAAGAGATTTCGCGGGGGCTTGTGGCTGATGATTCGATCCAGTCAATTGCAAAGCGACTTTCGCGGGCGCCTTCGACCATCTGTCGTGAGATCAAACGTAACAGCGGACCAGATGGTTATCGGGCGACCTACGCCGATCAACTCGCATGGGATCGGGCACGGCGTCCCAGAGCCTGTAAACTGGTTGAGCACCGGATGCTGGCACAGATCGTTGCAGGCAAGCTCCAGTTGCAGTGGTCACCGCAGCAGATTGCCGGATGGCTCGGGCGGGCGTATCCAGACGACGAGAACTACCACGTGTCTCACGAGACCGTCTATCGCAGTCTCTTCATCCAGGCCCGTGGTGCCCTGAAGAAGGAGTTGCTGGAGCACCTGCGGCGTACCCGCGCCATGCGTCGTTCTCGCCATCACACGCAGAAGACGGACGATCACGGCAGGATTCGGGACACAGTATCGATCAGCGAACGCCCCGCGAGCGTTGAAGACCGTGCAGTACCAGGCCACTGGGAAGGTGATCTGCTGTGCGGTAGCGGCAGCAGCCAGATTGCGACACTGGTTGAACGCCAGACGCGTTACGTTATGCTTGTCAAGATAGCCAGCAAGGATAGCGAGACGGTCGCCAGTGCGCTCATCAAACACGCATCAAAACTGCCGCAGGAACTCTACAAGTCGCTGGCATGGGATAGGGGAACAGAGATGGCCGGACACAAACGCTTTACCTTGGCTACCGACATACAGGTCTACTTCTGCGATCCCCAGCATCCATGGCAGCGCGGATCAAACGAAAATACGAACGGGCTGTTAAGTGGGTAAGGAGACGGCATCACTGCCGCCCCCTCCCCAAAGAACCGCCCAAGCGACTTTCACCGCAAACGGCTCAAGCACAGCTAAAGCATCATCAGCTGATGCCGGTCTCGCCGCACTGCACAAGACCTTCGCAAACGCCATTTCGTTGGTCCATCCCATTGCTGAGACGAGGGCGCTGAACTGCAATACAGCAGTCTCTTCCAAGCTTCCCTACGTTGGACCTTAAACATGGGCCGGCGACAGCCGCACCACGCGGAAGTCTGCGCCCTTTCGGGCTAGGGCAAAGTTCGAACCCCTATCCCCTCCATTACAGAGCGGCATTCGCTTTTTCCGCGTTCTCTTACCCGCTTTCCCAACAGCTTCCCTCGCGGGTCGCCTGCCAACGATTCGATGTTCTGAACCCCTTGGCGGAGAATCGGGCTTACCACGTTCCCGCTCTTGCCGGCCCGACTGTTCCCGGGCCTATCCGTTTAGCGTCTGTCTTTCCCCCGGCAGCGCTTATGACGACGTGCTCCTTCTGATTAGAGGAGCAACCGGCTGCACACCTTTTGGTCAGGGCCTGTCAGCCGCTTTGGCCCTTCGGAAATGACGAGGTTTATCAACAATTCACTTACGTTACGCATGCGGAACTTGCCTGGCACCTCACACCGCACGGCGGCTGGCAGTGTCAACCCGCCCCGTCACCGGGGTGAGCCGTCAATCGAGAGGCACGTTGTCTCCAAAGCTTCATACCCAGCCGTTACCAGTTGAGCATGTCTGGATAGGCAACTGTTGGTCGCACAACAGGTCGCAGTTCCAAGCGCCTTCCTTCGGCGCTTGGGATACGACAAGACAAGAACGAGCTTTGCTGCCCTCACTACTGTACGTTCGACACGCTATGGGCAGCAGCACGTGTCGCACAGACAGTATTTCCCTAAAGGAACCGACTTGTCGGTGTATTCGCAGGCCCAACTCAACGCCGTGGCGAGACGATTG
Organism: Caballeronia sp. S22; assembly: GCF_964261745.1. Taxonomy (NCBI): domain Bacteria; kingdom Pseudomonadati; phylum Pseudomonadota; class Betaproteobacteria; order Burkholderiales; family Burkholderiaceae; genus Caballeronia; species Caballeronia sp. S22. The sequence goes on along the minus strand of NZ_OZ180036.1, from coordinate 1,271,430 downwards.
AACGAACGTCCCAGAAAGACATTGGCGTACGAAACACCAGCCGAACGATTCCAGCAAACTATGGCATCCACCGGTTGAATCCGCCCATCGAAAGCGGCCATTGCCGGCTCTTTCCTTTCTATGGATGCTTCGGATCGTCTACGGCCGAACGCCTCGAGATGTTGGCGGAAAAATTGAGTCGGCGAGTGCGCCCGTTGGCCAGATTTCGCGCCCACCAACGACGACTGTGCGTTGTTCGGGCTGCTCGTCTGGCTGGTCTGCCTGCGCGGGCCTATGATGGCCTCATTAGCTGGCGGGCGTGACTGCGCCCCATGAGCAAATGACCCGATTGCTGATCATCGTTGGCGTACTGTGCATCCTTGCCGGTCTCGGATGGACATGGCTCGCGCGCATTCCGTTCGGTCGGCTGCCTGGCGACATTCATATCGTCCGCGATGGCTTTAACTTTTACTTCCCCATCGTCACGTGCATCGTGATTTCGGTCGTGGTATCCGCGCTGTTGTGGTTCTTGCGGCGCTGAGCGCGGCTTTCGCGTCGGGGGCGTCGTCGGGGTATGCTGAGAAACCCGCAATTCCGGTGAGCAGAAGACACTTCCCGGCGGGGTGCTGACCCGGCTCCGCCAACCGGACGCCACTAGCACCGATTTCGACTCCATAGGCGAATGCAAGATCGGCGTAGAGGCAACCCTGCTGAAGCAACTGCAATGCGTTGGAGCGGCAGCCCGTAGGCGACGAGAAGGCGTAGCTGTCCAAGCGCACAAGCATGCGATGGTTCCAGCACGCTAATGTCGGAACCTTATAGCGAAGTCGATTCTCGGAGGTGGACGAAGTGCCTGGGGCGTCGCCGTGGATCCTGTTTCTCCTTCGTTGGGCGAGGGCTGGCGCCTCCACCTGGTGGGTTCGCTGCCTCAGAAGTCGCGCCCCATGCGAGCGCGGTCGCACTCGTTGGCGGTTGGAAAATGAGCCCGCCGCGCAAGGAGATTTTCGTTTAGACACTTTATGCTTGAATCCTGTTCGATCGGCCAGGTTATGCTTTCGTGTCGCGATCGCAGCCACCGCGAGAGCCCTATGAACGGACAGCTTATGCTTTAATTCGCGGACGCCTTTTATCTAACGGCACAGGTTGGTGGTTGTTTTGCCTCCATGACGAGGGCCTTTCAGAGACGCTCTTGGGTCACAGCACCCACTCGGTTTCGCGAGGTCCTCCGTGCTTAGCCAGGGGTTGCGCGGCGTCACTACCCATTATCTTCCAGTTCGTGCGACGCTTTTTGCTCGGACACTTCGTTATCCGAAAATCAAAGCGAACTCACAACAAAGCCGCGGTGTTATGCATCGGCATCGGTCGCAAACAGCGCGAGATAGTCATCGGGGTTGACCGATTGGCCGCCCACGCGTACTTCGAAATGCAAATGCGGACCTGTCGAGCGCCCCGTCGAGCCGACCTCGGCGATCGGCTCACGCGGCTGCACCGGCTGCCCGATACGCACCTTGATCTTCGAGGCGTGAGCGTAACGCGTGATAAAGCCGTTGCCGTGATCGATCTCAACGGTGTTGCCGTAGCCGGGCATCGGTCCGGCGTGGATTACGTGGCCGCCGGCCGCCGCGAGGATCGAGGTGCCTGTCGGCGCGACCAGATCCATGCCCGGGTGGAAACTCAGGTGGCGCGTGAACGGGTCGAGGCGGTTGCCAAACGGTGAGCCGGTCCGGCCGAGCGCGAGCGGACGGCGGCCCGGGAAGGCCTCCAATGCCGCTTCGTGCTGCGCGGCGCCCTGTTCGACGGCGGCAAGCGTCGCTGCCAGGCAGTCAAGATGCGGATCTGGATGCGCATCGGTTGCTTGACAAGGCCGGGGCGGCAGTTCGGGACCACCCGCCGCGTTACTGTAGCGCGTGCGCGCCGATGCCACCGCGTTGGTGGGAATTGCCCGCAGTGACTGCGCGCGCAGGCGTTGGTCAAATGCGCTGAGAGTGTCGAGCTGGGCGGCGAGTCGCTCCACGCGCGCGTCCAGCGAGGCGTTCGCGGCCTGCAAACGAGCGACCTCGCCGCTCGTGTAAGGAGAGGCGGCGGACGTCCTCGCGGACTCGTAATGGACACGCGGTGTCTGAACGCCGTAACGCGCCAGTGCGAGGCCGACAGCCAGCGCGAGCACGGCCACCGAGCACGCGGTGCCGACAATGGCGCGCAGCGCGCTACGCCGCATCACGACGTACAGATCGTTTTTCGAGCTCGAGACGACTGAAGCCACCCTTACCTCCCAGCAACCAGTGAGAATTTTGAGATGGTAAGAGCGCGTCGGAGATCTCTCTATCGGACAAATCAGATAAATTTGGGATGGGCGCGTATAGAACCGCAATTGCGCGGCGACAAAGAGACCAGTCCAAGCCGAGCTTCGATTACCGCACCAGGGCCCCCTCGTGAGGAGCTTGTTTCCCGATAACGCGCTCGGTCGGCTCGGGGGCTCGTCAGCGCATTCTCTAGCCGCGCCATATCGAGATCGTTCTGGCTACCGTCGATCCACTTCGCGTCTCAATGAGCCGCCGCCAAAATTGCCAGCATCCAATGAAGCGGCGATGGTTCCGCCCAGCAGACGCAGATCGCGCTGCAAAGGGGCAATCCGCGCGTGAGCCTCGTCATAGTCGATCGAGTCGTGGCGATTGGCAAGAAGTAGTGCGTGCGCCGAGTCAGGACCACGAGCAGCGGCAACTCGATGCGAATTTCCGACGCGCCCCTCGCGGCGCTCTAGAGTGCGGAGCCGTTTCCCTATCGCGGTGCAGGGACTTTCGGTTTGATAGCAGCGAGATACGGAATATCGCTGTCCGGTTCGTGAAAGAACACCCGCTGTTCGAGCGACGCGACGGTATGAAAAGCGGCGGGATTGTCGATGCGCAATTGTGCGACAACGGCATCGATGGCGGCGATTCGCTCACGGTCGTCTTGCTCTCGCGCGATGGCTTTCATCAGAGCGCTGCGCTGGCTGGATGTCAGATACACGTTATCTCCTTCTCATTGTTTGAGCCGCGAAGCGCAGCGACGGCGATCAAACCATGGGCAGTGGTCGCTAGAAACCGGAAGCGCATCGCAGTGGAGCAAAAATTCTGCTGATGGGAGCATTGGCGTCCCATCGGATAACACTGAAACATTCGTCACGATGTTTCTTGCTCAGCGCTTGAGCCATGTCGTGGCTTCACGTTCGGCGGCGTCATAAGGTGCTCGCTGCCGAAACTCATCGATCTGATCTGGAAGACGCGGACAAGCCGAGCGCCGCCCGCCATATCCACGACGGGGCGTTCGATGTTCAGGGTGCTAATCGCGTGCGATTCCGCGAGCGAGGGGAATTGCCGCTTGGCTTGAAGGGAACGGGCGACGATGACAAGAACGAGCAGATCGCGGCGATCAGGACGAGCCGCGCATCGTCGGATCGAAGCGCAGCAGGAGGCGCTGTTCACCGCGCCGCTGTCGCGCCTGTCGAACGTGATTCAGGTTTCGCTGATCGGCGCGATCGATCCGGATATCGGCTTCAGCTACATGCCGCTCGCTTTTTGATCCAATGAGATCATGGCCGAAGGAGCGCGAACACGACCCATTCAGGGCAGCTGTGAGGCAGGACGCTTGAGCGGATCGTGTCCCGGTATCGCGCCAGCACGGACCTATCGCGCAGCCGCAGCCGAAGCGCCTCCCGTATCGACACCATTCGACGCCGCATCAATCCCGCCGCCGAGCGCCAGATAAAGATTCGCGAGTTGCATGCGCTCTTCGCTCTGCACGCGCACCAGCCCGGACCGTGATGACGCGTAGGCGAGTTCCTGTTGAGTCACCGCGACGAGATCCCCCGAGCCGATCTTGTAGCGCACCTGCTGCAAATCGAAGAGCTTCGCATTGTCCGAAACCGCGCGCGCGAGGATGGTCTCCCGCTCGCGCAGCGCACTCTCGGCGGCAAGCGCATTTTCCACTTCGCCGAAGGCCTGCAACGCAACCTGTCCATAGCCGGCGAGCGCCTGATCCTGTTCCGCGGTTCGATATTCGGCCTGAGCCTTCAATGCGCCACCACGGAAAAGCGGCAACAGGATGCCTGCGCCGACGCTCCAGCTCGGGTTGTCACGATCGGCGAGCAGAAATAGCTCGCTCGACACACTCAGAAGACCTGCGCTCAGTGTGACGCGTGGCAGCCGCGCGGCATCCGCCTGGCGCGCGAGATCGAATGCGGCCGATATCCTCCGCTGCGCAGCCACGATGTCCGGCCGACGCTCGAGCAAATCGGCGGGAACCCCCGTGGGCAGCACCGGCGGCAGCGGACCGAGGCTGGCAGGGACCGCAACTTCGGCCGCCGGATAACGTCCGAGCAGCAATTCAAGCGCGCGCAGCGACTGCTCGCGTGCGAGCCTCAACTGCCGCGCGGTATCGCGATACGACTGCACCGCCGCTTGCGCGCTCGTCACCTCGATCTGCGAGCCTTTGCCGATGCGCAGGCGATGTCCTGCGAGGTCGCGCAATGCATCGGCGTGGCGGACCATGTCGTTGGCAATGGCGTATTGCATCTGCGCTTCGATTGCGCCGAACCATGCCTTCACGACCAACGCGGCGATCGACTGGCGAGCGTAATCGGCATCGGCTTGTGCAGAGGCATATTGATCCTCGGCTGCGCGCGCGCCGTAGCGTACGCGTCCCCATAGATCGATTTCCCACGAAGCCGATACGAGCCAGCCCTTGAGTCCCGAGCCGTCACCACCGAGCTTGCCACCCGGCCGGGCGAGAAAGCTCGCCGCCGGATAGAGCTCACCGCCTGCCACCTTGACGAGGGCGGCCGCCTGCGCAACGCGCGCGGCCGCAACCCGCAGGTTCGCGTTATACGCGATCGCCTCGTCCACGAGCGAGTTCAAGGCAGGGTCGCCGAAGGTGTCGATCCAGTCGGCGCGCACGAGACCAGACGTGGCGCCCTGCGCGGTCCACGCCGCGGGGACGTGCGCGTTGCTCAGGCTGTCGCGCCGGATGTCCGCGGCATCCGGCGGATTCTTCAGCGCGCAACCGCCGCCCGCAGCGAGCAGCAACGCGATCAGGAGAAAGCAGCGCGTGCGCACCGTCACACCTTCAGCACGAAGTAGTTGATATACGCGCCAACCCGGATGATCACCTTGCGCAGAATCTGAATCTCCTCGATATGGTCTGTGTAGATTGCCGCATGTCCACGCGCACCGGCGGCGAGGAAGACGTCACGCTCCCTGTCGTCGAGTTTCAGCCGCACGGCGAAACGCGCGGCCGGCGTCGGTTCCGTGCCGGTGATCGGAAGCGTGCCGCTCGGTGTGAGCTGACCCTGACCCTGCGCCCACACGACCGATACCACGTGCGCTTTCAGCACCTTCCCCGGTATCGTCTGAAGCGCGATCTCGGCTTCGTCGCCAGGGACAACCATCCGCAATTCGTTCTGTGCGAACAGAGCGATCACCTGATAATCGTCCTCGACAAAGCTCAACGCCGGGTTCTGAAGAAGCGGCGTCACGATCGAGCCCGGCCGCAACTGCAGATTGATCGCGACGCCGTTGGCCGGTGCGACGACCGTCGTCTGCGAGAGATCCCATCGCGCGGATTCGAGCTGCGCGCGAATCTGCGCGACTTCGGCCTGATCGTTGTCGACGGTCGCGTTCAGCACCGCGCGCACCTGCGCTTCCTGTGCGCGTGCGGCGGCGAGGTCGGCTTGCAGCGACTTCAGGTTTGCCTCCGCTTGCTCGAGCGCGAAACGATCGCCGGCGCCATGATCGACGAGCTGTCGGTTCTCCGATACGCGCCGCTTCGCGAGATCGATTTGCGCGCGCACGGCATCGCTCTTCGCGGTGGCGGCTGAGAGGTCTTCGTTGAGCTTCTTTGCCGAGCCTTGTGCGTTCACGAGCTGCGCTTCGAGCGCCTTCACTTGCAGGTTGAAGGGCGTCGGATCGATCTTGAAGAGCACATCGCCTTTTTTAATCGGCGTGTTGCCCGTGATCGGAACCTCGACGACACGGCCGCGCACCTGCGGAACGATTTGCACTACGTAACGGATAACGCGCACGTCTTCCGATGCAGGTGCGACAACGTTAAGCGTCAGAATCAGGATGGTGAGCGCGATGATCGGCAGAACGATCGTGATCGAACCGGTAACGATATTCCAGGGCAGCCACCTGAACTTTCCGAAAATGAGCCACGCGATCGTCGCGTATATGGCAAGAAGTAGGATTTCCATCAGGCTTCTCCTGCTCCCTTGGAGTTGTGTGCAGGCGGTGGAGCATTAGACTGAAGCGCCTCTAGTTCGTCGCGGGCGCGCCGCAGTTCCGGCGGCAGAATGCGTCGAGCTGCGATGCTGTCGAGTTCGCCGAGGATATAGCCCAGCTCATCGCTGGGTAGTGTGCCGAGCCTTGCCCGGTGGACGGCTTCGAAGAAGAAGTCATCATGCTTATCGGTGCCGTAAGCCATGCGATAGCCAAGCGGTTTGAAATACGTCCAGAGCCATGCAATCGGCCAAAGGAGACCGCCGAATACCAGTGAGAGAAAGCACAACATCTGGATTGCTTCTTTCTGCGGATGATGACGCCTCTCCGCAATCTTTTCGGGCAGCACGTGAATGAGTAAAAGGATCACTACACACGCCACTGGCACAACGCTAATAACGAAGATGGCTAGCCAGTCTGCGATTTTGTCCACCGTTTCGCTGGACGCATGGGCAAAGCCAGAAGAAGGAATGAATGACAGAAGAACGCCAAGAAGCGTGAGATTGGCCTTCATCGCGGTCGAAACCCCCAAGGATCGCTCGTTGACTACCGTCAGTAATCGGTGCCTCTGAGCGTTTATGTTCATTCTTGCTACACGCCACAAGCGAATACGCTAGTGGTGGACTGAAGCTTTGTTCATCAATATCACAGTCAATGCACGACGAAAAGGAGCCGGGCGGGGGCGGCCACAAAAAGGCTTGGCTGCGATGAAACGGACAAAGGGAAAGTTCCATTCGACGTATGCCAACCAAAGCGTCGATCTGAGAAACCACCTCGATCATTTACTAGGACATTCAAAAAAACGTCGATGAAACGAAAACAGTAAAAATCGACGTAACCTCGTCGTGGCGTTTATTGCGAGTCGCGAATAGCCTTTGGTGCAAAAGTGAAATGAAGTACTATCGTTGTCACTATGCGCCAAGCTAATACCAAGTCGTTGGACCTGAATCTGCTTGCAGTCTTCATGATGCTTTGGGACACCCGAAGCGTGACGCGAGCAAGCGATCGGCTGGCATTGACACAGCCTGCGGTCAGCCATGCGTTGCGTCGCTTGCGTGATGCAACCGGCGACGAACTGTTCGTGAACGCGAAAGGTGGTCTGGTGCCCACTTCGCGAAGCGAGGCACTGGTAGGCCCCGTCAGAGAAGCACTCGAAAAGATCTATGGCGCCCTTCGAGATGAGGAAACATTTGTTCCCTCGCTGGCCCGAAGAGAATTCAATATCGCGGCGGGCGATCTGGTGGAGTTTTCGTTCATTCCCGAGTTGGTCGAACATATCCGGCAGCAGGCGCCCGGCATCGTCGTTCGGCTGGGACCTGTCCCGGAAGAAGGGCTCGCGTACCAGCGTCTGGAGTCAGGCGATCTCGATGCGGTCATCAGTGGTCAGCCCGTCAAGGAGATGGGAATTCATGACGAGACCCTCGCGCAGATCGACCTGCTCACCCTGGTCTGGAAGCGCGAAAACCTGAGCAAGCCGAGGTTTCCTCTTGCCTTGTATCTGAAGCGACCCCACGTGGTGATCCGGTTACCGGATCGACAGGGATCGATCGTCGATCAGACGCTCGCGCAACGCGGTTTGCAGCGGCAAATCGGTGCGGTGGTGCAGAACTTCATGGCAATGCCGATGGTCGCCGCCAGAACGGGATTCATCTGCAATGTCCCTAGTCGCATGGCCGGCACATTCGCAGAACTTTTCGAACTGAGTGTGCACGAGCCTCCCATCGCCTTCGACACATCTCCGCTGTTCATGTCGTGGCATAGACGATTCGACGCGGATCCCGCGCACGCGTGGTTCCTGGATCAGATCCGGTTCGTCGTGTCCGTAGCCTGAGGCAGACGACACTCACGCAGGGCGAACGTGCTCGACTTCGACAGATCGAGCAGTTTCCCCTTCGCGCTTCATTCACCACTTCAGCTAAGGGATAACGCGACCTCGACGGGCCTTGCGCCTGCGCTCGAGCTCATTCCCGACATCAGTGATTTCCCTTGCTCCCACGCGGCTCATCGTGCGCATTTCCATGCGGGCAATCGGGTATTAATCGTGTGCATGTGACAAATTAGAACACTTCATTTTACTTATGTTTGTGTCGCTGATGTTATGTAGGCATTGAGCAAACACAACAAGGAGACACACATGAGTCACGCAGTCCCTCTTTCGATGGGCTGGTTCTGCCCCACGCTCGGCGACACGAGCGCATTCGGCGATCCGTCCAAGGCCTTTCCTCAGTCGATGGAGCACTTCGAACGCGTCACGCGTGCCGCCGAAAATGCGGGTTTCGACTACATGCTGGTGCCGGTCACCCCGTATTGCTGGGATGCATGGGTAGCGGCGTCGTTCGTCGTCAGCCGCACTTCGAAGATCAAGGCCCTTATCGCGGTCAAGCCCGGCTTCATTCATCCGGTTGCTCAGGCGAAGATGATCTCGTCGTTCGATCAGATGTCGAACGGGCGCATCTACATCAACCTGATTGCCGGCTTGAGTGAAAAAGACGCCATTGCCGAAGGGCAACTCGGTTCTAAAGAGGCGCGCTACGAGCAGCTCGAAGAAGAGGTCGTCATCATCAAGAAGCTGCTGTCGGAAGAGCAGGTCGAGTATTCCGGCAAGTACTACAAGGTCGACAAGCCGCTGATCATTCCGAAGCCGGTGCAGCACCCGTATCCGCCGATCTTCCTCGGCGGCGGTTCTGAACAGGCAGCCGAGATTTCTGCCCGCCATTCGGCCGTGCATCTTTTCTGGGGCGATTATCCGGAGCGCATCGCCGAGCAGGTCAAGGAGATGCGCGCCCGTGCCGCGAAGTACGGCCGTGAAGACGAGTTGCGTTTCGCCATGCGCTTGCAGGTCGTTTGCCGCGAAACCGAAGACGAAGCATGGGAAGCGGCGAATCGATTGATCGAAGGCGCGCAGGGCTGGAAGGACCAGGCCACGAATCTGAGCGCGAACATGAATTCGGTCGCCAACCAGCGTCAACGTGAACTGGCGCAGACGGTCGGCAGCAAGATGACGCCCCATCTGTGGACCGGCATCACCGAAGTGCGTCCCGGTGCGGGCGTCGCTGTAGTTGGCAATCCGCAGCAGGTGGCCGCGCAGCTCCTGGAGTTCGTCGACGCGGGTTGCAGCGGATTCTGCCTCTCGGGTTATCCGCACCACGAAGAAGCCGAGCGCTTCGGACGTTTGGTCATGCCGCTGCTGACGCGGTAACGAAAGCACATCGAAGTAAGACATTACAGTCCCGGTCGGCACGATCAAAACAACTAATCGGCCGGGACATAGAGACGGAGACAGATATGACTACGGCAGTCGATGCCAAGCAATTTCGTAAAGCCCTCGGTTCATTTACCACGGGCGTTACGATCGTCACCACGAAAGGTGAGGACGGAAAAGACTACGGATTGACGGCGAACAGCTTCAACTCCGTTTCGATGGACCCGCCCATGGTTCTCTGGAGCCTCGGAAAGAAATCTTCCAGCTTGCCGGTCTTTGCGGCCACCGCGCATTTCGCGGTGCATATCCTGGCGGCTGATCAGGAACGCCTGTCGAATCAGTTCGCGAAGAGCGGAACCGACAAGTTCGCGGGCTGCAAGCTCGCACGCGGCGATGGCGGCGTCCCGCTGCTCGAAGGCTGCTCGGCACGGTTCGAATGCCGCGTCGTTCACCAATACGAAGGAGGCGACCACGTCATCTTCGTTGGAGAAGTCACGAACTTCGACAGCTTCGAGCAGCCGCCACTGGTTTTTCACGGAGGGAACTACGGTTTGGTGATGAAGAAGGCTGAGGACGTCGCCGACGCGAATTCGAGCTTCGGTAACGGCTGGCTCGGCTTTTTGCTGGCTCGCGCCTATTATCAGTTACTGATGCCGGTCAGGCAGAACCTGCGCGGCAATGGCCTGCGCGATATCGACTACGACATTCTGACCGTGCTGAGCATGGGCGATGGAAGAACGATTGCGGAACTCGATCGACTCGTGTCGATCTCCGGCTCGCGTGTGTCGGACGGCGATATTCACAAGCTCGTGGAGCGCGGTCTCCTTACGCTCGGAGTGAACGGGGACGGCGAGAGCGTGGTGTGCTTCACCGAAACGGGCCGCACCTACGTTTTCGAGTTGCTGGCCATCGCCAAGGCGGCGCAGAGCGATGCGGAACGTGACCTCGACTACCGCGAGGCGCAAGTCATGACGCTGTTGCTGAAGCGCGTGATCCGTTCGACGGCAGCGACACTGCCTGATCATTGGCAGAAAGATCATTTCTGGCGGGCGAACAATCTTTGGAACGATCCCGTAGCGTCCGACACGGCATGACTTGCTGGCGTCCCAGCAAGGATTCAAATCCACCGAGAGTCGCGTTCATCCACGCGTCGTGATAATCGCCAGACTGATACTTAATTAACGCCCGACTGATCGCCAATAAAAAAATCAGGCGATCCAGTGAAGGGGAGACAAGCATGAGAGCAGAGACAATTGAACCGGGCCAGGACAAGTATGCTGGTTGCCGGGAAGTTTCAAGTACTAGTGCGGGCCGTTCCTGGTATGCGGTCAGCGTCTTGCTGGTCGCCTACATTTTTTCCATCATGGATCGGCAGATCCTCACGCTGCTGGTAGGCCCGATTCAGCAGACATTGCATGTCAACGACACCCTGATAGGCACGCTGCACGGCTTCACGTTCGCAGTGTTTTATGCACTGATGGGACTGCCGATTGCCCGCATCATCGATCGCGGCGACCGGCGCTTGATCATTGCGATCGGCATCGCCCTGTGGAGTCTCGCGACCGCCGCCGGCGGCATCGCGACCGAGTACTGGCATCTGCTGCTCGCCCGCGTCGGTGTAGCGGTCGGCGAAGCTGTCCTGATTCCGGGCGCCATATCCCTCATCGCCGATCTGTTCCCGGCCGGCCGGCGTGGTCGTCCCATGAGCCTGTTCGGTGCGAGCGGATCGTTCGGCTCCGGCGCCGGGCTGATCGTCGGCGGGTTGATTCTCGGCGTGTTCACCGCTGCGCCTCCTGTGCTGCCCTGGCTAGGTGCGCTCCATCCGTGGCAGGCTACCCTCATGGTCCTGGGTCTCCCCGGTCTGATCGTTGCCCTGATGATGCTGGCTGTGCCGGAACCCAGAAATGCACGCCGCGATTCCGGAATTCGCTCTTCCGCCGACGACACGAATGCGCAACTGCGCGAGGCCGTACCAGTCGCCCTGGTCAAGCGCTACATTACCGGGAACTTGAGGACGCTGGTGTCGCTCATGATCGGCGCAGGCTTTTTTTATGCCTGTGTGTACGGTTGGGCCGCCTGGGTGCCGACGTACTTCGTGCGTGAATTTGGCTGGAAGTATCCGCAAATCGGCGCGGTGCTGGGCGTGCTCCTGGCTGTGATCGGTCCGCTCAGCGCGATGTTCGGTGGCTGGCTCGGCGGCTTCTGGACGCGTCGCGGCGTGCCTCACGGCTACCTTCGCGTTGCCCTGACGGGCAGTGTCGGCATTGCTGTGTCGGCTGCCGGCATGGTGAGCATGCCAAGCGCAAATCTGGCGCTCGTCTTCATGGCATTGACGACGTGCTTCACGGGCTTCATGTTTGCCGCCGGGCCGCTGGCAGTTCAGGAAGTTGCCCCAAGCCCCATGCGCGGCCAGTTCGCAGCGCTTTATACGGGCTTTGTGAACTTGCTGGGCGCGGGCTGCGGCCCGGTCGCCATAGGTATGCTGACTGACCACTTGTTCCGCGATCCGGGCGCGGTCGGGCGTTCGATCGGAATCCTCTGCTTCTCATGCGGCATGATCGCTGCACTCATCTTCCGATTCGGCTTCGCGTCGTATCGCAACACGCTGAAGAACTCGGCCGACTGGCAGCCCGAGTCTGTTGCCTCCATCGGGCAAGCGGCCTCGAAAGCCGGCGCGCCGGGCCGTTGACGCTACGCGGTCGTTAGCGAAACAAACAACACTGTCTATGTCACGAAGCACGCGCACGGCGAAAGCCGGGCGGGGCTTCGTGCGCACTAAAAAATCGATATCTCGATAACCAGGTTAATTGAGGAGTAGGAACCGTGAAAATTTTCGATCGGGTTTATATCAATGGCAAATGGATCGACCCGCACGGTAGCGAATATGCCGATGTGACCAATGCCTCCACGGAAGACGTCATCGGACGCGTGCGCCTCGGCGACGAAACCGATGCCCACCACGCCGTGTGCGCCGCGCGCGCTGCGTTCGACCATTGGTCGCAAACCACACCGGGGCAACGTGCCGAATGGATCGCCAAAATCGCGCAGGGCCTCGAAGCCCGCGCCGCGGAAGTGGCGCAACTCGTCAGCGACGAAGTCGGCACGCCGATCGGCTGGTCGCAGTTTGCGCAGACCGGCGCGGCGATCGGACACTTCGCGGTGGCCGCGCAGTTGCTCGGCGGCTTTGAGTTTGCCGAAACCGTGGGCAACTCCGAAGTGCTGCGCGAGCCCATCGGTGTGGTGGCCTGCATCACGCCGTGGAATTACCCGCTCACCCTGATCGCGGCCAAGGTCGCGCCGGCGCTGGCCGCGGGCTGCACCGTCGTGCTCAAGCCGTCGGAAGTGGCGCCGCTCACGGCCTATCTTCTCGCCGAGGTGATTCACGAGGCAGGCTTGCCGGCGGGCGTATTCAACATGGTGCCGGGTTTCGGTCCGGTCGTCGGTGAGGCGCTGGTGTCGCATCCCGAGGTCGACATGGTGTCGTTCACGGGTTCGACGGGCGCGGGCCGTCGGGTCACCGAACTCGCGGCGCAGACCGTCAAGCGGGTTGCCCTCGAACTGGGAGGCAAGTCCGCCGCGATCATCCTCGACGATGCCGATTTCGCCACCGCGGTTCCCGGCGCGATCAACGCGTGCTTTCTCAACAACGGCCAGACCTGCTTTGCTCATACGCGCATGCTGGTGCCGAAAGCGCGCATGGAAGAGGTCAAGAAGATCGCCGCTCAAGTGGTCGGCGGCATGAAAGTAGGCAGTCCTCTGAACGAACAGACCCAGATCGGCCCCGTCATCTCGGCGCTGCAGCGGCAGCGCGTGCGGGACTATATCCGCAAGGGCCTGGAAGAGGGCGCCGAACTCGTGAGCGGCGGCCCGGACACTCCCGCAGGGCTGGAACGAGGCTTCTTCGTCAAGCCGACGGTGTTCGCCAACGTCACGTCGAAGATGACGATTGCCCGGGAAGAAATCTTCGGCCCGGTGCTGAGCATCCTTGCGTATGAAGACGAGGACGATGCCGTGCGCATCGCCAACGATTCGGTCTACGGGTTGAGCGGCGCGGTCTGGTCGGCCGGTGTCGAGCGCGCGAAGCGCGTGGCGCGACGCCTTCGCACGGGTCAGGTGGATATCAACGGTGCGCCGTTCAACCTGCTTGCGCCGTTCGGCGGTTACAAGCAGTCGGGCAATGGCCGCGAGTTCGGCAAGTACGGCCTCGAGGAATACCTCGAATACAAAGCCGTGCAGTTACCGGTTCAGTGAAATGGATGATCTCATGTTTGGATCGATGATGGATCGCCCGCTGCTGGTTTCGTCCCTGCTCGAGCACGCCGAGCGTCAGTTCGGGGATAGCGAAATCGTATCGCGTGAAAGGAGCGGCGCGTTGTACAGGTACACGTTTCGCGACGCCGCCAGACGAGCGCGACAACTGGCTCGCGCGCTCGCGCAGCTAGGGGTGAAGAATGGAAGCCGTGTCGCATCGCTGGCATGGAACGACCATCGGCACCTGGAAGCGTACTTCGGCGTGTCGGGCAGCGGTGCGGTGCTGCACACCTGCAATCCGCGCCTGCATCCGGAGCAGCTCGTCTATATCGTCAATCACGCTGAAGATGAAGTGCTGCTCTTCGACAGCGCCTTCCTGCCGCTGGTGGAAGCGATTGCGGCGCATTGCCCGACGATCCGCCATTACGTGTTGTTGGCTGGCCCGCAGGAGATGCCGAAAGACGATCGTTTTCCGAATCTCGTTTGCTACGAGGACCTGCTGGCGTCATGTGAAGATGACTTCGTCTGGCCCGAACTCGACGAGCGCATGGCGAGCTCGCTTTGCTATACGTCGGGCACGACGGGCAATCCGAAGGGCGTGCTCTACTCGCACCGCTCGACGATACTCCACACGTTCGCGGTCAGCTTGCCCGATACGCTTTCGCTCTCCGCGCATGACTGTCTCCTGCCGGTGGTGCCGATGTTTCACGTCAACGCATGGGGCATTCCCTACGCGGCCGCGATGAACGGTTGCAAGCTGGTGCTGCCGGGTCCGAAGCTCGACGGTGCGAGCCTGTATGAGCTGATCGAGGGCGAAGGCGTGACGTGTAGCGCCGGCGTGCCGACCATCTGGCTCGGCCTCACGCAACACATGGAGCAGCACGATCTCTCGCTCTCGACGATGAAGCGCACCGTAGTCGGCGGCTCGGCGATGCCGGAAGCACTGATTCGCACATGGACACAAAAGTTCGGCGTCGAGGTGCGGCACGCGTGGGGCATGACGGAAACGAGCCCTCTCGGCACGCAGGGAAGCCTGCTGCCCAAGCATGCGAACCTGACTATCGAGCAGCAATGCGCGCAGCGCGCGAAGCAGGGGCGTGCGGTGTTCGGCGTCGAAATGCGGATCGTCGATGCAAGCGGCAACGAGCAACCGCGCGACGGCAAGGCCGCCGGCGAACTGGAGGTTCGCGGTCCGTGGATTGCCGCGGCGTATTTCAAGGGCGAGAAGCCTGCGTTGCGTGACGGCTGGTTTCCGACCGGCGACATCGCCACCATCGATGCCGACGGCTACATGCAGATCACCGATCGAGTGAAAGACGTCATCAAATCCGGCGGCGAGTGGATCAGTTCGATCGACCTGGAGAACGCGGCCGTTGGACATCCGGCGGTGTTGATGGCGGCGGTGATCGGCGTCAAGCATCCGAAGTGGGATGAGCGGCCGGTGATGTTAGTCGTGACGAAGCCCGGGCAGACCGTGAACAAGGCGGAGATTCTCGCCTATCTCGAGGACAAGGTCGCGAAGTGGTGGCTACCGGACGAAGTGATTTTCCTCGACGCACTGCCGCTTGGCGCGACGGGCAAGGTGCAAAAAATGACCTTGCGCCAGCAATACGCGAACGTGCTGGCGTGATCGGCTTAATTGGGTTGCCTGCGTTTTCGTGCGATCAGGCGGCTTCTACAACGGGCTGACGGGCCATTGACCGTCAGCTTCGATCAGGAAAAAACATGAACGAGATCAAGGGCGGCTGCCTGTGCGGCAGCGTTCGCTATGAAACGGCGCGGGCGCCTCTGATGAGCGCGATATGCCATTGCATCCATTGCCAGAAGCAGTCCGGCAGTGCGTTCTCGACCAATGTGGTCGTGCCTTCTGCGGGCTTCGAGATTGCGTCATCGACCCTCGGCACGTTCAATGATGTCGGCGAAAGCGGCGCAGGCGTCAAACGCCACTTCTGCCGGAAATGCGGTTCGCCGGTGTACACCGAGCTGGACGCCAATCCGGATGTCGTCGCGATCAAGGCAGGCACGCTCGATGACCCTTCGTGGGTGCAGCCGCAGGTGCATATGTGGCGTTGTTCGGCGAAATCCTGGGGACAGGTTTCGGAAGGCGCCGTTTGCTTCGATCGCAATCCCCCGGCCTGAATCCACAGCGCCGCACGGACGCCAATCAAATTAATCAGGAATGCAAGAGATGGAAATTGAAGAATTGATATCGATCGATCGAATCGAGGATGCGCTGTCCGCCATCCGGCGTGGCTCGCTCGTCGTGGTGGTGGACGATGAAGATCGCGAAAACGAGGGCGATCTCATCATGGCCGCCGAGCTCGCGACGCCGGAGGCGATCGCCTTCATGGTCCGCTGGACGAGCGGCGTGCTTTGCGTGGCGCTGCCAGGCGAGCGGCTCGATGCGTTGCAGATTCCGATGATGGTCGCGCGCGGCAACGATTCGATGCAAACCGCGTTCACGGTGACGGTCGACTACCGGCACGGCACGACAACCGGCATTTCGGCGGCCGACCGTGCAACGACCATTCGCGCGCTGGTCGACCCGCAGGCCCGCGCCGGCGATTTCAACCGGCCCGGCCACCTGTTCCCGTTGCGTTCGGTGCCGGGCGGCGTGCTGCGTCGCCCGGGGCACACCGAAGCGACGGTGGACTTGTGCCGTCTGGCCGGTCTGCGCGAAGGCGGCGTGCTCGCGGAAATCGTCAACGATGACGGCAGCATGGCACGTTTGCCGCAACTGATTCGATTCGCACGCCTGCATGGTTTGCCGATCGTCTCGATTCGCGACTTGATCGAATACCGCGAGCGTTCGTATGCGGTGGCGACGAGCGAATGCGAAGCCGTGGCCTCCTGATAGCGCGGCATGCCGTTAATGAAGTTTGATTCAAATACAAAGAGATAGGGAGACGAGATGAAATTGAAATGGGTGGCAGCCGTCGCAGGCGCTGCAATCGGCAGCGCGGCACAGGCACAATCATCGGTGACGCTGTATGGCGTGCTCGATGCGGGGCTGATGTATCAAAGCACATCGGCGGCATCGTTCAATCCGGCATCGAAGAATCTGGGCAAGCTGTATCGCTTCAAGGACGCTGGCATTTACTCGAGCAATTTCGGCCTGACCGGCACCGAAGATCTCGGTGGCGGCTATCGCGCGAACTTCAAGCTGCAGGGGACCTTCGATACGGGCACCGGCAAGGCCGGCATTACCGATACCCCGGGCGTCACGGGACTATTCAACCAGATCGCGAGCGTCGGCATATCGGGGCCGTTTGGTTCGTTCAATGCCGGACGCCAGATCGCGCCGCTAGCTTTCGCGATGAGCGAGACCGACGTTCGCGGCGGCAGATGGTTCGGAAGCATCCTCACGTCGTGGCTCGGCATGAACCAGGCGGCGGGCTGGACCGGCACGAGCACCAACGGGCCGATCGGCGCACTCTACGACAGCAACGCACTTATCTACGAGACGCCGAGCTTCGGCGGCGTGAAGGCTTCGCTCGAATACGCTCCCGGCGGCGTCGCGGGGAGCTTTCAGGGCAACACGCGCGAGTCTGCTGTGCTGAAGTACTCGAACTATGGCGTGCGACTCGCGGCTGCCTATTACAACGGCCACGACACCAACCCTGGCCCGAACGCGGTGCCGACCGGTCTCGCCAACAATCGGCTCTTCTATCTCGGCGCGTTCTACACGCTGCATGACTTTTCGGTATCGGCGTCGTACACCAACGGCAAGAACCCGGCACGCTCGAATCAGGTGAGCATCGACATGTACACCTTCGGCCTCGGCTATCTGTTCACGCCCGCGTTCAGGGTGACGAGCGGCGTCTACTACCTCAGGGACCGCAACAACTCGGCGAACAAATCCATCGAAGTCGCGGCGGGCGGCGAGTACAGCCTGTCGAAAGCCACGATGGTGTATGGAGAAGTCGGGCACGTGAACAACCGGGGAACGATGACCCAGACGATTGCTTACGGTCAGCCGGTCGCGCCTGGCATGGCGACAACGGCTGTCATGGTTGGTTTGCGTCAGAAGTTCTAGGCACGCAGTACGGTCTCGGGAATGATGATGTGGGTCGACGTGACCCACTAGCCCCGCTTCAAAAATGCCCGCTCACCGCACCACATCATCGATCCTCACCTCGACAACCTTCGCCCCCTCCAACGACACAACCCCGCTCGACCCCGTCATGTCGCCCGACGCCGGCCGCGCCTGTCCCGACGCCGACACGCGCGCATCGATACTGACACGCGAGAAATCGGACAGCCGACGCCCCGGCGTCATCGACATGGAATCGTCGAGACGCACGGTCGCGGGCAACTGACTCACGCTCAGGCGCTGCACCGCGAGCGGCATGCGCGAGCCATCGTCGGCGAGCGCATAGACGAAGACCGTGTCGGTCGGACGAACGCGCTTTTCTAGCTCGGCACTCAGACTCACACGTACATTCACCGACGCTCCCTTCGCGGCAAGCGCGCGCGTTTCGTCGATATTCTTCCGGGCCTGCTGCCCGATCTCCGGCGCGAGATCCGGCACATTCACCAATCTCTCCCAGTACCGGATCGCACCCGCGAAATCGCGCCGGTCGAACGCAGCCGACGCCGCCAGCGCCAGCGCTTTCGGCTGATTCGCATCGATGCCGAGCGCGGATTCTATGATCTTCGACGTCGCGCCGTCGAGATTGCCGTCGTTCGCGCTCGCGATGGCGTCGGCGTAATCGGCGCGCAGTTCCGCGTCGCGCGGATTCAGAGCGACCGCGCGGCGATACGCCTCGGTCGCGTCGCCCGGACGATCGAGCACCATGTACGAGCGCGCGAGCATCGACCAGCCTTGCGCGTCGTTCGGATCGCGCTGCAATCGCGCGGCCAGAAGACTGACCGCCGCTTCCATCGATGCCGGCGTGTCCGCATGTTCGCGCGTCGGTGCGCTGGCCGCCTCCTGGATCGCGAGCGCCGCGGGATCGCCGATGCGCATGTACAGCGTCAGCGCCGACGCCGGCACGAGCGCGATCAGCAAGCCCGCGAGCGCCGCGTGCGAAGTCCCGCGTCCGGGAGTGGGCCCAAGCAGCAGCGGCGGCACGATGCACGCGAGCGCGCCCGTCAACATCGCGGCGACGATCAGCCAGAACGCCATCATGGAGACAGACTCCTCTCGCGCCGGGCATCTCGCGCGCGTCGAATATGTCGCGCCATCGCGACCGCGCCCGCCGCCAGCACCGCGAACGGTCCGAACCACAGCGCCCATGTGACCGGCTTCACCGGCGGCCGGTAGAGAACGAAATCGCCATAGCGGCGCACCATGTAGGACTCGATCTGTTCGTCGCTCGCGCCGTGCTCCACCTGCTCGCGAATGCGCGCGCGAAGATCGGCGGCGAGACTCGCGTTCGAATCGGCGAGACTCTGGTTCTGACACACGACGCAGCGAAAATGCTCGGCGAGACGGCGCGCGCGCTCATCGACCGGCGATTCCTGCGCTTGAGCGCACGCCACGAGCGTGAGGAGCAGCAACGCGATCCGCCTAATCACGAGCGTTCTCCTTCTGCAACTCGCCGACGAGCGGCAGAATCACGCGCTCCAGCGACGCGCGGGTAATCGGCCCGGCCTGCCGGTATCGCACGACGCCCGCCCGGTCGATCACGAACGTTTCCGGCACGCCATACACGCCATAGTCGATGCCCGTGCTGCCGTCGCGATCGACGAGCGTAGCGACATACGGATTGCCGGCTGCGTCCAGCCACTGCAATGCGGGCGCGCGCTCGTCCTTGTAGTTCAGGCCATACACCGGCACCGTGCCGCTCGCCGCGACGTTCATGAGGACGGGATGCTCGTCGCGGCACGCGTCGCACCACGACGCCCACACGTTCAGAATCCACACCTGTCCGCGCAGCGCGTCCGACGACATCTTCTGCCCGGACGCATCGAGGCGCGGCAGATCGAACGCGGGCGCGGGCTTGCCGATCAGCGCTGAAGGCAGCCGGCGCGGATCGTGTCTCAGGCCCGCCGCCAGCACCGCGACCAGGATACCCAGCACGGCGAGCGGGATCAGGAAGCGTTTCATCGTCCGGTCTCGCCGAGGGCTTGCGGCGTTTCGGCAGTCGTCGCAGCAGCGCGCCGGGATTGCGGCGCACGCTGCCGCATGTAGCGCCGGTCAGCGGCTGCGAGCAGGCCGCCGAGCGCCATCAGAATGCAGCCGCCCCAGATCCAGCGCACGAACGGCTTGATCTGGATGCGCACGGTCCACGCGTTGCCGCCCGCCGGCTGATCGAGCGCGACATAGAGATCGCGCAGCACGCCTTGATCGATGGCCGCTTCGGTCGTCGGCGTGTTCGAGACGATGAACTCGCGCTTCTCCGGATGCAGCGTGGCGATGGCGCGGCCATCGCGCGTCACGCCGATCGTCGCGCGTATCGCGCGGTAGTTCGGACCGTCGCTCGCGCGTACATCGTCGAGACGGAAGCGATAGCCACCGACATCGACATGTTCACCGGGCGCGAGCCGCGCATCGTGTTCGACGGAGAAGCCCTTCACCATCGTCACGCCGACGATGAACACGCCAACGCCCGCATGCGCGAGCCACATGCCGATGGTCGCGAGCCGCACGCGCCGCGCGCCGCCGGCGAATCGCTGGTACACGCCTGTTGCGATGGTCGCGAAAGTCCACGCGGCGAGCAGGAAGCCCAGGCTCACGAGCGGGCGCGACACGCCCGGCAGAAACGCCGACACGACGCTCACGAGCGCCGCCCAGCGCAGGCGCACCGTGATCTCCGGCAGGCGGGCAGCCTTCCAGCGCGCGAGCGGCGCGACGCCCATCAGGAACACGGCGGGCGCCATCAGCGGGACGAACACGCTGTCGAAGTAGGGCGCGCCGACGGAAATCTTGTCGAGGCCGAGCGCGTCGAGGATCATCGGATAGAGCGTGCCGAGCATCACCGAAGCGGCAGCCGCGAGCATCAGCAGATTGTTCGACAACAACAGCGCTTCACGCGACACCGGCTCGAATCCCGCTGGCGACGATGCAGCGCGCGGCGCGCGCCAGGCGAAGAGTGCGAGGCCGCCGCCCGAAAAAAGCGCGAGCAGCACGAGGATGAAGACGCCGCGCGCGGGATCGGACGCGAATCCGTGCACCGATGTCACGACGCCCGAGCGCACGAGAAAGGTGCCGAGCAGCGCAAGCGAGAACGCGCAGATCGCGAGCAGCGCGCTCCACGCGCGGAATGCACCGCGCTTCGCGGTGGCGGCGAGCGAATGAACCAGCGCCGTGCCGACGAGCCACGGCATGAACGACGCGTTCTCCACCGGATCCCAGAACCACCATCCGCCCCAGCCGAGTTCGTAGTACGCCCAGCCGCTGCCGAGCATGATGCCGAGCGTGAGAAACGTCCACGCGGCGAGCGTCCATGCACGCGATGCGCGCGCCCAAGCGGCATCGAGCCTGCCGTCGAGGAGCGCCGCGATCGCGAACGCGAACGCCACCGAGAAGCCGACATAGCCCATGTACAGCAAGGGCGGATGAATCACCATGCCCGGGTCCTGCAGGAGCGGATTGAGATCGCGGCCGTTCATCGCGGGCGGCATGATGCGTGTGAACGGATTCGACGTCAGCAGCATGAACAGCAGGAAGCCCGCGTCGATCCAGCTCATCACGCCGAGCACGCGCGCGGCGAACGGCCGGGGCAGCCGGCGGCCGAACGTAGCGACGGCGATCATCCAGAGCGTAAGCAGCAGCACCCAGAGCAGCAGCGAGCCTTCGTGGCCGCCCCAGACGGCGGTGAAGCGATAGATCGCCGGAAGCGCCGAATTGGAATTCTCGACGACATAGATCACCGAGAAATCGTCACTGAGAAAAGACGCCGCGAGACAGGCGAACGCGATCGCGACGAAGCCGAACTGCCCGCACGCGGCGGGCGCGGCGACGCGCATCCATCGCTCTATGCCGAAGCGCGCGCCGAGCATCGGCACGATGCCCGCGACGAGCGCGAGCAGCATCGCCAGAATCAGCGCGAAGTGGCCGAGCTCGGGAATCATCGGCGCGCGCCCGGGCTCGTGTCCGCCGCCGCGCGCACTTCGCGCAGCGCGCGTTCCAGTTGAGGCGGCGTGTACTTCTCGTCGTGCTTCGCGAGGACTTCATCGGCGTGAAAGCGGCCATCGGCGCCGAGCGTGCCTTGCGCGACGACGCCGCTGCCTTCGCGGAAGAGATCGGGCAGCGCGCCCGCGTATGTGACCTCCACCGAAGCGCGCGCGTCCGTGACGACGAAGCGCACGGCGCGGCCATCGCGATCGCGCACGAGCGAGCCGCGTTCGACGAGTCCGCCGAGCCGGAAGCGCTGTGTGCGCGCCGCTTCGTGCGAGGCGATCTGGCTCGGGCTCACGAAGAACATGACGTTGGCGCGAAACGCATCGAGCACGAACGCGCACGCGAGCGCGATGCTCGCGATGCCGAGCGCGATGAACGCGAAGCGGCGATGGCGCGCTCTCATCGGCGCAACGCCGGTTCGCGCAGCGCGCGGAGCACGAGCCAGGCTTCCGCGCCCATCAGCAGAAAAGTGATCGCGAGCGCGGCGCAGAGAATCGGATTCGCGGCGAGCATCGCGATGACGGACTCGAACGTGCTCATGCGGCATGCTCCTCGATTCGCGACGGACGTTCATCGCCCGCAGGCACGCGATCCGCCGCGCGCATGACGACGCGCACGCGCGCGAGCGATATCGCGATCGCGTACGACCAGAATCCGGCGCTCATCACGACGATGCCCCATGCCATCGACGCGCTCATCGACACGCCGCTGCCGAAGCCGAGCGACGGCCCCTGATGCAGCGTGTACCACCACTGCACGGAAAAATAGATGATCGGGATATTCACGACGCCGATCAGCGCGAGCACCGAGCACGCGCGGTCCGCGCGGCGCGCGCCGTCGATCGCGGCATGCAGCGCGAGAAGGCCCACGTACAGGAAGAACAGGATCAGCTCCGACGTGAGACGCGCGTCCCAGACCCACCACGTGCCCCACGTCGGCTTGCCCCACAGCGCGCCGGAGATCAGCGCGATCGCGGTGAAGAGCGCGCCGGTGGGCGCGAGCGCGCGCGCCATCATCGCGGAGAGACGTGTGTTCATCGCGAGATGCAGCGCGCTGTAGGCGGCCATCACGAGATAGAGGAACATCGACATCCAGGCGGCGGGAACGTGCACGAACATGATGCGGTAGATGTCGCGTTGCAGCGCATCGGCGGGCGCGATGGCGAGACCGATGACGAGCCCCGTCGCGATCAACGCGATGGACGCGATGCCGAACCACGGCGTTGCGTGCGCGGCGAAGCGTTCGAAGTTGCGCGGAGACGCATAGCGGAACCAGTTCATGGCGCTATTCCATCGATATGCGCAGCGCCGCGGCGCTTGCCCACGGACATAGCCACAGCGCAAGACAGAGGGCCGCCGCGAGCAGCGAGAAATTCGCGTTCGACCATGCGATGCTCGCCGCCGGATCGGCCACGCCGACACCGAACACGAGCACCGGCACGTAAAGCGGCAGGATCAACAGAGCGAGCACGACGCTGCCGCCGCGCACGCCGAGCGTGAGCGCCGCGCCCATCGAACCGATCAGCGACAGCAGCGGCGTGCCGATCAGGAGCGAGGCCATCAGCATGAGAATCGTGCGCGCATCGAGCCCGTATTCGAGCGCGACGACCGGCGCGAGCACGACGAGCGCGAGACCCGTCGTGAGCCAGTGCGCGGCGATCTTGCCGAACACGATGCCCGCGAGCGGCTGCGGCGAAAGCAGCATCTGCTCGAGCGCACCGCTCGCGAAATCGTTGCTGAAGAGCTGGCCCGCCGAAAGCAACGCCGCGAACAATGCCGTGACCCACAGCACGCCCGGCGCGATCGCGTGCAGGAGCTTCGGCTCGGGACCGATGCCGAGCGGAAACAGGCTCGACGCTAATACGAAGAACAGCAGCACGGACAGCGTCAGCGTGCGGGAGCGCCAGTTCAGAAGCAGTTCGCGGCGAATCACCTGAAGCGTCAGCCCGATCATGCGGCGCCTCGCGCGAGATGCAGGTGCCGTGTGCGCGCGGCATCGACGGGCAACGGGCGATGCGTCGTCGCGACGAGCGTGCCGCCTTCCCGCAGATGATCGTCGATGCACCCGGCAAACCAGAGCGCGCCGCTCTCGTCGATGGCGTCGGTGGGTTCGTCGAGCAGCCAGAGCGGCTTGCCTGACAGCACGAGACGCGCGAGCGCGACGCGTCTTCGCTGCCCTTGCGAGAGACGGTTGAGACGCGTGTGCATGAGCGGCAGCACGGCGGCGCGGTCGAGCACGTCGCGCTCGTTCCGATGCGCCGCGCTCGCGCCGAGCAACGCGGCGAAACGCAGATTCTCCGCGACGGTCAGTTCTCCGTTGAAGCCGTCGGCATGGCCGAGCCAGGCTAGGTCGCGGCGAAAGCGAGGAGGATCGTCGCGCACGTCGATGCCGCGCCACGACACGCGTCCTGCCGCGAGCGGCAGCAGGCCCGCGAGCGCGGCGATCAGCGAGCTCTTGCCGCTTCCGTTCGCGCCGTGGATGACGAGCGCCGCGCCGCTATCGACACGCAAATCCGCGCCGGCCACGATGGTGCGGCTGCCGCGCATCACGTCGAGTTGCCGGGCGCTGAGCATCGATGTTTCCTCTCTCCTCGAAGGCGTGGCCGAGCGTCGCTTACTTCTTCTTTCTGTCCTCGATCTCCTGAGCCTTCACCATGTTCGGCAATTCATGCGCGATGCCCTTGTGGCAATCGATGCACGTCTTCTCGCCCGTCTCCAGGAAGCGCTGATGCGCCTCCTGCGCGCGCGGACTCTGGCGCGTGAAGTCCATGTACTGGAACGAATGGCAATTGCGGCATTCGAGCGAATCGTTGGCCTTGAAGCGCTCCCATTCGTGCTCGGCGAGTTCGAGCCGCTTGTCGAGAAACTTCTCGCGCGTGTTCACGGTGCCGAATACCTTGGCCCACACTTCCTTCGACGCCTGCATCTTGCGCGCGATCTTGTCGGTCCAGTTGTGCGGCACGTGGCAGTCCGAGCACTTGGCGTGCACGCCGGTACGATTGCTGAAGTGGATCGTGTTCTTGAGTTCCGCATAGGTGTTGTCGCGCATCTCGTGACAGCCGGTGCAGAAGACTTCGGTGTTGGTGAGTTCCATCGCGGTATTGAAGGCGCCCCAGAAGATCACGCCCGCGACGAAGCCGCCCAAAGTCAGAAAACCGAGGCTGTAATACAGGCTCGGCCTTCGGATGGTGATCCAGTAGCGCTTGATCAGTGCCCACATGGCGATCGCTCATCGTTTCTGGTTCTTGGATGCCGGCTGCCGTTTGATGTCTTCGACAGCGACGAACGTATTGCCGACGAGCGGCTTCGTATCCGCCTGCGGAACATGGCACTGCGTGCAGAAATAGCGGCGCGGCGACAGATGCCCGGACACCATGCCTTCACGGTCCATGTAATGCGATACCGCGACGGGCACGGCGCCGCTCTCTTCGACACGGCTGCGCGCATGACACGCGAGACAGCGGTTCGCGTTCTTGTCGAGCTGATAGTTATCGATCTTGTGCGGGATCGTCGGCGGTTGCTGCGCGTAGTTGAGGCCGCGTATCACGTCCTTGTTTTCGGTGGGCGCGAGGAGCGGCGCGCGGGTCTCTTCGCCGATCGGCGTCGTGCCGCGCAACGAGTCGTGGAACGGCAGATTCGGGACGGTGGGCTGCGCGATCGCGATGGCGGCAAGCGCGAGCAGTGATGCGATGACGAGAGCGATCAGCGTGCGCATGACATGTGCTCCTAGACCCGCACGATCCTGACCGCGCACTTCTTGTAGTCGGTCTGGAACGAGATCGGATCGGTGGCGTCGAGCGTCACCTTGTTGATGAGCTGGCTCGCATCGAACCACGGCACGAACACGAGCCCGCGCGGCGGCTTGTCGCGGCCGCGCGTCTCCACGCGCGTGCGCATCTCGCCGCGCCGCGATATCACGCGCACTTCCACGCCGCGCCGGATGCCGAGCGCCTTCGCGTCATCGGGATGCATGAAGCATACGGCGTTCGGAAACGCGCGATAGAGCTCGGGCACGCGGCGCGTCATCGACCCGGAATGCCAGTGCTCGAGCACGCGACCCGTCGCGAGCCAGAACGGATATTCCTTGTCCGGCGATTCCGGCGGCGGCTCGTAGGGCAGCGCGTAGATCACGGCGCGGCCATCCGGATTGCCGTAGAACTGCCAGTCGGCGCCGGCCTTCACATAGGGATCGGAGCCTTCCTTGTAGCGCCAGAGCGTCTCCTTGCCGTTGACGACCGGCCAGCGGATGCCGCGCGCCTGGTGGTACATGTCGAACGGCGCGAGATCGTGACCGTGGCCGCGCCCGAAACTCGCGTACTCCTCGAACAGACCCTTCTGCACGTAGAAGCCGAACGCCGCCGCTTCGTTGTTGCGATACTTCGCGTCTATTTGCGATGCGGGAAACTTGTCGACCTGGCCGTTCCGATAAAGAATGTCGTAGAGCGTCTTGCCCTTGTATTCCGGCTTCTTCGCGATGAGTTCGGCGGGCCAGACCTCCTCGACCTTGAAGCGCTTCGAGAACTCGACGATCTGCCAGAGATCCGAACGCGCGCCGGCGGGCGCCTGCACCAGTTGATGCCAGAACTGGGTGCGCCGCTCCGCGTTGCCGTACGCGCCTTCTTTCTCGACCCACATCGCGGACGGCAGGATCAGGTCGGCGGCGACGGCCGTGACCGTCGGATAGACATCCGACACGACGACGAAATTCGATTCCTTGCGATACCCCGGCAACGCCTCGTTGTTGATGTTCGCGGCGGCCTGCATGTTGTTGTTGACCATCACCCAATAGGCGTTGAGCTTGCCGTCGCGCAGCATGCGGTTTTGCAGGACGGCGTGAAAGCCCGGCTTGTCGGGAATCGTTCCCTCGGGCAGCTTCCAGATGTGCTCCGCTTCCTCGCGATGCTTCGGGTTGGTCACGACCATGTCGGCGGGTAGCCGATGCGAGAACGTGCCGACTTCGCGCGCCGTGCCGCATGCCGAAGGCTGTCCCGTCAGCGAGAACGGACTATTGCCGGGCGTGGAGATCTTGCCCGTCAGCAAGTGCAGGTTGTAGACCATGTTGTTGGCCCATGTGCCGCGCGTGTGCTGATTGAAGCCCATCGTCCAGAAGGACACGACCTTGGTCTTCGGATCGGCGTACAGCTTCGCGAGTTGATCGAGCTTGTTCTTCGGCACGCCCGAGAGCTTCGTCACATAGGCCGCGTCGTAGCGCGAGACGAACTGCGCGAACTCGTCGAAGCTGATCGGCTGCGAGCCGTTCGGGTCGCCGGCGTTCTTCGCCGCCTTCTGCAGCGGATTGTCGGGACGCAGCCCATAGCCGATATCCGCGTTGCCCTTCCTGAAATTCGTGTGCTTGTCGACGAACGCCCGGTTCACCTTGCCGTTCTTGATGATGTAGTTCGCGATGTAATTCATGATCGCGAGATCGGACTGCGGCGTGAAGACGATGGTCTCGTCGGCGAGATCGAATGAACGATGCTCGAACGTCGAGAGAACGACGACGCGCACGTTCTGGTTCGACAGCCGCCGCGCCGTCACGCGCGTCCATAGCACCGGATGCATCTCCGCCATGTTGGAGCCCCACAGCACGAAGGCATCGGTTGCCTCGATGTCGTCGTAGCAGCCCATCGGCTCGTCCATGCCGAAGGTGCGCATGAAGCCCGTCACGGCCGAGGCCATGCAGTGCCGCGCGTTCGGGTCGAGGTTGTTGCTGCGAAAGCCCGCTTTCATCAGCTTGACGGCCGCGTAGCCTTCCCACACGGTCCATTGCCCCGAGCCGAACATGCCGACGGCGGTCGGGCCTTTTTCCTTCAGCGCACGCTTGAACTGGTCGGCCATCACATCGAACGCGACGTCCCACGAGACGGGCTGGAACTCGCCGGTCTTGTCGAACTTGCCGTTCTTCATGCGCATGAGCGGCGTGGTCAGGCGATCCTGGCCGTACATGATCTTCGAGAGGAAGTAGCCCTTCACGCAGTTGAGCCCGCGATTGACTTCGGCTTGCGGGTCCGCCTGCGTCGCGACCACCTGATTGCCCTTCACCCCGACGAGCACGCCGCATCCCGTGCCGCAGAAGCGGCAGGGCGCCTTGGACCACGCGATGTCGTCGCTCTGGGCGACGGCCTCCATGCCGGGCAGCGTGATGCCCGCGGATGCGGCGGCCGTGGTGGCGGCGGTCTGCTTAATGAACGCGCGACGAGTCAGTTTCATCGGGGATTTCCTCGTTCAGCGAATCGGCGTGTTCGTGATGCTGATAGACGAGCGCGATGCTCACGACATCGGGTATCGACTGCGCCGCGTGCAATTGATCGGCGACATGGGATGAGCGGTCCGCTTCGAGCGTGAGCACGATCCTGCCTTCGGCGCTCGATCCGTGAACCTGTGCGCCGGGCAATGCGGCGAGCGCCTGCTTGACGCGTGCCAAGGCTTCTATTCGTGCGTATACAACGACCCCGGCGATGTGATACTCGCAAGACTGATCAGTCTTATCGTCGAAACGATTACTGCTATCGACGAGCTTGAGCTTCATTTAATTGAAATAATCGCGACGCTCGTTAATGATGTGGCGGGCCGCCAACCAGCATCTGATAGAACCAGACCGCGAATCCGTAAGCGGCAATGATCATGACCGTGAGTACGGGAACCATGACGACGGTCAGAAACAGAAAGCTGCGCAACTCTTCGGACTGGCGTATTTCGTTTTTCTCATCCATGGGGCGCTTCGGATCTCGCTTGGCAATGTGGGAAAGGCCAGCACGAAAGATGACTTCAATGTTGGTATAGGGAATACATCTTTTCAAGGCGAAAATGCGTTATTCGCGTTGCGGCTCGTGTAACGGTTAATTAAGTCTGATCGGGGAGACGTATCCGATTGCGGTGCGACAGGCGTTTATCGTTTCGGCTCATTGAACATTCGCTTCGTTGGATGACTGCGTATCGCAACGCTGCATTGCATGTCTTTGCCATAACTTTCGCCGTAGTCCGAAAGGCGCTAGGCGGTCGGGTTCATAGAATTCGGGCACCTCAAACCACGCAATTTGGATCATGCCGACCAAGCTCGAATTCCAGACCCCCGAAGGACGTCTCTCGCTTTCCATCTTCGACGCTCAATTCATGGCCTATGACGCGGGCGAGCTCGCTTATCGATCGACGCGGGATTTCGTCGCGCGAATGCAATCGATGGGCCTCGGCGAACTGGCAGAAGCTTATGCGCGTCTTCTCGCACAGAACAAGGTTTCGGTGATGGAACTGCACGAAGCGCGCGAGGATGCGCAAGCGTGTATTGGTAGAGATGCTGAGTGCGCGGTGATTGCGGAGGGCATCATGCCGCGTGTTGAGAGAATTCGCGAGACGATCGCGCAGACGCAAGTCGACATGCGCGCGAATGTGGAGCGGCTGGCCGCGCTATCGGCGGCTTGCGATCATGCGTTGCGGCAGATTCCGGGTTATCGGCCGCCGGTGTGTGGGTCGTGAGGAATGTGGCCCTGCACTCGCAAAATCAGATCATATAAGGATGCCTACACAATTCGCCGCGTATAGGCTTCCTTGGAACGTAGACTACGTTAAGCCTTTTTGACGAATTCCGTCTTGAGACTCATGGCTCCAAAGCCATCGATCTTGCAGTCGATGTCATGATCGGCATCGACGAGCCGAATGTTTTTGACTTTCGTGCCCATCTTCACCACGCCGCCGCCGCCTTTGAGCTTCAGATCCTTGATGACAGTAACTGTGTCGCCATCGTGAAGAACGTTCCCAGCGGAATCACGATAGATCTTGGCGGCGGGTTCCGATGCGCTGTCCGTCTGCGCGGACCACTCGTGCGCGCATTCGGGGCAGATATACATGCCCGCATCTTCGTATGTGAATGCCGATTGGCACTGGGGGCAGGGAGGTAGTGGCTTCATACGTATCGCTCGATGACTTGCGGAAAATTGAAGGCCCGCAGTATAACGCCGTACGATGGTCAAGGTCATGACGCCGCACCAGCCCCAACCTCACCCCTCGCCGCTATATCCGTTCATACATTCCGTCCTATATAAACGATAAGAATGTTTTGCTTTCGTGAATGGTGGTTCTGCGCCAACATGAGGTGATTCTGAAAATCACATGGAGCGAGACATGGACAACAACACGGACCTCAAGCGCTACGAATTGCTGATCAACGGCGAATTCGTTCCTCCGAGCGGAGGTGAATATTCGACGAACCTCGATCCCGCCACAGAGAACCCGATATCCCGCGTGGCACAGGGTACGTCCGCCGATGTCGACCGCGCAGTGCAGGCCGCGCGCGCCGCGCTCAAACGGTGGAACGCGATCCGTGCAGCCGAGCGCGGCCGCATCCTGATGAAGCTCGCCGAGTTGCTCCGCGAAAATCAGGAAGAACTCGCGGCGCTCGAAAGTCTCGACGCAGGCAAGCCGATCGCGGGCGTGCAACGCCAGGACGTGCCCGCCGCCATCGACACACTCGCCTATTACGCCGGCTGGTGCGACAAGATCAACGGCCAGGTCGTGCCCGCGCGCCCCGACGCGCTGACCTACACCGTTCGCGAACCCGTCGGCGTCGTCGCGGCGATCGTGCCGTGGAATTTCCCGCTGATGATCGGCATGTGGAAGATCGCGCCCGCGCTCGCATGCGGCTGTACGCTGATCGTGAAACCCGCCGAAATCACGCCGCTCTCCGCGCTGATGGTCGGACGGCTCGCGCTCGAAGCCGGCGTGCCGCCGGGCGTGCTCAATATCGTGACCGGCAAGGGCTCGGTCGTCGGCGACGCGCTCGTCGCGCATCCCGGCGTCGACAAGGTCACGTTCACCGGGTCGCCGTCGGTCGGACGCGGCATCCTGCAAGGCGCGGCGGGCAACTTCAAGCGCGTCACGCTCGAACTCGGCGGCAAGTCCGCCAACGTGATTTTCGCGGACGCGAATCTCGACGGCGCCGTGCGCGCGGCAGCCTCCGGCATCTTCTTCAACGCCGGCCAGGTCTGCTCGGCGGGCTCGCGGATTCTCGCGCAACGCGCCGTCTACGACGAAGTCGTCGAGCGCCTCGCCCAGCGCGCGCGGACCATCAAGCTCGGCGATCCGTCGAGCCGTGAAACCAATATGGGCCCGCTCATCTCCGCCAAGCAGATGAAGAGCGTGCTGGACTATGTGGATGTCGGCAAGGAAGAGGGCGCGTCGCTCGTGACGGGCGGCAGGCGCTCAGGCGAGCGCGGCTTTTTCGTCGAGCCGACAGTGTTCGCGAATGTCGAACACGAGATGCGCATCTCGCAGGAGGAAATCTTCGGGCCGGTCGCGAGCGTCATCCCCTTTGACGATGAAGCCGACGCATTGCGCATCGCCAACGGCACCGCCTACAGTCTCGCCGCGGCTGTATGGAGCGCGGATATCGGCCGCGTGCATCGCATGGCTGCCGAACTGAAGGCGGGCACGGTCTGGGTGAATACCTACGGCTTCACCGATGTACGACTGCCGTGGGGTGGCTCAGGCGATTCCGGCTTCGGCCGCGAACATGGCGATGTCGCCATCGAGAACTTCACCGAGCCGAAGGCAGTCTGGGTCGCACTGACGCCTTAAGGGAAACGCCGCCGCGGGCAACCGCGGCGAATCATGCAAACACGAGAAGACGCAAAAGGGCGGTCCGGAATTTCCCGGACCGCCCTTGTCGAGAGTGAAGAGCCTTAAGCGCGCGCCGTTTCCTGGTTGCGCGCTCGCCAAAGCCGCGCCCGCTGCGTGCTGTCTTCATATTGAACCGTGTTTTGCCGGCATGCTTCGACAGTCGAATTCTTGCGCTCGACGATCGCCTGGCAGAGAAACTCCGCGCTGTACGCCTTCAGGAGATGCGGAGAGTGCGTCTCGATGTACTGCGCGATCTTCCCGTAGTCGCTGTCCGCCGACGCAAGCGCGAGATAGGTCTGCACATCCCAGCGGAACATCAGATCGAGTTCTTCGAAAGCGGTATTGAATGCGCAGACTTGCGCCTGAACTTCGCGGTCATCGCTGTACATTGCATGGATCATGATCGTCTCCTGTATGGCCGGGGGCATGAATGCAGGATAGGTAACACGATCCATATACGATAGTTAAAGTTTTTTCGCTTATATATTCAGGAAGCGTTATGAATTGGGCTTTCCGGTCTTCGCGACGATTTGCGTGATCGCTTCGATCTGTGCGGCCCCTTCTTCGACGAGAAACTGCTTGAAGGCGAGCGCCACCGGCGGCAGACGCTTGTTGTTCCGATGCACGACGAACCAGTTGAGCATCACGGGAAAACCCTCGATATCGAGCACCGCCAGTTTGCCGACCTGCAGCTCCATGCTGATCGTGTGCGCGGACAGAAAGCTCACGCCCATGCCGGCGATCACCGCCTGCTTGATCGTCTCCGTGCTGGTGATTTCCATCGCGACGTTCAGGTTCGAGAGCCGGCCCGCGAAACCTTCCTCCATCGAGTTCCAGGTATCCGAACCTCGCTCGCGGACGATGAACGGCTCGTCGGCCAGTGCTTCGAGCGGTACGTTTTTGCGTCCGACGAGCGGATGATCCGGCGGCGCGACGATCACATACGGATGCGGTGCAAAGGAAACGTTGACCGTATCCATGTCGCGCGGCGGACGCACCATCACGGCGAGGTCGGTGAGATTGTCGGAAAGCTGATGCAGCAGTTCTTCGCGATTGTGTACCGCAAGGTTGAGCCTGACATCGGTATTACGCTGCGTGAATGCCGCAAGCAGTCGCGGAAAAAAATAATCGCCCGCGCTGATCACCGCGACACTCAGCGTGCCGCCCGAAATGCCCTTGAGCCGTGCCATCGCGTCGTCGGCTTCGCGGAATTGCTCCAGGATCGCACGGCTGTAATGGAGCATTTCATTCCCGGCCGGCGTGAGGTAGATTTTCTTGCCCAACTGCTCGAAGAGCGGCAAGCCAGCGTGCTCCTCCAGTTGCTTGACCTGCGTCGAGACGGCGGGCTGAGTGAGATAGAGTTCCTCGGCGGCGCGAGAAAAACTCAGTCGACGGGCAACGGTCTCGAAGATCTTCAACTGACGCAGGGTAGCGTTGCGGAGCACGGCGATCCTTCATCCATTAACGATAGCTAATTTATACAATAATTTTTTCTAACTTTCCTTAATCGTTTTTCTCCCCCACGATGCTTTCACGTCCCCAAAAGTTGTAAGGAGGACGGTCGCGGCTAGCACGAACGGTTATGCTTAACCCCGAGCATCGGCCACGCGCTTTTCGCCATGTATCACGGCACGACTCAGCAAAAACCCGAAGCCTGCAAAGGCGCATCAACCATCCGGACTTTATTGGGAATCGCTTGAAATGATTCGTCGATCGCCTGACGCGGATGTTTGCCTGACGTGCGAATCGATCGCCCACTTCAGTATGTGCAGCACGCGCGACATGCGCGACAGGCGGCCTCACGCCCACGCCGCCTGGACCGAGCACTTCCCCTGACCGACCGCCCGCCGCCGGCGCACCGCGCCGGTTTCTCGCAGCACATCAAGCGCCGTACGAGCGCTAGAAAACATAACGGAGACAGACATGGCAAGCGCAGACACGGTTGTGTCCGGGCAATCGCACGGGCGTCATCACAACAGATGGTTCCAGCTAGTGATCGGCATCATATGCATGGGGCTGGTCGCCAACCTGCAGTACGCATGGACCCTGTTCGTCGTCCCAATGGATGCGAAGCATCACTGGGGTCAGGCGGCGATTCAGACCGCCTTCACTATTTTCATCGTCACCGAAACCTGGCTTGTGCCCGTCGAGGGCTGGCTCGTCGACAAGTTCGGCCCGCGGCCGGTCGTCATCGGCGGTTCGATCTGCGCGGCGCTCGGCTGGATCATCGACGCGAATGCGACGAGTCTCATCCATCTCTACATCGGGGCGGTGGTCGCGGGCATCGGCGCGGGCTGCGTGTACGGCACGTGCGTCGGCACGGCGCTCAAGTGGTTCCCGGACAAGCGCGGTCTCGCTGCGGGCATGACGGCGGCGGGCTTCGGCGCGGGCGCGGCCGTCACCGTGATTCCGATCTCCAACATGATCCAGAGCTCGGGCTACGAGCACGCGTTCATGTTCTTCGGCATCCTGCAGGGCGCGTGCATTTTTGTGCTGGCGCTGATGCTCGTGCGGCCCAATCCGCCGAAGGGCATCGTGCCGGCCAAGCGTATCGTGTCGACGAAAATCGACTACACGACAGGGCAGATCGTGCGCTCGCCGCTCTTCTGGGTGCTGTACCTGATGTTCGTGTTCGTCGCGGCGGGCGGCGTGATCGCGACCGCGCAGTTCGGGCCGATCGCGAAGGAGTACGGCTTCGCGAAGATGCCGGTGAACCTGCTGGGCGTGACGCTGCCGCTGCTCGCGATGACGTTGTCCATCGATAACCTGTGCAACGGCTTCACGCGTCCGCTGTGCGGTTTCATCTCGGACAAGATCGGCCGCGAGAACACGATGTTCATCATCTTCCTGGGCGAAGGCGTCGCGCTGCTCGGGCTGATGGAGTTCGGGCACGATCCGTATCTCTTCATGCTGTTCGCGGCGATGACGTTCCTGTGCTGGGGCGAAATCTTCTCGATCTTCCCGGCGACCTGCGCCGATACCTTCGGCAGCAAGTACGCCGCCGCCAACGCGGGCACGTTGTACACGGCGAAGGGCACGGCATCGATGCTGGTGCCGCTTGCATCGGTGCTCGCGTCGGTCGGTTCGTGGAACGCGGTGTTCATCGCGGCGGCCGTGACGTCGATCGCGGCGGGACTGTGCGCAAAGTTCGTCCTCGCACCGATGCGCAAGCGCTGGATCGAAAACACGCTGACGGAAACGTCGGCGGATTCATCGGTCAACGCGTCGTTCCAGACGGGCTGGGACGCATCGCGCAACACGGTTCAGTAAGGGCAAGTCGAGGCATGCCGCGCGAACCGTCTCCATCGCTCAGCGTATCGCTGCATCAGTTGAGATTGTTCGTCACGCTCGCGCGGCATCGCAGCTTCACGCGCGCGGGCGATGAATTCGGCATCACGCAATCGGCGGTCAGCCGCAGCATCAGAGAACTCGAAGACGAAGTCGCGCTGCGGCTCTTCGATCGCACCACGCGCCAGGTCGCACTCACCGACACCGGGCGCCGCCTGCTCGCGCGCATCGCGCCGCTCGTCGAGGAACTGGAAGCGACGCTGCGGCCGCGCGCGCAGGAGGCTGGCGAACCGGGCGTCGTGAATCTCGCGAGCAGTTGTGGTCTCACCGCGAGCGTCTTGCCCGGCATGCTCGCGTCCTGCCGCGAGCGCTTGCCGGATATCACGATCGTGATGATGGATCGGCCGCAGAACGCCGTGCTGCAACTCGTTCGCTCGGGCGAGGCGGAACTGGGCGTCGTGATCGCGCCGGAGAATCTCGACGAACTCGCCGCCGAACCGCTTTTCGCCGATGGACTCGCGGCGGTCGTGAGCGCGTCGCATCGGCTCAGCGAGGCGGCGCGCATCGACTGGCAGCAATTGCGCGGCACGCCGCTGCTCCTTCTCGATGATGACACCGGCAGTCTCGTCGCCATCGAAGCCGCGCTTGCGCTGCATGGCGTGACCGGCGCGGTTCGCCAGAAACTCACCCAGTCGGCGGCGGTCGCACGCATGGCGGAAGCGGGACTCGGCGTCGGTATTCTGCCGATGCACGCGCGCGCCGCATGCGACAGCGCGCAGGCGCGCTTCATCCCGCTAGTGCCGGACACGTCGCGCACGATCATGCTCGTGCGGCGCAAGAGCCGCGCATTGCGCGCGAGCGCGGCCGGTGTGTGGTCGCACATCGTGGCGGCCTCGTCGCATACTGTGATCTCGGGTCAGCCTGTCGACGCCTGACCGGCGCTTTTCCCTGTATTCATTCCAGCCCGCGGCGCGCTTCGCGCATGCGGGTTTCCGCTCGTCCGCAAGTACACGATTCGCCTTGTTCTTGGTCGATACGGAATGTAGTATCTTGTATATCAGAGAGCTAAAAGGCTACAACCCTCAGGAGACGAACCATGAAAATCTGCGTGTACGGCGCCGGCGCGATCGGCGGATATATGGGTGCGCAACTGGCGCGCGCCGGGGCGGAGGTCAGTTTCGTCGCGCGCGGCCCGCATCTCGCGGCCATGCAGGCGAACGGCGTGAAGCTGCGCATCGATGGTCAGGAGCACGTCGTCAAGGTGCGCTGCACGAACAATCCCGCCGAACTCGGTCCGCAGGATTACGTGATCATCGCGCTCAAGGCGCATTCGATTCCCGGTGTCGTCGATCTGATTCCGCCGCTGCTCGGGCCGGAGACGGCGATCGTCACGGCCGTCAACGGTTTGCCGTACTGGTACTTCTACAAGCACGGCGGCGAGCTCGAAGGCACGAAGTTGCAGAGCGTCGATCCTGGCGGCCGGCAGTGGGACGTGTTCGGGCCGGAACGCGCGATCGGCTGCGTGCTGCTGCCGGCGGCGGAGATCGCGGAGCCGGGTGTCATCGAGCATCACTACGGCAAGAAGTTTCCGATCGGCGAGCCGAGCGGTGAAATCACGCCGCGACTGCAGGCGCTGCACGACATGATGGCCAAGGCGGACATGGAAGCGCCGATGCGCGACAACATCCGCGACGAAATCTGGCTGAAGCTCTGGGGCAACCTGTGCTTCAACCCGATCAGCGCGCTGACCGGCGCGACGCTCGACGTCCTGACCAGCGATCCCGGCACGCGCGCGCTCTCGAAGGCGATGATGCTGGAAGCGAAGGCCATCGGCGACAAGATCGGCGTGAATTTCCGCGTCGACGTGGAGCGGCGCATCAACGGCGCGGGCGCGGTCGGCGCGCACAAAACGTCGATGCTGATGGACTGCGAGGCCAATCGCCCGATGGAAATCGATCCGCTGATGACCGTCGTGCAGGAAATCGGCCGTCTCGTTCACGTGGACACGCCAATGCTCGACGCGGTGCTCGCATTGATCAAGCTGCGCGAGGGCGTGAATCAGGGCACGGCGAAGCCGCTGCCGCTCCCGCAATCGCAAAAAGCCGCCTAAACTGCAGACGAAGGCACCAGCGTTGTTTCTGATATACAAGATGCAAAATATGTTGATCTCTGTTGCGATGCAGCATATACTGAGGGCTCTTGAGTGATTTGACTGGAGCCTGAAATGAGCATCGCCCTGTTGGTGGTTGTCGGATTCGCGCTGGTTGCCGTGGGTACGGGTGTTACGTTTATGATTGCGTCGGCGGTGCCGCAGAGCATGCTGCAGCGCGCACAGAATCACGGTCGCTTCGCCGGTCTTGCGGCGGATGACCAGAACGGCGGTTCGGGCAAGCGTGTCGACCCTCGCCGTCCGCACATGGGAAATCAAGCCATCAATGCCATCTGATACTCAATCCGTAGACAGGCCGGAAGTTCGCCCCGACGTTCGTCCGTCCGGGCTCACGCTTTCGCTGGAGCCGATCAATGCCACGGTTTCGCTGCGCGATCAGGCGTACGCGAAGCTGCGGCAGGCGATCGCCGAGGCGGACATCTACCGCTCGCGGGAAGAAATCCGTCTGGACGAGAAAGAGCTGACCGAAGCGCTCGGCGTCTCGCGCACACCCATCCGCGAGGCCATGACACTGCTCGAGCAGGAAGGCTTCCTGCGCACGGTGCCGCGCCGGGGTGTCTATATCTTGCGCAAGACCAAGCGCGAGATCGTCGAGATGATCCACATGTGGGCGGCGCTGGAAAGCATGGCGGCGCGGCTCGCGACACAGCGCGCGACGGACGAGGAAATCGCCCATCTGCGCCACATGTTCGACAATTTCCGCGACTCGACGCCCGCCGAGCACATCGACGAATATTCGGATGCGAATATCGCGTTCCATTCGGCGATCGTGCGTCTGTCGAAGTCGGAAATCATCTTCGAGACGATCAAGAACATCTTCGTGCACGTGCGCGCGATCCGTAAGATGACGATCTCGCAGAGCGACCGGGCGTCGCGCTCGATCGTCGATCACATGCGCATCATCGAGGCGCTGGAGAAGCGGGACACCGAACTGGTCGAGCGGCTCGTGAAGCAGCATTCGCTGGATCTGGCGGCGTTCGTCGAGGCGAATTGCGACTTTCTGGACTGATGCCGGATTGAAGTTCGAGTCATGAAAAAGGCTGCGTGGCGTTTGCCGCGCAGCCTTTTTGCGTTCAGGCTCGCTGAACCGGTACGACTAGCGTATCGCGTGGACCATCGTTTCGCCGAGCGCGGCAGGCGAATCCGCGACATGGATGCCCGCCGACTTCATCGCGTCGATTTTCGCGCTCGCCGTGCCCGAGCCGCCCGAGATGATCGCGCCGGCGTGGCCCATGCGGCGTCCCGGCGGCGCGGTCGTCCCGGCGATGAAGCCGACCACCGGCTTTTTGGTCTTCGATTCCTTAAGGAATTGCGCGGCTTCCTCTTCCGCCGATCCACCGATCTCCCCGATCATGATGATGCCCTCGGTGGCGTCGTCTTCGAGAAAGAGCGCGAGGCAGTCGATGAAATTCGTGCCGTTCACCGGATCGCCGCCTATGCCGATGCACGTCGTCTGCCCGAGCCCGGCGGCGGTCGTCTGCGCGACGGCCTCATACGTGAGCGTGCCCGAACGCGACACGATGCCGATCTTCCCCGGCTGGTGAATATGCCCCGGCATGATCCCGATCTTGCATTGCCCCGGCGTGATGACGCCCGGACAGTTCGGCCCGACGAGCCGGCTGTTCGAACCGGCGAGCGCGCGTTTGACGCGCAGCATGTCGAGCACCGGAATGCCTTCCGTGATGCAGACGATGAACGGCACCTGCGCGTCGATGGCTTCGAGGATCGCATCGGCGGCGAAGGGCGGCGGCACGTAGATGACGGACGCGTCGGCGCCGGTCTTCGCGACCGCATCCGCGACGGTGTCGAACACGGGCAACTCCAGATGCGTCGTGCCGCCTTTGCCGGGCGTCACGCCGCCGACCATGCGCGTGCCGTACGCGATCGCCTGTT
Organism: Caballeronia sp. S22; assembly: GCF_964261745.1. NCBI lineage: Bacteria > Pseudomonadati > Pseudomonadota > Betaproteobacteria > Burkholderiales > Burkholderiaceae > Caballeronia > Caballeronia sp. S22. Next base: position 1,232,714 of record NZ_OZ180036.1, on the reverse strand, counting down.
CCGAGTGAAACGTGCCCTGCGCGCCGGTGAAGCCCTGGCAAATCACTTTCGTATCTTTATTGATCAAGACGCTCATGCTGGTGTCCTCTCAGTGAGCGACGGCGCCGACGATCTTGTCGGCGGCATCGGCGAGGTTTTCGGCGGGGATGATCGTGAGGCCGGAGGTGCGCAGGATTTCGCGGCCCGCATCGACATTCGTTCCAGCGAGGCGCACGACGAGCGGCACGCGCAGATCGACTTCGCGCGCGGCCGCGACGACGCCTTGCGCGATGACGTCGCAACGCATGATGCCGCCGAAGATGTTGACCAGAATGCCGCGCACTTTCGGGTCGCGCAGAATCAGCTTGAATGCGGTGGCGACGCGTTCCTGCGTCGCGCCGCCGCCGACATCGAGAAAGTTGGCCGGCTCGCCGCCGTATAGCTTGATGATGTCCATCGTGGCCATCGCGAGGCCGGCGCCGTTCACCATGCAGCCGATGTTGCCGTCGAGCGTCACGTAATTCAGGCCGTGTTTTGCCGCTTCGATTTCGGCGGGATCTTCTTCGTCCTCGTCGCGCAGCTTTTCGATGTCGGGATGGCGATAGAGCGCGTTATCGTCGAAATTGAGCTTGGCGTCGAGCGCCATCACGTCGCCGGAACCGGTCACGACGAGCGGATTGACTTCGACGATGGACGCGTCGAGATCGACGAACGCCTGATACAACGCCGTGATGAATTTCGATGCCGCGCCGACCTGCTTGCCGCTCAGACCGAGGCCGAATGCGATCTGACGTGTGTGAAACGGTTGCAGCCCGGTCGCCGGATCGATCGCGACCTTGAGAATCTTTTCCGGCGTACGGTGCGCCACTTCCTCGATTTCCATGCCGCCTTCGGTCGATGCCATGATCGTGATGCGCGACGTGGCGCGATCGACCAGCATGCCGAGATACAACTCGCGCGCAATATCGCAGCCTTCCTCAACATAGAGACGCTTCACTTCCTTGCCCGCCGGCCCGGTCTGCTTCGTCACGAGCACCGATCCGAGCATCTGCTGCGCGTTCTCGCGCACCGCGTCCACGGACTTCACGACGCGCACGCCGCCTTTGCCGTCCGGATCATTGGAAAAGCGTCCCGCGCCGCGGCCGCCGGCGTGAATCTGCGACTTCACGACCCAGACCGGTCCGCCGATCGCGCGCGCCGCGTCGGCGGCTTCCTGCGCGGAAAAGGCGACGCGGCCTTCCGGAACCGCGACGCCGTACTTTCGCAGCAGCGTCTTCGCCTGATATTCGTGGATGTTCATTACGTCTCCTGATGTCCTCTAATGGGAGTAGGCGCGGCAAAAAACGTATCCTTCGTCGCGCTGAAATACTGTATATCAGATTTCACGGCGAGCAAAAGGTTTTAGCGGGTATGGTGGAGTGACGCGGGTAATGGACGAAACTTCGGAGGAATACGGTAGTTGCTGCGATGCAATATCGATGATGGCGAAAGCACCATCGGTGAAGCATTCCAGACAATCGTGCAGTGCATCACAGGGTTTGTTCCGACCGAACTATAGTTGACTAATATTGTGTCTGGAATATTGTATATCACGGGAGCCGAGATGCTCGGCAGCTGCCGCGAGGATGCGCGCAAGGCTGGCACGATGGCGCAAAGGATGTACAAATGAATCTGAATCCATAAACGTCGAACTAAAGAATTGGGAGACAAGCCATGACGGTGAACAACTCTGGCAAGGCGCTGGACGGCGTGCGCATCCTGGATTTCACGCACGTTCAGTCGGGACCGACCTGCACGCAGCTGCTCGCGTGGTTCGGCGCGGACGTGATCAAGGTGGAACGCGCGGGCGCGGGCGACATCACGCGGGAGCAACTCCGCGACATTCCCGACGCCGACAGCCTCTACTTCACGATGCTCAACCACAACAAGCGCTCGATCACCATCGACACCAAGAATCCCGAAGGGAAGAAGGTGCTCGAGACGCTCGTGAAGAAATGCGACGTGCTCGTCGAGAACTTCGCGCCGGGCGCGCTCGATCGCATGGGCTTTACGTGGGAGCGCATCCAGGAGTTGAATCCGCGGATGATCGTCGCTTCGGTGAAAGGCTTCGGCCCCGGACCCTATGAGGACTGCAAGGTCTACGAAAACGTCGCGCAATGCGCGGGCGGCGCGGCTTCGACGACCGGTTTCGACGATGGCCCGCCGGTGGTCAGCGGCGCGCAGATCGGCGATTCCGGCACGGGCCTGCATCTCGCGCTCGGCATCGTCACCGCGCTGTATCAACGCAACACGAGCGGACGCGGCCAGAAAGTGCTCGCCGCGATGCAGGACGGCGTGCTCAACCTCTGTCGCGTCAAGCTGCGCGATCAGCAACGGCTGGAACGCACCGGCGTGATGAAGGAATATCCGCAGTATCCGAACGGCTCCTTCGGCGAAGCGGTGCCGCGCGCGGGCAACGCATCGGGCGGCGGTCAGCCTGGCTGGATTCTCAAGTGCAAGGGCTGGGAAACCGATCCGAACGCGTATATCTACTTCATCACGCAGGCGCCGGTGTGGGGTGAAATCTGCAAGGTGATCGGCAAAGAGGAGTGGATCGACCATCCGGACTACAAGACGCCGAACGCGCGCCTGCCGCATCTGAAGGACATCTTTGCGGAGATCGAGCGCTGGACGATGTCGAAGACCAAGTTCCAGGCGATGGAAATCCTCAACAAGCACGACATTCCGTGCGGCCCGATTCTCTCGATGAAGGAAATCGCCGAAGAGCCGTCGCTGCGCAAGACGGGCACGGTGGTCGAAGTGGATCATCCGGTGCGCGGCAAATATCTCACGGTCGGCAATCCGATCAAACTGTCCGACAGCCCGACCGAAGTCGTGCGCTCGCCATTGCTCGGCGAGCATACGGACGAAGTTATGGCCGAACTCGGCTATACGCCCGATCAGGTCGCAACGCTGAAGAGTCTCGGCGCGATCTAGACGCCTCTCACGCAATTGGTCTGCCTCACGCCGCCTTCGAAAGAAGGCGGCGCGGACCCGGCACGTCCATAGAAACCGAGACGCGCGACATGAGCAGCACGGTTGTCCTGTAACGAAGCGACGCAGCCAAGCTCATCCACGGAACTACCCGTCATGATGCTCGGCGCGAAGTAAAAGTGGGCTCGCGGCGCGGGCCTGATCCGATGTAAGGAGGAGGGGACGAGAGCGCGGGCCATGTACGCCCGCGCTCCTATTCTCAAGGAGACAGATTTGACACACTGGATTCGTTTTCGCGATGCCGGCGGCAGCATCGGCTTCGGTACGCTCGATCAGCACTCGGGCCGCGTCGTGCAGCACGAAGGCGCGATGTTCGACCGCCCGCGCCCGACGGACATTTCCTTCGCCGCCGACGACCTCACGCTGCTCGCGCCGTGCCAGCCGAGCAAGGTCATCGCGCTGTGGAACAACTACTACGCGCTGTCGCAGAAACTCGACAAGGCGCCGCCGCAGCATCCGCTCTTTCTGATCAAGCCGCCGATGTCGGTGATCGGGCCGAACGAGTCGATCCGCCGGCCGAAGAGTTATCAAGGCAAGATCGCGTACGAGGGCGAACTGGGCATCGTGATCGGCAAGACGGTGAGCGGGGCGTCGGTCGAGGAAGCCGAGGAGGCGATCTTCGGCTATACGTGCGTGAACGATGTCACCGCGATCGAACTGCTGCAGCAAGATCCCAACTTCGCGCAGTGGTGCCGCTCGAAGGGCTTCGACACGTTCACGTGCCTCGGGCCCGCGATCGTCACGCCGGGCAACGGCTTCGACTGGCGCACTGCGAACGTCGTCACGACGCTCGAAGGCGTCGAGCGTCAGAACTATCCGCTCGACGACATGATCTTCTCGCCCGCCGAACAGGTGAGCATGCTGTCGCAGGACATGACGCTCGTGCCCGGCGATGTGATCGCGTGCGGCACGTCGATCGGCGTCGGCTCGATCAAGGACGGCGCGCGCGTGGATGTGTCGATCGCGGGCATCGGCACGCTGTCGAACGTGCTGGCCGTCTGAAGGAGGGACGCATGTCCGATGCTCTGGCCGGCGCGCTGTGCGTGCTCGCGGCGTTGTCGGCGGGTTCGTCGATGCGGGCTGGCGCGGCGCGTGCCCATGCGCGTGCGTTGGCGGCCGCCGGCGCGGTGATCGTCGTCGCTGCTTGCGCGAGCGGCGGCCCTGCCGCCATGGCGACGCTGGCCGCCGCGCTCCTGCTCGCCGGTGTCGCGGGATTCGCCGGATATCGATTCGGTGGGAGCGCTTCGATTGCTTCGGGTGCATCGACGCACGCGTCGCTCACCACGATCGCTTTCGTCGCATGGGTGCTGCCGGGCGCGAACGGCGCGTATGCGGTCTTCGCAGGCGGCGCGATGGCGGCGCTGGCTTGTCTGGTCTGCGCGCGGGCGAATCGCGAAAGCATGTCGTTGCAGCCGCTGCATCTCGTCTGCGCCGGCGCGTGCGCGGCGCTCGCCTATGTGCTCGGCGCGCAACCCGGCGCGCACGCCGTGGTCTTGGTCGTTGCGATGGTCGCGCTGATCGGTGCGCATTTGTCGCTCGCGATGGGCGGTGCTGCGGGCGCGCCGGCCGCGAGCGCCTTGAGCGCGGCAGCGTCGTGCGGGCTTGCCGTTGCGGCGGCGCTCGGCGGCGCGCATGGCGCGCTCCTCGTGGCGGCCGTCGCGATCGCCATCGGTTGCGCGCGGTCCGCGGCGCTCGCCGGCGTCGCGCACGAGGCGAAATAAACGAAGAAGCCGGCGTGGTTTCCCACGCCGGCTTCGTTTCCATGCGTCATGCGCTCTGCTAGTCGCGCATCAACGATCGCGGTTCCACAACGCGCCGAGCACGAAGCCGACCGCCGCGGCGATCAGCACGCCCTGAAGCGGCTGATTCGCGACCGCCAGGCGCACGTTGTCGACGGTCTGCCCGTAACTCTGCTGCAAGTTGCCATAGGCCTGCCGCACTTTGCCTTCGGCTTGCGTCGCTTCATCCCCGGTCAATGCGCCGACCGCGTCCTGTACCTTGCCGACGACTTTTTGTGCCGCGCCTTCCACTTGATCCTGCACCATGGTGCCTCCTTTCGGGTTGAGCGGTTTCTCGTAACTCCGGAATCGCCGGAACGCACCTCTACAGCACGCCGCGTGCCTAAGTCCGCTCAGGCCGGACCGATAAGGCTTTTGACGCTGTCGACCAGATCATCGATGGAAAGCGGCTTGCGGCGAAACTGCGCGTGCGGATGTTCGAGCGCCGGCGCATTGGCCGCCGCGCTCATGAGGATCACCGGCACGCCTGCGAGCCCGTCGCTCGCGGCCAGTTGCCGGATCAGCTCGACGCCGTCCATGTGCGGCATCATCCAGTCGGTAATGACGAGCGCGGGCGGATTCGAGCGCGCCGCGTCGAGTGCGGTGCGTCCGTTGGAGGCCGTGGAAACCTCGTAGCCCTCCATTTCGAGCACGAGCCGCCACGTTGTCAGAATGTCGAATTCATCGTCGACGACGAGGATTTTTTTCATGCGCGCGCGCCGGGGTCCGACACAGAGAGCGCGGGCGCGAGCGACGGGTGTCCGGACAGCATGCCCGTCGGGCCGATGAAGCCTTCGCTGATATGCAGGCCGCGCGAGTCGATCGTGAGACGGCGAATCGCCGAATCGTGCGGGCCTTCGCGCTGCTTGACGATCGACACCATGCGATACAGCGCGGAATTCGCCTCCACGTACCGCATGAGCACGATGTTCTCCGTCATCGCGGACGCGCGCAGCGTCGTGGGCAGACCCGCATCGCCGTAGAGCGGCAGCTCCTCGGTAAGGATGGTGGTCACGCCCGCATCGCGCAGGCGGTGCGTGAGCGCGTTGAGAAAGAGCCCGAAGCGCTCGGTGCGGTTCGCGGATTGAAAGAATCCGTCGATACCGTCGACCACGAGCCGCGACGCGTTCGCGTTCCTCACCGCGTTCATCAGCTCGACGGCGAGCTCGTCGATCGCCAGTTCGACAGCAGGATGCCAGTGAATCACGAGGCGGCCGTCCTGCGCGGCCGGCACGAGATCGATACCGACCGACTGCGCTTTCGCCAGCAGCCGCTCGGGCGACTCGTACAGGCCGAAATAGACGCAGCGCTCGCCGCGCTCCACGCCCGCCAGCAGGAACTTGAGCGACATGAGCGTCTTGCCGACGCCCGACGGCCCGACGAGCGTGGTCGTCGAGCCGCGCACGACGCCGCCGCCGAGCATCTGGTCGAAATCGGGAAATGCGAAGCCGAGCTTGCTCGTGAAGTCCGGCGTCCCGAGATCGTTCGCGGGCGACGCCTCGATGCGCGGAAAGGTCACGAGGCCGTTTTCGGTGATCTTGAAGAAGTGCTTGCCGAGCAGGTGATCGCGGGCGCGCAGCTTGTGGACTTCGATTTCGCGAGCGCGACGCATGCCGGTGTTGTAGCGGTTCAGTTCGATGAGCCCATCGACGAGCGTGTGCTCCGGATGCGGCTCGTTGCCGGAAAGCGGCGCGAGGATCAGCGTCGTGCAGCGCGCGGCGCTCACGAACGCCGACAGCTCGTGGATGAATTGCGAGAGTTCGAGCTCCGTCGAACTGAATTCGCGCCCGCTGCGAAATCCGTCGATGACCATGAAGCGCGGGCGGCTCGTCTTGATCGTCGCGGCGATCAGCGCAAGAAAACCGGACAGGCCGTCGCGCATCAGCTCGTGATAGCCGGAGACGAAGAGCATCCGGTCGGAGATGGCGTCGGCGTTGTAGAACGAGAGCGCCCGCAGGTGGGACAGCAGCTTGGTATGCGATTCGGCGATCAGCGTGATGTACAGCACCATGTCGCCCTGCGCGACGCGGTGAAAGCCGATCTGCGACGAGAGAATCGTCTTGCCCGCGCCCGCCATCCCTTCGATCAGATACAGGCCGCCTTCGACGAGACCGCCGCCCAGGATTTCGTCCAGGCCCGCAACGCCGGTCGTCACGTTGCCGTCGTTGGCGGCGGGCTGCCTGGGTTGATCGGTCGAGTGCTTGTCGTCTTGAGTCATGGCATTTTCGTTTTTACTTGGCGATTCAGCATTTTTGCGAAGGCGCATTATGGCGGACTCTTGGCAAGCTGTGGCTGCTTGCCGCACCAATGAGTCCCGCTGCCGTGCCGTTTGCGGGCCGTTCTCTGCTTCGTCGCTGCGCTCCACGAGGCGTGCGCTGGCCATGCTTGCTCTGGCAAGCGAACGCTTACGGCACGCATTTTTCACGCCTGATCGCTATGTCGGATGGGATAGGCGGCCCGCGGGCAAGAATTGTTTGAGAACTCTCTCATGGGCAGGGGGCGCGACAGCTGTTGAAATGGCGAACGATGCAGTACACGAACGCCGTGTGTTTCTCGCGGCGGCTCCATTCCGGCGCTCGTGCGCCCTCATTGCCTTTTCCTTGCCATGCACCGTTCGCACTCGATCCCGGGCGCTTTTGCGCTCCTTGCCAGCCTTTTCGCGTTTTTCGCCATATCCGTCGCGCCGGCTCACGCCGTAGAGCCTTTGCCCGACGCGCGCATCTTGTCGGACACGCCGTTCGACTTTCGGGCAGACCGAGACATTTTCTCGCGCATGCCCGCAGAACACGGGGATTCGCGCATTTTCAAGCCGAGCGAAATCATGCGCCGCGCAACTGAAGCGCGATTGATGAACGAACGCCCCGGACAACAGCCCACGATTTGAGTTTGGCGTGCTTTAATCGCGATCGGATATAAGCCATTTCGATCGTCTGGAATTAATGGGATTACAGCGCCATAATCCATTACGGACGATCTGCTTTGCCTTTATGGAAGAATCGCAATGAAGCGTTTGGTGATTGCGGAAATCGCGCTAATCGCGGCGAGTTTGCTTATGCCGCTCCCGTGGGCCTGCGCCGCCGGCGATATGCGCGCTGGTCCATCGCCGAACAGTCCGGAAAAGGCCGTTACGACAAATGGCGATGTCGCGGAACGCGAAACGCTCATTACCGCCGGCAAAATAATAGAGTTGCGCAGGACTTACAATGGCAGTTATGGCGCAAGTCTTTCGTATTATGCCGAGCAGATGACTTATTACGTTGCACTGTTTCAGCAAAGCAATATCTGGCGCGTCTTCAAAACGCAAAACGAGGCGCGTGCCGAAGCCGTCTATTCCGATTTCGCGAAAACATCGACCACGCTCGCCGATGCCGAAATCAAGCGCATCAAGCTCGAAGCAGAAAAGGCGTATGCCGACCGGCAAATTTCCGTCCAGCAGGAACGGGCCAATCGGCTGCAGGCGGATCTCGATATTGCTCGCGCGCAGCAAACTCAGGTGACGACCCATCAGCTGGAGCAGCAGAACGCGATCCGCGAATTGCGTACGGAGCAGGCGGCCGCGCAGGCGCAGCTTCGCGCGCTGCAGACGCGTGTGCAGGAACTGCAAAAGCAGTCGGACGGCGATCTCCCCGCGCCGGCCAAATAGGCATTTTGCTGTACGCGCCTCAGAGCTCCGCAATTTGGGAGTTGTCCGCTTAAAGCGCATGAAACACCGGGCTACAATCCCGCAGCTTTTGGATTGCTCATCGATAGTTGAACGCATCCGAAATCGAATCATGAATCTGCCTGCCGCCTTTGGGAATGTCCCAAGGCCCGGAAATGAGGCGCGCTTTCAGCGGCTTCGCGCTTTCAAATTGACTCGCATGTACACCAAATTGCTCACGAAAACCCTTGCCGTTAGTCTTATCGCCGCTGCTGCACTCGCGGGCTGCTCGTCCACCTCGGGACCGGCTTTCAATATCAGCCAAATTCAGACGTCGGATGGCCAAAAGGCTTACCGCGCCGAATGCTACGGCGTTTTTGAGAAGGGCAGCGCCTGTATGACCGCTGCTCAGAAGATGTGCGGCACTCAGCCGGTCAATGTGCTCCAGACGCTCGTCGGCACGCAAGCGCCCAACGATCCCCGCAGCGTGATCTTCAATTGTGCGACGCCGGTACAGCAGGCTCAGCCGGCTCCCGTTACGCCGGCTCCCGCTGCGCCCACAAACGAGCCACAGCCGGCTCCCGCCAAAGCAATGGCCCCCGCGCCGCGCAAGGTCTTGCTGGACGAGAAAACGAACTTCGCGTTCGACAGCGCTGTGTTGACGCCTAAGGCCAAGGGCATTTTGAATCAGCTCGTCGCCGAATCGCAGGGTGCGAACTTCGCGTCCGTGACCGTCGAGGGTTATACGGATTCGACGGGCCCCGATGCCTACAACGTCGGTCTGTCGAAGCGTCGCGCTCAAGCTGTGCTCACGTATCTCAAGGAGCGCGGCCTGCGTGCCGACAAATACTCGCTGAAGGGGTTTGGCAAGACGAACCCGATCGCGTCTAACGCAACGGACGTTGGTCGTGCGGAGAATCGCCGCGTGGAAGTCACGCTCATGCCGTAATTTCACGAAGGACAGCGCCCCACGAAAAAAGCCCGCGAACCGGAAGGTTCGCGAGCTTTTTCGTTCACGCGTCGAAGACGTCGGTTCAGAAGAGCGTGAGCTGCTCGCGCCCCGGCCCGCCCTCCAGCGTAAGCAAATGACGCTTGCGCTCCACGCCGCCTGCGTAGCCGGTCAATTCCCCGTCGCCGCCAATCACGCGATGACACGGCACGATAATCGCAACCGGATTGCGGCCGTTCGCGCCGCCCACGGCCCGCGACGCGCCCATAGGCAAGCCGAGCCGACGCGCGAGATCGCCGTAGGTCCAAGCCTCGCCGAAGGGAATCTGCCGCAGTGCATCCCAGACTTGCCGCTGAAACGCCGTCCCGTCGAGGTTCAGCGCGATCGAAAATTCCTTGCGCACGCCGGAGAAGTATTCGCCGATCTGCTCGCGCGCCTCGCTGATCACGCGCGATCTTGGCAGCGCGTCGGACAGCGTCGGCTGCGGCAGGCCGTCGGGAAAATGCTTCTGTCCGACGAAGAAGAGCCCCGTCAAGCAGTCGTTTTCGGCGCGATACAGGATGTGCCCGAGCGGGCTCGGGCCGACATGGCATTCGATCACTTCGATTCTCCGCGCGGCTGTTTCCGACGATCGCCGCTTCAGATGAACGGATTGTCGGCGGTGCCCGACGGCGCGCCCGGTTCGTCGGGCAGCTTCGCGGGCAGCGACGCATCGCTCTGCAAGACTTCGATGATCGCACCGATCGCCTTCTGAAGCGCGAGGGCGTTTGCGAGTCCCGCCTTGTCGCGCGCGATCGTCAGATCGACGCTGATCGTCAGGCGCTTCACGCCGTTTTCGATGTTGACCGCGTCGCCCGCGATGTTCAACACGTCCGTATCGTTCGCAAATGGCTTAAACACCTTGCAACCCTCCAATTCGTTTGTCCTTCAGTCCGTCCGGTATGCCGGGAAATGCGAGGCCGCTCATCGCTTCCAGCTCGCGCACGGTTTTCATCGTGTAGGTGTTGGTCGGCGTGTTCTCGACCACCACCGCGAACGCGATCTGACGCTGCGGCAGATAAACCACCTTATACAGTTGCGTCGGCACGAACACGCGCGATTCGCCGATCGTCTGCAACTGACGTCCCGAAAAGAGCGGGCCCGTGACGACGAACGACTCGCCCGATTCCTCAGTCAGCCTGCGCACCGCTTGCTCGATGCGCGACCAGATGCGCCGATTGTTCGATGGATCCTGCGGCACGATGTTCGCGAGCGAGAACGATTCGGCCATGCCTTTCTTGCTCGCGCGATCGCCAGCGGGGCTCATGTGGCCGCGGTCGTAGCCGCTCTTCTTGTAATCGGAAAGCTGCGCGCTATCACCGGGCGGCAGGCGCTTGTCGACGAAAAAGCGATTGGTGCGCGTGTTGTTCTTTGCTTCATCGACACTGTTCGCGGTCAGATGCTCCGCCGACCAGAGCGGGCCTTTCGTGATGCCGGAATGAAGCAGCGCGAAGTCGGTGTAGCAGACTTCCTGCGTCGCCGCGCGCATCTTCGAGTTGACGACGACGGGCGCGCGACCGTTCGGACTGAACTGCGGGCAATCGTTCGCGGATGCGCTGACACAAACGAATGCGAAGAGCGCGGCGGCGAATGCCTTGATGCGAAATGGCATGCTTGAGAAGGTCCAGTCGACGTTCGGGGCCGCAAGTATAAGCGCTCGAGACAGCGCGCGGGGCGGGTGAACGCGCGGGCGCGTGTGAAATTCAGGCGCGCTAGAATGCGTCGGCCGACGTCATCCCGAAACCAAAAATGAATTCGTCCGTTCTTCGTTCTCTGGTGTTGTCCCTCGCGTTGTCCTGCGCTTTTCACGCGCATGCCGAGGACGCCGCGCAATCGACCAGCAATGACGGTCCCGCTTACGGTCCCGAGTTGCAAGGCTTCGACTATCCGTATCCGGTTGCGCAGTTTGCGCTCACGTCGCAGCGCCAGGTCGTGCGCATGGCCTATATGGACGTGCATCCGCTGCATCCGAACGGCCGTACCGCGGTGCTTCTGCACGGCAAGAATTTCTGTTCGGCGACCTGGAAGCAGACCATCGAAACCTTGACCGAAGCGGGTTATCGCGTGATCGCACCGGATCAGATCGGCTTTTGCAAGTCGACCAAGCCCGCGCGCTATCAGTACAGCTTCCAGCAGCTCGCGCGCAACACGCATGCGCTGCTCGGGGCGTTGGGCGTATGGAAGGCGACGCTCATCGCGCATTCAACGGGCGGCATGCTCGCGGTTCGCTATGCACTGATGTATCCGCGTGAGACGGAGCAGCTCGTGCTCGTCAATCCGATCGGGCTCGAAGACTGGAAGGCGAAAGGCGTGCCGTCGATATCGGTCGACGACTGGTACGCGCGCGAGCTGAAAACGAGCGCCGATGGCATCCGCCGTTACGAGACGAGCACGTATTACTCCGGCCAATGGCGCGCCGATTACGAACCGTGGGTGCAGATGCTCGCGGGCATGTATCGCGGGCCGGGCAAGGACGTCGTCGCGTGGAACTCGGCGCTGCTTTACGACATGATTTACACGCAGCCGGTCGTCTACGAATTCGACCAGTTGAAAACGCCGACGCTGCTGCTGATCGGCGACAAGGACACGACCGCCATCGGCAAGGATTTCGCGCCGCCCGAGATTCGTCCGACGCTCGGTCGCTATCCGGATCTCGCGAAGCTGGCGAAGGAGCGCATCGAGGGCGCGAGGCTCGTCGAGTTTCCCGAACTGGGCCACGCGCCGCAGATGCAGGACCCGGCGGCGTTCCACAGGGCGCTGCTCGATGGCCTCGCCGCCGTGAAGCCGCTTCCTCAGTGACTCAGTGCCGATCGGGCGCGCACGACGCGCGTTCGATCGCGGGCACCTGAACCGCCAGCGTGATGCCGCGCGCCACCATGAAAAGCGTGAGCGCGAGCCACAGTCCGTGATTGCCGAGCGATCCCGCGAGCGCCCAGGCGGCGAGCAGGAACACCGCAAGCGAGACGGCCATCGCTTTCATCAGTTCGTGCGTGCGGGTCGCGCCGATGAACACGCCGTCGAGCTGAAAGCCCGCCACCGATGCGAGCGGCAGAATCGACGCCCACGGCAGATAGCGCACCGCCGCCGCGTGCACGATGGCCTGATCGGTCAGCCGGCCGATGATCCATTCGCCGCTCATCCAGTAGACGACCGAAAAGCCCGCCGCGCCGATCGCCGACCAGAACATCGTGATCTTCACGGCCTGCCGGAACGCGTGACGGTCGCGCGCGCCGGCCGCCGCGCCGACGAGCGCTTCGGCCGCGTGCGCGAAGCCGTCGAGTCCGAAAGACATGAACGTCTGAAAGTTCAGCAGAACGGCGTTGGCGGCGAGGATCGCGTCGCCCTCGCGCGCGCCGAGATGCGCGAACCAGCCATACGAGCCGAGCAGACAGATCGTGCGGATGAAGATGTCGCGGTTGATCGCGACGAGCCGCCTGAGCGCGTGTGCATCGAAGATCGCACGCGGCGCGAGCGGTGCGAGCCCGCGTAGACGCGAATGCCACAGGATCGCGGCGCCGAGCGCGAAGCCGCAAAAATCCGCGAAGGCAGTCGCCGCGCCGATGCCCGCGATGCCCCAGTCGAAGCGATACACGAACAGCAGCACCGCGACGATATTCACCAGATTGATGAAGATCTGCGTGACGAGCGCGAGCCGCACGCGCTGGCAGCCGAGCAGATACCCGAGCACGACGTAATTGCCGAGCGCGAACGGCGCGGCCCAGATGCGCGCATGACAATACGCGCTCGCGGTGTCCTGCACGGCGGCGCTGCCGCCCAGCGCGACGAGCCCATAGCGGATGATCGGCACCTGCAGCGCCAGCACCGCCGCGCCGATCACGAGCGCGAGCAGCAGGGCGCGCAGCACGCTCGCGCGCAACGCCTCGTCGTCGTGCGCGCCGAACGCCTGCGCGACGAGTCCTGTCGTGCCCATGCGCAGAAAGCCGAAACCCCAGAACACGAAGCTGAACACGAGCCCGCCGAGCGCGACGCCGCCGAGATACTGCGGCCCGTCGAGATGCCCGGCGACGGCCGTATCGACCGCGCCGAGAATCGGCTGCGTGAGGTTGGCGAGGACGATCGGAAACGCGAGCGTCAACACGCGCTTGTGCCAGTGCACGGGTAGCGCGGCGGTTTCGGTCGAATCGTTTTGTGGGGGCGTCTGCAAGGTGTTCGGGCTGGCGGTTCGTGACAAGCGCGTCATTGTCCGGGCGCGGCGATGGCGGCGCAACTTCGGGCGGACGTCGATAATGCGCGTCATGAAAACATTCGCGCTCTATGTCGTCACGGCCATCGCCGAGATCGCCGGCTGCTATTTTCCGTATCGATGGCTCAGGGAGGGCGGCTCGCCGTGGCTCGTCGTGCCCGGCGCGCTGTCGCTCGCGCTGTTCGCTTGGCTGCTCACGCTGCACGACGCCGCCGCCGGACGCATCTATGCGGCGTACGGCGGCGTGTATATCGGCGTGGCGATCGCGTGGCTCTGGGCCGTCGATCGCATCCGGCCGACGGCGTGGGACATCGCGGGCGCGGCGATCGCGCTCATCGGAATGGGCGTGATCGCGTTTCAGCCGCGCGTCTGAGGCGAATCAGGCTTCGAGCGCCAGCAGCGCGAATGTCGCGAGCCAGTGCTCGCCCATGTAATCGCCCGCGACATGCGCGATGCCCGACGTCAGATGTTCGTTCGCGGCCGTTTCGAGCACCGCGATGCGCGCGTCGCCCGCAGGCAATGCCCGCGCGATCGTGCGCTGGCACCACGCGCGGGAGAGGTTCAGGCCGTCGAGGTGCGCGAGCTTGCCGTCGCTGCGATCGGTGACCGTGGCGGGCGTGAAGAGCGTCGCCGGCTGGCGCGCGGCAATGCGCGGCAGAAACCCGTCGAACCAGCCGACGAATCCATCGCCCGGCAGCACATGGCGCATCAGCACGGCTTCCATCAGCGACGGCGACAGGAACTCGTCGCCCGCCGGCTCCCACGCCTGACAGCCTTCGTCCTTCTCGAACCAGCGCAAGGCCGTTTCACTGAGCAGGCGCTCGAAGCCCGCGTTCCGTGTGGCGCGCGCGTAGCCGATCGCGAGCGTCAGCGCGAACGCCATGTTGAAGTGCGTGCCTACCCGAAGCGGATACGTCGATTTCGGCAGAAACTCCTCGAAGCGCGCGACGAACGCGTCGGCGAGCGGGGCAAGCGTGCGGGCCCAGCGCGCGCCGTCGTCGGAAGTCATCGAGTGGAGTTGTGCGGCGAGCGCGAGCAGCCACGCCCAGCCGTAGGGACGCTCGAAGCCGCGCGCAGCCGTGCGTTGCAGATACGCGACTTCGGCCGCGACGTTGGCATCGGTGAAATGTTCGTCGATCACCGCACGGATGCGCGGCGCCTCCGGCAATCCGGGAAAGCGGTCGTAGAGCCGCGCGATCAGCCAGTAGCCGTGCACGCACGAATGCCAGTCGAAGCTGCCGTAGAAGATCGGATGGAGCGCGCGCGGGCTCTGGACATCGGACTCGCTTGCCATCACGTGATCGAGCTTGTTCGGATATTCGCGCGCCAGATGGCCGAGCGCGACCTGGGCGAACTTCGACGCCAGCGCGGCGTCGAGGGTGATCGGTTGATGCGGATTCATGCAGTCCTCGTCGATGCGAATCGTGATTCCGAGACTTTATCGATAAATAGTCAGCAAAATCTTTGATCAGGGTAATTACCTAGCTTGAACGACCGAGGCATCGGCGGATCGCGTCGAAAGCGCCGCATAAACCGGTCGCAAGGGCGGCGAATGCTTTTGCGGCAAGCCTCGGCGGACACCTGACGTCATCGTCGGAGACGGCGCAACCGCGCGACTGCGCGAATTCGCTTACGACTGTCGGCCGTGTTCGGCGCGCCACGTGAGCGCGCTTTCGCCCGAACCGTCGTATAAACTTGCGCCCGAACGCCGCAAGAGCGCCCGGACCGGGGTCACGAGCCCCGGCAAACGCCATCCAGACAGTGACCAAGAGATCAGAAACAACATGACCGACCTTCCCGCTTATACCGCAGAGGACACCCGGCGCCGCGTTTTCGCAATCGTCGGGGCCTCGTCGGGCAACCTCGTCGAGTGGTTCGACTTTTATATCTACTCGTTCCTCGCGCTGTATTTTTCGTCGGCGTTCTTTCCGGGCGGCAATCCAACGGTTCAGTTGTTGAACACCGCGGGCGTGTTCGCGGCGGGGTTCCTGATGCGCCCGATCGGCGGCTGGCTCTTCGGCCGTATCGCCGACAAGCACGGCCGCCGCAACGCGATGATGATCTCCGTCCTGATGATGTGCGGCGGCTCGCTCGTCATCACCTTTCTGCCGACCTACGCATCCATCGGCGCGTGGGCGCCGTTTCTGCTTCTGATCGCGCGCCTGTTCCAGGGTTTGTCCGTGGGCGGCGAGTACGGCACGAGCGCGACCTACATGAGTGAAGTGGCGCTGCGCGGCCGGCGCGGTTTCTTCGCGTCGTTCCAGTACGTGACGCTGATCGGCGGCCAGCTTGCCGCGCTGCTCGTGCTGGTGGTTCTGCAACAGTTTCTGTCGACGGAAGAACTGAAGGCGTGGGGCTGGCGCGTGCCGTTCTTCATCGGCGCATGCGCGGCGCTGGTTTCGCTTTACCTGCGACGCTCGCTCGATGAAACCTCGACCGCCGAAACGCGTCATCGCAAGGAAGCGGGCACGCTCGCCGGGCTGATGAAGCACAAGGCCGCGTTCATGACCGTCGTGGGCTTCACGGCGGGCGGCTCGCTGATTTTCTACACGTTCACGACCTACATGCAGAAGTATCTGGTCAACACGGCGGGCATGCATGCCAAAACCGCCAGCAACGTGATGACCGCCGCGCTCTTCGTCTACATGCTGCTGCAGCCGCTGTTCGGCGCGCTGTCGGATCGTATCGGCCGCCGCGCGTCGATGCTGTGGTTCGGCGCGCTCGCGACCATCGGCACGGTGCCGCTGCTGCACGCGCTGTCCACGGTGGCGAGCCCGGTCATGGCGTTCGTGCTGGTCGTGATCGCGCTCGCGATCGTGAGCTTCTATACGTCGATCAGCGGTCTCATCAAGGCGGAAATGTTCCCGCCGGAAGTGCGCGCGCTGGGCGTCGGCCTGTCGTATGCGGTCGCCAACGCGGTGTTCGGCGGCTCGGCGGAATACGTCGCGCTGTGGCTGAAATCAGTGGGCAGCGAATCGACCTTCTTCTGGTATGTCACCGTGATGTGCGCGATTTCGCTCATCGTTTCCTGGCGCATGCTCGATCCGAGCAAGGAAGGTTATCTGCGCAACGAGCCGTAAGCGGGCCGACGGAATGCGTGTGGCGGCGATGCAACTGTCGCGTCGCGTGCGTGCCATGTCCGCCACGCTTGCCGATGACGTTAGTATGG
The DNA here is from genome assembly GCF_964261745.1 of Caballeronia sp. S22. Classification (NCBI taxonomy): domain Bacteria; kingdom Pseudomonadati; phylum Pseudomonadota; class Betaproteobacteria; order Burkholderiales; family Burkholderiaceae; genus Caballeronia; species Caballeronia sp. S22. Next base: position 1,215,923 of record NZ_OZ180036.1, on the reverse strand, counting down.
TGTTTTATGCGGTATGTGGACGGCGCACCGGTCGAGGTGCGCAGCGATATTCGGGAACCGGATATGCATGCGCGCGGATCTCGCGCGCGCAACGCTGATGCGCACAATCGGGCGCGTCGGTCTGCCTGGAGCCTGTTCATGGAAGATTTCGACGAAACGCTGTTCCTTGTCTGGCGGTCCAATCTGAACGTGCTGGTTGGGACGCCGGGCGGCGCTGCGCGTCTCGCGCGCATGATGAGCTTCTCGCCGACGTTCATGAAGCTGATCGTCGCCGGTCAGCGCGATTTCAACGAGGAATTCGTGCGCGGCATCGAGCTCGTGACCGGCCTGCCGCCGCACTGGATGGACGAGCGCCGCACGCTGGAGGAAGTCCCGGCGGACGTCCTGCGCGCGATCGACGAGGAAACGCCGATGGCCGTGTTTCGCGGCACGGCCCATCCCGCGCCGAAGCGCTCCGTGCTGCGCGGCCCCGAACCGCTGCTTTCGCAGACCGAGGCGACGCGCCGCGTCGCCGATCTCGCCCAGCAACAGGCTGAAACGAACCGCCGCGATCTGCTCTTTCGCAAGAATCGCGAACTGCTGTCACAGGATTTGCGCCGCCTGGAGCGCCAGCTCGGGCTGCTTCAGGTTGAAGGCATGCAGCCGAAGGTCGACGAACTCATCGCGTCGGATCGCATGAGCGAGTCGGCGAAGGCCGACCTGACCGGGCGTCTCGAACAGATCGACAAGCACGTGAAGCTCTTGCACCAGCATGTGGAAAAGCTCGTGGTGCTGCTGTCGAGCCCGGATGAGCCCGAAGCGGGCGAATAACTATTTCTTTTTGCCGTCCTTCGGGGTGTCCGGCTCGGGGTGCACGGCGATCGGATCGCTGGCGGGGAAGGTTTCCTCCAGCGCTTCGTCGAGCAAGTCCTCTTGGTTGGCCGGGTCCGGCCGATCCTGCTTCGAACGTTCATCTCGGCTGGCTTTCTTCATGGCGCGCTCCGTGATGCAAGGTCATCGTCGATTCAATATAGCAGCCCCGAAGCGCGCCCGCAGTCAGCCCTCCCGGCGATAATCCGCGGGGCGCACGCCCGTCCACTTTCTGAACGCGCGGCGGAACGCGCTCGGTTCCGCGAAGCCGAGCGCGTCGGAGATCTGCGGGATCGTCTGCTGCGTGTGCGCGAGGCGCGCGATCGCGAGATCGCGTCTCAACGCGTCCTTGATCGTCTGATAGGTGAGCCCTTCCTGCTTCAGGCGGCGTCGCAGCGTCGCTTCGGCCATGTGGAGCGCCGCCGCGATGCTCTCGGCTTCGGGCCAGTCCGTCGGCGCGGTTTGCCTGAGGCGCGTTCTGATGCGGGCCGCGAGCGAGTCCGGATTGCGATATTTCACGATGAAGTTCGCCGGCGCGTCGCGCAGGAAGCGCTTGAGCGTCGCGGGCGTCTGCACGACTGGCAGCGCCGCGCATTCCGCCGACAGGTCGACGAACGAGCGCGTCTCGTCGAATCGAAGATCGTTGCAGAACATCAGCCGGTATTCGTCGCTGTCGGCGGGCTCGGGACAGCGCATATGCGCCGCCAGCACCGGAATGCGCCGCCCGACCAGCCAGCACAGCAGCCCGTACACCAAGATGAACCCCGTCGCGTAGGCGAACATCGTCTTGGGCGGCCCTTTGTCATCGAGCCAGATGCGCACGCGCGTCTTGTCGATATCGAATTCGAAAGTCAGCTCGTCGAGCACGAGGCGCATGAAGTTCGCGATGCGCGCGAGCGCCTGCGCGCCGTCGCGCGAGGACAGCGCGGCGTGGCACAGGAGCACGAAACTGCCGCGCCGCATCGGATGCGCGTCCTGGCCGAAGAACTCGTCGTCGAGCGCGTCGGCGGTGGCGTTCCACAGCTTGCCGTACTGCACCGGCGACACGCGCGCGCGCGGCGAATCGAGCGTCGCCGGCGCGATGCCCGCGGCGGCCAGCAAATGCTCGTGCGTGACGCCGCGCGCCTCGGCGCATCGCAATGCCGCCTCGACGAGACTCACGGAAATCGAATCGCGCTCGATCTTCTTTTTGGGACTTGGGGTTGTCACTAGGTGGCCAAAGCGCTCAGTTAGCGTGATCGTTTTGGGCATCGGCTAACGTCCGGCGATTGCCTAGACTCGTGCTCAGACGGCCCATCCGCCCTTCATCGACGACCCGGCGGCGGCCAGAAAGTGTATACGATCGATACGGTCCGCCGCCCCAGCCCCATTCACCGAAGACGACACATGATCGACGCATTCCTCACCGAAGAGCAGCGCATGATCCGCGACGCGGCTCGCCAGTTCGCCACCGAAGTGCTCGCGCCGAACGCGGGCCAATGGGACAAGGACGGCGCCATTCCCGACGCCGTCGTGCGCCAGTTGGGCGAGCTCGGCCTGCTCGGCATGGTCGTGCCCGCCGAACTCGGCGGCACCCTCAGCGACTACACCGCCTACGCGCTCGCGATGGAAGAGATCGCCGCCGGCTGCGCGTCCTGCGCGACGATGATGAGCGTGCACAACTCCGTCGGCTGCGGCCCGATCCTCGCCTACGGCACCGACGCGCAAAAGGCCGAATGGCTGCCGAAGCTCGCGAGCGGCGAGATCATCGGCGCGTTCTGTCTGACGGAGCCGCAGGCCGGCTCGGAAGCGAACAACCTGCGCGTGCGCGCCGTCGAAAAGGACGGCAAGTGGGTTCTCTCCGGCAGCAAGCAGTTCGTCACGAACGGCAAGCGCGCGGGCGTGGCGATCGTCTTCGCCGTCACCGATCCCGATCAGGGCAAGCGCGGCATCTCGGCCTTCATCGTGCCGACGGACACGCCCGGCTTCAACGTCGGCGCACCGGAGCACAAGCTCGGCATCCGCGCGTCCGATACCTGCCCGATCACCTTCGACGATTGCGCGATTCCCGCCGCCAATCTGCTCGGCAAACGCGGCGAGGGTCTCAAGATCGCTTTGTCGAATCTGGAGGGCGGGCGCATCGGCATCGCGGCGCAGGCGCTCGGCATCGCGCGCGCGGCCTTCGATGCGGCGCGCGCCTACGCGAAGGAACGCGTGCAGTTCGGCAAGCCGATCCACGAGCATCAGTCGGTCGCGAACATGCTCGCCGACATGCAAACGCAGATCAACGCCGCGCGCCTTCTGATCCATCACGCGGCGCGCATGCGCACGGAAGGCATCGCCTGTCTGTCGGAGGCGTCGCAGGCGAAGCTGTATGCGTCGGAAATGGCCGAGCGCGTGTGCTCCGATGCGATTCAGATTCACGGCGGATACGGCTATCTGCAGGACTATCCGGTGGAGCGTCATTATCGCGATGCGCGCATCACGCAGATCTACGAAGGCACGAGCGAAGTGCAGCGGATGGTGATCGCACGCAACGTTTGACTCGCGCTTAAAAAAACGACAGGAGACGCAATGAACGACGCCCACGCTTTCATCGAAGCACGAGACTTTCTGTTTGCTCATCGCACCGATTACGACACGGCGTATCGCGACTTCAAATGGCCGTCGCTGGATCGCTTCAACTGGGCGCTCGATTATTTCGACCCGATGGCGCGCGGCAACGATGCGCCCGCGCTGCATATCGTCGATGAAGGCGGCGGCGAGACGCGTCTTTCGTTCGCGCAGATGAGCGAGCGTTCGGCGCGCGTCGCGAATCATTTGCGCGATCTCGACGTGAAGCGCGGCGAGCGCATCCTGCTGATGCTGCCGAACCGCGTCGAGCTATGGGAAACGATGCTCGCCGCGATGAAGCTCGGCGCGATCGTGCTGCCCGCGACCACGCAGCTCGCACCCGCCGACCTGCGCGACCGCATCGCGCTTGGCGGCGTGCAGCACGTGATCGTCGATGCGGGGGAGACGCAAAAGTTTCACGACATCGAGGTGCCTGGATTGCGCATCGCCGTGGGCGGCGCGAAGGAAGGCTGGCTCGCGTATGAAGCCGCTTACGATGCCTCGCCTGAATTCGTTTCGGATGCCGTAACGAACGCGAACGATCCCTATCTGCTGTATTTCACGTCGGGCACGACGTCGAAGCCGAAGCTCGTTGCGCATACGCATCAGAGCTATCCGGTCGGCCATCTGTCGACGATGTACTGGATCGGCCTGCAACCCGGCGACGTGCACTGGAACATCAGCTCGCCCGGCTGGGCGAAGCACGCGTGGAGTTGCTTCTTTGCGCCGTGGAATGCGCAGGCGTGCGTGTTCATCTACAACTTCAGCCGTTTCGATGCGACTCGCGCGCTCGACGTGCTCGTCCGGCACGAAGTCACGACGCTGTGCGCGCCGCCGACCGTGTGGCGCATGCTCGTGCAGGAGCCGCTCGCGTCGTACGAGGTGAAGCTGCGCGAGATCGTCGGCGCGGGCGAACCGCTCAATCCCGAAGTCGTCGAGCGCGTGCAGGCGGCCTGGGGCGTGCCGATCCGCGACGGCTACGGCCAGACCGAAACCACCGCGCAGATCGCGAACACGCCGGGTCAGCGGCTCGTGCCCGGCTCGATGGGCCGTCCGCTGCCGGGTTATCGCGTGGCGCTGCTCGATCCCGACGGCAATCCGGCGGAGGAAGGCGAGATCGCGCTCGTGCTCGATCCGCCGCCGCTCGGCCTGATGACCGGTTACGCCGACAATCCCAAAGCCACCGAGAACGCCATGCGCGGCGGCTTCTATCGCACGTCCGATGTCGCGGCGCGCGGCGCGGATGGCTATTTCGTCTATGTCGGCCGCGCGGACGACGTGTTCAAGTCGTCGGATTATCGATTGAGTCCGTTCGAGCTGGAGAGCGTGCTGATCGAACATGAGGCGATCGCGGAAGCGGCCGTCGTGCCGAGCCCCGATCCGCTGCGCCTGTCGGTGCCGAAGGCGTTCGTCACGCTGCGCCACGGCTACTCCATCGGACCGGAATTAGCGAAAAGCGTGTTCGCGTTCTCACGCGAGCGGCTTGCGCCCTACAAGCGCATCCGCCGTCTGGAATTCGCGGAATTGCCGAAGACGATCTCCGGCAAGATCCGCCGCGTCGATCTGCGCAGACAGGAAATCGCGCGCACGCAGGACGGCGCGCGCGGCGAGTTCGAGTTCTGGGAAGAGGATTTCCCGGAGCTGCGTCAGACCAGCAAAGCCGACTAAAAAGGAATCCCCACGATGATCGAAGTCACGCGCGACGGTGCAACCGTCACGATTCGTCTCGCCCGTCCACCGGCCAACGCGTTCACGGCCGATGGCCTCGCGACGCTGCAGGAGACCATCGAAGGCCTGAACCGCGATGCGCACGTGCGCGCGATCGTCGTGACGGGCGCCGGCCCGAAATTCTTCAGCGCGGGCGCGGACCTCAATCAGTTCGCCGATGGCGACAAGGCGCACGCGCGCGTCGCCGCGCAACGCTTCGGCGCGGCATTCGAGGCGTTGCAGAACGCGCGCGCGGTGACCATCGCCGCGATCAACGGCTATGCGATGGGCGGCGGACTCGAATGCGCGCTCGCCTGCGATATCCGCATCGCCGAGGAACATGCGCAGATGGCGCTGCCGGAGGCGTCGGTCGGGCTCTTGCCAAGCGGATGCGGCACGCAGACGCTGCCGTGGCTCGTCGGCGAAGGCTGGGCGAAGCGCATCATCCTGACGGGCGAGCGCGTGAATGCGCAGACCGCATTGCGCATCGGTCTCGTCGAGGAAGTGGTCGCGAGCGGCGGCGCATATGAAGCCGCGTTGACGATCGCGGCCCGCGTCGCGTCGATGAGCCCGGATGCCGTCGCATATTCGAAGCCGCTGATTCACGCCGCGCGCGAAGGCGTGCCGCGCCGCGCGGCACTGGCGTTGGAACGCGAGCGCTTCGTCGATCTTTTCGATGGCGCGAATCAGCGCGAAGGCGTCGCCGCGTTCCTCGACAAGCGCAAGCCGAAGTGGAGCGTGTCATGAGCACGCAAGGATTGTTGCGCGACGCGCCGGAGGTCGGCTTCGAGATCGTCAATCGCGTGGCGATCGTCACGCTCGACAGGCCGCACGCACTGAACGCACTGTCGCACGACATGATCGCGCTTCTCACCGAACGCTTCGCGCAATGCGCCGCGGACGACGCCATCGCGGCGGTCGTGCTGCGCGGCGCGGGCGACAAGGCGTTCTGCGCGGGCGGCGACGTGCGCAAGCTCTACCACGCGGCGCGCAACGATCCGCATCACGAGACGCCTTGGCTGAAATTCTTCATCGACGAATATCGGCTCGACTTCACGGTGCATCGTTTTGCGAAGCCCGTGATCGCGCTGATGGACGGCATCGTGATGGGCGGCGGCATGGGGCTCGCGCAGGGCGCGGCGCTGCGCATCGCGACCGAGCGCACGCGCATGGCGATGCCCGAGACGCGCATCGGCCTGTTGCCCGATGTCGGCGCGACGCACTTTCTGCGCGTGCTGCCGCGCGATCTCGCGCTGTACGTCGGTCTGACGGGCGCGCGTCTTTCGGGCGCGGATGCGAAGCGCGTCGGGCTCGCGGACGAATGCGTGCCGTCGACATGGCTGCGCGGCTTCATCGAGCGCCTCGACACGCTGCGCTGGGACGATGCACAGGATGCGATCACGCAACTAAAGCGTGTGTTCGTGCCGGCCGCGAACATCGAACGGCACGCGCCGCTCGACGATATCCGCGCGCAGATCAAACGCCATTTCAGCGTCTGCGCGACGGGCGGCGTGGAGCGCATCACAGCGTCGCTGGCGATGGACGAATCGGACTGGGCGCGCGCGACGCTCGCCACGCTCGAAAGCCATTCGCCGACGATGCTCGAAGTGACCTGTCACGCGCTCCTGCGCGGCCGTCAGATGACGCTCGCGGATTGCTTTCGGATGGAGTTGGGCGTCGTGTACCGCGCAATCGACGACGGCGATTTCGTCGAAGGCGTGCGCGCGCTCATCATCGACAAGGACGAGCGGCCGCGTTTCGCGCCGACCACGCTCGCGCAAGTGCGGGCCGAGCGCGTGCAGCACTTTCTCTCGTCGCCGTGGCGCCGGGAGATGCATCCGCTCGCGGACCTGGGCGCGTAATCTCCTGACGGAAATCGCAAGCAAATGTTTCTGCGGCGAACCGGCGAAATGGCCGATGGTCGAACGGGGCTTATCGATCATCGGACAATTCAAGAGGGGAACCGACCATGCCGAACCGTACGTCACGGCTCGCAGTTCTGTCGGCCGGCATCGCATTCGCGTTGATCGCGCCGGCCGCATCGTATGCACAACTCAATCTCCAGCAGTTCGGCTTCGGCAGCGGCAGTTCCGAAGTGGCCGGCGGCGCGAACGGCGCGGCGCAGCCTTCCGCGCTGAATTCGCTGGTGCAGGGCTATCTCGGCGCGAACCAGCAAGTGCTCTCGGGACAATCGAATCTTGCATCGGCGATGGGCATGTCGAGCGTCGCGAGCCAGGCGCAATCGGCGGCGGGGGTGTTGTCGGGCGCATCAGGCGGAAGCGGCGTGCCGAGCACGAGCGTGCTGTCGCAACTGGGCGGCACGCAGCAGAGCGTATCGCAATCGTTGATGCAGGCGTTCACGAGCGGCTCCACGCCGCCGCCGACGGCCGCGAGCAAGCAAAGCTTCAGCGACGGTCTCGCCTCGCTCGGGCAGGGCGTGAAGCAGTACGCCGGATTGCAGTCGAATCTCGGCTCGGTGACCAATTCGATGAACATGTCGTCGCTCCTGCAGGCCGGTTCGAATCCGGCGACCGCGCAGGCTGCGAGCTATATCGCGCAATCCGCGCCGGGACAGTTGCAGTCGCTGGTGCAGACGCTCACGCAGGCGGTGCAATACGCGAAGACCAACGGCATCTCGGTGCCGTCCGTCGCTTCGTCGGCATTGAGCGGCGTGAGGTAATCGGCGCGCGCAACAAGAAAAGCGGCGGGCTCAGGATTGAGCCACGCCGCTTTTTGTTCGATTGCGCAGGATCGTTCGCTTCAGTGACTGGCGGCCTGTCGCATCACGAGCCGCCTGAGCACGGGCAGCGCTTGCTGCCGGCGCGTTTTGGGCGTCGGGGACGGGAGATACGAAATATCGGCGACATCCGCGAGTTGCTTGGTGAGCGGGTCCGCGTCGAGCACTTCGAGCGCGGGCGGCTCGACGGGTTCCGCATTGACGTGCTCCGGCTTGTCGACCGTGATGCCGAGCGAATGGCGCACATCCACGCCGCGGATGTGCGCCTTGTAACCGGCGTCGGCGAGCACGCGTTCACGCGATTTCCAGAACTCGACCCCGGACGACGTCATGGGATGCATCGACACATATTCGACCACGATCTCATAGCCGCGAACTTTCGGGTAGCTCAGCAGCAACTGTCCCGAACGAATGTAACGGATGTAGCGGTCGATCTTCTTCGTGAGCAAATCCTGATGCTCCTTTTCATCGCGCCAGTCGAGATCATCGAAGAGTCCGACATAAACGCGCTTGAAAAGAATATTCACTCCGATGTAATCGATGACTTCCACGTCACGCAAAGACATGGTCAATCCCCTGCGCCCTCAAACGGGCAAATAACAATGGAAGGCATTGTAACGGATTCACACCGTTGAATAATCGCAAAACGGCGCATTAACTCGGACAGAGTCTCATTTTAGTAAGACTCCGAATTTTCGATTTAAGCGCAATCTGATTGGCGCGAATAAAAACATCAAAATGTGAATCTATTTATCAATCAGGTCTGCCTTCTCGATGCATCCGCCAGATCCCGTGTGGACGTGGCTTTGGCGATTTCTTCGTTACTCATCGCTTCGACTTGCGGCAGCGGCGGCTGCTCGTTGATCCACGCATTAAGAATCGTCGACGTCACCGCGAGAATCACGGGACCGATGAATAATCCGACTATTCCGAACGCAAACATGCCGCCGAGCACGCCGGAAAGAATCAGCAGCATCGAGAGATTCACGCCGCGCTTGATGAGAATGGGCCGCAGGAAATTGTCGAGCATGGCGATCATGATCGACCACACGAGTAGCAGCGACGCGGCGACATTCGAGCCGTGCCAGTAAAGAAATGCGACGCCGCCCAGAAGCGGCAGCAGCGGGCCGATTTGCGCGAGACACAGCATCAGCATGATGGCCGTGATGATGCCCGCGGCCGGCACGCCCGCGAGCGCGAGCCCGATGCCGCCGAGCGCCGACTGCGTGACCGCCGTCACGACGATGCCGAGCGCCACCGCGCGGATCGCGAGGCCCGCGAGCTTGACGGCTTCCGCGCCACGGCGCGCGGCGATGCGCGTCGCGAAGCGGGTGACGAAGCGTCCGGCCGCCTCGCCGTTCATGTACAGAATGCCGGAGATGATGACGGTGATGACCATGTGCATCACGAACACGCCGACGACCGCGGCATGCGACAGCATCCAGCGCGCGGCGATCGTCACGTAGGGTTCGAGCTTCGCGAGCAGGCCGCCGGGGCCGGCGTCGGAGAGCGACTGCCATTCGGTCGCGACGCGCGCGCCCGCGAGCGGAATGTCGTGCACCCAGCCGGGCGGCGGCGGCAGCGCATAGGAAGGCAGGCTCTTGATGGCCGCCATGATCTCGCCGCCATGCAGCGCGAGCGTGGAGATCGCTTCATAAAGCGGCAGGACGATGACGATCAGCAGGATCAGCAGCATCACGGTCGTCGCGAGCCAGCGGCGGTTGCCGACGCGACGCTGCACGCCAACCATGAGCGGCCAGGTCGCGACGACGATCGTCGTGGCCCAGATGAGGCCCGGCAGAAACGGGCGCAGGACGTAGAGGCTGCCGACCGTGAGCGCGGTCAGGATCGTGATGACGAGCAGGATGCGCGCGATGTCCACCGGCTGGCGTGGATTCGGATTCGGCTGCCCGTTGTAAGGGATTGGCATGGTGCGTCCGGATGAAGGTGATGGTCGATGCGGCGCTCGGGTACGGGCGTAGCGCGCAGCGAGAGATGAACAAGCGATAAGCGAAAGCCGGCGATCCGGCAAGCTGTTCCCGGCGTAAGGGGCGCAACACAACGGCACGCCAATCCATACTACTAAAAATCGCGACGCGCCTGCCCCTGAAATACCCTTCGTCCGATGCGTGACGCGTCGAACGCAGTCTTTGCACGAAATCTGGAAATGCCTTTTTAAATTGCCTATTCTTTTTTGCGGGCGCAGAAGAGGGCAAGTGATGCTCCGCCGCGCACCACGAGGACGACACAAAAACTATTTGGGAGACTGACATGGCCGGTTTTTCCCGTACCTCGCTCGTTCCGCTCATTGTTGCCTTCGGTGCTTTCGGAATCGTGACATCGCACGAAGCCTCGGGCGCCGACGAAATCCAGAACACCAACACGACGCAAGCCGCACCGGTTCCGAGTTCGCTGCGACCCATCTCGCAGCAACAGCTCGACGGCGCCGCGGGCGACAGCGCGTCCTGGCTGCATTCGAACGGATCGTATGCCGAAACGCGCTATGCGCCCGCGACGCAGATCAATACGTCGAATGTGGCGAAGCTCAAGCCCGCGTTCATTTTCCAGACGGCGGTGATGGAGTCGATGGAAACCGCGCCGATCGTTTCGAACGGCGTGATGTTCCTCACCACGTCGTACAACCACGTCTATGCGATCGACGCGGTGACGGGCAAGGAGTTCTGGCATTACAAGCACAAGATGGGTCCGGTCACGACCTTCTGCTGCGGCCCGAACAATCGCGGCGTGGCGATCTCGGGCGACCGGCTCTTCATGGGCACGCTCGATGCGAAGCTCGTCGCGCTCGACGCGAAGACCGGCAACGTGCTGTGGTCGACGCAGATCGCCGATCCGGAAGAGGGCTATTCGGAGACGATGGCGCCGGTGGTCGTCGACGACAAGGTGCTGATCGGCACGAACGGCGGCGAGTACGGCATACGCGGCTTCGTGAAGGCGTTCGATGCGAACTCGGGCCAGTTGCTGTGGACCTTCTACACGATTCCCGACACGGGCAGCGAAGGCGTGTGGGCGGAGAACGACGCGGTCGGCCGCAACATGAAGCGCGATATCGCGGCCGAGAAGAAGACGCTCGCGGAGAAGGGCGGCGACTTCAACAAGACGCTCGGCGGCGGCGTGTGGATGGCGCCCGCGATCGATCGCAAGACGCGCACGGTGTACTTCGTGGTCGGCAATCCGTCGCCGGACCTGTATGGCGCGATTCGCCCCGGCGACAATCTCTATACGGATTCGCTCGTCGCCGTCGATCTCGATACCGGCAAGTACAAGTGGCACTTCCAGTACATCGCGCACGACGTGTGGGATCTCGACGCGGTGAGCCCGCCGATCCTCGTCGACGTGAAGGACAAGAACGGGCAGATGGTTCCGGGGATACTTCACGGCGGCAAGACCGGCTTCGTCTACGTGCACGATCGCCGCGACGGCAAGCTCATCCGCATTTCGGAGGCGATGATTCCGCAGGAGGGCGTGTGGACCCTGCCGACGCCGACCGGCGCGCGCATGCTGCCCGGCGCGAACGGCGGCGTCGAATGGTCGCCGATGGCGTTCAGCCCGAAGACGCGGATGGCTTATGCGGCGAACCTGCATCAGCCGATGACGTATCAGGTCGAGGAAGCAGCGTATCCCGGCGGCAAGCTGTGGCTCGGCGGCGCGTTCAAGACGATTCCGTCCGAGCAGCAATGGGGCAGGCTCGTCGCGGTGAATGTCGATACCGGCAAGATCGCGTGGGGTTACAAGACCGATCAGCCGTTGATCGGCGGCGTGCTCGCGACCGCGGGCGGCCTCGTGTTCAACGGCGAAGGCAACGGGCTCTTCCGCGCCTTCGACGCCGCCACCGGCCGCAAGCTCTGGGAGTTCCAGTGCGGCGCGGGCGTCAATGCGCCGGCGGTGTCGTATATGGTGAACGGCAAGCAATACATCGCGGTCGCGGCGGGCGGCAACACGCAGCTCGACTTCAAGCGCGGCAACAGTCTGCTCGTGTTCGCGCTGCCTTGATGATGACGCGCGCGAAACGTGTGCGGGTCTGGCTCGTCTACGCGCTGTGGATCGTCGCGTGCGTGCTGCTGTCGCTGCCTTCCCTGTCCCGCGCGAATGCGCAGACGGCTGCCGCGAAGGCCGCCGTCTGTACCTCGTGTCACGGGCTCGGCGGCAACTCGACGACGGGCGATTATCCGTCGCTCGCGGGGCAGACATCGCGCTATCTCTATCTGCAACTGCGCGACTTCAAGGCGGGCCGACGCAGTGATCCGCGCATGTCGCCGATGGCCGCGAACCTCACAACCGACGACATGCACGATCTCGCCGATTACTTCGCCGCGCAAAAGCCGATCGCCACCGACTTCAAGGCGGACCCGGTGAAGGTCGAGGCGGGCAGGAAGAAGTCCGAAGAGATTCTCTGCACGATGTGTCACCTCGGCGGCTTTTCGGGGCAAAACGAAATTCCGCGCGTCGCGGGGCAGCAGTATCCGTACATCGTGAAACAGTTGCAGGACTTCCGCGACAGGAAGCGCACCAACGACGCGGGCAACATGACGAGCGTGTCGAAGAATCTCACGGACGCGGATATCGAGAACCTGGCGAACTACATCGCGAATCTGCAATGACGCTTTACGAAGGTCTTTATAACGATGACAAACCCCCTTCGCTTGCTGGCACTCATTCTGTCGATGACATGCACGTTGGCTTACGCGCAGCAGGACGCCTACACGCTCAACGAACGCCTGCTTTCCGCGACCCGCGACGGTGATCAGGCGGCAGTCGCGCGTCTCATCGACGAAGGCGCGGCGATCGATTCACGCAACCGCATCGGCGACACGCCGCTCATCAGCGCGTGCAAGAAAGGCCTGACGCCGATGGCGCGCATGCTGATCGAGCGAGGCGCGAACGTGAGCCAGGCGGACGTGCAGGGCATCACGCCGTTGATGGCCGCGGCCTTCGACGGCAACGACGAAATCGCGGCACTGCTCATCGCGCATCATGCGGATGCGGCCGCGACCGATCGCGTCGGCAAGACCGCGATTGAATATGCGGCTGGGCGCGGGCACACCGCTATCGTGCAGCGTTTGCTCGATGCGGGCGTCGATGTGAACGCGGCTTATCGTAATCACCTCACGGCGCTGATGTGGGCGGCGGGCTATGATCAGGAAGAGACGGCGTCGATGCTGCTCGCGCGCGGCGCGAAACGCGATTTGCGGGACGATCGTGGCATGACCGCGAGGGATATCGCCGAGCAGACTCATTCGGCGCATGTCGCGGCTTTGTTGTCGAAGGGTTGAAGGCGCATTCGGGTTTGTTGCCGGATCCCGTGTTCGTGTTGGTTTATTAGCACTGCCCCTGTGCGGGGCGGCAGTCACTTTCTTTGCTGCTGCAAAGAAAGTAACCAAAGAAAGCAGCTATCCCCAGCCTAAGCACTTCACACCGGCCGCGGCACAGGCGATTGGCCTAATGGCCCGGCAGTAGCGAGTGCCCTCGAAGGTCTCGCGGGGCTTGGACCGCGCACGGTCCGACGCATCGCACCACACAACGAACTGGTTCAGCACCAAATAGCTCCAGCCCGCTACGCGGCCGACCGGTTAATCGGGTCCGCGCGCGCTTCTTCTCGACGGTTTCCCTCACATACCCAACGGCAGCGCGTAGCGCTGTGCCGAAGCTGTTTGGTGCTGAACCAGCGCGCTGAAACGTCTCGGGCGGCAGACCGTGCGCGAGCCAAGCCCGGTAAGTCCTTCGAGGGCGACACTTAGGCGAGTGCCATTGGCGGCTGGCAAGCATGGCTAACGTGCGTGTGACCGCGGGCGATGAGAAGCTGCTTTCTTTGGTTACTTTCTTTGCAGCAGCAAAGAAAGTGACCCCCGCCCCGGGGAGGGGCAGTGCTAATAGACCGACACGCCAACGGGATCCGGCGAAAACCCCCCTCAACCGATCAAAATACGTCCCCCGAATGCCTGACCGCCAGAATCCGGAAACAGCGTCGCACCGACGCGCTGCGGATCGATGCCGAAACTCTCCCCCGCCGCGCTCGCGATGACCGCATCGAGCCCGATCGTCGGCTTCAAATCGCGCGCCTGATACAGCGACGCATTCGCGAGCCCCGGCCAGTCCGCGAGCACGCGCCCGCCCGTCACCGCGCCGCCGACGATCATCGCCGCCGACGCCGTTCCGTGATCCGTGCCGCCCGTGCCGTTCGCCGCCGCCGTGCGGCCGAATTCGGTCGCGACGAGCACCGTCGTGTTCGCCCAGTGTTCGCCGAGCCCATCGCGCAGGGCAGCGAGCATCGTGTCGAGCGCCTTCAGTTGCGCGGCGAGGCGCGGGTTCTGCGCGCTGTGTGTGTCCCAGCCGCCGGTTTCGATCATCGCGATGCGCGGGCCGTCGGGCTTGCCGAGAAAGCTCGCCGCGAGCTTGCCGAGGCTCGCCGGGTCCTGACGCGCGCCCGCGTCGGCGGCGAGGCCGCGCGCCTGCATCGCGGCGTCCCAGAGCGGATGAAGCTGCGCATCGCCCGCATAGAGTTGCGAGACGCGCGTGAGCAGATCGTCCGGCGCCTGCGGCAACGACGACGGCGCATAGGACGTCACCTCGGCGCGTCCGCGCAGCGCGAGCGGCACGGTCGGCGCAAACGCGACGGCATCGGCGCGCGGCGCGGGCAGCATCGACAGAAGCCGGTTCATCCAGCCGTCCTTCAGCCGATACGGCGCGTTGCCGCCCGTTTCGAGCACGTTCTGGCCGTCGAAGTGCGAGCGCTCGCGATACGGCGATGCCACCGCGTGCACGAAGAGCGCCTGCCTGTCGCGATACATCTGCGCGATCTGCTTCATCGACGGATGCAGCGCGAAAGTGCCGTCGAGTTTCGTCGCGCTCGATGCGTCGATCGCGAGCGGCCCGCGCAGCGTCGCGTAAGCGGGATCGCCATAAGGCACGACGATGTTCAGGCCGTCCGCCGCGCCGCGCTGGATCACGAAGACGAAGCGCCGGTCGGTCTCGGCGGATGCGAATACGAGTTGCGGCGCGACGAGCATCGCGCCGGCGCTCGCGCTTGCGCACCACAGGAATTGGCGACGCGTCAGCATGGCTTCATCTCCTCAGAAAATCGGGCGACACGAGCAGGAGCGCGAGCGCGGTCGGCGCGCTTTCGGCGCGCGACACGGCGCTCGCGGTCGCATCGGACAGCGCGCCGGGAAGCAGTTGCGGACCGAGCGTGCGGGCGTCGAGCCGGTCGCCCGCGCGCGCCGCGAAACGCTGCGCGAGCTCGACGCGGCGCACCAGCGCATCGGGCGCGGCCCAGCTCGCGGCGATATCGTCGTAACCGGCGGGCGAGCCGGGACGCCAGACCTGCTGGCCGAGCTGCGTCAGAAGCGGCGCGGCGCGCACGCCTTGCAGGTCGATGCGCCCGAGCCCGCGCAGCGACGACACCGTCCAGTCCCACGGCGTCTTGAACTTGGCGGGCGCGCTTGGCCATGCTTCGGGCGCATCGGCCAGCGCGCGATACACCGACGGCAGATCGCCGCCCGTATCGCTGAAGACGCGCGCGAGCCTGTCGACGAGCGCGGGCGGCGGCGTATCCGCGACGAAGTGGCGCGCGAGCTTTTCCGCGACGTGACGCGCGGTCGCGGGCGAATTCGCGAGATCGTGCAGCACGGCGAGCGGCTGCGCTTCGTCCGTCTGCGCGTACTGCTTGCCCATCACGGTGCGCATGCCCGGCTCGTGCAGACGCGGGCGAAACACGAACGCGCCGGGCGGCGTCGGATCGTTGGGATTCTTCGCGGCGTTCGCCGTCATCCCGCCGAGGCTCCAGCCGGTTAGCGCGCGCGCGAACTCGGTCACGTCGGCTTGCGTGTAGCCGCTGCGCACGCCGAGCGTATGAAGCTCCATGATCTCGCGCGCCAAGTTTTCGTTGAGGCCGCGCTTGTTGTCGGGATTGCGCATCGCGGCGCGCGCGGCGGCGGGACTGTCCGGGCCGACCGAGCGCGCCTGATCCAGAAAAATCTGCATCGCCGGATGCCGCTCGGCCGCGACCAGCATGTCCTCGAAGCGCCCGAGCACGTGCGGACGGATCGCCTCGTTCTCGAACGATCCGGCGAGCATCGCGACGGGCGGCTTTTCGATCGACACGGCGAAGTGGTTCGCCCAGAAGTGCACGAGACGTTCGATGAACGGCGCGTTCGTCGTGAGCGCGCTCGTCACGCGCGCATCGACGGCGTTGCGGTAGATGTCGCGGATCTGCTCGCCGTATTGCTTGCGCACGGCGGGCTTGTCGGCGTCGCTCGCATCACGCAGCGCGCGCTGGCGATCGGCGAACTGCGCGGCAAGCGCGGCGCTCGACGGCTCGCCGTTCAGCGCGGGCGGCATCGCCTGATACGCACTTGCGCGCGGATCGGCCTGTTCGATGAGCCAGCCGCGCGGATCGGCGGGCAGCGGCTCGCCCGGACGCGCGCCGAGCCCGAAGCGATTCACCGCGATGGCGGCTGGCGAAAGTTGCGGCGCGTTGGCCATGACGTGCTCCGAAGTGCTCGATGCCGGTTAAACGTGTGTGCGCGGAAAACCCGTCGCTTTTTGTCATTGCTGCGGACGCTCGTCGGGCGGAACGGCGCGCAGCGGACCGTAGCGCTCCATCGCGCCGACGAGCTTCAGCCGTTCGTCGGGCGTGAGTGTCGATGCGAAATCCGCGACCGTGCCTTCGATGCGCGCGCGCAACGCGACGTCGGCTTCGCGCGTGCGCGAGAGTGCATCGTCGAGCGCCCGGCGATCGAAGTCCGGCGCGGCGAGGACATGCGCGAGATCGATGCGTCCGTCGCGGGCATCGCGAATCAGCGGCAGGCTTTCGCGGCGCGTCTTGCGCAGGGCGTCGCGCAGTTCCTTCTGGCGCCCGGGCGACAGATCGGCGGCGGCGAAACGGATGCCGCGTTGCTGCGCTGCCTCCGTGCGTTTCTGCGCGAGCGGCCCGGACAGCCAATAAGCGCCGCCCGCGATCGATCCGAGCAGAAACACGTTCAGCACGAGCGATACCGCCGCGAGCGTCTTCAGCGTGCGCAGGCTCATTGATCGCTCCAGTCGGAAGGGGCGCCGCCGAAGGCCGTGCCCGAATAGGATTGCTCGAACCATCCGCCGTGCGCGGGTTCGCCCGGCGCGGGCGCCAGCAGCGAAACCAGCAGCGCGCCCGCCGCGACGCCCGCCGCGCCCGCGCCGACGAAGCCCACGCCCGAGAACCAGATGCGCGGACGACGCCAGAAGGCGCGCGCGGGTCGCGTGGGCGCCGAATCGACGATGCGCCGCGCGAACTCCGGACCGGGCGCCGCGACGGCGTGAGCGTCGAGCATGCCGTCGAGCGCGCGGGCTTCGGCGAGCGCGGCGAGCGCTTCGGCGTCTCCGGCGTTCACGAGCGCGAGCGCCGCGTCGCGTTCCTGGGCGGGCCAGCGTTCCGGCGACGCGCCGTAAGCCTCGGTGATGTGGCGGAATCGTTCGGGTGTCATCGATGTTCCTTCGGGGCGTCGCCGCCTGACTGTGCGAGATCCGCGAGCGCGGCCCTGAGATTGCGGCGCGCGCGGGCGAGCAGACTTTCCAGCGCATCGACGCTCACGCCCATCAGCGCCGCCGCATCCGCGTTCGGCAATTCCTGGTAGTACTGCAGCACGAGCGCCTCGCGCTGGCGTGCGGGCAGCTTCGCGAGCGCCGTCGCGATGCGCTCGTTCGCGTTCGCGACCTCGATCCGCTCGTCGGGCAGCGGCGCGACATCGGCCTGTTCGGGCAGATCGTCCGATACGGTTGTCTCGCGATGACGGCGCAGGCGGTCGTAACACAGATTGAGCGTCACGCGATGCAGCCACGTATCGAAGCGCGCCTCGCCGCGCCGCCACTTCGGCGCGATATGCCAGATGCGCAGGAACGCTTCCTGGGCCACGTCGTCGGCCTCGTCACGGTCGCCGAGCATGCGGGCCGCGAGCGCGACGATGCGCGGGAGCTTCCTCGCGACGATCTCGCGGATGGCTCCCGGTTCCCGATTGCCGACGCGGGCAATGAGCGCGGTGTCCGGATCTTCTTCTTTCAATGTGTTGTCGGGTGTCGGATTGCCCGGACGCTGGGCGGGTTATCGCGTTGTTACGCATGCTCAGTAAACGACGACCGGCCCGCGATAGTAGACAGGGTGCGCCGGATACACGACGCATCCGGCGAGCATCACGGCGACGAGCCCCGCTGCGATCAATGCTTTCATCATGATGGGCTACCTCGATGCGAACGTGGTGCGGCTCATGCCCAATGCCCTTCGACCCAGCGCCAGTTCGGCCCGCGCTGCACCCAGTGCCCCGGTATCCAGCGATACCCCGTGCGCACCGGCCGCCAGTGACCCGGCGCCCAGACGTAGCCGCCATGCGCCCAGCGCCAGTGACCCGGATCCCATGCATAACCCGCGCGCGGCGGCGGCGGCGGTTCGACGCGCGGCGCGGGCGGCGCGGCGGGCGCGACGATGATGGCCTGCGCATCGGCAGGCGTGCTGTGCAGGGCTGCAAACGAAACCGCGACGACCGGCGCGAGCACGGCGGCCGAAAGCGCCGCGCGCAGCGGCGAAGGTGTTTTTTTCATGACGTGTCCCGTCGTTTCAGGTTGCGACGAGAACTTGAACGGCGCGACGGAGCGATTTCCGTCGCGGGTGCGGCGGCGAATTTGTAACCGGGTCTTACGCGAACGCGTCGATGCCGGCGACCAGACGCTCGGCAAGGCGCGGCTGCCGCAATTGCTCGGTCCACCATTGCAGCGCGCGGCCTTCGTGATCGCCGCGCCATGCGACGTACAGCACGTTCGGCTCGCGCGGATCGGCGGTTTCCTTCTCGACGAGTTCGCCGCGCGCAAGCAGCGATTGCACGCGATGCCGCGGCACCCAGCCCGTGCCGAGCCCTTGCCGCTGCGCGAGGATTTTTGCGCGCATCGTCGGCACGGCGAACGCGGCCTGTCCGCCGAGCACGCCGTACGCGCGCCCCGCCGAGCGCGACGAATCCGCGACGACGACCGCCCGATGCGCCACGATCTGATCGCGCTTGAGCGCCCCGTTCATCGTCGCGAGCGGATGACGCGGCGACACCGCGAACACCCATTGCATCACGCCGAGCTCGAACCAGCGCAGGCCGGGAATCGCCGGCGGCTCGTTGGTCGCGCCGACGATCAGATCCGCGCGGCCGTCGCGCAACGCTTCCCAGGTGCCGCTCAGCACTTCGTGGGTGATGCGCAGCGCGACGCCGGAATCGAGCGCATCGAATGCCTGCACGACCGGCAGCAGCGTCTCGAATTCGAGGATCTCGTCGCAGACGATCCACAGCCGGTCTTCCCAGCCGCTCGCGATCTGCTTCACGCGCTGCGCGAGACGCGACACGTCGAGCATCAGGCGCGATGCCTCGTCGGCGAGAAGATGGCCGGCGGGCGTCAGTTGCAGACGATAGCGGCGCCGGTCGAAGAGCAGCGCGTCGAAGCGCGTTTCCAGTTGGCGCGCGGCATGCGACACCGTCGACGGCGCCTTGCCGAGGCGCGCCGCCGCGCGCGAGAGGCTGCCGGTTTCGCGGATCGCGTCGAGCAGCGAGAGTTCTTCCTCTGACAACATGTTCGACTCCATCGAACGAGTTCATCGTCCGGATCGTACGGCAAAAGTGGCGTGGCGGATCAACATGAGCGTCATCGGGATAAACCCAACCTTCGATGGAGCTGAACGATGAACGCCTTCCTTCACACGATGCGCCGCGCCGCCAGCGTGCTTCTGGCCGCCGCCGCCCTGCAACCGGCCGCGCATGCCGCGAACACGCCGCGCGCACCCCAGCCCGCCGTCGCCGCGAGCGCGATCCAGTCCCGCACGATCGATGCGAACGGTGTCGACATTCACTATCTGCAAGCCGGACAGGGCGACGCGACGCCCGTCGTGCTGCTGCACGGCTATACGGAAACGAGCCGCATGTGGCAGCCGCTGATGACGCGTCTCGCGGGCGAACGCGTCGTGATCGCGCCCGATCTGCCGGGCGCGGGCGGCTCGGCGATGCCGTCGTCCGGCTACGACAAGAAAACGCTCGCGCAAGATATCCAC
The DNA here is from genome assembly GCF_964261745.1 of Caballeronia sp. S22. Taxonomy (NCBI): domain Bacteria; kingdom Pseudomonadati; phylum Pseudomonadota; class Betaproteobacteria; order Burkholderiales; family Burkholderiaceae; genus Caballeronia; species Caballeronia sp. S22. The sequence goes on along the minus strand of NZ_OZ180036.1, from coordinate 1,195,971 downwards.
GCGATGGTCCAAAAGCTCGGCTATCGCAAGGTGAAGCTCGTCGGGCACGACATCGGCCTGATGGTCGCGTATGCCTACGCGGCGCAATATCCCGACGAAGTGGACAGCATCGTGCTGATGGACGCGTTCCTGCCCGGCGTCGGCGACTGGCAGAAAGTCTGGCTCCTGCGCGACAAATGGCACTTCAACTTCTACGGCGACACGCCGGAGAAACTCGTGCGCGGCCGCGAGCGCGTCTTCTTCGAGCACTTCTGGAACGACTTCGCCGCCGATGCCGCGCATTCGGTGAGCGAGGCCGATCGCCGTTACTATTCGGCCCAATACGCGCGCAACGGCCGCATGCGCGCGGGCTTCGAGTATTTCCACGCGTTCCCGCAGGACGCGAACGATTTCGCCGCCTTCGCCAAGACGCCGCTCGCGATGCCGATGCTCGTGCTGACCGGCGAACGCGCGTCGGGCACGTTCCTGATCGATCAGGCGAAGCTCGTCGCGACGAACGTGCAGGGCGTGGTCGTGCCGGGCGCGGGCCACTGGCTGATGGAAGAAGCGCCGGACGCGACGATGACGCAACTCGTGCGCTTCATCGACGCGCCTTCGTCCAACTGATATGCATCGAGGCCGTGGCGCGTGTCTTGCGCCGCGGCATTCAAGGAGAATGGAAATGGGACTTCTCGTCGACGGAACATGGCAGGACAAATGGTACGAAACGGCGTCCACGGGCGGGCGCTTCGTGCGCAAGGACGCTGCGTTTCGCAACTGGGTGACGGCCGATGGCGCGCCGGGGCCGAGCGGCGAGGGCGGCTTCAAGGCCGAAGCCGGGCGCTATCACCTGTATGTGAGCCTCGCGTGCCCGTGGGCGCATCGCACGCTCATCGTGCGCGCGCTGAAGGGGCTGGAAGCGATGATCGACGTATCGGTCGTGAACTGGCTGATGCTGGAAAACGGCTGGACTTTCGACGACGCTCCGGGCGTCGTGCCCGACAGAATCAACGGCGCGCGCTATCTGCATCAGGTCTACACGGCAGCCGATCCGCGTTACAGCGGTCGCGTGACCGTGCCGATCCTGTGGGACAAGGTGCGCGGGACGATCGTCAACAACGAGTCGTCGGAGATCATCCGGATGCTGAATTCCGCGTTCGATGGCATCGGCGCGAAACCGGGCGATTACTATCCGCGCGAGCTGCGGGAAGAGATCGACGCGCTCAACGCGCGCATCTACGACACGGTCAATAACGGCGTCTACAAGGCGGGCTTCGCGACGACGCAGGCCGCGTACGAGGAAGCGGTGACGCCGCTCTTCGACACGCTCGATTTTCTCGAAGAGCGCCTGGGCACGCGCCGCTATCTGACGGGCGAGCGTTTCACCGAAGCGGACATTCGCCTATTCACGACGCTCGTGCGCTTCGACGCGGTGTATGTCGGCCACTTCAAGTGCAATCTGCGGCGCATCGTGGATTATCCGCATCTCTCGAAGTACGCGCGCGAGATTTACCGGATGCCGGGCGTCGCGGCGACGGTGAACTTCGAGCACATCAAGCGGCATTACTACGAGAGCCATCGGACGATCAATCCGACGGGCATCGTGCCCGCCGGACCGGTGCTCGATTTCGACGCGGCCTAGTCGTATCGATAGACGCCGCGCTTCGTCTTGCGCCCGAGACGCCCCGCCGACACGAGTTCGCGCAACAGCGGACACGCGCGGTATTTCGAATCGCCGAAGTCCTTGAGGAACACGTCCATCACCGAGAGGCACACGTCCAGGCCGATCAGGTCCGCGAGCGCGAGCGGGCCGATCGGATGATTCGCGCCGAGCTTCATGCCCGCGTCGATTTCCTCCGCGCTCGCAACGCCTTCATAGAGCACGAAGAACGCTTCGTTGATCATCGGCACGAGAATGCGGTTGACGACGAAGCCCGGCGAGTTGCGCACGCCGATTGGCGATTTGTCGAGCTTCTCGGTGAGTTCGCGCACGGCGGCGGCGGTTTCATCGCTCGTCTGCACGCCGCGAATCACTTCGACGAGTTGCAGCAGCGGCACCGGATTGAAGAAGTGCATGCCGATAAAGCGCTCGGGGGTGGCGAGCGTCGCGGCGAGCGAGGTGATCGAGATCGACGACGTGTTCGACGCGATGATCGCATCGGCGCGGGCCGCCCCTTCGATCTGCTTCAGGATGCGGTTCTTGAGCTCGACGTTCTCCGTCGCGGCTTCGATCACGATATCGGCTTCGGAGAGGCGCGCGTAATCGGTGGAGGTTTCGATGCGCTGCAACGCCGCGTCGCGCGCGGAGGCTTCCAGCTTGTCTTTCGACACGAGCCGCTCGAGGCTGCCCGTGAGCGCGGCGACGCCCTTCGCGAGTGCCGCGTCGGTGACGTCGATCAGCACGACCTTGAAGCCCGCGACGGCCGCGACCTGCGCGATGCCGTTGCCCATGGTTCCCGCACCGACGATGCCGACGGTCTGAATCTTCATGCTTTTGCTTCTCCTCGATCTGCGCCGGCCGAGAGCGGCCGGCAAACTGGAAAGGGTCGAAAGCGCGCGAGGCGCGTCCAGACATCGATTCTAACCAGTGGCCGCGACCGCGGCGTTACCCGAAAGCCGTCAAATCTTTCGGGGCGATGCCGTTTGCATGACAGAAGGCAGCGTAACGGTCCCAGCCGCTCTTCCAGTTTTCAGCGGCGAGGACCTGTCCGTCGTCGTTCACGAAGAGCAGTTCGCCCTGAATGATGTTGAGCGTGACGATGTCCGCGCCGCCCGAATCCGCGGCAAGCGCTTCCGGCGTGTGGCTCGACCCCGCCGTCTCGTACACGATGCTTCCCGGCCCCGCGATCCAGTCGTGCTCGCGATACTTCCAGCGCCCCTCGACCGTATAGACGATGACGGTTCCCGTATGCCGATGCCGTGGCATCTGGCCTTTCGCCGGCGCCTTCATGAGCGCGATGACCTCGCCGCGAATCGGATCCAGCTTGAAATACTTGATGAGCACGCGCGCGCTGTACGGCGTGAATGGCACCCACGGCAGGTCCGCGTCGTTGAGACATGTGGTCTGAATCTGTTCGAACAGCATGATGTCGGCTCCCGTTAGTCGGCTCCTGTTACTCAGCAGTGCATTGTAGGCAGCGCCGGGCCGGGCGAACATCGGCCGAACGGACGACCCCTTTCGGTTAAGCCGGATCGCGCGGTATCTGCTATCGTCCACGCCATGCCAACCATCATCACCGTTTCCAATCTGTCCAAGACCTACGGGTCGGGCTTCCGCGCGCTCCGGGACGTGAATCTGGAGATCCGTCGCGGCGAAATTTTTGCGCTGCTCGGCCCGAACGGGGCGGGCAAGACGACGCTCATCAGCACCATCTGCGGCATCGTCAATCCGAGCGAGGGCAAGGTCACCGTCGCCGGCCACGATATCGTCACGGACTATCGCGCCGCCCGCGCGATGATCGGCCTCGTGCCGCAGGAACTCACCACCGACGCGTTCGAGACCGTCTGGGCGACCGTATCGTTCAGCCGGGGCCTCTTCGGCCGGCCGAAGAATCCGGCGCATGTCGAGAAGGTGCTGAAATCGCTCTCGCTATGGGCGAAGAAGGACAACAAGATCATGACGCTCTCGGGCGGCATGAAGCGGCGCGTGCTGATCGCGAAGGCGCTCGCGCACGAGCCCGAGATTCTCTTTCTCGACGAGCCCACGGCCGGCGTCGATGTGGAACTGCGGCGCGACATGTGGGACCTCGTGCGCGGACTGCAGAACAACGGCGTGACCATCATCCTCACGACGCATTACATCGAGGAAGCGGAGGAGATGGCGGACCGCATCGGCGTGATCAATCGCGGCGAGATCGTGCTGGTCGAGGAGAAGCGCGAGCTCATGCGCAAGCTCGGGCAGAAGAAGCTCACGCTGCAGCTCGAACAGCCGCTCGCGCAAATACCCGCGCCGCTCGAGCCTTACGGCCTCGCGCGCTCCGCGGACGGCGGCGAGCTCACCTACACGTATGACGCGCACGACGAGCCGGGGCGCATCATCGCGCTGTTGCGCCACGTCGACGAAGCCGGCGTGCGTTTCAAGGATCTGCAAACGACGCAAAGCTCGCTCGAAGACATCTTCGTGAGTCTCGTCAGGGAAACCAAATGAATCTATACGCCATTCGCGCGATCTACCGTTTCGAGATGGCGCGCGCCGGGCGTACGCTGATGCAGAGCATCGTGTCGCCCGTGATTTCGACATCGCTTTACTTCGTCGTGTTCGGGGCGGCCATCGGCTCGCGCATTCCGGAAGTCGACGGCATCAGCTACGGCGCGTTCATCGTGCCGGGACTCGTGATGCTGTCGCTGCTCACGCAAAGCATCGCCAACGCGTCCTTCGGCATCTATTTTCCGAAGTTCACGGGCACGATCTACGAACTGCTGTCCGCGCCGGTGTCGCACTTCGAACTCGTCCTGAGCTACGTGGGCGCGGCCGCGACCAAATCCGTCATCCTCGGACTGATCATTCTTCTTACCGCACGATTATTCGTGCCGCTCAGAATCGATCATCCTGTCTGGATGATCGTATTTTTGCTGCTCACGTCCGTGACGTTCAGCCTGCTCGGGTTCATCATCGGCATCTGGGCGGATGGCTTCGAGAAGTTGCAGATCATTCCGCTCCTGATCGTGACGCCGCTCACGTTTCTCGGCGGCAGCTTTTATTCGATCAATATCCTGCCGCCGTTCTGGAAGGCCGTGGCGCTCTTCAATCCGGTCGTCTATCTGATCAGCGGCTTTCGCTGGAGCTTTTACGGTCTCGCCGATGTCCAAGTCGGCGTGAGCTTCGGCATGACGCTGGTGTTCCTTGCGGTATTCATCGCGATCGTCGCGTGGATCTTCAGGACGGGATACCGGCTCAAATCGTAGCGCGGCGCCTGCTGGCGGACGAAAGCATGAGAGCGGTCATTGGATGAAAATCATGAGACGCACGAAGCGCAATTTTCTCGGTGTGATGGCCGCCGCCTTCGCCGGCGGTACGGGCTCTTCCGCGCCCGCCCGGTCGTACGAGATCGATCACAGCAGCGCGGACTGGCGCCGCCGTCTCTCGTCCGAGCAATTCCGAGTGCTCCGGCGCGGCGGCACCGAGCCGCCGTTCGCGAGCCCGCTGCTCAAAGAGCGTCGCGAGGGCACGTATGCGTGCGCGGGATGCGGGCTCGCACTGTTCTCGTCGGCGACGAAGTTCGACAGCGGCACCGGCTGGCCGAGTTTCTGGAAGCCGGTCGATGGCGCCGTCGCGACCCACGCGGACGCGACGGGCCACATGCGCAACGAGGTGCATTGCCGGCGTTGCGGCGGACATCTCGGCCATGTCTTCGACGACGGACCGAAGCCCACGGGCCTGCGCTACTGCATGAACGGCGCGGCGCTCGAATTCCTGCAACAAGAAGCCTGAGATCGCGCACTCATCCACCTTACTCGCGACTTTCCAAATGAACGCTTCCGAACTCAAGCTCGATCCCGCGACAACCGCGCTCGTGCTGATCGATCTGCAGGCGGGCATCGCCGCCTTGCCCGTGCAACCTCACGACGCGGCGAGCGTGCTCGCCAACGCGCGTGCGCTCGCCGATCGCTTTCGCGTGCTCGGCGCGCCGGTCGTGCTGGTCAAGGTGGCGTTTCCGAACGGGCCGGGCGGCCTGCGTCCGCTCACCGACGCGGGACAGGCGCAGGAAGCGCCGGAGCCGGCGGGCTGGAGCGAGCTCAGCGCGGAACTGGACGTGCAGCCGTCCGATATCGTCGTCACCAAGCGGCAGTGGGGCGCGTTCTACAACACCGATCTCGACTCGCATCTGCGCCGGCGCGGCATCGATACGATCGTGCTGGGCGGCATCGCGACGGCCATCGGCGTGGATTCGACCGCGCGCGGCGCGCACGAGCGGGGTTATCAGCAGATATTCGTCGAGGACGCGATGAGCGATTTGCACGCGGACACGCACGAATCGACCTGCCGCTATATCTTTCCGCGCATCGGCCGCATTCGTTCGACGCAGCAGGTGCTGGCGGCGCTGGCATAGCGGCGCGCGTCGCCTATCCTGTAGCGTACGTCCGATGTCGACGGACGCGAGAGGGGTGCGGTGATGGCGGCCATTCCGAAAGTAGCGATCGCGTGTCAGGGCGGCGGCAGCCATGCGGCGTTCGCCGCGGGCGTGCTCGACCGATTGCTGAGCGGCGAGTTTCTCAACAAGTTCGAACTCGTCGCGCTGTCCGGCACGTCGGGCGGCGCGATGTGCAGCGCGCTCGTGTGGGCGGGCCTCTTGCTCGGCGGGCCTCCAGACGCGAGGCGCCGCCTCGCCGGTTTCTGGAAGGATCTGGAGGCGCGCGACGGGCCGGATATCGTCGCGAATGCGGTCGGGACCTGGTACGCGCGGCTGCCCGTCAACGCGGAAATCAGCCCGTATCTCTATCCGCCGGTTGCGGAAGAGCGCCTGCGCGAACTGCTCGACAAGCACCTGCCGTTTGCGTCGCTGCCGGCGGACCCGAAGCGACGCGCGCAGCCCACGCTTCTCGTCGGCGCGACCGACGTGCGCACGGGCGATCGCGTGATCTTTCCCGGCGACAAGCTCGACCAGGATCAACTCGTTGCATCCGCCGCGGTGCCGCCGTTGTATCGCGCGGTCGAGGCCGACGGACGCATGTGCTGGGACGGCCTTTTCAGCAGCAATCCGCCGGTGCGCGAGTTCACCGATTTCGCGCTCGACATGCGCCCCGACGAGATCTGGGTCGTGCAGATCAACCCGCAATATCGTCGCGAGTTGCCTGAATCGACGAACGAGATCATCGACCGGCGCAACGAACTGTCCGGCAATCTCGCGCTGGGGCAGGAGCTTTACTTCACGACGCGCGTGAACGAACTGCTGAAGGCCGACAAATCGCTGGGGAAGCGCTATAAGCCGATCACGGTTCGCGTCGTGCAGATGCATCTCGACGCCAGGGATTATCCGGGGCCGCTCGACTATGCATCGAAGCTCGATCGCAATCTCGCGCTGATTCATGCGCTGATCCGTAAGGGACGCGAGCGCGCGGAATGGTTTTTCGATGAACGCTCCGACTGGCCGAGGGAAGGCACGGCCCCGCACAAGAGCGTCTATGCGACGACGCCAGCGGCGATGTCGGCGAAGACGAGCTGAACGTTCGCAGTCCGTGATATTGCGGCGATTAGGAGAAGTCTTGTGGTTATTAGGTCGGTGTTCTCTTATTTTGTAGGCACTTGCTGGCGGAACCCCGCCTGCCAGTTCGAGAGCGTCCGTTCATCCCCGTGTTCGGGCGCGACGCTCTTCCCTGAGCGGTGGACGCGCGGTGCGGTTGTGCCGCGCGTTTTTTTTGGGGGCTTTGCAGAGTTTTGAGGTGAGCGATTTTGGATAGTTTTTTTTAAATTGGTCGACGGGAGATCGTTGCCGCTAAGCAGTGTTGGATGTTCGCGGGTCGGAAACTAGCCTGAACGGGATATTAAACGCGCGAGGAGAGACGACAGCTTTTCGGCCATATCGGACGTTCGCCGAGATGGAGGTGACAAAGGTCCCCTGGCGGACGAATAGAATCTTTTGGCAAGCTGTAAATTTAATCAAAACGTGAGTATCGTGTGATCCAGAACGATCATAAAAGAACGGATACACATTAAGTCTTCGGGGATGTCGCTGTGATCACTGTAATCGTCGCGATCGTGCTGATCGCCCTCGCCGCTGTTTTTCTTGCTTACAAGGCTGGACAGACGCGAGCTACTCAACGTAGTAAGTCTTCCACCATTGCAGCTGCTCCTGTCGAGCCCGCGCCATTTGAAGCTGATCCAATCTCTGTGCAGCAGATGCACGAGGTTTTTCACAACGTCGAACTCGTTGATTCAGAGGGCGCCACCGTGATGGACGTACAGCAAATGTCGGGCATACCATTTACCGCACGACGTCTCGATTCGTCGAGCGACGAAGTCAACAGACTGGGCCAGCTTGCGTCCGATTTTCTGGAAGCGGGAGTCAGCATCCCAGGCAAGACCATACGACTGGTCTTCAAGCCTGAAATTGCGCAAGGCCTGAAAGACGGAACCTATACGCTCATGCGGACAACGTCCGGAGAGGTTCTAGCTGACGCCGTCAATAAGACCGGGCAGGTGGCGGGGAAAGGACGGGTTGTGCAGGCGGGCTCGGCCCGTCAACTGGCCGTAGGGGCATTCCAGCTCGTCAGTATCGCGGTAGCGCAGGCCCATCTTGCGGATATCGAGCGCAGCCTTGGAAAAATCAAGAGCGGCATATCGGAGCTTATCGACAGGCTTGAAACCACGGATCGAACCAGCATTTCTGGCACCATTGCCTATTTAAGCGAAATCGCACAACACATGAAGGGTCTGCGGCGACCCATCGAAATATCGAGCGAAAAGTCTCATAAGATTGAAAGCATCAATCACATGGGATTTGAGTGGCGAGACAAAGTTCAGGGCGACCTCGCTGATTTGACGCGGCGGATCAGAGGGCTTACGGACAAGGATACGTTCGGCACAGGGAACACGCACAAGGAACTTCTGGATCTGGTGCAGAAAATTCAGCCGCTGCTTGTGCGTTATGGCCTTCTATTGCAACTGGTCGCAGTGACGAACATGATTGTTACTTACCTTGATCCTGCAGGACGCAAATATACGCGTATGCGCCCTCAAGTCGAGGAGTGGATCAAACTGGTCGATATATTTCGCAGCGAAGCCGTTGGGAAGGCCGATGCGCTACTTCGGAAGTCTCGCTTTACGAGCGACGAGCTACTGGACTATCGCAGGACGGAAATTCATCGTCTCGTAAATGAATGGGTGGTGGAGGCAAAACTTCAGACATCGAACTTTGTCGGGCTCATGCAGGAACTGGATCAAAGCACACGGCAGCTCACGCACGGCGACGGTGAAGTGAGCCTAGCATTGATGTATGACAACGATGGTGTGGTTCGGGATGCTGCATTCGTCCAGTGAAGAGGTCGAAGCCGCACATCGGCGGCGGATTCAACCGGTCGATGCGATAGCAGTGAACTAGACTAAATCTGACAATGGTGGCTTCTCATGCTGGCGCGCAGTGCCGCAGTGCCGCGGAGGGCGTAGCTCATGGCGGCAATGCGCGGCGCGAACAGCAAGGAGGCTGCCATAACTCAGGAACAAAGGGTCATCCGTGGCAAGATTAGTCCGAATGGCTAGGCTGCTGAGGAGTGCAGGAAACTTTTGGTTGACCGGCCGCAACGGTCAACAAGCGCCGTTCCCGAAAATCCGCGAAGAAGCTTTTTTATCCCGCCGCTGTTATGCAGCAGTCCCCGCCACCAGCCGCACGAGCGTAATCTCCGACGGCGCCCCCAGCCGCTTCGGCGGCCCCCAATACCCCGTACCCCGACTCGTATAAACCCATAGCCCGTTGAACTTCACAAGTCCGGAAACAAACGGCTGCTGCAATCGCACAAAGAAATTCCACGGCAAGAACTGCCCCCCATGCGTGTGTCCCGAAAGCTGTAGCGTAAAACCCGCTTCGGCCGCCGCCGTGGCACTGCGCGGCTGGTGTGCGAGCAGCACGCGCACAGTTGCATCGTCAGGTGCGCCGCTGATCGCCTTCGCGGGATCGCTGCGATGCGCGGGATCGAAACTGCCCGCGCCGTAATCCGTGACGCCCGCGACCACGGCCTGCGCGCCGTCGTGATTCAGCACGACATGCTGATTGAGCAGCACCGTCAGACCCAGACGCCGGAATTCCGCAATCCACTTGTCCGCGCCCGAGTAGTACTCGTGATTCCCGGTCACGAGAAACGTCCCGTGCCGCGCGCTTAGGCCCGCGAGCGGGCGCGTGTGATCGGCGAGATTCGGCACGGTGCCGTCGACGACATCGCCCGTCACGGCGATCAGATCCGGTTCGAGTCCGTTCACAGCCGCGACGATGCGTTCCACATAGTGACGCTTGATCGTCGGTCCGACGTGGATGTCGCTGATCTGCGCGATCGTGAAACCGTCGAGCGCGGCCGGCAGATTGTCGATGGGCACGTCCACACTCACGACCGGCGCGCGCCGCCGCGCATTGTAAAAGCCGATCGCCGAGAAGAGCACGGCCAGGAGCGGCACGACGAGCGCGCTATAGGCGACGAACACCGGCGAGCCGACGGGCACGCCGCGCAGCCAGTCGACGAGATGCACGAAGAACAGAATCACGTCGCGGGCAAAGGTCAATAAAAGCAGCGACGAGAAGAGGCCCAGCGCGGTCAGCCCGAGCCATGCGAGGCGATCCGCGAGCGACTGCGGCTCGATCTGCCGCGCCGCCATGCCGAGCGGAATGACGATGACCGAAACCGCGAGCAGGATCGCCGCCAGCACCTTGAGCGGCAGACCGACGGGCGCGTCCGGGATGAGCCGCACGCCGACATAGATATGAAACAGAACGCCGATGCCGATGAAGCGGAGAAAGAATGCCGAGCGTCGCATAGCGCTCCTGGAGGGATCGAAGAAGCGGCGGGAAGACGGGCGCTGCACGCCCGTGCGGGATATGGAGCCGATTCTAACGGTTCGACGCCGCGCATGCCTTTGACGATTCGGTCTTTCGGCGGACCGCAAACAAAAAAGCCCCGGCACACGAGTGCCGAGGCTTTCCGGATTTCACAGGCGCGACGCGCGGTCAAACCGCCATGCAGAGGTACTTGATGACGACGTAATCGTCGATGCCGTAGTGGGAGCCTTCGCGCCCGAGTCCCGACTGCTTGACGCCGCCGAACGGCGCCACTTCGTTCGAGATCAGGCCGGTGTTGATGCCTACCATGCCGTATTCGAGTGCTTCGGCCACGTGCCAGATGCGGCCGATATCGCGGCTGTAGAAGTACGCCGCGAGACCGAACTCGGTGTCGTTGGCGAGGCGCACTACTTCATCGTCGGACGAGAATTTGAAGATCGGCGCGAGCGGGCCGAAGGTTTCCTCTTTCGCGACTTTCATGTCGGTCGTGACGCCGGTCAGCACGGTCGGCTCGAAGAAACCGTGACCGAGCGCGTGACGCTTGCCGCCCGTGGCGAGCGCGGCGCCTTTCGCGAGCGCATCGTCGATATGCGACTCCACTTTCTGCACGGCCGCTTCGTTGATGAGCGGACCGAGCGCCACGCCGCTCTCAGTGCCGAGCCCGACCTTGAGGCCGCCGACCGCCGCCGCCAGCTTTTGCGCGAAGGCATCGTAGACGCGCTCGTGCACGTAGAAGCGGTTCGTACACACGCAGGTCTGCCCGCTGTTGCGATATTTCGATGCAATCGCGCCTTCCACGGCGGCGTCGAGATCGGCGTCGTCGAACACGATGAACGGTGCGTTGCCGCCGAGTTCCAGCGTCACTTTCTTGACCGTCGGCGCGCTTTGCGCCATCAGCAAGCGGCCCACGCCGGTCGAGCCGGTGAACGAGAGCTTGCGCACGATCGGGTTGCTGGTCATTTCACCGCCGATCGCCTTCGGATCGCCGGTGAGGATGTTGAGCACGCCCTTCGGCAGGCCTGCGCGCTCGGCGAGCACGGCCATCGCGAAGGCGGAGAAGGGCGTCGCTTCGGCGGGCTTCACGACGATCGGACAACCGGCCGCGAGCGCCGGGCCGACCTTGCGGGTGATCATTGCGGCCGGGAAGTTCCACGGCGTGATGGCGGCGCAAACGCCGATCGGTTCCTTCGTCACGACGATGCGTTTGTCGGCGGCGGGCGTCGCGAGCGTATCGCCGGCGACGCGCTTGCCTTCCTCCGCGAACCATTCGATGAACGAGGCAGCGTACGTGATTTCGCCTTTTGCCTCGGCGAGCGGCTTGCCTTGCTCGGTCGTGAGGATGAGCGCGAGATCGTCGGCGTTCGCCATCATCAGGTCGAACCAGCGGCGCAGGATGACGGCGCGTTCTTTTGCGGTCTTCTTGCGCCATGCGGGCCACGCGGCGTTGGCAGCATCGATGGCGCGGCGCGTTTCGTTCGTGCCCATCTTTGGTACTGCGCCGAGGGATGCGCCGTTGGCGGGGTTCGTGACTTCGAAGGTTTCGCCGTTGTCGGATTGTTGCCATTCACCGTCGATGTAGGCGGTGTGACGCAGCAGCGTCGGGTCTTTCAGTTGGTCTTTCAGGCTCATGTCTTTGCTGTTCCTTTTTGGGCTTCGTTGTTGTTGCCGGATCCCGGATTCGCGTCGGTCTATTTGTGTTGCCCCTGTGCGGGGCGGCAGTCACTTTCTTTGCTGCTGCAAAGAAAGTAACCAAAGAAAGCAGCTTCTCATCGCCCGCGGTCACACGCACGTTGGCTATGCTTGCCAGCCGCAGGCGGCACTCGCCTAAGTGTCGCCCTCGAAGGATATACCGGGCTTGGCTCGCGCACGGTCTGACACCTCGCGCCGCTCGCGTCATTGGTTCAGCACCAAATAGCTCCGGCCCGCTACGCGGCCGATGGGTCAATCGGGTTTGCGTGCGCTTCTTCTCGACGGTTTCCCTCGCAAACCCAACGGCAGCGCGTAGCGCTGTGCCGAAGCTATTTCGTGCTGAACCAGCGCGCTGAAACCTCTCGGGCGGCAGACCGTGCGCGAGCCAAGCCCGACTGGGCCTTCGAGGGCGACACTTAGGCGAGTGCCATTTGCGGCTGGCAAGCGTGGCCAAACTGCGTGTGACTGCGGGCGATGAGAAGCTGCTTTCTTTGGTTACTTTCTTTGCAGCAGCAAAGAAAGTGACCCCCGCCCCGGGGAGGGGCAGTGCCAATAGACCACCGCGAAATCAGGATTCCACAAAATCCGAAGCAACAAACAAACGAAAAAATATACACCGCGAGGCACCGGAAGAACCCGCGCCTCGCGCATAAAAAACCAAACCTTAGACCGCAGCGCCGACAGTCTCCGTTAGCACCTCTTCAAGAATCCCGATAGCCTCATCGAAAACCTCTTCCTGAATGGTGAGCGGAAACAGGAACCGAACAACGTTCGAATAAACCCCGCAAACAAGCAGCAACAACCCGCGCTCCAGCGCGCGCGTCTGCACGAGTTTGGCGAAAGCCGCATCCGCATCATGCGAACCGGGCTTGCAGAACTCGACGGCGATCATCGCGCCGGGCCCGCGCACATCGGCGATTTGCGGCACATCGGCCTTGATCGCTTCGAGCTTCGCTTTGAGCTTGTCGCCGAGCACGGTCGCGCGCTCGCAGAGCTTTTCATCGTCGATGATATCGAGCACCGCGTGCGCCGCCGCCACCGCGAGCGGATTGCCCGCATACGTGCCGCCGAGCCCGCCGGGCGCGGCCGCATCCATGATCTCCGCGCGCCCGACGACGCCCGACAGCGGCATGCCGCCCGCGAGCGACTTCGCGATCGTCATCAGATCCGGCACGACGCCATGATGCTCCATCGCGAAGAGCTTGCCGGTACGCGCGAAGCCGGTCTGCACTTCATCGGCGATGAGCAGAATGCCGTGCTCGTCGCAGATCTTGCGCAGGCCGCGCACGAAATCCGCCGGCGCCGCATTGAAACCGCCTTCGCCCTGCACCGGCTCGAAGATGATCGCGGCGACGCGCGTCGCCTCGATATCCGCCTTGAACAGATGCTCGATCGCGCGCAGCGAATCCGCGACCGACACGCCATGCAGCGCATTCGGGAACGGCGCGTGATAGACGTCCGACGGGAACGGCCCGAAGCCGATCTTGTACGGCGCGACCTTGCCGGTGAGCGCCATGCCCATCAGCGTGCGGCCGTGGAAGCCGCCCGTGAAGGCGATCACGCCGGGACGGCCCGTCGCCGCGCGCGCGATCTTCACCGCGTTCTCGACGGCTTCCGCGCCGGTCGTGAAAAACGCCGTCTTCTTCGCGTGCGAACCCGGCGCGCGGGCGCTGATCTTCTCGGCGAGCGACACATACGACTCGTACGGCACGATCTGATACGCGGTGTGCGTGAAGCAGTCGAGCTGCGCGCGGATCGCCTCGACGATCTTCGGATGACGATGCCCCGTGTTGCACACCGCGATGCCCGCCGCGAAATCGATGAAACGACGGCCCTCGACATCCCACAGTTCCGCATTCTCGGCGCGCGCCGCGTAGAAATCGCACATCACGCCCACGCCGCGCGGGGTCGCGGCATTCTTGCGGGCGTGCAGGTCGGCGTTCTTGAGGTTGGTGCTCACAGGGAAATCTCCTTCGCGCGAGGGCGCATGTCGTGGTGGCCGCATCGGCCGACTGAATTTAAAGACGACTATAGTAAGATTTGGCCCTTAAGTTCAGAGCCATTTCAATAAATCTATAGGAGCCAATCTGATGTCCACCCGCGCGAGCGTGCTTTCCGACTGGCTGGCGCAGCGCATCGATCGCTCGAACGGCCAGCCGATCTACCGGCAACTGCATCGGCTCCTGCAGCAGGCGATCTTGACGCGCGAGCTCGCCGCGGGCGCGAAAGTGCCGTCGTCGAGGCTGCTCGCGACCGAACTGGGCGTCGGGCGCAATACCGTGACGCAGGTCTACGAGCAGCTCGCGCTCGAGGGCTACGTTTCGTCGGCGACGGGGCGCGGCACGTTCGTCGCGGACAGCGCGCCCGATGAAATCGTCTTCGACGATGCCCCGCCCGCGGCCATCGTTCCCGCCGATACGCAATCGACGCTTTCCACGCGCGGCGCGCGGCTGATTTCGGGCGCGGGCGTGTCGAAGCGCCAGGGCGGGGCGTTCATGCCGGGCGTGCCGGACGTGTCGCGCTTTCCGTCGCGCGTGTGGAACCGGCTGCACGCGAAATACTGGCGCAAGCCGCTGCCCGATCTGCTCACTTACGCGCCCGGCGGCGGTCACACGGGCTTGCGCCACGCGCTCGCGCACTATCTGCGCACGTCGCGCTCGGTGCGCTGCACGCCGGAGCAGATCGTCGTGACGACGGGCATTCATCAGTCGATCGACCTCGCCGCGCGCCTGCTCGCCGATTCGGGCGATACGATCTGGACCGAAGATCCGTGCTATTGGGGCGTGCGCAGCGTGTTGCAGGTGTCGGGGCTCGATCTGAAGGCGATTCCCGTCGATGCCGAGGGCATCGCGCCGACGCCCGACGACCTCGCGTCGCCGCCGAGGCTGATGCTCGTCACGCCGTCGCACCAGTATCCGCTCGGCATGGTGATGAGCCTCGCGCGCCGCCGCATGCTGCTCGAATACGCGCGCCAGCACCGCTGCTGGATCATCGAGGACGATTACGACAGCGAGTTCCGCTACGGCAGCCGGCCGCTCGCGTCGCTGCAGGGCATGGACCCGGCGGGGCAGGTGATCTATGTCGGGAGCTTTGGCAAGACGCTGTTTCCGGGGCTGCGCATCGGCTATGTCGTCGTGCCGGAAGCGCTCGCGGACAGTTTCGCGACGGCGAGCGCCGAGCTTTATCGCGAAGGACAGCTATTGCAGCAGGCGGTGCTCGCGGAGTTCATCGAACAGGGCCATTTCACTTCGCATATTCGACGGATGCGCGCGCTCTACGGCCAGCGCCGCGATGTGATGCTCGCGACGATTGCCGGGCGCTACGGTAACGCGCTGGCGATCGCCGGCGGCGATGCGGGGCTGCATCTCGTATTGAAGCTGCCTCAGGATGTCGATGATCGCGCGGTTGCTGCTGCGGCGCTCGCGGAGGATATTGTTGTGCGGCCGCTGTCGGGGTACTACGCGCGTCGGCCGGATGCGGAATCGGGATTGCTGATTGGTTATGCGTGCGTGCCGGATGAGGAGATCGGGCCGGCGTTCGGGAAACTTGCGGGGGTGATCGACCGGTTTTTGCGTTGAGAACCGGATGAAACTTGATGAATTGGCTTTTGATTCAACCCATAAATGTTTTCTCGCTGAGTCCCGGGGTACGGCGCTTATCGACCGAGTCGCGGTCAGACGCGCTTGCCTAAACGAGCGCAAAGGACTCTCCCAGTCAGCGCTTTGCTTTTCAATGAATACCGGTGACGTCAGAACGACTGCGGCCATCGATAGCCGAGCACCGTGGCGACTGGGTAGGCTAACTCGCGAACCTCTTCCAATTGGTTTCCGCCAAAGAGATAAATAAACTCATCGTCGCACCGAAGATAGAAACCGACATGTCCCCTCCAGCTTGTGGGATCGTCGCGCGTCAGAACCACAATACAGCCGTAGATCGGGCGTTCAAGCGCGATGCCCCAATCGAGCCATGACCGCGCCAATGCCAATCTCGTACCGCGAACTCCTGCACTTGCCAGGCACCAGTTAATAAATGAGGAACACCAAGCGATTTTGTCGTCGTAACCAGCAAGGTTTGTTTCGTTGTTGTATTCCACTATCCGTGGATTCGTCTCGCCAATCGGGAAACGTCTGACGCCGCGTTCAGCGATCGCCACAGGCATCCAGGCAGGTTCGGCGGCGCCATTTTGGGTATGCGTGATCATTCTTGATGGAGGGTTTCTCGTCTGCGTCCGCGATTGTCGCCAATTCGAGCCACGTTGTCGACCGGCCGTTCCGGGCCGGACAGCGCCCGTCCGCTCGCTCGCCTAGTGCGGTCAGCAGCGGTGATATCCATGATGATTCTCCTTCGAAAGGAAGGAGAACTAGTCTTTGCTCATCGACACGGTCGATGAGCAACCCGAAAGGGGCAGTGCGCTTTCTCGCAAACAGACGTTGACGATCACTGCCCCGTGATGCAAGATCAATGCATGAACTTGAATGCACTTCACACCGCGACCACATCTACGACCACCACCACTGGTGGGTCGTAGGTCATTACGCGCAACAGAACGTATTAGCCGAGGCCCCGCCAGCGATGGACGGGGCCTTTTTGTTTCTCCGTCGTCACTGGCATAACGAGGAGAAACTTCATGCAGCAACCCACTCTTAGGCGCGCCGCCTTATTGATTATCGATATGCAGATCGGCCTTTTTAACGGTCCAGACAGGCCATACGAGGGCGGCCGTGTGCTAGCGAATATCATCCAACTTATCGGGCGAGAACGCAGCGCCAGTGCTCCGATATTCGCCATGCGGCACACAGGACCGAGAGGTACCCCCATCGAACCGGGCAGCCCACATTTTCAGTTGATTCCTCAACTGGAGGTCGATGCGGAGTGTGACGTGATATTCGATAAAACCCGACCCAATTGCTTTCTCGGAACATCGCTTGGAGAACAACTCGCCGATGCAAACGTCAGCGAGTTAATCATAGTCGGGATGAAGACTCAGTATTGCATCGACGCGACCTGTCGAGCCGCGTCCGACATGGGTCTCAGGCCAGTCCTGATCGCGGATGCTCACACCTGCATGGACACGCGTGAATTGCCGGCACGAGCGATCATCGAACATCACAACGCAACCCTGAACGGTGCTTTCGCGAGCTTGGTGAATACCGACGACTTCGCGTTTTGAGTCTGACTTATCGCGAGTCGGAAAATTCGGCTCGCGTACGATTTGTCGGCGATTAACGCATCCACGTCGAACGGCCACAACGGGCCGATTTTCCCCATCCAACAAACGCTCTTCCCGAAAATCCGCGAAGAACCCCAAAAAAACTGGAAACTGCGCCTCATGTGGAGGATCATGTGCGCCATTTTCCCTGTATCCGCATCAAGCGGCGCCGCACGACTTACCTCAGCAAGGGCCTTTCCATGACGACTCCCTCCAACCCCCACTTCACCGTCATCGCCGATCTCTCCGACGACGCGCCCTCGCTGCGCGACATTCGCCACGACATCCACCGTCATCCGGAGCTGTCCTACGAGGAGACGCGCACCGCGGCGCTCGTCGCGGACCGGCTGGAAGAGTGGGGCTGGCAGGTGACGCGCGGTATCGGCGGCACGGGCGTCGTCGGTACGTTGAAAGCGGGCGACGGCGCGAAGAGCATCGGCCTGCGCGCCGACATGGACGCGCTGCCGATCATCGAACAGACCGGCAAGCCCTACGCAAGCGAAACGCACGGCAAGATGCACGCGTGCGGCCACGACGGCCACACGACGATGCTGCTCGGCGCCGCACGTCATCTCGCGCGCACGCGGCGCTTCAACGGCACGGTGCATCTGTATTTTCAGCCGGCGGAAGAGCACGGCGTGCCGAGCGGCGCGCAGAAGATGATCGCGGAAGACCTGTTCGAGCGCTTTCATTGCGACGCCGTGTTCGGCGTGCACAACCATCCCGGCGCGCAGCCCGGCACGTTCCTGTTCCGCAAGGGGCCGTTCATGGCGGCGGGCGATCAGGTGTCGATCGTGATCGAAGGCGTCGGCGGCCACGCGGCGCGGCCGCATCTCTCCGTCGATCCGGTCGTCGTGACGGCGAGCATCGTGATGGCGTTGCAGACGATCGTCGCGCGCAATGTCGATCCGGCGCAGCCCGCTGTCGTCACTGTCGGTTCGATGCACGCCGGCACGGTGAACAACGTCATCCCCAGCCGCGCGACGCTCGAACTCTCGGTGCGCTCGTTCGATCCGAAAGTGCGCGAACTGCTGAAGCGGCGCATCAAGGAACTGATCGAGTCGCAGGCCGCGAGCTACGGCGCGACGGCGACGGTGAAGTATCTGGAAGGTTATCCGGTCGTCGTCAATTCGGACGCGGAAACGGAGTTCGCGATTCAGGTCGCGCGCGAACTGGTCGGCGAACAAAACGTCGTCGCGCACGCTGATCTGCTGATGGGCAGCGAGGATTTCGCGTTCATGCTGCAGCAGCGGCCGGGCTCGTTCCTGCGTCTGGGCAACGGTGCGGGCGAGGACGGCTGCATGGTCCACAACCCGCATTACGATTTCAACGACAAGAATTTGCCGGTCGGCGCGGCGTACTGGGCGCGGCTCGTCGAACGATTCCTCGCGTGATCGAAAGCCTTACGCCGGCAGCCTGAAGCTCCCGATCGCCTCGCGCAGCACATCCACCTGATCCTTCAGCGAATGCGCGGCGGCGGCCGCCTCCTCGACGAGCGCGGCGTTCTGCTGCGTCACCTGATCCATCTCGACGACCGCGCGGTTCACCTGCTCGATGCCCGCGCTCTGCTCGTGCGACGCATGGCTGATCTCGTCGAGAATCTCGTTCACGCGGCGCACCGATTGCACGATCTCGGTCATCGTCGCGCCCGCGTTCGTCACGAGCGATGCGCCTTGCTGCACCGTCTGCGTCGATGTCTCGATGAGCGCCTTGATCTCCTTCGCCGCCGTCGCCGAACGCTGCGCGAGGCTGCGCACTTCGGCCGCCACGACCGCGAAGCCGCGTCCCTGTTCGCCCGCGCGCGCCGCTTCGACGGCCGCATTGAGCGCAAGAATATTCGTCTGGAACGCGATGCCGTCGATCACGCCGATGATGTCGCCTATCTGCTGCGAGCTCGCGGTGATGCGCGTCATCGTGTCGATCACGTCATCGACGACGCCGCTGCCGCGCGTCGCCACATCGGCCGCCTGCTCCGCGAGCCGGGCCGCCTGCGCCGCGCTTTCCGCGTTGTTCTTCACGTTGGCGGTCATCTGGTCCATGCTCGACGCGGTCTGCACGAGCGCCGCCGCCTGTTCCTCGGTGCGCTGCGACAGATCGGTATTGCCCGCCGCGATTTCCGACGCGCCCACGTTGATGTTCTCGGTGCCGTTGCGCACGCGTGAAACCGTCTCGACGAGACCGCGCTGCATCGTGTTGAGCGCGTGCAGGAGACTCGTCGTGTCGTTCGGGTGAATGTCGACGGTGCTCGTCAGGTCGCCACGCGCGATGCGGTGCGCCGCGCCGACCGCCAGTTCCAGCTCGCCGCCCAGATTGCGTTTGATGCTGCGCAGGACGATCAGCATCGCGGCCGTCGCGATGCCGCCGAGCACCGCCGTGATCGCGAGCCAGCGCAGCGCGCTCGCCCAGAATGCGCTCTGCACGTCGTCCATGTACATGCCGGTGACGAGATACCAGTCCCACTGCGCGAAGCGCTGCGCATAGGAGAGCTTGCCGACCGGCTTGTCGCTGCCGGGCTTCGGCCACAGATAGCTGATGAAGCCGCCGCCTTGCTGATCGCCCGCCTTCACGATATCGACGAACAGGCGATTGCCCGCCGGATCGGTATAGGTCGAGAGATCCTTGCCGTTCATGGCGGGCTTGATCGGATGCATCACCATCGTCGGGTGCGAATCGTTGATCGACAGATAGCCGTCCGTGCCGTAACGGATCGCGCCGACCACGTCGAGCGCGCGCTTCTTTGCTTCCTCTTCGGTGAGCGCCTTGTCGGCGGCAAGCGCGGCGTAGTGCGCCGTGACGGCGTACGCCTCGTTGACGAGGGTCTTCAACTGCTCCTTGCGGTCATCGATCATCGACGTCCGGTTTTGCCACGCCCCGATGATCCCGATCGCGATCAGGCCGATCCACAGCACGGCGATCAGCGAGCCGAGCTTCTTGTTCAACGTCATTCTGTTCATGTTGCCCCGTCGCCTCTTTGCGTTGTCTGGTGCGACGGCGCATGCCGCCGCATGCCCGCTTTACGGCAGGCAAAGGCGGCGGATGTAGGGCGGGGAATACCCGTAGCTTTTAGAAACGGCGGATCGGATCCTTGTCGGGCGGCGCGTCGGGATGCTGCGGCTCGTCCGGGCGATGACCCGGCGAAGGCGGCGTGAGCGGATCGGCTTCCGGATCGCGGTTCGGGTCCGCGATGGGATCCGGAACGGGACTGGTCTGCATATCGAATTTCATGATGTTCCCCGCAAGGTGGAGCGGCGCTACACGGACTCGTGCGGCGCCGGCATGTGCAGCGTGAACGGCTCGCCCGGATGCGCGTCGCCGGTGTTCGAGAGCGCGGCACGGGCGCGGGCGACGATCGCGTCGCTGCCGGTGTCGCGCGGGTGCTCGTCGAGCACGATATGCGGCGTGCCGAGCGCGCGCGCCGTGCCGACGGGCGATGACGCGGCGGCGTCGTCGGAGACGAGCAGGCGCGCGTTGGCGATCAGGCGCGGCAGCGCGGCCGGCGCGAGAGCGCCCGCGAGAAAGAGCGCGGCCGTCTGCATCGCGCCGAGGACGCCCGCGGTGCGCTCGGGATCGGGCGCGTCGCCGACGATCGCGATCTGCCAGCCATCGGCGGCAAGCTGGTCGGCGACATCGGCGTAACGTTGCGCGGGCCACACGGGCGCGGCGTGGTGGCTGCCCGGATGAATCAGCACCAGACGCTCGCGCTCGATGCCGTGGAATGCGGCGAGCTCGTCGTAAGCGCCGGCTTCGTCGCGATCGGCGGCGGGCGGCGCGGCGTGTGCGCATGGCGTCGCGCCCGGCTCGTCGGGGACGAGCGCGGTCGCGAGGTCGTCGCTCAACGTCGAAAGGGGATTGGCTCGCATCCTGGCTCCTGCAATTGGCGTGGGCCTCGTTCGATTTCCGCAAATCCGCGGGGGCGGGCGCTTGGCAAGCACCCGCCATGCCCGGGGCCTGTCCGCGCGTCCTGCCTGAGAAGATGCCTGAGAAGCGCGGGCGGCGGACACAGATTGCGTCCGCAACCGTGACAGTTTGATCGCCGGTTGCGGCATCTGTCACGTATTGAAGGAGGCGCAGCGGCGCTCGTCAAGGCGCGAGGTTGGCAGCGTCGATGTAAAAAAGCCGCCGCCTCGCGATGGCGAGGCGGCGGCTTTGTGCTGCTTTCGTGGACTAGCGCGGCGCGCGGGGCGCTCAGGTTTCCGCGTTGCCGTCGTCGGCGGGCAGGGTCTTCGGCGTGAACGCTTCGGCGCGGCGACGGATATGGTCGACTTCGCCGGTCACGAACGTGCGCTGGTCGGCGGCGAGCGCCTGCTGATACGACGTGCCTTCCGGCACGCGATGCAGCAGCGCGCGCAATTCGCCTTGCGTCGTCTGTTCGACGGGTTCGTAGTCGTACAGGCCGAGTTCGAGCTCGGCGCGCTCGTGCAGGATGAACAGGCACGACGCGAACACCGCGACGCCGAGCACTTCCTGCACGCCGAAGCGGAATTCGTGCGGCACCGGCGAGAACGGCAGCCACGCGATGAGCGCGACGCCCGCGAGCGCCACCGCGATGGTCACGTTCAGCAGGATTTGCAGACGCGCGATGATGCGCTCGCGTTCGGTCTTCAGTTGCCCGGCGGTTTTCGGCACGAGCGCGACGAGAGATTGTTGACGGCGGAGTTCTTCGAGCGGGAGAGCGGCCATGGAGTTGTCGTCGGTCCATCGGTGAGCGCCAAAGCGGCGCGACACCGGTATAACGCGCGGCTTACAGGAACGTTGACGGCACTTTCTTCTTGTTTCGCCCTGTTTCTTCCTGTTGCATTTAGCGCGTCCGGCTGGCGACCGGCGTGCGGATGGTCGCGGTGCCGTCCGCGATCTGCCGCGCGAAGACGAGCGCTTCGACGATCGTCCCGAAAACTTCCGCGCGCACCTTGTCGTCGGTAAGGCGCATCAGATACGACGGGTGATACGTCGGCACGATGATGTGCCCCTTGTGCTCGATGGTCTTGCCGAGATATTCGGACAGCGCCGTGCGATGTCCCGTCAGCGCCTTGAGCGCCGTCGCCCCGAGCGCGACGACGACCTTCGGCGCGATGCGTTTCAGCTCTTCCTCCAGCCAGTAGCGGCAGGCCTCGCGTTCGCGCTGCGCGGGCGCGAGATGCGCGCGCTCCTCGCCGTGCGCCTCCCATTTGAAGTGCTTCACCGCGTTCGTCAGATAGAGCGATTCGCGGGCGAGCGCGGCCTCGGCGAGCACTTCGTCGAGCAGCTTGCCCGCCGGACCGACGAACGGCGTGCCTTCACGATCTTCCTGATCGCCCGGCTGCTCGCCGACCAGCATCACGCGCGCATCGGCGGGGCCGACGCCCGGCACGGGTTGCGTCGCGTTGCGCCAGAGCGCACAGCGCCTGCACGCTTCGAGCGACGGCGGTTCCGTCAGCAGCGTGCCCTTGATCGGCTCCAGATCCGTGTTGATGGTCACGTCCATCTCGGGCGGCACGTTGCGCGGATGGCGGTCGCGCCGCGAGTAAGGATCGGCGCGGGAGATCAGCGCGGGATCGGTGCGCGCGTTCGCCGGGCTTTTCCAGTAGCGCACCGGCATATGCGACGCCATTTCGGCGGCGTTTGCCTGCGCGGGCGCGAAAGTGCTCTCGTAGTACGCGAGCCAGAGCGCCTCGATGGCGTCGCCGCTCACCGCCTCGCCGCTCATCGCGGTGTCGCCGAAGTCCATCGGTTTTTCCTCAGGCTCGCTCGTGCGGTCCACGCGCAGCAGCGCGCCGTCCCAGAAGGCGGCGCCGTGCGGCGTGGCGATCATCCACGTGGCGTTGCCCATGCGGGTTGCGAAATGCATCGCGGCATGCTCCAGCAGGTCGTGCTCCGGCTCGAACCAGCTGATGAACTCGGGCGGCCCGAGTGAGGAATCGCGATGCCGGAAGCGCAGCTTGTTGCGCATCTCGCGCTCCTCGGCCTCGACCGATTCGATCATCCGCCGCAGCCGAAGACCGTCCGCGTCATCCGCCGATGCGATCGCGCGATCGCCCTGCGTCCAGCGCCACAGCGCCTTGTAGAGAAACGGCCAGCGATCCGGCGCGCGGTAGCACGCCGCCGTTTCGAGCATGGCGAGGAATTCGCGCGCGACCCTGACCGGCTTCTTCGCGTTGGGATCCACCGAGCCGGGCGCGGGCAGAACGATGGAGCCGAACACCGTGGCCGAGGCATCGGTTTCGCGCCATTGCACGTCCGCGGGCTGCGCGCCCTCCATGAGGAGCGTGCGCGCTTCGGTACGCCAGGAAGCGAACGACGGATCGATGGTGACGCATTTCATCGGCGGGCGGAATCAGAAAAGTACTGTATATCCATACAGTGATTCTAACGACGCCGACTGGCTTCCGGCAACTATTTGGCGACGATCGTGCCCTTTCACGCCCGGTGTGGCGGGCGCTGAATCATGGGAACGGTCATTGCTGAAATTCATCCATCGCGGCGTTCGATTGCCTGCGGACACATACACACACGGAGCCGACATGCTTGCCATCGTCATTCCCGCTCACAACGAAGCCGCGCATATCGGCGCGTGCGTGGCGGCTGCGCGTCGCGCGGCGGATCATCATCAATTGCTCGGCGAGGCGGCGCGCGTAATCGTCGTCGCCGACAGTTGCGCCGACGAAACCGCCGGCATCGCGCGGGCGATGGGCGCGGAGGTGTCGTGCATCGACGCGCGCAACGTCGGCATGGCGCGCGCGCATGGCGCGGAGCGGGCGCTGGCGCTGGGCGCGCGCTGGCTCGCATTCACCGACGCCGACACGACCGTCGCCGAAGACTGGCTCGTGCGCCAGCTCGACTGCTGTGCGGACGCGGTGTGCGGCGTGATCGGCGTGCACGACTGGTCGCCGCATCTCGGCGCGGTGCGCGAACATTTCGGGCGCACCTACACCGACGCGGACGGGCATCGGCATATTCACGGCGCAAATCTGGGCGTGTCGGCGAGGGCGTATGTGCAGGCGGGCGGGTTCGCGCCGCTGGAATCGAGCGAGGACGTGGCGCTCGTCGAGGCGTTGACGGCGATCGGCGCGCACATCGAATGGAGCGCGTCGCCGCGCGTGGTGACGAGCGCGAGGACGGATTTTCGGGCGAAGAAAGGATTCGGCGCGACGCTGCTCGAAGTCGGCAAGCGTTATCTGCCGATTGGCAGCGACGACGCGGATTCGGCGGATTCCGTGGCGATTGCGGCGTGACGGCGGCCGAGCTTCAAACCTGTCCGAGATCGCTCGGCAAATCGACATCGAGCAGCACGTGCTGGTCATCGACCTCGACGACGAACGGCGTGTGCGTCGAAAAGATGCCGCGCGCGCCCGCATCGCCGTCGAGCGCGGCGAGCGCCTCGCGATGCGCCATGCCGAATCCCACCGGATGCCCGCGCTTGCCGCGATAAAACGGCGCGACGAGTTCGGAGCCTTGATCGAGCTGCCGCGCGACGGCTTCATACGTCGAGGCTTCGATCCACGGCATGTCGCCCAGCGCGACGAGCCAGCCATCGGCTTCGGACGTCGCCCGCACGGCCGCAGCGAGCGCCGCGCCCATGCCGCGTTCGGCGTCGGTGCTGAAGATGACGCTGCAACCCGCTTCGTTCAGGACATCGGCAAGCTTTTCGGCGCCCGGCCGGATCACCGCGATCACTTCGGCTGAAACCGCGAGCAGCTTGCGCGCCGACTGGAACACGACGGGCGTGCCGCCGGGCAGCGTGGCGAGCAGCTTGTTGTGGCGTCCGGAGGGATCGAAGCGGGTGCCGAGACCCGCCGCCAGCAGGATGCCGGTCGCGTTCGACGAATAGGTCATCGCAGCTGCTCGCGTGGGAGTTGAATGGGGATTGTGCGGCGCATCGAAGATCGTCGCAAGCATAAAAAAAGCACGCGGCGGTCGTTCAAACGGCCAGCCGCGTGCTTCGTTTCAAGTCACGCCATCGTCGGCGGCAAAACCTTGTCGAGCGTGATCGGCAAATCGCGCACGCGCACACCCGTCGCGTGATACACCGCGTTGCCGAGCGCGCCCGCCACGCCCGTTATCCCGATCTCGCCGATACCCCGCGCGCCGTGCGGATTGATATGCGGATCGGGCTGACCGACGAACGAAATATCCAGCATGCCGATATCCGCGTTCACCGGCACGTGATACTCCGCGAGATTCGCGTTCGTGTAGCGCCCGTAACGCGCATCCATCTCGCTTTTCTCGAAGAGCGCCGAACCGACGCCCCACACGATGCCGCCCATCAACTGGCTGTGCGCGGTTTTCTCGTTGAAGAGCGTGCCGACGTCGTACACCCCGACGATGCGCGGCACGCGAATGATCCCCAGATCGGCATCGACATGCACTTCCGCGAACACCGCGCCGAACGAGTGGAACGCGTACTGCTTTTT
This sequence comes from Caballeronia sp. S22, assembly GCF_964261745.1. Taxonomy (NCBI): domain Bacteria; kingdom Pseudomonadati; phylum Pseudomonadota; class Betaproteobacteria; order Burkholderiales; family Burkholderiaceae; genus Caballeronia; species Caballeronia sp. S22. The sequence goes on along the minus strand of NZ_OZ180036.1, from coordinate 1,170,226 downwards.
CTCGTCGCCGGGGCGCGTCGTCGCGACGGCTTCGATCGCACGGCCGCCGTTGCGCGCGATCACGGCGGCCGCCGGATCGCGCTTGTCCGGATTCGACACGCTCACGACCCAGCCATTGGACACCGTCACGTCCTCGCGCGCGAGACCGGCGACGGGCGATCCGCGATCCGCGAGCGCCATCGCGATGAGCTGATCGCGCGCCTGCATCGACGCCGCGCGCACCGCCGGCGACACGCTCGCCGCCGATTGCGAGCCGCCGGACACCGGCGCTTTCGGCAGCGACGAATCGCCGAGCGCGAAGCGCACGTAATCGAGCGGAAAGCCGAGCGCGTCGGCGGCGACCTGCGTCATGATCGTGTAGGTGCCGGTCCCGAGATCCTGCGTGCCGGAGGCGACCATCGCGGTGCCGTCGGGCAGGATGCGCGCCACCGCCGACGCCTCGCTGCGGTTCGCCGGATACGTCGCCGTGCCGACGCCCCAGCCGACGAGCGTATTGCCCTCGCGCATCGAGCGCGGCGCAGCGTTGCGCCGCGACCAGCCGAACTTCTCCGCGCCGCGCGTGTAGCACTCCATCAGCGCCTTGCTCGACCACGGCTTCTTCTCCTGCGGCTCCATGTTCGCGTAGTTCTTGAGGCGGAACGCGAGCGGGTCCATCTTCAACTGATACGCCATCTCGTCCATCGCCGATTCGAGCGCGAACGAGCCGCTCGTCTCGCCGGGCGCGCGCATGAAAGTCGGCGTGCCGATGTCGAGCTTCACGAGCCTGTGCGACGTCGACTGATGCGGCACCGCGTAGAGCATGCGCGTGACGATCGCCGAGGTTTCGGTCCAGTCCTCGAATGTCGATGTCGTCGATATGACGTCGTGACGCATCCCGGTCATGATGCCGTCGTCGCGGGCGCTGACCTGGATGCGCTGCTCGGTGTACGGGCGGTTGCCGATCATGCCGAACATCTGCGGACGTTCGAGCACGAGCTTGACGGGCCGGCCGGTCTGCTTCGACGCCATCGCCGCCAGCACGACATGCGACCACACCGAGCCCTTGCAGCCGAAGCCGCCGCCGACGAACGGGCAGATCACGCGCACGTTGTCATCGGAGATGCCGAAGAACTTCGCCACCGCGCTGCGCGCGCCGGACACGCCTTGCGTCGCGTCGTAGAGCGTGAGCTTCGGACCGTCCCAGCGGGCGACCGTCGCGTGCGGCTCCATCGGATTGTGATGCTCGTAGGGCGTCGTGTAGACGGCGTCGAGGCGCGTCGGGCCTTGCCGCAAGCCCGCGTCGACGTCGCCGCGCTTCGTCGTGACCGCGCGGCCCATCATCTTCTCCGGCTGATACGCGGATGCCTTCGCGCGTTCGAAATCGGCAGTGGGCATTGCGGCTTCATAGCGCACGTCGACGTAACGCGCGGCGCCCTGCGCGTGCTCCAGCGAATCAGCGACGACGACCGCCACCGGCTCGTTGCTGTAACGCACCTGGTTGGTTTGCAGGAGCGTGAGCTTGCGCACGGCGGGCGGCTGCGCGTCGGGGACGCCGCCGTTGGGCAGACGCATCGCGTTCTGATACGTCATCACGAGCAGCACGCCGGGCATCGATTGCGCGCGGCTCGTGTCGATCGACGCGATGCGGCCGCTCGCGACCGTGCTCGTGACGAGCACCGCGTGCGCGAGCTTGGCGTCGGTGTTGTCGGCCGAATAGCGCGCCTGGCCCGTGACCTTCAGCACGCCGTCGGTGCGATCGAGCGGTTTTCCGATAACAGTCATGCGACACCTCCGGCCTGTTGAAGCGCGCGCACGATCGCACGCTGCGCGAGCGCGACCTTGAACGCGTTGTCGCGCTGCGGCGTCGCGCCCTGCACGGCGAGCGCGGCGGCGGTTTGCAGCGTCGCCTTGTCGAGCGATTTGCCGACGAGCGCCTGTTCGGTCGCTTGCGCGCGCCACGGCTTGTGCGCGACGCCGCCCAACGCGATGCGCGCGCTTTTCACGGTGCCGCCGTCCATCTGCAACGCCGCCGCGACCGACACGAGCGCGAACGCATAGCTCGCGCGGTCGCGCACCTTCAGATATTTCGAGTGATCCGCGAAGAGCGGCGGCGGCAGATCGACCGATGTGATCAGCTCGCCCGCCTGCAAGGTGGTGTCGAGGTCGGGCCTGTCGCCCGGCAGACGATGAAACTCCGCGAACGGAATCGCCCGCTCGCCGTTCGGGCCGGTGACGCGCACGACGGCATCGAGCGCGGCGAGCGCGACGCTCATGTCGGATGGATTCGTCGCGATGCATTGACGGCTCGCGCCGAGGATCGCGTGCATGCGATTGTTCCCGTCGATGGCCGCGCAGCCGCTGCCTGGCGCGCGCTTGTTGCACTGGGGAAAGCCGGTGTCGTAGAAGTACGCGCAGCGCGTGCGCTGCATCAGATTGCCACCGACCGTCGCCATGTTGCGCAATTGCTCCGACGCCCCCGCGAGCAGCGCCTGCGACAAGAGCGGATAGCGCTCGCGCACCCACGCGTGATTCGCGCAATCGCTGTTGCGCACGAGCGCGCCGAGCCGCAGGCCGCCGTCGGGCAGGGCGGTGATGCCGTTGAGCGCATCGATGTGCGTGATATCGACGAGCTTCATCGGCCGCATCACGCCGCCTTTCATGAGATCGAGCAGATTCGTGCCGCCGCCGATGAACATCGCGCCCGGCTGGCTCGCCGCCGAGAGCGCGGCGCCGATGTCGGCGGCGCGCTGATAGGAGATCGCGTCCATGTGCGCCTCCTTTAGGCGTTGCCCGACGCGACGGCTTTCACTGCCGCGACGATGTTCGGATATGCGCCGCAGCGGCAGATGTTGCCGCTCATGCGCTCGCGGATTTCGTCGTCGGAGAGTTGCGCCGGGCGAAAGCGCACGTCGGCGGTGACGGCGCTCGCATCGCCTTTGCGATATTCGTCGATGAGCGCCGTCGCCGAGCACAATTGCCCGGGCGTACAGTAGCCGCACTGAAACGCGTCCTTCTCGATGAACGCGCGCTGGATGGGCGCGAGCGTGTCGCCGTCGGGCGCGAGACCTTCGACGGTCGTGACGGATTCGCCGTCATGCATCACCGCGAGCGTGAGACACGAATTGATGCGCCGTCCCGCCACGATCACCGTGCACGCGCCGCACTGTCCGCGGTCGCAACCTTTCTTCGTGCCGGTGAGATTCGCGTATTCGCGCAGCGCGTCGAGCAGCGTCGTGCGCGCCTCGACCTGCAATTCATACGGATGGCCGTTGATGGTGAGCTTCACGGGCATCATCGGCACGCCGGCGGGCGGCGGCGCTACGGCGGGCGTCGCAGCGCTCTGCTGTTGCGCGTGCGCGAGCGGCGCGGCGCTCACGGCCGCTGCCGCCGCGGCCGACTGGAGGAAACGCCGGCGCGACGGCTTTTGCGCCGCATCGCTGACGTCGTAGGGATGGGTATCGGCTGGGGACATGGGGATCGGTTCTCCTCGCTCGTTCGGAAGGGCGCTGGTCGGGCTCGAATCTTCGTGGGCTTTTGCTCGCGACCGATTGCGACGGATCGGGCGGAGCGCCGATGCTCGAGTTCACGGGCGGCGCGTGAGGCGCGAGCTCGTGAGCGTCCGTCAACTGTAAGGGAACCGAACGTTCGTCGACCCGCAACCGGTGATGTTTAGCAAATCGGATGCCATGCGGCTGCGTTTCGCATCGAATTCCTGCGCTCGTGCATGTCCACGCTGCAACGCGGAGGAGATCGTTTCGCTGACCGATCCGGCGTAGGTCACGCTTTGTGACGTCGGCGCGAGCGCGCGCGGTTCAAAATTGCATGATTTCGCTGTCGCTATCGTCGAAAGCCGATATCGCGGCCCGAAAGCATTCTTTCAATTTTGAAGTCAGTCATGTTTGTCGATACGTATCAACGCGCGGCCCGGCTCTACTCGCTGAATCAGCACGCCGACGCACTGGCCGTCCTGTCGCCGCTGCTCGATCGCCCAAACGCCGATGCCGAGGCGCTCAATCTCGCGGCAGCATGCGCTTACGCGATGAATCGCGCGGATCTGGCGCAGGCGTACTGGCAGCGCGCGGTCGACGGGCATCCGGCGCACGCGGGGGTTCACAACAACCTCGGTAACCTGTACGAGCAACTCAAACGGTTTCCTGAAGCGGAAGCGATGTATCGGCGCGCGATCGATCTGAACGCCGATTCCGCCGAAGCGCACTACAACCTCGGCAATGTGCTGGCGTTGCAAGACCGCATCGTGGACGCGGAGCAGGCGTTGCGCAGGGCGCTCGAACTACGGCCCGATCTCGCTTCGGCACATTACAGCCTGGGCAAGCTGCTGATGAAGCAGGCGCGCGCCGACGAAGCGCAAACGCATTTTCGCCTCGCAATCGAAGCCCGCCCTGACTGGGCCGACGCGCATTTCAATCTGGGCAACGCACTCGCCGCCTTGCAGCGCCGGGACGAAGCCGAGCGCGCCTATCGCGCGGCCATCGAACTGAATCCCCGCCTGACGAGCGCGTATCAGGCACTGGCGGAACTGCTCGAAACGGATGGACGCGAAGCGGACCTCGAGCGCGTGTATCGCCGTCTGGCCGAACAGTTGCCCGAGTTGAGCGCCGCGCATTACAACCTGGGGCAGGTGATCTATCGGATGACGGCCGTCGCCGGGCTCGAACGCATCGACGAGGCCGAAGCGGCGTATCGTCGCGCGATCGAGATTCAGCCGGATTACACGCAGGCATACATCGCGCTCGGCAACCTGCTCAAGGAGCACCCTGGGCGCGCGCACGAGATGCTGACGACGTTTCGGCGCGCCGTGGAAGTCGATCCGAATTCCGCGGAAGCCAGGATCAATCTGGCCGCAGGGCTCTTGCGCGTCGGAGCGTATGCCGAAGCGTGGCCGTTGATGGAATACCGCTACGGCGACGATTCGTCGGGGCGGCGCATCCGCGTGCCTGACTTGCCGTTTGCGCAGTGGCGAGGCGAGCCGCTCGCCGGAAAATCGATGCTCGTTATCCACGAACAGGGATTCGGCGACTCGTTTCAGTTCTGCCGCTATCTGCCGCTGCTGAAGTCGCAAGGGCTCTCGACGCTGTCGGTAGCATGGCCGCAAAAGGACAAACTGCTCGCCTCTGTCGATGGCGTCGACGCCTGTATCAGCGACGATGCATTGCACACTTCGCCGCGGCACGACTACTGGTGTTTCATGATGAGTCTGCCCGCGCTCCTCGAAACCAGGACCATTCCGGACGTCACGCCCTATCTCGCCGCGGATGAAGCGCGCATCGAATACTGGCGCGGCCGGCTGCCCGCGCAGTTGCCGAAGGTGGGGATCGTGGCAATGGCGGAACCGCGTGAGTCATCGTTCGAGGCCCGCCGCTGGGTCGGTGCGCAAGCCTGCATGCCGTTGCTCGGCTTGCCCGGCGTGCGCTTCGTCAATCTGCAAAAGGCGCCTTTCGCGCGCGCGCAAATCGAGACCCTGCCGCCGCATCTGCGGCCCCTCGACCTGATGGACGATGTCGAGGACTTCGCCGATACGGCTGCGATCATCGCTTCGCTCGATCTCGTCATCTCCGTGGATACATCGGTTGCGCATCTCGCGGGCGCGCTCGGCAAGCCGGTGTGGATCCTGCTGCCCTCGAACCCGTGCTGGCGCTGGTTGACCGACGGCGAAGATTGCGCCTGGTATCCGAAAGCGCGCCTGTTCCGGCAGACCAGACCCAACCAATGGGACGATGTGATCGCGCGCGTCGCGGACGCACTCGCCGAGTGGCGCGATCGCAACTAACCGCCTGTCCACGCAAGCGCCGTGATCATTTGATGAGCGCGAGCACGTCCCTGAAGCGTGGATGCGTGAAGCTGCCGAGCCAGCCGAAAATCGCCGTTTCGACGGTCGTCATCCGCGCGCCATCCTGCCGCGCCCGTTCGAGCGCGACGGCGCGATCTTCCACGCGGCGCGATGCGACCGCGTCCGCGACAAACTCCACGCGATAACCGAGCCGCAGCAGCCCGAGCACGGTCAGCAACACGCACACATGCGCCTCCGCGCCGGCGACCCACAACGTCGCGGGCGAGGGCGGCAGTGCGTCGACGAAAGCGGGCGCGAGCGTCGCATCGAACGTGTCCTTCTCGATCACCTTCGCAAGCCGGACATCGCCCAGCAGGGCTTGCGCAGTTCCGCCGAGCCCTTGCGGATTCTGCTCCGTGACGACCACCGGCACCTCCAGCAGATTCGCCGCGCGCAGCAGCGTGCCGACGCGCGCCGTCAGCCGCTCGGCGCCATCCAGATGCGGCAGTAGCCTCGCCTGCATGTCGATGACGACGAGCATGCCGCTACGCCTCGCTCTCCATGATCTGATCGATGAGCCGCGCGTTCTCGCCCGCCGACCCGATGCCCGCGTGCCTGGCCATCGGCACGAAGAAATGTGTGGCGATCGGCAGCTTCGAGCGTTCGAGCCAGTTGGTCAGATGCGCGGCCAGGCGTTTTGCGGGCGTTCTCAGCTCCTCGCGCAGCACGCCGGGCAGTTTCTCGAAGTGACGCATCTCGGTCTGATACGGCTCGGGCGCGACGCACAGCGCGTTGGGCCGGCCATCGACATCGACGGGAAGCCGCTCCAGCGCCTGATGCAGCAGCGCGACGCCCAGTCCCTCGCCGCGCCACGGCTTGCGCACTTCCCACAGGCTGATGTAGATCACGCGATGCGCATTGAACACCTCGATCAGCTTTTCGGGGCCGAGCGCCTCGGTGGCGGCGAGCGCGAGCGAGAGCATCTCGCCCGAGTAGGTATCGAGCGTATAGACGAGATCGGCGCTGCTCGTGAGCGGGGGCACCTTGACGAGTTGCAGCCGCACCGCCGCCGCGACGATGTCGCTGCCCGCTTCGTGGAACACGGCGAACGCGGTGCCGAGACGCTCGTCGTCGACCTGCGGATACTCGTGGCGATAAGTCATCGTGAAGAGAAACGGCCCGATCTTCTCGCGATACGCGAGCGGCCGGTCGACATCGTAATCGTCGACGCCGTCGAGGCCGTAGGGATCGTAGTCGCGTTTCTCGCGCCGCTCGCCGTTTGGCGCGGCCGCGGCGAGCGCCGCGAGCGGGCGGCGCGACTCGGGCACGAGATCTTCCGGCAAACCTTCCCATGTGAGACGCAGGAATTCCCGTCCGCCGCGATAGTGCGTCTCGAAGAGCGAGAGCACCTGCTCGCTCGCGGCCGGATCGAGGATGCGCTGCGCGCAATCGTAGGCGCGGTCGAGGAGTTGATCCGCTTCCGCGGGATCGGGCGCGAGGTGCGGCTCGCTGCCTTGCGGCACGGCGGGCAAGCCTTTTGCGAGACGTTCCCTGTGCGCGAGTTCGAGCCACTCGTCGGCGACGCGTTCGGCGATGAAACCGGCCGCGATGCGATAGCCCGTCAACACGATCGACTGGCCGGTGCGCCCGAGCGGAAACACGTACTCGTCGTTCATGGCGTCCTCGACGGTGACGCCGCGAAAGGTTTCGCGCGGCGCACTTACGTTCGCCGCCGCATCGAAGCGGTCATGCGACAGCACGTGGGCGAGGAGGTCCGACGCGGCGGGACCGAATTCCGATCCGGCGCCGGGAAGCAGCTTCAGCAGGGACAAGGTACGCGTGGTGCCGGTCGTGCTCGATGTGCTCATGAATGCCATCTCCGATCGTGAAGGGTTATCGTAACAAACCGTCGTACTTACGGGAGAGATCGATGAACGTTCAAAACGATGATGAGCGGGCGGCTACGGTTCATGAAGGAGGATGCGCATGCGGCGCGTTCCGTTTTCGCGCGGCGGGCAAGCCGAAGCGCGTCGGGATGTGCCATTGCATGACGTGCCGTCAAGTGCACGGCTCCGCATTCGGAGCTTATGCGATTTACGCGCGCGGCGACGTGATGATGAGCGGCAGCCTTTCGACGTGGCGCAGTTCCGAGCACGGCCGCCGGCATTTTTGCCCGGTGTGCGGCTCCGTCGCCTACATGGAATACACGACGCACGATGAAGTCGATCTGCCGATCGGCGCCTTCGACGAAACTGGCCTCTTCGAGCCGGACTACGAGCTGTGGTGCAAGCATCGCGAGCCGTGGCTGCCGCAGGGCGCGCGTCCGGAGTACGACGAAGAGCGCGCGCACTAGGCGTCATCGATCAAGGAGCTCGCGCAGGCGCGCGAGCCTGAATCCGATAGAGACACCCCTTTGAAGACCGGACAGGTTTTGTCCCGCCGGAACTGCATGCTCTCGTCAACGGTCCGAGCAATTGCATTCGCGCCCAGAAAATAAGACGATAAGTAACGTGCGCTGTGGAAGTTGCCAGCGAGCGCCGAAAGCGTCGAAGCGCGGCAGCGGCAGGATCGAGAACCTTTGAACCTCATGGCCAGCGAGGAGCATCGATACCATGACGAAGCAACCGGTCAGCGGCAGCGACAAGATTCATCCCGAAGGCGCGACATGTGTCGGCGATTGCGATCCCTCCGAGCAGATCGAGGTGATCGTGATGCTGCGGCGCAAGGACGAAGCCGGATTCAAGCAGATGATGTCGCGCATCGACGCCGGCGAGGCGCCCGCGCAAGCCGTTTCGCGCGAAGAATTCGACAAACGTTTCACCGCATCGGCGGAAGACGTCGGGAAGGTGAAGGCCTTCGCCGCGCAATACGGCCTGACGGTCGTGCGCGCCGAAACCGAGACGCGCAGCGTGGTGCTGAAAGGCACCATCGAACAGTTCCAGAAAGCTTTCGACGTCAAGCTCGAACGCTTTCAACATCACAACATCGGCGAATATCGGGGCCGTTCGGGGCCGGTCAAGGTGCCCGACGACATGCACGACATGGTCACCGCCGTGCTCGGCCTCGACAGCAAGCCGCAGGCGCGTCCGCATTTCCGTTTTCGTCCGCCGTTCAAGCCGGCGCGCGGCGCGGCGCCCGCGTCGTTCACGCCGGTCGATCTCGCGCGTCTTTACGATTTCCCCGATGGCGACGGCGCCGGTCAGTGCATCGCGATCATCGAGCTGGGCGGCGGTTATCGCGACACCGATCTCTCCGCGTATTTTTCGAAGCTCGGCGTGAAGGCGCCGAAGGTCGTGGCGATCGGCGTCGACAACGCGAAGAACGCGCCGACGGGCAACCCCAACGGACCCGACGGCGAAGTGACGCTCGACATCGAGATCGCGGGCGCCATCGCGCCGGGCGCGAGCATCGCCGTGTACTTCGCGCTGAACAGCGACGCCGGTTTCGTCGATGCCGTCAATCGCGCGCTGCACGATTCCACCAACAAGCCGTCCGTGATATCGATCAGCTGGGGCGGGCCCGAGTCGAACTGGTCCTCGCAGTCGATCGGCGCGTTCAACGACGTGCTGCAAAGCGCGGCGGCGCTCGGCGTGACGGTCTGCGCGGCATCGGGCGACAGCGGTTCGTCGGACGGCGCCGGCGACGGTTCGGATCATGTCGACTTTCCGGCATCGAGCCCGTATGTGCTCGGCTGCGGCGGCACGAGCCTCGTGGCATCCGGCTCGGGCATCGCGAAGGAAGTCGTGTGGAACGATGGCGACCAGGGCGGGGCGGGCGGCGGCGGCGTCTCGGGCGTGTTCGCGTTGCCGGCGTGGCAGGCGGGTTTGTCGGTCACGCGCAATGGCCAGGCGACGAAGCTCGCGAAGCGCGGCGTGCCGGATGTGTCGGGCGACGCATCGCCGCAAACCGGCTACGAGGTGCTGATCGACGGCGAGGATACGGTCGTCGGCGGCACGAGCGCGGTCGCGCCGCTGTGGGCTGCGCTGATCGCGCGGATCAACGCGATCAACGCGTCGCCGTCGGGCTTCGTCAATCCGAAGCTCTACAAGACGAAGGCGGCGTTCCGCGACATCACGGAAGGCAACAACGGCAGCTTCTCGGCGGCGGCGGGCTGGGACGCATGCACCGGCATGGGCAGCCCCGACGGCGCGAAGATCGCGGCCGCGCTCGTGCCCGCGAAGAGTTGAGGCAAGTGCAAAGGCGTAAGACAGTGAACAACAACCACGACGACGATTCTGGAGCGACGACGATGAACTCCGATCCACTGGCAGCGAGCGACAAACCTACCGGCGCGGAAGAACCGGCCATGACGGCCGCCGCGAAGAAAGCGCCGAAGAAGACCACGACGGCGAAAAAGGACCAGCCGTATTTCGATCCGGTCGCTTACGGCAACGGCCCCGACGACGCGGTCGCGGCCACCGAAGCCGACGAGAACGCGGCCATCACCCATCACAGCGTGACGATCGGCGGCGCGAAGATCGCTTATACGGCGACGGTCGGCCATCTCGTGACGGTCGATCCGAGCAGTTCGAAGCCGAGCGCGAAGATGTTCTATGTCGCGTTCACCAAGGACGGCGCGAAGGAGGAAGCGCGTCCGCTCACGTTCTTCTACAACGGCGGGCCGGGCTCGTCGTCGGTGTTCGTGCTGCTCGGCTCGTTCGCGCCGCGCCGCATCAAGACGGCGATGCCGAGCTTCACGCCGCCCGCGCCGTATCAGATGGAGGACAACCCGGACAGCCTGCTCGATCGCAGCGACCTTATCTTCATCAATCCGGTCGGCACGGGCTATTCGGCCGCCATCGCCCCGAACAAGAACCGCGATTTCTGGGGCGTCGATGAGGACGCGGCTTCGATCGCGCAGTTCATCAAACGCTATCTGACGAAGAACAACCGCTGGAATTCGCCGAAATTTTTATTCGGTGAGTCGTATGGTACGGCGCGCAGTTGCGTGCTCGCGTACCGGCTGCACGAGGACGGCATCGACCTGAACGGCGTCACGCTGCAATCGTCGATTCTCGATTACCGGCAGGCGGGCAATCCGGTCGGCGCGCTGCCGACGGCGGCGGCGGACGCGTGGTATCACAAGAAACTCGGTGTGCATCCGACGCCGACGAATCTTCTGAACTTTGCCGAGGAAGTAGCGGAATTCGCGCGCACGGACTATCTGAACGCGCTGCGCAAGTTTCCGCAAACCGACGACGAGGTGGTCGAGAAGCTGTCCGAATACACGGGCATCGACAAGGCGACGCTGCTCGCGTGGAGCCTCGATATCGCCGCGTACGACAGCCGTGGCAACTCGCTTTTCCTGACCACTTTGCTGAAGTCCAAAGGCGAATCGCTCGGCTCGTACGACGGCCGCGTGACGGCGATCTCGACGGGCATCGCTGGCAAGATCGACCCGAATTCGGGCGGCAACGACCCGACGATGACGGCGGTGAGCGGCGTCTACACGACGATGTGGAACAGCTATCTGAACGAGCAGCTCAAGTTCACGTCGACGTCATCGTTCACTGATCTGAACGACCAGGCGTTCCTCAATTGGGACTTCAAGCATACCGATCCGACGGGCGCGCAGAAGGGCGTGGATTCGAAGGGCAACATCATCCTCTACACGGCGGGCGATCTCGCCGCGGTGATGGCTTTGAATGTCGACTTGAAAGTGCTTTCCGCGAACGGGATGTATGACTTTGTGACGCCCTTTTACCAGACGATCATCGATCTTCAACAGATGCCGCTGATCGATAAGACCGTGCGGCAGAATCTGTCGGCGACGTTTTATCCGTCGGGGCATATGGTTTATCTCGACGGCGGGTCGAGGACGCAGCTCAAGGCCGATCTGGCGAAGATGTATGACGAAGCCACGGCGAATCATGCGGCTCTCGGGCGGATCATTGCTTTGCAGAAGGTTACTGCGGATAAGTTGGGGGCGTTGTCGCCGGTGGGTTGAAGGTTTTTTTTGCCGCGGGCGGGCTTTGGTGGTTGGTCCGCCTGTGGTTTCGCCGGATCCCGTATTCGCGGTGGTCTATTAGCACTGCCCCTGTGCGGGGCGGCAGTCACTTTCTTTGCTGCTGCAAAGAAAGTAACCAAAGAAAGCAGCTCGTTTAAGCCCGCGGTCACACGCAGTTTGGCCATGCTTGCCAGCCGCCGATGGCACTCGCCTAAGTGTCGTCCTCGAAGGCCCAATCGGGCTTGGCTCGCGCACGGTCTGACACATCGCGCCACACAACGAACGGGTTCAGCACAAGATAGCTCCGGCCCGCTTCGCGGCCGATGGGTCAATCGGGTTTGCGTGCGCACGCGTACTTGCAACGCTTCTATCTCACTGCATCCGTGGCTCGTTGGTTTCCCTTGCAGACCCATCGGCAGCGCGCAGCGCTGTGCCGAAGCTATTTGGTGCTGAACCAGTCAGTGAAGCGGCGCGATGTGTCAGACCGTGCGCGAGCCAAGCCCGATGGGGCCTATGAGGACGACACTTAGGCGAGGGCCACGTGCGGCTGGCAAGCATGGCCAACGTGCGTGTGACCGCGGGCGGTGAGAAGCTGTTTCTTTGGTTACTTTCTTTGCAGCAGCAAAGAAAGTGACTGCCGCCCCGCACAGGGGCAGAGCCAATAGACCGACACGAATACGGGACCAACCAACAAAAACCGAAAAAAACCCGAGTAGGAACACCACTTGCGAGCGAGTGAGAGCAAAACCTCACCCAAGATCCCCCGGAGGAGTCCCCACAATGGCAACAAAGAAACAGCCGCCCGCGAGCGGCGTCGCCCGCACGCCGTCGCAAAGCAACACCAACAACAAAGTCGAATCCCTCGAAACCTTCCGCAGCGACGCCACCAACCAGGCCCTGACGACGAACCAGGGCGTCAAGGTCGCCGATAACCAGAACACCTTGCGCGCCGGCGAGCGCGGCCCCTCGCTCCTCGAAGACTTCATCATGCGTGAAAAAATCACGCACTTCGACCACGAGCGCATTCCGGAGCGCATCGTCCATGCCCGCGGATCGGCGGCGCACGGCGTCTTCAAGGTGTACGAATCGCAGGCCGGACTCACCAAGGCCGCGTTTCTGCAAGACCCGTCGAAGGAAACGCCTGTCTATGTGCGCTTCTCGACCGTGCAAGGCTCGCGCGGCTCCGCCGATACCGTGCGCGACGTGCGCGGCTTCGCCGTCAAGTTCTACACGGAAGAAGGCAACTTCGATCTCGTCGGCAACAACATGCCGGTGTTCTTCATCCAGGACGCGATCAAGTTTCCCGATTTCGTCCACGCCGTCAAACCCGAGCCGCATAACGAAATGCCGCAAGGCGGGTCCGCGCACGACACCTTCTGGGATTTCGTCTCGCTTGTGCCCGAGTCCGCGCACATGGTCCTCTGGACGATGTCCGATCGCGCAATCCCACGCAGTCTGCGCACGATGGAAGGCTTCGGCATCCATACCTTCCGCTTCATCGACGCCCAGGGAAAAGGCCGGTTCGTGAAGTTCCACTGGCGCCCGACGATCGGCTCGGCGTCGCTGCTGTGGGATGAAGCGCAGAAGCTCGCAGGCAAGGACGCGGACTTCCATCGCCGGGATTTGTGGGAAGCGATCGACAACGGCGACTATCCCGAGTGGGAGCTCGGCGTGCAGATCGTCGAGGAAGAGGACGAGCACAAGTTCGACTTCGATCTGCTCGATCCCACCAAGATCATCCCCGAAGAACTCGTGCCGCTGAAGATGATCGGCAAGCTCACGCTGAATCGCAATCCGGACAACTTCTTCGCCGAGACCGAGCAGGTCGCGTTCTGTCCGGGGCATATCGTGCCGGGCATCGACTTCACGAACGATCCGCTGCTGCAAGGCCGTCTTTTCTCCTACACCGATACGCAGATCAGCCGGCTCGGCGGTCCGAACTTCCACGAGATTCCGATCAACCGGCCGCTCGCGCCGTTGCATAACGGTCAACGCGACGCGATGCATCGCCAGACGATCGACAAGGGTCAGGCATCCTACGAGCCGAATTCGATCGACGGCGGATGGCCGAAGGAAACCGCCCCGGCCGCGGCGGGCGGCGGCTTCGAGAGTTACACGGAGCGCGTCGAAGGGTCGAAGATCCGCGTGCGCAGCCCGTCGTTCAGGGATCACTATTCGCAGGCGACGCTCTTCTGGAACAGCATGACCGATCCCGAAAAGGATCACATCGTCGGCGCTTATTCGTTCGAACTCTCGAAGGTCGAGCGCAAGCCCATCCGCGAGCGGCAGCTCGGCATACTCGCGAATATCGACGACACGCTCACCGCGCGCGTCGCCGCCAATCTCGGCCTGCCCGCGCCCAAGAAAAACGCGGACGCCGACGAACTCGGCAAGTCGTCGGTGACGGAGTCGCCTGCGCTGTCGATCGTCGCGAAGGCGAAGCCTTCCGTCAAGACGCGCAAGGTCGCGATTCTCGCCGCGCCGGGCGCCGATGCCGCGAGCATCAAGGCCGTGCAGGACGCGCTCAAGGCCGAAGGTGCGCACGCGAAGGTCATCTCGCCGACGCTCGGCTCGCCGGCACAAGGCATCGAAGCGGACGCCACCATTCTCGGCATGCCGTCGATCATGTTCGATGGCGTGATCGTCGCGGGCGGCAAGGACAGCGCGAAGACGCTATCGCAGTCCGGCGACGCGCGTCATTTCGTGCTGGAAGCGTTCAAGCATCTGAAGGCGATCGGTGCGATCGGCGACGGAGAGGACTTGCTCGCGGCCGCGCATTTGCCGAACGGCGAAGAAGGCGTGGCGGTCGGGAGCGATGCAAAGCAGGTGCTGAAGAGCTTCATCGAAGCGATGAGCAAGCATCGCGTATGGTCGCGCGCCCAGAAGGCGGAGTCGGTTCCGGCCTGATACGCGCGCTAATCGCGTTTCGCCGCCTGCGACGGCATGGGCCACCATGCCGTCGCAGGCGCGCTTTCCTGTGTTTCTCCCACATCCGACTCATCGGCATGACGCGCGTTTCGGGGCCGCGATCAACTCCTCGCGTGCAGCGTGCGTTTCGTGTGTTTTAATTGAACCTCCGATCATCTCAAAAAATGCGCGGCGAACCTTGGCCGCGACGGATGGCGCACAGAGGCATGAGTCGAAGGGATACCCGGTTCACCGAGAAAACGAAGCCAGGCGCGGGCCGCACGAGCCGGAGCGCGCGCGTGGCGCTGGCGTGGTGCTGCGCGATGCTCGGGTTGATGCCCGGCACGCCGCACGCCCAGCGCGCCGACTGGCTCGATACGCGCGTCACGCAGGCGACCATCGTCGATACGATCTGCGTGCCCGGTTATGTGGACCGCGTGCTGCCGTCGTTCGAGCTTCAGATGCGCCAGAAGGAGCGGCTCCTGAAGCAACGCAGCATCGATGCGTCGTTCGCGTCGGAATATGCGCTCGATCACCGTATGCCGGTGCTGCTCGGTGGCTCGCCGAATTCGCCCGCGAATCTCGATCTGCGCCGCTGGGAAGGGCGTGCGGGTCAGCGGCGAAAGGAACGGCTCGCCGTCTATCTGAAGCGCTGCGTCTGCACTGGCGACATCACGCTGAAAGATGCGCAGACCGCGATGGTGGGCGACTGGCCCAATCGCTATCCGAATCTTTCCAGCATGACGTGCAGCGGCTTCTGACAACCGATTCCGCCAATTGATTCCAGCCATCCGTCCGATTTAGAACATCTATTGAAAAAGGCGGAATGTCGCAGCACGCGGGTGGCTTACGGTATTAGTATGGAGCTATCTCGAAATTCGCCGTGGAGCTGCCATGATGTTCGCGTATGTGTCCCTTTTCGTCGTCGGCACGCTTGCGGCGCGCGTGATCCTGAAGCAGCGCCCGCAGCCCGTGCGTGTGCGCGCAAGAAGGTGACGCCGATGAACCTGATCGTCTGGAACCTTCCGCAACGCTGCGCCGCGCGCGACGTGCGGCGCTTTCTCGAGCACGAGCTCGGCGGCTATGCGAGCGATATCGAAGTCCACGGCGCGGGCACCGCTCAAGCCTACGCGGTCGCGAGGCTCGCCACCGATGTGCCTTACATCGGCGAGGCGATCGCGCAAAAGCTGTGTCACCAGCGCTTTCTCGACGAACCCTTGCGCGCCCGGGCATCTCCATCGGGTGACGCGTCCATCCGTCTGCATTGATTCCCGTGCGCGCCGCGCGCTGATGGCGCGCCCGGCGCGCCGGAATGAACTTTGCTGAATCTCCTCTGACGAACGTCATGTAGCGGCGAAGCCGGTGCTCGTGCGCACCGGCTTTTTTGTCGATGCGCGCAGACTCGCGCACGCGCCGCTCGTTGTCAGAACGCAAAGCGGATCATTCATATCGATGCAGCAGGCAGGAAAGAACAAGACGCCGTTCGGCGCAAGGATTTTCGTGGGCGCGGCGGCGGGCGCGCTCGTTTCGATGGCGACAGCGGTTCATGCGCAGCCTCAGGCTGCATCGGGCGCATCGGGGACGGTCGCGCAGGGTCGCGTGACGGCGATGCCCGTCGCGCCCACGCCGCCGATGCCCCAAGGCGCGAGCATCCCGCACGTTGCGAGCGCGCCCGAGCGCGCGCTTCCGGCGATGCCGGTGCCGATGCCCGCGCAAGCGTCCTCGGAAGCGTCGGCGGCTGCCGAGGCTTCGGCCGCATCGGCGGCGAGTGCGGCGTCGGCGGCCAGCGCCGCGAGCGCGGCATCCGAAGCGCAGGCGCCTGAAGTGCCCTTGCCCGCGGAGCCGCCCGAACCCAACCTCGCGCAGCGCACCGACATGCCGCCAACGGGCGCCTATGCGATGCGGCAGGACTTCGCGCAGCAGGTCGATCGGCGGCTCACCGTGCCCGTCGCGGATCAGCAAGCCTACAGCCGTCTGCTGCAACATACGCTCGACGAAGACGGCCACGGCGATCTCGCCAACGAGTTCGTCGTGCTGGTCGATCGCAGTGCGAACGTGCAGGCGATCTTCGTCTACTTCCGCGGCAAGGCGGGCGATGCATGGTCGATTATCGGCGCGTCGCCGGTATCGACGGGCCGGCCTGGCACCTACGATCACTTCGTCACGCCGCTCGGGGTCTTCCAGCACGTGCCGGGCAACATGGACTTTCGCGCCGAGGGCACGCTGAACGAGTTCAAGATCCGCGGCTACGGCGCGCGCGACATGCGCATCTACGATCTCGGCTGGGCCGACGGCGAGCGCGGCTGGGGCCGTGGCGGCAAGTCGCCGATGCGCTTCCAGATGCACGCCACCGATCCCGAGAAGCTGGAGCCGCTGCTCGGCATGCGCCACTCGAAGGGCTGTGTGCGCATTCCGTCGACGCTCAACACCTTCTTCGATCATCACGGCATTCTCGATGCGCAATACGAGGCGCGCGCATCCGAAGGCGAGTCGATGTGGGTCCTGAAGGCTACGCGCAAGACGACGCCGTGGGCGGGACACTACCTCGTCGTCGTCGATACGGGCCGGAAGACGCGGCCGGCGTGGTCGCCGGGTCCGGGCAAGGCGGTGCGCGCGCACATCCCGGCGGGCGCGGATACCGTCGACTGAACCGCGCCCGAAGCGCTATTTCGCGCGCGCGAGTAACACGCCCGCGAGCGCGACGCCGAAGCCCGCGAGTTGCACGGCATTGAGCGTCTCGCCGAACGCGAGAAAGCTTTCGAGCGCGGCGAGCGGCGGCGCGAGAAAGAGCAGGGCGGTCGCGCGCGATGCGTCGCCGCGTCGGACCATCCACACGAGCAGTGTCGTCGCGACGCCCGAGAGCATCACGATGCCCCATGCGAGCGAGAGCCACGTCGTCATCGACGCAATGAAGCGATGCTCCCCGAGTGCCATCGCGAGCACGAGCGCGACGATCGCCGCGCCCGCGTTCTGCAGCGCGCTGGCGCTGCGGATATCGGCGCGTGCGAGCGAGGTCTTCTGATACAGCGTGCCCGCGGTGATCGCGACGATGGACAGCAGCGCGATCATCACGACGATCGATTGCGACGGGTGCCCGCCTGCTGCATGTCCGACGTGCGCGCCGCTCGCCGCGATTTTCGGCGCGAGCACGAGCGCGACACCGGCGAGTCCGAGCGCGAGCCCGCTCCATGCGCGCGGCGAGAGCCGTTCGCCGAAGAGCCGCGCGGCGATGGCGGCCGTCAGAAGCGGCTGCAGCGCGCCGAGCAGCGCCATGATGCCCGCGCCGAGTCCTTGCGCGACGGCCCAGTAGCCCGCGCCGAGATAGACCCCTTGCAGCAGCGCGCCGGCGAACAGGTGCCGGCCGATGTCGCGGCCTTTCGGCCAGGGCGCACGCGTGATGGTGGCGATCGCGAGAAACAGGAGCGTCGTGCCGGCGAAGCGCGCGAGCAGATACAGATTCGGATCGACGTAAGGCGTGATCGCCCGTGCGACGATGAAGCCCGTCGACCAGAGAAACACGAAGACGGGAGCGGCGAGAATCGAAACCATGTGAGGCATGCGGCAAGACGAGATGCCGCAGTATGCGATCGATGGCTTGCGGGCGTCTTGTCTAACCGTGCACTCGTCGGTGCGGGCTCGTTACTCATTCGATCGTGAAGGTGTCGAGCGGCTGGTTGGCGCGCGCATCGCCCTCGAAGCGTCGCGATAGTTGCGCGTGCAAGCGCTTGGCTTCGTCGAGCGTGAGATCGATCCAGTAGGGATCGCCGGCTGCGTCGTTCAAGCGCCCAGGAGGGAACTGGATTTCGATTACCACGCCTTTTTTGTACATCTTGATGCCTCGTTTGGAGCTTCTTGCGAAGCGAAACAGTCTAGCGGATGAATGTTCGGGGATTGCTTTCCCTGCGGAAAGAATGCATTGCTTTCGGCATGGTTGGGTTTTTCGCTGGATCCCGGTTTCGTGTCGGTTTATTAGCACTGCCCCTGTGCGGGGCGGCAGTCACTTTCTTTGCTGCTGCAAAGAAAGTAACCAAAGAAAGCAGCTTCTCACCGCCCGCGGTCACACGCAGTTTGGCCATGCTTGCCAGCCCACGGTGGCCCTCGCCTAAGTGTCGCCCCCAAAGGCCCAATCGGGCTTGGCTCGCGCACGGTCTGCCACGTCGTACCGCTTGCCTCACTGGTTCAGCACCAAATGGCTCCAGCCTGCTTCGCGGCCGACGGGTCAATCGGGTCTGCGCGTGCTTTCTTGCTTACAACACCATCTCACTGCATTCGTGGTTTGTTGGTTTCCTTTGCATACCCAACGGCAGCGCGTAGCGCTGTGCCGAAGCCATTTCGCGCTGAACCAGCGCGCTTAGGGTTATGGCTTGTCAGACCGTGCGCGAGCCAAGCCCGAAAGGGCCTGTGAGGGCGACACTTAGGCGAGGGCCACCGCCGGCTGGCAAGCATGGCCCAACTGCGTGTGACCGCGGGCTTAAACGAGCTGCTTTCTTTGGTTACTTTCTTTGCAGCAGCAAAGAAAGTGACCCCCGCCCCGGGGAGGGGCAGTGCCAATAGACCACCACGAAAACAGGATTCCCCGAAAGCCCAGCAAAAAAACCCCTTCACATCGATGTCACAGACCTCTGCAATGCTTGGGGGTTGAAGGTCACCCCGCCCATCCATCACCTCTACAAGAGACACCCAAAAATGACCCGCGATTTCCGCTTCGCGCGCACCGTGCTGCCGGCGTTCGCCGCCGCCTTCACCCTGCTTGCCGCGATGCCCGTCCACGCCGCCGACGCCGTTGTCCTGTACACCGCCGATGGCCTCGAGAATCTCTACAAGGACGTGCTTCCCGCATTCGAAAAGAAGGAAGGCGTGAAGGTCAACATCGTCACGGCGGGCAGCGGTGAAGTGGTGAATCGCGCGACCGTCGAGAAGGATTCGCCCAAGGCCGACGTGCTCGTCACGCTGCCGCCGTTCATCCAGCAGGCGCAGCAAGGCGGCCTCCTGCAACCCTATCAGAGCGTGAACTACAAGAACGTGCCCGCCATCGCCAAGGCGCAGGACGGCGCATGGGCCACGTTCGTCAACAACTACTTCTCGTTCGCGATCAATCCGGAAGTCACGAAGACCGCGCCGAAAACCTTCGCCGATCTGCTGCATCCGAACTACTCCGGCAAGATCGCGTATTCGAATCCGGCGACGGCAGGCGACGGCATGGCCGTCATCATCCTGACCTCGGCGCTGATGGGCGAGGACAAGGCGTTCGACTACCTCAAGTCGCTCGAGCAAAGCGCGAAGTTCCATACGAAGGGCACGGGCTATCTCGACGTGCTGCTCTCGCGTAACGAGATCGCGTTCGCCAACGGCGATCTGCAAATGGACCTCGACGATGCCGCGAACGGCGGTCTCTCGATCAAGCCGCTCTTCCTGTCGCACAAGGCAGGCGAAGCGCCGACCACGTTCCAGTTGCCGTATGCGATCGGCCTCATCAAGAGCGGTCCGAATCAGGCGGCCGGCAAGAAGCTGATCGACTATCTGATGTCGTCGGAGGTGCAGTCGAAAGTGCCCGATATCTACGGCATTCCGGGCCGCACCGACGTGCCGCTCGCCGGCAAGAACGGCGAAGCCGTCAAGCAGGCGATCTCGGGCGTGAAGCTGATTCCCGTCGACTGGAACGAAGTCATGCAGAAGAAGGCGGGCTGGACCGAGCGCTGGAAGACCGAAGTCATCGGCAACACGGGCAAGCAGACCGACGTCGTCAAGCCGAAGTCGTAACGTGAGCGCTCTTCCCAAAGAAATGTCCGGCGTCCACTCGACGCCGGGCGTGCATATCGATCGTCTGACGGTGCGATTCGGTACGCGCACCGTGCTCGACGATCTCTCGCTTCGCATCGGTCGCGGCGAATTTCTCACCGTGCTCGGCCGAAGCGGCTGCGGCAAGACCACGTTGCTGCGCTTCATCGCGGGCTTCGTGAAGGCCGATGCGCTCGCGGGCACGCTCACCGTAGCGGGCCGCGATCTCACGCACGTGCTGCCGCATCAGCGCAATCTCGGGCTGCTGTTCCAGAGCTATGCGCTCTTTCCGCATCTGTCCGTGTTCGACAACGTCGCGTTCGGGCTGCGCGCGCGCAAGCTGAAGGCGGGCGAGGTCGCGAGGCGCGTCGCCGATGCGCTCAAGCTCGTGCAGCTTTCCGATGCCGGTCATGTGATGCCCGCGCAGCTTTCCGGCGGCATGCAGCAGCGCGTCGCGCTGGCGCGTGCGCTCGTCATCGAACCAGATGTGCTGCTGCTCGACGAACCGCTCTCCGCGCTCGATGCCAACCTGCGCGCGTCGGTGCGCAGCGAGTTGAAGGCGTTGCATGAGCGCTTGCCGAATCTGACGATCGTATGCGTGACGCACGATCAGGACGATGCGCTCGTGCTCTCCGATCGCACGCTCCTGATGCGCGATGGCCGCATCGCGCAACTCGGCGCGCCGCGCGAGTTGTACGACGCGCCCAACGATGCCTTCGTCGCGCGCTATCTCGGCGCGGCGAATCTGTTGCCGCCGCGCGTGGTGTATCCCGTCGGCGATGCACGGCACGAGGAGCGCGAACGTCTCGCGTGCATCCGTCCCGAGCGCTTCACGATCGTGCCGCTGGGCGAAGGTCCGTTGCACGGCACCATCGCGTCCGTCGAATGGTATGGCGCGGCGCTTTCCATTACCGTCGCGCTCGATGCGTCGCCCGACGAGCCCGTGCTCGTGACGACGCAACGCGGCCATTCGCGCATGCCCGATAAAGGCACGCGTGTGTCCCTTCGCTTCGAGGCTGACGATGTCGTCCTTGTTCGTTCCTGATAGCGTCGCGCGCAACGAAGGCGGCATCAGCGACGCGGATCTCTCCGCGCAATTCGCCGCGCATGCCGAAGAAGCGAAGCGCCGCGAGCGCAAAGGGCAATGGCATCTGCTCTTCATACTCGTGTTCGTGCTCGGGCCGCTCGTCGTCTATCCGCTCGCGCGGCTCGTGATGCTCAGCGTGACCGGCGCGAACGGTTTCACGCTGCATGCGTACACCGCGTTCTTCGGCAACCCGGAAACGCGCGGCATGATCGGCACGACGCTCGGCATTCTCGCCGCGAGCGCGAGCATCGCTTCGTTGCTCGGCGTCGCGATCGCGTCGATGTTGTTCTTCAGGCCGTTCGCGGGCGCGCGTCTGCTCACGCGCTTCCTCGAATTGTTCGTCGCGTTTCCGTCGTTTCTGGTCGCGTTCACGCTGATCTTTCTCTACGGCTCGCAAGGGTCCGTCAGCATCGGCTTGCAGCGGATCTTTTCGCTCGATGCGACGCCGCTCGATTTCCTCTTCGGCATCGGCGGCGTGATTCTCGCGGAAGTCGTGTTCTATGCGCCGTTCGTCGTCCGGCCGACGCTTGCATCGTATGCGACGCTCGACATGCGGCTCGTCGAAGCGGCGAAAAGTCTCGGCGCCGATGGCTGGATGGTCGCGACGAAGGTCGTGCTGCCGCTCGCATGGCCGGGCATCGCCGCGGGCACGATTCTCTGCTTCCTGCTCACGCTGAACGAGTTCGGCATTCTGCTCGTGCTCGGCAGCGCGCATCTGATCACCTTGCCGATCGCGATCTATAGCGCGGCGACCGTCGATCTCGATCTTCCCACCGCGGCCGCCGGCTCGGTCGTGATGCTGCTGATGTCGCTGTCGCTCTATGCGCTATACAGGCGCGTCAATCGTCGCGCGGGAGGCCGCTGACATGCAGCTTTCGGTTTCGTCGCGATTCACGCCCGGCGCGTTCCTGCGCTTCGCGTTCACGGGCTTCGTCGCGCTCTTGTGCTTCTGGCTGTTTGTGCTGCCCGTGGTCGTCGTCGCCTTGTCGAGCGTCGCGTCGCACTGGTCGGGAACGATCCTGCCGGATGGCTTCAGCACACGCTGGTTCGCGCGGCTTTCATCGAGCGATCTCGATGCGGTGACCACGAGCCTCGAAGTCGGTCTCGGCGTCGCGTTCATCGGCACGGCGCTCGGCTTGTGGCTCGCGCTCGCGCTGGAAGGGCGCGACCGGCGCGGTCTCGGCGCGCTCGTCGATGCCGTCGCGATGATGGGCAGCGGCGTGCCGAGCGTCGTGCTCGGGCTCGCGGTGTTGATCGCGTATCACAAGCGTCCGCTCGATCTGTCCGGATCGGCCGCGATCGTCATATTGGTGCAGCTCGCGCTCGTGCTGCCGTTCTGCTATCGCTGCGCGGCCGCCGCGCTGCGTCCCGAGCTCACAATCCTGCGCGAGGCCGCCGCGAGTCTCGGCGCGCCGCCGCGGATGGTGCTCGCGCGCGTGGTATTGCCGCAACTCGTGCCCGCGATCCGCGCGAGCCTTGCGCTCGGCTTCGCGCTTTCGCTCGGCGAACTGGGCGCGACGCTGACCGTCTATCCGCCCGGTTTCGCGACGGTGCCGATCGTCGTCGTGGGGCAGGTCAATCGCGGCTACTATCTGCCGGCATCGGCGCTCTCGCTGATCCTGCTGGCGGTCTCGCTCGCGGCGCTTCTGCTGATCGCCGCTCGCGCGCCGCGTCGCTGACCGCATCGAAAACATACGGATTCCGAATCAAATTTCGTCCTCTCGACGGGCCCGTGCGGTTGCCGGAAGCAATCCGCGGGCCTCGTCGCGGTTTCGGCGTGTCATACCAAAATAAATAAAACTGGCGTAACCTGCACGTTCAGGCACGTCCGCACCCGCTTGACCGGATCAGCGCGCCAATATGGGGCAACCGGTGTGAACTCCCGTCATGCTTTCGCGGTCGTTGCATATGTCGCAAAAACCGGAGGTTCCGATGACATCCGTCGACCTGGAATTCGACCAGCTCAACAGCACTGTCGATGCGCTCAGGCGCTCCATCTCGAACCGCCTGATGTACGGCGTCGGCAAAGATGCAGTCACCGCGCAGCCGCGCGACTGGCTCCATGCCGCCGAACTGGCGGTGCGCGATCGTCTCGTCGCACGCTGGATGCGCACCACGCGGCTGCAGTACGAGCAGGACGTGAAACGCGTCTACTACCTGTCGATGGAGTTTCTCATCGGCAGAACTTTCAGCAATGCGCTGCTCGCGCTCGGCATCTATGACGAGGTGCGCGACGCGCTGGCCGGTCTCGGCGTCGATCTCGCGACGCTCGAAGACCTGGAGCCGGACGCCGCGCTCGGCAATGGCGGCCTCGGTCGCCTCGCGGCCTGCTTCCTCGATTCGATGGCGACCGTCGGCGTGCCCGGCTTCGGCTACGGCATCCGTTACGAATACGGGATGTTCCGGCAGACGATCGTCGACGGCAATCAGGTCGAGATGCCCGATTACTGGCTGCGCGCGGGCAATCCGTGGGAGTTTCCGCGGCCCGAGGTCGTGTACACCGTGCACTTTGGCGGGCGTACCGTGCAGCACGAAGATCGCACCGACTGGATCGACACCGAGCACGTCAACGCGATGGCCTACGACACGGTCATCCCCGGCTTCGCCACGACGGCGACGAATACGCTGCGCCTGTGGTCCGCGCGCGCGACCGACGAGTTCGACCTGTCCGCGTTCAATCAGGGCGACTATCGCCGCGCGGTGGAGGCGAAGAACACGTCCGAGCATGTGTCGCGGCTGCTGTATCCGGACGACTCGACGCAGGCCGGCCGCGAACTGCGTCTGCGTCAGGAATACTTCTTCGTCTCCGCGACGATGCAGGATCTGATTCGCCGCTATCAGCGCACGCACACGCATTTCGGGCGGCTCGCGGAAAAGGTCGCGGTGCATCTGAACGACACGCACCCGGTCCTCGCGATTCCGGAACTGATGCGTCTCCTCGTCGACAGGCATCATCTGCCGTGGGACAAGGCGTGGAAGCTCATCCAGCAGATGTTCTCCTACACGAACCACACGCTGATGCCCGAAGCGCTCGAAACGTGGGACGTCGAGATGCTCGCGCGTCTGTTGCCGCGGCATCTGGAGATCATCTTCGAGATCAACGCGCAGTTCCTCAAGCAGGTCACCGAAAAGTTCGGGCGCGATGTCGAACTGATCCGCCGTATCTCGCTCGTCGACGAATACGGTCAGCGGCGCGTGCGCATGGCGCATCTCGCGATCGTCGCGAGCCACAAGGTGAACGGCGTATCGAAGCTGCACTCACAACTGATGGTGCAGAACATCTTCTCCGATTTCGCGCGCATGTATCCCGAGCGCTTCACCAACGTGACGAACGGCGTCACGCCGCGACGCTGGCTCGCGCAGGCGAGTCCGTCGCTGTCAGCGCTCATCGACAAGCGGCTCGGGCCGCGCTGGCGCACCGATCTCTTCGAGCTCGGCCGTCTGCGCGAATGGCGCGACGATCCCGAGTTCTGCAAGGCCTTTCACGATGCGAAGTTCGCGAGCAAGCTGCGTCTGGTGGAACGCGCCAAACGCGACGCCAACGCGATCATCAATCCGGAAGCGTTGTTCGACCTGCAGGTGAAGCGCATCCACGAGTACAAGCGGCAACTGCTCAATATCCTGTATGTGATCGTGCGCTACAACCGCATCCGCGAGAATCCGGAGCAGGACTGGACGCCGCGCGTCGTGATGTTCGCGGGCAAGGCGGCGTCCGCGTACAAGATGGCGAAGAACATCATCAAGCTCATCAACGATGTCGCGAAGCGGATCAACGCGGACCCGCTCATCGGCGACCGGCTGAAGGTCGGCTTCATTCCGAACTACGGCGTGAGCGTGGCCGAGCTCATCATTCCGGCGGCCGATCTGTCCGAGCAGATTTCGATGGCCGGCACCGAGGCTTCAGGTACCGGTAACATGAAGCTCGCGCTGAACGGCGCGCTGACCATCGGCACGCTCGATGGCGCGAACATCGAAATCTGCGATGCGGTCGGGCGCGAGAACATCTTCATCTTCGGCAACACCACCGATGAGATCGAGTCGCTGCGCGCTGCGGGTTATCGGCCGCGGCAAATTTACGAGGAGAACGCGGAACTGAAACTCGCGCTCGACCAGATTCGCCTCGGGCATTTCTCGCCGGAAGAGCCGCATCGTTTCTACGACATCTTCCACACGCTCGTGGACTGGGGCGATCACTACATGGTGCTCGCCGACTTCGACAGCTTCGACAAGACGCAGACCGAAGTCGATCTCAAGTTCCGCGACAAGGACGCCTGGACGAAGAGCGCGATCGAGAATGTCGCGGGCATGGGCATCTTCTCGTCGGATCGCACGATCGCGGAGTATGCGCGCGATATCTGGCACGTAGAGCCGCTGCAGGTGACCTGACGACGCGTTCAGTGCCGCGTGACACGGATCACGCGGCCGAGCGTCGCGTTGGGGAAATGCGCGGTGAGCGTGCCGATGACGTCGTTGATGTCTTCGCTGTCGGTCTCGACATAGAGCGTCGTGCAGTCGTGGAGACGGCTCGTCTCGACGACGTACGCCTGCGCGAGCGCACCGAACGCATACGCGAGCACTTCGCGCGCGGGTGACGAGTCCAGCCCGGGAACGGTCAGATCGAACGCGACGCAATGACGCGTTTCGCGGCGGCGCGGCGAGCCGCCGCCGAGCGTATGGGCAAGAATGGTTGAATCGGAGGAGGTGCGGAGGTCCATCGATGTAAGCCGTCCAGCGACGGCTCGTAGTGGCAACGCTTGAACTCTAGCGCCGCGTGCCTAAAGGCCGGGCTAAAGAAACGCGCCGCCGTATAAACGCCGCATCAAATTCACGCTTGCGGTTTGGCGGCCGCGCTCGCCGCATGTTTCGCGACAGCTTCGCCGACGAGCGTCGCCACTTTGTCCGCGAATTCCTGATCCTTCGTGATGAGCACTTCGCGCTCGCCATCGGGCGTCGCGACCATCAGCTGAAAGATCACGTCCTGCGTGATCCACGTGAGATAACCCACCACGATGGTCATCACGCCGAGCACGAGCGCCGGGCCGGAGCCCGTGACGATACCCGCGACGAGCGCGACGAGCCCGATCACCGCGATGATGACGGGCAGCGGCTTCTGACGCGGGATCTTCACGACGCGCGCGGTGCGCAAATCGCGCAGCGGAATCATCTGCCCCGACGCCGACAGGCCGGCGCGCGAGAGCGTGACGCCGCGTTCGTTGAAAGGAGTGTCCATAAGTATTTCGTGTTTTTTGCAGCCGATGGAACCGGGGAGCGTACCAGACCGGGTGTATCGGCGGCAGATTCCTGAAAGCGCGACGGGCGACTTTGGACAATCTTTGGTACTGGCAGATGCCAAGCGATTTGCATATCGGAAAATTACGATATATACTTCGCAACAAGACGATTCGGACAGACTGTACTTGCCATTCGTCAGACGCACGAGCAACGAAATGGACATCGACGCAATTCACAAGGCCCTCGCCAACCCCCTTCGCCGTGAGATTCTCGAATGGCTGAAGGAGCCGGAGCGGCATTTTCCTGCACAGGAACTGCCGCTGTCGCATGGCGTCTGCGCGGGCCAGATCGATGGGCGCTGCGGCATGTCGCAGTCCACCGTTTCGGCGCATCTCGCGACTTTGCACAAAGCCGGACTCGTCACCACGAAGCGCGTTGGACAGTGGGTGTTTTTCAAGCGCGACGAAGCGGTCATTCAGGCGTTCCGCGATTCCATCGGGAATCTCTGAGTCTGCTTGCCGTACGGTGAACGTCTGCTTTCAATTTCATTAGGACACCAATTCATGTCGACACTCTTCGATCCGCTCAAGCTTGGCGCACTCACGCTCAAGAACCGCATCATCATGGCGCCGCTTACGCGTCAGCGCGCAGGCGTCGAGCGCGTGCCTAACGCGCTGATGGCGCAGTACTACGCCGACCGCGCCTCCGCCGGTCTGATTCTGAGCGAGGCGACTTCGGTTACGCCGCAAGGCGTCGGCTATGCGGATACGCCCGGCATCTGGTCCGACGAACAGGTCGAAGGCTGGAAGCTCGTGACGAAGGCCGTGCACGACGCGGGCGGCAAGATCTTCCTGCAACTGTGGCACGTTGGCCGCGTCTCCGACCCTGTGTTCCTGAATGGCGAACTGCCGGTCGCGCCCAGCGCGATCGCGGCGGGCGGCCATGTGAGCCTCGTGCGTCCGCAGCGTCCGTTCGTGACGCCGCGCGCGCTCGAACTCGATGAAATCCCGGGTGTCGTCGCGGCGTTCCGCAAGGGCGCGGAAAATGCGAAGCGCGCGGGCTGCGACGGCGTCGAAGTGCACGGCGCGAACGGCTATCTGCTCGACCAGTTCCTGCAGGACAGCACCAACCAGCGCACCGATGCTTACGGCGGTTCGATCGAGAATCGCGCTCGTCTGCTGCTCGAAATCGTCGATCAATGTATCGATGTCTGGGGCGCGGATCGTGTCGGCGTGCATCTCGCGCCGCGCGCCGATTCGCACACGATGGGCGACAGCGATCGCGCGGCCACGTTCGGTCATGTCGCGCGTGAACTCGGCCGCCGCAAGATCGCGTTTATCGCGGCGCGCGAGCATGAAGCGGCGGACAGCCTCGGGCCGCAACTGAAGAAGGCGTTCGGCGGCGTGTATATCGCCAACGAAGGCTTCTCGAAGGCAAGCGCCGAAGCGATCATCGCGCGCGGCGATGCGGACGCGGTCGCGTGGGGCAAGCCGTTCATCGCGAATGCGGATCTCGTGCGCCGCTTCGAACTCGACGCAAGTCTCAACGAGTGGAATTCGTCGACGTTCTACGCACCCGGCGCGGAAGGCTATACCGATTATCCGTTGCTCGAAACGACGGAATAAGACGCTGCGCAGTGTGCGTCTCGATGTGAAAACAGCGGCCTCGGCCGCTGTTTTGTTTCCTCGACTCGAATAGTCCAGAGCTTAGAACTTGTGGCGGATGCCGACGCGGAACGCGAGCTGGTTGTTCTCGCCCAGACCCGACGTGCCGAAGTAGCTCGACGACGAAGAGCCGATCGACGCCTGATTCTCCACGCCGTTGTTCGAGCCCGACGCCTTCTGATAGACCGCGAGCGCGTACACGTCGGTGCGCTTGCTCAACGCGTAGTCGAAGCTCGCGTCGATCTGGTGCCAGTGGCCCTTGAAGTTGTCGTACAGGTCCATGTAGGTATAGCCGAGACCTGCCGTCATCGCGGACGTGAAGGCGTACTTGCCGCCGATGTCGAACGCATTCAGACGCGAGCTCGAACCGACGATCGGCTCGAAGCGCGTGTTCGTCCACAGGCCGAAGACCGTCGCCGCCCCGAACGCGTAGTTGGCGCCGATGCCGAACGTGCGCAGGTCCTTCGCGTTGTTGGTCGTGCCGGTCGTGTTGATGTTGGCGATCGTCGAGCTGAATGCCGGCGTCGAAGCCGTCGGATAGCGGATGTCCGTGTACGCCGCGCCGATGCCGAACGGGCCGGCCTTGTAGTTCAGGCCGAAGCTGTAGGCGCGCGACGAACCCTGGGTCGTCGTGGTGCCGACCGTCGTGTTGGGCGTGCCCGCGAACGCGCCGGCCGTGTTCGAGAAGCCGTACATCGCGCCGAACGTGAAGCCATAGAAGTTCGCGCTCGAGAACTTGACCGCGTTGTTGATACGGCTCGACGTCAGCTGGTCGAAGTCGTTCATGTGGTACGCGTAGTTGCCCGCGACGGTCTGGCCGCCGATCGAATAGTTCGAGCCGAGGTAGTCGGTGCTGAAGCTGTACTGACGGCCCAAGGTCAGCGAGCCGACGTTGTTCTGCGCGAGACCGACGTAGGCCTGACGGCCGAATTCCGCGCCGCCC
The DNA here is from genome assembly GCF_964261745.1 of Caballeronia sp. S22. NCBI lineage: Bacteria > Pseudomonadati > Pseudomonadota > Betaproteobacteria > Burkholderiales > Burkholderiaceae > Caballeronia > Caballeronia sp. S22. The sequence continues at coordinate 1,140,901 of NZ_OZ180036.1, read as the reverse complement.
TGACCGAGCACGCCCGTGCCGCTGTTGAAGCCATTCTCCAACGTGAAGATCGCCTTCAGGCCGCCGCCGAGATCTTCGGCGCCTCTCAGGCCCCAACGGCTGCCTTGCGCGACGCCGTCGTCATACTTCACGAGGGAATCACCGGCGCGCGTCGGGCTGGTGGAGCTGTTGTTCACATAGCTGATGCCGGCGTCGATGATGCCGTACAAGGTGACGCTGCTTTGCGCGTGGGCGGACGTGGCGGCGAGGGCGGCAAATGCGGCGAGCGCGGCGGTCGCCAAAAGATTCTTCTTCAAAACAAGCTCCGAGAGATGGTTCGCGGTGTGGTTGCTGACAGTGTCTGCGGTGCGTCGCGCTCTGATGGCGCGTGGCTGCGACGGGCGCAAATGTAGCGATCGCCGAAGAAAGAAATGTGACAGTGCTTTCAAACGGCTTGCCGTGTGTCGCGCGTACAACACCGCTGAACGAGCACGGTATGCTTGCGGTTCGATGACACGCGAGCGAAATCATGGACGAGCAAGGAATCCGCGAACTGGAGGAGCGCCTGAAGAAGGCGATGTTGACGTCGGACGTGGACGCGCTCGATGCGCTATTGGCCGACGACCTGAGCTTCGTCGATGCGACCGGCAAGGTGTGGACCAAGGCCGACGATCTGAACGGTCATCGCTACGGCATGCAGCGCATCGAGAAGCTGGATGTGGAAGAGCAGAGCGTGCGCGTGTACGGCGGCTTCGCCGTCACGGTGACGCGGGTGGCGCTGTCCGGAACGTTCGCGGGCGCCCCGTTCGCGGGCAGCTTGCGCTACACGCGAACCTGGGGAGACATTGGCGGCGTGTGGAAGATCGTCGCCGCGCAATGCTGTCTCGCGCCGTTCTGACGCGATCGCTTACGCCGAGAGCAGCGACCCCGTGCGATAAGCCTTCGCGCCCGCGATGCGCGCCACTTCGAGGCCGGCCGTCGCGAAGCGCGTGATATGCCGTGCGTACATCACGCCCGAGGTCGTGCATTTGAGCGTGGTGACGGTGTCGGTGAGCGGATCGACGATATCGGCGATCGGCTGGCCCGCTTCGATGAACGCGCCCACTTCCGCGCGGAACACGAGCACGCCCGACGCGGGCGCCACGATCGGCTCCGCGCCCGCGAGCGGCGTCGCGGGATGCTCGAGCGGCGGCAGTTCCGGCACGGGCGCATCGATCACGCCGCGATGGATCAGGTAGTTGACGATCGCCTGCGCGTCCTTGTCGGCGAACGCGTATGAGACATCGTGCCCGCTGCGCAACTCGACCGTCACCGAGATGCCGCCGTTCGTGATCGGGAAACGCTCGCCGTAACGCTGGCGCAGATCCGACCAGCAAAAGCTGTGGATCTCGTCGAACGGATTGCCGACCGAATTCAGCGCGAGCAGCGAGGCCTTCGCATCGAGATAGCGCGCGAGCGGCTCCACTTCGTCCCAGATTTCGGGGTTGGTGTAGAGGTGCATTGCGGCGTCGAGATCGCAGTGCAGATCGAGCACGACATCGGCGTCGAAGGACAGCTTCTGCAGCGCGAGGCGTTGCGATTCGAGCTCCGTGTGCGGCGTCTGCTCGTCGAGTGCTTCCTTCATCGCGGCGCGCACCGCGAGCGTGTTGGCGCCGGCGTCCTTGCCGAGGCGCGCTTCGATGCGCGGCGCGATCAGCGCGGCGAGATCGTAGAAATTCCGATTGAAATTGTGGCCGCTGTTGGACTCGAAGCGGCCCATCAGCGTGCCGTGCAGATGCTGCGAGAGGCCGATCGGATTCGGCACCGGCACGATCACCACTTCGCCACGCAGCTTGCCCGCCGCCTCGAATTCCGCGAGCTGGCGGCGCAGACGCCACGCGACCAGCATGCCGGGCAGTTCGTCCGCGTGCAGCGAGGACTGGATATAGATCTTCTGGCCGCCGCCGGGGCCGTAATGAAAACTCGTGATGTTGCGGGAAGTGCCGAGCGTCGGCGAGATCAGGGGGTGAGTTCTGGTTTGCATGTTGGTCGCGCGCACGCGAATGCGCAGGTCTTGCCTCTGGGAATTGCCGGGCGCCGCAGTGTCTCCGTCCGTCGGCGTCCTACAGGACGTTCGATCTTAGCCGAAATCGGCGCGCCGGGCGCCCAAAAGGAAAACGGGCTCCGCGCCCTTGAGCGCGAAGCCCGTTCGTCAGCCGGTCGGGCTTGAATGTGAGGCTTAGCCGCCGTACACGTCGAAGTCGAAGTACTTCTTCTCGATCTTCTTGTACGTGCCGTCCTTGATGATGTCGGCGATTGCCTTGTCGATCTTCGCCTTCAGGTCGGTGTCTTCCTTGCGCAGACCGATGCCCGCGCCGTTGCCGAGCGTCTTCGGATCGTCGATGTTCTTGCCGGCGAAGTCGAAGCCCGCGCCGCGCGGCGTCTTCAGAAAGCCGATTTCCGCCTGCACGGCGTCTTGCAGCGCTGCGTCGAGGCGGCCCGAGGTCAGGTCGGCATAGACCTGGTCCTGGTTCTGGTACGGCGTGACCGTCACGCCCTTCGGCGCCCAGTAGGTCTTGGCGTAGGTTTCCTGAATCGTGCCTTGCTCGACGCCGACGTTCTTGCCCTTCAGGCTTTCAGCCGTCGGCAGAATGTTGCTGCCTTTCTTCGCGACGAGGCGAGTCGGCGTGTTGAAGAGCTTGCTCGAGAAAGCGATCTGCTCGGCGCGTTGCGGCGTCATCGACATCGACGAGAGCACGCCGTCGAACTTCTTCGCCTTGAGCGCGGGGATCATGCCGTCGAAATCGTTTTCGACCCACACGCATTTCGCTTTCAGACGCGAGCAGATTTCGTTGCCGAGATCGATGTCGAAACCGACCAGCTTGCCGTCGGAACCCTTCGATTCGAACGGAGGATAGCTTGCGTCGACGCCGAAACGGATCGTCGAATAGTCCTTCGCAAGCGCAGGCGTGACGGCCGTGAGCGACGTGGCGGCGAGGAGGGACATCGTCAGTGCCGCGAGCAGTTTCTTCACTGTTTTAACTCCAAAGGGTGGTCAGTTCAGCCCGGAAGGTCTCGTATCCGGGCGTCCGGCGTGTCGATGAACGCCGGAGCATGGTTATTCCGCGGACCGCGTCCGCTCAGAATCGGCAGAAGATTACCAAGCCAAAATAGTTCGGGGGCTAGTAAAAGCCCCGATAGCCGCGGCTTTAGAGATTTCCCTCGTGTCAGCGCTTCCTGAGTGGATGGTCTTTCAGGAACCACGAGAGCGCGAACGCGACGAGCGCCACGCACGCGGCGACGAGGTAGACCGTGTGCATCGAGCCCGCGAACGCGTGCAGGTAATCGTCGTGCAACGCCGGCGGCAGATGCGCGACCGCCTGCGGTCCGAGCGATTGCGGCAACTCGGTGCCGGGCGGCATCAGCGTTTCGAGACGCGAGCGCAGGCTATTTGAAAAGATCGCGCCGAACGCCGCCACGCCGACCGAGCCGCCGATCGAGCGAAAGAGCGTCGCGCTGGAGGTCGCCACGCCCATCAGCCGGAATTCGACGACGTTCTGCACCGCGAGCACGAGCACCTGCATCACCATGCCGAGCCCGAGGCCGAGCAGCGCCATATAGACGTTCATGAGCGCGAGCGGCGTGTCCAGGTTGAGCGTCGAGAGCAGCAGCATCGCGGCGGAGACGAGCGCCGTGCCCATGATCGGGAAGAATCGATACTTGCCGATCTTGCTGATGATGCGCCCGCTCACGATCGACGACAGCAGCACGCCGCCCATCATCGGCGTGATTTGCAGTCCGGCCTGCGATGGCGTCGAGCCCTTCACGACCTGCAGATAGAGCGGCAGGAACGTGACGGCGCCGAACAGCGCGCAACCGACGATAAAGCCGATCAGCCCCGCCAGCACGAAGGTGCGCTCCTTGAAGAGCGAGAGCGGCATGATCGGCTCGGCGGCGAGGCGTTCCTCGTAGATGAAGCCGCCGATGCACACGAGCCCGAGCAACAGCGTGCCCCAGAGTTGCGGCGAGGTCCACGGCAAGAGCGTGCCGCCTTCGCTCGTGAACAGGATGATGCAGGTCAGCGCCGCGGCGAGAAAACCCGCGCCCATATAGTCGACGCGATGATTTACATGCGCGGTGTGCGGCTTGAACACGAGCTGGATCACGGCGAGCGCGATCAGGCCGAGCGGCAGATTGATGTAGAAGATCCAGCGCCACGAAAGATGCTCGACGAGAAAGCCGCCGAGCAGCGGGCCGACGACGGTCGCGACGCCGTACACGCCACCGAACAGGCCCTGGAAGCGGCCGCGCTCGGCGGGCGGGATGACGTCGGCGATGGCGGCCATCGTGATGACCATGAGCCCGCCGCCGCCGAGTCCTTGCAGCGCACGCAGCGCGATCAACTGCGTCATGTTCTGCGCGATGCCGCAAAGAATGGAGCCGGCGAGAAAGATCAGGATCGATGCCTGAAGCACAATCTTGCGGCCGAACTGATCGCCGAACTTGCCGTAGAGCGGCACAACGATCGTCGAGCTGAGCAAATAGGACGTGACGACCCACGAGAGGTTTTCGAGCCCGCCGAGATCGCCGACGATGGTCGGCAGCGCGGTCGATACGATGGTCTGGTCGAGCGCGCCGAGCAGCATCACGAGCATGAGCGCCGTGAACAGCAGCCCGACAGGCGGTTTCGATGCGATGCCGGTTTCGTCGGACGCTTTCGCGCCCCCGACGGCGGTTTGGTGCAAAGATGTCATGTCGACTGAGCGAATCCGCCGCCGGACGTGTCGCCCGGCGGATCGGATCGATTGCAATTAATTAACGTGAAAGTTAATATAGAGGACGGAAGGAATCTCGTCAAATTCTTATATGGCAAACGATGTGTTGAACACTGGCGCGGGCGCGTCCGCGAGCCCGTCGCCGCGCAAAAAACCCGGGCGCCCGAGCGGCGCGCACGGGGAGCAGGCCCGCGAGCAGTTGCTGGATATCGCGCTTGCGCTGTTCGCGCGGCAGGGCATCGGTGAAACGACGCTCGGTGCGATCGCGCGCGAGGCGGGCGTCACGCCGGCGATGGTTCACTACTACTTCAAGACTCGCGACCAGTTGCTCGACATGCTGATCGACGAGCGTTTCGTGCCGTTGCGCGTCGAACTCGCGCGCGTGTTCAACGATCCGGATTCGGAGCCCGTCGATACCTTGCGCGCTTTCGTGGAAACGCTTGTCGCGACCGTCGACAAATATCCGTGGTTCGCGGCGCTTTGGGTGCGCGAGATGATCAGCGACGGCGGACTTCTGCGTCAGCGCATGGCCGAGCGCTTCGGCGACACGCACAAGGATCGCGGGATCGAGCGCATCGCCGGCTGGCAGAAGGAAGGGAAGCTCAATCCGTCGCTGGAACCGTCGCTCGTGTTCGCGTCGCTGTTTGGACTGACCGTGTTTCCGCTCGCGACGTCGCGCTGGCGCGGGGAAGGAAATCGGACTGTCAGCGCGGAACAGCTCGCGCGGCACGTCGTCGCGCTGTTGATGAACGGGATTCAGCCGTATTGAGCGTGCCGTTCATCGTGCTGGGCGCCACGCACCCGACGAAAAAAGGCGTGTAACGCTGCAAGTTGACATCCTGTATGCCAAAATCCGCAGGACGTACCCAATCGGCGGCCAATATTCGAATATGTCCGATACGCTCAACACAGTCGAAGCAGATCATGCGATGCGCAACTGGACGTACCGGTCGACGGGGCAAATTCCGATCGGTTCGGACCTGCACAAGCGGATGTTCTGCGAGATGCTGCTGACGACGCACAATCCGTACAAGCCCGCCGTCATCGACTGGCCGAAGCTCGACCCTGCGGCGCTGAAGCGCGTGACCTCGCTGCCTATCTGGGATATCGCCGTGCAGACCGAAGGGCGCGCGTCGATTCGCGTCGCGACCTACGCGGGCACCGTCGCGGATCCGCAATTGCGGGAAGCCTTGCGCATGAACGGCGGCGAGGAGGCGCGGCACAAGCTCGTGCTGTCGAAGCTGGTCGAGGCGTACGGCATCACGCTCGCGCCGGAGCCGCCGTATCCCGCGCCCGCCGATCCGCTGCGCGCCTGGATGCTCACCGGCTACAGCGAGTGCATCGACAGTTTCTTCGCGTTCGGGCTGTTCGAGGCGGCGCGCCAATCGGGCTATTTCCCCGAAGAACTCGTCGAGACCTTCGAGCCGGTCATTCAGGAAGAGGCGCGGCACATTCTGTTCTTCGCGAACTGGGTCGCGTGGTATCGGCGCAGCCTGCCGTGGTATCGAAAGCCGTGGTTTCTGGCGAAGATCGCGGGCGTGTGGTTCTCGCTGATCCGCGACCGCATCTCGCTCGCGCGCGGTTTCGACAAGAGCGGTGCCGCGCAGGACATGAATTTTCCGGCGAATGTCGGCGATTCGGTGGCGGGTGATGTATCCGCTCGCTCGTTGATCGAACTGTGTCTCACCGAAAACGATCGCCGCATGGGCGGCTACGACGCGCGGCTCTTGCGTCCGGTCACCGTGCCGAAACTCGCGCGCTTCGCGCTGCGCTTCATCAGGAAATAGGCTTCTCGCGCGCGGCGCTCGTTTCGAAGCGCCGCGACGCTTCCTCCACGTCCTGCCGGAACTGCGCGAGCGCGGCCAGTTGCGCATCCGGCGGCTGCAGCGCCGTCCACAATACTTCCACCAGTTCGTTCGCCGTCGTTTCGATCTGAGTCTGACTCAGACGGCGCTTCGCAAGGGTCGCGTCCCACAGCACGTGTTCCATCGGGCCGAACACGAGCGAGCGCAACAGTCGCAAAGGCATGTCGTTGCGCACATGGCCGAGCGTCTGGCCGCGCGCGAGCACGTCCATCAGTGGCGCGGTGTAACGGCGTTGCAATTCCGTCAACGTATCCGACAGATCGTGCTGTTTACTGCGGCCTTCCGACAGCACCAGCGCGCACAGTCCCGTGCCGTTCATCAGCATCAGCCGCATATGCGTTCTGACGATGAACGCGAACTGCTGGCGCACCGAGCCGTCGCGCGGCAGGCCGGTCTCGAAGGCATCGATGATTTCGTCGTACCAATCGGCGATCACGCGCGCGCACAGTTCGCGCTTGCCGCTGAAATAGCTGAACACGGTCGCTTCCGAAATGCCCGCGCGTTGCGCGATCTCGGCGCTCGTCGCCGCGTCGTAACCTTTCTCGGCGAAGACGTCGCGGCCCGCTTGCAGGATGTCTTTCACGCGCTGCTGCGATTTGACGCCCGTGGGCGTGCGGCGGCTGGTAGTGGTATGCGTGGACATGATGGCAAGCGTGCGAAATAAATGTGAGCGTAGCTCAAAAATCTATTGACGGCTAGGCGATTTGAGCGTGAAATTGCCCCATCCCGTGGATTGTTGCCCTGTGTGAGTGAAACTCAAATTTCAGGGCGCACCGAAAACATCGCATCTGGAGGAGACATTCATGAGCAACGTACCCGGACTGAATTTCGCGCTGGGCGAAGACATCGACATGCTGCGCGATTCGCTCGCCAATTTCGCTGCGAAGGAAATCGCACCGCGCGCGGGCGAAATCGACCATAGCGACCAGTTTCCTATGGATCTCTGGAAAAAATTCGGCGATCTCGGCGTGCTCGGCATGACCGTCTCCGAGGAATACGGCGGCGCGAACATGGGCTACACCGCGCACATGGTCGCGATGGAGGAAATTTCGCGCGCGTCGGCGTCGGTCGGGCTGTCCTATGGCGCGCATTCGAATCTGTGCGTGAACCAGATTCATCGCAATGGCACGGAAGCGCAAAAGCAGAAGTATCTGCCGAAGCTGGTGTCGGGCGAGCATATCGGCGCGCTCGCGATGAGCGAGCCGAACGCAGGCTCGGACGTCGTCAGCATGAAGCTGCGCGCCGAAGAAAAGGGCGATCACTACGTGCTCAACGGCACGAAGATGTGGATCACCAACGGCCCGGACTGCGACACGCTCGTCGTGTACGCGAAGACGGACATCGAAGCCGGTCCGCGCGGCATCACGGCGTTTATCGTCGAGAAGGGCATGAAGGGTTTTTCCGTCGCCCAGAAGCTCGACAAGCTCGGCATGCGCGGCTCGCATACCGGCGAGCTCGTGTTCGAGAACGTCGAAGTGCCGAAAGAGAACATCCTCGGTCAGCTGAATGGCGGCACGAAGGTGCTGATGAGCGGCCTCGACTACGAGCGCGCCGTGCTCGCGGGCGGCCCGACCGGCATCATGCTCGCGTGCATGGACGCGGTCGTGCCGTATATCCACGATCGCAAGCAGTTCGGCCAGGCGATCGGCGAATTCCAGCTCATCCAGGGCAAGGTCGCGGACATGTACTCGACGCTGCAAGCCTGCCGCGCGTATCTCTACGCGGTCGGCCGCCAGCTCGACACGCTCGGCTCGGGCCACGTGCGCCAGGTGCGCAAGGACTGCGCGGGCGTCATCCTCTACACCGCCGAAAAAGCCACGTGGATGGCCGGCGAAGCGATTCAGGTTCTCGGCGGCAACGGCTATATCAATGAGTATCCGGTCGGTAGGCTGTGGCGCGACGCGAAGCTCTATGAAATCGGCGCGGGCACGAGCGAGATCCGCCGCATGCTGATCGGCCGCGAACTGTTCGCCGAGACGATGTGAGGCGCGCGACATGACGATCATCGAATCGAAACTGAATCCGCGCGGCGAGGAATTCCGCACGAACGCGGCTGCGCTCGAAGCGCTCGTCGCGGACCTCAAGGAGAAGGTCGCGAAGATCGCGGAGGGCGGCGGACAGGCCTCGCGCGACCGGCATGTGTCGCGCAACAAGCTGCTGCCGCGCGATCGCATCGCGCAACTGCTCGATCCGGGCACGCCGTTTCTGGAACTGTCGCAACTTGCGGCGTACGGCATGTATGACGACGACGCGCCGGGCGCGGGCATCATCACGGGCATCGGGCGCATCGCGGGACAGGAATGCGTCGTCGTGTGCAATGACGCGACCGTGAAAGGCGGCACGTACTATCCCGTGACCGTGAAGAAGCATCTGCGCGCGCAGGAAATCGCAGAGCAGAACCGTCTGCCGTGCGTGTATCTCGTCGATTCGGGCGGCGCGAACCTGCCGAATCAGGACGACGTGTTCCCCGACCGCGATCACTTCGGCCGCATCTTCTACAACCAGGCGAACATGTCGGCGCAGGGCATCTCGCAGATCGCCGTGGTGATGGGTTCGTGCACGGCGGGCGGCGCGTATGTGCCCGCGATGAGCGACGAATCGATCATCGTCAAGAATCAAGGCACGATCTTTCTGGGCGGCCCGCCGCTCGTGAAGGCCGCGACGGGCGAAGAAGTCAGCGCCGAAGATCTCGGCGGCGGCGATGTGCATACACGTCTGTCGGGCGTCGTCGATCATCTCGCGCAGAACGATGCGCATGCGCTCGGCATCGCGCGCAGCATCGTCGGCAATCTGAATCGCGTGAAGACGCCGACGCTCGCATTGAAAGAGCCGCTGCCGCCGCGTTTCGATCCGCAGAGCGTCTACGGCGTGATTCCCGTCGATACGCGCAAGCCCTTCGACGTGCGCGAAGTGATCGCGCGCATCGTCGACGACTCCGCTTTCGACGAGTTCAAGGCGCGCTACGGCACGACACTCGTGTGCGGCTTCGCGCATATCTGGGGGCATCCGGTCGGCATCGTCGCGAACAACGGCATTCTCTTCAGCGAATCCGCGTTGAAGGGCGCACATTTCATCGAGTTGTGCGCGCAACGCAAGATTCCGCTCGTGTTCCTGCAGAACATCACGGGCTTCATGGTTGGCCGGAAGTACGAGAACGAAGGCATCGCGCGCAACGGCGCGAAGATGGTGACGGCGGTGGCCACGGCGAAGGTGCCGAAGTTCACGGTGATCATCGGCGGCTCGTTCGGCGCGGGCAACTACGGCATGTGCGGCCGCGCGTATTCGCCGCGCTTTCTGTGGATGTGGCCGAACGCGCGCATCTCGGTGATGGGCGGCGAACAGGCCGCGTCGGTGCTCGCGACCGTGCGGCGCGACGGCATCGAGAAGAAGGGCGGCGCGTGGTCGAAGGAAGAAGAAGAGGCGTTCAAGGCGCCGATCCGCGATCAGTACGAGGCGCAGGGGCATCCGTACTACGCGAGCGCGCGTCTGTGGGACGACGGCGTGATCGATCCCGCGCAAACGCGCGACGTGCTGGGCCTCGGCCTGGCGGCGACGATGAACGCTCCCATCGAAGACACGCGCTTCGGCGTATTCCGGATGTAATGCCATGTTCAACAAAATACTGATTGCGAACCGCGGCGAGATCGCCTGCCGTGTCGCGGCGACGGCGAAGCGCCTGAACGTCGGCAGCGTCGCCGTCTATTCCGACGCGGACGCGAAAGCCAAGCACGTCGATGTCTGCGACGAAGCGGTGCATGTCGGCGGCTCGGCTGCATCGGAGAGTTATCTGCGTATCGAGCGTATCGTCGATGCCGCGAAGAAGACCGGCGCGCAGGCGATTCATCCGGGCTACGGCTTTTTGTCGGAGAACGAGGACTTCGCCAATGCGTGCGAGAAGGCGGGGCTCGTCTTCATCGGACCGCCCGTCGATGCGATTCGCGCGATGGGTTCCAAGGCGGCCGCAAAGGCGCTGATGCAATCCGCGTCCGTGCCGCTCGTGCCGGGCTATCACGGCGACGATCAGGACCCTTCGCTGCTTCAGCGCGAAGCGGACCGCATCGGCTATCCGGTGCTGCTGAAAGCGAGCGCGGGCGGCGGCGGCAAGGGCATGCGTGTCGTCGAGAAGAGCGAGGACTTTGCGGCGGCGCTCGCATCGTGCAAGCGCGAGGCGGCGTCGAGCTTCGGCAACGATCGCGTGCTGATCGAAAAGTATCTGCTGCGTCCGCGTCACGTCGAAGTGCAGGTGTTCGCCGACAAGCACGGCAACGCGGTCTATCTGTTCGATCGCGACTGTTCGGTGCAGCGTCGCCATCAAAAGGTGCTGGAGGAAGCGCCCGCGCCGGGTCTGAACGATGAAACCCGCCGCGCGATGGGCGAAGCCGCGGTTGCGGCGGCGCGCGCGGTGGACTACGTCGGCGCGGGCACGGTCGAATTCATCATGACGCAGGACGGCCAGTTCTACTTCATGGAGATGAACACGCGTCTCCAGGTCGAGCATCCGGTGACGGAGATGGTGACCGGGCTCGATCTCGTCGAATGGCAACTGCGCGTGGCGGCGGGCGAGCCTTTGCCGCTGAAGCAGAACGAGCTGAAGGTGCACGGCCACGCGATCGAGGCGCGCATCTACGCAGAAAATCCGTCGCGCGGCTTCCTGCCGTCGACGGGCACGCTCAAGCACGTGCGCATGCCGCACGCGGTGGAGTTTTCGATCGACGGCGACGTGCGCGTGGACAGCGGCGTGCGTCAGGGCGATTCGATCACGCCGTTCTACGATCCGATGATCGCAAAGCTGATCGTGCATGGCCGCGATCGCCGCGATGCATTGGCGCGCATGGCGCGCGCGCTGGCGGAATGCGAGATCGTCGGGTTGTCGACGAACGTCGAGTTCCTGCAACGTATCGTGAAGAGCGAGCCGTTCAGCGCGGGCGATCTCGACACCGGCCTGATCGAGCGTCATCACGATGCGCTCTTCGCGCCCACTCACGTCTCACGCAACAAGGGGCTTGCGCTCGCGTGCGCGGCGCTGCTCACGCGCGAGGGCGGCGAGGCGCATGGCCAGTCGCCGTGGGATGCGCTGTCGCACTGGCGCATGGCGGGCGGCTATAGCCAGGATTTGAACTGGCGCGCGCTCGACACCGACGAAACGCTGAAGGTCGTCTTCACGAAGAACGGCGAAAAGCGTCTCACGCTGAACGATAAAAGCGCGCGCTTCGACTGGTCGCACAGCGGCGCGACGTCATTCGCGGTCCAGCTCGACGATGCGCTGATCAAAGGTCACGTCTTCACCGATGGCGACATCTTCCACGTCTTCCATGAAGGCGCTGCGTTCCAGTTCGAGTGGCAGAACCTTATGGCCCACGCGGGCGACGCCGAGCACGAAGGCCGTCTGACCGCGCCGATGCCGGGCAAGGTGATCGCGGTGCTCGTGGAGACGGGCGCGACGGTCGAGAAGGGCGCGCCGCTGATGGTGATGGAAGCGATGAAGATGGAGCACACGATCGTGGCGCCTTCGTCGGGCAAGATCGGCGAGATTCTGTTCGAAGTCGGCGATCAGGTCGCCGACGGCTCGCAGTTGCTCGTGCTGGAGGTCGAGCAGGCGGCTAGCGCTTGACCTTGGCGGGCGTGCCGAGCAGCGTCTCTTCGCTCTCGGTGCGCACCAGAATCTCCACGCGGCGGTTCAATGCGCGGCCTTGCGCCGTGTCGTTGCTGGCGATCGGCCGCAGCCACGCCATGCCTTTCGTCGCGATACGCTCGGCGGGCACGCCGCGCGCGATCAGCGCTCGCCCGACCGCCTGGGCGCGCGCATCGGAAAGCGTGTGGTTATAAGCGAGCGTGCCCTGGTTGTCGGTGTGGCCTTCGATCAGAATCGGCCGCATGCTGCGCTTCAATACTTGAGCGGCGCGATCGAGCATGGGCGAATAGCCCGCGCGGATGCTCGATTCGTCGGTATCGAAAAGCGGCGCCTCGGGCAGCCGCATCTCCACGCCCCCTTTGACGGGCAGCATCGTGATGCCGGTTTGCGCGTTCAACCGATCTTCATTCGACCGGTTGAGGCCAGTCGAACATCCGGCGAGCCATATCAGCGACAGGCATGCACCAGCCATTGCGCGCCAGGTTTTTTCCTTCATTTGCAAGATCCATCCTTCGATGCCGAGTCTCGATTATAGGGAGCGCGAAACGTGCCTTTTGTAAATAAAGTTGCATGACTGCGCGCATCGAGTGGAATGATTCGTGCGTGATTACAATTCTGGCGAACGATTCATGTTTCGCCACCAATCGAACATCACGAAGAAGGACCATTCACTCATGCCGATCCAACCGCGCAACGACTCGACACCGGACTCATCCGAGCGCACCCGCAAGATGCAGCGCACGGCGTCCGCGGTGCTTTACGCGGTGCTCGTGCTGGTCGCGCTCTATACGGCGCGCACATTCATTCCGGCCGTCGTGTGGGCGAGCGTGATCGCGATCGCGCTATGGCCCGCGTTTGGCTGGCTCGAACGTCGGCCGATGTTCAAGCGGCATCACAATCTGCTCGCGGTCCTGCTGACGGCGGCGATCGGCCTGCTGTTCGTCGTGCCGTTCTTCATCGTCGCGGCGCAGACGGTGAACGAGGCGCGCGACATGATCCACTGGTTCCACGAGGTGTTGCGCACCGGCATTCCGGTGCCCGCGTTCATCGAGCATCTGCCGATGGGCTCGCAACAGGTCGGGCGCTGGTGGCAGGAGAATCTGGCGACACCGCTCGAAGCGTCGCCGGCGGTGAAGAATCTGCACAGTGCGACCGTCGTCGCGATGACGCGGCACTTCGGCGGGCGCGTGGTCCACGGCGTCGTCATCTTCGGCTTCATGCTGATGACGCTCTTCTTCGTGTTCCTGGCGGGCTCGAAGCTCGGCGAACAACTGCTCGCGGGCTCGCGCCGCGCGTTCGGTCCGGATGGCGCCGCGCTCGTGCGGCGCATGGCCGAATCGGTGCGCAGCACGGTGGTGGGGCTCGTCGTCGTGGGGCTGGGCGAGGGCGCGCTGCTCGGAATCGCCTATGCGGTCACGGGCGTGCCGCACGCCACCTTGCTCGGCATGCTGACGGCCGTCGCGGCGATGCTGCCGTTTTGCGCGCCGATCGTGTTTCTCGGTTCGGCGCTGTGGCTGCTCGCGCAGGGCTCGATGGTCGCGGCGATATGCGTCGCCGTGTTCGGGATGATCGTCGTGTTTGTCGCCGAGCACTTCGTGCGGCCGGTGCTGATCGGCGGATCGGCGCGGCTGCCGTTTCTGCTCGTGCTGTTCGGCATTCTCGGCGGCGCGGAAACCTTCGGGCTGATCGGTCTGTTCATCGGCCCGGCGCTGATGACGATTCTCGTCGTACTGTGGACGGACTATGTCCTCGACCGGCGCTAGTACGACTCAGACTCGTGAATCAGCCGCGTTCCTGCACGCATACCCAGGGCGAGGTGACAACCGTCCACAATTCCGGATCGCGCGCGGCGAGATCGGCCGCCGTTTCGGCCTGCATGCGCTCGACCAGCCCGCCTGCGAGCCATCGCGTGACCTGTTGCGTATCGTCGGTGGCGACGGCTTCCGCGACGCTCACGAGATCGAGATCGCGTTTCACCCAGATGAGCTTGCCTTGCGCGAAGAAGCGCTCCAGTTCGGACCAGCCGATCTGGGCGGTTTCACCGAGGAGCTTGACGTAGAGCGGGCTGGGCGTGGGAGCGTCGGACATGGGAGAAAGCGCAGAAAAGACAAAAGGCGACCGACACTATAACGCAGTGCCGGACGCCTTTCGTTTCAAACAACTGCCGCGAGAAAGCTTTACAGGTCGAAGAACACCGTCTCGTTCGGGCCGCGCAGATGAATGTCGAAGCGATAGATCGTGCCCGACGAACCCGGCTTGGCCGATGCGCCCGCCTCGCGCTTCGCGATCAGCGTATGACGGCGCTCGGCCGGCACGCTCTGCAGCACGGCGTCCTTCGCATTGGCTTCGGTTTCGTCCTCGAAGTAGATGCGCGTGTACGTGTGCAGCAGCATGCCTCGCATCAGCACGATGACATCGAGGTGCGGCGCGGAATCGTCGGCGGTTGCGCCCGGCTTCACCGTATCGACGATGAAGCGCAGCTTCGGATCCGTGCCCGTGCCCACGCGGGCGAAGCCGCGGAAGCCCGATTCGCGCGCTTCCTGCGCGCTTTGCACGTAGCGGCCATTTGCATCGGCCTGCGCGACTTCGATCAGCGCGTCGTTGACGGGCTTGCCTTCGGCGTCGAACACGTTGCCGACGACGGCGATATGCTCGCCCGGCACTTCACGATCCGCCGCCGATGCGGTGAAGAGGCTCTTCAGATCGAAGTTGTATTGCTCGGGAACCAGGCCGTAAGCGAAGTACGGTCCGACGGTCTGCGATGGGGTCTGTTTCAGCGTGGTCATGTTCGATTACTCCGTCGGCGTTTGGTCCGGGCCGCGCAGCACGATATCGAATTCGTAGCCGAGCGCGTAGTTTTCCTGCGTCGTGTCGATCGAGAAGGACGACACGAGACGCTTGCGTGCCTGCTCGGGAATGCCCTGATAGATCGGATCGAGGTCGAGCAGCGGATCGCCGGGGAAGTACATCTGCGTGACGAGACGCGAGCCGAAGTATTCGCCGAAGAGCGAGAAATGGATGTGCTGCGGACGCCACGCGTTCGGGTGATTGCCCCACGGGTACGCGCCCGGCTTGATCGTCATGAAGCGATAGCGGCCTTCGTCGTCGGTCAGGCAGCGGCCCGCGCCGAGGAAGTTCGGGTCGAGCGGCGCGTCGTGCTGGTCCGCCTTGTGGACATAGCGGCCCGCGGCGTTCGCCTGCCACACTTCCACGAGCGTGTTGCGCACCGGACGGCCGCCTTCGTCGAGCACGCGTCCCGTCACGATGATGCGCTCGCCGAGCGGTTCGCCGTTTTTCGCGGCGTTGCGGGTGAGGTCGTTGTCGAGCACGCCCAGATCGTCAGCACCGTAGACAGGCACGCGTCGGTTGCGCAGATTTTCCTTCAGCGGAATGAGCGGCAAGCCCGGGCTGCGCAGGATCGACGACTTGTAACCCGGCGACAGATACGCGGGATGGGATTCCCAATCGCGCGGTGTGAGGATGGGGGAGGTCATGTCGACTGTCTCCTGTATTTGGAAGTTGAATAGGATGTTTCTGACGGCTACTTTATAGAACGGCGCAAGTTATGGAAAATGATGTTTCGTGCCATCTTGCATAACGGATCGTCATGGATACCGACTTCACCAACACCCGCGTCAAGTTCAGGCATCTGCAGTGTTTTCTTGCCGTCACGCAGCTCGGGAGCGTGCAGCGCGCCGCCGATAGCCTGTCGATCACGCAGCCCGCGGTTTCCAAAACCATCGGCGAGCTCGAATCCATTCTAGGCGTGCGGCTGTTCGAGCGTGGGCGGCGCGGCGCGGTGCCCACGCGCGAGGGACGGCTTTTCGCGCCGCACGCGAGCGCATGCGTCGCGTCCTTGCGCGAGGGCGTCGACATGCTTCTGCGCGAACGCGGCGACATGCCCGGGACCATCGCGATCGGCATATTGCCGACGGTCGCGCCGGTGCTGCTCTCTCCCGCGCTGATGTCGTTCCGGCAGCAATGGCCGGCGGTGTCGCTGTCCGTCTGGACCGATTCCAACGCGCTTCTGCTGGAGAAGCTGAAGGCGGGCGACGTCGATCTCGTGGTCGGGCGGCTGTCGGAGCCGGAGGCGATGCACGGGCTGTCCTTCGAGCAGATCTATCGCGAGCCGCTCGCGGTGGTCGTGCGCCGCGAACACCCGTTGACGCTCGAAACGCCGCTCACGCCCGCCTTGCTCGCGCGCTTCGTGATCGTCGTGCCGCCGTTCGGCACGTTGATCCGGCAATCGGCTGAAAGCGTGCTGACGGCATTCGGCGCGCATGCGTTGACGGCGCTCGTCGAAACCTTGTCGGTGTCGCTCGGGCGCTCGCTCGCGATGAACAACGACGCCGTGTGGTTCGTGCCCGCCGGCGCGGTCGAGCAGGACATCGCGCTCGGGCTGCTCGCCGCGCTGCCGATGCCCTTCGCCGGCACCGACGAGCCTATCGGCCTGATTCGCCGCAACGATGCCGCGCGCACGCCGGTGGAAGAGACGCTCGTCGATGCGCTGCGTGAAGCCGGCCGCTCACGCGCCGGGAGCAAATGACCGCAGACAACGGGCGGCGCGCAAGTTGCTGAAGCAGCATTTACCGCGCAGGTTTTGCGCGAAAGAAATACTATGACAAAAGCGGCGGGTACGAAGTGACTGCAACAAACGGCGTCGGCGGCGGTCACATCCGAGGTTGTCCGCCGCGTCCGCCGCGTCCGTCGTGACGTCCCGCCCCACACACGCGCCGCACTCGAACATGTTCGCAAGATGAAGACCGTACTGCTCGTCGACGACGACCCCGCCACCATCGAAGCCTGGACCCTCTGCATGCAGGGCGAGGACTGCACTGTCTTGTGCGCGTTCGACGGCAACGGAGCGTTATCGATACTCGGGGAACAGCGGGTGGATATCGTGGTGTCCGACTGGATGATGCCAGGCCTCGGCGGCGCGCTGCTCTGCCAGACGATGAAGAACGACACGGCGCTCGCGCACATTCCTTTCCTGATGATTTCAGGGCATCCGAATCCGCCGGCTTTCGTCAGCTACGACGGATATTTGCGCAAGCCCGTCGACATGGAGACGCTGATTTCCGCGGTCAATCGTTTGTGCGCCGCGAAGAAGCGGCCATTGTATTGAGCGGCAACTAGCGCAGTTCCGCCAGCGCGTCGTCCATCTGCGACTGCGCGAGGCGGTTCAACTCCTGCGGAATCTGGCAATCGAGCGGCAGGCATGGCGTGACGATCACGCGGATATGCCCGCCGCGGTCAGGCCAGCCCTTCGCGGGCCAGACCTTGCCCGCGTCATGCACGACGGGCACGACCGGCACCTTCGTCGCGCACGCGAGCCGCACGCCGCCCGACGCGAGCTTGAGCGGCGCATCGTGCGCGACGCGCGTGCCTTCCGGAAAGATCACCACCGAATCGCCTTTCTCGAGCCGCGCCGCGCACTCGCGTGTCACGGCGGCGTGCGCCTGACGGATCGAGCCGCGGTCGAGACTCACCATGTCGAGGCCGCGCAGCACCCAGCCGAAGAACGGAATGTTCATGAGTTCGTGCTTGAACACGAAACTGATGCGCCGGGGAAAGAGCGCCATGAACGAGAGCGTTTCCCAGGTCGATTCGTGTCGCGACAGAATGATGCACGGCCCGTCGGGCAGATGCTCCAGCCCTTCGATCGAGCACGTGACGCCGGTGATGACGCGCATCATCACGACCACTGCGCGGCACCAGAGCTTCGCGAGCCGGTAACGCCCGTTGCGGCCGACGAACGGAAAGAGCGGCAGGATCAGGATCGACCAGACGATGCCGCTGCCGAGCAGATAGGTTGCAAAGAGCCACTTGACGAAGGTGCGTCGCATCGAATTTCGTGAGATGACAGGTGGATGACGAACATCCGGAATCCGCAAGCATAGCGTATCGAGCGAAACGCGCCGGACGATCATTTCGCGCCATGCGATGTCATCGAAGCGATGCAACAATGGAGCCCGACGAAGCCTATTCAGCAAGGAACAGACGCAATGGACAATCAATCGCCGGTGCAGTTCGACGAAGGCATGCTCGATGTGGGCGACGGTCACGCGATCTACTGGCGCGCGCAGGGCCCGCGCGAGGCGCCCGTGATGCTCGTCGTGCACGGCGGCCCCGGCGGCGCGATGAACGTGAAATGGGCCGAGGTGCTCGAACAGGACAAATGGCGCGTCGTGTTCTTCGATCAGCGCGGCTGCGGCAAGTCCACGCCGTTCGGCAAGCTGGAGGCGAACGGCATCGACGCGCTCGTCGGCGACATGGAAACGCTGCGCGTCGCGTTGAAGATCGAGCAATGGGCGATCTTCGGCGGCTCGTGGGGCACGACGCTCGGTCTCGCATACGGCGTCGCGCATCCGGAGCGCTGCACGGGTTTCCTGCTGCGCGGCATTTTTCTCGCGCGGCGCGAGGATATCGACTGGTTCCTGTGGGACGTTCGACGCGTGTTTCCCGAGGCGCATCGCGCGTTTCTCGATGCGATCGAGGCGGCGTGCGGCAAGCGTCCCACGAATGCGCAGGATATCCTGCGGATGACCGAAGCGCCGCTCGCGCGTTTCGACGAGGCGGGTACGCGGCTCGCGCGCGCGTGGACGCACTACGAGACGACGCTGTCCGTGGTCAACAAGCCGGAAAAGGAACCGGCCGAGGAAGAGAAGCGCCCGAGTGCGGAAGCGAACTCGGCCGCAATCTCGATGGCGCTTCTCGAGCGGCATTACATGGCGAACGAACTGCCGCCGGTGCCGCTATTGCCGCTCGTCGCGCGTATCGCGCATCTGCCTTGCCGGATCGTGCATGGACGCTTCGACATGGTGTGTCCCGCCGATCAGGCATTGGACCTCGCCGCGCGCTGGCCCGGCGCGGAACTGGCCGTCGTGAATGCGGCGGGGCACTGGACCTTCGAGCCGGGCAATCTCGCAGCGCTGCGCGCGGGCGCGGCGGCGCTTGCCGGTGCGATCGCGCAGGCGAAAAGCGCTACCGCCTGACGCTCAGAAGATTGCGGGCGCGGCTTCGGTCAGCTTGCGCCAGTCGAGGTCCGCGCCGATCACGACCGGCTTTGCAGCGTGCTGCGTCGCGATCGTGAGCGTCACGCAAAGCGACGTGCCCGTCACGGAGAGATAAGGCGCGCTCGTGACCACCTGCTGCGGTTTCGCGTGCGCATCGACGAAATACGGGCGATTGTCCCAGCGCCCGGTCGATGGATCCGCGATCGGCGCGAAGCGCTCGCTCGGCGCAATCGCCGCGGCGCCGGCGAGGCCGGGCATGAACTCGCGGCCGCCCCGATCGAGGAAGAAGCAACTGAGCGTGCACGGCAGCGCCAGCAGATCGGCACAGGCGGATTCGGTCGTCGCGCCCGACGCGAAGCGCCGCGCGGCCTGCGTGAGCGCCGCGCGATAGGGCAGCAGAAGCAAGTCGCCCGCGAGGCGCTCGGTGCGCCGCGTCTGGGCGAGCGCGTCGAACACGTCTTCGAAAAGCGGCGTCGCCACGCCGCGTTCGGCGAGTTCCGCCGATGGCATGCCGAACAGATAACCCTGCACGAAATCGACGTTCGAGCGCGCGGCGAGCATCAGATCCTCGCTCGTCTCGATGCCTTCCGCGACCACGAACATGCCCGACTCGTGCAGCAGATCGACGAGCTTCGGCATCAGCGCGTCGCGCATGTGGGGGCTCTTGGTTCGCACGAGACTGCGATCGAGCTTGACGATGTCCGGTCGCAGGGTGATCAGCCGGTCGATGTTGGAATGCCCCGCGCCGAAGTCATCGACGGCGACGAGAAAGCCCTGTGCCCGAAACGCGTGCGTGGCGCGCGAGATGTCCTCGACATCCGTGCCGCCCGACTCCAGCACTTCGATTACCAGCCGCTCGGGCGCGAGTCCCGCTTCGCGCGTTGCGGAGGCGAGCCGCGCGGCATAGCCCGGATCGGTGAAGGTCGCCGGATTGATGTTGAGGAAGAGCCACTGCGCGGCAGGCAGCAGGGGCGCCGCGTTGCGCAGATGCGTGAGGTGACTCATGCGATCGAGCTCGGTCAGCGTGCCCGCGACGATCGCTCGCCCGAAAAGATCGAACGGTCCGACGAGCGCGCCGCCGCCCGCATCGCCGCGCAACAGCGCCTCGTAGCCCACCTCGCGTTGATGCGGCAGGCTGTAGATCGGTTGCAGATGCGTGCGCAGCGCGATGCCGTCGACGACCTCCGTGTGTCGGGTCAGCACGTTCAGGCGCGGGTGGACGGCGTGCGGGAAGCGAGCGCCGGCGGACGAATGCGCAAGGGAGCAGTCAGGTCGATTAACGGCACGGCAGTCACGCGTTTCGGTGGGGATGTGCGCAATATCGGCCGGTCGTGCGCAAACTTGAGCATCGAAGACGTTCGCAGGTCAGGAACGCTTCGGCCGTCTACGGTTTGCTGCAAAGGCCCGCGCGACCTATCTTTGTTGGTGCGATGCTACGATCCGCCTGCAACTTAAGCCGGGCCGCGCCCGTCGAAAGCTGCAACGAACCCCTAGAGAGAGATATGGCGCAACAGAAAACCAATCCCAAACTCGAGCAGGCGCTGACGCGTGGCGATCTCGCGATCCGCCAGGCCAACTCGGGCCGCGCCACCGCCGTGCTGCGCGCGCTCGGCAAGATGATCGTGGAGGCGTCGGCGACGATCGGCGTCGAGGCGCACGTCGTCATTCACGACGGCGACAAGATTTACGATCCGGCCGACGGCGTGTGGCCGCAGCAATTGCTCGTGTCGCTCGATGGTCCGGTCGAAGACAACGATCCGGACGAGATTCGCACGATCACGCTGCTCGCCGATACCCCCGCGACGATTTTCCGCTGCGAATGGCAACGCGCCGACGGGAATATCGGACGACAAGAAGGCCGTCCGCTCGCGATGGTCGCTTTCATTACCGACGTGGATATTCCCTGGCTCGACGAGGACGACTGATTTTTTAATCCGTTTTGGCGGATTCCACACAGTCGACATGATTATGTTGTGATAGCGCGGGCGTTTTTTCGAAAGAGCGCCCGCCTTTTTGTTTCGGCTTTTTCAGCGGCATTAAATCCCCATCCCCGGGTGTTCGGCGTTTCGCACTTTCTGCGAAGAAAAAGTGTAAGCAAACGTTACCAGTTACTCTTTCTAACGTATTTTCCAGCGTTTACGCGATGCTCCACGAGCGTTCTGCGAACGCTATTCTCCTGATTGTCTCTCGCGTCGCCTGGTGGCTGCTCGCCCTCGTTCTTTCACTTTTGATCGGGCTCGCATATTCCTGTACGGCATATGGATATGTGGTTTTCGGCGGCTGCCGGCGACTGCTTTTCGCCGTTTAGAAGCTTTCTTCCACTCCTTTAGCCTGAAATTTGCTGAGAAACAGTGGCAAGCGCGCACCCCGTTATTTGACTTCGTGAGAGGCTCGTTTCGCCCGTGTAAGGAACCACTACAAAACCTCCTCGACACGCGGCACCTTTCCAATCGCCAAGAAAAAATGGGGTTTACAAATGGAACGTCTGAACCTTGCCACCAATGCCGCCGCTAACCAAACCGAATCGGCGGTTCGCCCAACTCTCACGGTCGTACCCGCACTTCAGAAAAGCGAGCGTATGCCGTTTACTATCCGTATCGTCAAAGACGATGCTGGATTGCAGAAAGCCGTGAGCATCAGACGTTCGGCCTATGGGCGGCATCTGCCCGAATTCGCCGACAAGATGACGATCGAGCCTTCGGACTGGGATCGCGGGACGGCTGTCCTACTGGCGGAATCGAAGCTGGACGGCGCGCCGCTCGGCACCATGCGCATTCAGACCAATGCGTACGGTCCGCTCGCCGTCGAGCAGTCGGTGCGTCTGCCCGACCATCTGGCGACGAGCCGCCTCGCGGAAGCGACGCGTCTTGGCGTCGCGGGCGGGATGGTGGGCCGCGTAGTCAAGGTGGCGTTGTGCAAGGCACTGTGGATGTTCTGCGAATTGCACGGGATTGATTACATGGTGATTACGGCGCGTACGCCGCTGGATCGGGAGTATGAGGCGATGCTCTTCAAGGATGTTTTCGGCGTTAATGAATTTCTGCCGATGTCGCATGTGGGCGGCTTGCCGCATCGCGTGCTCGCGAAAGATGTCGCCGCGGCACGTCAGCGCTGGGAAGAAGCCCGTCATCCGCTTTTCAATTACATGGTGCACACGCATCATCCGGATATCGATTTGCATTCTGTAGATTTATCTTTTGACTGGGAACCGGTACGATGCCCGGAAGCCCCGTTGATGGCTTACGGCAGGTGAAAAAGGCACGATCGTATTCAGGAAGGTAAAAGCGAATAACCGGATCGCAAAGCGATCCGGTAGGCCAAAAAGCGGCGGCGCACGGGGTTCTTCGGGCTCCGCCGCTGTCTGCGCCGGCGTATTTCGCGCTGGGCGCAAACGGGGGTTTTTCCAGGTATGGCGTCGGTTATTCCAGCTTCCTTATCGAGATTCAGACGCACGGGCTCGTGGATCGACGACGCGCTGTATGCAGTCGCCGTTTACGCCGTGCCGATTCTGATTTTGCTCGGTACGATCGCGACGCTCTATTTCCTGCCGCGCCAATATGAAACGCGCGGCGCGGTTCCGCTCGCACTTCACGTAGTCGCCGATAAAAGCGGCAACATGACGCCCGCCGATGCGCTTGAAGCGCTTCAAGGCGCGGCGCCCGTTTCCCGTTACAGCACACGTCTCTCCGAAAAGCCGGTCTGGTTCAGTTTTACGACGCCGAGCATGAGCGCGGATTCGTCGACGGTCGTCGAATTGCCGTCCCGTCATGCGCAAACGCTTGCCTGCTGGAACGCGAAAACGCTCGCGCCGCTCGGCCAGGCGGATCGCGAAGGCGTGACTGGCGAAATGCGCGTGGTGAAGGCGGGCTTCTCCATTCAGGTCGGCCGAATCAAGCAGGCCGAAAACGTTCTGTGCCGCGGCACCTTTTCCGGTCCCGCGCAAATCAATGCCTACGCGTGGGAATGGCAGGGACTGCGCAATTCGGCGCTCGACTTTCAGGAAAGTTCGGGGCTGATCGCCGGCGGTTTGCTGACGCTCGCGGTGTTCGTCTTCGTCACGGCGCTCATCAATCACGAATGGACCTACGTGATTTTCGCCGTGTGGCTCGTCGGCAATTTGCGCCTGTGCGCGAACGCGATGGGCTGGGACATGCAATGGCTCGGCCGCGTGCTGCCGGCCGACTTCATGCAGCCGTTGCGGCAATTCACCTTTGCCGCCTATTACCTGCTGACAGCCGCGCTCTTCCAGCAGCTTTTCCGGCGCGAGTTGCGCGTGGTCGGTTATCGCTGGCTGCTGCGCGTGATCCAGTATGTCGGCATCGTGCTGCTCGCGGCCGCGTTCGCGCTGCCATATGCGCTGTTCATTCCGACACTGTGGATCATCGCGGGCTTCGGCATCTGCGTGCTGCTGTTTTTCCTCGCGCGGCTCGTGTGGATGGCGCGCTCGCGTACGGTGCTCTGGTATGTCGCATCGCTCGGCGTGGTGCTGTTCTCGACATTCTCCGAAGTACTCGGCGCGGCCTTCGGGCTGAAGGTGCTCGTCGGCGGCGTGAATACGGTGATGGCCGCGCTGTCGTCGAGCATGATGGCGGCTTTCGCGATCGCCGAGCAGATGCGCGCCGAACGCGATTTCCGCCGCCAGGCGCAGATGGAATTGCGCAATACCTACGAAGTCACGCCGATCGGCCTCTTCACGCTCGATGCCGACGGCCACTTCGTGCGCGCCAATCCCGCGTTGCGCGCGATGCTCGATCTGCAAAAGACCGACTACAAGGTGCGGCACTGGAACGATTACTTCGAGGCGGGCGCGTGGGGCGCGTTGCAGGCGCTGGCGTCGAAGGGCAGCGACGGCGAACTCGAAATGGGCGGCTCGCCCGAGCGCGGCACCGGCGAGCGGCGCTATCTGCTGAAGGCGATCCGCTCGAACGGATGGATCGAAGGCTCGCTGCAGGACACGACGGAGCGCTCGAAGGCCGTCGAGCGGTTGCGCTTTCTCGCGGAGCACGATTCGCTGACCGGCTCGCTGAATCGCCGCGGCGTCGAGAAGGCGATCTCCGCGCAGAGCGAAGAGACGCTGCCGTGGGCGCTGGCCTATGTCGATCTCGACCGCTTCAAGCTCGTCAACGATCTCTTCGGCCATCGCAGCGGCGACGAAGTGCTGCGCCAGGTCGCGGCGCGCACGCGGGCGCACTTCGCGCGCAGCTATCCGGTCGGGCGTATCGGCGGCGACGAGTTCGTCTGCGTGATGCACGACACGTCGATCGAAGACGCCATCGCGCAATGCCGCGAACTCATTTCCATTCTGTCCGACGCGCCGTATCAGGTCGGCAATCGCGCGTTCCAGGTGAAGGCGTCGATCGGTCTCGTCGAATGCTCGCAGGGCGTGCGCGTGCAGGACGCGCTATCCCACGCGGATCGCGCGTGCCGCGAAGCGAAGAAGGTCGCGCATACGCATCTCGTCACGTATCGCAAGGGCGCGGCGGCGTTCGAGGAGCGCGCGGAGGAACTGAAGCTCGTCGAAACGCTCGGGCGCAATCGCCTGCCGCCGGGTCTTTTCCTCGTGATGCAGCCGATCATGTCGCTGTCCGCGCCGACCGAATCGCTCAACTTCGAAGTCCTGCTGCGTATGCGCGCACCCGACGGCGCGACGCTGCCCGCGGGCAAGGTGATCGTCGCGGCGGAGGAATCGGGCAATATCGCGGCGATCGATCGCTGGGTCATTTCGACGCTGCTCGACTGGATCGAGGTGCATCAGCAGCAACTCGGCAACACGCAGTTCATCTGCGTGAATCTCTCGGGCGGCTCGCTGAACGACGAGCAGTTCATGGAGGACATCTTCGCGCTCTTCGCGGCTCATCAGTCGATCGTGCATTACCTGTGTCTGGAGATCACGGAGAGCGTCGCGCTGCACGATCTGGAGAACACGCAGCGCTTCATCGCCCGCGTGCACGACATGGGCGGCAAGATCGCGCTCGACGACTTCGGCGCGGGCTACACGTCGTTCAAATATCTGAAGGCGCTATCCGCCGATGCGCTGAAGATCGACGGCGAGTTCGTGCGCTCGATGTGCGCGCATCCGGCGGATATCGCGATCGTCGAGGCGATCGTCGCGCTCGCGCGCAACCTCGGCATGCGCAGCGTCGCGGAATGGGTCGAGGACGTCGATACCTTGCGCGCGTTGCAGGAGATCGGCGTGGACTACGTGCAGGGCTTCCTGGTCGCGCGGCCGCAGGACAGCTCGGCGATTCTCGCGGCGAGTTCGGCCGCGAGCTTCGTGAAGGATCCGGAAGTGATCAGTTTCGTCGAAGGTCTTTCGGAGCCGGTTCAGGCGACCGTGTTCGACTACGAATGGCACGCGCGCGCCTCGGGCACGCACTGAGCACGGCGCGGCTCAGACCGTCTTCATCTCGCTCAACACCTTCGCCGCCGCAATCGGGATGCGCGTGTCGTCCCATTGCGCGAGCCACTGAATCTCCTTGCGCGTGAAATAGCCGGCGTGATTGCGCAGCGCGAACTGCAGCGAATCGACGATGTGATCGCGAATGATCTGCGGCGCGTTCTCGTCCTTGACGATCGCGTGGAGGGCTTCGAGTGTGCTCATGTGTGTTTGTCGGTGATGACGGTTCCCGTCGAACATAACCGACTAAAAATCGCGACAAAAATCGACCTGCATCGCCGCGCAGTGCAAGGAAAGGCGCTTGCTAAAATCGTCCCGAATGTCTTTACTAAATAAAAACACTGGATTTAATCGAACGGGGACGAACACATGAACGATGTACGGCGCGCCTGCCCGTCCCGAGAGGCCCGGGACGATGTCTGAGCGGCCCGCGCGCAAAGCCTCGGCGCATTCCGTCGGTTCGAATCAGCTCGGCATGCGCCAGTTCAACGAGCGCATCGTGCTGCAGGCGATCCGGCTTCACGGCGCGTTGCCCAAGGCCGATATCGCGCGCATGACGCGCCTGTCGATGCAGACGGTTTCGCTGATCGTCGATCATCTGATCGAAGACGGACTGCTCGCGAAGGAGCCGCGCTCGCGCGTGCGCGGACGCATCGGTCAGCCGTCGGTGCCGATCTCGCTGCGCGCGGACGGCGCGTTTTCCATCGGCGTGAAAGTGGGGCGGCGCAGTCTCGACGTGCTGTCGATGGATTTCGCCGGCAACGTGCGCACGCGCGAGACGCTCGAATATCCGTATCCCGATCCGCATACGCTCTTTCCCGCGCTGGAAGAGCGGCTCGCGCGCGTGGTCGGCGCGCTCGGCGACGGCGCGCGGAAGATTGCGGGAGTCGGCGTTGCGGCGCCGTTGTGGATCGGCGGCTGGCGCGACTTCTTCGACACGCCGCCCGATGCGCTTGCGGCGTGGGACGACATCGACATCCGCGAACGCATCGAAGCGATGACCGCGCTCCCGGTGGAATTCGCGAAGGACACGACGGCCGCGTGCGCCGCCGAGCTCGTGATGGGTCAGGGACGCGGGCTGCGCAACTTCCTGTATGTGTTCATCGGCACGTTCATCGGCGGCGGGCTCGTGATCGACGGCCGCCTGCACGCGGGGCCGGGCGGCAACGCGGGCGCCATCGGCTCATTGCCGCTGATGAAACGCGGCAAGGGGCAACGCGCGGGGCAATTGCTCGATACGGCGTCGGTATATGTGCTGGAGAAGGCGTTCGTCGCGGCGGGCGCGCCGGCCGCCGCCGCGCACGACGAGCGCGCTTGCTCGCCGGCATTGCGCGAGCTATCGGACGCGTGGATGCGTGAGAGCTGTCCCGCGATCGCGACGGGCATCGCAGCGTCGGCCGCGCTGCTCGATCTCGAAGCCGTGGTGATCGACGGCGAGATCGACCGGACCTTGCTGCGCGAGGTCATCGCCCGCACCGATGACGCGCTCGCCGCGTTCGACTGGCAAGGCATGACGCGCCCGCGTCTCGTCGAAGGGCAGATCGGCCCGGACGCCCGCGCGATGGGCGGCGCGATCCTGCCGCTTTATGCGCATTTCGCGCCGAAGCACGAGCTTTTCCTCAAGCCGCTCGAAACCTGAGTTCAGTCCAGCGAGAGCCGCGCGGCGAACGCGAGCAGCGCGGCGGAAAACGTCCAGCGCTGCACGGTCTGCGCTTTCGGATGACGGCGCAGCCAGCCGGAAATCCGCACCGCGCCCGCCGCCAGCGCGAGGTCGAACATGACGCCGACCGCGACCAGCACGACGCCCAGTTCCAGCACTTGCGACCAGACCGGACCGGACTCCGGCCGCACGAATTGCGGCAGCAGCACGGAGCAGAACAGCAGCGCCTTCGGATTGAGAATGCTGCTCAGAATGCCTTTGGCGTAAGCAGAACGTAGCGTGGATGCGGCGGCCTGACCAGGCGTCGCGTCGAGGCCGAATGCGGGCGAGCGGAAAATCTGGATCGCCACATAAGCGAGATACAGGCCGCCCGCGATGCGCACGCCGTCGTAGAGCCACGGCGCGCTGCGCAAGAGCGCGGCGACGCCGAGCGCCGACAGCGTCACGTGCGTCGCCCGCGCGGTGGCGAGCCCGGCGGCCACGGCGAGACCGTGTCGGAAACCGCGCGAGCCGCTCGTCTGAAGCACGAGCGCCATGTCCGGTCCCGGCAGCGCATAAACGACCGCCAGCGCGCCGATGAAAACCCAAAGTAAGTGTGCCGAGACCATGATCCGCTCCTGTTTCGATGGCTACATCGTGCCATTTCGGATGGGGCGTTTTCTGGCCTTTTTTATCAGTTTCTTCTTTTGGTATGTAGTTTTCCACTAAAATTATTTATAAATAAAGAGGAAAGCTTCATGACCGAAATCGACCGAATCGACCGCGCGATGCTTGCCGCGCTACAACAGGACGGACGCATGTCCATCGCGAAACTCGCCGAGCGCGTCGGCCTGAGCGAGACGCCGTGCGCACGCCGGCTCAAGCGCCTCGAAAGCGAGGGATATATCGACGGCTATCGTGCGGTGCTGTCGCGCAAGGCGCTGGAACTGGGCGTCGTCGCCTTCGCGCAGGTGCGCTTCAGCGTGCACGATCGCGCGCTGTCGGACCGCTTCGAACGCGAAATTCAGGGCATTCCACGCATCGTTTCGTGTCACAACATTTCGGGCACGGCGGATTATTTGCTTCAGATCGTCGCGCGCGATCTCGACGAATACGGCGTCTTCATGCGCGACGTCCTGCGCACCTTGCCGGGCGTGACCGCCGTCGAATCGATGCTCTCGTTGCGGGAACTCAAACGCGACGGCGGTTTGCCCGTACCTTGACGATTGTCTATACAAGATTGACACAAGGACGACGCGACGGCTCCGGGATTCCCCTAATACACCCTAAGTTGTATATACAAGAACATGAGAACCATTCGATGCGAGCCGTCGCTCGTGTCCTTCGACTCTCTCTTTTCTTGATGCGCAGGAGCATTCGTGACTTCATCTTCCCGTTTTCGCGACACCGAGATCCGCGCGCCGCGCGGCACGCAACTCAACGCCAAGAGCTGGCTGACCGAAGCGCCGCTGCGCATGCTGATGAACAATCTCGACCCCGAAGTGGCCGAGAATCCGAAGGAACTGGTCGTGTACGGCGGCATCGGACGGGCGGCGCGCGACTGGGCGTGCTACGACAAGATCGTCGAGACGCTGAAACGCCTCGAAGCCGACGAGACGCTGCTCGTCCAGTCGGGCAAGCCGGTCGGCGTGTTCAAGACGCATGAAAACGCGCCGCGTGTCCTCATCGCGAATTCGAATCTCGTGCCGCACTGGGCGAACTGGGAGCACTTCAACGAGCTCGACGCGAAGGGCCTCGCGATGTACGGGCAGATGACCGCCGGCAGCTGGATCTACATTGGCAGCCAGGGAATCGTGCAGGGCACGTATGAGACCTTCGTCGAAGCCGGACGCCAGCATTACGGCGGCGAGCTCAAGGGCCGCTGGGTGCTCACCGCCGGTCTCGGCGGCATGGGCGGCGCGCAACCGCTCGCGGCGACGCTCGCGGGCGCGTGCTCGCTGAATATCGAATGTCAGCAGAGCCGTATCGATTTCCGGCTGAAGACGCGTTACGTCGACGAACAGGCGACCGATCTCGACGACGCCCTCGCGCGCATCCAGCGCTACACGTCGGAAGGCCGCGCGATTTCCATCGCGTTGTGTGCGAACGCGGCGGACGTGCTGCCGGAGCTCGTGCGCCGCGGCGTGCGTCCCGACATGGTCACCGATCAGACGAGCGCGCACGATCCGCTCAACGGCTATCTGCCGAAAGGCTGGACCTGGGCGCAATATCGCGACCGCGCGCAAAGCGATCCGGCGGGCACGGTGAAGGCCGCGAAACAATCGATGGCCGAGCACGTCCGCGCGATGCTCGCGTTTCGCGAACAGGGCGTGCCGACGTTCGACTACGGCAACAATATCCGCCAGATGGCCAAGGAAGAGGGCGTCGAAAACGCGTTCGACTTTCCGGGCTTCGTGCCGGCCTACATTCGTCCGCTCTTTTGCCGCGGCGTCGGGCCGTTCCGCTGGGCCGCGCTCTCGGGCGATCCGGAAGATATCTACAAGACCGACGCAAAAGTGAAGGAGCTCATCGCCGACGACGAGCATCTGCATCGGTGGCTCGACATGGCGCGCGAGCGCATCAGCTTTCAGGGCCTGCCGGCGCGCATCTGCTGGGTCGGGCTCGGCCTGCGCGCGAAGCTCGGCCTCGCGTTCAACGAGATGGTGCGCAACGGCGAGTTGTCGGCGCCGGTCGTGATCGGCCGCGACCATCTCGATTCCGGCTCGGTCGCGAGTCCGAACCGTGAAACCGAAGCGATGCAGGACGGCTCGGACGCGGTGTCCGACTGGCCGCTCCTGAACGCGCTCCTGAACACGGCGAGCGGCGCGACGTGGGTATCGATTCACCACGGCGGCGGCGTCGGCATGGGCTTCTCGCAGCATTCGGGCGTGGTGATCGTGTGCGATGGCAGCCACGAAGCCGATGCACGCATCGCACGCGTGCTGAACAACGATCCGGCGACGGGCGTCATGCGTCACGCCGACGCGGGTTACGACATCGCGATCGAATGCGCGCGCGAACAGGGCCTCGATTTGCCGATGATCACCAAGTGATGAAAAAGCTCTGGCAAAACTGCCACGCCGCAACGATGATCGGAGGCAAGTATTCGATCATCGAAGACGCGGCGATCCTGACCGACGGCGCGCGCATCGAATGGATCGGGCCGCGCGCGGCGGCGCCGGAGATCGGCGACGGCGAGCGTGTCGATCTCGAAGGCGCGTGGGTGACGCCGGGCCTGATCGACTGCCACACGCATCTCGTTTTCGGCGGCGATCGGAGCGGCGAGTTCGAGGAGCGGCTCGAAGGCGTGAGCTACGCGGAGATCGCGGCGCGCGGCGGCGGCATCGCGAGCACCGTGCGCGCGACGCGCGAAGCCGGCGAAGAGACGTTGTTCGAAGCCGCGAAAGGACGCGCGCTCGGCATGATGCGCGAGGGCGTAACGGCGCTCGAAGTGAAATCCGGCTACGGGCTCGATCTCGCCAACGAACGCAAGATGCTCGCCGTGGCGCGACGTCTCGGCGATGCGCTGCCGCTCACCGTGCGCGCGACCTGCCTCGCCGCGCATGCGTTGCCGCCCGAGTACGCGAATCGCGCGGATGACTACATCGCCTATGTCTGCGATGAGATGCTGCCGGCGCTTGTCGAAGAAGGTCTCGTCGATGCCGTCGATGCATTCTGCGAGCACATCGCGTTTTCGACGCAGCAAGTCGAGCGTGTGTTCCGGTGCGCACGCGATCTCGGCGTGCCCGTGAAGCTGCACGCCGAGCAGTTGTCGTCCTTGCATGGATCGTCGCTTGCGGCGCGCTATCGGGCGCTGTCGGCGGATCATCTCGAATACATGACCGAGGACGATGCCATCGCGATGGCGCAGTCCGGCACCGTCGCCGTGCTCTTGCCGGGCGCGTTCTACATGTTGCGCGAAACGCAGTTGCCGCCTATCGATGCGCTGCGGCGGCATCGCGTGCCGATCGCGCTCGCGAGCGATCTGAACCCCGGCACGTCGCCGGCGCTTTCGTTGCGCATGATGCTCAACATGGGATGCACGCTGTTTCGCATGACGCCGGAAGAGGCACTCGCCGGCGTGACGATCCATGCAGCGAGCGCGCTCGGACTGCAATCGACGCACGGATCGCTCGAAGCAGGAAAGGCTGCGGATTTTGTCGCCTGGCGAATCGGCAGGCCTGCCGAGCTTTCGTACTGGCTCGGCGGCTCGTTGCGGAATCGCGTCGTGCGTGGCGGAGCGGAGATCGATTTCGCGCGCATCGCACGATAAACAAAACGCCTCGTCCGGGTTCGGACGAGGCGTTGCGCCAAAAAAAGTAATGGTGAAGCGTGACGTTACGTGCGCTTGCGGATCATTCCCCAGACGACGAGCAGGATGATCGCGCCGATCACCGAGGCGATCCATCCCGCTGGCTGTCCCGGCTGATACCAGCCGAGCGCACGGCCGACGTACCCCGCGATGAGCGAGCCGGCGATGCCAAGGACGATGGTCATGATCCAGCCCATATTATCGTCGCCCGGTTTGAGCGCGCGCGCGATGAGCCCGACGACGAGTCCGACGATCAACGTACCGATGAATGCAAACATGCGGTTGCTCCTTGACAGAGTTTTACGGCTTCTTAATTGCGTTGCCGATGGATTCCGGACGGTCCCGGTACATTCAAAGTAGCACGGCGCAATGCGTTTGGGTATGACACTGGCCGTCTGGCCAATCCTTTGAGCACGAACGATGCTCCGTGCATTGTCCAAGGTAAAATTCGTCGCATTGCCTCATTGCTTGCCTTGCTACGATATGACCGATTCCGAATTTCCCTCCGCCGACGACGCGATCCATGAAGATCGCCTCTGGCGCGACGACGGCTGGACCGCGCGCGTGATCAAGAACGAGGACGACGACGGCTGGGCCGTCGAAATGATTCAGACGGGCGAAGCGGAGCCCGCGCTCGTTGGTCCGTGGACGATGGGCCGTGACAAGAAAAATCCGAAACCTCTCGATGCAAACGCGTTTCGTACGTTGGTCAAGACGGCGTCGGAAGTCTTGCGCCGGCACGAACAGCAGCGTCACGCGATGCTGAACAAGAATGTCACCGTCGATGTGCAGGGCGAGGACATCACCGTCACGCTGGAGATCGTTCCCGATGAGGACGATCCCTACGCCAATCTCAAGGCCTTCGATGCATACGGCGCGCAACTCGCGCACGTGCGTGTGTCGCCGGCATTCAAGCTCAGCAAGGCGAGCGCCGAGCGCTGGGCCGAGAACGATTTCGCGAAGCCGAGCTGAATCGGCTGCATTGCGGCCGCAGCGCGCGCTCAAAGTAAAACGCCGTCACACTTTCGTGCGACGGCGTTGCGGAAAAGATTGCGCGAGTCGGGCCGGCGCTCAGCGTTTCCTGACGACGAACTCGATCCGGCGATTGGCGAAACGTCCGCTCTCGATATCGTTGTCGGCGATCGGATTGGCGTCGCCATAACCCGTGGCCGTGAGCGATTGCGGCGGCACGCCGTTTCGCACCAGGTAGCCACGAACAGCCTCGGCGCGTTCCTTCGATACTTCGAGCTTCGCCGATGCCGCACCTTGTGCATCCGAATAGCCTGCGACTTCGAGATTCACAATCGAACCCTTGGCGGCGCAACTCTTGAGCAATTGCGCCGTCTCGCCGAGCGTGCCGACCGCGCTTTCCGGCACCTGCGCACTCGAGCGAGCAAAGTTGACGACCTGGAGGTCGAGCACCCGCGTCAGCTTGTCGCCGGAGCAAGGCGTGTCAGTGGCGAGCAGGCTCTTCATCGCGCTGCGAAAGGATTGCGTCGCGGTGGCGACCGCGCCGTCGACGTCGAACGCCGCGACCTGGAACATGCCGCCGAGCGTGCCTTTCAGACGATCGGTCCAGCCGAGCTTCCCGTTCGCCGCGGTGCCGCTCAACTCCACTTTCGAGCCGCTGATCTTGGCTTCCGCGCCGGGCACGGCCATGAGCGGGAAGAAATCGTTCAGGCGAGAAAGCCAGGTTGCCGGGCGTGTTTCGGGAACGACGGAAACGTCCGCCGTGTAGGCCTTTCCAAAGCGGGCGGTCAACGTGTCGATCAGATGCTTCTTCTCTGCTTCCGTGCCCACTGTTGCCTCAATCGCCGGGGCGCCCGCTTCGTTGACGCTGAACAGCAACTGCGCGTCTTTCCAAGAAGCGGGCTCGACCGCCGGCGCGGAGGCCGTTTGCGGTGCCGACGCGGTTGTGACAGGCGTGTTCACGGACGTCGCCAGAGGGGCAGTATCGATGGCAGGCGTGGTCGTTAGCGTTGCGGACGAAGCCGGCGTCGACATTTCCGAGACTTGCTGCGTGGCCGGTGCCGCGCTCAGATCGACGCTGCTGCTTTGTGTGAAGCCGCGGTAATAGACCAACGCCAGAACGGCGGCCAAAACGGCGAAGAGCAGCCAGACCCACTTGTTCGAACGTTTCGGCGCGGGCTTGCGCACCGGCGCGCGCATCGGCGGCGGCGCGTGCGGCGTGGCCTTGGAAACCGGCGCGCTTTGCGCGGCGGGAGCGGGCGTCACGACAGGCGCCGGTGCGACTGCCGCTGCTACAGCGACATCGCTATCGGCACGCGATTCGAGGCTCGATGCGACCGTGTCGAGCCGCGGCGTGATGCAACTGGTGAAGCCTTCGGTGTTGCCGACGCCGATAGCCGTCGCGACTGCGTTCGACATCGACGTATTGATTTCGCCGACCTGATCGCGCAGCAGCTTGGGCACCTGTGGCAATCCCCATTGCGCGAGCAGGAAGTGGCGCTTCATGCTGCCGAACAGCACGGCGGCAACGATGCCCGCGAGCGCCGACGTAGCTTGCGTGGGAACGCCTGTTTCGGCCGAAACGGCGTCGCTCAGTGCATCGAGACGCCGGCCTGTCGCGAGCGCGGCGAGCGAATGACCGTTGGCTTCGAGCTGCTTGAGGCCGCCGGTGGTTGTGATCAGCTTGGAGAGTTGATCCGCGATGTGGGCGTTGGTCTCCGGCTGCATGATGACGGAGTACACCGACTGCGAGCCGGGCACGAGCGTCGCCCGGTCCATCAGCGATGCGACCAGGCCGGGCGCGATGCGTAGTGCGAGCTGCCGGACTATCTGACCGGGAATGCCGAATTGTTGCGACAACTGCTCCGCGATGTGTTCCGGGATCGCGGCATTGACCGCCTGGACCAGATTGATGCTCATCGACTGAAATTCCTTTCTACATGAACGCTTGACGCAAGCGCAAAAGTGCAGTGGATTCTATATGCACAGTTATCCTAAAAAAAATCGTGCAACCTTCTTTACGAAAACGGTGCTGCAATGCCACTCCGGTGGCGTTTTCTTAACGTGCGCGCAGGCTCAATTCTGAGAAGAACTTGAGAATGCGCTTGCAGGCGATGCCAAGCCACGACGGCTCGGCGAGTACACGTTCCGCATCCTTCACGGAAAGCGCAACGATCGACAGCATGGAATGGGAGTGGATGAGCGTGCGGTACGACGCATCGAGCGGCGACGTCCACTCGCAGTTGCGGCAATCGTGCTTCGGGCACGCGTTGCAAGGAGGCTGGTTGCGGTTCATTGGCGGAATCCTCTGGGTATCCGCATATGATCTGCGATACGCTATCGTTAAGCGATCAGACCCTTCCGATAGAACTCTTGGTTTCGATCTCGAAAATAGGACAAACTAGTTCGATGAACCCGGCACTGTCCCACTAAGGAGACGGCGATGCACTATTTGTTGATTTACGAACTCTGTTCAGACTATCTGGAGCGCCGCGCGCAATTTCGCGATGCGCATCTCGCCCTTGCGTGGGCGGCGGTCGAGCGGGGCGACATCGTGCTCGCCGGCGCGCTCGATGCACCCGCCGATCGCGCGATGCTGTTGTTTCACAGTAATTCGCCCGCCGCCGCGGAAGATTTCGCGAAAAACGATCCGTACGTGACGAACGGGCTGGTCGATCGCTGGGAAGTGCGCAAGTGGAACACGGTCGTGGGCGCGAACGCAGCCACGCCCGTGCGATAGCGCAACGCAGGAATCAGGCGTCGGCGGTTTCTTCCTCGGGACGATCCCGGCGCGTCGGGCCGCGACGTTGCGCCGAACGATAAAGGCTCGTCAGCGTGTCGTCGATCTGCTGCGTACGTTCGAAGAGCGCCGCGAGCCAGTCGACGAATACCGACACGCGCGGGCTCGCCTGACGGCTCTTGAGAAACGCCACCGACACCTTGAGCGGCGGCGATTTCCATTGCGGCAGCAACTCGCGCAACTGTCCCGAGCGCAGATAGGGCTGCGCCGCGATGCGCAACGGCTGGATCAGCCCGAGGCCTTCGATGCCGCATGCGATGTACGCGTGCTCGTCGGCGACCTGCACGAAGCCGCGCATCTTCATGGTGACCGGCTCGCCGTCGACATCGAAATCGAAATCGGCGGGGCGGCCGCTTTTCTCCGAGATGCAATTGACCGCGACGTGCTGCGCGAGATCATCGAGCGTTTCCGGCATGCCGTGCTTGTCCAGATACGCCGGACTTGCGCACGTCACCTGTTCGAGCATGCCGAGCCGGCGCGCGATCAGACCGGAATCGGGCAGTTCGCCGAGCTGCACGCTGCAATCGACGCCTTCACCGACGAGATCCACATTGCGGTTGCCGATGCCGATCGATAGCTCGATCTGCGGAAAGCGCGCGTGAAACTCCGGCAGCGCGGGCACGACGATCGACGTCGCGACCGTATCCGGCATCTCGACGCGCAGCCGTCCGCGCAGACGTTCCTCGCCCGCGCCGAAACCGGATTCGAGCTCGTCGATATCGGCGAGGATTTGCGCGCAACGCTCGTAATAAGCGGCGCCATCGACGGTGAGATTCAGGCGCCGCGTCGTGCGTGCGAGCAATTGCACGCCGACTAGCGCTTCGAGTTGTTGCACGGTCGTCGAAACACTCGCGCGGGGCATGCCGAGCGACTCGGCTGCACGCGTGAAACTGTTCGTATCGACGACACGCGTGAAGACACGCATGGCATGGACGCGATCGATCACGTTGAGTTTTCCTTTTATGACGATTGAATGGCGATGCGCGGAAAAAACGATCCCGCCGCGGCTATGAAGCTGCGGAAAAAAGGCGCATCGGCGATGGTTAGATCGTAATGACCGGAAGCGTCAACGTGAATACACAAAAGTGGAGGATTCTTGCCTGATCCTTTTTGACGGCGCGAATGCCGCGAATCAGAGAGCCGGCATTTCGCCGCGCAGACGGCCCGTGAAACCCGTCATGTCCGCGCCGGATGGCGCCTGATAGAGGCGCAGGCCCATCTCCGGAAGGATCGACAGCAGATGATCGAATACGTCGCCCTGAATGCGCTCGTATTGCGTCCACGCGGTCGTCGCGGTGAAACAGTAGACCTCGACCGGGATGCCCTGCGATTGCGGTTCCATCATGCGGACCATGATCGCCATATCCTGACGGATTTCCGGATGGCGCTGCAAATAGGCGAGCCCATACGCGCGAAACGTGCCGATATTCGTGAGCCGCCGCCGGTTCGCGGGTTCGTTCGCGAGTTCGCCGAGATTGCGGTTCGCCTGCTCGACTTCCGTCTGCTTCTGCTCCAGATAATCGTGCAGCAGGCGAAAGCGCTTCAGGCGCGCGGTCTCTTCGTCGGTGAGAAAGCGCACGCATTGCGCGTCGATGCGCAAGGTTCGCTTGATGCGCCGCCCGCCCGATTCGAACATGTGCCGATAGTTGCGATAGCTCTCCGAAAAAAGCTTGTAGGTCGGCACGGTGGTCACGGTGTTGTCCCAGTTCTGCACCTTGACCGTATGCAGCGCGATGTCCTTCACGAAGCCATCGGCGGCGGCTTGCGGCATCTCGATCCAGTCGCCGA
Organism: Caballeronia sp. S22; assembly: GCF_964261745.1. Classification (NCBI taxonomy): domain Bacteria; kingdom Pseudomonadati; phylum Pseudomonadota; class Betaproteobacteria; order Burkholderiales; family Burkholderiaceae; genus Caballeronia; species Caballeronia sp. S22. The sequence continues at coordinate 1,103,750 of NZ_OZ180036.1, read as the reverse complement.
TCCGCAGCATGTCGTTCGATGTGAGCTGCGTGCTCGCGACGAGCGACAGCAACGTGTCCTTGAACACGAGCAGCAGCACGGCGGACAGCGCACCGAGACCGGAGAGCATCCAGAGCGGCGAGCGGTCGATGAGAATCGACAACACGAGCACGCCGCACACCAGCGCGAGCCCCAGCTTGCCGATCTGGATATAGCCTTTGATCGAGCGCGTCTGTGCTTCCTTGCTTTCCGCATAGACGTCCTGCCACGCGGAAAGCGCGCTGCCCGCGGCGAAAAAGATGCAGACCCACGCGCCGGCGTGCGCAACGCGGCCGATGACCGTCGCCCAGTGTCCGATACGCGGCACGTCGTCGATACCGAGCGCGATCGTCGCGAACGGCACCGCGTACCAGAGGCGATGATAGGCGCGGTGCTTGATGAACGCGGCGTCCCACTTCTGATGGCCGGCGAGCACGAGCAGCCGATGCGCGACATACAGCACGATGCGCGCCACCACCCATTGCAGGAACAGCGCGATCAGCGCGAGTGCGACGAGACCCGCAAGCAGTTGCGCCCACGGATGAGCGGCGAGCAGGTGCGGCAGCGGATCGGGAAGGAAGTCGAAATTCATACCGTTCGGTCAGGACTGGAAACGCGTGCGCATGATGGGCCATGGCGACGCGGTGCGCCCCGTATTGTGCATGATGGTGCACGTTCGATGCATCGGAAGCGGCGCGCCTGACCTTCTTATCGAAAACCCGAGTTCGATGAAAATGAATTTTTTTTGCGCGGCTTTTCGAGTAAATATACTTTCATCGCGTTTCATCGCCATGAGAGCGCAGCGCATTCCATGTCCCGTTCACTATCGGTTCGTGCGCCGGCGAGCGCCGACGATCTGATCTCCGCGCGCATCGCCGCGGCCATGCCGACGCTCACGCCGATTCATCGGCGCATGGGGGCGTTCGTGCTGGCGAACCTGTTCCGTTCTGCGACGATGCGCATCGATGAACTGGCGGGCGCCGTCGGCGCATCGGTGGCGACGGCGAACCGGTTCGCGCGGGCGCTCGGCTTCTCGGGCTATCCGGCGTTTCGCGAGGCGCTCGTGCGCGGCTTCGAGGCGACCATCGCGCCCGTCGAGCGCCTGCGCACCGCGCTCGAATCGCCGGCGAGCGGCGCGGAAGTCTTCGATGCATCGCTCGCACAGGCGGCCGCGAATCTGCATCTTGCCCAAACATCCGTCGATGGCGCGAAGGCCGCAGCGATCGTCGACGTGATCCTCGCCGCGCCGCGCATCTTCGTGATCGGCTATGGCGCGAGCGCGTTTCTCGCGGGATTGATGGAGCACGGACTCACGCCGTATTGCGCGAACGTTCAGTCGCTCGTGCTGACGGGCGGACCGTCGCACGCGGCGCGCAAGCTTTTCACGGCGTCGCGCGGCGACGTGCTGATCGCGATCGCGTTCCCGCGCTATGTCGACGACACCATCACGCTGGCGCGGCTCGCGCGCGATCACGGCTTGCGCGTCGTCGCGCTCACGGACAGCGCCGCGTCGCCGCTCGCGCAGGTCGCCGACCTGCTGCTCGCGATTCACGCCGAGCGCAGGCTGGCGGCGAATTGCGACACGGCGGTGCTCGCCGTCATCGAAGCACTCTGCGATGCGGTCGCGCATCGGGCGAAACGCTCGGTCGAGGCGGCATCCGGATTGACCGAATTCGTTTTGCCGTGGCTCGTCGCGCCGTCGATCGCCAAGGGAGCGCAGGCGGTCCACGCAACGCGCCGCACGGCCGCGAAACGACACACTCACACGGAACCGCGCGAAACATGAACGCCACACCAGTCATTGCCATTCACGGCGGCGCGGGCACGCTCCTGCGCCACGCGATGAACGCCGAAACGGAAGGGGGCTATCACACGGCGCTTTCCGACATCCTGAGCGCGGGCGAGCGCATTCTCGCCGCTGGCGGCAGCGCGCTCGACGCCGTCACCGAAGCCGTCCGTCTTCTCGAAGACTGTCCGCTCTTCAACGCGGGCCACGGCGCGGTGTTCACGGCGGCCGGCACGCACGAACTCGACGCCTCCGTGATGGACGGCGCGACGCTCGAAGCCGGCGCGATCAGTTGCGTGACGCGCGTGACGAATCCCGTTCTCGCCGCGCGCCGCGTGCTCGACGTGAGCGACCACGTGATGTTCACGGCAGAGGGCGCGGAAGCGTTCGCGGCGGCACAAGGGCTCGACCTCGTCGATCCTTCGTATTTCTTCACGGAGGCGCGCCATCAGCAATGGCTCAAGGCGCGCGGCACTTCGGGCACGATGCTCGATCACGATGCGATGACGAAGTTCGCCTTCGACAACGATCCCATCGATCCCGACAAGAAGTTCGGCACGGTCGGCGCCGTTGCGCTCGATGCGCACGGTCATCTCGCGGCGGCGACATCGACGGGGGGCATCACCAACAAGCAGGCGGGGCGTGTCGGCGATGCGCCGCTGATCGGCGCGGGCTGCTATGCGAACGACGCGACCTGCGCCGTCTCGACCACCGGCACGGGCGAGATGTTCATCCGCATGCTCGCGGCGTATGACGTATCGGCGCAAATGGAGTATCGCGGCCTGTCGCTGGAAGACGCGGCAAGCGATGTCGTGATGACGAAGCTGCCGCGTATCGCAGGACGCGGCGGGCTCGTCGCCGTCGACGCGAAGGGCAACGTCGCGCTGCCGTTCAACACGGAAGGCATGTATCGCGGCTTTGCACGCGTCGGCGAAGCGCCCGTCACCGCGATCTATCGATGATGCACGCGACCTCGCCCTTGCCCGAAAATCGCGTGATCGACGTGCGCGATCTGTCGGTCTCGTTTCGCTCGCGCTCGCGCACCATCGAAGCCGTGCGCAATATCTCGTTCACCGTGGATCGCGGCGAGACGCTCGCGATCGTCGGCGAATCGGGCTCGGGCAAGTCGGTCACGTCGCTCGCGCTGATGCGTCTCGTCGAACATGGCGGCGGGCGGATCGTCTCGGGCAGCATCGCGTTCAGGCGGCGCAACGGGCAAGTGCTGGATCTCGCGAAAGCGTCGTCCGCGGCGGTGCGCAGCGTGCGCGGCGCGGACATCGCGATGATCTTCCAGGAACCGATGACATCGCTCAATCCGGTGTTCACGGTCGGCGACCAGATTGCGGAAGCCATCGCGCTGCATCAGGGCAAGAGCCATTCGGAGGCGCGCACCGAAGCGCTGCGTCTGCTCGATCTCGTTCGCATTCCCGAATCGAAGCGCGTGTTCGCGCGCTATCCGCAACAGTTGTCGGGCGGCATGCGCCAGCGCGTGATGATCGCGATGGCGCTCTCGTGCAAGCCCGCGCTCTTGATCGCCGACGAGCCGACCACCGCGCTCGACGTCACGATTCAGGCGCAGATCCTGCAACTCGTGCGCGGCTTGCAAGACGAAATGAACATGGGCGTGATCTTCATCACGCACGACATGGGCGTGGTCGCGGAAGTCGCCGATCGCGTGCTCGTGATGTATCGCGGCGAGAAGGTGGAGGAGGCGCATTCGGACACGCTGTTTCATGCGCCGAAACATCCGTACACGAAGGCGTTGCTTGCCGCCGTGCCGACCCTCGGCGCGATGCGCGGCACCGATCGTCCGGCGAAATTCCCGATCCTCGAAGTGGAGCCGGTGGATGTCGCGCCCGACGATGCGAGCGCGTTGCGGCCATCGGAAGCGGTCGAGAAGGAAAGGCAGCCTGCCGTCGATGAGACCATCAGGCCCATTCTGCGCGTGCGCGATCTGGTCACGCGCTTTCCTGTGAAGAGCGGCTTGTTCGGCCGCATGACGGCGTCGGTGCACGCGGTCGAGCGCGTGAGCTTCGATCTGCGTCCGGGCGAAACGCTCGCGCTTGTCGGCGAATCGGGCTGCGGCAAATCGACGACGGGACGTTCGCTGCTACGGCTCGTCGAAAGCCAGAGCGGTTCCATCGAGTTCGACGGACGCGACATCAGCAAGCTCGAAGGCCATGCGCTGCAAACACTGCGGCGCAATATCCAGTTCATCTTTCAGGACCCGTTCGCGTCGCTCAATCCGCGTCTGACGGTCGGCTTCTCCGTGATGGAACCGTTGCTCGTGCACGGCGTCGCGAGCGGCAAGGAAGCGCAGGCGCGGGTCGACTGGCTGCTCGAAAAGGTCGGCTTGCCGCCCGAAGCGGCACAGCGGTATCCGCATGAATTCTCGGGCGGTCAAAGACAGCGCATCGCGATTGCACGCGCGCTCGCGTTGAACCCCAAAGTCGTGATCGCCGATGAATCCGTCTCCGCGCTCGATGTCTCCGTGCGCGCGCAGATCGTCAATCTGATGCTCGATCTGCAGCGCGAACTGGGCGTCGCGTATCTCTTCATCTCGCACGACATGGCGGTGGTGGAACGCGTGAGCCATCGCGTCGCGGTGATGTACCTCGGGCAGATCGTCGAGATCGGACCGCGCGCCGCCGTGTTCGAAGCGCCGCGTCATCCATACACGCGCAAGCTGATGAGCGCGGTGCCGGTCGCCGACCCGTCGCGCAGACACGCGAAACGCATGCTCGCCGCCGACGAGATTCCAAGCCCGATCCGCAAGCTCGGCGATGAGCCGATCGTCGCAAAACTGGTTGCAGTCGGACCAGATCATTTTGTCGCCGAGCATCACGTTGGCGGCGCTTACTAGAAGCACTTCAAAAAGGAGTCCAACGATGCCGTCCTTTCAATTGCGCGCGATGCTCGCAGCAAGCGCGTTCGCCACGCTGACCGCACTCGCGCCCGTCGCGGCGCATGCGCAAAGCACCGCCGTGATGGCGGTCGCTTCGACCTTCACGACGATGGATCCGTACGACGCCAACGACACGCTCTCGCAGGCGGTGGCGAAGTCGTTCTACGAGGGCCTCTTCGGTTTCGACAAGGACATGAAGATTCGCAACGTGCTCGCGACGAGCTACGAGGCGAGCCCCGACGCGAAGGTCTACACGATTCATCTGCGTAAGGACGTGAAGTTCCAGGACGGCACCGATTTCAACGCGGACGCGGTGAAGGCCGTGTTCGACCGCGTGACGAATCCGGACAACAAGCTCAAGCGCTATAACCTCTTCAACAAGATCGACAAGACCGAAGTCGTCGATCCGTACACGGTGAAGATCACGCTGAAGATTCCTTTCTCGGCGTTCATCAACGTGCTCGCGCATCCGTCGGCGGTGATGATCTCGCCAACCGCGCTCAAGAAATACGGCAAGGACATCGCGTTTCATCCGGTCGGCACGGGTCCGTTCGAGTTCGTCGAATGGAAGCAGACCGACGACCTGAAGGTGAAGAAGTTCGCGGGCTACTGGCAGAAGGGCTTGCCGAAGATCGACATGATCGACTGGAAGCCCGTGGTCGATAACAACACGCGCGCCGCGCTCATGCAGACGGGCGAAGCGGACTTCGCGTTCTCGATTCCGTTCGAGCAGGCCGCGACGCTCAAGGCGAGCCCGAAGGTCGATCTGATCGCGGCGCCTTCGATCATTCAGCGCTATGTCAGCATGAACGTGCTGCAAAAGCCCTTCGATAATCCGAAGGTGCGCGAGGCGATGAACTACGCGATCAACAAGGAAGCGCTCGTCAAGGTCGCGTTCGCGGGTTATGCCGTGCCGGCCGAAGGCGTCGTGCCGCCGGGCGTCGACTACGCGGCGAAGCTCGGACCGTGGAAGTACGATCCCGCGAAGGCGCGCGAGCTGCTGAAGGAAGCGGGCTATCCGAACGGCTTCGAAACCGTGCTGTGGTCGGGCTATAACCACACGACGGCGCAGAAGATCATCCAGTTCGTGCAGCAGCAACTCGCGCAGGTCGGCGTGAAGACGACGGTCGAGGCGCTCGAAGCGGGGCAGCGCGTGCAGCGCATCGAGAGCGCGCCCGATCCGAAGACGGCGCCCGTGCGCATGCTCTACATCGGCTGGTCGTCGTCGACAGGCGAAGCGGACTGGGCGCTTTCTCCGCTGCTCGGCGGCACGTCGTTCCCGCCGAAGCTCTTCAACACCGCGTACTACAAGAACGATCAGGTCGATGACGATCTTTCGAAGGCGCTCGCCACGACGGATCGCGGCGAGAAGGCCAAGCTCTACGCCGATGCGCAAAAACGCATCTGGGCCGATGCGCCGTGGATTTTCCTCGTCACGGAAAAGGTCGTGTATGCGCGCAGCAAGCGTCTTTCCGGCGCGTATGTGATGCCCGACGGCTCGTTCAGCTTCGACGAGATCGCGATCAAGTAATCGCTTTCGGCCGGGCGTGATTGCCCGGCCGCATCCGACAAAAACCGATGCTCAACTTCATCGCCAAACGATTGTTAGGTTTGCTGCCGACGCTCTTTATCGTCGCGGTGCTGGTGTTCTTCTTCGTGCACATGCTGCCGGGCGATCCCGCGCGACTCGCGGCGGGCGCGGAAGCCGACGAAGCCACGGTCGCGCTCGTGCGCGCGGACCTCGGCCTCGACAAGCCGCTGCCGCAGCAACTCGTGGGCTTCTTCGGCAAGGTCGTGCATTTCGACTTCGGCATGTCGACGCGCAGCAAGCGGCCCGTGTCGACGGAAATTGCCGAGCGCTTCATGCCTACGCTGTGGCTCACGCTCGCGAGCATGGTCTGGGCGGTGATCTTCGGCATGACGATCGGCATCGTGTCGGCGGTGTGGCGCAATCGCTGGCCGGACCGGCTGGGCATGACGCTCGCGGTATCGGGCATCTCGTTTCCCGCCTTCGCGCTCGGCATGCTGCTGATGGAAATTTTCTCGGTGAAGCTCGGCTGGCTGCCTATCGTCGATGACGGCACATGGAAGGGCTACGTGCTTCCGTCGATCACGCTCGGCGCCGCCGTGGCCGCCGTGATGGCCCGCTTCACGCGCGCGTCGTTCGTCGAAGTGCTCGGCGAGGACTTCGTGCGCACGGCTCGCGCGAAAGGCGTGCACGAACCGATGGTCATCTTGAAGCACTGCCTGCGCAACGCGATGATCCCCGTCGTCACGATGATGGGCCTGCAGTTCGGCTTCCTGCTCGGCGGCTCGATCGTCGTGGAGAAGGTGTTCAACTGGCCGGGCCTCGGGCGCCTGCTCGTCGATGCGGTCGAGATGCGCGACTACCCGGTGATCCAGGCGGAAGTGCTGCTGTTCTCGCTGGAGTTCATCGTGATCAATCTGATCGTGGACGTGCTCTACGCGATCATCAATCCGACCATTCGTTTCAAGTGAGGACGCGATGAGCGTGACAGCCGAAAGCGCGGTGCATGCGCAGGAAATACGCACGCCGTGGACGGAGTTCTGGCGCAAGTTCAGGCAGCAGCACGTCGCGATGATCGCGGCCGTGTTCGTGTTGCTGCTGATCGTGATCGCGGTCATCGCGCCGTATATCGCGCCTTACGATCCCGAGAACTACTTCGACTACGACGCGCTCAACGCCGGTCCATCGGCCGCGCACTGGTTCGGTGTCGATTCCCTGGGGCGCGACATTCTCAGCCGCATCCTGGTGGGCAGTCGCATCTCGTTGTCTGCGGGTCTGCTTTCGGTCGTGCTCGGCGCGGTGATCGGCACGTTCTTCGGTTTGCTCGCGGGCTATTACGAAGGATGGTGGGACCGCATCGTGATGCGCATCGCGGACGTGCTGTTCGCGTTTCCCGGCATCTTGCTCGCGATCGGCGTCGTCGCGATTCTCGGCAACGGCATGGTGAACGTGGTGTGCGCGGTCGCGATCTTCAGCATTCCCGCATTCGCGCGGCTCGTGCGCGGCAATACGCTCGCGCTCAAGCATCTCACGTATATCGAAGCGGCGAAGAGCATCGGCGCGTCGGACTGGACGATACTCGCGCGGCATATCCTGCCGGGCACGATTTCGTCGGTGGTCGTGTACTTCACGATGCGCATCGGCACGTCGATCATCACGGCGGCGAGTCTGTCGTTTCTCGGACTCGGCGCGCAGCCGCCCACGCCCGAGTGGGGCGCGATGCTCAACGAAGCGCGCGCCGACATGGCGATGGCGCCGCACGTCGCGATCTTCCCGAGTCTCGCGATCTTCTTCACCGTGCTCGCGTTCAATCTGCTCGGCGACGGTCTGCGCGACGCGCTCGATCCGAAGCTCGACCGGCCATGACGCACTTCGGTTCGCTCGAAGCGGGGCCGCGCGGCACGATCGCCGATGTCGCGGGCGTGACGGTCGGTCATTGCACGCTCGCTCAGGGCGCGGTGCAAACGGGCGTCACGGTGATTCGTCCACACGATGGCGATGTCTATCGCGACAAGGTGCCGGCGGCCGCGTGCGTGATCAATGGCTTCGGCAAGAGCGTCGGGCTCGTGCAAGTGGACGAACTCGGTGTGCTCGAAACGCCGGTGGCGCTGACCAATACTTTCGGCGTCGGCACGATGGTAAATGCCCAGATTCGCGCTGCGATCGCCGCGAATCCACGTATCGGGCGCGAAGATCCGAGCGTGAATCCGCTCGTGTTCGAATGCAACGATGGCTATCTCAACGACATGCAGGCGCTCGCGATTCACGAAGCGCATTACATGAGCGCGCTCGATGCATGCAGCGTCGATTTCGAACGCGGCGCAGTCGGAGCGGGGCGCGGCATGTCGTGCTTCGAGCTGAAAGGCGGTATCGGCTCGGCATCGCGCGTCGTGCGGATCGACGAGCACGCGTACACGACAGGCGCGCTCGTGCTCGCGAATTTCGGCCGCCTGCCGCAACTCACGATTGCCGGCGATGCGGTCGGAAAGACGCTGCTGGCATCGACGAAAGAAGCGAACGTGACGCCCGAGCAAGGCTCGATCATCATGCTGATCGCAACCGATGCGCCGCTCGACGCGCGTCAGTTGCGCCGCCTCGCGATGCGTTCCGCCGCCGGCCTCGCGCGCACGGGCTCGGTGTACGGTCACGGCAGCGGCGACATCGCGCTGGCTTTCACGACCTCTTATACCGTGCCCTGCGATGCGGGCTTCATCACGATGCCGCCGCTCATCAGCGACGCGCGGCTCGATCCTCTTTTCCAGGCCGCCGCCGACAGCATCGAGCAAGCGATCCTCGATGCGCTCTTCAGCGCGGAGACGGTCGCCGGACGCGATGGCCATCGACGCATATCGCTCAGGGACGCATTGAGAACACGACCATGAAAGTGCTGATCTCGGTGGATATCGAAGGCATCGCGGGCGTGTTCCATCCGGAGCAGACACGCGCGGGCAACCCCGAATACGAGCAGGCGCGCCGCTGGATGACGCGCGAAGCGAATGCGGCTGCGCAAGGCGCGTTCGATGGCGGCGCATCGCAAGTGTGGATCAACGATTCGCACGGCGGCTTTCGCAACCTGATACCCGACCTGCTCGATCCGCGCGCGCGTCTCGTGCTCGGCAAGCCGCGCGCGCTCGGCATGATGGCGGGCCTGGAAGCATCGCCGGAAGTGGTCTTCATGGTCGGCTATCACGCGCGCGCGCAGAGCCGCGGCATCCTCGCGCATACGATCAACAGCGCCGCGTTCGCGCGCGTCACGCTCGACGGCGATGAAGTCGGCGAGGCCGGGCTATACGGCAGGCTCGCCGAGGAACACGGCGCACGCATCGCATTGCTCACAGGCGACGACGTCTTCGGCGCCGAGACGCTGCCCGCATTTCCCGGCGCGCGTTTTCTATGCGTGAAGACCGCGCACGGTTATTCGAGCGGCGTGACCGAAACGCCCGCAGCAGCATGCGACGCGATAAGGCTCGCCGCGCGCGAGACGATCGAAGCGGCCGCGTCGTCGGCCCATGCGAAGCGATCGCCGGTCACCGAACATCGCTGCGAACTGCGCGCACAGACGACCGCATTCGCCGATCTCTTCTGCCAGTGGCCGACGCTCGAACGCATCGATGCAGTGACACTCGCTTTCGATGCGCCCTCCGTCGAACATGTCGTGCGGATACTCAATTGCCTTTCGGCAATGTCCTTCATGATACGGTGAGCGTTTGGACCAACGGCTGCGAGTATCGTTAGAATGGAGCCGTTCGCGTAACTGGCTCTGGTTTTGACGTCTTTTTGCAGACGATGCTCATGCACACGGTGAAGCTCGAACACAATGACGACGAGGTGCTCGACCCCGCCGATCCGCAACTCGTGGTGCGAGGCTCGCTCTTCATCGACGGCCACGATGCCGGATGCTGGGAAGAACGGCGCGACGGCACGTGGGCGGCGCATGTCCGGCACAAGGACGGCTGGATCGTCGAGGCGAGTCGCGGCGCGCTGATCGACCGGCTCGCGCGCGAGGCATAACGCAGTTAATTTCAAATCGATTTCACAAATTCATGTATCTGTCGATCATCGCCGTGGGACTCGGCGGCGGCTTGGGGTCGCTGCTCAGATGGGTCCTCGGCCTGCGCCTGAATGCGATTTTTCCGAATCTTCCGCTCGGCACGTTCGCAGCGAACGTCATCGCGGGCTACATCATCGGCGTGGCTGTTGCCTTTTTCGCGCGCTTTCCGGATATCTCGGTGGAATGGCGGTTGTTCATCATCACCGGGCTGATGGGCGGGCTCTCCACGTTTTCTACCTTCTCGGCCGAAGTGGTCGCGCATTTGCAGCAAGGGCGGCTCGGCTGGGCGCTCGCTGAAATCGCGATCCACGTATGCGCATCGTTGCTGATGACCGCGCTCGGTATCGCGACGGTGGTCGTGGCTTCCTGAAGGACGTTCCTGTAGCGCAATCCGGCCAATCGATTTCCGCGATTTGAACGTTTGCGCCCGCCCGATCCGACTCATTCCTGTACAAGTTTTTTTCCCGCGTTTTCAACGCTTGACCCTCGCTGCCTCGGCAGCGGTTTTTTTATTTTGACAGTAACGAAGGTGATGAAATGCCACGGTTTCCGCTCATCGAAGTCAGACCGTATCATCCGAGCGATCTCGACGGTGTGATCGATTTGTTTCAACGCGCCGTTCGCGAAACGGCATCGGCCGACTACAACGAAGCACAGATCGCAGCGTGGGCGCAAGCCGACCGGGACGAGTGGGAACTCGCACGCCTGAACCGTCCGACGTGGGTCGGGCTCGTCGACGGCGAACTCGCGGGCTTCGCCGATCTCGAGAAAAACGGCCTCATCGACATGATGTTCGTCGATCCGCTGCATCAGCGCAAAAGCGTGGCGACGTCGCTGCTCGCGCGCATCGAAGCCGAAGCCGACGAAATGGGCCTGAACACACTGCACACTTATTCCAGCGTCACCGGGCGGCCGTTCTTCGAATATTGCGGTTTCACGATGCTCCTGGCGCGCGCAATCATCGTGCGCGAGCAACGTTTCGTCCAGTTCGTGATGGAAAAGGTGCTCGAACCGTGAAATCTGTATAGACAAGACGCATCTTTCTTCCGGGAAGATCCTAGTGATATCCCGGATATCCCCTTGTTTCGTCCTTCGAGCCCGTTTAGACTTGAGTCTAACTTGTATAGACAGGACGAACCATGATCACGCTTACGCCCGGAAAACTGACTCTCCCGCAACTGCGCCGCATCGCGCGTGGTTCGGACCCGCTGCAACTCGATCCCGCCAGCTTCGACGCCATCGACGCGAGCGCGCGCGCCGTCGCCGCGATTGCCGCGAAAGGCGATCCGGCCTACGGCATCAATACGGGCTTCGGGCGGCTCGCCAATACGCACATTCCGGCCGATCAGCTGGAACTGCTGCAAAAGAATCTCGTGCTGTCGCATGCGGTAGGCGTTGGCGAGCCGATGTCGCGGCCGGTCGTGCGCCTCCTGATGGCGCTCAAGCTGTCTAGCCTCGGGCGCGGTCATTCGGGCATCCGCCGCGAGGTCATCGACGCGCTTATCACGCTTTTCAACGCCGACGTGCTGCCGATCATCCCGATCAAGGGCTCGGTCGGCGCATCGGGCGATCTCGCGCCGCTCGCGCATATGTCGACGGTGCTGCTCGGCATCGGCGAAGTCATGATTCGCGGCGAGCGCGCGAGTGCGCTCGACGGTCTCGCGGTCGCGGGCTTGAAGCCGCTCACGCTGCAGGCGAAGGAAGGTCTCGCGTTGCTGAACGGCACGCAGGCGTCGGCGGCGCTCGCGCTCTACAACCTCTTCGCGATCGAGGACCTGTTCCGCACCGGACTCGTCGCGGGCGCGCTGTCCGTCGATGCGGCGGCGGGCTCGGTCGTGCCGTTCGATGCGCGCATCCACGAGCTGCGCGGCCATCGCGGGCAGATGGAAGCGGCGGCCGCTTACCGCACGCTGCTGAAGGGCTCGGGCATCAACCTGTCGCACGCCGATTGCGAGAAGGTGCAGGACCCGTACAGCCTGCGCTGCCAGCCGCAGGTGATGGGCGCGTGCCTCGACCAGATGCGCCACGCCGCCGACATCCTGCTGATCGAATCGAATGCCGTCTCCGATAACCCGCTGATCTTCCCCGACACGGGCGAAGTGCTGTCGGGCGGCAATTTCCACGCGGAGCCGGTGGCGTTCGCCGCCGACAACCTCGCGCTCGCCGCCGCCGAAATCGGCGCGCTCGCGGAACGCCGCATCGCGTTGCTGATCGACGCGACGCTCTCGGGCCTGCCGCCGTTCCTCGTTCGCGATGGCGGCGTCAACTCGGGCTTCATGATCGCGCACGTGACGGCCGCCGCGCTCGCATCCGAGAACAAGACGCTCGCGCATCCGGCATCGGTCGATTCGCTGCCGACTTCCGCGAATCAGGAAGACCACGTCTCGATGGCGACGTTCGCCGCGCGTAAGCTCGGCGACATCGCGAGCAACACGGCGAACATTCTCGCGATCGAACTGCTCGCGGCGGCGCAGGGCGTCGATCTGCGCGCGCCGTATCAGACGAGCGCGCCTTTGCTCGAAGTGATGAAGACGCTGCGCGCGCACGTGGCGCATTACGATCTCGATCACTACTTCGCGCCGGACATCGCCGCGATCGCGACGCTCGTGCAGGAAGGCGTCGTCGCGCAGCACAGCCCGCTCGCGTTCGCGTCGGAACAATCTGTATGAACACGCCTGCGTATCAGGAGATCAAGGACTACATTCTCCAGCGCATTCATATCGGCGAATGGAAGGAGGGCGATCAGGTGCCCTCCGAGAACGAGCTCGCACGCGAGTTCAAGGTCGCCCGCATGACGGTGAATCGCGCGGTGCGCGAGTTGACCGCCGAGCAGGTGCTCACGCGCGTGCAGGGCGCGGGCACCTTCGTCGCGCAGCCGAAATACGCGTCGACGCTCGTCGAGATTCGCAGCATCTCCGATGAAATCGTCGCGCGCGGCCACGTGTATAGCGCGCATGTGCTGCATCTGGGCGCATCGATCGTCGACGAGGCGCTCGCCGCCGAAATGCATCTCACGCTGGGCAGCCCGGTGTTTCATTCGCGCGTGCTGCACTTCGAGAACGACGAGCCGGTGCAGATGGAAGAGCGTTACGTGAATCCCAAGCTCGCGCCGGAATACGCGCGCCAGGATTTCACGACGATCACGCCGAACCAGTACCTGATGACGGCCGCGCCGCTGCAGCGCGTCGAATACCGGATCGAGGCGTCGGTGCCGTCGACCGAGATCCGACTCTCGCTCGCGATGGCGGAGCACGAGCCGTGTCTGTTGCTGCATCGGCGCACGTGGTCGCGCGACGCGGTCGCGTCGGTCGCGAATCTCTGGCATCCGGGCGACCGTTATCAATTCACGGGGCACTTCTGAACGCCATGATCATTCGTGCCGATTCGCTCACGCCCAAGCCCTGGAAGAACGGCGGCGGCGTGACGCGCGAGATAGCGGCGGGGCCGCGAGGCACGTCGCTCGATGCGTTCGCGTGGCGTCTGTCGCTGGCGGACGTGGCCTCCGATGGCGCGTTCTCGTGCTTCGCGGGCGTCGATCGCGTGCTCGTGCTGCTCGATGGCGCGGGCATGCGTCTGACTGAAGCGAACGGCGGCGTGCATACGCTCGATGCGCCGCTCGCGATCGCGCGCTTCGCCGGCGAAACGGCGATTCACGCGACGCTGATCGAAGGCCCGACGCGCGATTTCAACGTGATGGTGCGCCGCGATCGCGCCGGCGCGACGGTGGATGTCCGGCGCGGCTCGTATTCGCCCGACGCGCGCCACGATCTGACGTTCATCTTCTGCGTGCGCGGAAGCATCGATATCAAAGCCGATGGCGACACGCGCCATAAGCTCGAAACAGGCGACACGCTGCGTCTCGATCGTGCGGCCGCCTTGCGCTGCGAGGCGTCGGACGACACGACCTGGCTGCACATCGGCATCGACGATTTGTGAGCAGCCGCGCATCGACATAAAAAGGGAGACGGGAACATGAGCGCATTCTTCGCGGACCACGCGCGCCTCGCCGATGGCTGGCGGCGCAACGTGCTGCTCGAATGGAACGACGAAGGCACATTGGTGCGCGTAGCGCCCGACAGCGCGGCGCCCGCGGGCGTCGAGCGGGCGCAAGGGCCGGTCGTGCCCGGCATGCCGAACCTGCACTCGCACGCGTTCCAGCGCGCGATGGCGGGCCTCACCGAATATCGCGCGAGCGTCGCCGACACCTTCTGGAGCTGGCGCGACCTGATGTATCGCTTCGCCGCGCGGATCGGCCCGGAATCGCTCGCGGACATTGCGCACTGGCTCTACATCGAGATGCTGAAAGCGGGCTACACGTCGGTGTGCGAGTTTCATTACGTGCATCACGCGCCCGGCGGCGCGCCTTATGCGAATCGCGCGGAACTTGCCGAGCGCGTCGTCGATGCGGCCGGGCGCGCGGGCATCGGCATCACGATGTTGCCGGTGCTGTACGAGCACAGCGGTTTCAACAAGAGCGCACCGCGCGACGATCAGCGGCGCTTTCTCAACACGCCCGATACGCTGCTCGCGCTCATCGACGAACTTGCCCGCGCGCGGCCCGAAGACGGCATGCGCCGTTATGGCGTCGCGCCGCATTCGCTGCGCGCGGTGTCGGGCGAATCGCTCGCGGCGGTGATCGAAGGGCTCGATGCCCGCTTTCGCCGTGCGCCGGTGCATATCCATATTGCCGAGCAGACCGCCGAAGTGGAGGCGTGCCTCGCGGCGACGGGGCAGCGCCCGGTGCAATGGCTGCTCGAACGCTTCAACGTCGACGAGCGCTGGTGCCTCGTGCATGCGACGCATGTCGACGCGGACGAATGCGCGCGTCTCGCGCAAAGCGGCGCGGTCGCGGGCCTGTGTCTGACGACCGAGGCGAATCTCGGCGATGGCGTCTTTCCGTCGCGCGATTATCTCGATGCGGGCGGACGCATCGGCGTCGGCTCGGATAGTCATGTCGGCGTGGACTGGCGCTCCGAACTGCGTCTGCTCGAATACGGCCAGCGTTTGTGGCGTCAGCAGCGCAACGTGCTCGCGTCGCCGACGCAGAGCCGTCCCGCCGATCGTCTCTTCGATGCCGCGCTCGACGGCGGCGCGCACGCGACCGGACGACCCGTCGGCGCGCTCGCGCAGGGCTTGCGCGCCGACTGGCTCGTGCTCGACGAAACGCATCCGGGCATCGGCGAGCATGCGCCTGAGACCTGGCTTTCGAGTGCTGTCTTCTGCGAACATGGCGATACGCCGATCCGCGATGTGTTCGTCTCCGGCCGCAAGGTGATCGACGCGCGCCGACACGCGCAGGAAGACGAAGCGCTGTTGCGCTATCGCGCCGCGTTGCGCGGCTTGCTCGATTGAGGTCATCCATGAACGAGTCTTCGATTTTCACGCTGGAACGCGGCAGCGCGCCGCTGCTGATTTCGATTCCGCACCGGGGCACGAGCATTCCCTGCGCGCTCGCCGAGGAGATGACGCCCGTCGCGAAACTCACCGAGGATTGCGACTGGCATCTCGAACGGCTATACGCGTTTGCGCGCGAATTGGGTGCGTCGATCCTGACGCCGGAATACGCGCGATATGTCGTCGATCTGAACCGTCCGCCCGACGACGCGAATCTTTATCCCGGCCGCGACACGACGGGGCTGTGTCCGGTCGATACCTTCGACAAGGCGCCGCTCTACAAGCCAGGCCACGAGCCGTCGCGCGAGCAGATCGATGCGCGCCGCGCGATGTACTGGCAGCCTTATCACGATGCGCTCGCGAGCGAACTCGAAGCGCTGCGGAAGTCGCACGGAAGCGTGCTGCTATGGGAAGCACACTCGATTCGTTCGGTCGTGCCGCGTTTCTTCGACGGACGTCTGACCGATTTCAACTTCGGCACGGCGGACGGTGCGTCGGCGGCGCCCGGGCTAGCCGAGCATCTCGCGCGGATCGTCGAGCGCGACGGCCGCTTTTCGACGGTGGCCAACGGCCGCTTCAAGGGCGGCTACATCACGCGGCGCTACGGCCAGCCCGAGAAGGGCGTTCACGCGATTCAACTTGAGCTGACGCAGATCAGCTACATGGAAGAATCGTCGCCGTTCGCTTACGACGAGGCCAAGGCGGAAGATATCCAGCCATTGTTGCGCGAACTCCTCACGACCTCGATGACCTATGCAACGGGCGCGTAGAAGGTGGCACGTGCATGGCGATTGGCTGGCGATGTCGTAATGACGAGCGGTCTTGCAATCGATTACGCGCGGCTTCCAGAGTCAGGCAACGATGCGATTAAATTAATAAAAACAAAGACTTAATTATATTTTCTGAGGCCTCGATGCGCTTCGCCTAGCGAAACGCATTGTTGCGATCCCGACAATTATGTTTCGTGCAAATCGGGGTTTCCCCTAGGGCAACTGCCTCCTACACTTGTGTTCAAGCGAAACGAAATCAGAAACCACTTAAAAAGCTTCCGATTCAGTTTCGATTTCAAAACAAGACTATTGGAGGTTCATCATGATCAAGGCATTCGTTCCCGCACTCGTCATCGCCACCGCTCTGGCCGCTCCGACTTTCGCGTTCGCGCAAAGCAACGGCCCGGTGACCCGCGCTCAAGTGCGCGCGGAACTGGTCCAGCTTGAAAAGGCCGGTTACAACCCGTCGACCGATCGCGTGGACTATCCGCAAAACATTCAGGCCGCAGAAGCGCGTGTGCACGCTGAGAACGGTCGATCGGCTTATGGTCCTTCGGTCGCCGGCACGTCGAATTCCGGCGCCCGCGTGAGCGCACCGATGTCGGGCCGTAACTCGGTCTACTTCGGCAACTGATCGAAACGTAGTAGCAGTGGCAGCAGCAGTGAGTAGTTGTAGCGGTAGATGGTGCAGCAGCAAGCGTTGGCAGTAGGGCAGTATCTTGCGAGAAAAGCAGTAGCGTTACCGCAGTAAGGCAGCAACGCAGTGAAGCAGTAGAGAAGCAAGCAGCAAGTCGAACGCCGGCCGCTATCGAGCGACCGGCGTTTTTTATTGCGCGTTCCGGTTCGCTTCGACGCGCGGCGACACCGCGCCGCATGCGCGAAGCACGAGGCGCACGACTTCCTCCGTTTGCTCGTCGAAGGCCTTGCGCGTGAGCGCGCGCTTGCCCTTCAACGCGCGGATCTGCGCATCGAAATCGGCGTAGTGCTGCGTGATCGCCCAGATCATGAACATGAACGTGTCCGGCTCGACGGGCGCGAGCAGGCCACGCGCGATCCAGCTTTCGATCACGATGACGCGCGTATCGAGCCACGGCTTCACGCGCTCGTTGAGGATGTCCTGCATGTGATGCGCGCCGTGGATGATCTCGCTCGCCCACACCTTCGAGCCGAGCGGCCTGCGTCTCGACAACTCCATCTTCGCGCGCACATAGCCGCCGATCGCTTCGACCGGATCGTCGCTGCATTCGAAGGTGTCCGCCGCGCGATGCCAGTCCTCGAACAAATCTTCCAGCACGCGTCGATACAGCGCGAGCTTCGTCGGGAAGTAGTAATGCAAGTTGGCCTTCGGTAATCCGGCACGCTCGGCGATCATCGCCGTGCTCGCGCCTTCCAGTCCTTTCTCCGCGAAAACTTCTTCGGCGCACGCCAGGAGCTGCGCTTCGTTGCTTTCGCGAATCTGCGCCTTGCGTCGCCGCAAAGGTGGCGCAGCGTGCTCGCGTTCGGTGATGCCGTCAGCCGCGTCGTCGTGTCTCATCGTCGAATTTTTCTGCCGTGTGTGCCGCATCGTGCCTCATTCGCGCCGTTCATGCACGCGGCGCTGCATCGCGTCGAAAATGCCGTCGCGGCCAGTGCCTGTCGATGCTGCATTGCAATGGCACGCTTATCGCTTAGCTTTGCTCCGTGTTTGTCCGCACACGAAAGACGTTGATTTGCTTATTTTAATCGGCTACAACCTGTCCAAGTGGACAGGATTTGGAGAGCGCTCGAAGTACTGAAGAAGCGCGTGGTTTGCATCATTCATCGCATAACAGAAAGCGTGCACCGGGCGCGTGCAGCATCGCACCGCAAACGCCCGGCATGCACGAAACGAAGTCACTCACATACGAAGTCGATCGTAAGGAGCGAGGCGAATGAACGTCGTAACGGATGCAATCAGAGAGGCTGGTCTCGATACGTCCATCATGGTGAATGGTCAGCGTCTCTGGGATAGCCTGATGACGATGGCCAAAATCGGCGCGACACCCAAAGGCGGCGTCTGCCGTCTCGCGCTGACCGATCTCGACAGGGAAGGGCGCGATCTCATCGTCAGTTGGGCGAAGGAGGCGGGCTGCACGGTGAGCATCGATCAGATGGGCAACGTGTTCATGCGCCGCGCCGGGCGCAACCCCGATGCGCTGCCGGTCATGACCGGCTCGCATGCGGATTCGCAGCCCACGGGCGGCCGCTTCGACGGCATCTACGGCGTGCTCGGCGGACTCGAAGTGATCCGCTCGCTCAACGATCGCGGCATCGAGACCGAGCATCCGATCGAAGTCGTCATCTGGACCAACGAGGAAGGTTCGCGCTTCGCGCCCGCGATGGTCGCATCGGGCGTGTTCGCGGGCGTGTTCTCGCTCGATTATGGCCTCTCGCGCAAGGACGTCGACGGCAAGACGATCGGCGAGGAACTGAAGCGCATCGGTTACGCGGGCGATCTGCCGTGCGGCGGCCGCAAGCTGCATGCGGCGTTCGAATTGCATATCGAGCAAGGCCCGATCCTCGAAGCCGAGGACAAGACGATCGGCGTCGTCACCGATGCGCAAGGCCAGCGCTGGTACGAGATTACGCTGACGGGCCAGGAAGCGCACGCGGGCCCGACGCCGATGCCGCGCCGCAAGGATGCGCTGCTCGGCGCATCGCGCGTGGTGGATCTCGTGAACCGCATCGGCCTCGACAATGCGCCGCTCGCCTGCGCGACGGTCGGCATGATGCAGGTGCATCCGAACTCGCGCAACGTGATTCCGGGCCGCGTGTTCTTCACCGTCGATTTCCGTCATCCCGACGATGCCGTGCTCGCACGCATGGACGCCGCGCTGCGCGAAGGTGTCGCGCGAATAGCCGGCGAGATCGGCTTGCAGACCGAACTCGAACAGATCTTCTACTACGAGCCCGTCAGATTCGATGCCGCGTGCGTCGCGTCCGTGCGCGCGGCGGCGCAGCGCTTCGGCTATTCGCATCGCGACATGGTGTCGGGCGCGGGCCACGACGCGTGCTACCTCTCGCAGGTCGCGCCGACGTCGATGGTATTCGTGCCGTGCGTCGACGGCATCAGCCATAACGAAATCGAAGACGCGAGTCAGGAGTGGATCGAGGCGGGCGCGAACGTGCTCCTGCACGCGATGCTCGAGCGCGCTTCGGAACCCGCTTCGTAAAGCAGCGCTCTTTTCGTCTCACGTTCAACGTCGTCCGCGCCATTGCGCGCGGATGACGGGCACTCGTTCGTCCCCACAAGGAACGCGCATGACCATAAAAATGACCGGCGATATCGCGAGCCATCGCCTCACGCAGGAACAGCTCGCATGCGAATTTTCGGACGTCGCGCCGTTGCTCGACGCCACCACCGCGGCTGCCGCCGCGAGCCGCTGCCACTATTGCTACGACGCGCCGTGCGTGCAGGCGTGCCCGACGAGCATCGACATTCCGAGCTTCATCCGCAAGATCGGCAACGACAACCTGAAGGGCGCGGCCGTCGATATCCTCTCGGCCAATCCGCTCGGCGGCATGTGCGCGCGCGTGTGCCCGACCGAGATTCTTTGCGAAGGGAGTTGCGTGCGCAATCATCCGGGCGACGAGCCCGTGAAAATCGGCGCGCTGCAGCGTCACGCTACGGACTGGGCGATGGCCAAAGGCGAGCCGCTTTTCAAACGCGCGCCGGAGACGGGCCGGCGCGTGGCGATCGTCGGCGCGGGACCGGCGGGGCTTGCATGTGCATATCGGCTCGCGCTGGCCGGACATCATGCGGTGATTTTCGATGCGCGCGAGAAGCCGGGCGGCCTGAACGAATACGGCATCGCCGCGTACAAGACGGTCGAGGATTACGCGCAGCGCGAGATCGAATGGCTGTATTCGATCGGCGGTATCGAGATCAAGGCGGGTCATGCGCTCGGCCGTGACTTCACGCTCGACGAATTGCGCAAGCAGTACGACGCGGTGTTCATCGGCTTCGGTCTTGCGGGCGTGCGCGAACTGGCGCTCGAAGGCGAAGCATTGGACGGCGTGATGAACGCGGTGGATTTCATCGAGCAGGTGCGCCAGGCCGACGATCTCGCGACGGTGCCTGTCGGGCGGCGCGTCGTCGTGATCGGCGGCGGCAATACCGCGGTCGATGCCTGCGTGCAAAGCCGGAAGCTCGGCGCGACGAACGTGACGATGGTGTATCGGCGCGGCGTCGAAAACATGAGCGCCACGTGGGCCGAGCGCGAGTTCGCGCAGACCAACGGCGTGAGCATCGTCACGCACGCGAAGCCGGTGCGTCTGATCGGCGACGACGGGCGCGTGACCGGCGTCGAATTCGAACGCGACACGGAGCGCTTCGTCATCGATGCGGACATGGTGCTGAAGGCGATCGGTCAGACGCTCGTGCCCATCGGCATCGATCGCGCGTTGCTGACACTCGACGGCGGACGCATCGTTACCGACGAGAACCGTCAGACGACGCTCGCGAAAGTATGGGCTGGCGGCGACTGCGCGACCCATGAAGGACTCGATCTCACCGTGCAGGCCGTGCAGGACGGCAAGCTCGCGGCGGCGTCCATCGACGCGTCGTTCGAGCTGACTGCGATCAAAGCCGCCTGACCAACATAAGGAGCCGCATAAACATGGCCGATCTGACTTGCAACATCGCCGGCATCACGTCGCCGAATCCTTTCTGGCTCGCATCCGCGCCGCCGACCGACAAGGCTTATAACGTCAATCGCGCGTTCGAAGCGGGCTGGGGCGGCGTCGTGTGGAAGACGCTCGGGCTCGATCCGCACGTTGTCAACGTGAGCTCGCGTTATGGCGCGGTGCAATGGAACGGGCAGCGCATCGCGGGATTGAACAACATCGAGCTGATCACCGACCGTCCGCTCGACGTGAACCTGCGCGAGATCGAACAAGTGAAGCGCGACTGGCCGGACCGCGCGCTGATCGTCTCGCTGATGGTCCCGTGCAATGAGAAGGACTGGAAGTGGATCCTCACGCAGGTGGAGGACACGGGCGCGGATGCGGTCGAACTGAACTTCGGTTGCCCGCATGGCATGAGCGAGCGCGGCATGGGCGCGGCGGTGGGGCAGGTGCCCGAGTATGTCGAGATGGTCACGCGCTGGGTGAAGGAAGGCACGAAGCTCCCCTGTCTCGTGAAGCTCACGCCGAACATCAGCGATATCCGCATGGGCTCGCGCGCCGCGTTCAAGCGCGGCGCGGACGGTGTGTCGCTGATCAACACGATCAACTCGATCGTCGCCGTCGATCTCGACGAGATGGCGCCGATGCCGACCGTCGATGGCAAAGGCACGCACGGCGGCTACTGCGGTCCCGCCGTGAAGCCGATCGCGCTCAACATGGTCGCGGAAATCGCGCGCGATCCGGAGACGCCGAATCTGCCGATCTCGGGCATTGGCGGCATTTCGTCGTGGCGCGATGCGGCGGAATTCATGGTGCTCGGCGCGGGCAGCGTGCAGGTATGCACGGCGGCCATGCATTACGGCTTTCGCATCGTGTCCGATCTCGCCGATGGCCTGTCGAACTGGATGGACGAGAAAGGCTATGCGACGCTCGACGACATTCGCGGCCGCGCCGTGCCCAACGTCACGGACTGGAAGTACCTCAATCTCAAGTACGACATCAAGGCGCGCATCGATCAGGACAAGTGCATCCAGTGCGGGCTGTGCCATATCGCGTGCGAGGATACATCGCATCAGGCGATCCTGAAGGAGAAGGACGGCAAGCGGCATTTCGAGGTGGTCGATTCGGAATGCGTCGGCTGCAATCTGTGCATGCACGTGTGCCCGGTCGAGCAATGCATCACGATGGAACGCGTCGATGCGGGCGAGTACGCGAACTGGACCACGCATCCGAACAATCCCGCTCGCGTCGATGCGGAAGAGCCCGCGAAAGCGGCATGACATGACGTAGCGCTCGTCGCCGTTGAAACCCCATGATCAACCGCACACTCAAACGGAGTGCATCCGATGAATCAGACAGCGCATAACGTCGAGACGAGCAGCCTGTATAACGAGGATCTCGCGCCGACCGGCCCCGCGCAACGTACCTGGAAGTGGTATCACTTCGCGGCGCTGTGGGTCGGCATGGTGATGAATATCGCTTCATACATGCTGGCCGCGGGCCTCACCGATCAGGGCATGTCGCCGTGGCAGGCCGTGTTGACGGTACTGCTCGGCAACCTGATCGTGCTCGTGCCGATGTTGCTGATCGGACATGCGGGCGCGAAGCACGGCATTCCGTATGCGGTGCTCGTGCGTTCGTCGTTCGGCACGCAGGGTGCGAAGCTGCCTGCGTTGCTGCGCGCGATCGTCGCATGTGGATGGTACGGCATTCAGACGTGGCTGGGCGGCAGCGCGATCTATACGCTCGTGAACATTCTCACGGGCAATGCCTTGCATGGCGCGGCGCTTCCGCTCATCGACATCTCGGTGGGGCAGCTCGCGTGTTTTCTCGTGTTCTGGGCGTTGCAGCTCTACTTCATCTGGCATGGCACGGATTCGATCCGCTGGCTCGAAAGCTGGTCCGCGCCGATCAAGGTCGTGATGTGCATTGCGCTCGTCTGGTGGGCGACGAGCAAGGCGGGCGGACTCGGTTCGATGCTCTCGGCGCCGTCGCAGTTCGTCGCGGGCGGCAAGAAGGAAGGGCTTTTCTGGGCGACGTTCTGGCCGGGCCTCACCGCGATGGTCGGCTTCTGGGCGACGCTCGCGCTGAATATCCCCGACTTCACGCGCTTCGCGCGCACGCAGCGCGATCAGATGATCGGGCAGACGATCGGCCTGCCAGTACCGATGGCGCTGCTCTCGGTGATCTCGGTGGTCGTCACGTCAGCGACGGTCGTGATTTACGGCAAGGCGATCTGGGACCCGATCGATCTCACGAGCCGCATGACGGGCATCGGCGTGGGCATTGCGCTCATCATCCTCACGCTCGATACGATGTGCTGCAATCTTGCGGCCAATCTCGTCGGACCGGCGTACGACTTTTCGAGCCTGTGGCCGAAGGGCATTTCGTATCGCGCGGGCGGCATGATTACGGCGACGATCGCCATCGTCATGATGCCGTGGAAGATTCTCGCTACCACGCAGGGGTATATCTTCACGTGGCTCGTCGGGTATTCGGCGCTGCTCGGGCCGGTTGCGGGGATTCTGATGGTGGATTACTTCTTCATACGCGGCACGCGGCTCGATCAGCGCGAGCTCTTCGACGAGGACGGTGAGTATTCGTATAGCAACGGGTGGAACCTGGCGGCGGTGGTGGCGTTGCTTGTCGGCGTGTTGCCGAATCTGCCGGGGTTTTTGCATACGGCGTTCCCGGCTTCCTTTCCGGGAGTGCCAGCGTTCTTTAATACGCTCTATACCTATGCGTGGTTCGTGGGGCTCGTGCTTGCGGCTGTCGTCTATGGATCTTGGATGAAGTTGCGAGGGAGCCCTCGGGCGGGGGTTTTGAGTGCTTGATGTCTTTTTTTATTTCGCCGGATCCCGTTTTCGCGGTGGTCTATTAGCACTGCCCCTATGCGGGGCGGCAGTCACTTTCTTTGCTGCTGCAAAGAAAGTAACCAAAGAAAGCAGCTTCTCATCGCCCGCGGTCACACGCACGTTGGCCATGCTTGCCAGCCGCCGGCGGCACTCGCCTAAGTGTCGCCCCCAAAGGCCCATTCGGGCTTGGCTCGCGCACGGTCTGCCGCCCGAGACGATTCAGCGCGCTGGTTCAGCACGAAAGAGCTTCGGCACAGCGCTGCGCGCTGCCGTTGGGTATGCGAGGGAAACCGTCGAAGAAGAAGCGCGCGCACACCCGATTGACCCGTCGGCCGCGAAGCGGGCTGGAGCTATATGGTGCTGAACCAGTTTGTTGTGCGGTGCGATGAGTCAGACCGTGCGCGGTCCAAGCCGCGCGAGACCTACGAGGGCACTCGCTAAAGCCGGGCCATTAGGCCAATCGCCTGTGCCGCGGCCGGTGTGAAGTGCTTAGGCTGGGGATAGCTGTTTCTTTGGTTACTTTCTTTGCAGCAGCAAAGAAAGTGACCCCCGCCCCGGGGAGGGGCAGAGCCAATAGACCGACACGAACTCAGGATTCCACGAAAGCGAAGCAAGCAAAGCAATGCAAAGCGAAGCGAACGAAACAAAGCCAAGGAGGACACGACAATGCCAACATTAATTCGCGGCGGCACGATCATCGATGCAGACCGCACCTACCGCGCCGACGTGCTCTGCGCAGACCCCCAGTCTGGCGGAACGATCCTCGCCATCGGCACCGATCTCGACGTCCCCGCCGACGCACAAACCGTCGACGCCGGCGGCCAATACGTCATGCCCGGAGGCATCGATCCGCATACGCATATGGAACTGCCCTTCATGGGCACGACCGCAAGCGACGACTTCTACACAGGAACCGCCGCGGGACTCTCAGGCGGCACAACGAGCATCATCGACTTCGTGATTCCGAGCCCGAAGCAACCCCTCATGGACGCATTCAAGGAATGGCGCGGCTGGGCCGAGAAGGCGTCGGCGGATTACGGCTTTCACGTTGCGGTGACATGGTGGGACGAGTCCGTGCACCGCGACATGGGGCTCCTCGTGCACGAACACGGCGTGTCGAGCTTCAAGCACTTCATGGCGTACAAGAACGCGATCATGGCCGACGATGAAGTGCTCGTGAACAGCTTCACACGCTCGCTCGAACTTGGCGCCCTGCCTACCGTGCACGCGGAAAACGGCGAACTCGTGTTCCAGTTGCAGAAGCAACTGCTGGCCAAGGGTTTCAGGGGACCGGAGGCGCACCCGTTGTCGCGTCCGCCCGAAGTGGAGGGCGAGGCCGCGAATCGCGCGATCCGCATCGCGCAGGTGCTCGGCGTGCCGCTCTATATCGTCCACGTTTCGGCGAAGGATGCAGTCGATGTGATCGCCAAGGCGCGCAACGACGGGCTGCGTGTGTTCGGCGAAGTGCTGCCGGGCCATCTTGTGATCGACGAATCGGTGTATCGCGATCCCGACTGGACGCGCGCCGCCGCGCACGTGATGAGCCCGCCGTTTCGCACGAGCGAGCATCGCGAGGCATTGTGGCGCGGCCTACAGTCCGGGCAACTGCACACGACGGCAACCGACCATTGCGTGTTCTGCGCATCACAGAAGGCGATGGGCCGCGAAGACTTCACGCGCATCCCTAACGGCTGCGGCGGCGTGGAGGATCGCATGTCGGTGCTGTGGCATCACGGTGTGAACATGGGGCGTCTGACGCCGAACGAGTTCGTGCGCGTGACGTCCACCAATGCCGCGCAAATCTTCAATCTCTATCCGCGAAAAGGCGCGGTGCAGGTGGGCGCGGACGCGGATCTGGTCGTCTGGGATCCGCAGGCGACACGCACGATCTCGGTGAAGACGCATCATCAGAAGGTCGACTTCAATGTCTTCGAAGGCATGACGGTGCAAGGCGTCGCGACGCACACGCTCACGCGCGGTGCGCTCGCATGGGCGAACGGCGATCTGCGTGCCGAGCGCGGCGCGGGGCAATATCTGAAGCGTCCGCCGAACGCTTCGTACTTCGAGGCGGCGCGCGTCGCGAACAAGCTGAAGGAACCGCATCCGGTGAATCGCGCAGAAACCGCCTGACGCGCGCCCGACGACAAAGCCCCGCGCCCTCGCGACGCGGGGCTTTGTCGCATTCGCAGACGCTTTCACGCGCTTGCAAGCATAATCCGGCAGCCTGTCTATTTTTTGCGCCGCCGAATCATGCCGATGAAAACCACATTCAAACTTCGTCGTCTCGCCGCGCTGTGCGCACTCTGTCTGCCGCTCGCGTGCGCGGCAAATCCGAATGCGCTGTGGGAGATCGTCCACGACTATTGCGAGCCGGCGGCCGAGGGCGCGCACGTGCAGCAGAAATGCGCGGATGTGAATCTCACGGGCGGTTATGCGGTGCTGAAGGATCTCGTCGGCATCGCGCAGTATCTGCTGATTCCGACTGCACGCGTGAGCGGCATCGAAAGTCCCGAACTGCTCGAACCCGATGCGCCGAATTATTTTCGCGACGCGTGGAATGCGCGCGTTTATGTGGATCGCGCGTTGCGCAGAACCTTGCCACGCGATGAAGTTTCGCTTGCGATCAATTCCGCGAGCGGGCGCACGCAGAATCAGTTGCACATTCATATCGATTGCCTAGCATCCGATGTCGCGCAGACGCTGCGAGAAGTGGGGCCGGGCATCGGCACGGAGTGGAAACCGCGGCCGGTGAGACTGCGCGGTCATGTCTACAGCGCGATACGCATCGACGATGCCGATTTGACCCACATCGATCCCTTCAAGCTGCTCGCGCCCTATGCCGCCAGCCGCGGCCAGACGATGGGCGAACAGACACTGCTGCTCGCGGGCGCCGTGCGCAGCGATGGCGCACCGGTGTTCTTTTTGCTCAACGATCACGTTCAGCCGGGCGACTGGGCATCGTCGGAAGAGCTGCAGGATCACTCGTGCGCGCTGGCCAATCGGTCTATAGAAAAGCCTTGAGGTTTTGCGAAAGAATGAAGTGACGCGAATGCTTCGGAGTTCGGATTAAATGACGGTCCGCAAATCAGAACTTTCGTGCCTTGTCACTTCTACTTTTGGGAACCACAATGAATGCTCTTCGACGACATTACTTTTGACCCGTTGAAGGACGCGATCAATCGAATTCAGCACGGGGTGTCGCTCGGTCTTGCGAGAGAGATCGCCTGGGAGGATGTCGTGCTGGAAGTGGACGATCGTCGCGATTATGGAGAGGTTCGTGAGGTGGGCTATGCGCCTATTCGCGGACGTACGTTCTGCGTGGTACTCACGCGGAGAAACGAGACGCGGCGCATTATCAGCCTGCGCCGCGCAAACTATAGAGAGATTAAGCGATATGCAAAAGACGTATAAAGGATTCATTCTTCCCACGCCCGAGGAAGAAGAGGAGATCAACCGAGGTATAGCTTTGGACCCCGACACATGGGAGCTTTCCGACGAAGAATTCAAGCGGTTGAAACCCTACGCCGAATTTATGCGTGAGCATCATCCGGATCTGGTCGAGCGATCGAAAGCATGAGTTGTCAATTCGCGCCGCGCGTATTCACCCGATGCGCAAACACGCGCGGCGCGATTCCCTCGACACGCGCTTCCGGCAGCACGCGTTTCAGCGTGCGCAACGTAAAGGCGAGATCTTCGCTAGCCGTATCGAATTCGAGCCGCAACTCGCAGCCTTCGCGTTGCGCCTGACTCACATAGATGCCAAGCGGCGAATGAAACAGCGCGCGTATCCGTTCCCGCGACGCCTCGCTATCCGGGAAATGCGCCAGCGCCAGAATGCGCACACGCTGACATGCGCCGAACCCTTCATCGTGTAATGTTTTGCGGCTGGCAACCCACGCAAGCGACATATCCATGACCGTTGCTCCATCACGTTTTCCTTGTGTAGAAGCATAGGCCGGCTTTCGTCAACGTCGCGCTAAGAGATAGCGGCAGCGTATAAAAAACGTGTCAATCGAAGCCCTGGAACACGGCATCGTCCGGGCCGATGGAAGCAGGCGATTTCCACGCCGCATCGCGCATCGAATGGCGCACCTGATGCTCGACGCCCAGCAGCACCGCGAAGATCGCCATGCGCACCGCAATGCCGTTGTCGGTCTGGCGGAAAATCGCGAGGCGCGAATCGTGATTCAGATCGGTGGCGAGATCGTTCGCGCCGGGGCGACTGTCGCGCGGCAGCGGATGCATGATGAGCGTATCGCGTCCGCACACATCGTCGACGAGCGCCTGATTGATCTGGAAATCCGGCGTATAGCCTTCGATGGACTCGTCGGCGAAACGCTCTTTCTGAATGCGCGTCGCATACACGACGTCCGCGCCCGCGAGTCCCGCGCGCAGGTCGCTCGTTTGTTCGATCACATGTTCGCCACGCGCGAGCCGCTCGACGATATGCGCCGGCATCTCCAGCGAACGCGGCGACACGAGCGTGAACTTCAGCCCTTTGTAAAGCGAGAGCAGCTTGGCGAGCGAATGCACGGTGCGCCCGTACTTGAGGTCGCCGACCATCGCGATATGCGCGCCATCGACTATCTTCCCGAGTCGCGAAAACTCGCGCTGGATCGTATAGAGATCGAGCAGCGCCTGGCTCGGATGTTCGCCCGGACCGTCGCCGGCATTGATGACGGGGATGTTCGTCGCGCGTGCGAATTCCGCGACCGAGCCTTGCTCGGGATGCCGCACGACGATCGCATCCGCGTAGCCGCTGATGACACGGCTCGTGTCGTAGATCGACTCGCCCTTCGCCATCGACGAGAACGTGAAGCCGGTCGTGTCGCACACCGAGCCGCCGAGGCGCGCGAACGCCGCGCCGAAACTCACGCGGGTGCGCGTGCTGGCCTCGAAGAACAGATTGGCGAGCACCGCGCCTTCGAGCACCCGGGTGATTTTCTTGCGGCGCGCGATGGGCTGCATCATGTCGGCCGTGCGAAACAGCGCTTCGGCGGATTCGCGCGAGAACTGGTCGATCGACAGCAGTTGCGGACGGCCTTCGAATTCGATTGCCTGATATGCGCTTTGCGTATATGCACCCGCTTCCGGCATACCGCCCAGAATCTCGCCGACATAGCGTGCGGCGATTTCCGGCATCGCGCGCGATTCCGGCGATTCGTCCGGCAGCAGCCAGGTGTCGAGTGCGCGCCGGGTCACGCCGATGCGCGCAGCGAAGGCGTCGCGGGTCATGTTCAGGCGCCGCATGGCGTCGCGAAGAATCGTCTGCTGCTGAAGTTCCTGAGTCATCGTCACCGCTCCTGAAATATACGCGGTGCGTATACTAGGTCACTCGCCGATCAGATGCAAGACGAGTTCGCGCTGATGCTGGGCAGTTCGATGCTCGAAAACGTATATTCCCTGCCACGTGCCGAGCACCATGCGGCCCGCTTCGACGGGAATCGAAAGCTGCACGGTGGTGAGCGCGGTGCGCAGGTGCGCGGGCATGTCGTCGGGGCCTTCGGTGTCGTGGACGTAGCGGCCGGGCGCTTCCGGCGCGACCGCCTCGAAATATCGTTCGAGGTCCGCGCGCACGTCGGGATCGGCGTTCTCCTGAATCAGCAGCGATGCCGACGTATGCCGGCAAAACAGCGTCAACAAACCGGTGCGAATGTCCTGAAGATCGATCCAGCGATCGATTTCGCGGGTGACTTCGTGCAGGCCGCGCGAGCCTGTCGCGACCGTCAGATGATGGAGTGCCTGTTTCATGTCGGCCTCGATGCGAGGAATGGGCGGTGCGCCACATCTGGAGTTTACCGGCTTCCCGCGCGCCGGTTCGTTCCGATGCGATGAACTATGCTGTCTGGACGATGCTTCGATGCAGGCGCGCACGATGGTCAGAAGGCTTTCAAAAGGCAAGTTGCTCGCGTTCATCGCCGTGCTGGCGGTGTCATCGCTTACGCTCGGCGCCGACGACGAACGCGAGAATCGCGGCAACGATCCTTTCCTTCACGTATCGAGCGCCATCGCCGATTGCGCCGCGCCGCGCGGCCCGTCCGAAACCGCGCAGGAATGGCTCGACGAAGCGCATTACCGCATCGAACGCGGCAATAGCTGCTGGATTGCGGGCCGCTGCCGTCTGTCGAACAGCTATCTCTACGACAAGGAGATTGCCGAAAGCGTGACGCGCCGCCTGAATTCGCTGAACGCGTCGCTGCAATGGCGCGAGAAGACGAGCCTGTGGCTCACGCTGCAACGCCGCTTCATCTATCTCGACGGCTGCGTGTCGCGCGATTTCGACAAGGCGCGCTTCGTGTCGGCACTCGGCGAGACCGCCGATGTCGAAAAAGTCATCGACCGCACGACGCGGCGGCCGTGATTTCGCAATTGACCTAAGCTAAAAGAGAGACCAAACACGAGGAACCGTCGCGCACGCGCGCGTCAGGTTTTCGCCGATGAGAACGACCCTCGCCGACTGGCTGTGGATTTGCGCACGCTGCGCGCTATTGCTGATGGGGTTTGCACTCACGCCGATGAGCGCGGCCGCCGCCGCGACCGCGCCCGTCGTCGTGATCCCGCTGAAGGGCGCGATCGGTCCGGCGAGCGCGGATTTCGTCGTGCGCTCGCTTGCCCGGGCAGCGGACGAGCACGCGCAACTCGCCGTGCTGGAACTCGATACGCCCGGCGGACTCGATCTCTCGATGCGCTCGATCATCCAGGCGATACTCGCATCGCCGGTGCCGGTGGCCGCGTTCATCGCGCCGAGCGGTGCGCGTGCGGCGAGCGCGGGCACGTATATCACCTACGCGAGCCACATCGCGGCGATGGCGCCGGGCACGAACCTCGGCGCGGCATCGCCGGTGCAGCTCGGCATGGGCGGAGCTGAGCGCGAGCCGGCGGGCACGGGCAAGGCCGCATCGGGCGCGCGCACCGAAGCCTCGGAGCAATCGACCGAAACCCGTAAGCAGATGCAGGACGCCGCCGCCTACATACGCGGCCTCGCGCAACTGCGCGGACGCAACGTGCAGTGGGCGGAACGCGCGGTGCGCGAGGCGGTGGCGCTATCGGCGACGGAAGCGCTGGAGCAGAACGTGATCGACCTCACTGCCAGCGATGTTCCTGACCTGCTCGCGAAACTCGACGGCCGCCATGTCAAAACCGCGAGCGGCGATCGCGTTCTCACGACGAAGCACGCGCCGCTTGTCGTGCTCCAGCCCGACTGGCGCAGCCGTTTTCTCGCGACGATCACGGACCCGAGCGTCGCGCTGATCCTGATGATGATCGGCATGTACGGGCTCTTCTTCGAATTCGCGAATCCGGGCATGGTGCTGCCGGGCGTCGCGGGCGCGATCTGCCTGCTCGTCGGATTGTTTGCTTTGCAACTATTGCCGATCAGTTTCGTCGGACTGGGATTGATCGTGCTCGGTATGGGCTTTCTGGTCGCGGAAATGTTTCTGCCGACGTTCGGTTCGCTCGGCATCGGCGGGATCATCGCGTTCGCGATCGGCGCGCTTATGTTGATCGACACCGACGTGCCGGGCTTCGGCATTCCGATCGGCGTCGTCGTCGGGCTCGCGCTCTTCACGGCGCTATTCGTTTTCACGGTGTCGGGCGTCGCGTTGAAAGCGCGCAAGCGGCCCGTGGTGAGCGGCGCCGAAGCGATGCTCGGCACCATCGGCGTGATGCTGGCGCACGAGTCCGAAAGCGGCTGGGCGCGCGTGCAGGGCGAACGATGGCGCGTGCAGCCGGCCGCGTCGCGAGCGTTGCCGCACGAAGGCGCGCGCGTGCGCGTGATCTCGCGTCACGGCCTGACGTTGACCGTCGAGCCGATCGACGGCGAACGCGAGGCTGGTCATTCCTGAACACATCGACAACGAGGCTTGAAAAATGGGGCTTACTTTCGGTTTCAGCGGCATCCTGATTGCGTTCGTCATTTTCATCGTGGCATCGGCGGTGCGCATCTTCCGCGAGTACGAGCGCGGCGTCGTGTTCATGCTCGGGCGTTTTTGGAAAGTGAAGGGACCGGGGCTCGTGCTGATCATTCCGGTGGTGCAGCAGGTCGTGCGCATGGACTTGCGCACTGTCGTGTTCGACGTGCCGCCGCAGGATGTCATTACGCGCGACAACGTGTCGGTGAAGGTGAATGCGGTCGTGTACTTTCGTGTCGTCGATCCGGAGAAGGCGGTGATCCAGGTCGCGCGCTTTCTCGATGCGACGAGCCAGCTCGCCCAGACCACGCTGCGCGCGATCCTTGGCAAGCACGAGCTCGATGAATTGCTGTCCGAGCGCGAACGCCTCAACGCGGACATTCAGCGCGTGCTCGATTCGCAGACCGACGCGTGGGGCATCAAGGTATCGAACGTCGAGATCAAGGACGTCGATATCAACGAGACGATGATCCGCGCGATCGCCCGTCAGGCGGAGGCGGAGCGCGAGCGGCGCGCGAAGATCATTCATGCGGAAGGGGAGTTGCAGGCCTCTGAGAAGCTTTTGCAGGCGGCGCAGATGCTCGCGCAGGCGCCGCAGGCGATGCAATTGCGTTATCTGCAGACCCTGACGTCGATCGCCGGCGACAAGAATTCGACGATCGTTTTTCCGGTGCCGGTCGATCTTGTTAGTTCGATCATGGAGCGGCTTGGCAGGGGGAGTTAGGGGCGGCCTTTGACTTTGGATCCCGTATTCGCGGTGGTCTATTAGCACTGCCCCTGTGCGGGGCGGCAGTCACTTTCTTTGCTGCTGCAAAGAAAGTAACCAAAGAAAGCAGCTCGCTTAAGCCCGCGGTCACACGCAGTTTGGCCATGCTTGCCAGCCGCCGGTGGCACTCGCCTAAGTGTCGCCCTCGAAGGCCCAGTCGGGCTTGGATCGCGCACGGTCTGACACATCGCACCACAGAACAAACTGGTTCAGCACGAAATAGCTCCGGCCCGCTTCGCGGCCGATCGGTCAATCGGGGGTGCGTGCGCTTCGTTGCTAACGCCACCATCTCAATGCACTGCGTACACCGATGGTTTCCCTTGCAGACCCAGCGGCAGCGCGTAGCGCTGTGCCGAAGCTATTTGGTGCTGAACCAGCATGCCAAAACATTTGGTGCGGCAGACCGTGCGCGAGCCAAGCCCGATTGGGCCTGTGAGGGCGACACTTAGGCGAGGGCCACCGTCGGCTGGCAAGCATGGCCAACGTGCGTGTGACTGCGGGCCTTAAACGAGCTGCTTTCTTTGGTTACTTTCTTTGCAGCAGCAAAGAAAGTGACCCCCGCCCCGGGGAGGGGCAGTGCTAATAGACCGACACGAAAACGGGACCCAGCGAAAACAAGAGTCCCGACCGCCAAACCAGGCGACCCTTAGACGAGCGCCGGAAAATCAATCGTAGTGTCGTTCACGCGATTCACGAGATTCGTGAAGTTGATGACACTCATCGCGAACAGCGT
Organism: Caballeronia sp. S22; assembly: GCF_964261745.1. Taxonomy (NCBI): domain Bacteria; kingdom Pseudomonadati; phylum Pseudomonadota; class Betaproteobacteria; order Burkholderiales; family Burkholderiaceae; genus Caballeronia; species Caballeronia sp. S22. The sequence goes on along the minus strand of NZ_OZ180036.1, from coordinate 1,070,390 downwards.
ATCGATGACCTGCGCTTCCGAGTAACCCGCTTCGCGCACTTCGCTCAGACGCGCCGCATCGACGGTCCCGCTGGACCCCGCGACATGCCGCACGAACCTCACGAGCGCGTCGCGCTTCACATTGCCGGTCGCTTCACCGGCGCGAATCTGCTGCGTTTCCTTCTGCGAGAGCCCGACCATCTTGCCGACGACGGTATGCGCGGCGGCACAGTAGTCACAACCCACGAGTTCGCTGACGGCGAGCTTGATCGCTTCGACGTCGGCCTTGTCGAGGCTGCTCTTCGCGAGAATCGCATCGCCGTCGAGCGTGGCGCGTAGCGCGGCGGGGCTGTGCGTGCCGATGGTCGCGTAGGCGTTCGGCACGCGGCCGACGGCCTTCTTGATGGCGGCGAACAGATCGGCGGCGGCGCCGGTGGCTTCATTGACGTTGACTTGGGAAAGACGTGACATGGTGTGCTCCTTCGTTCAGTGGTTGGCCATCGCGATGGCATGGGTAGAACTTTAGGCGCATGCGTCTTTCGCGTGAATGCTCGTCCGGCTCGTTAAACCGCGCGATCGTCTCATCGTGCGAGTGCGGCGGCTTCATGCCATGATCGAGGCTCTCTGTACGCGTCACGATCACGCACATGGACTATCTGACGAGCCTGAAGGTGTTTTGCACGGTGGTCGAAGCGAAGAGCTTCGCGCGTGCGGCCGACATACTCGGCCTGTCGCCACCCGTCGTGTCGCGTGCGATCGCGGGGCTCGAAGAACGGCTCGGCAGCCGGCTTTTCAATCGCACGACGCGGCAGATTTCGCTGACCGAGACCGCCGAACGCTTCTTCTCCGACTGCTCGCGCCTGCTCGACGAACTTCAGGCGATGGAAGAGCGCGCCTCCAACCGCGCGAGCGAAGCGACGGGCCTGTTGCGGCTCGTCGCGCACACGACGGTGATGATGAGCCGGTATGCGCCCGTCGTCGCGAGTTTCCGGCGCGCGCATCCGCATGTGCGCCTCGACGTGACGCTGACTGAGCGGCCCATCGATCTCGTCGGCGAAGGTTACGATCTCGCGATCGTGCTGCCCTTCATGCTCTCCACCGATACCGCCGTCACGCGCCTGCTCGAAACCATTCCGCTCGTGCTCGTCGCGAGTCCCGCGTATCTTGCGCAGCGTCCCGCGCCGCGCCATCCGTCCGAACTCGTCGATCACGTGTTCGTGCCAATGTCGCCATCGATCCGCAAGCCCGCGCTCACGTTTCGCATCGGCGGCGAGGAATTGCGCGTGCCGCTCGATCACGACATTTCATCGAACAGCGCGGTGTTCAATCGCGAGATGGTGTTGCAGGGCTTCGGCATCGGCGTATTGCCGACGGCGCTCGTCGCGCAGGAAGTGGCGGCGGGGCGGCTCGTCACGCTGCTCGACGCGTACGAGCGCGTCGATGCCCACATCGAAATCCGGATCGCCTACAGCACGCGCGCGCTCCTGCCGGCCAAGGTGCGCACCTTCGTCGAGCATGCGGTGCGCTTTTGCGCCGACGAAAGCATGCTGTCCCGGCACTCGAAAATCAGCCTTCAGGCCTTGTGACGCAAGGCTTTCCGCGATTCTTTCCGTCAGCGTTATTCACTCGTGCGCGCCGTGACGGTTGACTTGGTGCATATGCACATCTAGTCTTTCGGGCTATGACGGGCAGCGGATTCGCCCTTTCCTTACTTCAGATTGTGCATATGCACTATAACGACAAATGACGACACCTACGACAAATATTCCATCGGTCGCGGCGCCGGCTCTCGCGCGGCCGGCGCGCAAGATTCCCTGGATGCTGCTCGCGCTCGGACTGGTCGGGCTCGCGCTGATCGCCGCGGTGGCCTGGTGGGCGCTCGTGCTGCGCTTCGTGCAAACGACCGACGATGCCTACGTCGGCGGCGATGTGACGGTGCTCGCGCCGAAGGTCAACGGCTTCGTCACCGATGTGCTCGTGCAGGACAACCAGCGCGTGAAGGCGGGCCAGGTGCTGATCCGCCTCGATGCGCGCGACTACGACGCACGCCTCGCGCAAGCCGACGCCGAATTGTCGGGCGCGCGCGCGGCGGTGGTCGAACTACAGGCGAAGGACGCGTTGCAGGCCGCCGTCATCAATCAGCAGCAGGCGGAAGTGCGCGCTTCGTCGGCTGAGCTCACGCGCAGCGGGCAGGATCGGGTGCGCTATCGCGAGCTGGTGAAGGACGACGCCGTGTCGAACCAGATCGTCGAACGCGCGGATGCGGACTATACGAAGGCACAGGCATCGGTGGATCGAAGCGGCGCGTCGCTGGTGGCGGCGAAGCGCCAGTTGAGCGTGATCGAAGCGCAGATCGCGGATGCGCAGGCGCGCGTCGCCACGGCTGAAGCGGCGCGCCGCGTCGCGGAGCTGAATGTCGAGTACACGACGATCCGCTCGCCCGTCGATGGCTATGTCGGCAATCGCACGGCGCGCGTGGGTGTGCTCGCGAACGTCGGCACGTCGCTGCTGACGATCGTGCCGTCGACGGGCCTTTGGGTCGATGCGAACTTCAAGGAAGACCAGTTGAAGAAGATGCGCGCGGGCGATGAAGCGGATGTCGAGCTCGACGCATCCAGCGTGCCGCTGACCGGCCACGTCGAAAGTCTCGCGCCTGCGACCGGCGCAACTTTCAGCGTGCTGCCGGCGGAGAATGCAACCGGCAACTTCACGAAGATCGTGCAGCGCGTGCCGGTGCGCATCCGTCTCGATGTGCCGAAGGGCATGGAATCGGTGCTGCGTCCGGGTCTTTCGGCGACCGTGAAGGTTCATCTCGCCAAGCAGTCGAACGGCTGAGGAGCGCGGCGATGACCCACACCGTTCCCTTCGATCCCGCGAACCAGCCGATAAGACAGCGCGTGCTCGCGTTCGCGCTGATGTGCCTCGGCTTCTTCATGGCGACGCTCGATATCCAGATCGTCGCTTCGTCGCTGAAGGATATCGGCGGCGGATTGTCCGCGAGCCAGGATGAGTTGTCCTGGGTGCAGACGTCCTATCTGATCGCGGAGATTCTCGTCATTCCGATGTCGGGCTGGCTGTCGAAAGTGTTCTCCACGCGCTGGCTTTTCGTTGCATCGGCGGTCGGCTTCACGATCACGAGCATGCTGTGCGGCATGGCGTGGGACATCAACTCGATGATCATCTTTCGCGGCCTGCAAGGCGCGCTCGGCGCCGCGATGATCCCGACCGTGTTCACGACCGCCTTCGTGATCTTCCCCGGCAAGCAGCGCCTGATTGCATCGACGACCATCGGCGCGCTGGCGTCGCTTGCGCCCGCGATCGGTCCCGTGATCGGCGGATGGATCACCGATCAATGGTCGTGGCACTGGCTCTTCTATCTGAACGTCGTGCCGGGCCTCGTCGTCGCGCTGCTCGTGCCGAAATACGTGCATATCGACGAGCCCAATCTTTCGCTGCTGAAGAAGGGCGACTATCTCGGCATCGTGCTGATGTCGGGCTTTCTCGGCTGTCTGGAATATGTGCTCGAGGAAGGGCCGCGCAAGAACTGGTTCGGCGACGACGTGATCATCGTATGTACGTGGATTTCGGCGATCTGCGGTTTCCTGTTTCTCGTGCACGCGTTCACGGCGAAAGACCCCATCGTCGATCTGCGCGCGCTCGCCGTGCGCAACTTCGCGATAGGCAGTGTGCTGTCGTTCGTGACGGGCATCGGCATCTTCGTGTCGGTGTTCCTGACGCCGGTGTTTCTCGCTCGCGTGCGCGGTTTCGATTCGCTCGATACGGGCCTCGCGCTGCTGTCCGTCGGCTGCTTCCAGTTGCTTTCCATCGGCGTATACGGCTTCGCGTCGCGCTTCATCGACATGCGCGTGCTGCTCGCATTCGGGCTGATCTGCTTCGGCGCGGGCTGTTACTTCTATACGCCGCTGACGCACGACTGGGGCTGGCAACAGCTCCTCCTGCCGCAGGCGCTGCGCGGTATCGGCCAGCAATTCGCGGTTCCGCCGATCGTCACGATGGCGCTCGGTTCGCTGCCGCAGTCGCGGCTCAAATCGGCGAGCGGACTCTTCAATCTGATGCGCAATCTCGGCGGCGCGATCGGCATTGCGGTGAGCGCGACGATGCTCAACGATCGCCTCAATCTGCATTACCTGCGCCTGAGCGAAAACGTGACGATCGGCCGGCCCGTCATCGACGATCTGCTCTCGCGCAGCTCCGCGCATCTGTCGTCCGTTGCGGGCGATGCGCTGAATGCGTCGCAGGCGGGACTCGCATCGCTGCATGCGCTCGTGATGCGCGAAGCGCTCGTGCTGACCTTCGCCGATTGCTTCTACGTGCTCGCTCTGTGCTTTCTCTTCGGCTTGATGACGGTGATGTTCGCGAAGCCGATCACGAGCGCGCCGCCTTCCTCCGATGCGCACTGAACCGGATGCTTCGATCATGAAGAAACTATTCGTCGAAATACTTGCGGGCGTGACGGCTCTGACGCTCGCCGCGTGCGCGGTGCAGCCCGAAACGCACGCCGATCTCCCCGCGACCGTAAACGCGACCGCGCCCGCCGACTGGAACGTCGATGTGCCGAAACAGGCTGTCGATCCCACCGCATGGTGGAACCAGTTCAACGATCCGGTCATGCATGAGCTGGTCACGTCGGTGTTGAACGACAACCTCGACGTGCAGGCCGCGGTCGAGCGCGTGAAGCAGGCAGAGGCGATCACGACGCAGCGTCGCGCGGCCTTGCTGCCGCAACTGGACGCGGGCGCGGGCGGATCGTACTCGCGCCAGAACACGCCGCCGCCGCTCGGCTATGTAAAGCAGGCGGGCTTCGGTCTGACGTTGAGCTGGACGCCCGATGTATTCGGCGGCGAGCGCCTGGAACTGCTCGCGTCGCAGGCGCAGCTCGTCGGCCGTGAACATGCCGCGGATCAGGTCAGGCTCGCGCTCGCCGCCGATACTGCCGCCGCGTATGTCGATCTGCGCTGGGCGCAAGCCGAACTGAAGATCCTGCAAGACAACCTGGAGATTCGCGAACGCGCGTTGAAGCTCACGCAACGGCGCCTGCAATACGGTCTGTCGACGAAGCTCGATGTCGCGCGCGCGCAGAATCAGCTTAGCGATCTGCAATCGCGCGTGCCGCGCACGCAGGCGACGATTCAGCATCAGCTGAGCCTGATCGCGGTGTATTCGGGCCGCACGCCGGAATCCATCGACAAGCTGATGCTCGCGAATCCGGGCGCCGCGCCCGTCATTCCCGTGCCCGCGAGCGGCGCGCCGCAGATGCTGCCGTCCGAAGCATTGTTGCGCCGTCCCGATGTGCTCCTCGCGTACGCGAGCGTGCAGCAGCGCGCGGCGGAAGTCGGCGTCGCGCGTGCGGAGCGTTATCCGAAGTTTTCGCTGCGTTTGTCGGATGGCTTGCTCGCATCGTCATATCTCGGTTTGCCGACGCTGACCGACAACCTCTTCTCCGCCGCGCTCAACGCGACGAGCCCGATCTTCAACGCGGGACGCATCACGGCGGATATCGAGCAAAACCAGAGCAAGATGCGCGAATCGGAACTGCGTTTGCGTCAGACGATGCTGGAGGCGCTGAAGGATGTCGAGGACACGCGCAGCGATCTCGTCAGCACGACCGAATCGACCGCGCGCCTGACCGATGCGCTTTCCGCATCCGGCCAGTCGCTCACGCTGTCGACGCAGTTGTACAAGGGCGGCGCGGCCAGCTTTCTCGATGTGCTCGACGCCCAGCAATCGTATCTGCGCGACGCCGATGCGCTGAATCAATCGAAGCGCGAACATGCGCTCGCGGCGGTGGCGCTCTATCGTTCGCTGGGCGGCGGCTGGAGCGTGACCGGCGATGACGACGTGATCAAGACCGCCAGCGATAAAACGGAGACGACGAAATGAGCCTGATCGAAGAAACCGCCGCCGGCCTCGACGGTCTCGCGCAACTGCGCAAGCTGATCGCCAGCGGACGCAAGCCGGGCATTCTGGAGTCGCTGGATTTCGAATTCATCGAAGTGGAAGCGGGCAGGGCGGTGTTCGTGGGCGTACCCGGCGATCACGCGTATAACCCGATCGGCACCGTGCACGGCGGCTATGCGGCGACGCTGCTCGATTCCGCGTGCGGTTGCTCGGTGCATTCATGCCTGACCGCGACGCAGGCCTACACGACGCTCGAATTGAAAGTCGCGTACCACAAGGCGGTCACGCGCGATTCGGGTGTGCTGCGCGCCGAAGGACGCGTGCTGTCGATTGGACGCCGCGCCGCGTTCGCCGAAGCCACGCTCAAGGACGCGCGAGGCAGATTGTTCGCCTCGGCGACATCGACCTTGCTCGTCATGGAGCGGTGAAAGAAAAAGCCCGGTTCCTCATCGCGAGGAACCGGGCTGTCTGCCGCGAGAAAACCGCTTACTTCACGCTTTCCAGCGCCTTCCTCACGGTGCCGAAGATCTGATCGATCTGATCGTCTTCGATGATGAGCGGCGGCGAGAACGCGAGGATATCGCCGGTATAGCGCACGAGCACGCCCGCTTCGAAACACTTGACGAATACTTCATACGCACGCGCGCCCGGCGCGCCTTCGCGCGATTCGAGCTCGATGCCCGCGACGAGTCCGAGATTGCGGATGTCCTTCACGAACGGCGCATCGCGCAGCGCGTGGGCGGCGCTTTCGAACTTCTCGGCCTTCGACGCCGCGCGCTCGAACAGCTTGTCGCGCTGATACAGATCGATGGTCGCGATGGCCGCGGCGGTCGCGACCGGGTGCGCCGAATACGTATAGCCGTGGAACAGCTCGATGGCATTGGCGGCGCCCGCGTTGACGACCGTGTCGTGCACATTGCGATGCGCGGCGACGGCGCCCAGCGGAATGGTCGCGTTGTTGATCGCTTTCGCCATCGTGATGAGGTCGGGCGTCACGCCGAAGTACTCGCTCGCCGTCGCCTTGCCCAGACGCCCGAAACCGGTGATGACTTCATCGAAAATCAGGAGAATGCCGTACTTCGTGCAGATGTCGCGCAGCTTTTGCAGATAGCCTTGCGGCGGCACGAGCACGCCCGTGGAACCGGCGAGCGGCTCGACGATCACGGCGGCGATCGTCGACGGATCGTGCAGCGTGACGATGCGTTCCAGATCCTCCGCGAGATGATCGCCCCATGCGGGCTGGCCCTTCGTGAACGCGTTGCGCGCGAGATCGTGCGTATGCGGCAGATGATCGACCGACGGCAACAGCGCGCCCGAGAACGTCTTGCGATTCGGTGCGATGCCGCCGACCGAAATGCCGCCGAAGCCGACGCCGTGATAGCCGCGCTCGCGGCCGATCAGTCGCGTGCGCTGGCCTTCGCCGCGTGCGCGGTGATAGGCGAGCGCGATCTTCAGCGCCGTATCGACCGACTCCGAGCCCGAGTTCGTGAAGAAGATGCGGTCGAGTCCTTCGGGCATCAGGTTGGCGACCTTGGTCGCGGCTTCGAAGGCGAGCGGGTGGCCCATCTGGAAGGTCGGCGCGAAGTCGAGCGTCGACAGCGCCTTCTGCACCGCGTCCACGATCTCGTCCCGGCAATGGCCCGCGTTCACGCACCAGAGACCGGCGGTGCCGTCGAGCACTTCGCGGCCGTCGGTCGAGCGGTAGTACATGCCCTTCGCGCTTTCGAGCAGGCGCGGCGCGGCCTTGAACTGGCGATTGGCGGTGAACGGCATCCAGAACGACGAAAGGTCGTCGATGACGGGGCGAGCATTCATGGCGGGTCTCCTCCTTGGAAAGAACGGTCTGTGCACTGTATTCCTCGGCAAAATTGCACGGCATAGACAGTTCGATCACTGCGCTGCCAACTGTGCTGGCAAAATGCTGCAAACTGTATTGGCCGATGCGCGATGACCGCGCTATCCTCGAATCCATGATCGAACTCAAGCTGGAGCGCGGCACGCGTCAGGCGCCGACGCTCGTCGAACAACTGGTGCGGGCGTTTTCCTCGGCGATCGAGGAGCAGACCCTGCGCGCGGGCGCGCTCCTGCCGTCGGTGCGGCGTCTCGCCGAGGCGGAAAGTCTCAGCACGTTCACGGTGACGGAAGCCTATGGCAGGCTGGTTTCGATGGGACTCGTCACCGCGCGGCGCGGCTCGGGCTATCGCGTGGCCGCGCGCGGGCGCAGCGAACGCGTGCGGGCGGTCGAGTGGCAGCCGCCGAGCCTCACCGCCACATGGCTTCTGTCCGACGTATTTGCCGATCATTCCGTGCCGATCAAATCCGGCTGCGGCTGGCTGCCGAACGAATGGGTCAACGAGAGCGGCCTTCAGCATGCGTTGCGCGCGGTGAGTCGCGTGCCTTCGGCGCGCATCGCCGATTACGGGCATCCGTATGGCTTCGCGCCGCTGCGCGAGCGGATCGCGGAGCAACTGGACCGTCATGGTCTGCCGGTCGATGCCGCGTCGAACGTGCTCTTGACGGCGGGCGCGACGCAGGCGCTCGATCTCATCGTGCGCACGTTGCTGCGCCCGGGCGATGCGGTCGTCGTCGAAGATCCGGGCTACTGCAATCTGCTGCAGATTCTGCGGCTCTCCGGGCTTCAGGTGCATGGCGTGCCGCGCACCGCGGCGGGCATCGATACGGACGTGTTCGAGCGCATCGTCATCGAGCATGGGCCGAAAGCGGTCTTTCTCAATACGACGCTGCAGAATCCGACGGGCGCGACCTTCGGCATGGCGTCGGCGTTTCGTCTGATGCAGATCGCGGAGCGTCACGGCCTGTGGGTGGTCGAGGACGATGTGAACCGCGAACTCGCGCCGCCCGGCGCGCCCTTGCTCGCGGCGATGGAAGGGCTGAGCCGCGTGATGTACGTCGGCGGCTTTGCGAAGACGATTACGCCGGCACTGCGTTGCGGCTATGTCGTCGCTGAACGCGATGTATTGCGCGAACTGGCGCGCACGAAGATGGCGGTGGGACTGACGTCATCGGAGGCGACGGAGCGCATCGTCGAGAAAGTGCTGACGGAAGGGCGCTACGCGCGGCATGTGGAATTCGTTGTCGATAAGCTGAAAGACGCGCATGCGCTCGTGGAGGATCGCATGGATGCACTCGGCGTCGAGTTGTTTCGTCGTCCGCGTGCGGGCCTGTTCGTGTGGGGCGCGTTGCCGATCGATCCCGCAGAAGGAAGCGCCGTCGCGACACGCGCATTGCAGCACGGCATCTGGCTCGCGCCCGGCTCTTACTTTCGTCCCGACGATGCAGAAAGCGCGTGCTTCAGATTCAACGTCCCTTATTCCGTTGACGATGCGCTGTGGACGTTTCTGGAAAGAACGATCAAAGGCTTTTAAAGCGGACACGACGAATAGAATCGTCGTGTCCGCTTTAATCAAAGCTTATTGCGCCACTTGAGAAGAAGCGGATGCGGAAACCTGTCCGCGCTGAACCTGCGCGGTGCGTTCCGTATTGCCGAAATCACCGCGTCCTTGCGCGGCTTCTTCCGCGGCGAAGGTTTGCGCGCTCACGCCATGCTGCGAGGCAGGCGCACCGACATCAGGACGATAATGCGGCGCCGGCCCATAACCGCTTGCAAATGCCGAACCGGCGAAGAGAGAACTCAATGCAATAGCAAAGCCCACTACGAGTCGCTTGTTCACGAGATTGCTCCGACAAAAATATGAGGAGATGCAGTTATCTGGCAGTGACAACCGCAATCGGAGAAGCGAATCGTTCGCTACGAAACGCACCCGACATGCGAACGGAGTGTAGAAGGACTTGGCCGCGTTTTAATCGCACGAAAAGCCAATTGAGTTTTCGCCGATCTCAAACAATGGGATTACGCGACGGCTTCGCGATGCATTTGCCTGACTCGCGACGCAGCGAGTTGCGCCCGCAAGTGTTCGCAGACATCTTTTCGACGCACGGCATTGAGCGGATCGCACAGACGAATCGTGAGTGTCGATGTCTCTGCGTGCATTACGGGCGGAGCGTCCGCGTCGGATTCGGGCGCTTCCCACAGCACGACGGTGAAGGTGCCGTCGGAGACTTGTACGACGTGAAAGCGCGCAATATCGATCTTCGTCAGTTCGTGCGGTTCGATCGAATGATGCATGGCGTCCTCGACATTCTCTGCATGGGTATCTACGTTCACGCAAGCATCATGCCGAAGCCAAAGATCCTTGCGGGCGCGCGGCAATGGCCGCGCACCCATGTCGATTTTTTCCGTGCTTCCCTGGAAAAAAGGCTAATTCGATGCCGATGCGTCGCCGGTGGTCGTCGATGCCTGAGCGCCTGCATTGCTTTGCTCTGGCACGGTCGCGGCGGTTGGCGCCTCTTTCGCGGTGCGTTTGCGCGGCGCGCTGCGCTTCGCGGCAGGCTTGGCCGCAGTTGCTTTCTTCGCCGCAGTCTTTTTAACCGCAGTCTTTTTAGCCGCGGTCTTCTTGGCCGCAGCTTTCTTGGCGACGGCTTTCTTGGCGGCCGCCTTCGGCTTGACCGCTGTTTCCGCGCTGTCCGCATCGATCAGAAACTTACTGCGATCCTTCACGTTCGCGATCCACGCAGGCGGGCGCGCCCAGCCGCTCCAGGTTTCGCCCGTCTTCGGATTACGGTACTTCGCCGGCAGCTTGCCTTTTTTAGCGAGTTTCGTCATCGCTTGATGACGACCCGCCGGCGCGGGCAGCGCGACCTTCGGCTTCGCAGCGCGTTTGACCTTCTTTCCGTGCTTGTCGATATCCGCCGTCGTGAGGCCGTGCCTTTCCATCATCGCGCGAATATCGTCGAGAACGGCTTGCGCGCGCTTCGCGATCAGTTGCTCGGCCTGCGCCTGCAGTTTCTTCAGCTTCGCCTGCATCTGCTTGAGTGTCGCCATCGCTGTCTCCTCTTTTGTCTTGTCGATTGTCGGCTCGTGCGCGCTGCCCGACTGCGTGCCAACGCGCGCTGATTGCTACTGCCTGATCGCGACGAACGCCGCGGTTTCATAAGGCACGGTGACTTCACGCTTGCCGCTCAACTCGGGCTCACGCTCGATGAGCTTGCGCACCTCATCATCGATCTCGACTCGCGCCGCTTCCGGCAATGACGCGATGAAACTCGTCGAGCGCACGCGATGCACGATCACATCTTCGGGCGAACCCGTATGGCCGAGCGAGAAATGCGTTTCGACGAGCGCGCCGAAGCCTTCATGCGGAAATGCGTGACGCCACGCGCCAGTGTAATAGCGCGGCGCGTCGCCTTCGTATTTATTGACGATGGCGTCGAGCTTCGCGACCCACGGCACGCGCGCATCGCGCAGATTCCACACGAGGCCGAGGCGGCCGCCCGGCTTCAACACGCGATGAATCTCGTCGAGCGCGGCGCGGCTCGCAAACCAGTGAAACGACTGCGCGCACGCGACGGCATCGACCGAGGCATCCTCGAGCGGTATCGATTGCGCGGTGCCCGCGAGCGCCTCGACATCGGGCAGCGTGGCCGCGAGCCTTGCACGCATCGAATCGACCGGCTCGACCGCGATCACGCGCGCGCCCGTCTGCACGAGACGCGGCGTGAACTTGCCCGTGCCCGCGCCGAGATCGACGACGCTCGCGCCGCGTTTCAGCCCGAGCGTACCGGTGAGCCAGCCCGCGAGTTCCGGCGGATAGTCGGGCCGCCCGCGCACGTAGCTATCCGCGTTGGCCGTATAGCCTTGCACGGCTGCGCGATGCACACCGGGTTGATCGTTCGCGGGCTGCGTCATCGTGGTTACTCGCCGTAGATATCGAAGTCGAAGTACTTCTGCTCGATCCGCTTGTAGGTGCCGTCCTTGATCATCGCGGCGATGGCGCCGTCGAGCTTTTCCTTCAGGTCGGTGTCTTCCTTGCGCAAGCCGATTGCGGTGCCGGGCCCGAAGATCGCGCTGTCTTCCAGCGCGCCGCCTGCGAAGCCGTAGGGCTTGCCGCGCGGCGTATCGAGAAAGCCGCGTTCCGCCTGCACGGCATTTTGCAGCGATGCGTCCAGACGGCCGGCGAGCAGGTCCTGATACACCTGATCCTGATCCGCGTAAGAGACGACTTTCACGCCCTTCGCGCCCCAGTGCGCCTTCGCGTAGGTTTCCTGCATCGAGCCTTGCTCGACGCCGACCGTCTTGCCCGCGAGGGAATCGGCCGTCGGCTGGATGCTCGAATCGCGCTTGGCGACGAGGCGCGTGGGTACATGGAAGAGCTTGCTGGAGAACGCGATCTGCTTGACGCGCGCGGGTGTCATCGACATCGTGGAGAGCACGCCGTCGAACTTGCGCGACTTGAGGCCGGGAATCATGCCGTCGAATGCATTCTCGACCCACACGCATTTCGCATTGAGACGCCGGCAGAGTTCATTGCCGACATCGATGTCGAAGCCGACCAGCGTGCCGTCGGGTGCTTTCGATTCGAAAGGCGGATAACTTGCATCGACACCGAAGCGGATAGTCGACCATTCCTTTGCATGCACGCCGATCGATACGGTCAGCATCGAACCCAACAACACCGTCAACAGCCTCTTCACGATAGTCCCTTCTTTGCATGAGTTTATGAGTGTAGGCGACGCGAGCCGCCGCCGACGATTATAGAGGCGTGCATGCAGCGCAAAAAGAAAACGGCCGCGAAAAGATCGCGGCCGTTCGAATCAAAACTTAGGGCGTTGTTTTCGGCGCTCAGCCCGCGCGCACTTCGACGCGGCGCGGACGCGCTTCCTCGCGACGCGGAATCGTGAGCCTGAGCACGCCGTTGGTGAGATTCGCGTCGATCTTCGCGGTGTCGAAGTCGTCGCTCACCGTGAAGGCGCGCGCGAAACGCGGTGCGCGCAATTCGGCATGATGCACACGTACAGCGCCTTGCACGGGCAGTTCCGCTTCGGCTTCGATGGTGAGGCGGGCATCGTGCACCTTCACGTCGAGCTTCTCGCGCGACACGCCGGGCAGATCGGCCCACAGCGTGATGCCGTGGCTATCCTCGACGATATCGACCGCGGGCGTAACCGTTGCACGGCGCACCGTGTCTTCGTTCTTGCGCGCCACTTCGTTCGTGCCTTGCGGGGCGACTTGCGTATTCTCGGTCATGATGTTTTCCCTCTTACTGAATGGTGATCGCGCGCGGCTTCGACGCTTCGCGCTTGCCGATGGTGATGGACAGCGTGCCGTTCTCATAGCGCGCTTCGACCTTGTCGGCGTCGGCGTTCTGCGGCAACTCGATCACGCGGCGGAAGCTGCCGGCAAAGCGTTCTTTCGCATAGGTGCGGGCGCCTTCCACGGTTGCTTGCGCGCGGCGTTCGCCGCTGATGGTGAGCGTGCCCTTGTCGACGGTCACATCGAGCGATGCGGGCTCGACACCCGGCGCGAACGCGACGATATGAATCGCATCATCGGTGCTGCCGATATTCAGGCGAGGGAAAGCATCCGCGCGGCTCGAACGAATGCTGGAAGGAAGATTGCCGAAGAGCGAGGACACCTGCCGTTGCACGCGGTCCAGCTCCGAGAAAACGTCGCCGCCAAAATAAAAGTCACTCATGGTCCAGTCTCCGATAGTGCGGCCCGACGAGGCCGGCAGCAGGAAGTTGAAACGACAGCGCGCTGTGCCGCTGCCCTTGCATCCAAAGTAGGTGCGAAGGCTATCGTTTCAATACCGGAGCGCTATGTTTCCAGTGCTTTTTATTTTCGCGTGGCGGCTCTTGAAAGGCGTCGAAGCGCGCCTATATCCGTCCGAATGCGCGCTTCAGAGGGACGCCAGATCGCCCTGATAGTAGCCCGCGAAACGCGCGAACTGTCGTTCGGCATCCGCGATAGCCACGCCTTCCTTGAGCACCGCGCTCGAAAATCCCGTTCGTTCCATTTGTACGAGTTGATCGATCAACACGTCGCCCGTTGCACGCAAGTCTCCTTCGAAGCCCAGACGTTTGCGCAGCAGATAAGCCTGGCTATAGGCACGGCCATCGGTGAAATGCGGAAAGTGCAGATCGATGCGATCGATATCCTTCAGCCGATCTTTCAGCGATTGAGGATCGTCGTCGTTAGAGAGGATCGCGACGCGATCGCGTGTATCCGCGTCGTGATCTTCGAGCGCGAGAATGCGCATGCGTCGCGTGCCGTTCATGCCGTCACCTCATCGTTCGTCCGGGCTGCATGCGCCGCGGCCTTGAAGGGTTCTGGGCCCACGCGGCGCACCGTATCGATGAAGTGCTCATTGCGCTCGCGCGTGTCGCGATAGGTCGAAAGAATCGCCTCGATCACATCCGGCACTTCGGCCGCGCTGAACGAAGGTCCGATCACCTTGCCGGGTTGCGCCGCGCCGCTCGCCGCGCTGCCGTCCGATCCGCCGAGCGTGATCTGATACCACTCGCGTCCATCCTTGTCGACGCCCAGCACGCCGATATGCCCGCTGTGATGATGCCCGCACGAATTGATGCAGCCGCTGATATGCAGATCGATTTCCCCGATGTCGTCGAGTTCGTCGAGGTCCTGATAGCGCTCGGTGATGGCCTGCGCGATCGGCAGCGAACGGGCATTCGCGAGCGCGCAGAAGTCGCCGCCGGGACACGCGATCATGTCGGTGAGAAGCTGCACGTTCGCACTCGCGAAGCCCGCTTCGCGCGCGGCTTGCCATAACGCGAAGAGCTCGCTTGCACGCACCCACGGCAGCACGACATTCTGCGTATGCGTCACGCGCGCTTCGCCCGCCGAGAAGCGATCGGCGAGATTCGCAACGATGTCGAGCTGGTCCGCGCTCGCGTCGCCCGGCGATTGCAGCAGACGCTTGAACGACAGCGTCACGATGCGCAGCGCGGGGTCTTTATGCGGAGCCACGTTGCGTTGCAGCCAGCGCGCGAAGAGCGGATGGCCGTGCGGGTCGATGTCGTCGAAGGTCTCAGGCGGGACATTCAGCGCAGGCGGCACGAAGGACGCGCTCACGCGGTCGAGTTCCGCTTGCGAGATGAGATGCGGCGCGCCGTCATGCTCGACGATCTGCCGGAACTCTTCGTCGACGTCATCGATATAGCGCTGGCCTTCCGCCTTCATCAGGATCTTGATGCGCGCCTTGTACTTGTTGTCGCGACGGCCGTAACGGTTGTAAACACGCACGATCGCCTCGATGTAGTTCATGATGTGCTGCCACGGCAAAAACTCGCGCATCGGCGTGGCGATCACCGGCGTGCGCCCCATGCCACCGCCCGCGCTCACGCGAAAGCCGAGCTCTCCGCTTTCGTTACGCACGAGTTGCAGACCGACGTCATGCCACGCGGTCGCCGCGCGATCTTCGCTCGCGCCCGTGATCGCAATCTTGAACTTGCGCGGCAGGAACGCGAACTCGGGATGCAGCGTCGTCCATTGCCGCATGATCTCGGCGAAAGGACGCGGATCGGCTACTTCGTCGGGCGCGACGCCCGCGCGTTCATCGCAGGAAATGTTGCGGATGCAATTACCGCTCGTCTGGATACCGTGCATGTTCACGGTGGCGAGCAGATCCATCACGTCCGCGGATTTGTCGAGCGGAATCCAGTTGAATTGAACATTGGTGCGTGTCGTGAAGTGCGCGCAATGCGTCGGCAGACGTCCGGTGCCGAGCTTGCCCTGCGCTTCGCTCGCGACCCGATAGACCTCGGGATCTGGATCGTCGTATTCGCAGGCGATGCGCCCGAGCACCCGCAATTGCGCGCTCGACAGCTCGCCGTAGGGCACGGCCACACGCAACATCGGCGCATGGCGCTGCACATACCAGCCGTTTTGCAGGCGCAGCGGGCGGAACGCATCTTCGCTCAGGCGGCCGTCCTGCCAGCGCTCGAGCTGATCGCGGAACTGCGCGGCGCGGCTCTTTACGAAGGACTTGTCGAACTCGGTGTATTGGTACATGGATGCAGCGGGATGGCGGAAAGAGGGGCCAACGATAGAGCGCGCCGCGGCATTCCGAAAGCAGCAGTTGCGATCGATTCGACGGTAGCAGCCGATATCGCGCGTCATTCTGCTACCGCCGAATACAGCGCAACTGCTGCTGTTTTTCACATCACGCGGCGCGCAACATCGATGCATGAAAGATCGATTCGGACCCATGCAAAGGAGCCGCTCATGGAACTCTTGAAAATGATGCGCATCGTGTTTTGGAGTTTTTTCGGCGTGCGCAAGCGCGCGTCGCACAACGCCGATTTCGCGCATGTGAAGCTGCCGCTGTTGCCGGTCATCGCCGTGATGCTCGCGGGCGCGTTCGGATTGACGCTGCTGACGGTCGCGAAGCTCGCAACGGGCATCGCGCACTGATTGTGCGGCACGCGGGCCGTCCCGCTCTTACAATGGCGAACGGATGATTGCCACGAGCGAGGATCGGACCATGAAAGTTTGCGTATATGGCGCGGGCGCCATCGGCGGATGGATCGGCGTGAAGCTCGCGCAGGCGGGCTGCGATGTCAGCGTGGTCGCACGCGGCGCGACGCTCGAAGCGTTGAAGAAGGAAGGGCTGCGGCTCGTCGAGACCGACGCGGCGCATACCGTGAAGGTCGCGACCAGTGCCGAGCCCGCGGACCTCGGCGCACAGGATCTCGTCATCGTCGCGGTGAAGGCGCCCGCGATGGAATCCGTCGCCGCGCAGATCGCGCCGCTGCTTTCGAGCGACACCACCGTGCTCACCGCGATGAACGGCGTGCCCTGGTGGTTCTGCGACGGCCTTGGCGAGCCTTTCACGGGCAAGCGCCTGTCGTCGGTCGATCCGCACGGCGCGATCGCGGCCGCGATACCCGGCGCGCAGACGGTCGGCTGCGTCGTGCATGCGAGCTGCTTCGTCGAAGCGCCGGGCGTCATCCGGCATCGACAGGGCAAAGGGCTGATCCTCGGGGAAGCGACGGGCGCGCCGACAGCACGCACCGAATCGCTCGTGTCGCTCTTTTCGAAGGCCGGCTTCGACGCCACGCTCTCCCCGCAGATTCAGCGCGATGTCTGGTTCAAGCTGTGGGGCAACATGACGATGAACCCCATCAGCGCGATCACCGGCGCGACCACCGACCGCATCCTGAGCGACGATCTCGTGCGCGGCTTCGTGACGAACGTCATGCTCGAAGCGAAGGAGATCGGTGCGCGCTTCGGCATTCCCATCGAACAGGCCCCGGAAGACCGTCACGCCGTCACGCTCAAGCTCGGCGCGATGAAAACGTCGATGTTGCAGGACGTGGAGGCGGGCAAGGCGGTCGAGCTCGATGCGCTCGTCGCGTCGGTGCGCGAGCTGGGCGCGATGACCGGCGTGCCGACCCCGTTCACCGATGCCCTGCTCGGGCTCGCACGCCTGCACGCGCGCACGCTGGGGCTCTATCCGGCGGCGTGAGCCAGCCTTACGGCACAACCTTACGCCACGACAATTCGCAGCGGGTCCGCGGCCGCGAACGCCTCGGTCCGCTCCGCGCTCGGCGGATAAATCCACTCGGTGTTGATGCGCGTCTTCAGTTGCTTCGCCTGCGCGCCCGACATCTTCACCTCACGCTCCCAGCCTTCCGTATAGACCGCGCCCCACGGACCCAGATCGAGACACGTCACGTATTTCGGCTGGCTGTACGGAATCGGGGCATCGCCCAGCAAATCCGCTGCGACGTTGTGGTCCGCCGAGCGGCCGAGGTTCATCGCGTGCTGACAGGACATCATCGCGTGATTGCCTTCGTCGTCGGTGGCGGCGTAGGCGACATCGCCCGTGGCGTAGACCGTATCGACACCCAGCACGCGCAGATTGCGATCCACATGCAGGCGGCCGAGCGCGTCGCGTTCAGCGGGAATCTGCGCGGTCAGCGCGCTCGCGCGCACGCCGGCGGTCCAGATCACCGTGCTCGCTTCGATGCGCTCGCCGTCTGACGTGCTGAGGCCGTTCGCATCGACCGACGTCACCGCCGCGCCGAGCCGCCACTGCACGCCGAGCGATTCGAGCGCCTCGACGATGACCGGACGCGGACCCGCGCCGAGGTCCGGACCGATTTCCTTGTTGCGTTCGACGATGATGACCCGCACCTTCGCATCCGCGCCGAGCGCAGCGCGCAGCCGCGCCGGCATTTCCGCCGCCGTTTCGATGCCCGTGAAGCCGCCGCCGACGACGACCACCGTATTGCGCGCGGGCGTATCGGGCTGCGTCGCGAGAGCCTTGATGTGCGCTTCGAGCGTGGCGGCCTCATCGACCTGATCGACGCTGAACGCGTGCTGCGCGAGCCCCGGAATCTGCGGGCGGAACAGGCGGCTGCCGGTCGCCAGAACGAGACGGTCGTAGTTCATCGACGACGGCGTGCCGTCCGCGCCGAGCACGTCGACTTCATTGCGCTCGACGTGAATGCGCTCCACCGTACCCTGAATGAACCTGACGCCCGTGGACGCGAAGATGTCCAGCAGCGGCGCCTTCATGCCCGCGGCGTTCTCTTCATACAGACGCGGACGCACGTGCAGATGCGGCTCCGGCGCGATCAGCACGACTTCGATATCCGTCCGGCCGTGCTGATCGATGAGACGCGCGGCGGACAGGGCGCTCCACATGCCGGCGAAGCCGGCTCCGACTACCAGAATGCGCTTGGACATTTCGATGCTCCTTGGAATTCGATATTGGGTCGCTCGACGAACGGTCTTCGTCGTCATCGACTAACTACGATTCTATGAGTCGTAGTTAGTCGATGCAAGAAAATTGTCCTGCGTGTGTCAAATTGTCTCGAATTCGCGGATTTGAACCTGATGTGTGTGAGTTTCCGACACCGAGACACGTTTCTGGGACATATCGAGGCGTAGTTGGATCGACGGAAGCGGCGTAAGGGCCACGGCGTTCCGCTGTCGCGCTAAGCTAAGGCACGCAACGAAACGTCAGAGGAAGACCATGGAGCAGCAGAATCAGCAGGAAGGCGCAAGCGAGCTCGTCCAGATGCGCGACATGCTGCGCGAGTTCGTCCGCGAGCGGGACTGGAGCCGCTTTCATTCGCCGAAGAATCTCGCGGCGGCGCTGTCCGTCGAGGCGAGCGAGTTGCTCGAACCGTTCACATGGCTCGCCACCGGCGAAAAGGCCGAACTCGACGAAGCGAAACTACGCGCGATCCGTCACGAGATGGCCGACGTGCTCGCGTATCTCGTGATGCTCGCGGATTCGCTCGACGTCGATCTGCATCTCGCGCTGATCGAAAAAATGGCGCTGAACCGGTCGAAGTATCCGGCGCACAAAGTGAAAGGCGACGCGCGCAAATACACCGAGTACGACGAGTGAGCATGTACGGGCAAAGCCTCTGGCGCGCGGTGCGTCCGCGCGGTTAAGCTTCGGTTCAGCCTGTTCCCTTAGAGGATTGCCGATGGACTTTTCCCTCTCGCCCGAACTCACCGATCTGCAGGCGCGCGTGCGCGCTTTCATCGCCGAAGAAATCATTCCCTTCGAGCGCGATCCGCGTTGCACGCCGCACGGCCCGAACGAGGCGCTGCGCGCCGAACTGGTCGCGAAAGGGCGCAAGGCGGGGCTGTTGTCGAGTCACGTATCGCCCGAATTCGGTGGCCTCGGCCTGAATCACGTCGCGAAGGCCATCCTGTTCGAAGAAGCGGGCTATTCGCCGCTCGGTCCGGTCGCGCTGAATATCGCCGCGCCCGACGAAGGGAACATGCACCTGCTCGAAGCCATCGCCACGCCGCAGCAAAAGGAGCGCTGGCTGCGTCCGCTCGCGGCGGGCGACATCCGCTCGTGTTTCTGCATGACCGAGCCGTCGCCGGGCGCGGGCGCCGATCCCTCGATGTTGCAGACCATCGCGGCGCAGGACGGCGACGAATACGTGATCGACGGACGCAAATGGTTCATCACCGGCGCGGAGGGCGCGGCGGTCGCGATCATCATGGCGAAATTCGCCGACGGTCCCGCGACGATGTTTCTCGCCGACATGTCGAGCCCGGGCATCGTCATCGAGCGTGCGATGGATTCGCTCGACACGTGTTTTCCTGGCGGCCACGGCGTCGTGCGCTTCGAGGGATTGCGCGTGCCGAAGGAAAACGTATTGGGCGAGCCGGGCGAAGGCTTTCGATATGCGCAAGTGCGGCTCTCGCCCGCGCGTCTCACGCACTGCATGCGCTGGCTCGGCGCCGCGCGGCGCGCGCACGATGTCGCGACGGCATATGCGCGAGAACGTCAGGCGTTCGGCCGCGCATTGGGCGAGCACGAAGGCGTCGGCTTCATGCTCGCGGACAACGAAATGGATTTGCACGTGACGCGTCTCGCCATCTGGCACTGCGCGTGGGTGCTCGATCAGGGCGTGCTCGGCAAGCACGAGTCGAGCATCGCGAAGGTGGTGTCATCGGAGGCGCTGTGGCGCGTCGTCGACCGCTCGGTGCAGGTGCTCGGCGGTCAGGGCGTCACGCATGAAACCGTCGTCGCGCGGATCTTCGCGGACATGCGCGCCTTCCGGATCTACGACGGTCCGTCGGAAGTGCATCGCTGGAGCATCGCGCGGCGCATTCTGCGCGGGCAAAAGCCGCGCGTCGAATCAACCTGACGAATGCCGTCTCACTGCACCGAGGTTTCGCCGCGAGCCTGGCGTTGCGCGATGATGCGGCTCGCGCGCATTGCGTTCTCGGGATAGTTCAGCCAGTCATTCGGATCGTAGCCGACCGAGCGCCAGAGCAGAAATTCCTGCCGGACCTGCGCGCGGGTTTTCGGTGCGTTCGGATCACTGGTTTGCGCCTGCGGTTGCGCGAGCGCGGAGGCCGCGCAGCACAATGCCAGCGCGCCGACGATGAAACGGGGAATGGATGACATGACGAATCCCTCACACCGCATGACACGGCGATTTCATTCTAGGTGACAGAACGAAAACGTGCAGAACCGGTTTTGGTAGCGCACCGTACATTGATTGCGTTTCGCGTGCGCGCCGCGTGATATTCGATATGTCGTGTACCGGTGAAGCGCCCTATACTCGATTTTTTCGGGCGGGGAGTGCCGCGCAACACCGAGCCATAGCCTGAGCCAACGAATACACGACAAAAAGGCCGCCGTCATGAGTACCTCGAGCGTCGCCGTCACCAGCAGTTTCCCGGAGATGGACGAACTGAAGGCGATCCGCATCGCAGGGGGCGCGCGCTTCGCGTGGCGCACGATGGGCGAAGTGCGCGCACGCCATCAATCGTTTCCGATCCTGACCGCATCGATCGGTTCGGACGATCCGCAAGCGCCCGCGATCGGCTTTTTCGGCGGCGTGCATGGGCTCGAATGCATCGGCACGCAGCTCGTGCTCGAATACATGCGCGCGCTGTTGCGCCGTCTCGAATGGGACGACACGCTGCATCATCAATTGCGCGCGATCCGTCTCATCTTCATGCCGATCGTCAATCCCGGCGGGATGTTCGCGCGCACCCGCGCGAATCCGAACGGCGTCGATCTGATGCGCAACGCGCCGCAAAGCGCCGAGGGACGCGTGCCGTTTCTGGCGGGCGGCCAGCGCATCGGGCCGTGGCTGCCGTGGTATCGCGGGCCGGTGGATGGCCGCATGGAAGTGGAAAGCGCAGCGCTGCTTTCGGTCGTCGAGGAGCAACTGATGTCGCGGCCGCTCAGCTTCGCGCTCGATTGTCATTCGGGATTCGGCTGGGACGACAGTATCTGGTTTCCGTACGCGCGCACCGAGCGTCAAATGGCGCATCTGCCGGAAATGTTCCTGCTGAAGACGATGTTCGAGGAATCGTATCCGCATCACGGCTACGCATTCGAGCCGCAGAGCCATCAATATCTGCTGCACGGCGACCTGTGGGACTTCGCGTACGACCGCTCGCGCGCGCCTAACATCTTCCTGCCGATGACGCTCGAACTCGGCTCATGGCGCTGGATCCGCAAGAATCCGATGCAGATGTTCTCGCGTCTCGGCATCTTCAATCCGATCAAGGCGCATCGCACGCGACGCGTGTTGCGGCGTCATCCGAACTTCTTCGATTTCCTTACGCGCGCCGCGTTTTCGTCGCGGCGCTGGCTGCCGAGCGGCGACTTCCGCGAGGACGTGTTGCGGCGCGCGCGCGAGCACTGGCAGCGCACGGGCACGTCATGAGCGACTGGGTGCTCCTGCGCGGTCTCACACGCGAAGCGCGTCACTGGGGCGGGTTCGATGCGGCGCTCGTCGCGCATGGGCTCGTCGAAGAAGGTGAGCGTGTCGTGTGCATCGATTTGCCGGGCAATGGCGTGGAACACGCGCATGCGGCGCCGCATTCCGTCGTCGCGATGATGGACTTCGTGCGCGAGCGCGCCGCGTCGCTGAAGCTGCGCTTTCCATGCCGCGTGCTCGCGATGTCGCTCGGCGCGATGGTCGCGGCCGCGTGGGCCGAACGTCACGCGGGCGAGATCGAGCGGCTCGTGTTGATCAACACCAGCATGCGTCCGTTCGCGCGCCTGCCCGAACGCCTGCGTCCCTCGGCATGGCCGATGCTCGCCCGCATCGCAATGACATGGACACAACCCGAACAATGCGAGGCGATGATTTTCGACCTCACTTGCAACCGCCGCGACTCGCGCGATGCGGACATCGCGCACTGGGCGCAGCTTCGGCGCACGCATGGCGCGAGCGCGGCGAACGCGCTGCGGCAGCTCGCGGCGGCGGCACGTTTTCACGCGGCCCGCGATGCGCCGCGTTGTCCGGTGCTGCTGCTGTCGTCGGCGGCTGACCGGCTCGTCGATCCGGTATGCTCGGCGCGCATCGCGAAGCAATGGCGCGCGCCGCACAGGGTACATCCGTGGGCCGGCCACGATCTGCCGCACGACGATGCCGAGTGGACGTGCAACGCGATCGCCGCGTGGCTCGGCGAGCACGAAAGCACGGGTGACATTCGCGCGACAAGCGTGACTTCGATACTCAGGACACCATGAAAACGCCCATCGTCAATCTCGATACGCTCGATCCTCAACCGCTACCGCCAGAATTCGCGCCGACGGGCGCAGCCGCAGAACGTTACGCGCCGCGCATCGCGCGTATCGGCGGCATGGTCGGCGCGAAGAAGCTCGGCTACAGCCTCATCGTGCTCGAACCGGGCAAGCGCGCGTTCCCGTTTCATCATCATCGCGTGAACGAGGAGATGTTCTTCGTCATCGAAGGCGAGGGCGAAGTGCGGCTCGGCAAGGACACGCATCCGATTCGCGCGGGCGATGTCATCGCCTGTCCGCCGGGCGATGCCGAAACGGCGCATCAAATTGTCAATACGAGCGCGCAGACGCTGCGCTATCTCGCGATCAGCACGATGCAGTCGCCCGAAGTGGTCGAGTATCCGGATACGGGCCGCCAGGCCGTGCTGGTCGTCGATGAACCGGGCGTGAAAGGGCTGCGCGCCGTCTTTCGCGCAAGCGATTCGCTCGGCTACTGGGACGGCGAGTGAATCCTGTGCAGGCATGGCCTTTCGAACGCTTACTGCATGCAACGATCGCGACCTTCGTGCTTATTCTTGTTAATTCTTGTAAAGCGTGTGCGGTTATGGCCACGCATAGGGAAACCTCGTGTTGCAACGCAGCATCGCATTGCGTATGCTGTTCCTGGCGGGTGGCATGAGCCTCTCGCTTCACGCATCGAGAAGCATCGACACGAACAATCAAACGCCGGTACGCACAGAGCGTTTCATCGGGCAGGGCCGGTAAGCATTACGGGCGTCTGCTTGAAGGAGCCGCACATATGGAACAGACCACATCGTCGAAACCGACTCTGCATATCTTCCATCAGGAAGGCGGGTGGCATTGGGGCATCACCGTCGAGCGAGCGGCGGGAGGCGGAATGAAGGTCGTCGCGTATAGCGACGAAGGCTTCGATTCCGAAGAAGCAGCGCGCGAGGACGGCGAGCATGTCCTGCGCTCGGAAGACTGGCGCTCGCGCCAGAGTTTCAGCCGCGGCGAGCGGCGCCAGGGGTACTCCTGACCGGGGCGAACACGTTCGCCTCGTTATCCTTCCGCGGTTCCGCCACTCCCCGTTGTACCCATCCCTCGCTGCATCTTTCCCCTGCATCAGAAACGCGCGACACTGAACGCACCTGCATTTCGACAAGGCGTTTCACATGCCGTCCGTTCCCTGTCCATCCGACGCCGCACCCGACGATCCCCGCTTCGCCATACGCCGCATGACGCCGCGCGATGTCGAAGTCGCGCTCGACTGGGCCGCGACCGAAGGATGGAATCCGGGCCTCGACGACGCCCGCTCTTTCTTCGCCGCCGACTCGCACGGCTTCTTCGTGGGCACGTGGGACGGCGCGCCGGTCGGCTGCATTTCCGCGGTTGCCTACGGCGATGCATTTGGCTTCATCGGCCTGTATATCGTGTGCCCGGAATGGCGCGGCAAGGGCTTCGGCATGCGCCTGTGGAACGAAGGCATGCGCTATCTCGGCGCGCGCAACATCGGGCTCGACGGCGTGCTCGCGCAGCAGCCGAACTATCGGAAATCGGGCTTCGTGCTCGCGTATCGCAACGTGCGCTATGAAGGCGTCGCGTCGGTGGATGCAGATCCTGTCGATGGCGTGACGATCGCCGATGCCTCGGCCGTTCCCTTCGATCGCCTGCTCGGCTACGACACGCGCATGTTCGCCTGCGAGCGCGCCGCGTTCCTGCGCGCGTGGCTGTCGCAACCGCAAAAACACGCGCGCGCACTCGCCGCGCTCGATGGCGACGCGGTGCGCGGCCTCGCCGTGATCCGGCGCTGCGGCACGGGTCACAAGATCGGTCCGCTTTTCGCGGACGATCTCGCGACCGCGCGTGCGCTGTATCGCGCGCTCGTGTCCGTGCTGCCGGGCGAGACCGTGTTTCTCGACGTGCCCGAAAGCAATCCCGCCGCGCTCGCGCTCGCCGTCGAGCACGACATGAAGAGCGTCTTCGAAACGGCGCGCATGTACACGCAGGCGGCCCCGGACGTGCCGCTTGCGAACGTGTTCGGCGTGACGACTTTCGAGCTCGGCTGAAGACCGGCGAACCGCGATCACGCAGGCGGCGCGCCCTCGTGGAAGAAGGTCTTCAGCTGTGAGCGCAACTCGGGCGAATCGGTATGCTGATGCACCGCGACCGCATGCTGCACGGCCGCTTCCATCAGTTCGTCCTCGGTGTCGGCGCAAAGCGCGACGCTGCACTTCACGTCGCTCGGGCATTCGCGGCAATCGATGTACTTGCGTGTCATGGCATCCTCCTCGCATGAGACGCTGATCAAAGTATAGGCGGCGTGCAGGCGGCCGTGCCGACGTTTGCACGCGCGCGCGCACTCCGGTAACGTGTGACGTCTGTGCCACTCGCGAGTCCGCACATGAGCCACGATCATCCTCATCATCACGATAACGATCACGAACACGAAGGCAGCGCGCTGCCGGAGATGGATTTGCGCGTGCGCGCGCTCGAATCGCTGCTGGTCGAGAAGGGCTATATCGATCCGCAGGCGCTCGATGTCTTCGTCGAGACTTACGAACACAAGGTCGGGCCGCGCAACGGCGCGCGCGTGGTCGCGAAGGCGTGGCGCGATCCGGCGTTTCGCGCGTGGCTGCTGGACGACGCCAGCGCCGCCATTGCATCGCTCGGCTACACCGGGCGGCAAGGCGAGCACATGGTCGCGCTCGAGAACACGGAGGACGTACATAACATGGTGGTCTGCACGCTGTGCTCGTGCTATCCGTGGTCCGTGCTCGGGCTGCCGCCCGTGTGGTACAAGTCCGCGCCGTACCGCTCGCGCGCGGTGATCGATCCGCGTGGCGTGCTGAAGGACTTCGGCGTCGCATTGCCTGAACACGTCGAGTTGCGCGTGTGGGATTCGACCGCCGAAGTGCGCTATCTCGTCGTGCCGATGCGTCCCGCCGGCACGGATCATCTCGACGAAGACGCGCTGGCGGACCTCGTCACGCGCGATTCGATGATCGGCACGGGCCTCGCGCTCGCGCCATCGCAGGCAACGGGAGCATCGGCATGAACGCGGCGCACGACATGGGCGGCATGCAGGCGTTCGGGCCCGTCGAAATCGATGCCTGCGACATGCCGGGCGCAGCGCCGTTTCATGCGGAGTGGGAGCGGCGGGTTCTGGCCGTCACGCTCGCGATGGGCGCAACGGGCCAATGGAACATCGACACGTCGCGTGCCGCGCGCGAAAGCCTGCCGCCCGCGCAATATCTCGGCAGCAGCTACTACGAAATCTGGTTCGAGGGTTTGAAGAAGCTCTTGATGGCGAAAGGACTCGCGAGCGCGGATGAAATCGCGAGCGGCCGCTCGCAGACCGCCGCGAAGCCGAACGTGCGCGTGCTGAAGGCGGCGGACGTGAGCGCGGCGCTGTTGCGCGGCGCGCCGGTCGAACGTCCGGCGACATCGCCGGCGCGCTTCGCTGTCGGCGATGAAGTTCGCACGAAGCTGATGAATCCGCCGACGCATACGCGTCTGCCGCGCTATTGCCGGGGCAAGCCCGGTCGCATCGTCGCGGTTCGCGGCACGCATGTGTTCCCCGATGAAAACGCGCTCGGCAACGGCGAACATCCGCACTGGCTCTATACCGTGCGTTTCGATGCGCAAGCGTTGTGGGGAGCGGACACGACCGCGTCGTCCGTGTGCGTCGATTGCTGGGAACCTTATCTCGATGCCGCGCGCGCGTGACATGACCTCGAACGAACCGAAGCTGCATGAGTTGCGCGCCGTCTTGCCCGAACTGCCTTTCGACGAGGCCGGGCCCGTGTTTCGCGCGCCGTGGGAAGCGCAGGCTTTCGCGATGACGCTCGCGCTGTACGAGCGCGGCGTGTTCACGTGGAAGGAGTGGGCGCACGCGTTGAGCGTCGCGATCAGAGACGCGCAGGCGGCGGGCGATCCCGACCACGGCGATACCTACTACACGCACTGGCTGAGCGCGCTCGAACGCCTGACGGCCGAAAAGGGCTGCGTGAGCGAGGAGACGCTCGCGCGCCGGCGCGTCGAATGGGACGAGGCCGCACGCGCCACGCCGCACGGCCAGCCGATCGTTTTGAAGCGCACGCAAGGACTGCCGCCCGCGCCGCTCGCTGCGTATCACGCGGCGATTTATCGGATCGATGCGCAGCCGCGCATCGACATGAAAATCGGCGTCGCGAATGCCGAGGCGGCGTCGTTGCTCGCGCAACACGATGTCGCGAGCGCCGTGTTCGTCACCGCGTTCAATCCGTTCGGTCAGGAGCTCGCGCCCGACGAGAACGCGGCGCGTCAGCGCAAGCTGATCGAGCGCGTCGGGCAGTTAGGCCTGCGCGCGCTGCCGGGCGAGGGCATCGATCCGAAGAACATCTGGCTGGCCGAAGCGAGCCTTCTCGTGCTCGGCGCGACGCACGCCAGCGCCGATGCGCTGATGACCGAATTCGGGCAGAACGCGGTCGTGCATATCGATCGCGCGGGCCTGCCGCAACTGCTGCTGCATCCGGACTATCGCTGAAACCATTCACGAGGAGAGACTCATGCCGCTCGTTCGCATCGATCTGCAGAAAGGCAAGGACAGCGCATATCGCACGGCCATCGGCGACGTGGTGTACGACGCGATGCGCACGACGCTCGACGTGCCCGAGAACGATCGCTTTCAGATCGTCGCCGAGCATGGCGCGACGGATTTCATCGTCGATCGCACGTATCTCGGCATCAGCCGCACCGACGATTGCGTCGTGATCCAGGTCACGCTCAACGAAGGCCGCGACGTCGTGAAGAAAAGCGCGTTCTACAAGGCCGTCGCCGATGGCCTGCACGAACGCCTTAAACTGCGGCGCGAGGACGTGTTCATCAGTCTCGTCGAAGTGAAGAAGGAGAACTGGTCCTTCGGCAACGGCGAGGCACAGTACGCACCCAAATGACGGCAACGACGATTCCCTTCGACATTCAACCGATGCCCCTTCCCGCCGATGCGCCCGCAGACGTGCGCGTGTGGCAGATTCAAATCGATTTCTCCGCGCCGCTCGACAGCGCCGCCTACGCCGCGATGAACGCGAGCGAGCGCGCCCGCGCCGCGCGCTTCCTGCGTCATGCGGATGCCGCGCGTTTTGCCACGCTGCGTTGCGCGCTGCGGCATGTGCTCGCCGCCGATACGGATCGCGATGCCGCGAGTCTCATGCTCGACGCCGACGACCGCGGCAGGCCGTTCCTCGCGGATCCGGACGCGCCCGATTTCAACGTGTCGCATTCGGGTGCGTTCGGTCTGATCGCGGTATCGCGGGAAAGGCGCGTGGGCGTCGATATCGAAGAAGCGCGCGCGACGTTCAAATGGCGCGAACTGGCGCCCGCCGTGCTGGCCGACATGGATCGTCGCGAGATCGAAGGACTTTCCGACGAGCCCGCGCAGAACGCCAGGTTCTTCGACTGCTGGACCGCGAAAGAGGCGGTGCTGAAGGCGCACGGCGTCGGCATCGGCGGCGCGGCGATCACGATGACGAGCTTTTCAGTGCTGCCGCGCAAAGGCGATCGTTATGCGCTCACGCGCGAAGCAGGCGCGTTCGTCGCGGCTTCGCTGGAAGCGCCTTGCGGATACGCAGCCGCGCTCTCCTGGTCATATTGATGCAGCGCAGCGACGCTCACGCCGCCTTGGTACGCGCGAGATCGCGCTGCGTGAGGTAGAGCCGCAAGTCGAATTCGATCTGATGGTAGCCCGGCTGCATCAGCTCGCACAGCCGATAGAACGCCTTGTTGTGATCGCTTTCCTTCAGATGCGCGAGTTCATGCACGACGATCATCCGAAGAAATTCGGGCGCGGTGTCCCTGAAGAGCGACGCGATGCGAATTTCCTT
This sequence comes from Caballeronia sp. S22, assembly GCF_964261745.1. NCBI lineage: Bacteria > Pseudomonadati > Pseudomonadota > Betaproteobacteria > Burkholderiales > Burkholderiaceae > Caballeronia > Caballeronia sp. S22. The sequence goes on along the minus strand of NZ_OZ180036.1, from coordinate 1,041,778 downwards.
CTTCGCCTTGAGCTTCGCACCCTGGACGCGCGAGATCGCGGTGTGCAGACCTAGCGCGTGACGCAGCACGTCGAGCTTGCTGTCGTAGAAGACCTTGTCGATGGCGGGCGCGACCCGCAGAAATTCCTGCTTCAGGTCCGAGCAATACTGATAGAGCGCGCGGTCGGACTGAACCGCGTGCTTGCTCGGATAGCGCGCGTCGAGATAAGCGCCCAGCTGTTGCTGGGCGATCAGTCGGCGCACCTTGTCCTGTAGCGTGTTCGGGTAGGCGCTCAGGTATTTCAACTGTTGCATGACGGCCGGATGGGTATGGATACGTTCAATGCCTGATGCGCAGGCGGGCGTGGGACGCATCGGCAGCGTCCGCAGCGTGAATTGCGCAGCAATCTAGCAACCATTTTAGTCAACGCCGCGCCGCCTCGCCGCCGTTGTGATCACAAGCGTGTTTCGACGCGCGCAATTCCGTAAGTTTATGTTTCAGCCCGGCTCCGGATGGGCCCGCCGTGCGAACATGCGCGCTCTTCAGGTACGGGCGACAAAGGCAGGTTTTTCATGGCATCGAGCAAGGCGCATCATGCAACCGGATGGGCGGCGGGCATCATCGCGGCGGCGGTCGTGATGCATCCGGCGCGGTTCGCAGACGCTGACATGATGTCGGGCGCGCTGGCGCTGGTGGCGGGCATCGTCGGCGCCACCGCGCCCGACTGGCTCGAAGTCGCCTGGTGGACGCGCGCGCGCAGACTCTGGATCACGCATCGCACGCTCACGCACTGGGGCATCGGCTGGGCCGCGCTCCTTGCGCTTTCGTATCACTTTCTCGGGCGGCATCCGGCGGCGCCCATCGCGTTCGGCTTCGCGTGCGGCGGCCTCATGCATCTCTTCGCGGACTGGCCGAATCCGCTCGGCGTGCCGTGGATCGTCGGGCGTCATTCGCTCAGACTGTGGACGAGCGGGCATTGCGATCTGATCATCGTCGCCGCTTCGTGGGCCGCGGCGCTGTTCGTCGTCGACGATGTCTGGTTTCAACATGCCTACGGGCGCATGCTGCTCAATGCGCTGCATATCTAGCACGACATCGCGAGGAGTCACGTTTCCATGCAACCGAACCCGATGCGCAATCGCTTCCTTCTCTTCTTCGCCGCGTTGCTCGCGATGCTCGCGCTCGACGGCTGCGCGGGCTTCTTCAACCGCGACGCGATGCGCGTGACGGTCGCGGGCATCGAGCCGCTCGAAGGCCAGGGGCTCGAAATGCGCTTCGCCGTGAAGTTGCGCGTGCAGAACCCGAACGATGCACCGATCGACTTCGACGGCGTCGCGCTCGATCTCGACCTCAACGGCCGCGCGTTCGCGAGCGGCGTGAGCGACCAGCGCGGGACCGTGCCGCGTTTCGGCGAGACGGTGGTGTCGGTGCCGGTGACCGTATCGGCGTTCTCGGTCGCGCGCCAGGCGTTCGGCTTCGCGAACGGCGGTACGGTCAGCAAGGTTTCGTATGCGGTGCGCGGCAAGCTCGCGGGCGGCGCATTCGGCGGCGCGCGCTTCGCCGACAGCGGTTATGTCGATCTTCCGGGAATGGGCGCGGCCGGCGACTAGGACGCCGACGCTTCCCGCGGATCGTACGGCACGACGCGATCCGCCTCGTTGGCATCGTTGCGCGCGATCACGGCGCGGGCAGGCTCGGTCGCGCTCAGATTGACCGGCTGATGCGGCACGCCGGGCGGAATGAACACGAAGTCGCCCGGCTCGTTGATGACGGATTCCGCCAGTCCCGGCCCATAGCGCGTCTCGATGCGTCCTTCCAGAATATAGATGCCCGTCTCGTAGCCCACGTGGACATGCGGCTCGCCACGCCCGCCCGGCGGAACGACGACGAGATGCATCGCGAGGCCGCGCGTGCCGGCCGTCGCCGCCGACAAGCCGATGAAATAGGGCAGATGCTGGACCGTGGCGAGCTTCTCCTGCGGCCGCACCGTGACGACCGTTTGCTGCGCTGTCTCTTGCGTGGTGACCTGCATGGCGGCTCCTCCGTCGGTTCGATGCGCCGCTCTCGACGATAGCCGAAAGCCGATGTCGCGCAAAGGTCACGCGGTGAGACTAAGGTACCGGAAATGCGCGCACCGTGTTTGTGCAACCGCACATGCCCGACCCGGGGCCAAAGGCGCGGGCCGGCGCATAATCTCGTTGATTGACTGAAGAGTGTGCCGCAACCGCATCGCAACCGAAAGACTCGGGAGGACACCATGCTGGTCAAGAACGAAGCGCGGGTCGAACAACTCATCAACGATCTTCTGGACTTCGCGCGGGGACGATTGCCGGAACCGACCTTCAAGGTCATCGAACCGCTGCTTCGCTATTACTACGAACAGGTCGATGTCGAGGATATCGCGAGCCGCGATGTCGCCGATCTCTACGGCGCCGCGATGGCGCACTGGCAGACGGCGCAGAAGTTCGTGCCGGGGCGCGAGGTGCTGCGGGTCTATAACCCGAATCTGGAGCAGCACGGCTGGCATTCGGATCACACGGTCGTCGAGATCGTCAACGACGACATGCCGTTTCTTGTCGATTCGGTGACGATGGAGCTCAACCGCCTCGGCCTCGCGCTGCATTCGGCGATTCATCCGGTGTTTCGCGTGTGGCGCGCCGGCAAGGGCGCGCATGCGGGCGAGATCGAGCGCATCGGTCAGGGGCACGCCGAAGCGGGCGACGGCAACTCGGAGCTCGAATCGTTCATCCATTTCGAAGTGGACCGCTGCGGCGACGGCGAGCGTCTCGAAGAAGTGCGCGACAACATCGCGCGCGTGCTGGGCGACGTGCGCGCGGCGGTGGAGGACTGGCCGAAGGTGGTCGAATCGGCGCGCGTCGCGATCGGCGAACTGAAGACGAGCGACACGACGCCCGACGGCATCGAGTCCCGCGCGTTCCTCGAATGGATGGTCGCGGATCATTTCACCTTCCTCGGCTGCCGCGATTACGAGCTCGTCGAGCACGAAGGCGGCCCCGCGCTGCGCGGCGTCGCGGGCTCGGGCCTCGGCATTCTGCGCGAGACGTTGCGCGCGCCGTCTGCGGGCGACGTGACGCCGCTGCCGCCGGGCGCGGCCGCGATCATCGAGGGCGCAGCGCCCATCTTTCTCACGAAGGCCAATTCGCGCGCGACGGTGCATCGGCCGGGCTATCTCGACTATGTCGGCGTGAAGCGCACGTCGCCCGATGGCAAGGTGACCGGCGAGCGGCGCTTTCTCGGCCTCTATACATCGACCGCGTATCTCGTGCCGACTTCCGAAATCCCGATCGTGCGCCGCAAATGCGCGAACATCGTGCGGCGCGCGGGTTTCCTCGAAAAAGGGCATCTGGCGAAGTCGCTCATCTCGGTGCTGGAGCAGTATCCGCGCGACGAGCTTTTTCAGGCCGACGAAGACGTGCTCTTCGATATCGCGATCGGCGTGCTGCGCTTGCAGGAACATCAGCGCACGCGCCTCTTCGTGCGGCGCGACCGCTTCGACCGTTTCGTGTCGTGCCTCGTCTTCGTGCCGCGCGACAAGTTCAACACCGACCTGCGCCGCCGCATCAGCAAGGTATTGATGGAGGCGTTCAACGGCAAGAGCATCGAGTTCACGCCGCTCCTGTCCGAATCGCCGCTCGCGCGGATTCATATCGTCGTGCGTGCCGACCGGGGCGCGATGCCCGAAGTCGATACGCGCGAACTCGAAGCGCGCATCGTGCAGGTGGCGCGCCGCTGGCAGGACGATCTCGCCGATGCGCTCATCGACAGTCACGGCGAGGAGGCGGGCAATCGTCTGCTGCAGCGTTACGCCGATTCGTTCCCCGCCGGTTATCGCGAAGACTATCCGGCGCGCACGGCGGTGCGCGACATCGAACTGATCGAGGCGACGCACACGAGCCCAGGCGGTTTGTCGATGAGCCTGTATCGTCCGATCGAAGCCGGGCGGCGCGCGTTCCGCTTCAAGGTGTATCGCGTCGGCGATCCGATCGCGCTGTCGCATAGCCTGCCGATGCTCGAACATCTCGGCGTGCGCGTCGATGAAGAGCGCCCGTATCTGATCGAGCCGACCGGCGCGCCCAACGCATGGGTCCACGATTTCGGCCTCGAATTGCAGGACGATGTCGAGTTCGATATCGATCGCGTGAAGCCGCTCTTCGAGAACGCGTTCGCGAGCGTGTGGTCGGGCGAGATCGAGAACGACGACTACAACCGCCTCGTGTTGCGTGCGCAGTTCGGCGCGCGCGACGTGACGCTCATGCGCGCGTATGCGAAGTATCTGCGGCAGGTCGGGTCCACGTTCAGCGATGCGTATATCGAGCGCGCGCTGATCGGCAATCCGCCGATCGCGAAGAAACTGCTGCAACTCTTCATGGTGCGCTTCGATCCGGCGCGCGGCGGTTCGGCCGAAGACCGCGAGAAAGCCGCCGAACGCGTGCTCGCCGATATCGAGGCGGCGCTCGATCAGGTGCCGAACCTCGACGAAGACCGCATCCTGCGCCAGTTCCTCGGCGTCATCACGGCGACGGTGCGCACCAACCATTTTCATCGCGATGCGAATGGCCAGGCGCGTCCGTACGTGTCGTTCAAGCTCGATCCGTCGAAGGTGCCGGGCCTGCCCGAGCCCAAGCCGATGTTCGAGATCTGGGTCTATGCGCCGCGTGTGGAAGGCGTGCATTTGCGCGGCGGACGCGTCGCGCGCGGCGGGCTGCGCTGGTCGGACAGACGCGAGGACTTCCGCACCGAAGTGCTCGGCCTCATGAAAGCGCAGATGGTGAAGAACACGGTGATCGTGCCGGTGGGATCGAAAGGCGGCTTCGTCGTGAAGAATCCGCCGCCAGCGACGGACCGCGAAGCGTTTCTCAACGAAGGCGTCGCGTGCTATCAGATGTTCCTGCGCGGCCTGCTCGATGTGACCGACAACCGCACGCCCGACGGCATCGTGCCGCCGCCGGATGTGGTGCGTCATGATCCGGACGATCCGTATCTCGTCGTCGCGGCGGACAAAGGCACGGCTACATTTTCCGACTACGCGAACGCGATCGCGCACGAATACGGCTTCTGGCTCGACGATGCGTTCGCGTCCGGCGGCTCGGTCGGTTACGACCACAAGAAGATGGGCATCACCGCGCGCGGCGCATGGGAATCGGTGAAGCGCCATTTCCGCGAGATGAACTTCGATACGCAGACGACGGATTTCACCGTGGTCGGCGTCGGCGACATGTCCGGCGACGTCTTCGGCAACGGCATGCTGCTGTCGCGCCATATCAGGCTGATCGCGGCGTTCGATCATCGGCATGTGTTTCTCGATCCCGTGCCGGATGCGGCGACGAGCTTCGAGGAACGCGCGCGTCTTTTCGCGCTGCCGCGTTCGAGTTGGGCCGACTACGATGCTTCGCTGATCTCGACGGGCGGCGGCGTCTATCCGCGCACGGCGAAGTCGATTCCGATCTCGCCGCAAGTGCAGGCGGCGCTCGGTATCAGCGCATCGGTGCTCGCGCCGAACGAACTCATTCGCGCGATCCTGCTTGCCGAAGCCGATCTGCTCTACAACGGCGGCGTGGGCACGTATGTGAAGTCGAGCGCGGAGACGCATCTGCAAGTCGGCGATCGGACCAATGACGCCGTGCGCGTGAACGGCGCGGAATTGCGCGTGAAGGTCGTCGCGGAGGGCGGTAATCTCGGCTTCACGCAACTGGGGCGCATCGAGTTCGCGCAGCATGGCGGGCGCATGAACACGGATGCGATCGACAATTCCGCGGGCGTCGATTGCTCGGATCACGAGGTCAACATCAAGATTCTGCTCGGGCTCGTCGTCGCGGATGGCGAGATGACCGAGAAACAACGCAACGCGCTGCTCGCCGAGATGACCGACGAAGTCGGCCTGCTCGTGCTGAAGGACAACTACGCGCAGACGCAGGCGCTGTCAATCGCGAAGCGTCACGAAGCCGAGACGCTCGACGCCGAGGCGCGCATGATGCGCTTTCTCGAACGCGCGGGGCGCTTGAAGCGCAGGATCGAGTTCCTGCCTTCGGACGACGAGATCGCCGAGCGCGCGGCCGCGAAGTCGGGACTGACATCGCCCGAACGCGCGGTGCTGCTCGCCTACGGCAAGATGTGGCTCTACGACGAACTGCTCGATTCGGACGTGCCCGAAGATGCGCTCGTGGCGGACATGCTGCCCGACTATTTCCCGAAGCCCTTGCAGCAGCGCTATAGCGAGACCATGCAGCGGCATCCGCTGAAGCGCGAAATCCTCGCGACGCATCTGACCAATGCGCTCGTCAATCGCGTGGGCTGCACTTTCGTGCATCGGCTGATGGAAGAGACCGATGCATGCCCGAGCGATATCGTGCGCGCGGTGCTGATGGTGCGCGACGTCTTCGATCTCGACGATCTGTGGGGCAGCATCGACCGGCTCGACAATATCGTCGCGGATGAAGTGCAGGCGCGCATGTTCGTCGATGTCGTGCGTCTGCTCGACGACACTTCGCTCTGGTTCCTGCGCCATCTGAAGCACAACGGGTTTGCCGCGCACGAAGCGCGCGGCGTGCTCGCGCGCTGCCGCGAGGCGGCGCACCGGCTCGCGCCGCAACTGCCCGCGCTGCTGCCCGCGCCGCAGCTCGACGCATGGTATGCGCGCCGGCGCGAACTGGAGGATGCGGGCGTCGAGAGCAGCCTCGCGGCGCGCGTCGCGAGCGGCGAAATTGCGACGGCCGTGCTCGACAGCGCGGAAGTGGCGGCGTGCTCGGAGCGCAGTCTCGAACTCGTCGCGAGCGTGTACTTCGGCATCGGCACGCTGCTCGATTATCGCGGTATCGCCGAACGGGCGATGGCGCTGCCGATCGTCACGCACTGGGACCTGCTCGCGCGCGCGGCGGCGCTGGAAGAACTCGCGCGATTGAAGCGCGCGCTGACCGTGAGCGCGCTGGAACAATCGCGCGGCATCGATGCGCCCGATGTGATCGTCGAAAGCTGGCGCGCGAAGCGGCAGGACGCGCTGGATCGTTATACGCGGCTCCTGGCGGAACTGCGGGCGAGCGGCGGGGCGAGTCTGTCGATGTTGCTGGTGGTGGTGCGGGAGATGGCGGTGCTGGAAAGGGCGTAGGCGGGCGCATTGCACGCCTGTCGGTCGCTGTCTCTACGCTGATCCCGCGTGCCGTACGCGACGGCATGCGGGATCATGCGGCATGCCGGATCAGATTCAGTACGGCCGGTTCTTGTCGATATCGCTGTGATACTGGTTGTATGCGTCACGGCCGTTATCGCGCACATGCTGGTCGGGACGAGTGCGCTCGTCCCGGCGCTCGTCGCGGTCCACGTGCCGCTGCTGTTGCTCGTGATTCCAATGACGCTCGTGATGCTCGTGATGATGGGACTTGGCGAAAGCGCCGGTCGACAGGCATGCGATGACCGCAGCGGCGAGAATTTTCTTGTTCATGTGGCCGTTTCCATGGATGAATGAACGGACGAATGTTCCGTTCAGCCGATACAACGTCGGCGTGTCGACGGCGTTGACCATTGAAGCTTCGTTGTAAGGACATTCAACATTTCTTCGCAAATCGCATCGGAGTACATTTCGTCGATAAGGAGTACGTGTTTAATGACGCCCGCGCAAAGTAAGCGCTGAATTCGAAGAGACGTCTCCGAATCCAGATTGTCCGATTCATGCTAGATGGCGTGCGCGAAATCACTGGCGCAGGCCTTTACATCCCGAAAGACAAGGCATTAAATCTACGAGCGGACCCAAGCGTCCGCTTTCGCAATTCATCCCCGTTCTCGTGGTCTCTCCGGTGTGCATCCGATCGACACGCCACGCACGATCCGATGGCGGGTTCCTTGCGCTTTCGCGTACCAACTGGCAGGGTCGGAAACGTCGCAGCGCTTCATTCAGCAGCGAGGTCTCACAATGGTCAATATCTCAGGCGAAGCGATCGACACCCTCAAGGCGTCGGTGAGAGGCAGGATCATCTCACCGGCAGAAACCGACTACGACGAAGCACGCAAGGTCTGGAACGCGACGATCGACAGGCGCCCCGCGCTCATCGTGCGTTGCGCGGGCACCGCCGACGTGATCGCCGCGCTCGCGTTCGCGCGCGACAACGGCCTTCTGGTTTCGATTCGCGGCGGATCGCACAACATCGCGGGCAGCGCAGTCAGCGACGACGCCTTGATGATCGATCTCTCCGCGCTGAAATCCGTGCGCATCGATCCGCAAGCGAAACGCGCGTATGTCGAACCCGGCGCGCTGCTCTCCGACTTCGACCACGAGGCACAGGCATTCGGCCTCGCGACGCCGCTCGGCATCAACTCGACGACGGGCGTCGCGGGTCTCACGCTCGGCGGCGGCTTCGGCTGGATCAGCCGCAAGTTCGGCGTGACGGTCGACAATCTCGTCGCGGCGGAGATCGTCACGGCGGACGGCACATGGCGGCGCGTGAGCGCGGACAGCGATCCCGATCTGTTTTGGGCATTGCGCGGCGGCGGCGGCAACTTCGGCGTCGTGACGCTGTTCGAATACCGGCTGCATGAAGTGGGTCCGCAGATCTACGGCGGGCTCGTCGTGTATCCGCTCGAACAGGCGGACCAAGTGCTGCCGAAGTATCGGGAGTTCGTCGCACAAAGCCCCGACGATTTGACCGTATGGGCCGTGCTGCGTCTTGCGCCGCCGTTGCCGTTCCTGCCCGAAAGCGTTCACGGCAAGCCGGTCGTCGTGATGGCGAGCTGCTATGTCGGGCCGGTCGAAAACGGCGAAAGGGCGCTTGCGCCCGTGCGCAGCTTCGGCACGCCCTACGGCGAGCATCTCGGGGCAATGCCTTTCGCCGCATGGCAGAAGGCGTTCGATCCGCTGCTCACGCCCGGCGAGCGCAACTACTGGAAGTCGCACAACTTCGCGAGTCTGAACGACGAAACGTTCGACATCCTGACGAATGCGGTGAAATCGCTGCCGTCGACGCAATGCGAGGTGTTCATCGGCGCGATGGGCGGACAGACGAACCGCGTTCCCGTCGATGCAACGGCTTACGCGAATCGCGATTCGATCTATACCATCAACATTCACGGCCGCTGGAGCGATGCCGCCGACGACGAGAAGTGCACGAAGTGGGCGCGCGACATGTTCGCCGCGATGACGCCGCACGCCATCGGCAGCGTGTACGTGAATTTCATGACCGGTGAAGAAGGCGAACGCGTGAAGGCGGCGTATGGTCCGAACTACGAGCGGCTCGCCGAAGTGAAGCGGCGCTACGATCCGGACAACGTGTTCCGCAGCAATCAGAACATCACGCCCGCGGCGTGATGCGTGGCGCGCCGTCTCTCCTCGCGGGAAACGGCGCGCTATAAGCGATGTTCAGGGCCGGTCGAGATGACGGCGCATATCGCGCGTGTCCGTGCTCGACACGTCGCTGTTGACTTCCTCGTAGACGAGCTTGAGCGTTTCGCCGCTCAGATGATTTCGTAACAGGCCGAGAAACCGCGGTTCGACCGCGAGGCGCAAGCGATCGAATCGTTGATGCATGCGGCTTTGTTCGAGATATTCGCCGACGGTCTTGGCGAATGTTTCCCGGTCTCTTTCTGCCGTTTCCGTCGCACGCGTAGCCGGGTTCCTGATGTCCTCAACTTGCCGCAAGTCCAGCTTCAATCCTTGCGTCTCGAAGATCCGGGCGCGGCTGGCATCGGCGGCAAGCACCCAGGTGATGGCGGTCATGATGCTCCTCCTGTTCGCCAGCCCAAGCAGGCTCCCGCCATTGTGCGCCTAATCTTCGTGCAGCGGCTTCGTTCTCGCGCGGCATTCGCTTTCGCGGCGCAGCATAACGCGCGCGATTTCGCTTCAAGGCAGCATCGAACCGCTCGCCGCGAAGCGCGTGTGAAACGAAAATGCCTGATCGAGACGATGAGGCGTGTGGCCGCCGAGCGCTGCTGCATCGCGGTAATAGTCGCGTAACAGATCGCGATAGAGCGGGTGCGCGCAGTTCTGAATCACGCTCATCGCGCGTTCGCGCGGCGCGAGACCCGTGAGATTGGCGAGCCCGCGTTCGGTCACGACGATATCGACATCGTGCTCGTTGTGATCGCAATGGGGCACCATCGGCACGATGCTCGAAATGCGTCCGTCCTTCGCGACGGATTTCGTCGCGAACACCGCGTAGGCCGCATTGCGCGCGAAATCGCCCGAGCCGCCGATGCCGTTCATCATGTGCGTGCCGCCGACGTGCGTCGAATTCACGTTGCCGTAGATGTCGGCTTCGAGCGCGGTGTTGATCGCGATGAGGCCGAGACGCCGGATGACTTCGGGATGGTTGCTCACTTCCTGCGGCCGCAGCACGAGCCTGTCGCGATAGCGTTCGATATCGCGGAACACTTTGTCCTGCCGCTCTGCCGACAGCGTGATCGACGCGCCCGATGCGAACGTGGCCTTGTCGGAGTCGAGCAGATCGAAGGTCGAATCCTGCAGCACTTCGGAATAGATCGTTAGCGCTTCGAACGGCGACGCGGCGAATCCCGACAGCACCGCGTTCGCAATCGTGCCGATGCCGGCCTGCAGCGGCGGCAATCGTTTCGGCAGACGGCCGCGCGAGACTTCATGCTGAAAGAACTCGATCAGATGGCCGGCGATCAGCGCGGTGTCTTCATCGGCGGGCAAGACGGTGGACGCGCTGTCCGGCGTGTTTGTGATGACGATGGCGGCGATCTTGTCGAGCGGAATCTCGATGGCCGCCACGCCGATCCTGTCATCCGTGCGCACGATCGGAAGCGGCTCGCGTTGCGGGCGGCGCTCGGGAATCCAGATATCGTGCAGGCCTTCGAGCGCAGTCGGCTGCGCCAGATTGATCTCGACGATCACGCGTTCGGCGAGTATCGCGAAGCTCGCGGAATTGCCGACCGAAGTCGTCGGCACGATGCCGCCCGTCTCCGTGATCGCCGCGGCTTCGATGATCGCGAGGTCGAGCTTGCCGAGACGATTCGCGCGCAGCAACTCGACGGTTTCGGACAGGTGCTGGTCGACGAACATCACGTCGCCACGATTGATCGCGCGTCGCAAGGTCGTATCGACCTGAAACGGCAGGCGGCGCGCGAGCACGCCGGCTTCGGTGAGGATGCGGTCCGTGTCATGTCCGAGCGACGCGCCCGTCATGAGCGTGATGCGCAACGGTTCGTTTTCCTCACGGGCGCGGCGCGCTATTTCGAGCGGCACGGCCTTCGCGTCGCCCGCACGCGTAAAGCCGCTTGCGCCGACGATCATGCCGTCGCGCACGAGTCGGGCCGCTTCGGCGGCCGAGGTGATCTTCCCGCGCAAGGCGGCACAGCGAATGCGGTCTTCGTACATCGACGTCTATCTTCCAGAGCTTCGTTTAACCGAAGGCGATTATAGGTAGCGCGCTTTGTCATCGAAATCGCAAGGTTGAAAGACATTGTTCCAATGCCGCATCACTTTGCGCTCGATCCAATCGGATGCACATACGAGCGTCTGAAACCGTCGTGGAAGTGCGGCAAATAAGCGCGCCGACGATGAATCGACTCCACTATAGGGCGCACGGCGCGGCGAATTAATCGCTTTGCCAGGAAGGCACCTTTTCATACGGAGGAACGAAAGGCGCGTCGGGATCGACGAGCGCGGTGCGAATGAAGTGCAGGCACGCGAGCACGCGTTGCATGTCGTGACGCGCATTGCGCTCGGCGCGCGCGAGTTCGAGCATGCTCTGCGCGATCAGGATCGACGCGACGACCGAACCGATCGCACGGCGCAGCGTCGCGCTGTCCGGCGTGCGAAACAGCACCGCGATATCGCGCAACACGCGCGCGAGCGACGTGCTCCACGCGATGCGCAATGCATCGGGATAGCGCTGTGCATGGAGCGCGCGTGATTCGTTGCGCAGATCGATCATCGCCTGTCCGACTTCGAGCGTGACGAGCATCCACGACAGCGCATGACGATGTTCGCGCGAGCGCCGCGTGAGCAGGCCGCGCAACTGCGACATCAGATCGTGCGTGCCCGAGTGAAAGCGCTCGCCGAGTCCCGCGAGTTTGCCTTCGCACGCGAGCGCGGCCTGCGCGCGCAGTTCGGCGAGCGTCCTGCCAACCAGCCACGGCGTGCGCGGCGGCACGATGACCGCGCACGCGATGGCCGCGGCGAGCATCGCGACGAGCACCGCGAGGCCGTTGTTCAGCAGCAGCGCCGGATCGTAGACGATGCGGTTGTCGGGCGCGGCAAGCAGGCAGAAGAACACGCAGAAGCCGATGCCGTATCCGGCGGTGTCGGCGCGCATCGCGAGGAATGCGCCGGCCGCGAGCGGCGGCGCGAGCATCGCGCACAGGAGCGCGATGCCATCGATCGCGGGGTACACGTGACACAGGTACGTGTATCCCATGAAGATCGCGAGCGCCGCGCCCGCGGCCATCTGCGCGATGAACTTCGACGGCCGCGCCGATGCCGACGACAACGCGCAGGCCAGCGTCGCGCCGATCACCGCGTAACCGCCGCTCGGCCACGCCGTGACGATCCAGAACCACGCGGTCGCGGCGATCACGATGCCGGTGCGCATGAACGTCGCGGCAAGCACGAAGCGGTTGGTCTTCGCTTCGTATCGCGAGGACGCGCGATCTTTCAGACGCTCGCCGTTTGCGATCGATGCATAGCGAATCGTATCGTCGATGAAGCGATACAGAAGCTCCGCCGATGTCGTGAAGTCGAGCTGCGTCGTTTCGTCGGTGTTTGCGAGCTTGCGTTGCGCATCGCGCAGGCGCTTCGGAAGCATCGCCTTGTAGCGTTCCAGATGCACGTTCAGCGATGCGTGTTCGAAGATGCGCGCGAGTTCTTCGAGGAAAGGCACGAGGGCATCGTGTGCGCATTGCGTGTGGTCGTTGGCGCGCAGTCGCTTCATCGACTGATCGAGCGCATGCAGGCGCGAGCACGCGTCCATGAACGCGCTGTTCAGTTGCGCGAGCTTGCCGTTGTGCTGGCGCATCGTCGGCGACTCGTAGGCGGCGAAGCCACGCGTCGCTTCGAAGCCGACGATCTCATCGACGAAATCGGCGAAACGGCGCTCACGAGCGAGGCGCGAGAGACGGCCGCGCAGCACGTCGGCGGCGAATGCGGCGAAGTGCGCCCGACGCGCATCGAGCGAGTGCATGAGCGTCGCGCTGGCATGGCGCGGAAAAACGAGCGCGCTCACCACGCTCGAACACACGATGCCCAGCATCACTTCCGCGCCGCGCGTGAGCGTCGCGATCAGGAGGCCGTTCGGATCGGTGACGGCGGGAATGCCGATCAGCGCGGCCGTATAGCCCGCGAGCACGAAGCCATACCAGCGGAACTGGCGATAACGCACGGCGAGCGCGGTGCACGCTGCGACCCATAGCGTCAGCGCGAGCGCATAGAGTTCGGCCTGCTGCACGAACACGGCGCCCAGCACGAGCGCGGCGAGCATGCCGAGCGCCGTGCCCGCGAAACGATAGACGCTTTTGGCGAGCACCATGCCGGCGAAGGGCTGCATCAGCACGAACGTGGTCGTCATCGCGACGCGCGGCTGCGGCAATTCCAGGCGCATCGCGATGCCCATCGCAATGAACGCGGCAAGCAGCGTCTTCGCGAGATGCAGCCAGACGTGACCGTCGGTGGCGAACCAGTCGCGCGTCGACAAGCGTGCTTCCAGGAACGACATGCGATCCGCCGATATGCCTCTGCTCAAGAAGGCGCCGATTGTAGGCAAGTCGTCTTGCCGGATTAATGCGGGAATCCGGGAACATTCTTTCCTGATTCAACAACAATCGATCGCGCGGAAAGGCGGACAATACCGTCTCCGATGTCATTGCTACGGTTTGATGGATACCCTACAGAACATGCGGGTCTTCGCCCGCGTGATCGAAGCCGGCACCTTCACGGCTGCCGCACAGTCGATGAACTCGACCACAGGCGCGATGTCGCGCGCCGTCTCCGAACTCGAAGCCCATTTGCGCACGCGCCTGATGAACCGCTCGACGCGGCGTCTCGCGCTCACGTCGGCGGGCGAGCGCTATCTGAAGCGCGTGCGGCAGATTCTCGCCGACATCGACGGCGCCGAAGAAGAAGCGAGCTGCGCGCATGAACATCCGTCGGGCACGCTGCGCATGTTCAGCTTCGCGAGCGTCGGGCAGCATTACATCCTGCCCGCCATCGCCCGGTATCGCGCGCTCTATCCCGATGTGAAAGTCGAGCTCACGCTGTCGCAACGCATGCCCGATCTATTCGAGGGCAGCAGTGATGTGGCTGTCGTGTCGGCGAGCGCGTTGTCGGATTCGGAAGTGATCTCGCACAAGCTGGGCGCGACCTTCAGCATTCTGTGCGCATCGCCGGAATATATCCGCGCGCGTGGCGCGCCCGAGGAACCGGCCGATCTCGCGCAGCACGATTGCCTCACCTTGCAGACGCCCGCGTTTCCCGCGCGCGAATGGACGCTCGAAGGGCCCGAGGGCCGCGAGACCTTGCAGATCAGCGGAACGGTGCAGGTGAATATCGCGGAATCGCTCGTGGTCGCGATCCGCGAAGGCATGGGCATCGGCATGTTGCCGCTCTATGCGGCGATCGAAGGCTTGCGCAATGGTTCGCTCGTGCGCGTGTTGCCGCGTCACACGTTGCAGCGCACGAATCTCTTTGCGCTCTATTCGTCGCGCAAGTTCGTCGATGCGAAGACGCGCACGTGGGTGGAGTTTCTGCGCGCGCATCTGCCCGACGTGATCGCGCGCGATGAAGCGTTGCTCGCGGAAGTCGGGCAGACGGCTGCGAACGTTTTGCGCGTCGCGTGACTCACGTCTCGCTCCACATGCGCAACAGGTTGTGATAGCAGCCGACGAGCGAACGCTTCGCAGCTTCGTCGCCGTTGGTCGCGTTCAGGCGCTGGATGGAGTTGTCGAGATCGAAGAGCAGCGCGCGCTGGCCGTCGTCGCGCACGAGGCTTTGCGCCCAGAAGAAGCTCGATACGCGCGCGCCGCGCGTAACGGGCCGCACCTGATGAAGACTCGTCGCGGGGTAGACGATCGCATGGCCCGCGGGCAGCTTCACTTCCTGCACGCCGTACGTGTCTTCGATGATGAGCTCGCCGCCGTCGTACTCCTCGGGCGGCGTGAGAAACAGCGTGACGGATACATCGGTGCGCACGCGTGCGCCATGACCGGGCACGATGCGGATAGCGCCATCGACATGACTGCCGAAATGCATCCCGCCTTCATAGCGATTGAAGAGCGGCGGATACACGCGATTGGGCAGCACCGCGCTGATGAAAAGCGGATGACGTTCGAGCAGGCCGACGATTGCATCGCCCATTTCGAGCGCGATCGGCGAGCCTTCCGCGATCTGCATGTTGCGCTTGACCGGCGCGCCCTGATAGCCCGCGGTCGCGCGGCCATCGACCCACGAGTCGCTGGCTTCGAGTCGCGCGCGCATCGCGGCGGCGTCTTCGGGGCTCAGCACGTTCGGTATCGAGAGGATCATTTTTCTTGCCTTCGCGAACGCGCGCCGCGTAGCACACGGCGCGCTCGCATTTACATCAACGGAAGCGGTAATTCAACGTCGCGATGAACGTGCGGCCAAGACCCGGCACCGCGCGTCCGCCGTCGGACGGAATCAGCGCGTCGTAGTACTTCTTGTCGAACATGTTCTGCACGTTGAACTGGATATCGTAGCGCTTCTGATGATACGCGGCCATCACGTCCCAGCGCACGTAGCCGCCCACCTGGACCAGATTGTTGTTCGCCGCATAGCGCGACGACACATACGACGGCCCGCCGCCGATCTGCCATACCGGCGTGAAGTCATACGTGGTCCACAGCGTGAGCATGTGATGCGGCGTGTTGGCGAGCTGGTTGCCCTGCGTGCCGTCGAAGGCCTGCAGGATCGTGCCGTCCATGTAGGTGTAGCCGCCGAACATCTGCAACTGCTTCGTGATGTGACCCGCCACGCCGAGCTGATAGCCGCGCACGCGGACGTTGCCGTCGAGCGAGTAGCTGCCGTCCGAGGCGAGCGTTCGCGCGTTGGTCTTCTCGATGTTGAAGAGCGATTGCGTGATCGACAGACCGCCGTTCAGCAGATCCCACTTCGAGCCGACTTCATAGGACTTGTTGTGCTCGGGCGGCAGGTTCTGCTGGCCGCTCGTGAGCGTGAGCGCTTCCAGCGACGGATCGAACGACGTGCCGTACGACACGTAGTACGACTGCCAGTCCGTCGGCTGCCACACGACGCCGGTGCGCACGCTCGTGAAGTAGTTCGTCTGCGTCGCGTAGCCCGGCGCGTTGATCGAGTTGTTGATGGCCGCCTCGTAGCGGTCCCAGCGTACGCCGCCGATCCACTTCCAGTGCTCGCCGATCGAGATCGTGTCGTTCAAATAGAGGCCGATGCCGTTCGCGCTCGATTCCGCGAGATTGGTCGCCACCTCGCGATAGTTCGCGGGACGCGGCACGTAGGGCGGATTGACGAGCGGCACGATCGCGAGCGTGTTCGACGGCAGGCCCGGCGTGGTCGCAGTGAAGCTCTGGTTGCTGTACGTTTCGTGGCTCAGATCGACGCCGGCGAGCATGTCGTGCTTCAGGAAGCCGGTCGCGAACTTGCCCTGGACGTCGGTCGAGTTGTAGACCGAGTGATCGTTGATGGTGCGATCCTTGCCTTGCAGACGCACGAACAGCGACGACAGCGGCAGCGTCGTGTAGTTGCCGTTCGAGAGCGCGGGCGATGAGCCGAGCGGTCCCGTCAGCACGGCCGCGGCGTTGGTCGCGCGCGCCTCGGTGCTGTAGTGGCTGAACTGCGTCTGGTTGCGCAGCGTGAACATGTCGTCGAAACGATGCTCCACGCGCGCGTTCACCGTCTGCACGTCCTGGATCGTGCGGTCGTCGGTGAAGCCGTAGAACGTCTTCGTGTCGACGGGCGCGGGGTGGCCGTTCAGCGGCGGAATGCCGTAGTCGGGCTGATCGCGGTTGTGCTGGATCAGCGCGGACAGCGTCACCTGCGTCGGCGTGCCGATACCGAACTTCACTTCGGGCGCGATGCCGAAGTCCTTGTTGATCATCTCGTCGCGCGTCGAGCCGAGCGACTGGCCGAACGCGTTGACGCGGAACGCCGAGGTGTCCGTCATCGGCTGGTTGATGTCGACCGTCGTGCGATAACGGTCATGCGTGCCCGCTTGCAGCGAGACATCGGCGCGCGGCTTCATGTTCGGCTGCTTGCTGACCTGGTTGATCACGCCGCCCGTCGAGCCGCGCCCGAAGTACAGCGACGACGGGCCGTACAGCACGTCGATCGATTCGAGATTGAAGGTGTCGCGATAGTACTGGCCGCGATCGCGGAAACCGTCGAGATAGATGTCCGTACGCGCCGAGAAGCCGCGCAGGTTGATGTTGTTGCCGATCTGGCCGCCTTCGGCCGCGCCGAGCGTGACGCCCGGCACGTTGCGCAGCGCGTCCGAGAACGAGCTCACCGCCTGCGAATTCAGCACCGCCTTCGGCACCACGACCACAGCCTGCGGAATGTCGCGCAGCGCGGTCGGCACCTTCGCCCCGACGCTTGACGTGTCCGGCTGGAAATCGGGCGCGTCGGCCTGGCCCGTTACCTTGACGGCGGGCAGGGCGGCGGTTTCGGGTGAGGTGGTGTCGTTTTGGGCGGGAGCCGCCTGCTGCGCGATTTGCGATGAAGGCGCGTTCTGCGATGCGGCCTGAGCGGACTGCGGTGCGGTCTGGGCGTAAAGCGGCGCTGCCATGGGCGCGACGGCAATAGTAACCAATGCCGCAGCGAGCGGCGTCTTTCTCAACATGTCGTTTCCCCGATGCTTGTTAGTGAAATCCCAATCGGCAGCGAAGCGGGTTTTCGCGTGCCGATGTTTGATCGAACCGAGATCAAAGCGGAGCGGGCGACGTCGTCGAGAAGAACCGGCGGCGGCGCCCTTTAAGCGCCCGTGGATCGCGACGGGCCTCATTGTTTCGGCCTGGCGTTGCGATTCGGTTAAATGCGAATCAGTATCATTACATTTCAAGAAACATTTGGAAAGAAAGACCTGTCGCGTGCAGGCTTTTTTTCCGATTACCGTGACGTCGGCGCAACGAAAAAAAGCGTGAAGATGCGGGGTCTAGGCTTTGCGCGATGGACCGTCGAGGCCCGTGGGACGGGGTTTGGAGCGAAGATGCGCGCCGGCGAGCGCGGCGGCGGATTCAATCCGCAAAGATTGCGGACAAAAAGTGGCGGATTACTTTTTTACCGCGCGCGGACGCAGCGTCAGAACCCGGCGACGCCGGATGTCACGAGCGCGTAAGGCCCGCTCGTCAACTGCTGCCTGAGGAAGTCGATGCACACGCGGATCTTCGCGGAATGCGACGAGCGCGCCGACGTGACTGCCCACACGTCCGCGCGCTGCCGATAAGCGGGCAAGACGGGAACGAGCCTGCCGTCCTGCAGGCTGGCGGCGACATCCCAGATCGAACCCATCACGATGCCGAAGCCTTCCTCGGCCCATTGCCGCACGATGTCGCTGTGGTTCGATGCGATCGGCCCCGTCACCTTCACGCTTTCTTCTTCGCCGTTGGGGCCCGAGAGCCGCCAGACGCCGAAGCGCTGATCGCGTCCGCGAAAAAGCAGGCAGTCGTGGTGCGCGAGTTCGGCGAGCGTCTTCGGCGCGCCGCGCCGTTCGAGATATGCAGGCGCGGCGGCCAGCACGCGAAAGCTTTCGACGATCTTGTGCGCGATCAGATGCGGCTCCAGCACCTCGCCGACGCGAATGTCGATATCGAAGTTGTCGCCGAGGAGATCGACGCGCCGGTCGAGCAGTTCGAGCCAGATTTCGAGGCCCGCATGACGCCGCCTGAGCAAGGTGAGGGCGGGCGACACATGTTCGCGCCCGAGCCGCAGACTCGTGCCGATGCGCAAGAGCCCGCGCGGATCGTCGAGTCCGGCGAAGGCATCGGCCATGCCTTGCACGTCGTCGAGAATCTTTTGCGCCCACTGAAAGGCCGCTTCGCCGTCGCTCGTGATCGACACGCGGCGCGTGGTGCGCATGAACAGCTTGACGCCGAGGCTCGTCTCCAGCATCGCAATGCGCTTGCTGACGTGCGCCGGCGAGATGCCGGTTTCGGTGGCCGCGGCGATGAAGCTCGAACGCCGCGCGACGATGCAGAACAACTGCAGGTCGCGCAGGAACTGGTCGTTGTTCGCGACGAGCGCGCTTTGGGTTTTCATTCGGCTGATCTTGCGGTTGCGCCCGCTTGCGGCAGTGGGCTCAAGCCTAGCCGCAAGCGGAGCGCGCGCGCAAGAACATCAGTTCGACAGCGACAGATACGGCGAGCTGAACGCCTGAGGCGGGAAGACCGGCACCGCGCCGCTCTGACGCGTGAAGCTGTAGCGCACGTACACGGCGGCGAGCCACTCGCGATACTGATACGCGTTGCCGAACGATGCCGTCGCGCCGAACGCGAGTTGCGGCGCGAGCTGGTACTCGCCCGTCGCGCTCAGCGAATACGACACGCCCGTCTTGCTCTGACTCGGATAGACCGCGCCCGCGTCCGGCGGGGTGGAGTTCGCGGCTATCGACTGATACGTCGAGTTCGTCGGGAAATAGTTCGACGCGTCCTGACGATAATGTTGCACGCCGATCGAGCCCTTCAGGTCGTAGGTGAAAAGCCCAGTACGTCCCGCGTATTCGACCGGGAAGTTCAGGATCACGTACTGCTGCGGGCTGAAGTAGCCGCCTTGCCCATACGTGAAGTACGACAGGTTCTTGTCGTAGTGCATGAGCGTGGTGTTCGCGCCGACGGTCAGCGTCTGGTCCGCGTCCTTGAACAGGCGCGTATAGATGCCGCCGCCGCCCTTCACCGCGTTGTTGGTCGCGACCTGCTTGCCGTCCAGGAACTGATACGCCGCGTTCAGGTAGACGCCGCTCGTGCCGTCGTCCCAGCCGAGGTCGGCGCGCGCGCCCGTCGATGTCACGCCGCCCCATTCGAGGTTCGCGCCCTGATCGCGCGTGCCGGCGTAGGAGAGCAGGCTGTCTGTCACCGCGCGGCGGGCGACGGCGAGCGAGTACGACACCTTGTCGCTGATCGCGTTCTGATACTGCAATCCGCCGACGACGTTGGTCTCGCGAAAGCCGAGCGGCGTCGTGCCGACATCGCCCTTGAAGTTGCGATTCTCGTAGCCGACCGAGAGGCCCACGCCCGTCGCCGTCTGCGAGCCGTAGTTGTTGGTCGGCGGATTGGCGCTCGCGCCCCGACCCGATCCGAAGCGCGCGAGGGTGTTCGGCTGGCTGCTCGCGGTGCCGGCATCGAGCGTGACGGGCGTCGCGCGCACGATCACGTGGCCGTTGCCCGCCTTGATGCGGCCTTCGATGGGCGCTTCGATATCGGTCAGGTTGGAAAGGCCGTCCTCGCCGTCGCGGCTGCGGAAGATGAGGCCGCCCGAGACCGTGCTCGCCTGCTCGCGGTTGATCTGCGCGAGTTCTTCCGCGACGCCCGCGGTCTGCGAATTCGCGACCGGAACGGGCGCGCCGCCCGCGCTCATCGTCGCGGCCGCGGCGGCGCGCTGAGCGGGCTGCGTCTGCGACGGATAGTAAGGCTGTGCGTAGCCCGCCGGCGGCTGCGGGATATACGGCTGCTGCGCGTACTGTTGCGGCGGCGCGTAATAAGGCTGCTGGCCGTAGGGCGCCTGCGGGTATTGCTGCTGCTGCGGCGGCGCGCCGTACGCGTAGGGATCGGCGGGACGCTGCGCCGTCGTCTTGCGCGATGACGCCTGCTTCTTCTTCGTCGCGCTGGCTGCCGGCGGCGGCGCGTAGGCGTTCGACTGCGCATCGCGCGCGCCGGGTGACATCGGCCAGGGCGCCGCGTACGGGTCCTGGGCGGCGTACGGCGCCTGCTGCGGATAGGGCTGTTGCTGCTGCGGATAACCTTGCTGCTGCGGATAACCTTGCTGCTGCGGATAACCTTGCTGCTGCGGATAACCTTGCTGCTGCGGATAACCCTGTTGCTGCGGATACGGTTGATACACCGGCGGTTGCTGCTGATACCCCTGCGCCGGATACACCCCCGACGCACCCGCATCCTGTCCCGGATAGGGCTGCAACGGCGCGCCCGATTGCCCCGAGCCGTACGTGTCCGGGCCATATCCACCGCTCTGAGCCGGACGCGGCACGGCGTTGGGCATCGTCGCCGGAGCGGAGGAAGGCGCCACATAAGGCGTCGTATAGGGCGCGGGCTGAGGAGGCGGCAGATAGTTCGGCACGGGCTGCGAATAACTCTGTGGAAGGACCTGACGATAAGACGCGCCCGATGCAAGCGCCGGGTTCGACGCCGTATCGACGGCCGTCTTGCCTTCGAACGGATTGGTGCCGGGCAGCGGATTCGAGCCGATGCGGCTCATCGCGCTTTCCCAGCCCGGCGGAACATTGTCGCGGCCCTGAGCGGACGCGACCTGCACCGGCGTATTGGCGGCGATGAGCGAGCGCTGCAGGAACTGCGCGGCGAGATCGAGCTTGCCTTGCGCGCGATACATCCGGCCGATCGCGGCGAGCACGCCGGGATCGTTCGGCGCGGCCTCATACGCCTGATTCGCGTAGGTCTCGGCCAGCTTGAAATCGCGCACGCCGCTCGCGGCGGACATCGCCGCCGTCTGCAGGCCGATATCCTCGGGACGGCGCGACAGCGCTTTCTGATAGCAGGTAAGCGCATTGCGGTCATCGCCCGCCGACGTGTACATGCGGCCGAGCGCCGCCTGGAGATCGGCGTTGTCGGGCATCGCGGCGAGCCACGGCGAGATCACGTCGTAGGCGGCGGCGAGATCGCCTTGCCTGCGCACGACATCAGCCCGCGCCACGACGATACCCACGTTCAGATTGTTGAAGTCCGCGCGCTGCTGCGTGGTGAGCGGCATCGACTGAAGCCGGCGCATCACGGAGCCGAGTTCGGCGTCCTGCTGCGTCGCCGACAGAATGCCCGCGTATTGCAGCAACAAGCCGGTGTCGTTCGGCGCATTGGCGATCGCGCCGCGCACGAGCGAGAGCGCCCGTGCCGGATCGCCCGCCTTGACATACGCCGACGCCACCGCGCCCATCAGTTCCGCATTGCCCGCCGCCACCGGCTCGGCGCGGCGCAGGATCGCGAAGGCCTGCTGACGCTGGCCCGCGGCGGCGGTGCGCGTCGCGAGTTCGGCTTGCTGCTGCACCCACAGACGATGCTGCAACGCGGTCATCGCCGGCGTGCGCTGCGCGGCGGGGATGCGGTCGAGTTGAGCAAGCCCCGCCGACCAGTCCTGCGTTTCGGCGGAGAGCAGCGCGCTCGCGTAGAGCGCGTCGGTCATGTCGGGATGCGTGGCGAGCAGGCCGTCCATCATGCTGCGCGCATTGCCGACCGCGCCCTGACGCACGTAGATGCGCGCGAGGTCGAGCCGCAGCCACGGATCGTCGGGATTGTTGAGCAGCGCGTCTTCGAAGAGGCTGCGCGCCGCGCCGAGATCGCCACGCGCTTCGGCGGCGCGCGCCTGGGCGGCCTGCGCTTCGCCGCGCAGCTTGTTGATGCCGCCCGCTTTCGCCTGCTGCTCCGTGTTCAGGCGATTGGCGAATTCGAGCGCCTCGTCGCCGCGACCTTGAGCCGCCAGTGCGCCGACGAGCCCGCGGATCGCATCGGGATTGTCGGCCTGACGGCGCAACGCCATGCGATACGCCTGTTCCGCGCCGCGCGGATCGCCGTTCGCGAGCAGCATTTCGCCGAGCAGCACCTGCGCGGTGACATCGGATGGATTGGTCGCGATCGCGCGCTCGAAGAGCGCCTTGGCCTGCGCGATCTGGCCGTTGCTGCGCGCGCCGATCGCATCGCTCGTATAGGTCCAGTATGTCGCGCTCGTGAGCGCGTCTTTCCAGCGCGCCGGATTGCCGGCCCGCGACGCGCGTTCGAGATACGTGCGCGCTTCCGCGAAACGTTCCTGCTTGAGCGCCGCGACGCCCATGCCGCCGAGCGCGTCGGCGTCGTTCGGGTCGCTCGCGAGCACCGACGAGAAACGTGCGCGCGCCGTCACGAGATCGCCGCGATCGAGCGCGGTGAAGCCTTCCGCGACGGTGCGCCCGCGCGCATCGACGGCGGCGCCGGCCTGTGCGCGTTCGCGGGCGGACTTGTCCTGCAGAACCATCGAATCGAAGCGCGCCTTCACGGCGGCGTCATCCGGCGAGACTTGCAGATACGCCTGATAGAGCGGCGCATCCGATGCGCGCGCGCCGAGCCACAGCAGCGCCTGCCGCCAGCTCTTTTTCGCGTCCGCGCCGACGGAGCTATCGCCCGACAGCTTCGCGAGCCGTGCGATGCCGTCGCGCCGCGTCGTATCGCGATACGTCAGATGCTGCGCATAGGCGAGCTGATAGCGTGGATCGTCGGGATTCTGGCGCGCCAGTTGTTCGAGGCCGCGACGCGCTTCGTCCCACCCTTGCGGCGTGGCGGCGAGCGCCTGGTAATACTCCAGTTGAAGCTCGGGCGTCGCGGGCTTGCCTTCGATCGCGCGCTTGTATTCCTGCACCGCCGACGCACTTTGTCCGCTCTGCGCGAGACGCCGCGCGTCGTTGACGGTCTGATCGCGCGAGCTGGTTTCGCCCAGACGCCGGCCGAGTTCGTCGATGTTCGGGTAGTTCGGCGCGACCTGACGCAACTGCGCGAGATACTGCTGCGCGCCGCTGCCGTCCTTGCGGTCGGCGAGCACCATGCCCATGCCGAAGAGCGCATCAGGCTGCTTCGGATTGATGCGCAGCACCTTTTGCCACGCCTGCTCCGCGAGGTCGCCGCGCCGGTGCGCCTGCCAGTACTTGCCCTGATCGATGAGCACGCTCAGCGGATCGGTCGCGGCCTGAGCGAAGGCCATTGCCGGCGCTGCACAGAGCAGCGCCGCGATGACGCGTTTGCGAGTCCGGATCAGCATGCGCTTCTCCAGTTCGGCGCCAGACGGCCGTTTTCATCGAAGCGATAGCGCCCGTCGACGAAACCGCCGCCGAACAGACCGAGCACGCGGTCGTAGTAGACCGGCTCGCGTCCCGCGCCCGGCGGCGCGACCAGCGCTTCGAGATGAGTGCGCGCGAGGCCAAGGCCGCGTTCGTCGTTCAGCGCCTTGAAGTACGGCGCCAGCGCGCCCCAGTACGACAGCGGACCTTCGCCGCTCGCCGCGCCGCTGATGGTCGAAACTTTCTCCGGCGGAAAACCCGTCTGCGCGACGCTTTGGCGCATGCCGCCGAGCGCATCGAGCCACGCACGCGCGAGCGGGTCGCTACTCGACGCCATGCCGGCCCACAGATACACGCGGATCGCGTCGTAGCTGCCGACATCGCCGTTCTTCGGATCGACGACGAACTGGCCATTTTGGTAAGCGGCCCAATCCGGCGCGTAGCCGCGCGGCGACGTGACCCTGATCATCTTCGCGGCGTTTTGCGCGAGCTTCGCCCACGGGCCGTCGGGCATCTCGTGCGCGAGGCCACGCAGGACCGGCAGCGGCAGATAGCTCGGATTCAGGCGCGTGATGTCACCCACGCGAAAGCCTTGCGGCCCCGGCAGGAGCATCGGACCCAGGCCCGGCAGATCGACGATTTCCTGCTTCACGATCTGCGTCGCGAGCGCGTAGGCGAGCTTCGTGTACATCGGCTCCTTCCACAGCCGGCCCGCCTGGAAGAGGTCGTAGGCGATCCACAGGTCCGAATCGGAGGCCGAGTTCGGGTCCATCACGCCGAACGAGCCATCCTGCCTTTTGCCCCATTGCCACGCGGGCAGACGCAGGTTGTTCGCATCGAACTGATTGGCCGACAAATTCGTGCGCGTCCAGCCGAGCAGCCGGTCGAACGTCGCGCGGTCGTTCGCGACGAGCGCGAAGAACATCGCATAGGACTGACCTTCGGACGTGGTCTGCTGCGCGTCGGTGGATCGGTCGACCACGCGGCCATCGGCCTGTACGACGCGCTCGACGAAGAGGCGATACGCGGGCCAGTCGCATTGCTGCGCGGCCTGCGTGCCTGCCGCGGACGCGGCGATGAATGCACCAGCGAAAAACTTGGCGGTGGATACCCGCATATCAGTCCCTCAGGCGCCGTGCGGCGATCGAGCGCAGCGCACGGTAGAACAGGGCGGCGATGATGAGCGCAGCGAGCACGCCGGCAAGCACCAGCAAAAGCGGATGCGACGACAGCGCCCAGCGCATGTAGTGCATCGGCGACAGATGGCCGACGTAATACGCCTCGCCGTTCGACGTGACCGTCACGGTGCGGCCGTGGATCACGGCCATCGCGCCCTGGATGGAAGGCAGCAGGTCGTTGTCGAGCAGGGCGGCGGACAGATCGGCGTCGGACTGGCCGGCCGCGCTGATGAGCGCCACCGCGCTGCGTCCGCTCTTCAGCGGCGATTCGAAGCCGGTCAGGAGCGCGTCGCCGTTGGAGCTCACGAGCGAAAGGTCCGCCCGCGCAGGCGAGCGTTCCGGGCCTTGTTCGCCATGCCACCAGTCGACGAGCTTGAACGCGACATCGGAGAGCTGGAAGGTGCGCGCGTCGCCGTCGCCGGAGAAGGGCATCTGCTTGGACCAGCGCTGCAGGAGCGGCTGACGGCCCGGCGAACCGAGGATCAGCAGATCCTTGTCGGCGAAACGGTCGACATCGTTCGCGCTCGTCACGGTGACGCCCGTCACCGGATAGCCGGTCGACGCGCCCATGCGGCCCATTTCCAGCAGATACAGGCTGTAGTCGGCCGAATTCGGCTCGGTCGGCAGCACGACCGCCGTCTGCGAAAGATCGGCCAGGCGCGTGAACGGAAAGCCGCCGTTCGCGAACGCGGCCAGATCGGGCAGCGCCATGTAGTGCGGGAAGCCGGAAAGATCGATGGTCGAATTCGGATCCACCGCGCCGACGACGTTATCCAGCACGCGCCCCTGGCATTCGCCGGTCTTCGGAATGTCGTAGTAGAAGTGCAGGCGCAACTGCGCGCGCGGCGTGATGAGCAGCGGCGGCAGATAGATTTCGCGGCGCGCGGCGACGGTCTTGTCCGGCAGCACGCGGCTGAAATACTGGCCGAGATCGAACGTCGATGTGGACACCGCCGGAATGCGCAGCGACTGCACGAAGCCGTTGTTCACGCTGATATTGAGCGACGAGCGGTCCGGCGCCGGCCGCACGGTATAGCGATAGCCGAGGTCGACCGGCACGCCCTTCGTTTGCCACATGAAGAGATCGGGCGGCACGCGCAGGTTCACGCGCACGGCGTCGGCATCGTAGCCGTGGGCGGTCAGATCGCGCGCTTCCGCGAGTTCGCCGAAACGCACGGGGCGATCGGTCGGCAGCCAGTTCGGCGCGTCGTACGGGCGGCGCGGCTGCAAGTCGGTGAACTGCGTGATCGTCGCGCTCGTGCCGGACAGCGTGTTCTGGCCGACGCCGAGCGCCTTCGCGGCGGTCTTCAGCTCGTTGTCGTCGCGGCCGAGCACGAGCAGGAGGCGGCCACGCGCGCTCGCATCGCGTTCGACGAGCGCGATGGTCGGACCGGAAACCGGCGGAATATCGACGCCCGCGATCTTCGTATCGCCGGTGGCGAACACCACGGCATTGCCCGACAGCGGCACATTATCGGTCTGCGCCGGAAAAATCGCGCCGCGATAACCCGCGAGCGAGCCGAAGTACGACGCGACCATGCCCGCCGATTCCAGCGCGGCGAGACTCGGCTTGCCCGCGAACACGAACGGCAGTTCGAGGCGGCGCACGTCGCGGCGGTCGAAGAACGGCTGCGGCAGCGCGGCGAGATCGGGCTTGTTCGCGATCGACGCATAGGTGAGATCGAGCGAGCTCGCGTTGCTGACGGTCGCCCAGAGCGTCGAGCTCGACGGGTCTTCACACTGCTGCGTGTAATGACCGATCAGCTGCACGTTGAGGTGATTGAACTCGGTGATGAAGCGCGGATCGATCGCCACGTCGCGCGCGACCAGCACGCCGGCCTGATCGCGCGGCACCGGCAGCGTCGCGGCCACTTCGCCGTTGATGAGCACCTTCAGTTGCGAGATCGAGGGAAGGAGCGACGGCGAATAGCTATAGATCAGATGCAGGATCGCGCCGGTCACGACTTCGTCGCCGCGCACCGAAAACGCGATGCCGTTCTGACCGTCGGTGCCGCGCAGTTGCAGCGGATCGAGCGCGCCGTAATCGGCGAAAGTCAGCGTCTGACGGCGTCCGCCGGGCACGAGCGTGCCGGGATCGGCGGTCGTCGGGATGCGCGAGGTGAGCGGCTTGTCGGGCTTGCCGGAGAACGCGGGAACGGGCATCGCGAGCACCGGCTGCTGGATCGCGGCGGGGTTGTACACCACGGCCGGACTCGGCGCGGGCACGGCGCCGACGCCGGTCGCCTGCTGCGCGGCCGGCGGGACGCTTCCCGATGCAGCGATCGCCGCGGCGGCCGCCGAAGCGATCGGCGCCGCGAATGCGGTTTGCAAGGCCATCAAAACGGCCAGCGCGCGGCCCAGCGGTCTTTCGCAAAAACGCGGCGCGCGCTCGCCCGTTTGTTTTTCAACGCGCAACTTCGACATACCCGTGCCCATTATTGGTCTTTGGTTTTCAGCTTCTTCACATCGACTGGGCGCTTGTTCATCCAGGTACGAAGGTCGCTGTACAAATGCTCGAACAATCCCGCAATGCCGCGCGTGCCCACCAGCAGCACGTGCGACAGTCCGCGCAGCGGCGTATCCGGGCGGCGTCCCTCGGACCAGCCGGTCCAGGCATCCGCGCGCGCGAAAGTGGTCTTGACGAAGTCGTATTCCTGCTCGCGCGTGAGTTGCGAGAAACGCAGGCCGACGCGGCCCGGCTCGGTATAGCCGACGGTCGCCGGGAACGCATATTCCTCGTCGCCGCGAAAAAGGGAGACGGTCACGCGCTCGTGCATCGGCACTTCGAGCTTGCTCGGCAGCGCGACGCCGACGCCGCCTTCCGAGTAGTCGATGGTCTCGCACGCGAGCGTGCGGCCGGTCGAGAACTTGAGCATCACGGGCATCTTCATCGTCACGCGATGCGTCGCGCGCACCTGCTTGCGCTCGCTCGCCGCCGCCACCGACGCGCCGAGAATCAGCATGTTGTAGACCGTCCAGCAGAGGTTGAGGATGGTCGTGTTCACCTCGCTGCGGATATGCCAGTACATGACGATATGCACGACGCCCGCGACGAAGCCGAGCAGGTTCAATAGCAGCAGGAACAGATACGGCCGCGAGATGTACCAGTCGAAGTAATCCTTCGCGATCTGCCCGCCCTTGGCCGTCACGTTGAACTTGCCGAGCTTCGGGTTGATGACCGCGAGCAGCGTCGGCGCCGTGATGTACGACGCGAGCACCGACTCGTACACTTCGGCCCAGAACGAGTGGCGGAAGCTGCGCTGCATGCGCGAATTGGTGATGCTCGCGTGCATCATGTGCGGCAGCGCGAAGGTCGCGATGGTGCTCGCCGCCGCTTCGATCACGTGCGCGCCGAAGAACAGATACGACAGCGGCGCGGTGAGGAAGACGAGGCGCGGCACGCCGTAGAAGAAGTGCAGCATGCCGTTCAGATAGCAAAGCCGCTGGCCGATCTTGAGGCCCTTGCCGGTGAGCGGATTATCGATCCGGAAAATCTGCGTCATGCCGCGCGCCCAGCGGATGCGCTGGCCGATATGCCCCGAGAGGCTCTCGGTCGCGAGACCCGCCGCCTGCGGAATCGCGAGATACGCGGTCGTATAGCCGAGCCGATGCAGCTTGAGCGCGGTATGCGCGTCTTCCGTCACGGTTTCGACCGCGATGCCGCCGATCTCTTCCACCATCGAACGGCGCAGCACCGCGCACGAGCCGCAGAAGAAGGTCGCGTTCCAGAGATCGTTGCCGTCCTGGACGAGGCCGTAGAAGAGCTCGCCTTCGTTCGGCACCTTGCGGAACGTGCCGAGATTGCGCTCGAACGGATCGGGCGAGAAGAAATGGTGCGGCGTCTGCAGCATCGACAGCAGCTTGTCGCGCAGGAACCAGCCGAGGCAGATCTGCAGGAAGGAGCGCGTCGGAATGTGGTCGCAGTCGAAGATCGCGAGGAATTCGCCCTTCGTGATCTTGAGCGCCTCGTTGATGTTGCCGGCCTTCGCGTGACGATTGTGCGTGCGGATCGTCCAGTTGACGCCGACTTCCTCGCAGAACGTCTTGAACTCGGGACGGCGGCCGTCGTCGAGGACGTGGATGGCGAGCTTGTCGGCCGGATAGTCGAGCGCGAGCGCGGCGTAGATCGTCGGCTTCACGACCGAGAGCGGCTCGTTGTAGGTCGGGATGAAGACATCGACGGTCGGCCACTGGCTGCGGTCGGCGGGCAGCGGCAGCGGCTTTCTCTTCAACGGCCACGCGGTCTGGAAGTAGCCGAGCAGAAGCACGAGCGACGCGTAGACTTCAGCCGCGACGAGCAACAGACCCCACGCGGCGTCGAGCGGACGCTCCCAATAAGTCGTCTCGGTGAGACGCCAGAACATGTAGCGGCCCGACGCGACGATCGACAGCATGATCATCACGAGCGTCGCGTACTGGCCTTGCAGCCGGCGAAAACCGAGCGCGCAGACGAAGCAGATCGTCGCGAAGGCGAGCTGCTGACCGAACGCGAGCGGCACCGTGACGACGAAATACAGTGCGAACGCGGCGAAGATCGTGAGGAGGATCACGAGGACGCGGCTACCCCAGATGCCCGCATCGACGAAACGTTCGAGGCGCGAGGTCGCGACGCTGACCTCGGTTTCGGGCGAGGGGATCTTGGTGGAACTCATGCGAGCTTCCTCGACGAAGCAGCCATCGCATCGACGGCCGAGAGGAGCCAGTCGCCGCACGCGCGCAGATCGGCGGCGGCTTGCGAAAGCGGGTCGTAATGAATGAGCGTCGTGTCGCACGCGAGCGACTCGGACACGCCCTCGTCCTGATGGATCACGCCCGGGAACAGCTTCGTGCCGAGCATGTTGCGCAGCACCTTCAGCACGTCCTTGCTCAACTGGCGCGACTGATCGACCTGATTCACGACGTAGCCCTGGCCGCCGAAATCCTGGCGCGGCGCGGCGTAGGCATCGACCATGCGCTCCATGCCGGGGATCGCGGCATAGGACGCGGCATCCGCCAGCACGACGTTCAGCGCGAAGTTCGCCGCCGTCAGCGCGGTGCGCGTGTAGACGGACGAGCCCGGCGGCGTGTCCACGATCACGATATCGCTGGCGTCGAGCGCGAGCGACTGGAGCGAATGGGCGAGCCACGCAGGATCGTTGTCGACGAGCGCCTCGAAGCGGCGGCGATCGTCCTCGATCACCGCGCCGTAGGGCAGCACGGTCACGCCATCGACGCCGTCGAACATCACCGTTTGCCACGGGTCGCCCGCGAGCGTCGCGCGCGAAATGCCGTCGATGCTGTCGAGCGGAATGCCGAAATGCAGGCGCAGCGCGTTCTGCGGATCGAGATCGAGCACGATCACGCGACGGCTGCGCGCGGCGAGCACCGAAGCGAGATTGGCGGCGAGCGTCGTCTTGCCGACGCCGCCCTTCGCGGAAACTACCGTGATGACTTTCATGAGCGTGAGAGGCGGCTTGCGTGACCGGCGTGGCCGGCGCCTGCGTGCTTGTTCGTGGATTCGTCGCCTTGCGGACAGGCGTGGCGCAGGCGCTCGAACACGGCGTCGAGCGAACCTGCCGGCGCGCTCGGGACGGTCTGGGCCGGTTGCCTGAAGAGCTTGCCGAGGATCGACTGCGGCGCGGCGGAGGTCGGTTCGGGCGCGCGCGGCGTCGGGGCGGCGGGCGTCACCGGCGCAACCTGAGCGGGCGCGCGACGCGCCAAAAAGTTCGAGCCGAAGGTGGCGGACGCAGCGGGGCTGGTTTCAGCCACCACGGGCTTCGATTCGACCGGCGGCACGCTTGCTGCGGCCGTGGAAGCCGAATCCGCAATCGTTCCGGTTTCGTTCGACGCCGATTCGCCGGGCGCCGAGAAACGCAACGCGCTCAGCGACTCCGCAGCCGGCGGATTGACGGGCGGAATAGTACGGCGATGCTGCCGCGTAAAGAGCGGCTGCTTGCCACGATGGATCGGCGTCGGCTTTTCGGCGGGCTCGCCGGACGCTGCATCCGGACGCGGCCGCGCGGCGTTCAGCTGCACGTCCCGGCGCGGCGCGATCTCGGGAATCGCCGGCTGTGCGAAGTCGAGCGTGGCGAGCAGCGGCCAGCGGGTGCGCGCCGTCGTGGCCTCGTTCTCTCGTCCGATTTCCTGATAATCGCCTGCATTGCCGCCGAAATGATCGAACAGCTTCTCGATGTCGCGCGAAGTATTCATGATGCCGCTTCCTCGTCGTGCCTATTCTTGCTGCCTGGCCGATGCTGCTTGTTTGGAGCCGCCCTTAGTGGGCGCTCGATGCCGCCGCATCGAGGCGGCGGTCGGATTGCGCTGAAGACGCTTCAGGCCGCGACGCGCGCGAGCCTGAATTCGATAGCCGCGTCGTCGCCGAACTCGCTCGCCTGCCGGATCGCGAGGCCTTGCGCGCCGAGCGCGGCGAGCCACTGCTGATACGCGCCTTCGAGAAACGCGGGCGTCCACGCGAGCGCGCTTTCGCCGAAGGCGGGCAGCGGCGCGCAGTAATGCACGATGCTCAGATAGTCGCGTTCATCGGCAAGCTCGACGAAGCCCCAGTCGGTGTCGCGCCACAACGCGTTGAGCGCGTCGGCGAGCGCCGCTGTCGAATCGCAGGGCGGCAGCGGCCGGGCTTCGGCGAAGCGGCTGCCGACGCGATGCATCAACTGACGCAGTTCGTTGCGCCCGATCTGCGCTTCGAATTCGTCCGCAAGGGCGGCCAGAAGGCCTCGCCATTGCCGGGAAATCTGACTGTCCAACAGGTAATTGAAAATAGCGGCCATGTTTGGGTTCGGCAGGGCGCGAGCCACAGCGCGTTGTTGATCAGTCTTGTTAACGTCTTCGCCGGCCATCCCTTTAACCCGCGAGCATTGATCCGGACGTTTGTCCAGGCGCTATTACACGTCTGAACTTACTTCAATGCGATTGTTTTCGCCAGTGGAAAGACTAGCAGCGGATTTCTTTGTCGGATCGGGCGAACAGGACGCGACAGACGACCCAATTCGGGCGTTCAACGCCGATGGGATGGACGAAATATAGACATCTATACGCCCGTCTCGAAATTTGGGCGCGGCCCGCCCGGCGCGGCGGAGGCGGCAGTGTACCATCTCGTTAATGCACTGGATCGGGGTGTCGGCTCTGATTCGCACCGATTGACTTATGGCGGAATCGCACGAGCGATAGGCTCAGCGAAATGGTTGATTGGTCGTACTAAAACAGCAGCGATTGTTGCTATCTGGCAAGGTCGCGGTTCGCGGCGAATGCCGCGCGAGGGCGAAAAAAAAGCGCCCCGAGTGGGGCGCTTCGCATGAAAACTTGAACGTTCAGGGATTCGCGCGAACCGCGTCTCTGACTGCGTCCATCACGATGCCGTAATTGAGCGGGATGTCCAGCGAATCGGAGTATCCGGGTTCATCACCGGACTCCTTTGAGACTGCGCGAATCGGAATCGGCTCGTAGGCGGTTTCGCCTGCCGGATTGTCGCGTCCTTCGATGGCACCCTGCAATTGCGGATTCTTCACGATTTACTCCTTCCGGTAATGGAGCGGCGAGGAACTGCAATATAAACCAATGTCATGACATTTTGGCGACTTCGATTTGGGAACTCGCTCCGAAACCGCTGTACGCGGCGCGCCGGTAATCGCCGCTATCTTGCGTTTCGAGAGAGTGCGGGGCCTCTAGTGTAACGGCGGCCTGCGTTTCCGAAAGCGCTATTTGAATATGACAACGGTGTGTCGATATTGCGCTGAAGGGCTGGAATCGGCCCGGAAATTGCATGACCGTATGTCCTTACGTATGCTTTTACAAATGACCGTGCGCTAATTGATTCCCCGATTTCGTCTGATGTGGAAACAAACGCTATCAAAAGCGCTTGCCAGGCCACGGTTTATTTTCCTGCAACATAAACCGGTTGATTCAACGGCGCCGGTGCGAACGCCGTAAAAGGAAAGGAGAATGTGGCATGAGCAAAATCGCGATCATCGGGGCGACGGGTAATGTCGGCAGCCGGCTGATGGAGGAGGCGTTGCGGCGCGGACACACGGTCAGCGCGATCGCGCGCGACACGTCCAGCCTTGAAAAGCGGGACCGCGTCAGCGCGCACGACGTCGATGTGCTGAATGCGGACGCAATGGCCGCCGTGCTCGCGGGGCACGACGCGGTGTTCAGCGCGACGCGCTTCGCCACGGTATCGGAAAGCGCGATAGTCGGACCGGTGAAGCGCGCCGGCGTGCAGCGCCTCCTGGTCGTCGGCGGCGCGGGGAGTTTGTACGCGGCGCCCGGTCAGCGCGTGCTCGATCTGCCGGACTTTCCCGAACCGTACAAGCCGGAAGCCACGGCCGGCGCGGCGTTTCTGGATGCGCTACGCCGCGAACGCGATGTGGACTGGACCTTCGTTTCGCCGTCGGCCGAGTTCGTGCCCGGACCGCGCACGCAAAAATTCCGGCTCGGCGTGGACGAATTGCTCGTCGATAACGGCGGGCGAAGCTGGATTTCGTTCGACGACTACGCGATCGCCTTCCTCGACGAATTCCAGAGCGGCGCGCATATCCGCCAACGCATCACGGTCGGATATTGAACGCGCGCGCCGATATAAGCGGCATCGACTGACGATGCCGCTCCATTTCCCGTCGCTCGTCAACCTTGCAGGTCGACTTCCATTTCCTCGGCGTTCTTCGGCATCGCGTCGGCGAGAATCATCGCGGCCGCGTTCTGCGGCTTCGGATCGCGCTGCGACGGCCGATAGACCTGATCGCCACGATGAATCGGCATCCCCGATAGCGAGCAGACGCCTTCCGCCGTCGCGGTCGTGGCGCGCCAGCCCTGATAACCGTAGTGGCACGTACCGGGATCGGACCAGTACACGAGCGCCGTCGCGCTGCTCGGACGCTCGATCACGCGCACGATCGCTTGCGGAAACGGCAGCCGATCGTCCACCTGATGCGGGTGCGTGCGATTCCAGTCGCGCGTCAGACGCTCCAGGAACGCGTTTTCGGCGCGCGCGGATTTCTGGGATGGGGCTGTGCGAGCGATGTCCATCGGCATCGCTTCGAGCAGGTGAACCGTCTGTGACCACGGGTCCGCTCTTTTCGAAAAAGCTGTCATGGCATTGTTCCAGGCTTTGACTCGACCTAGAACGTACGTCATTAAGCACATTCCGATAAATACTGCATCAGTGAATACACTATCCCGTTGCTGCGAATAATCGATCGAACGGAAACCAGGACCCACGCAGCGCCTTAACTGGCGGGCGTTCAAGCGGTTCGTAAGGTCACTCGCAGACCGACGCGGACGGCGTTCTCAGCCGCAATCACCCAGCGCCGCGATGGTTTTGTTCGAGATCCGCGTGAATGGTCAGGCAAGACGCCTGTAAGAGGGGCACGTGGTCCAGGTCAGAGGCTCGACCATAGAACTTCTCAGTCAGTCCGCGATGCTTCCCTGGGACCGCCGCGCTAAGCAATCGCACGCGCCGCCGCACGACCTCGCAACCATTCGAGCGCAAGCAACAGGCTCGTCGAAAACACGATGAGGATCGTCGCGAGCGCGGCGATCGTCGGGCTGATGTTTTCGCGAATGCCGGTGAACATCTGCCGCGGCAGCGTCGTCTGATCGGCGCCGGCGAGAAACAGCGTGACGACGACTTCATCGAACGAAGTGGCGAACGCGAACAGCGCGCCCGAGATCACGCCCGGCGCAATGACCGGCAGCGTCACGCGAAAGAAGGTTTTCAACGGGCTCGCGCCAAGCGACTGACTCGCCCGCACGAGGTTGTAGTTGAAATTCTGCAGCGTCGCGCCGACGGTCGTCACGACGAACGGCACGCCAAGCGCCGCGTGCGCCAGAATCAGCCCGAAATAGGTATTGGCGATGCCGAGCGGCGCGAAGAACAGATACATGCCGACGCCAACGACGATCACCGGCACGATCATCGGCGAAATGAGCACGGCCATGAGCACGCTCTTGCCGAGGAAATTCGCTTTCGTGAGCCCGACCGCCGCAAGCGTGCCGAGGATCGTCGCGACGAGCGTGGCAGACGGCGCAACGATGAAGCTGTTCTTTGCCGCCATGCGCCACTCGTCGGACATGACGAGGTTGTGATACCAGCGCATCGACCAGCCCGGAATCGGGTAGACCAGGAACGTGCTCGACGAAAACGACAGCGGCACGATCGCGAGCACGGGCAGAATCAGATACAGCAGCGTCAGCACGCAAATGATGCGCAACGCAAAATACCAGATGCGTTCGATCGCGGACGTGTGCGGCGCGAACATCGGTTTGGCGAGTTTCATCTTTCTTTACCCCAGGCTCACGTTGGAGCGCGTGAAGCGTCCATAGACCACGTAGAGCAGCAGTGTCGCGGCGAGCAGCAGCGCACCGAGCGCGCATGCCATGCCCCAGTTGATCGTCACGTTGGTGAAGTAGGCGATGTAATAGCTGACCATCTGATCGTTCGGCCCGCCGAGCAGCGCCGGCGTGATGTAGTAACCGATCGCGAGAATGAACACGAGCAGCACGCCCGCGCCGATGCCCGGATAAGTCTGCGGCACGTAGACGCGCCAGAACGCCGCGAACGGATGACTGCCGAGCGAAACGGCTGCGCGCTGATAGGTCGGCGGAACGGACTTCATCACGCTGTAGAGCGGCAGGATCATGAAGGGCAGCAGGATGTGCGTCATCGAGATATAGACGCCCACGCGATTGAAGAGCAGCGAGAGCGGCGAGCCGATCAGCCCGCTGCCGAGCAGCGCTGTGTTCACGAGCCCTTCGCTTTGCAGAAGCACGATCCACGCGGCGACGCGCACCAGCACCGACGTCCAGAACGGAATCAGCACGAGCACCATCACGAGGTTCGCGCGGCGTTCGGGGAGCGTCGAAATCCAGTAGGCGAGCGGATAGCCGAGCAGCAGCGCGAACAGCGTCACGCCCACGCCGATCACGAACGTGCGGCTGAAGACGTTGAGATAGATCGACTGATCCGGGTCCGCATGAACGATATTGCCGAAGCCGTCCTGCTTGTGATCCAGCGACGCGAGGATATAAAACGGCGAATAGCGGCCCGCGTTCTTCGCGATCGCCTGCCAATAGACGGGATCGTTCCAGCGGTCGTCGAGTTCGACGATCTTCGCCTTGATCTGCGCGGCGGGCAGCGGCTTGCCGTCGTCGCCGTTGAGCGGCATTGCGCGCGCGGTTTTCGCGACGAGCGAGCGATAGCCCGGAATTTCGGTGTTCAGACGCCGCGCCAGGGCGCCCATCGAATCGCCTTCCGAGATCGTCGTGAGATCCTGCGCGAGCGCGGCATACGCTTCATCCGATGGCGGCGCCTTGCGGTCCCATTTCGCGAGCGCCGCGCCGGTGTGCGGCAGCGCGTTCGCCACTTCGGGATTTTCGATCGCGCGTGTGAGCAGCGCACCGATCGGCACCACGAAAATCAAAAACAGAAAAATGGCGAGCGGCGCGATGAGCATGAGCGCCATGGCGCGCTTCTTCGCATCGGCGATCTTCAGTTCGCGCTTCAGACGCGCGCTCGATTCGCGCGATTCTTCCGCGGGGATCGTCATGGTGTTCACGCTTGAGTCTCCTTCTTTGCGGTCGCGCTTTCGAAAAGCGCGACCGTCTTTCTGCTTATGACGCGCTTACTTCGACGCCCACGCGGTGAAGCGCTGCTCGAGTTCGTCGCCGTGATCGGTCCAGAACGCCATGTCCTGCAGCACCGCGTTCTTCGCGTTATCCGGCGAGTTCGGCATGTCGGCCTTCGTCTTCGCGTCCAGCGCGGAGATCGCGGCCTTGTTCACCGGACCGTACGCGATATTCTTCGCGTAGACTTCCTGCGGCTTCTGCGACACCGAATACGCGATGAACTGCTGCGCGACGTCCTTGTTCGGCGAGCCCTTCGGAATCGCCCAGTAGTCGAGGTCGTAGATGCTGCCGTTCCACACGACCTTCAGGTTCTTGCCTTCCTTGCGCGCCGCGTCGATGCGGCCGTTATACGCAGTGGACATCACGACATCGCCCGCGACGAGGAACTGCGGCGGCTGTGCGCCGGCCTCCCACCACTGAATGTTCGGCTTGAGTTCGTCGAGCTTCTTGAACGCGCGGTCCGCGCCGGCCTTCGTGCCGAGCACCTTGTAGACGTCCTTCGGCGCGACGCCGTCGGCCATCAGGGCGAATTCGAGGTTGTAGCGCGCGCCCTTGCGCATGCCGCGCTTGCCGGGGAATTTCTTCGTGTCCCAGAAGTCCGCCCAGCCTGCCGGCGCGGACTTCAGCTTGTCGCCGTTGTAGGCGAGCGCCGTCGACCACACGAAGAAGCCGACGCCGCAGGTCTGCGGCGATTCGGGCACGAGGTCCGACTTCTTGCCGATCTTCGACCAGTCGAGCTTTTCATAGAGACCTTCGTCGCAGCCGCGGCCGAGATCGCCCGATTCGACTTCGACCACGTCCCAGTTCACGTGCTTCGCTTCGACCATCGCCTTGACCTTGGCCTGCTCGCCGTTGTATTCGACGGCCGTGACCTTGTTCTTGGACGATTGCTCGAACGGCTGATTGAACGCGACCTTCTGCGCGTCGCCGTTCGCGCCGCCGAAATTGACGACGGTGATTTCCGCCGCCCCCGACGCCGCCGACACGCACGCGAGCGCAGCCGCCATGGAACACAGTGCGAACTTCTTCATGATGGTTTCCTCTCTTCTTCGACTTGGTTTTGTCAGTGGACCTACGTGGGAAGCGCGACGCCCGATCGAGATTCAGGCGAACACACGCAAATGCTTGGGCGCGAATTCGAGCGCGATGGGCGCGCCGGGCGTGAAGCCGTCGAGCGCCGCGGTGCCGAGCGGCACCTTGACGAAGCATTCGTCCTGCTCGCGCACGCCGCAGCGCATGCGGACGTGATCGCCGAAATAGATGAGGCTCTTCGCTTCGCCCGCGAGCGCGTTGATGTTGCCGTTCGCATGGCCGTTGCCCTGCGTGAGTTTCATGCGCTCCGGACGGATACACGCGATGGCCGGCGCGCCCGGTTTCGCATTCGCGACGTTGAGACCGGACAGACGCGTGCCGTCGGCGAGACGGAGATCGCAGAAGTCGCCCTGAATCTCTTCGATGGTGCCGCGCAGCCGGTTGCTGTCGCCGATGAAGTTCGCGACGAACTCGTTGCAGGGCGCTTCATACAGATGATCGACGGTGTCGAGCTGCTGCACGATGCCCTTGTCGAACACCGCGACGCGGTCAGACATCGTGAGCGCTTCGCCCTGATCGTGCGTGACGTAGACGAAGGTGACGCCGAGCTTCTCGTGCAGCGCCTTCAGTTCGATTTGCATGTGCTCGCGCAACTGCTTGTCGAGTGCGCCGAGCGGCTCGTCCATCAGCACGAGCTTGGGCTCGAACACGAGCGCGCGCGCCAGCGCGATACGCTGCTGCTGGCCGCCGGAAAGCTGCGCCGGGTAACGCTTCGCAAAGCTTTCCATGCGCACCATCTTGAGCGCGTTGTTCACGCGATGCGCGCGCTCTTCGGCGGACATCTTGCGCACCGTCAGCGGATATTCGACGTTCTGCTGGACCGACAGATGCGGAAAGAGCGCGTAGTTCTGAAACACCATGCCGATGTCGCGCTTGTGCGGCGGCACCTTGTTGAGCAGCTTGCCGTCGAGCCAGATCTCGCCGCCGGTGGGGAACTCGAAGCCCGCGAGCATCATGAGGCAGGTGGTCTTGCCGGAGCCGGACGGCCCGAGCAGCGTGAGGAATTCGCCCTGATAGATATCGAGATCGAGCGACTTGACGACGAGCGTTTCACCGTCGTAGGTCTTTCGCACGCCGCGAAAGCTGACGATCACCTGATCGGATTTCATCTTCCGTGTCTCCTTCGGAAAACCCTGATACTTCCGACCGCCTCGTTGGACGCCCGGAAATTATTTCCACTACTTGCGATAACTATAGCCCGTTACGGTTCTACAATGGGGAGCCATTTCAATATTCAAAATAGAGCCACTTGAGCGTGTCGGGAAAGTGGTTCCAGGCGGTGACGAATTCATGGATACCATCATCCTGGCCGACTGGCTAAGCGCGCGGCTCGACCGGTCCGCCGCCGAGCCGATGTACCGGCAAGTGCTCGAACTCATGCAGCAGGCCATCCTGACGGGCCAGCTCGCGCCCGGCACGAAGCTGCCGAGTTCGCGCACGCTCGCGATCGATCTCGGCATCGCGCGCAATACCGTGCTGCATGTCTACGATCAGCTCACGGCCGAAGGCTATGTCACGTCGACGACCGGTAGCGGCACCTATGTCGCCGACACCGCGCCGCGCGATGGCGTCGCGGGCAAGGCGAGACAGGCGGAGGAAGCGAAGGCGCCATGCACGATTTCGCGTCGCGGCGAGCGCCTGATCGCGCAGGCAGGCGTGTCGCCGAAGCAGTGGGGCGCGTTCATGCCCGGCGTGCCCGACGTCGCGGAATTTCCGGCGCGCACATGGAGCCGCTTGCAGGCGCGTTTGTGGAAGCGCGCGAGTCCCGAACTGCTCACGTATGCGCCGGGCGGCGGCTATCGGCCGCTGCGGCGCGCGCTGTCGGATTATTTGCGCGTCGCGCGCTCGGTGAAGTGTCAGCCGGACCAGATCATCATCACGACGGGCATTCATCAGTCCATCGATCTCGCCGTGCGCCTGCTCACCGATTTCGGCGATCGCGCGTGGGTCGAGGAACCGTGCTACTGGGGCGTGCGCAGCGTGCTGCAGTCATCGGGACTGACGCTCGTGCCGATTCCCGTCGACGAGGAAGGGCTCAATCCCACCGCGCGCGACATGGCCGACCCGCCGCGCATCGCGCTCGTGACGCCGTCGCATCAATATCCGCTCGGCATGGTGATGAGTCTCGCGCGACGCCGCGCACTGCTGGAGTTCGCGCGTCAGCACAAGGTGTGGATCATCGAGGACGATTACGACAGCGAGTTCCGCTATGGCAGCCGCCCGCTGTCATCGCTGCAGGGGCTCGACGACGCGGGACAGGTGATCTATGTCGGCAGTCTCGGCAAGATGCTTTATCCCGGCTTGCGCATGGGCTATATGGTCGTGCCGGACAACCTCGTCGATTCCTTTCGCACCGGCGTGGCCGAACTCTATCGCGAGGGTCAGCTGATGCAGCAGGCCGTGCTTACCGAGTTCATTCTCGACGGCCATCTGACGTCACACGTGCGCCGTATGCGTGGCCTGTACGGCGAGCGACGCGAGTTGCTGATCAACGCGATCCGCGAGCGCTTCGGCGAAACGCTCTCCGTGCGGGGCGATGAAGCCGGCCTGCACTTCGTGCTCGACTTGCCCGATTCGGCGGATGACCGAATGATCGCCGCCAGCGCGCTGTCAGCCGGTGTGGTGACGCGTCCGCTCGACAACTATTATCTGAACCGGCTCGCGGCGCGAAAGGGCTTGATGCTCGGTTACGCGTGCGTGCCGAACGATCAGATCGCGCCTCATTTCGCGCGGCTCGCGGACGTGGTTGAACAGGCGATAACATCGGTCTCATCGAAGCGGGCTGTCACATCGATCGAAAGCGCGTCGATCAAGTAGCGCGCCGGTTATTGGGCGCTTCGTTGCGCCGCCGCGATCGCTCGCACCACGCGCGCCAGCGCCTTCAATGCATCCGCGGGCGATTCGGCGAATTGCGCGGCAACGATCGCGCCGTCCACCGCCAGGGCGAGCGCTTGCGCATCCGCTTTCGCCGTGCGCGAACCCGGCATCAGCGTGCGGATCGCCGCGGTCATGTCGCGCTTGTGACGCCGCGAGATATCGACCGCCTGCGGCAATGTCGCCCCGACTTCGACGACCGAATTGATGAACGCACAACCGCGATAAGCTTCGCTGCCGAACCATTCGGCCAGCGCGGGCACGAGCGCGCTGAGCGTGCCGCCGTGCCGCGCGAGCGCATCGCGGAACCATGTCATCCAGTTATCGTGGCGAAAATCCAGGAACGCGACGATCAGATCGTCCTTGCTCGGAAAGTAGCGATAGAACGTCTTTTTCGCGACGCCCGACTCGGCGATCACCCGATCGACGCCCGTCGCGCGAATGCCGTCGCGATAGAAGAGATCATGCGCGATATGCAGGATGCGCGCGTCGGGCGCGAGTTCGGAAACATCGATGGAGACAGCAGAAGTATTCATGCAATCGATTGTAGACAGGTTCGTCTACCTGCGCTAGAGTGCGTCGAGTAGACAGACCTGTCTACTCATCTCATCGCTTGATAAACGAGGACTCGCCATGGAATCCAAGCCGCCATTTCCGCCGTTCGATGAAGAATCCGCCAAGCTCAAGGTCCGTCTCGCCGAAGATGCGTGGAATACGCGCGAGCCCGAGCGCGTGTCGCTCGCGTATAGCGTGGATACGCGCTGGCGCAATCGCGCGGAGTTCGCGAACGGGCGCGAGGAAGTGGTCGCTTTCTTGCGCCGCAAATGGGCGCGCGAACTCGACTATCGGCTGATCAAGGAGCTATGGGCGTACAAGGACAATCGCATCGCGGTGCGCTTCGCCTACGAATGGCATGACGATGCGAATAACTGGTATCGCAGTTTCGGCAACGAGAACTGGGAATTCAACGAGGCGGGTCTGATGACGCACCGTCACGCGTCGATCAACGATCTGCCGATCAAGGAAGCGGATCGCAAATATCATTGGCCGCTAGGCCGCCGGCCCGACGATCATCCGAGCCTGAGCGACCTGGGCTTCTGACAGTTTCAGCAGGCAGCGCAGCGGTTATTTCTTGATGCGGCGCACGGCGTCAGCCGCTGCGCCGAGTTTGGCCTGCATCTTTCCCGCCATTTTTTCGGCCGTGCCGCGCATTTGCGTTCCGCGATTTCCTGTGGCCTTGCCGACGGCTTCGCGGACGATGCCTTTCATCTGGCGAGCCGTGCCTTCGATGCGGTTCTTGTCCATCATGTCCTCCAACGTTTCGCGAGGCATGAGCCTCATCGGAGACTTCGCATCGAACGTGCCCGGCCGGCTTCGCTACATGTCGCGGCGGCGGCGGAAGGCCCACCATCCGGCGAGCACGGTAAACGTCGCGACGATCACGACCAGCAGCCAGAAGCCGTGATGATTTTCCGCGAGCGGAATGCCGCCCACGTTCATGCCGAAAAACCCCGCGACGATGTTGATCGGCAGCGCGAGCACCGTGACGAGCGTCAGCGTGAAGAGCGTGCGGTTGCTTTGTTCGCCCATGCGCGTCGCGACTTCTTCCTGCAGAAGCTTGATCCTTTCGACGAGTCCGGCGAGATCGTTGAGCACGAGCGAGAACTCTTCGGTCGCGTCGCGCAGATCCTGAATGTCCTGAGAATGAAGCCAGCGCGGCGGCCGCGCGAGCAGACGGAACACGGAGCCGGGCTCGGGAGCGAGCAGACGCTGCAGCCTCACGAGCACGCGGCGCAGGCCGCCGAGATCGGTGCGGGTCGCGGCGCCGCGCATCGAAAGAAAGCGATCCTCGATGCCGTCGACCTCGACGCTCGTGCGCCGCACGATATGCACGAGCAGATCCGCCTGATCGCGCAGCATGTGGGCGAGCAGTTCGGCGGGCGAGCGGAAGATTTCGCCGCGCCTGACCGACTCGCGCAGCGAATCGACCGAACGCAGGGGCTTGAGGCGCGCCGTGACGAGCAGTTTCTGATGCGTGTAGACCCAGAGCGTCGCGATCTCGGAGGGCGTCAGCTCGAAGTTGAACATCACATCGTTGATGACGGCGAAGAGCGCGCCTTCCTGATGCTCGATGCGCGTCGAGTGCGAACCTTCGTTGAGCGTCTCGAAGAATGCGTCGGGCAGGCCGAGACGTCCGCGCATCCAGCGCTCGCAGGCGCTGTTCGCGAGATCGAAGTGCAGCCAGACGAATTCGCGGGTCGTGTCGTCGCGGGCGAGCCATTCGCTCGCGGCTTCGGCATCGATCGGCTCGCCGGGGTGATCGACATGAAATCGGAAGCCGCAGACGAGGCCGGAGAAGTCGGAACCGTAGGGCGGTCTTTGCAGGGTAGCGGGATTCATGCGGGCATTCGGTTGCATTCTGGGGATGTCGGCGTGTCCGCCGAGGATGCGGGCCTCGACGCTGCGGGCGATGCACGCCGCCACGCGCTAGTGTGCCATCGGTCGCGCCCCGAATCGCGATCGTAACGCGCAAACGCAAGTGAAACGATCGCCACCGGCGCGCTGGTATGTGCAAATATGACTGTCATATTGTCGGCGTATGATCGCGCCACGCAAGACGGGCGCACGCGCGGCGCCACGCATCGAGTCGGCCGCCCGCGCGGCGTCGCGTGCCAACCTGGGGAGAAGGCAGTGGAAGACCGTGACGATCTGGACGGGGCGACGACGCAAACCACGGCGGGCGGGCTCGTCCGTCTCGCGTCGTTGATCGCGGGGCTCGCGCGCGAGGGCGTGATCGATACCCGCTTCGGCGCGAAGCTCATGAAGCGGCTCGACAAGGAAGCGCGACGCGTAACGGGGCCTGGCGCAACGCCGCTGGACGAGGCGGAGCAGGCGGCGCTTTTCGGCGCCCTCGGCGAAGTCGATCTCGCGTTGCGCCAGTGCGACGCGGCATCGCTCGTCGAAGCGAACGCGCGGCTGCGCGAGGACGAAGGGACATCGGGAAAGCGTCGCAAGGGCAAGAAGGACGCCGACGCCTGAACTTCGCGGAGCGCGGGCGCAAGAAATGCTGCAAAGCCGGTATGTGCTTTAGGTAAGTGCCCATGCCCGTCTCCCTGCATTCCCCTCATTGCTCCCTCTGGACGGACCGCAGCGTCGATGTCGACCGCGATCCGTGGCGCATCCTCGTCGTCGATGACAACGCCTACAGCGCCGAAGCGCTGTCGGCTGCGCTCGAATCGGATGGTTTCGACACTCGTTTCGCCCTCTCAGGCGTCGATGCGCTGCATGCGGTCGACGGCTGGGTGCCGCACATCGTCATTCTCGATATCACGATGCCGGAGCACGACGGCTACGCGACCGCGCGCGTGCTTCGCCGGATCGCCCGCACGCGCGATGCGGTGATCATCGCGTTTACGGCGCTGGGCGAGGAAACCGTGCGCATCGAAGGCATGCACTCCGGATTCGATGGTTACTGTCAAAAGGGCAATCCGCCCGCCGCGCTCGTTCGACTGATCGGGCGACTCGTTCACTGAACGAGCGCGTATCGAACCGTCGTTTTCCAAATAATTGTTCCGTCCCTGCCAAACGACGCGCGACGTCCAGTTGCGCTTCAGCGCGCCCAATCCCTTGCCAGACGGTCTTCCACGGGAAATCCGTACGCTCGTGCAGCCAGCGATTGTTGGCGCACAGCGAAAACTGAATTGAAATTTATGGAGATAAAAAAGCGATAGTAGGGGTATACACTGCGCT
This sequence comes from Caballeronia sp. S22, assembly GCF_964261745.1. Classification (NCBI taxonomy): domain Bacteria; kingdom Pseudomonadati; phylum Pseudomonadota; class Betaproteobacteria; order Burkholderiales; family Burkholderiaceae; genus Caballeronia; species Caballeronia sp. S22. The sequence continues at coordinate 997,355 of NZ_OZ180036.1, read as the reverse complement.
TCATCGACGTAGCAGACAGTTTCTCGCAAGACCGCTGCGGCGCTTTCTGATTGAACGTCAACCGTCTTTGGAGCTCACCATGAAACGCAATCTCATCGCTACCCTTCTGATCGCCGCTACCGCAACGCTCGCCGCACCCGCTTTCGCAAGCGGCTACGGTCCGGCTCCGTTCTACCGTCCGGCAGTTGGCGCGCCGACGTCGCAACAAGGCCCGAGCGCACAAGCGATCGCCGCTGAAGAAAACGCCAACGGCACGAACACGACCGCTTTCGGCGGCTCGCGTGACACGCTGGCTCAATCGGGCAACCGTTCGGCGCAATCGGGCAACAACCCGCAATCGGTCTTCTTCGGTCACTAATCGAATCGGCTGGCCCGGCTCATCCGCCGGGCGTATCGGCTGAAGGACTGCTTCGGCGCCCGCTGACACAGACTCAAAAGGTTTGTGTTCAGCGGGCGCCGATCGTTTTTCAGGCCGCGTGCGCGAGCGCGCCGCGCATCACATTGGCCAGTTCCGACGCCTCGAACTTCGACACATACGCATTCGCGCCGACCTTGCGCACATGCTGCTCGTTCGCCGATCCCGACAGCGACGAGTGAATCACCACCGGAATGTGCATCAGCCCCGTTTCCGCCTTGATGCGGCGCGTGAGCGTGAAGCCGTCCATCTCCGGCATTTCCAGATCGGTAAGCACGAGCGCGATGTGATCGGCGACCTCGGTGCCTTCCTTCTGCGCTTTCCTGAGCGCGGATTCCAGCACGTCCCACGCTTCCTGGCCGGTCTTGGTCATGACGAAGGGCACGCCCATCGCGGTGAGGCTCTGTTCGATGAGCGCCCGCGCGACGCCTGAATCGTCCGCTGCGAGCACGCGCGCGCCCGGCTTGAGAATGAGCCGCCCGGTGTTCGCCTCGGTGATATCGGTTTCCTGTGACGGGAGCACGTCACGCACGATGCGCTCGACATCGAGCACCTGCGCGAGCCGCGAGCCATCGACGTTGCCGTCGAGCCGCGCGAAGCTCGTCACGGTCTTGCCGCCCGAGTGCGATTCCGCGGACAACACCTGATTCCATTCGAGCCGCACGATATCGTCGACTTCCTCGACCGCGAAACCTTGCGTCGTGCGCGCGAATTCGGTGACGAGCAGGATTTTCGGCCCGTTCTTCGGCCGGCAGCCGGTGATGCGCGCGAGATCGATCACGGGAATGATCTGTCCGCGAATATCCGCGACGCCGAGAATCTCCTCGCTCGATCCGGCGACGGCCGTGATCGTCGGCATCGCGAGAATCTCGCGCACCTTGAATACGTTTATGCCGTAAAGCTCCCGCTGTTCCGAGCCCGGCGCCTCGCCGAGCCTGAACAGAAGCAATTCGAACATGTTGCTGCCCGCGAGCCGCACGCGCTGCTCGATATCCTGTTGTGAACTGCTCACCTCGTTCTCCCTCTAAGCGGTGCATCGCGCCGCGTTGCCGTCGTGTATGTGCCTGTTAGCGGCATCCGACGACGAAACTGAAGCTGAAACAGAACGCGCGCAGAATGAATGGCGCGTCCGACGAGGCGCGAATCGCGGCTATACTTTTTGAATGGTCGGGTTAATGCCTATGAAGGCAATGGCGCGCGAGGCTTTACGCTCCACACAGGCGCATGACAAACCCGTCGCCCAGGCGCAACAACGTTCCCCGCTCATAACGGAGGCGCTCGATGGCAACAGTCGCACAGGTTCTGAATTCGAAACCCGAACAGACGGTCTATACGATTGCCGCAACGGCGTCGGTCTTCGATGCGATCAAGATGATGGCCGACAAGCATATCGGCGCGGTGATCGTGACGGAGGGCGATGAAATCGTCGGCATCATGACCGAGCGCGACTATGCGCGCAAAGTCGTCCTGATGGACCGCGCGTCGAAGCAGACGCCCGTGCGCGACATCATGACGTCGCACGTGCGCTACGTGCGCCCCGACCAGACCACCGACGACTGCATGGCGCTCATGACCGACAAGCGCATGCGCCATCTGCCGGTGATCGACAACGGCAAGCTCGTCGGCATGATCTCCATCGGCGATCTGGTGAAGAACATCATCTCCGAGCAGCAGTTCACCATTCAGCAACTCGAGTACTACATTCGCGGCGAGCACACGTAAGCGTGCGCGGTCCGGCTGTAAGCATTTCGTTATAATCGGCAGGCTCCGCGCGCGAGTGCGGAGTCAGGCTCGCCGTGCGCTTTTCGCGCGGATAACGAAGGAGCGCCGCCGATGACCCCGACAGCCGCATCCGCCGAAAGAGAGAAGACGCTCGCCGCCGACGCGCCGTTCTTCATCGTGATGAACGCGGGCTCGGGCCGCCGTCAGGCCGACGCGACGCGCACCGTGCTGGAGCGCGAACTCGGCGCGGCGGGGCGACGCTTCGAATTGCGCGTCGTCGACGATCCGCGTCGCCTCGCGAGCATCGCGCGCGAAACCGCGGCGGCGGCGTGCGCGCAGGAGGGCGTGCTCGTCGGCGCGGGCGGCGACGGCACGCTCTGCACGGTCGCGCATGCGGCGTACGACGCCGGTTGCCCGTTCGCGGTGCTACCGCGCGGCACGTTCAACTACTTCAGCCGCGACCACGGCATTCCCGCCGACCTCGAGCAATCCACCCAGCTCCTGCTCGATGCGCGCGCCTATCCGGTGCAGGTCGGCTTCGTCAACGGGCGCATGTTTCTCGTCAACGCGAGTCTCGGCCTCTATCCGCGGCTGCTCGAAGATCGCGAAATCTACAAGCGGCAATTCGGCCGCAGCCGGCTGGTCGCGCTGTGGTCGGCGCTTTTCACGATGCTCAAGCCGCATCGGCATCTGCGTTTGCATATCGATCACGAAGGCAGCACGACCGAAATCCGCTCATCGACGCTTTTCGTCGGCAACAACCGGCTGCAGATGGAGCAGATCGGCATGCCGAACGAAGCGCGCGCGCTGGAACAGGGCTTGCTCGTCGCGATTGCGCCGCGCCCGGTGGGGCGGCTCATGCATTTGTGGCTGTCGCTGCATGGCGCGGCGGGGCGTCTGTCGGATTCGGATCATGTCGTGAGCTTCACGTTCGAGCGCATCACGGTGACGCATCCTTCGAAGCGGCGCAGACCGATCAAGATCGCGACGGATGGCGAGATCACGAAACTGCGCATGCCGCTGGAATTCCACGTGTCCGACAAGCCGCTCTTTCTGCTCAAGCCCGAACCGGCGGTGGCCGAAGCGAATCGCTCATGACCTTGCTGTTGCAGATTTCCGATACGCATTTCGGCACCGAGCGGCCCCAGGTCGTCGCGGCGCTGCTGCGTCTCGCCGATGCGCTGTCGCCCGATCTGGTCGTGCTCTCGGGCGATATCACGCAGCGCGCACGCAGGCAGCAGTTCACCGCGGCGCGTGCGTTCGTCGATGCGCTCGGCGCGACGCCGGCGCTCGTCGTCCCCGGCAATCACGACATTCCGCTTTTCAATCCGCTCGCGCGGCTGTGTTACCCGTACGCGAATCATCAGCGCGTATTCGGCGCCGACCTCGAACCGGGCTTCGAATCGCCCGAACTGCTCGTGCTGGGCGTGAACACGACGCGCGCTTACCGTCACAAGAACGGCGAAGTGTCGATGCGGCAGGTCAGACGCGTCGCCGCGCGCCTGGAGGCGGCGAGCGCGGCGCAGTTGCGCGTCGTGGTCACGCATCAGCCGGTGGCCGTCACGCGCGCGCAGGACGAAAAGAACCTGCTGCACGGACGCGAACGCGCGGTGCAGCGCTGGGCGCGCGCGGGCGCGGACCTGATTCTCGGCGGGCATATCCATCTGCCTTACGTGCTGCCGCTGCACGATACTTTCGCGGGTCTGTCGCGGCGCGTGTGGGCGGTGCAGGCGGGCACGGCGCTGTCGCGGCGCACGCGCGGCACGATCGACAATTCGGTGAACGTGATTCGCCACGACGCGCAAGCGTGCGACGGCGGCGCGCGCCAGACCACGGTCGAGCGCTGGGATTACTCGGAGACGGGCGAAGCGTTCGAGATGATCGCGCGCCACGAACTCGCGCTCGACGGCGCGAAGTCCTCGGCCCCGCTCACGTTGCCCGGATGACGAGCTCCGCGAAGCCCGTCGCGGCGTCGTGCTCGCGCGTATAGCGTTCGCCCGGCAGGTTCGCGACGACGATTTCCGCCGTCGTGCGCACGATGCAGCCTGGCGTCACGTGGCCGCCGGACACGCGGCCGTCGGCGTCGGACACGCTCATGTGCAGGTGCGGACCTTGCGCGGACAACGTACCGGCGAGCGTGAGGATTTCGAGGTCGCCGCGCAACTCGGACGCTTCATCGCGGCCCGCGTGACGTAGCCGGGCGACGCTCAGGCTGCCGATTCCCTGCAGCACGAAGGCCGCCGAAAGCCCGTGCGTGCGGAATGCGTGATCGAGCGCGGCGCGCAGGTCATCGCCGGGTGACAGACGAAGGGTCATCGCATGCATGAATGAAAGGCTCCGGGCGGATCGCACTCAAGACTACACGCTCGCGGATCGTGATGGCATCATGAGCGCGACCCGAAGTGGCTATATCTTTCCATGGAGACGCCATGAGTTTCGAACTGACGATGCTGGCCTGGACGCTCGTGCTCGCGCTGGTGCAAGTGTTACTCCCGGCTGTGGTGCGCAATCGCGAAGTCGGCCTCAGATACCAGGCCGGCCCGCGCGATGCCGCCACGCCGCCGCCCGGCAGGCTGTCGGGCCGGCTGATGCGCGCGCAATCGAATTTGTTCGAGACGTTGCCGATTTTCGCCATCGCGGTGCTGATCGTGCACGTGACGGGGCGCGAGAATGCGCTCACCCATTACGGTGCGCTCGCGTATTTCGTCGCGCGCCTGGTTTATGTTCCGCTCTACGTGTCGGGCGTGCCGTTCGTGCGCTCGCTGGTGTGGCTGGTGTCGGTCGTCGGCATCGTGCAGATACTCGTTCCCATCATCTGACGAGAGGAGTGAAGGGCAATGACCGATCAACCTTCGACCATCGAGATCGAAACCGCGCCGAATCCCGAATTCGCCGTCATCCTGATGCATGGCCTGGGCGCCGATGCCAACGACTTCGTGCCGCTCGTGCCCGAATTGCGTCTCGCCGATGCACCCGCCATCCGCTTCGTGTTTCCGAACGCGCCGGAGATTGCCGTCACGGCCAACAATGGCTACGTGATGCGCGCGTGGTACGACATCCTGTCTTTCGAGGGCATCAATCGGCGCGTGGACGAGGCGGGCATCGTGAAATCGGTGGAGCGCGTTCGGGGGCTCGTCGCAGAGCAGAACGCGCGGGGCATTCCGAGCGAGCGCATTTTCATCGCGGGCTTTTCGCAAGGGGGCGCGATGACCTATCAGGCGGGCTTGACGCATCCCGAGAAGCTCGCGGGGCTGATCGTTTTGTCGGGCTACATTCCGTCGGAAGGGCTCATCGATGAATCGTTCAGCGACGCGAATCGCTCGATCTCGATCTTCGCCGCGCATGGGAGTTTCGATGACGTGCTTAATGTGAGTCTCGGCGAGCAGGCGTGTGAATTTGCTCGGGCGCAGGGGTGTCATGTGGATTGGCATGCGTATCCGATGCCGCATTCGGTTTGTATGGAGGAGGTTGAGGCGCTGCGGGGGTGGTTGGGGGCGAGGTTGGTGGGATAGGTTTTTTTTCTTTTCGCCGGATCCCGTATTCGTGTTGGTCTATTAGCGTTGCCCCTGTGCGGGGCGGCACCTACTTTCTTTGCTGCTGCAAAGAAAGTAGGCAAAGAAAGCAGCTTCTCACCGCCCGCAGTCACACGCACGTTGGCCATGCTTGCCAGCCGCCGATGGCCCTCGCCTAAGTGTCGCCCTCGAAGGCCCAATCGGGCTTGGATCGCGCACGGTCTGACGAGCCAGTAGTTTGAGCGCGCTGGTTCAGCATGAAAGAGCTTCGGCACAGCGCTACGCGCTGCCGTTGGGTATGCGAGGGAAACCGTCGAGAAGGAGCGCGCGCCGACCCGATTGACCGGTCGGCCGCGAAGCAGGCTGGAGCCATTTGGTGCTGAACCAGTGACGCAAGCGGTGCGATATGTCAGACCGTGCGCGAGCCAAGCCCGGTTGGTCCTTTGGGGGCGACACTTAGGCGAGTGCCATCGACGGCTGGCAAGCATGGCCAACGTGCGTGTGACCGCGGGCTTAAGCGAGCTGCTTTCTTTGGTTACTTTCTTTGCAGCAGCAAAGAAAGTGACTGCCGCCCCGCACAGGGGCAGTGCTAATAAACCAACGCGAATACGGGATCCGGCGAAAAAAAATCACGATCCCAATCCCACAGCCACAACACATTCCCCAGCAATCAACGCAAGCATCCCACGCCGCAGTTCCGCCGGACTAACCGGCTTAGAGAGCACATCCTGCTCACAGGCAAGCGGCACAATACTCGCCGCCGGCTCCCCAGTCACGACAAGACACGGACAAGGCCGCCCCAACCGCGCCGCCCCGAGCATCGCCACTTCGCGAGCGGTCTTGGCATCGCGCAGCCGAAAATCCGTGATGATGAGATCGGGAAAGCGCTCGATATCGCCCAAGATCGACTGAAACTCCTCGAAGCTCGCAGCGGAGTCATAAAGCACGCCCCATTGCGAAAGCAGCGCTTCGGTGGAGGCCCGCACGAGACCGTCGTCCTCGACGAGCAACACATAGCGCCCCTTGAGCTGCGCCATATCGGCCGCTTCGGAGCGCGCCGGCGCGCGCGCCGATGGCTTGTCGGGCGACGGTCCGCACAGCGGCATTTCGAGCGAGAAGCGCGAGCCGCGCCCTTCGGTCGACTTCAGTTCGATGCGATGCTGGTCGAGCATGGACATCACCGCATTCACGATCGACAGCCCGAGCCCCAGCCCCTTGTCGCGATCCTGCTCGGGATTGTCGACCTGAAAGAACGGCTGGAAGATCGCATCGAAGTAATCGGCCGGAATGCCGATGCCGTTGTCCAGCACGTCGATGCGCGCGCGCGTCGCGGAGCGCACCACGCCGACGATCACCGTCGGCTTCGACGATTTGTTCTGGTCCGCATACTTGATGCCGTTCGACACGAGATTCGCGACCGCCCGCCCGAGCCAGTGCGCGTCGCTGCGTACGCAAACCACGTCTTCCTTCGGCAGCCGCAAGCGCAATTCGACGCCCCGGCTCATCGCGAACGGACGCAACTGCTCGGCGGCTTCCTCGACGATCTGCCGCACATCGAACACGTGATAGCGCGGCACGACGCGGCCCGATTCCAGCCGCGACAGATCCAGCACAGCGTTCAACAGCCGCGCAAGGATCACGGACGAGCGCCCGCATTCGTTGATGAGCCGCTCGGCCTGATCGAATTCGCCGTTTCGAATGGCTTCGGCGGCGGCCTGCAGAAACAGGTTGAGCGCGTGCATCGGCTGGCGCAGGTCGTGGGTCGCGGCGGCGAGGAAGTTGGACTTCTCGCGGCTCGCCGTTTGCGCGGCGATCATCTGCTGCTCGCGCAGCGCGAGCAGCGCATTTGTCTTGTTCTCCTGATCCTTCTTCGAGACTTCGAGCTCGCGATTCTTGCGGCCGAGCGAGACATTGGCGGCGCGCAATTCGTCATTGAGCGACGCGAGCGCGCGCTCCGAGCTATAGCGCTCGCGCGATACGCGCTCGGCGTGCGTGCAGACGCCGTGCCCCACGACCACGACGTTGAACATATAGAACAGCCCGGCGAAGAAATCCTCGGGGTTGAGCAGATGAATGGTGATCTGCAGGACGACGATCGACGCCAGTGTGATGATCCCGGCTGTCAGCGCGACGCGCGAGCGCAGATAGAAAAAGCTGAACTGGAAGAACAGCGCGAGACACAGGCCGATGAAGTGCTGCGTGTAGTTGTAGGGCGCGGGCGTGATCGCCACCATCGCGAGGATCAGGCACAGGAGCCCGTAAACGCCCGTGAGAATGATGCGCTGCGAGCTCGCGTGCGAGCGGAACGCCGGCCGCAGCACCAGAACGCCGACGAAGAACAGCAGCGCGATGCCCGCGAAGCGCAGCGCGAGGATATCGGGCAGGCGCGAGGCGAGCGCCTGATTGCCGCGCGCGAAGCTGAAGTCCCACCAGAGAAAGCACGTCCAGATGGCGAGCGCGAGCAGCGTCGATGCGCGCCGGAACGCGCAGAAGCGCTGGCTGTGGTCTTCGAGAAACTGCGCCTCCAGCGCGGGATCGGAAAACGGCGCCGGTATCGACAGATTGCGCACCAGGCTCGCGCCGGCTTCACGGGCCGCCGCGAGAAGAATTCCTGGATTGCGCACGCCGGCGGCGCGTTGCGGTACGGCCATCTTCGTGCTCGCTTACGGAATCGGGATATCTACTTTAGGCCAATGCGGTCATACAAATACGCCTTTTTTTAGCAATCAGCCGTTATATCCGGAAATTATTGCGTCTTTATGAGGGCGATGGGAAGCAAGGCGGAGGGAGGAAGGAGATCGGCAGGGGTCGGCTTCGGGAGCCGACCGGCGAGCGTCTGATTTGCGCTCGCCGATTCGAAGGACAGCCACATCAAATGCCCCCCGCACGATGACGAGGGCGGAACTTCGGATGGCCGCTCAGCTTTTCGGCTTGGCCTTGGTGGTGCGCTTCGTGACCTGCATTTCCTTCGCGCCTGCTGCCTTCGCGGGCGATGCCTTGCTGCCGGCCGATTTTTTACGGCTCGACATTTCCGTTTCGGCGGGTTGGCTCGCTTGAGCCTTGCGTGGGGATGGCATGCTGACCTCCTTCAGTGCGTGTCCATATCGACACATTGATAACCATAGGATGCGGTCAGCCGGTATTCAAGAGCAGGCGGGCTTCTCGCGCAACACATCGGCGAAAAAACTTCTGAGGACGAAGTATTTCGACGCCGATGCGCCCCGCTTCCGATGCTCAGCGGATCAACTTCAGCCCCGCAGGCAGCGTTTCGCCGAAGACGCGGCCCTCGTCCGCGCGATCGAGTTCGACGGTCTCGCGGACCATCGCGATCCACGCCTGCGCCGCGCCCATCGCTTCGAGGCGTTGCACGACGGCCGCGCGCGCCTCGTCGGGCAGGTCGCGCGAGCGGTCGCCGGTCATGCGCGCGATCTGCACGGCGGCGAACGCGGCGGGATCGATCTTCTTCCAGTCGAGCGCGAGGATCGCATCGAGCCAGACGACGGCGACCTCCGGCGGCACGACGCCGTGCGCACTGCCGTAGAAGGGCGCACGCGCACCGATGCGGCCCAGCGCCCACCAGCTCTGCACGTTCTCCGAAGGCTTTTTCAGGCGCGTGAGCAGCCACTCGCCGGCCTCGATCTTGCGCTCGACCGGCACGCGCTCCAGCGACGCCGCAAGCCGCACCATGTCTTCATAGCCCGCGCGCGCCGCGCCAGCCGCACGGCGATAGCGGCTGGTCCCAGGCGGCTGAAGCACGAAGGCCATGTCGTCGAGCAGCCGCAACTGCGCCGCTTCGGGAAGTCCGCCGGCGGCGCGGCGCCAGAGCGTCCACCATTCGGACCAGATCTGGCTTTCGTTGCTGTACTGGATGCCCTGATCGAAGAGCGTCCACAACTGCTCGACGCGCCATTCGTCGAGCGGATGCCCGAAGCCCGGCCGCATGCAGTAGCCCGTGAGATTGAGCCACAGACGCTCGTGATCGGCGCTGCGGCGGCGCTTCTTCGCGCGCTCGAACAACGCGCCGAAGAGCTCGCGCAAGAGCGCGATGTCCCACGTGTCGCGCGCGCCGAGCGTCTGTTCGAGCTGCGCGCGCAGGCGTTTGACTTCCTTGGGGCCGATGTCGTGCGACTTCGCGCCGAAGGTGCGGTCGATCAGTTCGATGGCTTTGGGCAGCGCCGGATGCGATTCGCTCGCGGCGTCGTCGCTTTGGGGCGCTTCGCGGCGCAACTGGAATTCGAGGAGCCAGCGTTTCGAGGGATCATCGACGGCCGTGCAGTGCATCTCCAGCGTGCCGACCTCCGTGAGCGATGTCGTCAACTGGACCGGCGTCTCGCGCGCCCGGCCGTGGTCGGCGGCGCGCGGATCGATGACCGTCGCGACCGGCGGCAGGCGCACGAAATCGCCCGATGCGGCCGCGAGGTCCGCGAGTGCTCCCGCCTCGTAAGCCGTCTCAGCCACCGACGAAGCCAGGTGAAAGCGCACCGGCGCGCCGAGCGTGAGCGCGAAGGTCCGGTCGGCGAGATGGATCGGCTGGCCTTCCTCCGTGCCGCGCGGCAGGACGCAAACGCCGCGCTTCGCGTTGGCGTCGTCTTCGAGCAGCAGGAAGAAGCTGCGCGCCGAGCCGCCGCCGATCTTCGGCGCATGGCCCGCGCGTGCGAGCGCATAGGCGACCGCGCCTCGTGCGACCGCGACATCGGGATCGCCGTTCGCGAGCACGTTGACCGCTTCGCCCCGCCAGCCGGAAAGCGTATCGGCGATGCGGCGCGCGAGCGGCCCGGCGCGAAACACGCCGCCGTTCAGCAGCAAGGTGTCCGGGATGGCGATCGTGTCGGCGCTCGCGCCGAACGCCTTGCGCGCCTCGCCCGCGTGCTGGCCGAGAAAGGCCGCGATATGCCGCGTGATGGCCGGATCGCTCGCATACGGCAGCCCGAATTCCACGATGCCGCCGCGTGACCGACTGGGGCGATCGCTCGCGGACACTTTCGGAAAGAAGCCTTCGACGATGATCTGCTCGATCTCCTCGCGCGTGACATCCGCCGAACGCGCGCCGCCGACGAGCTTGGCGCCCGCGCCGAGCAGCGTGATCGACGTGGAATCGGGCGCGTTTTCGCCGAGCAACTGTTCTTTCGCGGCGCGGCAGCGCTCGACGAGTTGCGAGAGACGCGCGGCGGACAGGCGTGCATCGCCGCCCGCGAGACGCCGCTCGACGAGATGCGCGAGCGCGAGGTCCATGTTGTCGCCGCCGAGCATCAGATGGTTGCCCACGCCGATGCGCGTGAGCACGGGCTCGCCGTTTTCCATCGCGACCTGGATCAGTGTGAGGTCGGTCGTGCCGCCGCCGACATCGACGATCATCACGAGCCGCGTATCGGCGAGTTCGCCGGCGAGCGTTTCGCGATGATGAAACAGCCAGTCGTAGAACGCGGCCTGCGGCTCTTCCAGCAGCCGCAGCGTTTCGAGTCCCGCCATGCGCGCCGCTTCGAGCGTGAGGGCGCGCGCGCCTTCATCGAACGACGCGGGCACGGTCAGCACCACGTCTTGCGCGTCGAGCGGCGCGTCCGGAAAGCGCTCGTTCCACGCCGCGTGCACGTGCGCCAGATAGCTCGCGCTGGCGATCACCGGCGAGATTTTTTCGACGTCGTCGCCCGCGCCCCACGGGAGAATGGGCGCGAGGCGATCGACCGCCGCATGCGACAACCAGCTCTTCGCGCTCGACACGAGCCGTCCGGGCACCTGCGCGCCGAGCTTCCTCGCGAAAGCGCCGATGACGGCGGGCGCTTCCATCTCGCCCCACGGCAGTTGCAGATCGGCGGATTTGAGTTCGTCGGGCGCGAAGTGATAGCGCAGCGAAGGCAAGAGCGGCCGCGCCGCGACTTCGCCCGCACCAACGAGCTGCTCGATCTCGAACACGCGGATATCGTTCGATCCGGCCGGCGCATATGCGACCACCGTATTGCTCGTCCCCAGATCGATGCCGACGCTGTACCGCGCGCCCGAGACCTTTTTCTTGCGCGCGGACACTTACAGGCCCATGCCCTGATCCGCGCTGACGCCGCCACGCACGTCGAACTCGACTTTCCAGCGCTCGGACGAACCGCGCGGAATCGCTTCGAGTTCGAGCGTGCCCGCCTCGGTCACGCGCGCATGCAGCTTGACGGGCACGACTTCGCCGGGCGTGCGGCCTTCCGGCGGCAGCGATGCCTCGATCTCTTCGAGTTCCTGCAACTCGTCCGGCTGCCAGTATTCGAGCAGCGTGCCGACCTGATCCTGACGCCGCACCGACGAGCCGAAGAAGCGAAAATGCACCGGCTCCCCGACGACGAGCCCGAATTCCTGCGCGGGCAACTCGGCGTCGGTGCCTTCCTCCATGCCGAACGGCGCGACGCACAGCGCCTGCACGGGCGGCTCCAGTCCGGGCACGGCCGGCATCGCCGATTCGACCGCGACGTAGTACGCGCGCGCCGTGCCGCCACGGATGCGCACGCCACGCCCATGCCGCACGTAGCCGTAATAGGCCGCGCCGCGCGCGACCGCGAGATCGAGGTCCGCGCCTTCGAGCAGACGAGCGGCGGGCGCGTTTTCGGCGGCGAGCCATGAATTCAGCGTCGACATCACGCGCTCGACGAGCAGCGGCGACTTGAAGACGCCGCCGTTGAAGAGCACGACGGTCGGATGCAGCAGCGTCGCGCCTTGCGGCGTTTCATGCTGCAAGCCTTCGACTTCGGCGAGTGCGTTGACCTGACGGCCGAGGAAGGCGGCGAGATGGCGCGTGACGGCGGCGTCCTGCGCGTAGGGCAGACCCAGTTGCGTGAGACCGACGCGCGCGCGCGACACGGGCCGCGCCGATGCATCGACTTGCGGGAAGAAGCCTTCGAGCAGGATCTGCGTGAGTTCGGCGCGCGTGAGCTCGGTGCGCAGCGACCCGCCGATCAGCTTCGAGCCGCGGCTCGGCACGACGAGCGGCACGGCTTCGGCGGTCGGATCGGAGAGCAGCGTTTCCTTCGCCGCGCGGCACGCGTAGGTGAGGGCGCGCAACTGCCACGGATCGGGCTGCGTGCCTTGCGACGCGAGCTTGCGCGCGACCGTGTGCGCGAGCGCGAGGTCCATGTTGTCGCCGCCGAGCAGGATGTGCTCGCCGACCGCGACGCGATGCAGTTCGAGATTGCCTTCGCGCTCGACGACCGCGATCAGCGAGAGGTCGGTCGTGCCGCCGCCGACATCGACGACGAGAATCACATCGCCCACCTTGACCTGCTTGCGCCAGCCGCCGGTGGACTTCTGAATCCAGCTATAGAGCGCGGCCTGCGGCTCTTCGAGCAGCGTCATGCGCGAATAGCCGGCAGCGCTGGCGGCTTCGGCGGTGAGTTCGCGCGCGGCGGGATCGAACGACGCGGGAATCGTCACGGTGACGTCCTGCTGATCGAACGGCGCCTCGGGATGCGCGTGATTCCACGCTTCGCGCAAGTGCGTCAGATAGCGCACCGAGCTTTCCATCGGCGACACGCGCTCGACTTCCTCGGGCGCATCGGACGGCAGGATCGCCGCGCGCCGATCGACGCCGGGATGGCACAGCCAGCTTTTGGCGCTGGAGACGAGACGGATCGGCGTGCCCGCGCCGCGGCTTCGCGCCAGCTCGCCGACGATGAACTTGCGCTCCTGCGTCCACGGCAGCGTGAGATCGCCGGGTGCGAGCTCGTTCTCGTGCGGCAGATAGAGGAAAGAGGGCAGCAGATCGCGCTCTTCGGCGGCGCCGGGCGCGGTCAGTTGCGGGATCAAAAGCACGCCCTGCGCGGTCTTTTCGCCGTCGCTCGCGCTCATATCGACGTAGGAGAGCGCGCAATGCGTCGTGCCGAGATCGATGCCGATCGAATAGCGCGCCTTATTTTCGTTGCGGTCGATATCGCTCACAGTTCCACCTCCGCCGGCGCGACGATGCTTGCATCATGGGACGGCGCGAGCTTGGGCAGGCGCGTGTCTTCGACCTTCCAGCCGCGATGGCTCACCTGGCCGCTGAAGGGCGGCTTGCCGACGACATTGCCGGTCAGACGCACGGAGGCCGCATCGAAACCTTCCTGCAGCGTGACACGGCTGCCTTCGGCTTCGGTGCGCACGGGCTTGATCGTGAAGTGTTCGCGCAGCACCGCGCGGCAGCCGTCGTGCACGAGGCGGGCGGCCGCGCCGATATCGCCGTCGCTGTAATTGGCGATGTCCTCTTCGACGAAATCGATGAAGCGCGCATCGCGTTGCAGAAGGCCGAGCAGTTGCAACGCGGCGACGGGACTGGATTCCTTCAGCGCGGACGGCGCGGGTTGAACGGGTGCGGCGGCGGGCTTGGGCGCTTCTGCCGTGAAATCGGGCGCTTCGGGTGCTTCGCGCAGGCGCTGCACGCGGCCTGCGAATGCTGCGTTGCCCAGAACGCCGAAGAAGACGCCGAAGGCAATGCCTATCCTGCCGAAAAAGCCTGGATTCATGTCGGTCATGTGATGCTCCTGTTGGCCGCGCGAGGACGACCCTATCCTCGGGCGGCGCGGGTGGCCGGTGTTCGGTGCCGTGTAGGCGGGGGTGATGCCGGGATGCTGCCGGTGCGCGCGGCGATCTGGCCGCGTCGTTCGCGAAAGCGCGGAAAAGCATGAAAAGCGCTAACGGCGTTTATACCGTATCCCCGTATTTTCCATGATGTCGCGCCCCGGCCGGAAAAAAGCGCGGGCGAGGCGCGCGGCGGCGCGCCTCATTCTCGCGATTTGCGCTGTCAAGTCAAGGCGCGGCGCGGGCTTCGGGCGCGCTTCAGGCCTTGTAGCCGATCTTGCGCAAGAGGTCGTGGCGCCACTTCACGTCCTCGTCGGTTTCGACGCCGAGCGGCGGCAGGCCATCCACCACGCCGACGATCCCGCGTCCCTGATCCGTCTGCGCGACGAGCACCTGCGTCGGATTGGCGGTCGCGCAGAAAATGCGGCAGACCTCCGGCACGGTCTTGACGGTATTGAGCACGTTCACGGGAAAGAAGCCATCGCCGAGCACGATGATGAAGCTGTGCCCCGCGCCGATGTTCTGCGCGTTGCGCGCGGCCATCTCGACGAGATTGTTGTCCGTACCCGATGTGCGCACGAGCCGCTTGCCCGAGGCCTCGCAGAACGCGAGCCCGAAGCGGATGCCCGGCACCGCGCCGACGAGCGCCTCGTGCAGATCCTCGACCGTTTTGATGAAATGCGACTGGCCGAGGATGAAGTTGGTGTCCTCGGGCTTGTCGATGGCGATGGCGAGCAGTTCCATGGGGCGTCTCCGGTGCGCGCTGGAGATTCCATGGTAGGTGCTTTGGGGGCGTTCGATAAGGAACGCTGGTTTGTTGGGATGAGGTTGAAGGATGGCTTTCTCGCCGGATCCCGTATTCGTGTCGGTCTATTAGCACTGCCCCTCCCCGGGGCGGGGGTCACTTTCTTTGCTGCTGCAAAGAAAGTAACCAAAGAAAGCAGCTCTCTCAGGCCCGCGGTCACACGCAGTTTGGCCATGCTTGCCAGCCCGCGGTGGCCCTCGCCTAAGTGTCGCGCTCGAAGGACTTACCGGGCTTGGCTCGCGCACGGTCTGCCGCCCGAGACGATTCAACGCGCTGGTTCAGCACGAAAGAGCTTCGGCACAGCGCTACGCGCTGCCGTTGGGTATGCGAGGGAAACCGTCGAGAAGAAGCGCACGCGCTCCCGCGCCCGATTGACCCATCGGCCGCGAAGCGGGCCGGAGCTGTTTGGTGCTGAACCAGTGACGCGAGCGGCGCGAGGTGTCAGATCGTGCGCGGTCCAAGCCCCGTGAGACCTGCGAGGGCACTCGCTACTGCCGGGCCATCAGCCAATCGCCTGTGCCGCGGCCGGTGTGAAGTGCTTAGGCTGGGGATAGCTGTTTCTTTGGTTACTTTCTTTGCAGCAGTGTATAGACCGGGGACATGGTTGACACTTTCGTCGGGGACATAGTTGACACTTTGATCATCGGGTATCGGGCTGGTTCGGGTCAAACGTCATGAGTCGGTGATGGGCGAAATAGAGGTCGTAGGCATCGGCAATCGTGCTGCTCGGTCGCGCCACGATGTGCAGTCCGTGCAGTGCGCTGGATACGCGCAAACGGTGCTTTCCAAACGTCACCTTGCCGTTCCAGCCCACCAGCAGGACCTGATCATCCGGTCCGTATTCGAGCGGTGGCAGGCGGCTGGGCATCGCCCGCGCACTGGGCCGATAGCGCGAGATCGGCGTCGCCATGCCGATGCCCGCGTGCGGGCGCTCGAAGTTATAGCTTTGCCGCCAGCGGTCGAATTCAGCCTGCACCTGATCGGGCCCGGTGAAGCTGCGGTGATTCAGCACCTCGGCCTTGAGCGAGCGATGAAAGCGCTCGTCCTTGCCGTTGGTCTGCGGGTGATAGGGACGGCTATGGCTCATACGAATACCCAGCCGAATGCATCGGATGGCCAACTCGGTCAATTCGCCAGGCTTGCTCGGCGTGCCCCACGGCGCGCCGTTATCGGCGTTGATCTGTTGCGGCAGCCCGTAACAGGCGAAAGCGTTTCGCAGATGCGTGTACACCGTCTCGGTGTCCTGGCTGCAGCACGCCTGCAGCACGAGGTTGAAGCGCGAATGATCGTCGATCACGGTGAGCGGGTGGCAGCGCCTTTGATCGAGCATGCCGAAGTGGCCCTTGAAATCGATTTGCCATAGCTCGTTCGGCTCGGCGCGCTCGAAACGGGTCCAGGCGGTGGCCGCCTCCGAAGCCTTCTCGCCGATGCATCCATGGCGCTGCAAAATGGCATTGACCGTGCTGTGCGAAGGCACGCCTTGCAGGCCTTGATCCTTCAGGCGCCGGCTGATCTTGTGCGCGCTCCAGGCCGGATGCTGGCTTCGCACCTCGAGCACCCGCGCTTGGAGTTCGTCGCAGGTCCGATTCGGGCTGCTGTGCGGCCGTCGGGAGAGATCGCCCAGCGCCTCGCGGCCCCCGGCCTGATAGCGGTTGACCCACTTGTATCCGGTCTGCCGGCTGATGCCAAAGCGTTGGCACAGCTCGCTGAAAGCAATCTCTTGTTGCAGGGCCAGGGTCACGAATTCAAGGCGAAGTTGCATGGTGTCCTGCGGGTTCCAAGGCATGGTCGGGTCCAGGCATCGAGATGCCCAAAAGTGTCAACCATGTCCCCGCGGATCTGTCAGCTATGTCCCCGGTCTATACACAGCAGCAAAGAAAGTGACTGCCGCCCCGCATAGGGGCAGTGCTAATAAACCAACACGAACACGGGATCCGGCGAAAAAACCTAAATCGCGACCACCCCTTACGCACGCATTTCGAACCCCGCAAGATACCCCGCCGCATCGCGGCCATCCCACACGCGACCATCGCAAAAAGTGGCCGAGCGCCGCTCGTCAGGCAGCGCAATACCCGTCCCCCGCGCCGCGTCGCGATAAAGCGCGGTTTGATTGACGCTCGCCGCGACGCGCCCATCGTCGATATCGGCGTCGAGCAACCCCCAGCGCCGATACTGCGTGATGAACCACACACCATCCGACACACGCGGATAGTTCACCGCGCCGCCATCGAAGAAACGCACCGGCAGCGCGCGCGCATCGCCGCCGTTCGCTGCGGCAAGGCGCGGCTCGATCAGCGCGCGCGGCACGCCGAGCAATTCCGGCGACGCCAGCGCCTCTGCGATCTCGGAACGATGATCGCCCGCATCGAGCCACGCGCACGCGTCGAGCATCGTGCGCACGAGCGCGCGCGCCGTCGCCGGATAGAGCGCCGCAAAATCGCGCCGGCACGCGAGCACCTTCTCCGGATGATCCGGCCAGATCTCGCTCGTGTACGCGATCGTTTTGCCCGCGCCGCCGGCCTCGGCCACCGCATGCCACGGCTCGCCCGCGCAGAAGCCGTCGAGCGCGCCCTCGACGAGCGCATCGGCCATGCGCGGCGGCGGAATCACGACGCTCTGAACATCGCGCAAAGGATGCACGCCGTGCGCCGCGAGCCAGTAGTAGAGCCACATCGCGTGCGTGCCGGTCGGAAACGTCTGCGCGATGACAGGCGGCCGCCCGAGCGACCCCAGCGCTTCCTTCACGCTCGCGCCGCCGCCAATCGCCTCGGCGAGCGGGCGCGACAGCGTGATCGCCTGACCGTTGCGATTGAGGACCATCAGCACCGCCATGTCCGCCTGCGGCCCGCCGATGCCCAGTTGCACGCCATACACGAGCCCATAGAGCGCGTGCGCGGCGTCGATTTCGCCGGAAAGCAGCTTGTCGCGCACGGCGGCCCACGACGGCTGGCGGCACAGCTCGATCGTGATGCCGTGGCGTGCGCCGAGTTCGCGCAATGCCGCGACGGCGAGCGGCGCGGCATCGGAAAGGGCGACGAAGCCGAGCCGCAGATGCGTGCGCTCGGGCGCGGGAGAAGTCGTGTCGGGGGAGTTCATAGGTTCCGTGGCGCTAGAACAGATCGGACAGCGCAATCAGTTGACGCGCGATCTCCGCGACCTTCACGCCCTGATCCATCGCGCGCTTGCGGAGTGCCGCGTAGGCATCGTTTTCGGACATGCCGCGCTTGTCCATCAGGAGACGCTTCGCGCGGTCGATGACCTTGCGCTGCTCCAGTTCGTCCTCGACTTTCGCGAGACGCTGGCGCAACTGCGCTTCATGCGCGAAGCGCGCGAGCGCGACTTCGATGATCGGTGCGAGCCGCTCGGGCGCGAGTCCTTCGACGGAATACGCGGTGACGCCCGCGCCGACCGCCGCGCGAATGAATTGCTGATCCGCGTCGTTGCTGAACATCAGCACGGGACGCGGCGCTGCCTTGTTCATCACGGCGAGCTGTTCGAGCGTATCGCGCGAGGGCGATTCGGTATCGATGATGACGACATCAGGCTTCTGGCTCTCGACGGCCCGGTGCAACGCCGACGGCGCGGCGACTTCGGCGAGCATGTCATAGCCCATGCGTGCGAGTTGCTCGCGCAAATCGCCGATGGGCTTGTCGGTGTCGGTGACGAGAAGAACGCGCAGCATGCGGGCAGCGGAAGAGGTCATGCGAAGAACGGCAACAGCGGCTGATACGACTTTAACGACTTTAGCGCGCCGCCTGCCGTTTGAGAACCTGCTTCACGCGGCATGGGCGAAACCTTTGGCGCTTACTGCATGCGCCGTGAATTCAGCCGCTTCTCCAATCGCACCGCCGATGAGAATCACCGCCGGACTGCCGAGACCGGCGGCCGTGGCTTCGTCGGCGAGACGGTCGAGCGTCGTGACGAGCCGCTTCTCTTGCGACGATCCCGCGTTCTGCACGACAGCGGCGGGCGTGCTCGCGCTCAGCACGTCGAGCAACGATGCCGTGAGACTCGCGATGCGGCTCATGCCCATATAGATCGCGAGCGTGGTGCCGGTGGCAGCGAGCGCGGCCCAGTCGGGCTGACTGTGATCCTGCATGTGCGCGGTGATGAAGGTCACGCCCTGGCAATGATCGCGATGCGTGAGCGAGATGCCGAGTCCCGCCGCCGCCGCGAAACCCGATGACACGCCGTTGACGATATCGACCGGAATATGCGCTTCACGCAATGCGGCGATCTCTTCGCCGGCGCGGCCGAAGAGCAATGCATCGCCGCCCTTCACGCGCACCACATGCAGACCCTTCTTCGCATAACGCTGCATGAGGCGCTGAATGAACGCTTGCGGGGTCGATTTGCATCCGCCGCGCTTGCCGACACGAATCACGCGCGCATGCGGCGCGAGCGTGACGATATCGGCGTTGGCCAGATCGTCGACCAGCAGGATGTCGGCGGCGGCGAGCGCTTTCGCGGCGCGCAGGGTGAGAAGGTCGAGATCGCCGGGGCCTGCGCTTAACAGAGTGACTTTGCCTTTGATGGTGCTCATCGTTGCTTACCTGTTCGGCGAACGTGCGTATATGAGGCGCATCGGCGCGGCAAACGCCGATAGCGTCCGCTCGTGTCGCTGCACGAAGGGACGCCTTTGTCCTTGCTCTTCCGATTCGAGATGCCGCGAACGCCGTTGCCCGCAGTGCCTTTCTCAATGCAATAAGCGGGCCATTGCGTGAAACAGGCACCGGTCCGCGTGCGCCGCACTATGCTCGTGCGCGTTTCGCCAGACGCGGCACCGCTTCGGCGCGAACGTGCTTCGTTCGAACGAACCGGTTGGTACAAAGATTCGTGCACGACTTCGCACGTCACCGGTGCTGCGTCGCACCATCACTGTGCCCGTCTGCATCGAAACATGTCGTGCAGCGCGTGCGCCCCGGCAGTGCATGGGTCTTGCAAAGCCATACACAGCAAGGCTTTCAGGCCGATGCCGCGCGCATGGCATAGCCCTTGCCTTATGTTTCGCCATCGGATCAACGGCGATCCGTCCTGAATACAGCGCCCGGCAGGTGAATACGTGCGGGCTTCGGACAACGGCGTCCCCTGCATCGGCTTCCCGGTCGAATGCGCGGGACGCCTTTCTTTTTTTGCGGAAAGACGATGGACAAAGCCACCCGGATCGATCTCTTCAGCATGCGCAGCGCGCCGATGCGCGCCTTCCATCTCACATGGATGGCGTTCTTCGTGTGCTTCTTCGCCTGGTTCGCATGCGCGCCGTTGATGCCGCTCATCAAGCGCGAATATGGTCTCACGGCCGATCAGGTCGCCAATATCAATATCGCGGCCGTGGCCGTGACGATTCTGGTGCGCCTCGTCGTCGGTCCGATGTGCGATCGCTTCGGGCCGCGCAAGGTGTATAGCGCGCTGCTGCTCGCGGGTTCGGTGCCGGTGCTCGGCGCGGCGTTTTCCACGGGCTACGACAGCTTCCTGTGGTGCCGTCTTGCGATCGGCGCGATCGGCGCGAGCTTCGTCATCACGCAGTACCACACGTCGGTGATGTTCGCGCCGAACGTCGTCGGCACCGCGAACGCGACGACGGCAGGCTGGGGCAATGCAGGCGCGGGCGCGGCGCAGGCGATCATTCCGCTCTTCGTCGCGGCCGCGATCGCGCTCGGCACGGGCGAAGCATCGGCATGGCGCGTCGCGCTGATCGTGCCGGGCATCGCGATGCCGGTGATGGCCTTCTTCTACTGGCGCTATACGCAGGACTGCCCGCAAGGCGATTTCGCGACGCTGCGCCGTGCGGGCATCGCCATCGACGGCGGCAAGAAGGGCGGCTGGCAGAGCTTCGTCACCGCATGCTCGAACTATCGCGTGTGGATGTTGTTCGTGACCTATGGCGCGTGCTTCGGCGTCGAAGTGTTCATCCACAACATGGCGGCGATCTACTACGTCGATCATTTCGATCTCACGCTCGGCCAGGCGGGCATGGCGGCGGGCAGCTTCGGCCTGCTCGCGCTGTTCGCACGCGCGCTCGGCGGCTGGCTTTCCGACAAAGCCGCCGCGAAGAAGGGCCTCGATATCCGCGCGACGTTGCTGTTTGCACTGATCGCGGGCGAAGGCCTCGGTCTCTATGCATTCGCCCATGCGCCGAGCGTCGTGCTCGCGATCGTTTCGATGCTCGTCTTCGGTCTCTTCACGCACATGGCGTGCGGCGCGACTTACGCGCTCGTGCCGTTCATCGATCGCCGCGCGCTCGGTGGCGTGGCCGGCGTGATCGGCGCGGGCGGCAACGTCGGCGCGGTCGCGGCGGGCTTCCTGATGAAAGGACTCGGCAACGCCCAGGCGACGCTCTCGATGCTCGGTGTGGTCGTCGCGGGCACGGCGCTGTGCGCGCTCGCGGTGCGTTTCTCGCCCGAACACAAGGCACGCGAAGCGGCGTTGCGCGAAAGCGCGCTCGCAGCCAACAACGTCATTGCAAACTGAGGAAGGCCCGTCATGAAAATCGTCGTCATCGGCCACGGCATGGTCGGCCACAAGTTCCTCGAATGTCTCGCCGAGAGCGGCAATGAAGCGCTGCACGTGACGGTGCTGTGCGAAGAACCGCGCGCCGCATATGACCGCGTGCATCTGACCGAGTTTTTCACGGGCAAGAGCGCGGATGATCTTTCGCTCATCGAAGCAGGCTTCTTCGAGCGCTCGGGCTACGCGCTGAAGCTGAATGCGCGCGCGGTCGCCATCGATCGCACGGCGCGCACGGTGACGGCTTCGACCGGCGAAGTGCTGCCGTACGACAAGCTCGTGCTCGCGACGGGTTCATACCCGTTCGTGCCGCCGGTCGAGGGCCGGGACCGCGACGGCTGCTTCGTGTATCGCACGATCGAAGATCTCGAAGCGATGCAGTCGTTCGGCGCGCGCTCGAAGACGGGCACGGTGGTCGGCGGCGGTCTGCTCGGTCTCGAAGCGGCGAAGGCGCTGCGCGACATGGGGCTCGAAACGCATGTGATCGAATTCGCGCCGCGTTTGATGGCCGTGCAGGTCGATGACGGCGGCGGCCGCGTCTTGCGCGCGAAGATCGAAGAGCTCGGCGTCACGGTTCATACGGGCAAGAACACGCTCGCGATCGTCGAGGGCGAGGGCGCCGCGAATCGCATGAATTTCGCCGACGAAACGCATCTCGACACCGACATGATCGTGTTCTCCGCGGGCATTCGTCCGCGCGACGACATCGCACGCGCCGCGGGTCTCACGATCGGCGCGCGTGGCGGCATCGTGATCGACGACGCCTGCCGCACGAGCGACGCCGATATCTTCGCCATCGGCGAATGTGCGTTGTGGCAAGGCCAGTTGTTCGGCCTGGTCGCGCCCGGTTACGACATGGCGCGCATCGTCGCGAAGCAGATCATCGGCGAGGAAGCGGCGTTCGCGGGCGCTGACATGAGCACGAAGCTCAAGCTCATGGGTGTCGATGTCGCGAGCATCGGCGATGCGCATGGCAAGACGCCCGGCAGCCGCACGTATCAGTACAGCGACGAGCGCAAGCAGGTCTACAAGAAGATCGTCGTGTCCGACTGCGGCAAGTTTCTGCTTGGTAGCGTGATGGTCGGCGATGCAACCGAATACGGCACGCTCCTGCAGATGATGCTCAACAGGATCGAGCTGCCCGAAGCGCCCGAGTTTCTGATCCTGCCTTCGAGCGATGGCAAGGCGAAGCCCGCACTCGGCGTCGAGGCATTGCCCGATGGCGCGCAGATCTGTTCGTGCAACAACGTCAGCAAGGCGGAAATCTGCGCGGCCGTCTGCGCGGGCGCGACGAGCATCGGCGCGATCAAGTCGTCGTGCAAGGCAGGCGCGTCGTGCGGCGGCTGCGTGCCGCTCGTCACGCAGCTGATGAAGTCGGAGATGAAGCGGCAAGGTCTCGCCGTGAACAATCATCTTTGCGAGCACTTCCCGTACTCGCGTCAGGAGCTGTATCACATCGCGCGTGTGGAAGGGCATCGCACGTTCGGTTCGCTGCTCGCGAAACATGGCAAGGGGCGCGGCTGCGATATCTGCAAGCCGGCGGTCGCGAGCATTCTCGCCTCCTGCTGGAACGAGTTCGTGCTGAAGAAAGAGCACGCGAGCCTGCAGGATTCGAACGATTACTACCTCGCGAACATTCAGCGCGATGGCACGTATAGCGTCGTGCCTCGCATGGCGGGCGGCGAAGTGACGCCCGATGGTTTGATCGCGGTCGGGCAGGTCGCGAAGAAGTACGGTCTCTATACGAAGATCACGGGCGGCCAGCGTGTCGACATGTTCGGCGCGCGCGTCGAGCAATTGCCGTTCATCTGGGAAGAGCTGATCGCGGCGGGCTTCGAATCGGGCCATGCATACGGCAAGGCGCTGCGCACGGTGAAGTCGTGCGTCGGCTCGACGTGGTGTCGCTATGGCGTCGGCGATTCTGTCGGTCTCGCGATCGAACTTGAGAACCGCTACAAGGGCCTGCGCACGCCGCACAAGATCAAGTTCGGCGTATCGGGCTGCACGCGTGAATGCGCCGAGGCGCAAGGCAAGGACGTCGGCGTGATCGCGACGGAAAAGGGCTGGAACCTCTATGTCTGCGGCAACGGCGGCATGAAGCCGCGGCACGCCGAACTCATCGCGTCCGATCTCGATCACGACACGCTCGTGCGTTACATCGACCGCTTCCTGATGTTCTACGTGCGCACGGCGGATCGCCTGCAACGCACGAGCGTGTGGCGCGACAACCTCGAAGGCGGCCTCGATTATCTGATCGACGTGGTGATCAACGACAAGCTCGATATCGCCGACGAACTCGAAGCGGAGATGCAACTCGTCGTCGATACCTACGAGGACGAGTGGAAGAAGGCCGTCACGGACCCGAACACGCGCAAGCGCTTCCGTCACTTCGTCAACAGCGAACAAGGCGATGCGAACGTGACCTTCGTGGAAGAGCGCGGCCAGATCCGTCCCGCGACGGTCGAAGAGCGTAAGTCGAAGTTGAACGATATCCCCGTCGTAGTCGAAACCGTCTGAGCCCTGGAGAAATGATCATGAACGACCGCATCGAACAGGACTGGACCGCCGTTTGTGAACTCGACGATATCGTGCCCGATACGGGCGTCTGTGCGCTCGTGAAGGGCACGCAGGTCGCGGTGTTTCATCTCGCGGGCGAAGAATCGACGCTATACGCGATCGACAACTACGATCCGCATTCGCAGGCCGCGGTGCTCTCGCGCGGCATTGTCGGGAGTCTGGGCGAGCGCATCGTCGTCGCATCGCCGATCTACAAGCAGCACTTCGATCTGCGCACTGGCGAATGCCTCGAAACGCCTGAGCTATCGGTCAGCGCATATCGCGTGAAGGTCGCGGGCGGCAAGGTGTGGGTCGCGGCATGAAGACCGAATATGCGGTTGCGGGCATGGCGTCGTTGCGCGATACCGCGCCGCGCCAGCGGCTCGTCGTCATCGGCAACGGCATGGCGGGGATGCGTACGGTCGAGGAACTGCTGAAAATCGCGCCCGGACTGTACGACATCACCGTGTTCGGCGCCGAGCCTTACGGCAACTACAACCGCATTCTGTTGTCGCCGGTGCTCGCGGGCGAGAAGTCCGTCGACGACATCATTCTCAACACGCGCGAATGGTACGACGCGAACGGCATCACGCTGCATGCGGGCGATGCGGTCGTCGGGATCGATCGCGCGCGGCGCATCGTGCGTTCGCAGAAGGGCGTCGAAGTCCGTTACGACCGCCTGCTGATCGCGACCGGCTCGAAGCCTTTCATCATTCCGGTGCCCGGCTGCGATCTTCCCGGCGTGATCGCGTTTCGGGACATTCAGGATGTCGAAGCGATGCTCGAAGCGGCGCGCGATCATCGACATGCGGTGATTATCGGCGGTGGCCTGCTCGGGCTCGAAGCGGCCAACGGATTGCAGCGGCAGGGCATGTCGGTGACGGTCGTGCATGCGGGCGAGAGCCTGATGGATCGTCAGCTCGATGCAACCGCATCCGCGTTGCTCAGGCGTTCGCTCGAAGCGAAGGGCCTGCGTTTTGCGATGGCCGCGCAGACCACTGAAATCGTCGGCGAGGAACGCGTGCGTGCGGTGCGTTTCGCGGACGGCACGCAGATCGACGCGGACCTCGTCGTGATGACGGCGGGCGTGCGGCCCAACATCGCGCTTGCGAAAGAGGCCGGTTTGCATTGCGAGCGCGCGATCGTCGTCGATGACACATTGCAGACTTTCGATCCGCGCGTTTATGCGGTGGGCGAATGCGTGCAGCATCGCTCGGCGACCTTCGGTCTCGTCGCGCCGATCTGGGATCAGGCGCGCGTGGCGGGGGCGCATCTCGCGGGCGCGGGGCATCGCCGGTATGTGCAGCGCGCGACTGCGACCAAGCTGAAGGTGACGGGCGTCGATTTGTATTCGGCCGGCGATTTCATCGGCGGTGGCGATAGCGAGGATCTTGTGCTGCGTGATCCGCGCCGGGGCGTGTACAAGCGTCTCGTGTTGCAGGCGGGGCGTTTGATCGGTGCAGTGCTTTATGGCGATGTGAAGGACGGTGGGTGGTACTTCGATCTGATTCAGAACCGCGCAGATGTATCGCATCTGCGGGGCAAGCTTCTTTTTGGCAAGGTTCTTTGTGAAGCGGAGTAGAGCGATTCAGGTTTGTCGGCGGATCCCGTTTTGGTGTCGGTCTATTAGCACTGCCCCTGTGCGGGGCGGCAGTCACTTTCTTTGCTGCTGCAAAGAAAGTAACCAAAGAAAGCAGCTCGTTTAAGCCCGCGGTCACACGCACGTTGGCCATGCTTGCCAGCCCGCGTTGGCACTCGCCTAAGTGTCGCCCCCAAAGGACTTACCGGGCTTGGCTCGCGCACGGTCTGATGAGCTAGGACTTTTAGGGCGTTGGTTCAGCACGAATGAGCATCGGCACAGCGCTGCGCGCTGCCGTTGGGTGTGCGAGGGAAACCTTCGAAGAAGAAGCACACGCGCACCCGATTGACCGGTCGGCCGCGAAGCGGGCTGGAGCTATTTGGTGCTGAACCAGTGTGTTGTGTGGTGCGATGTGTCAGACCGTGCGCGGTCCAAGCCCCGCAAGATCTTCGAGGGCACTCGCTACTGCCGGGCCATTAGGCCAATCGCCTGTGCCGCGGCCGGCATGAAGTGCTTAGGCTGGGGATAGCTGTTTCTTTGGTTACTTTCTTTGCAGCAGCAAAGAAAGTGACTGCCGCCCCGCATAGGGGCAGAGCCAATAGACCGACACGAACACGGGATCCGGCGAAAAAAACCGGATAGCCAACCAAGCGAGACGTTGACCATGATCACCATCCCAATTGAACCTGCGTCTGTCAAAACGACGTGTCCATACTGTGGCGTAGGCTGCGGCGTGAAAGCGTCGCCGAAGAACGCGACGGAAGTGACGATTGCAGGCGATGAATCGCATCCGTCGAACTTCGGCCGTCTGTGCGTGAAGGGTTCGGCCCTCGGCGAGACGGTCGGACTAGAAGGGCGCCTGCTCGAACCGAAGCTGCGCGACAGGCACACGGGAACACTTTCCGACGTGTCATGGAACGATGCCCTCGCCACCGTCGCGAGCGGCTTCGCGCGCATCATCGCGGAACATGGTCCCGATGCGGTCGCGTTCTATGTCTCAGGTCAGTTGCTCACCGAGGACTACTACGTCGCCAACAAGCTGATGAAGGGCTACATCGGCAGCGCGAACATCGATACGAATTCGCGGCTGTGCATGTCGTCGTCGGTAGCGGGACACAAGCGCGCATTCGGCGAAGACCTCGTGCCCATGAACTACGAAGACCTCGAACTCGCCGATCTCGTCGTGCTGGTCGGCTCGAACACGGCATGGTGCCATCCGATTCTCTTTCAGCGCATCGTGAAGATGAAGGAGAAGCGACCGGAAATGAAGATCGTCGTGATCGATCCACGCTATACCGCGACCTGCGAAATGGCCGATCTGCATCTGCCTCTCAAGCCCGGCAGCGACGTGCGGCTCTTCAACGGTCTGCTCGCATTCCTCGCGGAACATGGCGCGACCGATGCCGCTTTCGTCGATGCGCATACCCACGGTTTCGATGCCGCGCTCTCCGCTGCAGGGCCCGCCGATCTCGCGCAAACCGCGAAGGACTGCAAGCTCGATCAGCACGACCTGATGGCGTTCTACCGCCTGTTCGCACGCACGGAACGCGTGGTGACCGTCTATTCGCAAGGCGTGAACCAGTCGAGCGCGGGCACCGACAAGGTCAACGGCATCATCAACTGTCATCTGGCGACGGGGCGTATCGGCAAGCCGGGCATGGGGCCGTTTTCCTTCACCGGCCAGCCCAACGCGATGGGCGGCCGCGAAGTCGGCGGCCTCGCGAATACGCTCGCCGCGCATCTCGAGTTCGGCGATCCGCTGCATGGCGAGATCGTGCAGACGTTCTGGAATTCGCCCGCGATTGCGGAGCGCGCGGGATTGAAGGCCGTCGAACTGTTCGATGCAATCGAATCCGGCCGCGTGAAAGCGGTGTGGGTGATGGGCACCAATCCGGTCGTGAGCCTGCCCGACGGCGATCGCGTGAAGCGAGCGCTCGAAAAGTGCGAGCTCGTGGTGAGCTCGGACATCATCGAAAAGACCGATACCAACGCATTCGCCGATGTGCTGCTGCCCGCGCTCGGCTGGGGCGAGAAGGATGGCACCGTGACGAACTCGGAGCGGCGCATCTCGCGCCAGCGCGCGTTCATTCCGGCGCCGGGCAATGCGCGCGCGGACTGGCGCATCATCTGCGACGTCGCAACGCGCATGGGCTTCGAAGGCTTCGGCTTCGCGGGTCCGCATGAGATCTTCGACGAGCACGCGAGGCTCTCGGCGTATCGCAACGATGCGTCGACGGGCGTGCACCGCGCGTTCGACATCGGCGGTCTCACTGGCCTCGATCGCGCGCAATACGATGCGTTGCAGCCTACGCAATGGCCGCTGCGTTCCGTGCAGGAAGGAAGCATTGCGAGGCTATTCGAAACGGGCCGCTTCAGTTACGCGGACGGCCGCGCGCGCTTCGTCCCGACAGCGCCGCGCGATCCCGTCAACGCGCCCGACGAAGACTATCCGCTCGTGCTCAACACCGGCCGCGTGCGCGATCAATGGCACACGATGACGCGCACCGGCCGCTCCGCGAAGCTCGCGGGACACATCAGCGAATCGTTCATCGACATGCATCCGCAAGACGCGCTCGCATGCGGCGTGCGCGAAGGCGAACTGGCGCGCGTGTCGAGCCGCTGGGGTTCCATGATCGCGCGCGTGCAACACGGCGGCGGCATGCCGCGCGGCAGCGTGTTCGTGCCGATTCACTGGAACGATCAGGTCGCCTCGGATGCGCGCGTCGGTGCGGTGGTCAATCCCGTCGTCGATCCCGTATCGGGCGAGCCGGAGTTCAAGCACACGCCGGTCGCGATCGAGAAGTTTCACGTCACGTGGCACGGCTTTTCGCTGTCGCGCGCCGCGCCCGATCTCGACATGGTCACGCACTGGACGCGCGTGCACGGCGCACATCACATGCGCTACGAGATGGCGGGACGCAATCGCTTCGATACGTCGCATGGCGATCATCACGACTGGGCGCGTGCGCTCTTTCATATCGACGATCGGCACGCGGACTGGATCGAATACGAGGACAAGAGCGCGGGCGTGTATCGCGCGGCGCATGTGGTGGATGAGCGCATCGAGAGTTGCGTGTTCATCTCCGAGCGGCCCGATCTGCCCGCTCGCGCATGGCTCGCAACGCTCTTCGAAAAGGACCGGCTCGACGACGAGGACCGCGCGAGTCTTCTGCTCGGCCAGCCGATCGGCAAAGGGGAGGACACCGGGCCGACCGTGTGCTCGTGCTTCGGCGTCGGACGCAATACGATCTGCAATGCGATCCGCGACAAGGGACTGAAAACCGCCGCGGAGATTACGTCGTGCGTGAAGGCGGGCGGCAACTGCGGGTCGTGCGTGCCGGAACTGAAGAAGCTCATCGTCGAGACGGAGATGGCGAGCCTGAGTACGGTCTGACCTTTGCGCGTCTACCTTACAAGCGCGGGCGCAATTCGCCCGTTTGTTTCGTTTTAAAGCCTTCCCAATATACGGGTGAACCCTTGAAAACCCCCGGAAACAGGGCGTTTGCGGGTGTCACCCGGCTCGAATGAGGGGTGGACCACCAAATTTCTCACGAATTGTTACGACGTGAAATGTAATGTTGGTTGCCCCACGCAGCGCCCGCTTCATCTTCCGTAAAGTCACATCAAACGCAGGCAATTGAAAGACCAAAGCCTGAGAAAACATAAGAAGTGATACGGGGATTGCGATGAAGAAGAACGCAAATCAAATCGACCAGGCGGAAGACCAACGCGCCACGATCCGCTCGACGGAAGCCAAAAGCCCGTCGCAAGCACACATCGACCTGTTGCACGAACGACGACTTCCGCTAATGGAAGTCCGCGACGTTCGCGCGTCGCACTGCTCCTGACCGGTTAGCCCGCGCCCCTGGCGCGTCCCATTTCAAACGCTCGCTGATTTTCACGCTGGTTCGCCGAAGTGAAATTCAGGCAGGCGTTTGAAATAGGAATACTAACTAAATGAATTACTCGCTGTGCCCGCTACATACCGGCGTCGATGTAGCTGGAATTGACCGTGCGCCTACACTTGGAGACTTCAACATGCAACGCAAACTGATCGCAGCAGCAGCCGTCCTCTCCCTCGTTTCCGCCGCTGCTTTCGCAACGGGCACGAACTCCAGCTCGAGCTCGACGTCGGGCGGCAACACCGCAGCAGCCGTGTTCGGCTACGGTTCGTTCACCGCAACGAACGCCGGCATCGCCAACGGCAATGCATCGGCACTCGCTGGTCAAGGCTTCGGCGTGACGGGCAACGCGACCAACGCGACGACCGGCCACATCAACACGTCGTCGGCTGGCGGCAAGGGCTTCGGTGGCTCGACGGCAACGGGCACCTCGGGCGCCGACGCTGCTGCGAACGCCTGGAGCAAGCTGGGCGGCGGCTGGCGTTAAGCACGCGGCGACGGAGGGCGGACTTCGCCGCAACGGGGTTCGCTGATCCGCAACCGACGTGCCAGTAGTTCAAACAACAAATAACGAAATCCAATCTTATTTATTCGATAAGGAATGCAAATCATGAAACGCACTCTGATCGCTGCTGCACTGCTCTCGTTCGTCTCCGTCGCCGCGATGGCCACGACCACGAACTCCAGCTCGTCCTCGACCTCGGGCGGCTCGACCTCCGCTTCGGTCTCGGGTTTCGGCCATTTCACCGCCAGCAACTACGGCACGGCCAACGGCAACGCGCAATCGATCGCCGGCAACGCTTTCGGCGTGACGGGCAACGCCACCAACGCCACGACGAGCCACACCAACACGTCGAACGCGGGCGGCTTCGGTCACGGCAACGCACAAGCGGGCGGCACCTCGGGCGCGGACGCAGCGGCCAATGCATGGAGCAAGCTGGGCGGCGGCTGGCGTTAAGCCGGCCTCAGAGCCCAAGGCAGAGGCGGCGTCATGACGAGCGCGTGCTCGCGGAACTCCGCCTTTGCCGAACCCTATAAAAAAACTCTAAGTCGTCCGGGACCGTCATGCGCTGTGAGGTCCCCTTTCTTCCGGAGCACCAAATGAACAAGACCACTTTGCAATTGGCATGCGCGGTTCTGTTTTGCGCCGCACAACTGGCCCACGCCGATACCACGGCCAATTCCTCGTCGGGCTCGGTGTCGGGTTCGACCTCCACGGGCATCGGCCAGGGCGGCGGTTCGAGCCTGAACAACATCGGCACGTCGGCGAACTCGACGGCCAACACCAGTTCCAATTCGTCGTCGGTGGGCGGCCTCGGCGTCGCGACGGCGAGCGGCGGGCGTTCGTCGGCGCAGGGCGGTTCGTCGAACGTGAACATCTCGCTGTCGATGCCGCAGCTCACGAACTCGGGCACGGATGCGAGCGGCACCGACGCGACTAACAAGGCAGCCACGGGCCCCGGTTCGAGCGCCTTCGACACGCGCACGACGGTCGACTACAACCAGAGCTCGTACTCGGTGCGCACGACGCCGTCGATCGCCGCCCCCGCGCTCACGACGACGCTCTCCGACACCTGCATGGGCTCGGCGAGCTTCGGCCTGTCGATCACGGGCTTCGGCGCGACCGGCGGCACGACGCTCGTCGATCAGGCTTGCGTACGCCGTCTCGATGCACGCGAATTCCGCGCAATGGGCCTGACCGATGTCGCGCTCGCACTCCTGTGCCAGAGCGACGCGAACCGCCGCGCAGTCGAAGCGACCGGCCATCTGTGCCCCGGCACGACCACGCCGCTCGCGAAGTCGGGCG
Source organism: Caballeronia sp. S22 (assembly GCF_964261745.1). Classification (NCBI taxonomy): domain Bacteria; kingdom Pseudomonadati; phylum Pseudomonadota; class Betaproteobacteria; order Burkholderiales; family Burkholderiaceae; genus Caballeronia; species Caballeronia sp. S22. Next base: position 966,024 of record NZ_OZ180036.1, on the reverse strand, counting down.
CTGACGCAGTGCTGTCGGACGACGAAAAGTATCGCGATCCGCTGATCCGCGAGCGCCTCGGCCTGCCGGTGACCGCCGCGAACAATCCGGAAGTCAACCTCAAGTCGCAGGACGCCGCGAAGCAGGCTCAACCGGCGCCCGCGAAGCAGGTCGCGCAACCGACGCCGGTCGCAGCGCGCGTGTACGATCATTCCGATGGTGCGAACGGCGTCGAAGTCGCGAGCACGCCCATCGGCGAGAAGATCGAAGTCTCGCTGGTGAAGTGAGGAAGCAGCAGGTTCGATGGCAAAGTGGTGCCGTGGAACTGTAGAGACGTGCCTGGGTAGCCAGGCCGTCTCTCCCTTTGAAGGGTTGGCTCTGAAAGACTGGTCCCGGAGAGTCAACCCTCGTTTTCCCGCTGAGGCATGCGATGAAGAGTCACAAGAAAATGGCGGCCATCGCGCTCGCGGCGAGTGCGGCTGTGTCGATGATGCCGTCGAGCGCGCACGCCGATGCCAGCGCCGGCGTGATCTGGGCCGCGAACCCGGCAGGCGTGCAGCCGATGCCCGGTGCGCAGGCGCTCGCGCTCCTGCCTTTGAGCGGCTACGTGCCCTTGCAGAGTTCGGGCGGCAAGTGCCTGCTCGTCGCGCGGCGCGGCACGCAGATCGTCGCGGTTGAATTGTCGCCGCTCACGAACGGCGCGAAAATCGTCGGCTGGAAGCCAAAGGAAATCGACATGAGCACGCTCACGTCGAAGTGGGGTTATACGCCGCCGAAATCATCGGTCGATACGAAGAGCTTCGGCAATCCCGTCACGAACGCGATGTCGGAACAAGGCAAGACCGATACGTCGAAGGGCGGATCGTATGCGCGCGCGAGCAGCTGGGGCAACGGCAACGTCGAAGCCCATAGCAGTGCGATCGCGTCGGCTTCGGGCGAGACCGAAGCTGCCGGGTCCGTGACAGTGAACGGCAAGACGTATCGCAAGTACAGCCATTTCAAGCCGGCGACGGCCGAAGCGCCGGTCGCAGCATCGGACGAATACTTCTGTCAGTGACGCATACGCTTCATGTCGTCGCGGACTTCGTTTCGACGACGGGCGGCACGGGCAAGGCTACTTCCTCCGCGGTCCGGGGTTCATTGCCGAAACGCGCGACGGAGAACGAGAATGTGTTGATGCCGTGCTCGCTCGTCGCCGACACCGTGCCGCGATGCATCTCCGCCACCGCCTTCACGATGGCGAGCCCGAGGCCGTGATTCTCGCGGCTGTTCGTGCGTGAACTCTCCGCGCGATAGAAGCGGTCGAAGAGATGCTCCTTCACGTGCGGCTGGATCAGCTCGCCCGGATTGGCCACCGCGATACGGATGCGCCCATGCTCGCGCATGATCGACACGGAAATGGTCGCGCCCGGCGCGCAATGCTGGATCGCGTTCATCACGAGATTGGACAGCGCGCGTCCGAACAGCGACGTGTTGACGAACGCGCGTGCATCGCCGCTTGCGACCGCGCGAACCTGCGCTTCTTCCAGCGGAATTTCCAGAAACTCGAGCGTCCGGTTGATCTCCGCCGCGAGCGACACTTCGACGAGTCCTGTCGCGCGCTCCCCCTGATCGGCGCGGGCCAGAAACAGCATGTCGTTGATGATCGCGCGCACGCGCTCGAACTCTTCGAGATTCGATTGCAGCGTATGCCGCAATTCATCGATCGAGCGGTCGCGCGTCAACGCCACTTCGGTCTGACCGATGAGGATCGTGACCGGCGTGCGCAGCTCGTGCGCGACATCGGCGTTGAAGGATTCGAGCCGGCCGTATGCGTGATCGAGCCGTTCCAGCGCGCCGTTGAAGGACTTTGCGAGATCGTCCAGCTCCATCGGCAGCGCGCGCGTGTTCAGGCGCTGCGAGCGATTGTTCGGGCTCAGCTTGGATGCATCGCGTGTGAGACGCGCGAGCGGTGCGAGGCCGAGACGCGCGACCGAATAACTCAGCAGCAGCACCGCGACGGTCGATAGCGCCATGAACGCCGCCAGCGCGAGACCGAAGGCGCGCATCGTATGGACGTTCGGCGAGCAATCGATCGCGACGAAGAGTTGCAAGGGCGGACGGTCCGCGTTCGGCGGAATGGTCAGCGTGGTCATCAGCATGTCGTAGGCGCGGCCTTCGGGACGAAAGCGCACATAGCCGCCCATCACGCGTTTGGTGATGTGGCCCGCGGGCGGCGAGCCGTATTCGAAGCGCGGATCGTTGCTGGAGACGGCGAAGAGCGTGGAACCGTCGCGCGGCGTGATGTCGGCGAGCTTCTCCTTCGCGATCTTCCATTTGTCCGGGTTCGATACATGCGTGACGATGAGCCTCGCGACTTCCGCGCGGTTGTCGAGCGAGTCGCGCAGATGCTGCTCCAGTTGCACGCGCAGCACCAGAAAGAGCCCTGAGCCGACGAGCGAAAACACGAACAGCGCGACGAGCGCGAACATCACGGCGAGGCGCCGCGATATGGAGCGCTGCGTGCGCGGTTCGTCCGAAGAGGATGCCCACTGCATGTTCATGATGGTCTCGCGTCTTCCCTTGCATCGCGCGTGTCGCGGGCTTCGCGCACTTCGAGCACGTAGCCCATGCCGCGCACGGTATGCAGCAGTTTCGTGCGGAATGGTCCGTCGAGTTTCGCGCGCAGCCGCTTGATCGCCGTTTCGACGACGTTCGTGTGGCTTTCGAAATCGACTTCCCAGACGAGCTCGGTGATCGCGGTCTTCGAGAGAATGTCACCGTGACGGCGCGCGAGCACGGAGAGCAACTGGAACTCCTTCGCGGTGAGATCGAGCCGCACGCCATCGCGTGTCGCGCGGCGGCCGATCAGATCGACATACAGATCGCCGACGGAAATGAGCGTCGATTCCTGCGCGCGCGTGCGGCGCGCGAGCGCATGCAGACGCTCGACGAGTTCGAGAAACGAGAACGGCTTCGTGAGATAGTCGTCCGCGCCTTCGCGCAGCCCGCGCACACGATCGTTGATGTGATCGCGCGCGGTGAGCATGATGACCGGCGTGGATTTTTGCAGGCGCAGCGCCTTCAGTACCGAGAAGCCGTCGCGTCTTGGCAGCATCACGTCGAGCACGATCACGTCGTAGTCGTATTCGATGGCGAGATGCGTGCCTTCCTCGCCGTCCATCGCGATGTCGACGACCCAGCCTTGCTCGGTCAGCCCCGAGCGCAGGTAATCCACCACTTTGTGTTCGTCTTCGACTATCAGGACTTTCATGCCTGGCACCTGTGCGCGTTCAGTGTGTGTTTACCGTATTGTTCAAATGCCTACTATACGAGTCTCGCGGGCATCTTGCTTACGTTTCGATCGAGGTCAGCGCGCGGGCGGTTTGTCGGCTGCATTCGCCATTTCTTCGCCATCGTGCGCCGCGTCATTCACGTTCCATCCGCCGCCCAGCGCCTTCACGAGCGCCACCGATACGGTGCGCTGCTGCCCGTGAATCTGCACGTCCTGACGCTCGCTCGTGAGTAATTGCTGCTGCGCGGTGATCACATCGAGATAGGCGACGAGGCCGCCCGAATAGCGATCGTTCGCGAGCGAAAGCAAGCGTCGCGCATCTTCGACCGCCGCGTGCGACTGGTTCGCCGCGCCGTCGAGCACCGACAATCCGACGATGCCGTCCTGCACTTGCTGAAACGCGCCGAGCACGGTCTGCCGATAATTCGCGACGGCCGCGACATAGCCCTGATTCGCGAAGTCGACGGCGGCCGAGCGCCGTCCGCCATCGAAGACGACCTGGCTCGCCATCGTCCCGATGGTCCACAAAAGACTCGGCGCGGAGAAGAGGCTCGAGAACGCGGTGCTCTCCCAGCCGACCGTGCCGTTCAACGTGAGGCTCGGAAAGAACGCCGCCTTCGCGACACCGATCTGCGCATTGGCGGCGGCCATCGCGCGCTCGGCGGAGGCGACATCGGGCCTGCGCTGCAACACGTCGCTCGGCACGCCGAGTGGAATCGGCGGAAGCGGGCGCTCGTTCAGCGCGGGCGCAATCGAGAACTGCGGCGCGGGCGTGCCGACGAGCGCGGCGATCGCGTGCTCGAATTGCGCGCGCTGATTCAGAAGCAGTTGCGCCTGCACGCGCGTCTGGTCGAGCAGCGCCTGTTGCTGCAAGACATCGAGGCCGGATACCGCGCCCAGATCGTGTTGCGCCTTCACGTAGTCGAGCGCTTTGTTCTGAAGATCGACGGAGCGGTTCAGCACGTCGATTTCGGCGTCGAGCTCGCGCATCGAGAAGTAGTCGCTCGCGAGATCGGTGGTCAGCACGAGGCGCGCGTTCGCGAGATCGTCGCGCGACTGATCCGCCGACGCACGCGCGCCTTCCACCTCGCGTCGAATGCGGCCGAAGAGATCGACGTCGTAATCGACGGTCGGCGCGAGCTTCAGATCGTTCTGCACGGTCGAGCTGTTCGGCGTCGCGTAGTTGTTGACGGGCCGGTTGCGCGAAATGCGCGAGCGCGACGCGTTCGCGCCGAGATCGATTTCAGGCAACGCGAGCGAGGACGTCTGCGCAAGCGTCGCGCGCGCCTGAGCGTAGTGCGCGCTCGCGGCGGCGACCGTCTGGTTTTGCGCGAGCGCCTGCGTTTCGAGGCCGGTCAGCGTGTCGTCGTCGAATGTCTGCCACCAGCCGAGCGCAAGCGGCGCATGCGAAGGCTCGCCCACGCGCCAGTACGAATCGGTCTTCCATGTCGGCGGCGTTTCGGCCACGGGCCGGCGATAGTCAGGCCCGACCGTGCACGCGGCGAGCATCGAAACGAGCGTGATGCAAAGCGCGGCTTTCATGATGTGGCCTTGTTGCCCGAAGCAGGCTGCTGTTGCTTCTGCTGCGGCGCGATCACGACATGATCGCCATCCGCGACCGAATCGCTCGGGTTGATGATGACCTTGTCCGTCGCGTCGATGCCGCTCTCGATTTCGAGCGATTGCCCGAGATCCTGCGCGATCACGATCTTGTGCAGACGCACGTGCCCGTCGGCATCGACGACCGCGAGACGCGGGCCTTCCGAGCGGAACAGCAACGCATTGCCCGGCACCAGCAGTCGCGCATGCGCGGTTGCTGGCACCGCGACCTGCACATATGCGCCGGGACGCAGGCGGCCATCGGGATTCGGCAGCGTCACTTCGACCTGCAACGAGCGCGTGGGCACGTCGATCGCGCCGGAGATGTGCGTGATCTTGCCGTGAAACTGCTGGCCGGGCAGCTCCGCCTGCGAGACCGTCACGTCCTGTTCGAGCGAAACATTCTGCGCATACGCCTGCGGCAATTGCACGAACACGCGTAACGGATCGGACTGCGCGAGCGCGAAGAGCGCGCGGCTCGTGCCGCTGCCCGCATCGATGAGATCGCCCACATCGACGTTGCGCTGCGTGACGACGCCCGCGAACGGCGCGACGATGCGCTTGAACGATTCGAGCTGGCGCAGGCGCTTCACGTTGGCGTCCGCTGCGGCGAGGTTCGCGACGTCCTGGTTGTAGGTGCTTTGCCGTTCGTCGAGTTCCTGTTGCGACACCGCATCGCGCTGACGCAATTGCTGCCAGCGTTCGAGCGAGCTCTTGGCGAGACCGAGGCTCGATGCCGTCTGATCGCGTTGCGCGACCGCCTGCGCGAGTTCCTGATCGATCTCGGGCGTATCGAGATCGGCGAGCACCTGGCCTTGCTTCACGCGCGCGCCGATATCCACATACCAGTGCAGCAGATAACCCGTTGCGCGCGCATAGATCGGCGATTCGACGAAGCCGCGCAGCGTGCCCGGCAAGGTCGTTTCACCGCCGCCATCGGTTTGCGTCGGCAACACGACGTTCACATACTGCTGCGCGTTCTGTTGCGTGCGCGAGGCGATCGAGCGGCTATGCAGCACGTCGGTGACGACGGTGCGCGCCGCGCCGATCGCGAGCAACGCGAGCACGATGACGAGCGCGATCTTCGCGCGCTTCCATTCGACCTGGCGCGGCGGCAGCGCGGGCCCTTCGTTCGGGTCGCGAGCGGGAATCGCAAGCGATGCGTGGTTCTTTTCGGTCATGTTCGTCGGGATGCTGTGATGTCAGTGTTGGCCGCTGCCGTTTTCATGCTGCGCCGGGCCCTTGCGCGCGGCGCGGCGCGCGAGACGCGCATGGATGCCCGCAAAGACGAGCGGCACGAAAAAGAGCGTGGAAACCGTGGCGAAGAGCAGGCCGCCGATCACGGCGCGGCCGAGCGGCGCGTTTTGCTCCGCGCCCTCGCCGAGACCGAGCGCCATCGGAATCATGCCGATGATCATCGCGAACGCGGTCATCAAGACGGGGCGTATGCGGCTCGCGCCCGCTTCGAGCGCGGCGGTGAGCGGCGGCATGCCGGCGTTCAGACGCTGACGCGCGAACGACACCATCAGAATGCTGTTCGCGGTCGCGACGCCCATCGTCATGATGGCGCCGGTGAGTGCGGGCACGCTCAAATGCGTGCCGGTGAGAAAGAGCATCCAGATGATGCCCGCGAGCGCAGCGGGCAACGCACTCACGATGATGAGCGGATCGACCCACGACTGGAAGTTCACGACGATCAGCAGATACACGAGCACGATCGCCATCGCGACGCCGAGGCCGAGTCCGAAGAACGACGTGCGCATCGTTTCGACCTGGCCGCGCACGACGATCTGGCTGCCGCGCGGAAGCGTCTTGCGCGCTTCATCGACGAGATGATTCACCTGACGCGCGACGCCGCCGAGATCGCGCCCTTCGACGCTCACGAAGAGATCGATCACGGGCCGGATGTTGTAGTGCGTGACCACCGCGAACTGATTCTCGGGCGCGATGCGCACGAGATTGCCGAGCAGTTGCGTCGGGCCGTTGATCGATGCGGACACGGGCGTGCGCAACAGCTCGTCGATCGACGAGATCTGATACTGCGGCGTCTGCACCGCGAGGTTGTACTCGACGCCATTGCGCGAATTGAACCAGAAGCCCGGTGCGGTTTGCGAACTGCCCGACAGCGAAACGAGCACGTTCTGCGCGACGTTGCTCGCGGAGAGATTCAGTTGCTGCAGGCGCGTGCGATCCATCTGCAGGTTGATCGCGGGTTCATCGAGCTTCTGCTGGATGTGCGTATCGACATTGCCGGGAATCATGCGGACCTGCTTCATGAGCTTGCTCGCGACTTCGAAATTCGCCTGCGCGTTCTGCCCTTGAATCTGCACGTCGATGGCGGCTGGCAGACCGAAGTTCAGGATCTGCGTGACGATGTCCGCGGGCTGAAAGAAGAACTCGACGCCAGGAAAGCGGCGCGGCAGCAGCGCACGCAATTCGTCGATGTATTTTTGCGTCGGCGCATGGTCGGGATTGAGCGCGACCTGGATTTCGCCGTCGAGCGTGCCGATGGTTCCTGCGTTGCTGTACGACAGATTGATGCCGCTATAAGGCAGGCCGAGGTTATCGAGTATGGTGGCGAGCTCGTCCTGCGGCACGATCTGGCGCACGACCTTTTCGACTTCATCGGCGAGACGCGCGGTTTCCTCGATGCGCGTGCCGGTCGGCGCACGCATGTGCATGCGGATATCGCCCGCATCGACGCTCGGGAAGAAGTCCTCGCCGAGCACGAACACGAGCGCCGTCGAGAGCAGACAGAAGCCGAGAAAGAGCGTGGCGAACAGGCGCCTTTTCACGAGCAGCGTCGACAAAATGACGATATACGCGCCGCGCATGCGCTCGAAACCGCGATCGAAACGGCGATGCAAACGCATGAAGATATTCGGCTTCGCTTTCGCATCGGGCGCGTGGGCGTGTCCCATCAGAAGCATCGCGAGCGTCGGAACGAGCGTGCGCGACAGAATGTACGACGCGATCATCGCGAACACGACGGCTTCCGCGAGCGGCACGAACAGGAACTTGGCGACGCCGGTGAGAAAGAACATCGGCACGAACACGATGCAGATGCATAGTGTCGAAACGAGCGCGGGCACCGCGATTTCACCCGCGCCTTCGAGAATCGCGTCATGCAGATTCGTGCCCAGATGCAGATGCCGCTCGATGTTCTCGATCGTCACGGTCGCATCGTCGACGAGAATGCCGACTGCGAGCGCGAGGCCGCCCAGCGTCATGATGTTGATGGTCTGCCCGAGCGCATGCAGCACGATCAATGACGAGAGTATCGAGAGCGGAATCGAGATCGCGATGATGCACGTGCTGCGCCAGTTGCCGAGAAAGAGCAGGATCATCGCGGCGGTAAGCGCGGCGGCGATCAGCGCCTCGCGCACCACGCCCTGCACGGCGGCCTTCACGAACACGGACTGATCGAAGAGCGCGCTGATCTTCAGATCCGGCGGCAACGACGCACGCGCTTGCGGCAAGAGGTCCTGCAGCGTGTTGACGATGGAAAGCGTCGACGCGTTGCCGTTCTTCAGCACCGATATCAGCACGCCGCGATGCCCGTCCTGCCGCACGATATTGGTCTGCGGCGAGAAGCCGTCGCGCACGTGCGCGACTTCGCGCAGATAAGTCGTCGCGCCGTTGATGGTGCGCACGGGAATATCGTTCAGACCCGCGACGGTCGCGGGCGAACCGTTCATGTTGATCGTATATTCGCGCGGGCCGATCTTCGCGGTGCCGGTCGGCAGGATCAGGTTCTGCGCGTTGACGGCCTGCACGACATCGGTCGGCGTGAGCCCCTTGGCGAGCAGCGCGCGCGTATCGAGATCGACGGAGATGAGGCGCGTCTTGCCGCCATAGGGATAAGGCACGGCCGCGCCGGGAATCGTCACGAGTTGCGGACGCAGGAAGTTGAGCGCGGTGTCGTTCAGGTCCTGCTCGGACTGCTTCGGGCTGGACAGGCCGAGCTGGATCACCGGAATGCTCGACGCCGAATAGCTGATGACGAGCGGTGGCGTCGCGCCGGGCGGCATCTGCTTCAGTTGCGCCTGCTCGACGGCGACGGTCTGCGCGATCGCGGTCTGGATATTCGCCGTCGGCTGCAGAAAGAGCTTGATGATCGCGATGCCCGGCAGCGATTGCGACTCGATGTGCTCGATGTTGTTCACGGTCGTCGTGAGACTGCGTTCGTTGACCGACGTGATGCGATTGGCCATGTCCTGCGAGGACAGGCCCGTGTAGTTCCAGATGATGCTGACGACGGGAATATCGATTTCGGGAAGCACGTCCACCGGCGTCGTCAAAAGGACGAAGGGCGTCGCCAGCAGAATCATGATGGCCATCACGATGAACGTGTAGGGCCGCTTAAGCGCAACGTTGACTATCCACATTGAGTCGTTCGGAAGATGCTGGGGAAGGGCGCTGCGAAAGAGGCGAGTGCGGCGCGCGAGACGCAATGACGGAACGAGGCGTGCGGTTCGCCATCCGTGTCGCTATGGTAGTGGCCGGGTGCCAACGACAATATGACGTGAATATGGCGCGACTGTCAGATAAGGCGATTTGAAAGCAAGCTTGCGAAAGCGCGCGGTAGGAATGCGTGCTTTCTTTTGAATTGCTTGGGGAGAGCTTTGGGGAATAGCGCGGCTGATGCGCGGGTAACGCTCAGTGTTGAAGTGCAGCGAGACGGCGCGGGATCATTCGCGGTCGATGGGAGCCGCGCGTGTCTCTTCGATGAGAATGTCTGCGTGCTTATTGCGGCGTCTGGCCGAGCGGTGTCGTCGACATCGTGCGTCCGGAAGACGAACTGCCCTCCGTGGAAGCGCCATATGCGCTTTGCGTGCTGACCTTCGCTTCCGCTGCCTGGATGTCGGCGGGATAGAAGGCGTCGCGCTCGGACGGGTTATAGCCGGCTTGCTCGACGCGTTGCAGGTCCTGTCTGACCTGTGCGCGCGTCAGGCCGTCGGACTGTTGTGCGAGCGCGGTCAGCGGTGCGACGGCGAGCGCGATCATGGCGATGCGTGTGACCAGTTTCATGGCGTACTCCTCATGTGCGTGAAGGATGAACGCGGCGTGCGGGTGTGCGATTTGCAGCGTCGGCACGCTTACCGCAGCCACCACTGGATTCTATGTGTAGCACCGTGACGACATGCTGGCGATCAGATGGCGTTATCGTCAGATTGGAGCGCGCGCTGAACACGAGGAAGAAGCATCGAAGGGCTGTCTGAAATCGCATGCGGCCGATGATAGACTCGCCCGCGAGAGCGGTTTGTAAGCCACTTAAAATCAGGAACCGATAAATTGCCTTTCAATCTGCCGACCACAGCCACCGCGCCGTTTTGTCCATCGGAAGTCAAGGGCTCGGTGGCCGTTTCGCCGGGCGCACCGCTCTGGAAAAAGCTTTTGCAATTCGCGGGACCGGGCTTGCTCATTTCCATCGGGTATATGGACCCCGGCAACTGGGCGACGGACATCGAAGCCGGATCGCGTTATGGCTATAACCTGCTCTTCGTGGTCGTGCTGTCGAGTCTCGCGGCGATGGTCCTGCAATGCCTTTCCATGAGGCTCGGCATCGTCACGGGAAAGGATCTCGCGCAGCTATCGCGCGAGCGCTATGCAAAGCCCGTCGCGAATGTGCAATGGATGCTCGCGGAGTTATCGATCATCGCGTGCGATCTCGCGGAAGTGCTCGGCGGTGCGCTCGCGTTTCACTTGCTGTTCGGTGTTTCGCTGATATGGGGCGTGGTGCTCACCGCATTCGATACGCTCATCGTGCTCGGTTTGAAGGGCAAGAACTTTCGCGATCTCGAAGCGATCATGCTCGGGCTGATTGCGACGATCGGCGTGGGTTATGTCGTCGAGCTCGTGCTCGTCAAGCCGCATTGGCCTTCCATCGCCGCAGGGCTCGTGCCTTCGATTCACGCGTTGAGCGAGCGCGAGCCGCTCTATCTCGCGATAGGCATTCTCGGCGCGACCGTGATGCCGCATAACCTGTATCTGCATTCGTCGATCGTGCAGACGCGCGTCGTGAATCGCGATGCGAAGAGCCTTGCTTCGGCGATCCGTTTCTCGCGGCTCGACACCATCGTGTCGCTGGTTCTTGCGCTGCTCATCAATGCGGCGATTCTGATTCTCGCGGCATCGGCGTTCCATGCGACGGGGCATACGCAAGTCACCGAAATCGAGGATGCGTACAAGCTGCTTGCGCCGATTGTCGGAACGGGGCTTGCCGCAGTTCTGTTTGCGGTGACGCTATTCGCTTCGGGACAGAGCTCCACGTTCACCGGAACCATCGCGGGGCAGGTGATCATGGAAGGGTTCCTGAACCTGAAGATTCCCTGCTATCAGCGAAGGTTCATCACGCGGGCGCTGGCGCTCGTGCCGGCGTTGATCGGCGTGTATGTGATGGGGAACGGCGCGGTCGGGAAACTGCTGGTCGCGAGTCAGGTCGTGCTCAGCTTGCAGTTGCCGTTCGCGCTTTATCCATTGATTAGGATGACGAGCGATCGAAGCCTGATGGGGACGTTCGCGAACAAGCCACACATGAAGTTCTTCGCTTGGCTGCTGTTCGTGGTGATCAGCGCGGCGAACATATGGCTCGTCGTGCAGACGGCGACGGAGTGGATCGGTTGATCGGATACGAGCGCCATGCATCGGTCACGTACATGGCGCGCCACCCACCTTTACTGCGCCGACAGATAGAACGCCTGGTCTCGTTGCGGCGTCACGCCGACGATCGTGAGCTGCCCGTTCACGACAGTCGCTTCGACGGACACCGACACGTTGCTGAGAGCACATAACGAGCCCGTGAAATTCAGCGTGCCGTCGAGCAGATGCTTGCCGGTCGAGCGCGGTTTGAAGCTGCCGGTGAACGTGCAGGCGTTCTGTGTGCCCTTGGCCGTGCCATCGGCGGCGACCGTGATCGTCGAGACCGGCGTGACGCCCGTGCCGCTGGTCCACGCGCGCGCGACGTCGCTGATGGCGATCGGCGTGTCGTATGTCGCGTTGTAGTTGCCGTTGAAGCTCGTGGCGGTCGTATCCGGGCTGACGAAGAGGCTCGTCGTCGCCGTGAGCGCGCTCTTCGCGGTGAAGTTGCCGGACAGCGTGCCGGCGCGAATCGCGCCAAGCGTGTGAAAGCCGACAGTCGCCGGATCGGTGAATGCGCCATCCGTTGCCGTCATGATGCCTTCGATCAGCCAGACAAACGAACCGTTCTGCGTATAGATACTGAAGTACTGGCCGGTTTCGAGGACGATGGTCTGTGCCGCAACCGACTGCGACGAATTCACCGAGCCGTACCAGATGCCTTCCGGCAACGCATGGGACGGATTGGGGACGCAGGACTTCGTCAAAGTGCCGAGGTCGGTCTTGCAAGTCTGATCGTCGCCCCCGCCTCCGCAGGCGGCGAGTACGGGCAGGGCGAGCAGCATCAGCTTCGATAAGAGTTTCATAGCGTATTGTTGGTCTTTGTAGTAGGCACGGACTGCGGCTCTCTTTACGGCGCACCGACAAGGGGTTAACGGAACATCGGCGGAAAACTTTAGATGCGCGGACCACGCTGCTGAATGTCGAGTGCAAAGCAAAGCGCCATGCCTTTGCAGGCATGGCGCTTTGACCAGATCCGCGAATCCCTACTTCACCACCGCGACCGGCGCATTCGATTTGGCCGCCACTGCCGACGGAATCGCCGCATCGACAGGCCGCGTCTCATCGACCGTGGTCCGTCCGCCATCGCGGAAGAACGCCTGCTCGGCCGCCTTGTTCAGCACGAGAATACTGATCCGCCGATTCGTAGGCTCATCGACGACATCCTTGTTGAGCGGCAGCACGTCGGCCAGCCCGCGCACCTGCAACACCTTGCTTTCCTTCATGCCGCCCGCGACGAGCGCGCGTCTTGCCGCATTGGCACGCTCACTCGAGAGTTCCCAGTTCGAATAGCCCGCCTGACTGCCCGAATAGGCCACCGCATCCGTATGCCCCGCGATCGACACGCGGTTATCGACATCGTTCAGCGATGCGCCGATGTTGGTCAGGATCGTCGTTACATAACCTTCGATCTTCGAGCTGCCGGAGGCGAACATCGGCCGCTTGAGCGAATCGACGATCTCGATGCGCAGTCCTTCGCTCGTGATCGCGATGCGAATCTGATCCTTGAACGCACGCAACGCGGGCATCTGCTCGATGAGCGCCATCAGCTTCTGCTTGAGCTGCTGCAGCTTCTGCAAGTCTTCCATCGCGACGGCCGCGCGCGCGATCGATTGCGGCACGGGCTGCGCCTGGCTCTTCTTGCCTTCACCCGGACGCGTGCTCGACAAGTCCTTGCCGCCGCCCGTGATGACGCTCGTATGCGCCGACGCGCCGCCATCGTTGCCAAAGAGCGCGGAGAGCGGCGTATTGAAGTACTGCTCGATGCCTTCCTTGTCGTACTTCGAGGTCGAGCCGAGCAGCCACATCAGCAGAAAGAACGCCATCATCGCGGTGACGAAGTCGGCGTAGGCGATCTTCCACGCGCCGCCATGATGTCCGTGGCCGTGCGCCTTCTTCTTGCGCTTCACGACGACGGTAGGCGCGAGCACCGATTGCAGCGGATCGCGTGATGGTTTCTCAGCCATGATGTCTATGCCGTGAAGTTAGGAAGCCGACTTCGGCATCTTGGTTGCGCGCACCGCGTCATCGAGTTCCTTGAAGCTCGGACGGTCGGCGGTGAAGAGCACCTTGCGGCCGAACTCGACGGCGACCGTCGGCGCATAGCCGTTCATCGATGCGAGCAGCACGGACTTCACGCACTGGAACGGCTTCGCTTCGGCCGCGCCCTTGGCGTTGAGCAGATCCGCGAGCGGGCCGATGAAGCCATACGCCAGCAGAATGCCGAGGAAGGTGCCGACGAGCGCACCCGCGATCATCTCGCCGAGCACCGCGGGCGCTGCACCGACCGAACCCATCGTGTGCACGACGCCCATCACCGCCGCGACGATACCGAACGCGGGCAGGCCGTCCGCCATCTTCTGGATCGCATTGGCCGCGACCGCGCTTTCGGTGTGATGCGTCTCGAGTTCCTCGTCCATCAGATCCTGCATTTCGAGCGCGTTGACGTTGCCCGCCGACATCATGCGCAGATAGTCGACGATGAAATCGAGCAGATGATGATCGGCCATCACGTGCTCGTACTTCTGAAAGACCGGGCTGGACTCGGGCGCGTCGACATCGGCTTCGAGCGCCATCATCCCTTCCTTGCGGGCCTTTTGCAGCAGTTCGTAGAGCAGCGCGATCAGCGCGAGATATTTCTCTTTCGAGTAGCCGCCGCCCTTGAAGGCCTTCGGGATGGATTGCAGGGTTTTCTTGAGCGTGGCCGTCGGATTCGATACGACGAACGCGCCGATCGCCGCGCCGAAAATACACAGCAGCTCGAACGGTTGCACGAGGGCGGCGAGGTGGCCGCCGACGCCGATGAAGCTTCCGATCACCGAGCCGATAACCAGGACCCATCCGATGATGACAAACATGTTTTCTCCGCAAATGTCCGGGCGCCGCGAGCCGTGCGTGCTCGGGATTGAGGCGCGCACGGCTCGCGACGCATTGTTTCGCTTGTTGTGGGGCTTATCGGCTTTTAATCACCGGACATTTAGGGTGACGCGCGCAACTTTTTCTGCGCAAATGTTTGCGAAGTAAATCTTACGTTCGTTCGCGATACAGTCTCATGCCGTTCGAGGCGATTACGTCGCGGGTAATGGATCGTGCGCGCGGGCTTCGTCTAACATCGGTCGCATGAACTCGACCCTTGCACACTCCGTCATGCAATCGAGCGTCGGCACGCTGTTGCGCGAATGGCGTCAGCGGCGACGCCTGAGCCAGCTCGACCTCGCCGGCGTCGCGGATGTTTCCACGCGCCATCTGAGCTTCGTCGAATCGGGACGCTCGCTGCCGAGCCGCGAGATGCTCATGCGCCTCGCCGAGCAACTCGACGTGCCGCTGCGCGAGCGCAATACGCTGCTCGTCGCGGCTGGTTATGCGCCGCTGTATCGCGAGCGCGCGCTCGCCGATCCGCAACTCGCCGCCGCGCGCCGCGCTGTCGATCTCGTGTTGAAGGGGCACGAGCCTTATCCCGCGCTCGCCGTCGATCGTCACTGGACGATGGTCGCGGCCAACGCGGCGTTCGCGCCGCTCGTCGCATCGGCGGATCAAGAACTGCTCGCGCCGCCGGTGAACGTGCTGCGCCTTTCGATGCATCCGCAAGGTCTCGCCGATGTCATCGACAACTGGCACGAGTGGCGCGCCCATCTGCTCGCCCGTCTGCGCCGGCAAATCGACGTCTCGGGCGACGCGACGCTCGCCGCGCTCTTCGTGGAACTCGAAGCGTATCCCGCGCCCGAACATGCCGGGCACGCGACGCGAGCGGACACCGATCCGGTCGTCGTGCCGTTGCGCATGCGCACGCAATACGGCGTGCTGTCGTTCTTCAGCACGACGACGGTCTTCGGCACGCCGGTCGATATCACGTTGTCCGAACTCGCGATCGAGGCATTCTTTCCCGCCGACGACGCCACGGCCGCCGTCCTGCGCCAACTCGACGATGCAAGACGTTGAGCTTGCGTCGCCGCCCGCATGCTTACAGAATTGAACCTGGTGCGCATGTGCGAATCAATGAGAAGGCAGGCTGCGTGCCGACCGTGCGCAGCCTGTGTCAGCTTTTGTCCAACCAACGCGGAAGGCAGCGATGATTCAAACATTCGAGCAGGTAATCGGCGGGCAAAACATGCAGTTCTGCGCGAGCATCGCGGAAGGTGGCGGACCGGCGCGGGTCATCATCAGCCGCGCGGATTCGGCGGAGTCGCTCGTGATCGTCGAGGCCGACGGCATCATCGGTGCGATCAAGGCGGAAGTCGAAGCGCCCGATACGCTCGTCGCCGATGCCGTGCGCAAGGCGCAGCAGGAAGCGTTGATCGAGCGCGCGCTGGAAACCGGCACCGTGCAGACGACGAGCCTGTAGCAGCGTTTCAGGCGGGCTTATCAGGAAGAATGCCCGCGCGGCTCATGCGGCCGCGCGGGCATTGCTTTATCAACTCGCCGGTCGTTCAGCAGGTCACATGCGCGGCTCGCCGTTCTTCGGATCGGCGGGCACCATCGGCGTGGCGGAATCCGGGCCATCGGGCATGTCCGGATCGTCGGGGTTCGGCGGGGCGTCCGGATCGAGCAGCTTGTCCGGGTCCGGTTCGAGAGGCTCTTCGGGGGAGCGAGGCATCGTCGACATGGTGATCTCCTGAATCTTCCGTCAATGGATGGATCTTCCAGCGTGCTTTGCCCTGACACTGCAACGTGCGTTCCCGCTGCCGCCCGTCTTCATTCGGCTTCGTCGGAAAGCGCGCCGCACGCGCGTTTCGCGGCTTCCGTCTTCGCGCTCGCCGGATTGCGCACGTGGCGCGCGATCAGCGCGGCGGCCAGCAACAGCGCGACGGAAATCGCCGCCGACCAGCGCACCGCATCGACGATATGTTCCGCGTTCGGCGCGCCGTCGCCGTGCGCCGCGAGCGCGCCGAACGCCGCGACGCCGATCGCGCCCGCCGCCTGCCGCGCGGTATTGAGCACCGCCGATGCCGTGCCGGCGCGCTGCTGGCCGACGGTGCCGAGCAGCGCGGTCGTCATCGCCGGAACCGCGAGGCCCATGCCGGAGGGAATCAGCAGGAACGGCACGAGCAGCGCGGCCGTGGGCGTCGTCGCATTGACGAAGCCGAGCGCCGCGAAGCCCGCGGCATCGAGCAGCGCGCCGGCGATCATCGGGCCACGCGAGCCGAAGCGCGCCACGACGGGGCCGCTCGCGAGGTTCGAGATCAGGAAGCCGCCCGTCAGCGGCAGGAACGCGAGACCGGTCTGCAAAGGCGTATGGCCGAGCACACGCTGCAAATACAGGCTCAAAACAAAGACGATTCCATAATAGGTGAGATTCACGCCGATGCCGAAGACGACGGCCGCGCTGAACGTGCGCTCGGCGAAGAACGAGAGCGGCAGCATCGGCGCGCGGCTTTTTCGTTCGACCGCGATGAACGCGCCGCCCGCCGCCAGCGCGAGCAGAAGTCCGCCAATCACGAGCGGATGCGCCGGTCCGAGCGGACGCAGTTCGATCACCGCGCCGACCAGCGCAGCGAGCGCGACGATCGCGAGCGCCTGGCCGGGCAGGTCGATGCCGCCCGCATGTTCACGGTCTTTCGCGCGCGTTTTCTCGACCCAGACGAGCGTCGCCGCAATGCCTGCCGCGCAGATCGGCAGATTGACCCAGAAGATGCTGCGCCAGCCGAACGCCGCGATCAGCACGCCGCCGACGATCGGCCCCGCCGCGATCGACACCGCGCCCGCCGCGGTCCAAAGTCCGACCGCACGCGCGCGCAGGCGGCGGTCGTGGCCGCATGACGCGTTCAGGAGCGCGAGCGAATTCGGCAGCATCCCCGCGGCGCCGATGCCTTGCAGGGCACGCGCGGCGATCAGCTGGGTCACATCGCGCGAGAACGCGCACGCGAGCGACGCCAGCGCGAAGAGCGCGAGGCCGCCGAGGAACATGCGCCGCGCGCCGAAGCGATCGCCGAGCGAACCCGCCGAGAGCATGAGCGCGGCGAAGGCGAGCGCGTAACTGTCGACGGTCCATTGCAGGCTCGCGACACTCGCTTGCAGGTCGTGACCGATGCTCGCGAGCGCGACATTGACGATCGAGACATCGAGTTGAGAGACGACGAAGCCGACGCTGGTCGCCGTGACCACGAGCATCTGTCGCGCGGACAAATGCGTTTCGGATGAGGAAAGGTTCGAGTTCATGCCTTTAATCGTAAGCGCGTCGCACGTTCGATGTTTCGGCATGGGCTGAAACGTGGAAGTCGAATGAAAAATGGCGCGCCGGGTGAGCGGCGCGCCATTTTCCCAACGACGTCAACGCTGAATCAGCGTGCTTCCCTGATGAAGAACGTCGTCAGCGCGCCGACCGCGCACAGTGCGCCGACGTAGACCGCGGGCGCCATCGGGCTCGATTTCATCATCAGCGAGACGACGATCGGCGTGAGTCCGCCGAACACCGCGTACGCGACGTTGTACGAAAACGAGATGCCAGAGAAGCGGATGGCGGGCGGGAACGCCTTCACCATCACGAACGGAATCGCGCCGATCACGCCGACGAAAAAGCCCGCGAGCGCGTACCACGGCAGCAGCACGGAGGCATCGAGCGCGACCTGCTGGAACATCAGCCAGTACGACACGGCAAGCGCCACGCCGCCGATGAAGATGGTCTTGCCCGCGCCGATGCGACCCGCGATCGCGCCCGCGAGCACGCATCCGATCGTGAGGCACAGCGTCGCCGCACAGTTCGCGACCAGCACCGTCGCCGGCGCGATGTGGAACTGCTTCTGAAGCAAGGTCGGCGTCATCAGAATCACGACGACGATCGCCGCCGACAGCATCCACGTGAGCAGCATCGAAACGATCACCGCGCGGCCGTGGTCGCGCAGCACCGCCTTGAGCGGGATTTCCGCCGCGAGCGACTTGCGCTTCTGCAACTCGGCGAACACCGGCGTTTCGTGCAGCCAGCGGCGCAGGTAGACCGAGCACAGACCGAACAGACCGCCGAGCAGGAACGGCAGACGCCACGCGAAATCGGCGACTTCGGCGGGCGCGAACGACTTGTTGATCGCCGTGGCGATCAGCGAGCCGAGCAGGATGCCCGCCGTCAGACCGGCCGTGAGCGTGCCGCACGCATAGCCGACATGACGGCCCGGCACGTGCTCCGAGACGAACACCCATGCGCCCGGCACCTCGCCGCCGACCGCCGCGCCCTGCATCACGCGAAACAGAAGCAGCAGCACGGGCGCCATCAGGCCGATCGACGCGTAGGTGGGCAACAGGCCCATCAGGAGCGTCGGCACGGACATCAGCAGCACGGAGAGCGTGAACATGCGCTTGCGGCCGAGAAGATCGCCGAAGTGCGCCATGACGATTCCGCCGAGCGGACGCGCGAGGTAACCGGCCGCGAAGATGCCGAAAGTCTGCAATTGACGCAGCCAGTCAGGAATCGTCGGCGGAAAGAACAGTTGGCCGATGACCGGCGCGAAGAACACGAAGATGATGAAGTCGTAGAACTCGAGCGCGCCGCCGAGCGCGGCGAGCGTGAGCGTCTTGTAGTCGCCGCGCGTGAGCGCACGGCCGGCCGCGCGGGGGGCGTCGGACAGAGGTGTTGCCTGCATCGAAAAAAGAACCCGTGAGTGGAAAAGCCACGCGTGATGCGCGGTAGGACGAGGCCTTGCCCTGCGGGAGTGACGACACGCGCCGGGTCGACGCGAAGCGAAGGCGGGCGCGGATTCGAGAGCCGCCGCCCGTCATCCGCGCTGCGCGATGCGACGGAGAGTCGCGGCGCAACTTGCTACGCGACGTCTCGATAAAACGGCGGAAGCGGGAACTTTTGAGCCAGAAGCGGGATGTTACAGGATGAAAACCGGCGCAAAAGAGAAAAGTCGTTCTATTTTCGAGATGGTTGTGCGCATGAGACGCATTGCGGTCGGAGGGATGCGCAGTCACATGCGTTGACAATTCGGATGAGTCCGATGGGAAAGGGGCGTCTCGCTGGCCAGAATGCGCAGCGTGATCAGCCTCGTCTCATCCCGCGACGAGACGTCCGGCGGTGGCCCGCAGTCAGGCACCCGCCCCAATGTCCCTTGGACTCATCAGGTAAGACCTCATGCGCGTCGCCGTTTTGCAAACCGACCCAAGTTATCGAAATCTCATCAGCGATGTCGTCAAACGACTCGGTCACACTTGCGTGACGTTCGGCGACGGCCTCGTGCTATCGAAAGCGCTGTCCCGCTCGACCGTCGATCTGTTGATTCTCGACTGGAATTCCACGGGCCTGTGCGGCCTCGACCTGCTCAAATCCGTGCGCTCGAGCTTCGGCGAACGCGTGCCGGTCATGTTCGCGACGCCCGACGGCGCCGAGCACAACGTGGTCTGCGCACTGACCGCGGGCGCGGACGATTACATCGTGTATCCCATTCGCCCGGGCGAGTTCGGCGCGCGCGTCGAGGCGCTGCTGCGCCGCGCGTATCCCGCGACGTCGAGTGCGTGTCTTGAAGTCGACCCATACCGTTTCGACGCCCGTCAGCAAATCGTGACCGTGCGCGGCAAGCCGGTGCAACTGAGCGGCACGCAATTTCGTCTCGCGCAGCTATTTTTCTCGAACATCGGCCGCGTGCTGTCGCGCGATCATATTTTCGCGATGGTCTGGGGACGCGAATTCCGCGAAACCACGCGCACGATCGACAGCCACGTTTCGCGTCTGCGCCTCGCGCTCGAAATCGAGCCGGTGAACAACTTCCGCTTGCAGCCCGTGTACAAGAGCGGTTATCGCCTGCTGCATCTCTATGACGAAGGCGAAGATTCGGGCGATGACCTCGCCGATCCCGCGCCTGCGCAAATCGCGGCCTGAAGCCGCGATCCACAAAGAAAAATGCCGTCGCGATGACGGCATTTTTTTTCGTTTCGCCTTAATTAAACCGCCGGCAGCGCCGGGCGCGTCTCGATGCTGCGACGAATCAACGCCTCGACTTCCTTGCGCTCCTCGCCCGCGAGCGGCAAACGCGGCGGACGCACAGGCTCCGTGCCCAATCCGACGATCGCCTCGGCCAGTTTGATGTTCTGCACGAGCTTGTGCGACACATCGAGCGCGAGCAGCGGCGCAAACCAGCGATAGATCGCGCGCGCTTCCTCGACACGTCCGGCGCGAATGAGCTTGTAGATGGCCACGGTCTCGCGCGGGAACGCGCAGACGAGGCCCGCCACCCAGCCGTGCGCGCCCATCAGGATCGCTTCCATCGCCAGATTGTCGACGCCGCAGAAAAGCGCGTAGCGATCGCCCGTTTCGTTGATGAGATCGGTGATACGGCGCACGTCGCCGCTCGATTCCTTGATCGCCGCGAATTTCTTGTTTTCGGCGAGCTCGGCGAACATCTTCGGCGTGACATCGACGCCATACGCGAGCGGATTGTTGTAGACCATCAGCGGCAGCGGGCTCGCGTCGGCGACCATGCGGAAATGGTTGAGCGTCTCGCGCCGGTCCGACAGATAGCGCAAGCCCGGCAGCACCATGTAACCGGCCGCGCCGTGGCGCGCGGCGCGCTCGGCCTGGCGGCAGCCGTCGAGCGTGCTGTTCTCCGCGATCGTCAATAGCACCGGCACGCGGCCGCGCGAGGCATCCACGGCGATGTCGAGCACGTCGAGCTTTTCGTCGAGCGATAACGTCGATGCTTCGCCGAGCGATCCGCACACGATGATGCCATCCACGCCGGCTTCGATCTGCGCGTCGATATTCTTCGCGGTCCACGCGCGGTCTATGCTGAAATCGGCGTTGAACTTGGTGGTCACGGCGGGCATCACGCCTTCCCAGATATGCGTCACGGCAGCGCTCCGAAAGTGATTGAACGGTACGCAGTGTAAGCACCGAAAAATCGGGCGTCTTGCGTGTTTCGCGCGCGCCGCGTGCCGATTTCGGCATAGCCGTTTGGCCGCGAAAGCGCCGTACGGGGGGCTTGCCGAGCCGATCCCGTGTTATGCCGATATCGTCATCAAAACGATCCAGCCGCTTCAAGACGCCCATCGCGCGCGTTTCTAGGATAGGCGGCATGAAAACCATCGACATCATCGACTCGCATACGGGCGGCGAACCGACGCGCCTCGTAATCGCGGGCGGCCCGGATCTGGGCGACGGCACCCTCGCGCAACGGCTCGACACCTTCCGCACGCGCTTCGACGACTGGCGCCGCGCCATCGTCACCGAACCGCGCGGCTCGGATGTGATGGTCGGCGCGCTCCTGTGCGAGCCCGACGATCCGGCGGCCGCGGCGGGCGTCATCTTTTTCAACAACGTCGGCTATCTCGGCATGTGCGGGCACGGCACGATCGGACTCGTCGCGTCGCTCGCGCATGCGGGAAAAATCGCGGCGGGGCGGCACCGGATCGATACGCCCGTCGGTCCTGTCGATGCCACGCTCAACGCGAACGGCAGCGTCAGCGTGCGCAACGTGCCGGCGTACCGGCATCGGCGCGCGGTGACGGTCGACGTGCCCGGCCACGGCCCGCTCTCAGGCGACGTCGCGTGGGGCGGCAACTGGTTCTTTCTCGTCGCGGAGCACGGGCGCGAACTCGTGCCGGCGCACATCGCCGGGCTGACCGCGTTCACCGAGGCGATCCGCGATGCGTTGCATGCGCAGGGCATCACCGGCGCCGATGGCGCGTACATCGACCATATCGAGCTGTTCGCGGATTCGCCCGTCACGGGCGTGGACAGCCGCAATTTCGTGTTGTGTCCGGGCAGCGCCTACGATCGCTCGCCGTGCGGCACCGGCACCAGCGCCAAACTCGCGTGCCTCGCGGCGGACGACGCGCTCGCGCCAGGCGAAATCTGGCGTCAGGAGAGCATCATCGGCAGCGTGTTCGAAGGCAGCTATGCGATCGATGGCGACGCGCTCGTCCCCACGATCACCGGTTACGCGCACATCATGGGCGAAGGGCGTCTCGTCTTCGACGAGCGCGATCCGTTCATGCTCGGCATCGCATGAAAGCTGATGTGATCGTCGTCGGCGGCGGAATCGTCGGCGCGGCGTGCGCGGCGGAACTCGCGCTGCGCGGCCTCGCGGTCGAGGTGCTGGAAGCGCGCGGCATCGGCGGCGGGGCGACGGCGGCGGGGATGGGCCACATCGTCGTGATGAACGATTCGCCCGCCGAGTTCGCACTGGCACATGCTTCGCGCGAACTGTGGCTCGCGCTTGGTCCGCAACTGCGTGAGCGCGACGCGTTTTCGCGTTGCGGCACGCTCTGGATCGCCGAAGACGACGAAGAACTCGGCGCCGCCCGCACTATGCGCGATGCATTCGCGACGGCCGGCGTACGTGCTCACATGCTCGATCGAGCCGCGCTGCGCGAATCGGAGCCATCGATAAGCCACGCGATGCAAGGCGGACTCCTGATCGACGACGACGCCATCGTGTACGCGCCCGCGGCGGCGCAATGGCTTCTGATGCGCTCGACGCGCATCCGTGTATCGACCGGCTGCGCGGTTCGCGCCGTCGACGCCGACGATACGCACGCCAGCGTCACGCTCGCGAACGGCGATCGGCGCACGGCCGCTCATGTGGTCATCGCCAATGGGCTCGCAGCGCCGGACTTGATCGCCGACGTGCCGCTCGAAGCGAAGAAAGGGCACCTGCTCATCACCGATCGCTATCCCGGCACGATCCATCATCAGGTGCTGGAACTCGGCTACATCAAGAGCGCGCATCACGCGCGCGGCACGTCGGTCGCGTTCAATGCGCAGCCGCGTCCGACCGGGCAGGTGCTGATCGGCTCGTCGCGCCAGTTCGGCACGCTCGATCCGGCTGTCGAGATCGACGTGCTCGCCGCGATGCTCGCGCGCGCGACGCGCTATCTGCCGGGCATCGGCGCGCTGAACGCGATCCGCGCATGGACGGGCTTTCGCGCCGCTACGCCCGACGGCCTGCCGCTAATCGGCCCCGCGCGTTTTCCGGGCGACCGGCTGTGGCTCGCGGCGGGTCACGAAGGGCTCGGCGTGACGACGTCGCTCGGCACCGCGAAGCTCATCGCCGCGCAGATGCTCGGCGAGCCGGTTCCATTCGATATGCCCGACACGCACGCTTTCTCGCCGCAACGCTTCGCACGAGAGCACGCCGATGGCTGAGCGCGTGCGCGTGGTCATCGACGGCGAGCCGCTCGCCGTGCCCGCTTTCACGACCGTCGCGGCAGCCATCGCGATGCGCGGCGTCGGCGGCACGCGGCGCTCCGTCACCGGCGAGCCGCGCGCCGCGCTATGCGGAATGGGCGTGTGCCACGAATGCCGCGTGACGGTCGATGGCCGCGCGCATGTGCTCGGCTGTCAGACGCTGTGTCGCGACGGCCTTTCCATCGAGACGATGCGATGAACGTCGAGCATGTCGATATCGCGGTCGTCGGCGCGGGGCCGGCGGGTCTGAAGGCGGCGCAGATTGCGGCGCGGGCGGGCGCGCGTGTCGCGCTCATCGACGACAATCCGCGCCCCGGCGGTCAGATCTGGCGGCAAGGACCGACGCTCGCGCCCGCCGCGCAGCTTCGTCAGTGGCTCGATGAAACGCGCACGCATGCGAATCTCATCGTCATGAACGGGACGAAAGTTGCCGCCGCGCCGGAACACAAGCGGCTCCTGCTCGAACGCGACGGCGCGCCGCTCATGCTCGCGTATTCGAAGCTCATCCTCGCAACCGGCGCGCGCGAGCGGCTGCTGCCCTTCGAAGGCTGGACCTTGCCCGGCGTGACGGGCGCGGGCGGTTTGCAGGCGCTCGTCAAGGGCGGGATGCCGGTGCGCGGCGAGCGCATCGTCGTCGCGGGCAGCGGGCCGCTTCTGCTCGCCGCCGCCGATACGGCGCGCCGTCACGGTGCGCATGTCGTCGCGGTGGTCGAACAGGCGTCGTTGGCGCGCGTCGGGCGGTTCGTCGCGTCGCTGGCGCTGACGCCCGGGAAGCTGGCTCAGGCTGTCAGGCTCGGAATCGCGTGCTATCGGACGGGCAGCGTCGTCGCGAGAGCGCACGGAGACGCGCGCGTGGAGGCGGTCACGATCCGCGCGCGCGGGCGCGAAGAGACGCTCGAAGCGGATCGCATCGCGTGCGGATACGGCCTCGTGCCGAACGTGACGCTGGCGCTCGCACTCGGCTGCTCGACGGACGAACGCGACGGCGCGATTCTCGTCGACGATTCGCAGCGCACCTCGCAGGAACACGTCTTCGCGGCGGGCGAGTGCACGGGCATCGGCGGGATGGAACTGGCGAGCGTCGAAGGGGCGATCGCGGCGCATGCGGCGCTCGGCCTCGCCGCCGATGCGCGTCTCGTGCGCGAGCGCGATCGCTGGCGCGCCTTCGCTCGGCGCGTGGCGCACGCGTTCGAGCTCGGCGCCGACGCGCGCGCGCTGCCGTCGCCCGACACCGTGTTGTGTCGCTGCGAAGACGTGTCGATCGCCGACGTCGCCGCGCACGCGAACTGGCGCGACGCGAAATTGCAGACCCGTTGCGGCATGGGGCCGTGTCAGGGCCGCATCTGCGGCGAGGCGGCAGCGATCTATTTCGGATGGCCGCGCACGGCGGCGCGTCCGCCGTTCACGCCGGTGCGCATCGATACGCTGATCGCCGCGCGTGAGAGCACCGAAACCCCCGTTTCATAGTGGGGCCAGCGCGAATTTCGTCCGCGCGTGCGCGCTCCTATAATCGGTTGCCTGACCGATCCGCACGCAACCGACCTCCTCACGCATGACGAGCACGACAGGCCTTCCGATGAACGCAGCGCCCATCGCGCAACCTCCGGCGTCGACGCTCTCCGACATGCTTGCGCATTTCGCGCTGCTCGCGCCGGTGTTCGACGCGATGCCCGACATCGTGTTCTTCGTGAAAGATCGCGAGGCGCGCTACGCGATGGTCAACCGCACGCTCGCACGTCGCTGCGGCCACAAGGACGACAAATCGGCGCTGCTCGGCAAGACCGCGGAGGACGTGTTCCCGCGGCGTTTCGGGCGTATCTACACGGCGCAGGATCAGGCGATCATCGCGCAGGGGCATCAACTGATCGACCAGCTCGAACTGCACCTGTATCCGGGACGCGAGCCCGGCTGGTGCATGACCTGCAAGCAGCCGCTGCATGACACGCAGGGGACGATCGTCGGACTCGCGGGGATCTCGCGCGACTTGCAGGCCGCCGAAGGCACGCATCCCGCCTACAGCCGGCTTGCGGCGGTCGTGCAGCACATCCAGGAAAACTACGTGCAGCCGCTCAACATGCGGCAACTCGCGCAGATGGCGAACATGTCGATCGCGCAACTGGAGCGGTATTTTCACAAGGTCTTCCATCTGACGCCGCGTCAGGTCTTGCTGAAAACCCGTCTCGACGCGGCCACCGCGTTGCTCGTTTCGAACGAAAAGGTCACGGATGTCGCCGCGCTGTGCGGCTACACCGATCACAGCGCCTTTACGCGCCAGTTCAAGGCGACGGTCGGCATCACGCCGAGCGAGTATCGCGCGCTGTTGCAGGCGGGCCCGTCGAGCGCCTCGCGCCCCGATTCCGGCCGCGAGGCAAACGTCTGACGGGAAATCAGGGCACGCTTCGCGCCGAAATTACACGGTCGTGCGTTCGGGCGGCGGCGTGCATCGGCCGAATCAACCGCGTGATGCGGCTTTCGCGCCATCTAATGCAGGTCGGTCCGGAATTTGCTCGGAT
This sequence comes from Caballeronia sp. S22, assembly GCF_964261745.1. Lineage (NCBI taxonomy): Bacteria > Pseudomonadati > Pseudomonadota > Betaproteobacteria > Burkholderiales > Burkholderiaceae > Caballeronia > Caballeronia sp. S22. Next base: position 939,908 of record NZ_OZ180036.1, on the reverse strand, counting down.
ACGCTCGCGGCGACCGGGCAAATCTTCGCATCGGCGCAGCGCAAAACCGCGAGGCGTTCCGCACCGGCGCACACGCGACACAAATAACGGTGCGTTCGGAATTCCCGCCGCGTTTTCGTGTCAGTCAATGCGCGCAACAGCGCGCGCGGCGGCGAGGTGGAGACCCGTCGCGAGAATTCCGTTTTTTGGGCAGCAGAAAAGAACATCATGAACGAAGTGGCAAGACTGGGGCATATGCGGATCGTCCTCATCGAGGATGATCCAGAGAGCAGGGCATCACTGCAAATGTTGCTGGAAGAAGAAGGTGCGGATGTAATCGCGGTAGCCGACGCCGAAGACGGCGCGCAAGCCGCGATCGAGCATCTTCCCGATGCGGTGATCTGCGATCTCGATTTACCCGAGATGGACGGTTTTTATCTCATCCAGCGTTTGCGGGATCACGAAATACGCGGCAACCTGCCGCCTTCCGTGGCAATCGCGCTGACGGGACACGGCGGCGAAGAGTATCGATTACGCAGCATCGGCGAAGGCTTTCAGCATTTCATGACGAAGCCCGTGCATCCGGACGAACTCGTCGCGTTAATACAGGACGCGGTCGGGGCGCGCGTGGTGATGTGATGACGGATCAGGGCCGCCGCTGACGGCGGCCCCGATTTTTACGACCGGTCGCGGTTGCGCGCCCGCGTCGCACCGGTGATGACGGCGATGCCCAGCATGATGACGGCGACGATCATGATCGTATGCTGCGAGACGTGCATCGCGACGAGCGCCCACGATACGCCTCCGATCAGAATCAGCCAGCCTGCAAGATAGATGATCAGCGTCATCGACTTCTCCTTTTTCGTTGTGTGCTAGAAATCGTTGCGTGGCCTTCATGAAAGGGCCTTATCCTTTCGACGCCCGGGCGCGCATAAGTTCACTGGATGCAAGGGGCGTACCGCGGGCGGCATCGTCGAACATGAACAAGAGCGAGAGCATGCTGACCGTCCACCACCTCAATAATTCCCGCTCGCAGCGCGTGCTGTGGATGCTGGAAGAACTCGGCGTCGAATACGAACTGAAACGCTATCAGCGCGACCCGCGCACGATGCTCGCGCCGCCCGAATTGCGCGCGGTGCATCCGCTCGGCAAATCGCCGGTCGTGACGGACGACGGTCTGACGCTCGCCGAATCGGGCGCGATCATCGAATATCTCGTCGACCGTTATGGCGAAGGCCGTTTCTCGCCGCCGCCCGGAACGTCGCCGGAACGCCTGCGCTACAACTACTGGATGCATTACGCGGAGGGCTCCGCGATGCCGCCGCTCCTGCTCAAGCTCGTCGCGCGGCGGCTGGAGAGCGCGAAGATGCCGTTCTTCGCGAAGCCGATCGCGCGGCGCATCGCGCAGACGATGCAAAGCAGTTTCATCGATCCGCAACTGCGGCTGCACTTCGGCTATATCGACGCCGAGCTCGCGAAATCGCCGTGGTTCGTGGGCGAGACGTTCACCGCCGCCGACGTGCAGATGAGCTTCCCGCTCGAAACCGCGAGCGCGCGCGCCGGCGCGAAGTCGATGCCGCATATCCGCGCGTTTCTGGAGCGCATTCACGCGCGGCCGGCATACCAGCGCGCGCTGGAACGGGGCGGCCGATACGACTACGCCGGTTAGCCATTCGGCCGACTGCCGGCGCGGCGGACGCGTTGCGTACAATGAGTCGCACGCAACCACTCAGCCCAAAGGCGACGCATGGCCCGAATCGTTCCCGACGACTGGAAGAACCTCGAAGCGACCGGCGCGGCGGCGCGCGAACTCGAAACGCTCGCGCTGCTCGAAAAGCTGCCCGACGACTACACGGTCTATCACGGCGTGCACTGGACGCGCGTCAACGAAGGCTTTTCGGTGTTCGGCGAGGCGGATTTCGTCGTCGTCGCGCCGTCGGGGCGCGTGCTGATGATCGAGCAGAAAGCGGGTTTTCTGCGTGAGACCGGGCAAGGTCTCGTGAAGGTCTATCTGCAGAAGGAACGCAACGTCGCCATTCAGCTCGCGCGCACGCTGGAGAACCTGCACCGGCGCTTCACCGCGGCGTTCGGCGCGGGCACGTACCGGATCGAGGAACTGCTATTTTGCCCCGACTACACCGTGAAAAACGCGGCGATCGCGGGCGTCGCGCCCGCGCGGATCGTCGATGCGAGCCGCAAGTCGCAGCTCGCGCGCGTCGTGCTGGACATTCTGCCGCCCGACGAACCGCGCTTCGAATCGGCGGCGCGCATCCATCACTTTCTCGCCGATGAACTCTCGCTCACGCCCGACACCAACGCGCTCGTCGGCGCGGCGAACACGCTCGTCACGCGGCTGTCGGGCGGCCTCGCGACGTGGGCGCGCCGGCTCGAATTCGCGCCGTTCCGGCTGCGCGTGATCGCGACTGCCGGCGCGGGCAAGACGCAGCTCGCCGTGCGCGTGATGCGCGACGCGCTCGCGCAAGGCAAGAGCGTGCTCTACGTTTGCTTCAACCGGCCGCTCGCCGATCATATCCGCGCGATCGCGCCGAAAGAGGCGAAGATCGCGAACTACCATCAGTTGAGCGCGGCGGTCGCGCGCGATGCTGGCAGCCCGCCCGATTTCAGTCAGCCGAACGTCTTTGCGACGCTCGAAGAGCGCTTCGCCGCCGTGCCCGTGCCGGAGCAGTGGAAGACGGACGTGCTGATCGTCGATGAAGGTCAGGACTTTCAGGCGGCGTGGGTCGAGCCGCTCGAGCGCCTGCTCAATCCGGACGGCGCGTGGTGGTGGCTCGAAGATCCGATGCAGAACCTCTATCTGCGCGAGCCGGTGCCGCTGCCGGGCTGGACCATCCTGCGCGAGACCACGAACTATCGCAGCCCGCGCGATCTGCTCGGCTTCATCCGCAAGATCGTCGGGCCGGATGTGCGGCTCGATGCGGGCAGCCCCTTCGACGGCTCGGATGTGAGCGTCTCGACCTACGAGGACGGCCATCCCGAGGAAATCATCGAGGCGACCAAGCGCGCGATCACACATGCGCTCTCGCTCGGCTTTCGCAAGCAGGACATCGCGGTGCTGTCGTTTCGGGGCCGCGAGGGCTCGGCGCTCACCGCCGTCGATCAACTCGGGCCGCACCGGCTGCGCGCTTTCACCGGCACGTACGATCTGTTCGGCAACCCGGAGTATCGCGAGGGCGACGTGCTGCTCGAATCGATCTATCGCTTCAAGGGTCAATCCGCGCCGTGCGTGATCCTGACGGAAGTCGATTTCGAAGCGCTCGACGAGCAGGCCGCGCGCAAGATCTTCGTCGGCGCAACACGGGCGACGATGAAGCTGATCGTGGTCGCATCTGAACGCGCGGCCCGGGCCATCGACGCGTTGCAGTAGCGCATGGCCGTCATCGGTACCGAAACGTCCGTGCGCGCGCCCGCCGCGCGCCCGTGGTTCCGCCGTCTCTGGTATGCGGCGCTGATCGCGCTCGCGGTCGCGCCGCCGATCGGCGCGGTCGGCTACATGCTGTATTCCGGCTTGATCGCGCGCGAGACGCACAGGCTCGTCGTGCCCTACGACGTGTACTGGGACGCCGCGCAGTTCCAGCTCGCCTATGAGCGTTTCGAGAATCAGGTATTGCTCTTCCGCAACGGCATCGATGAAGACGCGGACGGCGTGCGCGCGAGCTATCGGCTGTTGCGCGCGCGGCTCAAACAAGTGTCGGAATCGACGGGACTGTCGGACGGACACGAAGCACTGTTGAACCGGCAGCGCGAAATCCAGCGGCAATTGCAGACCGCGCTCGATTCCATCCAGTCGGATGTCGAAGGGCTGCAGGCCGAGCACCAGCACACGCTGCGCGTGATCGGCGTGCTGCGTCAGAACGCGCCGGCCGTCGCGGAACTGGCGAGCGGACGACGGCTCATGGATGTGGCCGAGCGCGAGGCGATCGTGCGCGACTTCGACGCGAAGCGCCGCTATCTGATCTACGGCGGCATCCTGCTCGGTCTGCTGTCGGCGGCGGCGACGGTGTTGCTGCTGCTGAACGGCTATCGGCGCACGCGCCTCATCGAGCAGCAGCGCGCGGCGCTCACGGCGGAGCATCAGGCGACGCGCGCGGCACGCGAGGCGGGCGTCGCGAAAGACACCTTCCTCGGCATGATCAGCCATGAACTGCGCACGCCGCTGCACGCGATCGTCTCGTCGGTCGAGTTGCTGGGGCTCAATGCGCGCGGCGACGCCGACCGCAAGATCATGCAGCGCCTGGAATCGGGGGCGCGTCATCTCGAAGCGCAGATGCGCGATCTGACCGACTACGCGCGTCTCGGCGCGGGCAAGCTCGAACTGCGGATGTCGGTCTTCGATCCGGAGGAACTGCTCGATTCGATCGTCGATGCGAACACGCCCGCCGCGACCGCGAAGGGGCTGGAATTGCGCGGCGACTATGCCGGCGAGCGCGAACCGATCGAATCCGATCCGCATCGCGTGCGGCAGATCGTGACGAATCTCGTGACCAACGCGATCAAGTACACCGAATCCGGTTCCATCGACGTGCATTTCGCGCGCACCGAGGATCGCCTCGACATTTCCGTGATCGACACGGGCCCGGGCATATCCCGCGAGCAGTTGCCGCTCATTTTTCAGGAGTTCACGCAACTCGATTCATCGAGCACGCGGCGTTTCGACGGCGCGGGAATGGGGCTCGCGGTCGTGCGCGGGCTCGTCGGTTTGCTCGGCGGGAAGATCGAGGTGTCGAGTGAAGTCGGACAAGGCGCCGCGTTTCGCGTGAGCGTGCCGGCGGTCTCGGCGGAGCGGCTGCCCGGAGGCGAGCAGGAAGTCGACGCGCCCGAGTTGCGCAAATCGCGCGTGCTCGTGATCGACGACCACGAGTCGATCCGCGATTCGCTGATCGAGATGCTCACGCATCTTGGCTATTACGCGGTCGCCTTGCCCGACGTCGACAGCGCGCTCGCATGGCTGCGCGCCAACGACGCCGACGTGATCCTCGCGGACCTGCACATGCCCGGCAAGGACGGCTACTCGTTCGCGAACGAATATCGTGCGCGCAGTGCGCCGGGTGCAAGCGTGCCGATCATCGCGGTGAGTGCGTACGCGCCCGAATTGGTGGACCCGAGCGCGGCCGTGCTGTTCTTCGATTATCTGCTGAAGCCGGTGCGCTACGAGGTACTGAAGGGCGCTGTTCACCGCGCGGTGACGGTGCGCCGGCGCGTCGCGTGAGCCTGTGAGCCTGGCCGTCAGCTGCGCATGAGCCGCTTGGAAAGATCGGCGACGAGAATGCCGAGCCGCGCGGGCTTCTCGAAACACGTGACGTCGTAGTCGCGGATAACCTGACTGATCTCCGATTCGCTCGCCTTGCCGGTGGTCAGTTCGCCCGTAAGCACGAAGACCGGCGCGTCCGGGTTGTCCGACGCGCGCACCGCGCGAATCGCGTCCGCCGACGTATGCACGCCGAACAGCCAGTCCATCACGACGGCATCGAACACCTGTGTCTGCAGCGCTTCGAGGAATGGGTCGAGGCCGTAGAAGGCCATCGCCGTGAAACCGGTGGCCTCCAGATAGTCGTGCAGGTTGTCCGCGGAAGCGTGATCGTCGTCCACGACGGCGATGATCGGCTTGTCGGTATCGGGCCGGCGCGGCTGGATTTCGATCTTGTGGACGTCGCACGCTTCATGCAGCAGCACGCCTTCATGCTTCGTGACGACCCAGCGATTGTTGATCTTTTGCGCGATGAAATCCGGACGGCTGCCCGCGTCCAGCGCGTTGCCGACCCACGCCATGCAGGGAATTTCCACCGAACCGAGCTTGAACACGGCGTCGTGCGCGGTGCCTTCGGTTTCGTCGGGGCGCGTATTGATCGAATCGAAGAGCTTGAGCGCGGGCTCGTCGAAGGCATCGGCGACGCGGCGAATCTGCGCGAGCGTCCACGGACTGTTGCCACGCAGCTTGCGATGGCCCTGCGAAAAGCTCAGGTCGAGAATGCGGCACAACTCGGCGGTTTGCTGCCGCTTCCCGATGCCGTGACGGGCCATCAACTCGCGCACGCGCTCCGCGACGGCGAGGGATTCCGAAGAAGACGTTTCAGTGACCATACAGCCAGTCGGATGCGTGAAAGTGGGCCTGCGAGGGGTGGGGTTCGGCGTGGGCCTCATGGCCCGTTCGCAGTCGGTCCGACATTGTAAATGGCGCGGGTCCGCGCACTCAAAATACCTTGGCGGACCGCGTGCAACGTACTGATGTTATTGGATAAATGTCCGCCGTTGCCGTTCGCTGGCGCGCACTTCACGCCAGCGCCGACGCGCGGTCGCGTTTCGGCTTCGATGCCACGGGAATCGAGTCGAGCAGCGTCGAGAGCTGGTTGCGGGCGTCGCGTCCGCTGAATTCGCGCAATGTCGCGAGCAAGGTGCGCCACGGCGCGGGCCAGCGGGTTTCGCGCATGCAATGGCCGTTGGCGTCGGTGATACGAAGGAGGGTGGTGTCGGGAAAGAAAGTCAGGGTGACGGGGATGCCGTCGAGTACGCAGGTTGTAGTGCAGGCTTTCGATGTGAACATGCTTTTTTAGGTTGATTAAGCGTCGGAAATTGACGGTCCGGTTGCGATAGCAACGTGCGTTCCCGGAGTGCGTCCGGCATTGTCGATCGCCGGGATCCAGCAAGCAAGTTCACGAATGTTGAATGGAATATTTCAGATTTTGGCGACAATTGATGTCATTACCGACGATAAACTCGACGCCTCTTTAAATCGGAGGTTGTTGTGTTCGTTGCTGCTCTCTTGATCTTTCCAATAGGCGTCGCGGCGCTTTTTGTACTGGCTCTGATCGCGAAAAAGCGTGCCGAGGCCTCGCGCGCCGCTCAACGTGATCAACTTTTTCCGGTCGAGTCGGACGGAACAGATCGAGAACAGGCATCGGACGAGCCGCCGCGCTAGGCAAGCAGCGCGATCCGCTTTTGCTATCGAACGATCGCCCTTTCGAATTGTTGCGCTATTGGCGCGGGACTATAGTGCCTCTCACGGCATGACAACCCAAAGCGACCAACAACGAAAGGAGACAAAACCCATGAACCGTATCGACCTGGCCAGCCGCGTCGTGATCATCACCGGCGGGGCGCGAGGCATCGGCCTCGCGGTGGCGGAACGCGCGCTGGAATCGGGCGCCGATGTGTCGCTCTGGGATGTCGACGGCGAGCGCCTCGCGCGCACGAGCGCGGAACTCTCGGCGAAGTACAAGGAGCGCAAGGTCAGCGACGCGGTCGTCGAACTGACCGACGAATCGTCCGTCGATGCCGCCGCGAAAAAGACCTTCGCCGCCCACGGCAGGATCGACGTGCTCGTGAACAACGCGGGCATCACCGGTGGCAACGGCACGACCTGGGAACTCGCGCCCGACGTGTGGCGTCGCGTGATCGACGTCAATCTGATCGGCCCATATCTGACGTGCCGCGCCGTCGTGCCTTACATGCTGAAGGCGGGCTACGGACGCATCGTCAATATCGCGTCGATCGCGGGCAAGGAAGGCAACCCGAACGCCTCGCACTACAGCGCGTCGAAGGCCGGGTTGATCGGTCTCACGAAATCGCTCGGCAAGGAACTCGCGGGCAAGAACATCCTCGTGAACGCCGTGACGCCCGCCGCCGCCAAAACCGAAATCTTCGATTCGATGTCGCAGCAGCACATCGACTACATGCTCTCCAAAATCCCGATGAACCGCTTCCTGATGCCGGAGGAAGCCGCGTCGCTGATTCTGTGGCTCTCGTCCGAGGACTGCGCGTTCAGCACCGGCGCGGTGTTCGATCTGTCCGGCGGACGCGCGACGTACTGATTGCGTCTTCGGGAGAATCGCGATGAATCACTCCGCCATAGCGGAAGGCGCCGTCACGTCCCGCGTGATGAAGAGGCTGCTGCCGTTTCTGCTGCTCATGTACGTGCTCGCGTTTCTGGATCGCGCGAATATCGGCTTCGCGCAAAAGGCGCTGCAGCAGGACACCGGCTTGACGAATGCCGCGTTCGCGTTCGGCGCGGGCGTGTTCTTCATCGGCTATGCGATCTTCGAGGTGCCGAGCAATCTGCTCCTGCATCGCGTCGGCGCGAAGCTGTGGATGTGCCGCATCATGGTGACGTGGGGTCTCGTCTCGGCGGCGATGGCCTTCGCGCATAGCGCCACCGCGTTCTATACCTTGCGCTTTCTGCTCGGCGTGGCGGAGGCGGGCTTCTTTCCGGGCATCGTCTATTACCTGACGCGCTGGTTTCCGCAATCGTCGCGGGCGCGTGCGCTCGGCGTGTTCTACTTCGGCGCGCCGCTCGCGTTCATCTTCGGCGCGCCGCTTTCCGGCTTGCTGCTCGATCTGCACGGCGCGTTCGGTTTCAAGGGCTGGCAATGGCTCTTTCTGGTCGAAGGGCTGCTTGCGTCGATTGTCGGCGTATGGGCGTTCTGGTATCTCGACGACGATCCCGCGAAAGCCCGATGGCTCACGCCGGATCAACGCGCGCTGCTCGTCGGCCGCCTGGACGAAGATGCGCGCGCCGCGTCATCGCACGGTCCGCGAAGCGTGCTCGCGTCGCTCGTCGATCCGCGCGTGCTCGTGCTGTGTTGCGTCTATTTCCTGATTCAGGCCGCGGTCTATGGCGTCGTCTTTTATCTGCCGCAACAGGTGTCGGCGCTGCTCGGCACCAAAGTGGGCTTTCGCGTCGGGCTCGTGACGGCGCTTCCGTGGATCGCCGCGGTGATCGTCACGTGGATCGTGCCGCGTTACGCCGATCGCACCGGAAGGCATCGGCCGTGCGCGGTGGCGCTGCTCGCGATGTCGGGCATCGCGATCGCCGTGTCGGGTGTGGCGGCGTCGCCCGTCGTGTCGATCATCGCGCTGTGCTGCGCGGCGAGCGGCTTCATCGCTGCACAGCCGCTCTTCTGGACCTTTCCGACGCGCTATCTGACAGGCGCGGGCGCCGCAGCCGGCATCGCGCTCATCAATTCGCTCGGCGGACTCGGCGGCTTCTTCGCACCGATGGCCCGCACCGCCGCCGAAGCCGCGTTCCATTCGACGAGCGCCGGACTCATGGTGCTGGCGGGCGCGAGCGTGCTCGCGGCGCTCGTCATCGTCGCGCTGGTGCGCGTGCCCGGACGCAGCGAACACGCACCCATACCCGACGCCGCGAACGCGTCCTGAACAACGAAACCACACGTACGGAGCCACATCATGTCCATGCCCACGATCGCCCAGGTGCGCGCCTTCACCGTTCGCGGCGGCGGCGCCGATTATCACGACCAGGGCGCCGATCACTGGATCGACGATCACATCGCCACGCCGATGGCCCGCTATCCCGAGTACCGCAAGAGCCGCCAGTCGTTCGGGCTGAACGTGCTCGGCTCGCTCGTCGTCGAGATCGAGGCGAGCGACGGCACCGTCGGCTTCGCGGTGACGACAGGCGGCGAAATCGGCGCGTTTATCGTCGAGAAACATCTGGCGCGCTTTCTCGAAGGGCAGCGCGTGACCGACATCGAAAAGATGTGGGATCAGATGTACAACGCGACGCTCTACTACGGGCGCAAGGGCATCGTGCTCAACGCGATTTCGGGCGTCGATCTCGCGCTGTGGGATCTGCTCGCGAAGGTGCGCAAGGAGCCGGTGTTCCATCTGCTGGGCGGCCCGGTGCGCGACGAACTGCAGTTCTACGCGACGGGCGCGCGCCCCGATCTCGCGAAGGAGATGGGCTTCATCGGCGGCAAGATGCCCTTGCAGCACGGTCCGGCCGAAGGCGAGGAAGGACTGCACAAGAACATCGCGAAGCTCGCGGACATGCGCGCGAAAGTCGGCGACGATTTCTGGCTGATGTTCGATTGCTGGATGAGCCTCGACCTCAACTACGCGAAGCGCCTCGCGAACGCGGCGCGCGAGCATGGCCTGAAATGGATCGAGGAAGCGCTGCCGCCCGACGACTACTGGGGCTATGCCGAACTGCGCCGTTCGGTGCCGGCCGGCATGATGGTCACGACCGGCGAGCACGAAGCGACGCGCTGGGGCTTTCGCATGCTGTTCGAAATGGGCTGTGCGGATCTCGTGCAGCCGGATGTCGGCTGGTGCGGCGGCATCACCGAACTCATCAAGATTTCGGCGCTCGCGGATGCGCACAACGTGCTCGTCGTGCCGCACGGTTCGTCGGTGTACAGCTATCACTTCGTCGTGACGCGCCACAACTCGCCCTTCGCCGAGTTCCTGATGATGGCCCCCAAAGCCGATCAGGTCGTGCCGATGTTCACGCCCTTGCTGCTCGACGAGCCCGTGCCGGTGAATGGCCGCATGAAGGTGCCGGAGACGCCGGGCTTCGGCGTGCGACTGAATCCTGAATGCAAGCTCGAAAGACCCTATACACACTGAACGAGGCATCTCATGCTGCTGGAAAACAAGGTCGTCGTGGTGACGGGCGGTTCGCGCGGCATCGGCCGTGCGATCGCGCTCGCGAGCGCGCGCGAAGGCGCCGATGTCGCGATCAACTACTGGGGCGACAACGACAGGTCCTATGGCAAGGCATCGGCGGTGGAATCTATCGTCGGCGAGATCGAGGCGCTCGGACGGCGCGCGATCGCCGTCGAAGGCAATGTGGCCGAGCGCGACACGGGCATCGAACTGATCCGGCGCACGGTCGATGCGTTCGGCCACGTCGATGTGCTGTCGAGCAACGCGGGCATCTGCCCGTTTCACGCGTTTCTCGACATGCCTGCATCCGTCTACGAGACGACCGTCGCGGTGAACCTGAACGGCGCGTTCTACGTGACCCAGGCCGCCGCGAACCAGATGAAGACGCAGGGCACGGGCGGCGCGATCGTTGCGACGAGTTCGATCAGCGCGCTCGTCGGCGGCGGCATGCAAACGCACTACACGCCGACGAAAGCGGGCGTCCACTCGCTGATGCAATCCTGCGCGATCGCGCTGGGACCGTATGGCATCCGCTGCAACTCGGTGATGCCGGGCACCATCGCGACGGACCTGAACGCCGACGATCTCTCGGACAAGGACAAGCGCGCGTATATGGAAAAGCGCATTCCGCTAGGGCGACTGGGCGAACCCGATGATGTCGCGCAGTGCGTCGTCTTTCTCGCGTCGGACCGCGCGCGCTATGTGACGGGCGCATCTCTGCTCGTCGATGGCGGCCTCTTCGTCAATCTTCAGTGAGACGAACCCGCCGAGTACTTGCGCAACAACGCGATGAAGTATTCGGCGGGCTCGCTCAGCGTCTCGAACTTGCGGCGCAGCAGCCCGAAACCCGACAGGCTCTTGCCGATCTCGATCGGCAACTCGATCAGCAATTGCGCCCGCAGATAATCGCGCACGACGGACTCCGGCAGCATCGCGACCGCTTCGCTGTTCTGCAGCAACTGCAGCGTCGCGAAGATCGACGCGCATTCGACGATATCGGCGGGCGTCGTCAGCCCGGCGCGGGCGAGTTCGTCCTCGAAGAGGCCGCGTGCGGGACTCGTGATCGGCTGCAAAATCCACGGCCAGCCGACGAGCGTGGCGAGCGTGAGTTCGGTCTTTCCGGCCAGCGGATGCCCCGCGCGCACGACGAGCCGCATCGCCTCGCGTGCGAGCGGCTCGAAGTCGAAATCGTTGTGCTGCAGGGGCGTCGTCAAGCGGCCGAGCGCGAGATCCACTTCGCGGCGATGCAGCAATTGCACGACCTGATCGCTCGTCTCGCCGAGGATGCGCACGTTCAAAAGCGGCCGCTCGGATTTCAGTTCGGTGACGGCCATCGCGAGCACGTCGGGCGCGGCGCCCATGATCGCGCCGACCGTGAGTTGACCGTGGCCGCCGCGGCGTTTGGCGTCGAGATCGTCGGCGAAGCGCGTCAGGTCCGCGAGCGAGCGGCGTGCGTACGCGAGCGCGGCGGTGCCGAGCGACGTCGGCTGCATGCCGCGCGCATTACGCTCGAAGAGCAGAAATCCAAATGCTTCCTCGATATCCGCGAGCATGCGGCTCGCGCTCGGCTGCGCGACGTTGATGGCCTCGGCGGCCTGATGCAGGTTGCGCGCGTCGTCGAGCGCGACCAGAAGCGCGAGGTGCTTGAATTTCAGCCGATTGACCAGCGCATTCGGCGACACAGTTTGGGACACGTTCTGAATCATTCGACAGTCCGCTTTGAACCGCGCGATGATACGCGCAGCGATACGTTTTTGCGATCGGCCAATCCTGCAATCGGATTGTCGTGTTATCGGTCGGCGAATTATAGTCGCAGCACAACGAGTCCCGAACACAGGGATTCACCAATCAAAAGAAGGTGGGCCGCCATGGAGACAGTGGCATTTCGCATGACCCTGAAGCCGGGCATGCGCGAGGAATACGAGAAGCGCCATCGCGAGATCTGGCCGGAACTGGCCGATGCGTTGCGCGACGCGGGCATCCGCGAATACCGGATCTTTCTTGACGAATCGACCGGACATCTCTTCGCCATCCATCAGCGCACGGATACGCACACGACGAACGCGTTGCCGGCGCTCCCCATCATGCGCAAGTGGTGGGACTTCATGGCCGAGTTGATGGAAACACACGCGGATAACTCGCCTGTCGTGACGCCGCTCGTGCCGGTCTTTCATCTTCCCTGAAACGTTCGCCTCTTTCGCGAGGAACGCCATCATGCAGGTCGTCGATCCGCACATTCATTTGTGGGACCTCAAGACGCATCATTACCCCTGGCTCGCGAATCCGCAGACATCGTTCGTCGGCGATGCGCGCGACTTGAAGCATGACTATCTGCTCGCGGATCTGCTGCGCGATGCTGAAGACATCGACGTGCTGAAGCTCGTGCACGTCGATGCGAATCACGATCCCGCCGATCCCGTCGAGGAAACGCGCTGGCTGCAATCGATAGCGGATAAAGACGGCATGCCGGACGGCATCGTCGCGGGCGCGGACTTGTCGGCGGATGACGCTGAGCAAGTGCTCGAAGCACATGCGGCGTTCGCCAATACGCGCGGCATCCGCCAGATTCTCAACGTGCATGACAACAAGCTGTACGACTATGTCGGGCGTCATTACATGCGCGAGCCGCAATGGCGCAAGCATTTCGCGTTGCTCAAGCGCTTCGACATGTCGTTCGATCTGCAGCTTTATCCATCGCAGATGGAAGAGGCCGCGCAACTCGCTCGCGAGCATGCGGACACGCAATTCATCGTCAATCACGCGGGCATGTTCGTGGACCGCAATTCGACGCACGGCTATCGCGCGTGGCGCGAAGGCATGCGCATGCTGGCTGCGTGCCCGAACGTCGCGGTGAAGGTGAGCGGCTTCGCGATGTTCGATCATGACTGGACCATCGAGAGCCTGCGTCCTTACGTGCACGAAACCATCGACACGTTCGGCATCGACCGCGCGATGTTCGCATCGAACTTTCCGGTGGATCGGCTGTTCGGCACGTACACGGCGTTGTGGAACGCGTATGCGCACATTGTCGGCGATGCGAGCGAGAGCGAGAAACAAGCGCTTTTCGTGCGCAACGCAGAACGCATCTATCGCATCTGAGAGGTAACGACATGACGATGCCACGTCTCGAATTGAGACATGCAAGCAAATCGTTCGGCCGCGTGCGCGCGCTCGGCGATGGCAGCCTGCAACTCTTCCCCGGCGAAGTGCACGCGCTCCTCGGCGAAAACGGCGCGGGCAAATCGACGCTGGTGAAACTGCTCGCGGGCGTCTATCAGCCCGATGCGGGCGAACTGCTCGTCGAAGGCATCGCGCGCCGCTTCGCCAATCCCGCCGAAGCGCGCGATGCGGGCATCGCCGTGATCTATCAGGAGCCGACGCTTTTCGCGGACCTGTCGATCGCCGAGAACATTTACATGGGCCGGCAGCCGCGTGACCGTTTCGGCCGCATTCGCTACGACGAGATGCATCGCGAAGTCGATACGTTGCTGTCGTCGCTCGGCGTGAATCTGCGGGCGCAGCGGCTCGTGCGCGGGCTGTCGATCGCGGATCAGCAGGTCGTCGAGATCGCGAAGGCTTTGTCGCTCGATGCGAACGTGCTCATCATGGACGAGCCGACCGCCGCGCTCTCGCTGCCCGAAGTGGAGCGGCTCTTCGCGATCGTGCGTGCATTGCGCGAGCGCGACGTGGCGATTCTCTTCATCACGCATCGTCTCGATGAAGTCTTCGCGCTGACGCAACGCATGACGATCATGCGCGACGGCATGAAGGTCTACGACGCGCTCACGCAGGACATGAACATCGATGCGATCGTCAGCAGAATGGTCGGCCGCGATCTCGACACGTTCTATCCGAAAGCCGATGTCGCGCCCGGCGACGTGCGTCTTTCGGTGCGCAATCTCACGCGCGAAGGCGTGTTCAAGAACGTGTCCTTCGATGTGCGCGCGGGCGAGATCGTCGCGCTGGCGGGGCTCGTCGGCGCGGGACGCAGCGAAGTCGCGCGCGCGATCTTCGGCATCGATCCGGTCGATGGCGGCGAAGTGAAGATCGCGGGCAAAAAGCTCGCGCTGGGACATCCGGCGGCGGCCGTGCGCGCGGGACTCGCGCTCGTGCCGGAGGATCGTCGCGCGCAAGGGCTCGCGCTGGAACTGAGCATCGCGCGCAACGCGTCGTTGACCGTGCTCGGGCGCCTTGTGCGCCACGGACTCATCACCGCGAAAAGCGAATCGATGCTCGCGTCGGACTGGGGCAAGCGGCTTCGCCTCAAGGCGAGCGATCTCGAAGCGCCGGTCGGCACGCTATCGGGCGGCAATCAGCAGAAGGTCGTGCTCGGCAAATGGCTCGCGACCAATCCGAAGGTGCTCATCATCGACGAGCCGACGCGCGGCATCGACGTGGGCGCAAAGGCGGAGGTGTATCGCACGCTTGCGGAACTCGTGAAGGAGGGCATGGCCGTGCTGATGATATCGAGCGAGCTGCCCGAAGTGCTCGGCATGGCCGATCGCGTGCTCGTGATGCACGAAGGCCGCATCAGCGCGGATATCGCTCGCGCCGATGCGAACGAAGAACGCGTGATGAGCGCGGCTTTGGGCGCAACGCCGAACTCACTGGGACGCGCAGCATGATGACACGACACTCTCCCACGCTACCCGCGATGCCGCCATCCGAAACCAAACGCACGAGCCTCGCGGTCTCGATCGCGAAGAGCCGTGAATTGACGCTGTTCATCGTGCTGCTCGTGTTGATCGGCGCGACGGCCGCGGTCAAGCCCGACTTTCTCAATCTGCAGAATCTGCGCGACGTGCTGCTCAACGTGTCGATCATCGGCCTGCTGACGGCAGGCATGACGATCGTGATGCTGATGCGGCATATCGATCTGTCGGTGGCGTCGGTGGTCGGCGTATCGGCATATGCGGTGGGCAGTCTCTTCGTGATGTTCCCGCACATGCCGGTGATCGTCGCGATGTTCGCGGGCATCGGTATCGGGCTTGCGATCGGCGCGGTCAACGGCGCGCTCGTCACGTTCGGACGCGTGCCTTCGCTCGTCGCGACACTTTCCACGCTCTATATCGTGCGCGGCGCGGATTACGCATGGGTCCACGGCGGTCAGATCAACGCGACGAGCCTGCCCGATGCGTTCGCGACCATCGCGACAGGCGCACTTCTCGGCGTGCCGAATCTGGTGCTGATCGCGCTGGCCATGCTGATCGTGTTGTCGGTGTATCTGAAGCAGTATCGCGGCGGACGCGAGCACTATGCGATCGGCTCGAATCCCGAGGCCGCGCGGCTTGCGGGCATACGCGTGGACCGGCGCGTGATGATCGGTTTCCTGCTGTCGGGCGCGATCGCGGGGCTTGCGGGCGTCCTGTGGCTCGCGCGCTTCGGCACCGTCGATGCCAGCACGGCGAAGGGCATCGAACTGCAGGTGGTCGCGGCGGCCGTGGTGGGCAGCGTCGCGATCACGGGCGGTGTCGGGACGATCGCGGGCGCGACGCTCGGCGCGCTCGTGCTCGGCGTCATCAATATCGCGCTGGTGGTGTTGCGCGTGTCGCCGTTTTGGCAGCAGGCGATTCAAGGCGCGCTGATCGTTGCGGCGATCGCGCTCGATACGTTGCTCGCGCGCTCGGTCGCGCGCCGCATGATGAGGAAACGCGATCATGGCTAAACCCGATTCCGCTCTCTCCACGACCAGGCGCCGCCATCTGCAATGGGAAGCGATGCTCGCGATCGTGCTGGTCGTGTCGCTGGTCGGGGGGCGCGTGCTGTCGCCGCTCTTCTTGTCGGCGGCGAATGTCTCGAACATGCTCGCCGACTTCACCGAGATCGCGCTGATCGCGCTGCCGATGACGCTCATCATCGTTGCGGCGGAGATCGATCTGTCGGTGGCGTCCGTGCTCGGCGCATCCAGCGCGCTGATGGGCGTGCTGTGGCACATGGGCTTGCCGATGCCGCTCGTGATCGTCCTCGTGCTTCTGTTCGGCACGCTCGCGGGTCTGCTCAATGGCCTCGTGATCGTGCGCTTCGGTCTGCCATCGCTCGCCGTGACGATCGGCACGCTCGCATTGTTTCGCGGTCTCGCCTACGTGCTGCTCGGCGATCAGGCGATCGCGGATTTTCCCGCGTCGTACACGGCGTTTGGCATCGATACGGTCGGCGACACCTTCCTGCCGATGCCGTTCATTCTGGTGATTGCAGGCGCGATCGTCTTCACGGTCATGCTGCAGGCGACGCCCTTTGGCCGCAGCCTCTTTGCGATCGGCGCGAACCCGACGGCCGCGCAGTTCTCGGGCATCGACGTCGCGAAGACGAAGCTGAAACTCTTCATGATGTCGGGCGCGATCGCGGCGCTCGCGGGCATCGTCTATACGTTGCGCTTCACGAGCGCGCGCGGCGACAACGGCGAGGGCTTCGAGCTTTCCGTGATCGCGGCGGTGCTGTTCGGTGGCGTGAGCATCTTCGGCGGACGCGGCTCGATGATCGGCGTGCTGCTCTCGCTCGTGATCATCGGCGTGTTGCGCAATGCGCTGACGCTCGCGGATGTATCGAGCGAAACGCTCACGATCGTGACGGGCGCGCTGTTGCTCTCGTCGGTGTTGATACCGAATCTCGTCGCGCGCTGGCGGGCGGCGCGCGAAAAGCGTCTCATGGCGCAGACGCTTTGATTCGGTGATGTTGTCCGTTGCGGGTATCCGTTGCAAACCAGCGCAGTCATGCGCAATGACAGGAGACTTTACGACATGAAAAAGCTCATTCGATTCCCGCGCGGCCCGGCGCTCGCGGCGGCGTTGCTGGCCGCGAGCGTCGCGCTGACGGCGAGCGCCGCCGATATCAAGAGCGGTTTGAAGATCGCTTTCCTGCCCAAGCAGATCAACAATCCGTACGAGGTGATCGCCGATGACGGCGGCATGGCGGCGATCAAGGAGATGAAGGGCGACGGCAAGGTGGTGGGGCCGTCGGATGCGGGCGCGTCGTCGCAGGTGAGCTATATCAACACGCTCATTACGCAGCGGCAAAACGCGATCGTGATTGCGGCGAACGATGCGAACGCGGTCGTGCCGTATCTGAAGAAAGCGATGTCGCAGGGCATCAAGGTCGTGACCTTCGATTCCGACACGGCGCCGGATGGCCGGCAGATCTTCGTGAATCAGGCGGATTCGGAAGCGATCGGGCGCGGGCAGATTCAGTTGCTGTCGAAGCTGATCGGCGGCGAGGGCGAGTTCGCGATTCTATCGGCGACGCCCAATGCGACGAATCAGAACACCTGGATCAAATGGATGCAGGAGGAGCTCAAGAAGCCCGAGTATTCGAAGATGAAGCTCGTGAAGATCGCCTACGGTAACGACGACGATCAGAAGTCGTTCGTCGAGACGCAGGGCTTGTTGCAGGCGTATCCGAACCTGAAGGGCATCGTCGCGCCGACATCGGTGGGGATCGCGGCGGCGGCGCGTTATATATCGAGTTCGCCGGCGAAGGGCAAGGTTGTCGTGACGGGCCTGGGCACGCCCAATCAGATGCGCGCGTTCGTGAAGAACGGCACGGTGAAGGCGTTCCAGTTGTGGGACCCGGGTCAATTGGGTTATCTCGCGGCGTTCGCGGCGGCCAATCTCGCATCGGGGACGATTACCGGGAAGGAAGGCGATTCGTTCGAAGCGGGCAAGTTGGGTAAGCGGACGGTGGGCAAGAGCGGGGAAGTGATCCTCGGGCCGCCGACCACGTTCGATGCGGCGAATATCGATAACTTTAATTTTTGAGGATGTGGGTTTCGAGAGGTTGAGAGTGTGATGAAACGCCCTTCGGGGCGTTTCTTTTTTCAGCGGCTGCCGCGTTGTCGATGGGTGGCGGAAAAGCCTTTGTGATCAGCGAGTTGAGGCGATGCTGCAAGGGCCGAATCAGAACCGAGTCGGCTTGCGATGACGACGCGCTGATCGACATATGCCGCGGCCGGTGCCTTACCTGTACCAAAAGCCTAGAAGCGACGAAGCGAACGTTTCCGATGACACAGCGAACGGAGCAATGACCAGCGCTGCCATTACGACGGCACGAATCGGTTTCTTGATTTTTTGCATGTGTTTCTCCTTGACCGACGATTCGCTGAATTACGAACGTCGACGCGTAGACTAGCAAGGAGGTTGTTCGCGGATGGAGCCGAGAATTCCTAAATGTCCTCGAATGTTCTGACCGCCGGACATATAAGTCCAAGGTTTGCAGTCTCTCGCCTTTAATCTTGTTGAACTTATTTTCTAAGGCATCCAGACAAGATGGTTTATCCGGCTTTGCGAGAGGATCCGAACTGGACGTGGGGTGGTGCATCTCCACATTCACACACGAGTCCGCCAGGCGTGGCCGGGGCCGTCCTCCCGGCTTCGCGAACGAGCGCGCGCGAGGTGGCGCCGAGCGCTACGCCCCATGACTTGTCAGTCGACGGATTCGGCGTGAGCCACCCCCGCACCAATGGCCTTCACTTAATCCCCTGCCCACCCCTCAAAACCTGCACCGCCATCGCCGATTCGAACTGCGCGTGCACCGTATCGCCCTTCTTCAAGTCCGCAAGCGACACATCCGGCGCGACTTCAAGCGTCACCGTATGGCTCGGCCCGCGCAAGGTCACGCGTCGGTTCTTCGTATCGACGCGCTCGATCGTCCCGATCACCTCGACGACGCGCGCCTGCGCCATCACGCCGCCCGATGCCGGAATCGCCGCTTCGCTATCGATGCGCTGACGGATCCCGTCGGATTTCACCTTCGCCGCGCGAACGAGCAGCGCGCTGCGATATTCGATGTTCACGATATCGCCCAACTGCAGCTTCTTGACATCGCCGATTTCGGGATTGACCGACACGTCCACGACGCGGCCAGCCGGGCCTTGCAGCGACACGCTGTTGGTCACGGGATCGATGCCGACCACGCGTGCCTGCACGTGCGCGACCGCTGCCGCGCCGCGTGCCGTCGAAGCCGACGCCGCATCCTGAGCCGATGAGTTGCCGATCGCCGCGAAGGCGAGGGCGGCGCAAGTCGCCAGCCGCGTGACGGAGCGGCGCGGCCATTGGCTTGACGAACGAATCATGAGTTCTCTCCTGTGTTCAGTTAGCACTTCGTTGATTGTCGCAAGCAGCGCCTCAGCGGCGCGACTTCGACAACAAATGTCCCAGCCCAAGATTGGTTGCAATCTGCCAGATATAGACGCGCGAGTAACGCACGCCGTAACGCCGTTCGATCAACTCGCGCAGACGCGAATTGGTCCAGGTATCGCTCGCGAAACCATGTTCGCGTGCCGGTCCCTGCAGCGCCGCGGCGATCCAGTCGAGCGCCTCGCGATCGAGCACCGACGCGCGCCCGCCGACACCCATCTTCGCGAGCGCGTCGAGACCGCCTTCCGTGACGATGGCCTTGTAGCGGCGCACCGTCTGCACGGAAAGATGCAACTCCTCGGCCACCGCCTCGACCGACGCGCCATCGAGCAACAAACGCCCGGCCGTCATGCGTCGCACGACGCTCGGCAGTGTGTCGGGGCGAGAGAGCATGGCGCGCGCCGCTCGATCGTTCGGATTACGTGCGATTGCCCGCGACATCGGGCACGACCGTGCGCAGCGCAATCGGCTCTGATGCCCGTCCCTGTGTCCGTCGATGCGCGCGAGCACCAGGTGCATCGCTGCGGCGTCCGTATGCGTTCATGTTTGCCCCCTTGTCGAATGGAGACGGCGGGACTTGATTTGGGCGTGCTTGACGTCGGCCGATGCGCGACTCGTCTTTCTGAGCCGACTTGCAGAGAAGTACCAATAAACGTTTTCAGGCCCGACGGGCAACCATCGGCGAAAATTTTTTGGACTTGATTAATGTCGGCGAATTGCCTATGAAAGCTGCCGATGAGCAGCGAATGCGCGATCGACGACGCAAGACGCGCGGCGCGGCGTGCAATGCCGCGCGCGTGCGTTTCAACGCGTGTTCACTGTGACGTGCAGGCCTCGCCAGCGGGACGGAGGGCGCGCGCGTGCGTCAACCGCTTCTGTCCCGATGAATGACCGACGACTTCTCAAACGCGATAGAACTCGATGTCCTGACCGGCGTGAACCGCGCGCTTGAGCCACTCGGGCATATCGCCGAGGCCGTCCCACGTATCGCCATTCGCGTTTCGGAATATCGGTGCGGCGCCATCCCCGGAGTGCGGGAATAAAGGCAATTGCGGCATCGGCCGTCTTGCCTTGGGCGCGCCATGAGCCCCGTTGGTCTTGGTGAAGGAGGGCGGTGGAGTAACCACCGGCGCTTCGGCCAATGCTTCAGCCAACGCTCTTTCCGTTATGCCGAACTCAGCCATTCGGCTGCGCAAATACGCAATGATGCTGTCTCGCTTTCTTTCGTCCACGGCTTTCCTGATTCAGCTTTTGATTTTCAGAAGACGAACCGAAACCCCGCGCGGACCGGGGCGGTTCGAAGACTCGAATATAAGTGTTTTATGAAGCGTGACGCAGTGCTTGCTCCGCGTCAATTAGTGTATTTACCGCACGCCTATTAATTCGCCGGTGGCTTTGCCTTTAATGCGGGCATTGCCCCGAATGCGAACGTTCGCCCGCCCCGCGCATCGCCGTGACGGACGCGCGAAACGAATGCGCGCGGAAAGTCACGTCGGGGAGCCACGAACCGATGGCGAAGCCCGCGCCGCCATGCAACACGCGCGCGATACCACGCTTAACCCTATTGTATGCTGCTTGCGGCAAGTATTAAAACGTTTTAACGACTGTGTTGTTCCCCCGGTAATTCCGCACCATGCGCGCGAATGGCGGCAATCAGTTCCGCGGGCGTTATTTCATAACGCACTTCGCGGTGAATGCCGGGTTTGCGTTCGTCGATTTCAATCAGCAGTACGGCTTTGCCGTCCGCCGCGGGTTCGAGGCGCAGCGAACGCACTTCCTGTCCGCTGGCATCGTCGTATTCCGTCAGCAGCGTCATGGCGCCCGTTGCGGCGCTTCTCGGCATCGACATTCTTCCTCCCGTCTTGCGACGTCGTTGTTGTTGTTTCACCGCGCCATCGACCGGCGTGCACGAAATTCGGGCGCGCTACATTGGGATTCAGATTGACGAACGAGGCGGACGCGAAAGGCGGCGCGGCCAGCGCTACCCTCCGGTATCTCATTATTGCCTGTCAAAAGTGCGCGCGTCCAGCGGGAGGCGCATGGGAATATTGTGTCCCTTTATTTTATGCCGGCGGCGCGTCCGTTCACGCGCTTTTGCCGATCGCGTCGCGCGCCTGGCTCGCGAGCTCGAACGAACGCAGCCGCGCCTGATGATCGAAAATCTGCGCGGTGATGATCAGTTCGTCCGCCTGCGTCTGGTCGATCACCGAGCGCAGGCCGGCTTCGACATCGGCCGGAGCGCCGACGACCGAGCACGCGAGCGCCTGCTCGACGCCCGCGCGCTCGGCGTCGCTGCACGCCACCGATTCGACGGGCGGCGGCAACTGGCCCGGCGTGCCGCGACGCAGATTGATGAACTGCTGTTGAAGCGACGTGAAGTGAAAGCGTGCTTCGTCGGCGGTATCGGCGGCGAAGACGTTGACGCCGACCATCGCGTAAGGCTTTTGCAGCGTCGCGGACGGGCGGAATTGCTTGCGATAGACCTCGAGCGCGGTCAGCAGGTAGTCCGGCGCGAAATGCGATGCGAAGGCGAACGGCAGCCCCAGCGCGGCCGCCAGTTGCGCCGAGAAGAGGGACGAGCCGAGCAGCCAGATCGGCACATGCAGTCCGGCGCCGGGCACCGCGCGCACGCGCTGGCCTTCGACCGGATCGGCGAAATAGCGTTGCAATTCGACGACGTCGTCAGGGAACGATTCCGCGCTGCCGTGCATATCGCGGCGCAGCGCTCGCGCAGTGGTCTGGTCCGTGCCCGGCGCGCGTCCGAGCCCGAGGTCGATGCGCCCCGGAAACAGCGACGCGAGCGTGCCGAACTGCTCCGCGATCACGAGCGGCGCATGATTCGGCAGCATGATGCCGCCCGAACCGACGCGGATCGTCTTGGTGCCCGCCGCGATATGGCCGATCACGACAGCGGTCGCCGCGCTGGCGATCCCCGTCATGTTGTGATGCTCGGCGAGCCAGTAGCGCAGATAACCCAGGCGCTCGGCGTGGCGGGCGAGATCGAGGGAATGGGCGAAGGCATCGGCCGGTGTCGAGCCGAGCGGAACCGGAGAAAGGTCGAGTAGCGAGAAGGGGATCATTGCGGCTTTCCGAAAGCGTGGCGGATCGCGATGTATCCACACCGCGCCGCAGATCACGCACTAAAAAACCGATTGTGCCGAAACTCCGGAAAACCTGCCGGATCGGGCGGGCGCGTTTCGCTCAGGCGAGGCGCGGATAGCCGCGCGCGATGGCATCGCGTTCGTAGTCGAGAATCGGCGTGTAGTCCGCTTCGCTGCGCCGTACGATGCCTTTGAGCCGCAAGCGGCTGGCGAGCGCGGGATCGCGATCGAGCGCATCGGCGAGTGCTTGAAAAATTGTGTCGATGGAGTCAGGCGGCACGCGCATCGACGAGATGAACGGCAGCGCGCCCGCACTGCCCGTCATGCCGAGCACGCGCATGCCGGCCGTCAGTTCCGGCAGATGCGACTGCGCGAACGCGAACGTCACGCAGTCGATCGCGGCGACATCCGCGCGCTGCTCGACGAGCGTACGCAGCGAGGCCAGATGCGCGCCGGTTTTCGTCACGGAGGCGAAGAAGCGTCCGTCGTGCGCGAACGGGGCGACGGCGTGCCGGAAGAGGTTCATGCCGCTGTTGGAATCGTCGTCGTTATAGGCGGCGCGCAGGCCGCGGCAGCCTTCAATCGATTGCGCCGCGACATGCCCGCCCGCGACGATCACGCTGCGATACGAGCCGTTTTCGCAGCCGGGGACGTCGAAGTCGGGCGCGCCGACGAGCCGCACGCGATTCGCGAGCGCATGCACGAGCGGATAGCCGCAGGTCTGCGAGAGCAGCACATCGTCGCGCAGCCAGAAGGCAGTGAGATCCGGACCGGGATCGACGATATCGAGCGTATCGCCGTGTGCGCTCAGCCAGTCCGCGAGAGGGTCACGAACGTGGGCGAGCAGCGCGCGCCAGTCCGCGGCGAGCGCGGGCGTGACGTTGTACATCGGCAGAGCGGCGAGCCATTGCATCGCGAGCGGAGATCGAATGTCGATGACGGATCGTACAGCGCCGCGCGTCAGCTCGCGAGGCTGGCTGTATCGGCGCTGCGCGCGTCCTGGCGTCGGCCGGCCGGCGATTCCGCAGCGGCGAACGGATGCACCGGTTCCGCCGCCTGCGCGAGCGCATGGCAAATCGCCCATTCACCGTATCCGCGCACGACGAAACCGCCGTTGCTCGCGCGATACGCGTCGCGGCGGCGCGAATAGATCCGGCCGAGCGCGAACCACGGCACGCCGGGCAGATCGTGATGCACGGCGTGATAGTTGTTGTTGAGAAAGAGCAGACGCCACGGCCACGCGGCTTCGTTGACGACCGTACGTTCGCTTTCTTCCTCCGCCGCGCGATGCTCCTGAAACGAGCGCACTGAAGCGAGCGCGAGCGACGCATAACCGACGCCGAACACGAACGCGCGCCACGGAATGCCGCATCGCGTTTCGAGCCAGCTCGCGAGCAGCACGAGCGATGCGAGATGCGCCGCCCAGCTCGCGACGATGCGCCAGCGCCGCTCGACGACGGCCTGCACCGCCTCGCGCCACGATGCCGCGATCGAGAACCACGGCCCGACGAGCATGCGGCCCGCGAAGGTATTGCGCGCGGCGAGCGCGGCGCGCAGCACGGGGCCCGCGCTCGCCCACTGTTCCGGCGTCACGTAATAGCTTTCGGGATCGCGGCCCGGTTCGGTCAGATGCGCGTCGTCGTGATGACGCAGATGCGACTCCCGATAGACCTCGTAGGGAAACCACACCGCGAGCGGAGCGATGCCGAAGAGCATGTTGACGAGCGGCCAGCGCGTCGGATGCCCGTGCATCAGCTCGTGCTGCAGCGACATGTACCAGCACGACAGCACCGCGAGCAGCGCGACGGATGGCACGACGCCGATCGTGCGGGCGTTGAGCGCGACGCCGAACCAGCCGCCGTAGATCGCGACGATCACCGCCCATGTCGGCCATTCGCTGCGCCAGTGCAAGGTTTCGCGTTGGCGCTGGAGTTCCTGGCGTTGGGCGTCGTCGAGATAGCGGGGCATGGCGGACATCGATAAAGGCGAAGTGCCATGCTAGCGGCGCATCCTGTTCGTCCCAACGAAGGAATCCGGCTAAGGATTTCGCGATCGGCGCAATAAGCATTCGATTTTTGGCCATGCATTCGCTCACGGTATGCTTTATTCCTTCGATACCGCATGCGCGCGCATATGACCGAACCGTTCGAGCCCGCTTCCGCGTCCACTCCGGCGCCTCGGAAACTCCCGCGCAAATCCGCGCGTCTCGTCGCCGGCCTGATCGCGTTCAATGTGCTCGCGTGGCTCTGGGCGCTGGTCGCGTTCCGCCACTATCCGCTTCTGCTCGGCACGTCGCTACTCGCGTATTCGCTCGGGCTGCGCCACGCGGTCGATGCCGACCATATCGCCGCCATCGACAACGTCACGCGCAAGCTGATGCAGGAAGGCAAGCGGCCGCTCTTTGCCGGCTTCTTCTTTTCGCTCGGACACTCGACGATCGTCGTCGCGGCCACCGCGTTGATCGCCGCGACCGCGATGGCCGTGCAGGGCCGATTCGCCGAGTTTCGCGAGATCGGCGGGATCATTGGCACGTCGGTGTCGTCGCTGTTCCTGTTCGCGATCGCGGCGATGAACCTCTTCGTGCTGCGCGGCGTGTGGCGCGCGTTCAGGCGCGTGCGGCGCGGCGAATCCTGCCGCGACGAAGACATCGACATGCTCGCGGTCGGCGGCGGGCCGCTCGCGCGCATCGCGCGGCCGCTCTTCAGGCTGATCGGCAAAAGCTGGCACATGTATCCGCTCGGCTTCCTGTTCGGGCTCGGCTTCGACACGGCCACCGAAATCGGCCTGATGGGCATCGCGGCCGCCGAAGCCGCACGCGGCATGCCGGTCTGGTCGATTCTCGTGTTCCCGGTGCTCTTCACGGCCGGCATGTCGCTCATCGATACCGCGGACAGTCTGCTCATGACGGGCGCCTATGGCTGGGCGTTCATGAAGCCGATCCGCAAGCTCTACTACAACCTCACGGTCACGTTGGTGTCGGTGCTGATCGCGGTGCTAGTCGGCGGCATCGAGGCGCTGGGTCTGATCGCGGACCGGCTGCAACTGAAGGGCGGACTGTGGGATGCGAGTGCGACGCTCGCCGAGCACTTCGGGATGCTCGGCTATGGCATCGTCGCAATTTTCGCCGCGTGCTGGCTCGTTTCCGCGCTCATTTACAAGTGGCGCGGCTATGACGCCATCGACGGCACCATCGCCCGTTAGGTCGATGGGCATTCTTCCTGCTTCGTGGATGCGCCAGCCGCTCATCCACCTTCCGTATCGAGCGGCGTTCAGGGAGAACGATCATGAACGAGCCGCAAGCCGGGGCCGACTCGCCGCACCTCGATAGCGCCGAGCAGGAACAGGCCGCCGAACACTCCGCACCGCATCCGCTCGTCATTCATGAGATCGTGCGCGAAGAAGGCGAAGTCGCGATGGAGCGCACCTTCGCCGCGCTGATGTGGTCGGCGCTCGCCGCCGGCCTTTCGATGGGTTTCTCGTTTCTCGTCCAGTCGATTCTCGAAAGCGCGCTGCCGGAGACGGGATGGAGCGGCCTCGTATCGAGCTTCGGCTATACGATCGGCTTCGTCTTCGTCATTCTCGGACGTCAGCAGCTCTTCACGGTGAGCACGCTTACCGCAGTGCTGCCCGTGCTCACGCGACGCGATCTCGTGACCCTGTTCAAGGCGCTGCGTCTCTGGGCGATCGTGCTTTTCTTCAACCTCGTCGGCACGACGATCTTCGCGGCCATCCTGCAGATTCGCGGCGTATTTTCGCCGGAAGTGAGCGAGGCGCTCGCCAAGGTCGCGATGACGCCGCTGTCCGCCGAGTTCGGCGTGACCGTCGTGCGCGGCGTGTTCTCCGGCTGGCTCATCGCGCTGATGGTGTGGCTCCTGCCGAGCGCGCGCTCGGAGCGTCTCCTGACCGTCCTGCTCGTGACGTACACCGTCGCGGTGAGCAAGCTCACGCACGTGATCGCGGGATCGGTCGAAGCGGCCTACGCGGTGATGATCGGCGCGGCCAGCGTCCCGGACTACTTCCTCGTGTTCCTCGTGCCGACGTTCATCGGCAACGTGATCGGCGGCGTGTCGCTCGTCGCGATCGTCAATCATGCGGCGATCGCGCCGGAAATCATGGGCGTGCCGCACAAGCGCGACGACTGAACGCGGGCGCGCTCTCTTACTTGTTGTTGCCCGCGCCCGTACCGTACAGGCCGTTGTCGAAGCCGCCGCTGCCTTCGGTCTTGTGATCCTTGCCCGCGGTCGCGGAGCGGCCCTTCGCGGCATCCTTCGACTGCGGCTTCTGCGATTCATGCATCGCGGTGCCCGACGGAGCCGCGCTCGATGTCGAATCGGACTGCCGGTTGTCCTGGCTGCCGGCGCTGCCGCCGTTCGTGATCTGCGCGACGCCGTACGTGCTGAACGTCGCGATGAAGCTGGCGAGGATCGCGTTCGCGAGCATCGGCCAGGGCCGGCGTGCGCCGCGCGCGCGTTCGTGACGATGAATGGACATGGCAGCTCCCGGCATGATCGAAGGTCTTTCTTTCGAGCATGAACGGTGCCCGGCGTACCGGCGGGACGCGTCCGCGATGCACGCGTGCCGTGAAAAGTCGGGAATTCGCAAAGCCGTTACGCGCCCGGCTCGTCACGAGACGCGGGCGCGAACGAAGGATTCGCGCCGCGGCGCGAGCGGCGAAAGCGGTTGTCAGGCCGCTTTCGCCCAAAGCCTGTTGGTCGACTTCCTGCGGCTGCCGGAGCCGTCGCGCGGGCCGCTGTCGACCGTATCGAGCGCAATGCGCAGCGCCTCGATACGCTGCTTCTGCGCGGGCACGAGCGCATAGCCCTTCAGCACGGCGGTGAGACGCTCGCGCCAGTACTCGACGTTGAGCGTGCCGGATGATTGTTTGTGCATCGTGCGAAGTTGCGCGAGTGCGCGCTCGATGTGTTGAAGCTCGACGTCAGCCATCGCCGAGGGCAAAAGGCTGCCCTTGGTCTCATTCTTCTTCTTCATTTTTTGGTCTTCCTCTCGGCCATACGACGCGTGGTCCCGACATCGGACACGCGCGCCGTTGAGGCACCCCGTTCACCCGCGCATTTTTTTGTAGCGTTGCGGGTGGCCCTTGCTCTTTTCTTCGGTAGACCGATCGTTGCCCGTCTCAGCGGGTTCGATCGTTAACAAAAATGTACGCAACGCGAGCCTGCTGGCTCCGTCTGTCATCGCACATTCATGTGATGGGGATGTGGGGATTTCGATGTTGCGCCGCGCCAGGGCGGCGCGGATCGATCGCGACGGCGGGAAGATGCGCCTATTCGCCGCTCTCGGCGGGCGCTTTCGTCGTGCGCTTGCCGCTGCGGCCGATCTGTTCTTCCATCGCGAGATCGAGCTTGCTCACCCTGCGTGGCTTGCCGGGTTCGCGCGCGTTGACGAACGCGACGAACTCGTCCATCGGCATCGGATCGGAGAGTTTTTTCGAACCTTCGGCCGAGCGCTCGACGAGATAGAAGAGGCCGCCCGGCATCGAGATGGCCGCGTAGCTCGCGTTGCCGCTGCGCGTCTTGAGCCGTTCGACGGCGCTGATGGCTTTGGTCGAGCGCATGATGTGCCTGCTTATTTCTGGGGTTCGTCGTGGGCGGTCGCATCCGCCGGCGCGCATTTCTTGCCCGCGCCTTCGATCCACAGATTCGACGGATGACGCTGCCCCGGATAGAAGCGATACGTGGTCTCGCCGTTGTCGTAACGGACCTTGATCACGTTGGAATCGCCGAACTCCAGCATCACGCCTTGCGGGATGGCCGTCTTCTGATATTTGGCGTCGTGCTTCTTCGCTTCGTCGGCGATGCACTGGACGATGCCGTTCACCTTGTTGTCGGTCGATGATTTCTCGACTTCGGGTTGTCCCGCATCTTCGTTATGAAACTGGGCGCAAGCGGCGAAAAGCACAGGCAACGCGAGCGCCGCGGCGAGTTTTTTCATGGTCTTTCCCGTTTGATCTCTTGGTGCCGAACACGACATTAGAGCACAAGCCCTTTACAGTCCGGTCAGGTTCGCGGGCGCGCCTCGGGGTGCGCATGATCGATGCAGCAAGGCCCGCGCCCGCCTGCGCGCCGCTCAGGCGTCGGGCGGCACGTCGAGCAGCGGCAGCGTGCCGCCGACGATGCCCGAGAACACCGGCCCCGCCACCGTGCCGCCGTAGTAGGTGCCGCCCGTGGGCTCGTCGATCATCACCGCGACGATCACGCGCGGATCGCTCATCGGCGCGATGCCGACGAACGATGCCCGGTACTTGTTCGCCGCATACGAACGCCCGACCTGCTTGCGCGCCGTGCCGGTCTTGCCGCCGACGCGATAGCCTTCGACCGCCGCCGCGCGCCCGGTGCCGTGGTCGCCGGTCGCGTTTTCGAGCATGCTGCGCACGGCCTTCGCGGTGGCGGGCTTCGTCACCTGAAGGGCGTCGCGGCGCGCTTCGCCCTGAATCAGCGTGGCCGGATGGAAGCGTCCATCGCCGGCATAGGCGGTATAGATCTGCGCGATCTGCAGTAGCGAGAGCGACAGGCCGTAGCCATAGGCCATCGTGGCCTGCTCGATCGGCTTCCAGCGCTCGGGCGCGCGCAGGCGGCCGGTCGCCGCGCCAGGGAAGGTCAGTTCGGGCGCGCGGCCGATGCCGTATTCGCGGTACTTGTCCCAGATCGTCTGCGCGGGAATCTGCAGCGCGAGCTTCGTGAGCGCGACGTTGCTGGACATCTGCACTGCCTCGGCCACGGTGATGATGCCGTGATTCGACGTGTCGTGAATCACGTTCGGCCCGAGCTTGAACGTGCCCGGCGCCGTATCGATGCGCGTGTCCGGCCGCACGCGGCCCAGATCGATCGACAGCGCGGCGACGAGCGGCTTGATCGTCGAGCCGGGCTCGAAGGTGTCGGTGAGCGCGCGGTTGCGCAACTGCTCGCCGGTGAGGCGCGAGCGGTCATTCGGATCGAAGCTCGGATAATTGGCGAGCGCGAGCACCTCGCCGTTCCTCGCGTCCAGCACGACGACGCTGCCCGCGCGCGCCTTGTGCTTCGCGATCGCCGCTTTCAGTTGCGAGTGCGCGAGCTGCTGAATGCGCCGGTCGATGGTCAGTTGAATCGTCTCGCCGTTCTGCGGCATGGCCGGCTCGCCGATCTGCGAGACGACGCGGCCGAGGCGGTCGCGAATCACCTCGCGCTGGCCGGCTTCGCCCGTCAGACGCGTATCGGCGGCGAGCTCGACGCCTTCCTGCCCGTGATCCTCGTTATTGGTGAAGCCGACGACGTGCGCCGCCGATTCGCCTTCGGGATAGAAACGCTTCGTGTCCGGCACGAGCGTGATGCCCGCGCGCCCGATGGTCTGGATCCGCTCGGCGGCCTCGGCTTCCACCTGACGCTTGAGCAGCACGAACGCGCGGTTCCCATCGACGCGCCGCTGCAACTCCTTCGGCGGCATGTCGAGCAGGCGCGCGATCTCGTTGCCGTGGTCGCCGTCGAAGAGCTTCGGCGTCGCCCAGACTTCATAGGTGGCGAGGCTCACGGCGAGCATCGCGCCGTTGCGATCGACGATGCGCCCGCGCGTCGCCGAAAGCGCCAGCGTGCGCTGATAGCGCTTCTGGCCTTCGCCGATATAGAACTCGTGGTCGATGACCTGCACCCACAGCGCGCGCCCGGCAAGCGACAGGAACGCCGCCGTGACGCCCATCACGACGAGACGCGAGCGCCACGCGGGCAGCCGGTTCACGAGCATCGTGCTGCGGTGATGCGTCTGGAAATCGCTGCCGCCGCGCGTCTTCTTCTTGAACATCGTGGTCCTGTGATTAAGCTTGGTTGTGCCGGCCGGGGTGTCCGCGCATCAGGGCAGACGGGCGAGCGCGGCGTCGAGACCGGCGTCATCCGGCAGACGAATGCCGAGCTCGTTTTCGAGCACGCGGCGCAGATCGGCGACGCTTTCGAGTTCGCGATGATCGCTGCCTTCGCGTTCGTCGTGCGCCGAGAAGCGCCGGTTGAACAGGCCGAAACGTTTGCCCGGCGCGAGACGCGCGGCCAGCAGGTTGTGCAGGAAAATCGACTGCGGGTACGTGGACACGAAATAGTTGGCCATCTCGTAGTCGGCGTCATACTGCGGGTCGAGGTCGAAGCGATACACGCGCGTCCATGCGCCGTTCACGAGCGCCTGCAGGATATAGGCGGGCGGCTCGCCACCGGCATCGTCGAGGCGGAACGCGCCGTGGGGCGTGATCTGTTCGAGGCCCGTCTGGAGTGCGAGCGGCGCGGACAGCGTCATGCCGCCGAAACCGACGTCGGTGAGGAACGTGCCTTCGTCGAGATCGACGAGCAGAAGCATGTGCGTGCGCGCCGGCATCTCCGGCGCATCCCGGCCCCAGAGGACGCGGCCCGCGAAGCTGCGCACGCGAAAACCCAGCGTCTGCAGTACGCTGCGAAACAGCAGGTTATGCTCGTAGCAGTAACCGCCGCGCCGGCTTTCGACGAGTTTGCGCTGGACCGATTCCAGATCGAGCCGCACCGGACGGCCGATCAGCACGTCGAGGTTTTCGAACGGAATGGTCTGGGGATGGAGCAGATGCAGCGCGCGCAGCGTGTCGAGCGTCGGCGCGGGCCGCGCAGGTCCGGAAAAGCCGATGCGCTCGAAGTAAGCAGCAAGGTCGATGGAAGTGTCGTGTGCGTTCATGTAGTCCAGGCCTCGAGTCGGCTTCGATGTCGCAAGATCGGCGAGCGCAGGCGCCGAGCGCGCATATTTTACGACACGAAAGGTTAAAAATTACAAACTGCATACGTTTTTTGGCGCGCGGGTGCGTAGTGCGTTATCGAAATGAACTGTGCCGTATCGATGAAGGTCTTTCCAGGTTCACGCGCAACTGACAAGGGGCGATACGCCATGCCGAAAGAATCGAACGAAGCGAACCAATCGAACGAAGCGAATCCCGCGAGCCCGGCGAGCGCGACATGCGCCGGCAAGCATCCCGCGCCGCCATGCACGCTCGTAATTTTCGGAGCCGGCGGCGATCTCACCAAGCGGCTCCTGATGCCGTCGCTCTACAATCTGTCCGCCGACAAGCTCCTCGACGACGGCATGGAGATCATCGGGGTGAACCACGGCGAGCGCGAGACGTCCGATTGGCGCGACGAGCTTACGCAGTCGCTGCGCGGTTTCGCCGCCGACAAGGCCGCCACCTTTCACACGTCGCAACTGAACGAAGAGGCATGGAACTGGGTCGTCGGACGGCTCGAGTATTTCCCGGGCGAGTTCGAGGAAGACGAGACCTTCGCGCGGCTCAAGGCGCGGCTCGCGAAAGCGAAGTCCGGCAACATCATGTTCTACCTCGCGGTGGGCGCGCGCTTTTTCCAGCCGATCATCGAGCATCTCGGCGCGGCGGGCCTGCTCGAAGAGAAGGACGGCAACTTCAGGCGGCTCGTCATCGAAAAGCCGTTCGGGACCGATCTGGCGTCCGCAAAGGCGCTCAACGCCTGCATCCTCAAATTCGCGGACGAGTCGCAGGTGTATCGGATCGACCATTTTCTCGGCAAGGACACGGTGCAGAGCATTCTCGCCGTGCGCTTCGCCAACGCGATGTTCGAGCCGATCTGGCGGCGCGAATACATCGACAACGTGCAGATCACGGCGGCGGAGACGATCGGCGTGGAAGGGCGCGGCAAGTTCTACGAGCAGACCGGCGCGTTTCGCGACATGCTGCCGAACCATCTTTTCCAGTTGCTCGGGATGGTGGCAATGGAGCCGCCCAATTCCTTCGATGCCGAATCCGTGCGTGACCGCAAAGCCGAAATTTTCGATGCGATCCGCCCGCTCACGGCGAACGATGTCGTGCTCGGTCAATACGAAGCCGGACCGGCCGGGCCGGGCTACAAGGAAGAGCCGGGCGTCGCGAAGGACAGCAGCACCGAAACCTATGCGGCGGCGCGCGTGTATGTCGAGAACTGGCGCTGGGCGGGCGTGCCTTTCTATCTGCGCACCGGCAAGCGGCTGACCGAGCGGCGCACGGAGATTTCAGTGCAACTGAAAGCCGTGCCGTTCCTGCTGTTCCGCGATACGCCCGTCGATGCGCTCACGCCGAACGTGTTCACGCTGCGTATCGATCCGGCGCACGGCACGACGTTCGACTTCAACGTGAAGGTGCCGGGACCCGTGATGCAGATCGGCAAGGTGCGATCGGCCTTCAACTACGCGGACTTTTTCGCGGAGCGAGCGAACGTCGGCTACGAGACGCTGCTCTACGATTGCATGCTCGGCGATGCCACGCTCTTCCAGCGCGCGGACAGCATCGAGACGGCGTGGGCAGCGGTGGATCGCGTGCTGCATCCGGACAGCCCGCTCGCCGTGCACGGCTACGCGGCGGGCAGCGCGGGACCGGCGGAGTCGGATCAATTGCTGGCGCAGGACGGCCGCACATGGCGCGCGCTGACCGATACGCGCAAGAAGGACTGACCTCATCAACAATCATAAGGACAACGAGCGTGAGCACAGAATCAAGAGCCAAACAGAAAACGCATGTCTCGGCGGACAAACTCGCGATCAAGGCCGAACGGATTCTCGCGATCGATATCGGCGGGACCGGGTTGAAGGCGGCCATCATCTCCGAGGATGGCGAGATGAAGAGCGACCGCGTGCGCGTGGCGACGCCGCATCCGGCGAAGCCCGACGTGGTCGTGGAGACGCTCATCGAACTCATTAAACCGATCGTCGCGGAGCCGCCGACGCATATCTCCATCGGCTTTCCGGGCGTCGTGCGCGAGAACGTCGTGCTGACCGCGCCGAATCTCGGCACGCCGGCCTGGCGTGGCGTACCCCTCGCGCAACTGATTTCCGAGCGCCTGGGCGGCATGCCCGCGCGCATGATCAACGATGCCGAAATGCAGGGACTCGCGGCGATCGAAGGGCGCGGCATCGAGATGGTGTTGACGCTCGGCACCGGTGCGGGCACCGCGCTCTTTCGCGACGGCGAATTGATGCCGCATCTCGAACTCGCGCATCATCCGGTCGCGAAGGACAAGACCTACGACGAATACATCGGCAACGCGGCGCGCGAGAAGGCGGGCAAGAAACGCTGGAGCCGGCGTGTGGAGAAGATCATCGGCATTCTTGCGACGCTCGTGAACTACGACAAGCTCTGGATCGGCGGCGGCAACGCGGCGCACATCAAGTTCAAGCTGCCGGATAACGTGGCGATCGTGTCGAACGCGGCGGGCATCGAAGGCGGCGCGCGGCTGTGGCATCCGCGCTCGGTGCGCGAGACGCGGCAGTTGCCGCATTTCAACCAGCGCGAAGGGGCGCACTGATGAACGCTCAAGGCAAGTACGGCCTGCACAGCGCGACCGGCGACGGAGCCGCGGCCTTCGAGGCGCTCGCCCGCGCGGAACTCGTCGTCACCGATTGCGACGGCACGCTGCTCTACACCGACAAGGCGCTCGGCCAGCCCGCGAAGGACGCGGTGCGCCGTCTGCGCGAAGCTGGCGTGCGCTTCACGGTGGCCAGCAGCCGCCCGGGCAAGGGCATGCGGCATATCGTGGAGGCGCTTTCTGTCGATATGCCTTATGCGTCGTACAACGGCGGCAGTCTCGTCAGGCCAGGCACGTGGGAGGTGCTGTCGTCGCACAAATTGCCGCGCGATGTCGTGCAGACCACGCTCGAAGCGCTCGCCGCCGCGAACGTGGACGCGTGGGTGTTCATCGACGATGCGTGGTATCTGACCAATCCCGAAGGCACGTACGTGCCGCTCGAAACGCGCACGGTCGGCTATGAGGGCGTGCGCGTGACGCGCTTCGACGATATCGATCTCGACGCGGTCGACAAGATCGTCGGCTCGACTGCCGATACGGCGCTGCTCGCGCGCGTGGAAAGCGATTTGCAGCGGCAACTGGAAGGTCGCGGTCATGCGGCGCGCTCGCAGACCTACTATCTCGACGTCACGAGCCTCGCGGCGAACAAGGGCACCGCGGTGCGCGAACTTGCGCAAATCGCGGGCGTGCCGCTGGAACGCGTGGCCGTGCTCGGCGACATGGGCAACGACGTGGCGATGTTCGAAATTGCGGGTATATCGATCGCGATGGGGCAGGCATCCGACACCGTGCAGCGTCAGGCGAGCCTGGTGTCGAAGAGCAACGACGAGGATGGCTTCGCGATCGGCATCGACGCGCTGCTGGCGGCGCGCGGTGCGGCGTGAGGTATTGCGGGCGGGAAAGGGGGCATCGACGCGTCGCGCAGCCTTGAACGGCCAGGCGCGGGGCATGCGGCCGCGTCGAAGTACAGGTGATCCGCGGGTTGGTTCAGAAGCGTGCGCTGCGGATCAGGCTCACGCTGGCTGCGGATGAATCAGATGAGGCGGTCAGGCATCAACGACGGCGCATCGGCGCACGCGGGCCGCCGCCGCTGGCGCGCTCGTCCTTGTGACGGAAGTTGATGCGGCCCTTCGTCAGGTCGTACACCGACAGTTCCAGCGTCACGCGGTCGCCGGCTAGAATACGGATGTGATTCTTGCGCATGCGGCCCGAGGCGTACGCGCCCACGACGACGCCGTTGTCCAGCGTGACGCGATAGCGGCTGTCGGGAAGCACTTCGTCAACGATGCCGTCGAGTTCGATGAGTTCTTCTTTCGCCATATGGGGCTCCTGTGATGATTAGTAATGGGTGCATCTGCGAATCCTACGCCGATGAAGCGTCGAGCGCCGCTGCCCGCAGGCTGCGGCGCTACGAAACGTTAGATTCGATGCAAAGCGTGGCCTGGCACGTCCGGCACGATCAAACGTGCGATCGGATCGCGCCGCGTCTCTATTTCAGGCTCGTTGTGAGCTTGACGGCATAGGCCGGACGACAGGGCGAACCGCGGAGGCGGCGCGCCGTGGCCGGCATGACCGGGACGGCGACATCGGCGAACAGCAAGGCCGACGTGCGGTTGATACGAAAAGCGGTGAAAATGTGACGTGCGTTCACGTCATATGCGGTCGATGGGCCTGTTTGCAAGCCCACTCCACATTCTCGCGCAAATCGCTTGATTAGACAATGAATTTCGCCTGAAGGTTCCTTGAAAGACGCTTTCTCGCTACAGCCAGCCCGCCTTCTTGAAGCGCCAGTAAAGCACGAGATCGACGATCAGCATAACCGCGAGACAGGTCGGATAGCCGTAGATCCAGTCGAGCTCCGGAATCGATTTGAAGTTCATGCCGTAGATGCCGGCGATCATCGTCGGCACCGCGAAGAGGGCCGCGAAGGAGCCGAGGCGCTTGGTCACTTCGCTTTCCGCGAGCGCGATCAGGCCGAGATTCACCTGAATCGCCGTGACGATCATTTCACGACGCCCTTCGATCGTCTTCACGATGCGCAGCAGGTGGTCGTACACGTCGCGGAAATATTCCTGCATGCCCGAACACACGCCCGGCGATCGCCCGCCATACAGTTTGCTGACGGCTTCGAGCAGCGGCGCCGTGTGATGCTGAAGGATCGTCATGCGCCGCTTCAAAGAGTAAAGATCCTCGATGATCTCGCGCGATTCCACCGAGCCTTTCTGTTCGAAGATGCGCTCTTCCACTTCGTCGACTTCCGCGCCGAGCGTTTCCAGCACAGGAAAGTATCGATCGACGACGGCATCGAGCAGCGCGTACATCACGAAGGCCGGCCCGTGCTTGAGCAGATGCGGCTCGCGCTCGCAGCGCTTGCGCACTTCCTGAAAGCCTTGCGTCGTGCGATTGCGCACCGAGAGCACATAGTTCCTGCCGACGAACACGTTCATCTCGCCGACGAGCACCTCGCCTTCTTCATCGAACTCGACGGTATGGAAGACCGCGAACAGCGAGTCGCCGTATTCCTCGATCTTCGGCCGCTGATGACCATGCTGCGCATCTTCGACCGCCAGTTCATGCAGACCGAACTGGTGTGTCATATGCGCGAGTTCGCCGGGACCGGGCTCCTTCAATGCAACCCAAATGAAAGAGTCGGGCATATCGCGATAGGCGTTGATATCGTCGATATTGACGTCCGCGAGTTTCCGGCCGTTCTGATAAGCCGCGCAATTGACCAGCATGGGGCGCCCTTTATAGTTATTTCGATGTCACCGGCCACGCGTCGATGGGCGCTCGAAGTCGCGTGATGATTCGCGTGGGGCGCGAGCGCGTGGCCTCCATCCATCGAATCTTAGCTGGACATGCGCACTGTTGCCAACGAGCGTCGATCGTGCGGCGCTCGTTTCCCGCCATCAAGTCGTGCTGAAGTCGACGGCGTATTCGGTCGGCGACGGCAGCGTCGGAACATGCGCGGACTGCGAATCGAGCTTGGTCAGCTTGCCCTCGACGGTCGCGCCGATATCCATGCGCAACTGCTGATAGTAGATGTTGCCCAGCACGCGCGCGTTGGACTGAAGTTCGACGAAATGCGCGACGGTGACATCGCCCGTCACGCAGCCATTGATGATGACATCGTAGGCGCTCACATTGCCGCGAATCGCGCCCTGATCGCTCACGACGAGCAGCGTCTCTTCGCCTGGCCGGCCGCTCACGTTGCCTGTCACCTGACCGTCCATGCGCAGGCCCTCGCTGAACTCGAGATCGCCGGAGATGTGAACGTTATGCGCGACGAGCGTCGCGAGCTTGGCCATCTTGACGCCGGTGGAATCCTTCTTGGATGAAAACATGTCGAGTCCTTGCGATGCGGTAAGGGGTTACACGAAAGCGAGCGTGCGAGACGTGCGGCTCAATCGGGCTTGTGCTGTTTCTTGAGGAAAACGAGGTCGGTCTGCAGGCGCTGAATCTCGGCCGTGCCGTCCGCTACGCGCTGTTCCAGCGCCGCACGGGTCGCCGCTTCCTGCTCGAGCGCGAGTTGCGCATGCGCGAGCTGATCGCGCAACGTCTGCTCGGAGGCGGGCGGCGCGCAGAGCGCGTCGAGCTTGTGCGCGTCCTCGTTCGAACGCTTGAGCGCGAAGCCCGCGGCAGCGAGCGCGGCCATCGCGCAGATGGCCGCGATCAAGCCTAGCCAGATGCCCGCGCCGCGCTTGGGCGTGAGCGAATAGGACTGGCGAGTCAGTTGCAGCGACGGCCGCTTCGAATCAACTTTGCGCATTCGGCTTGCGCCTGAAGAGCGCGAGAAAGGGTGAGGGATTGATCTGCGCGCCGTCGACGATCACTTCGAAATGCAGATGCGGGCCCGTGGAGCGTCCGGTCGAGCCGACTTCCGCGATCTCCTGTCCGGGCATCACATAGTCGCCGGCTTTCACGAGGACGCGGGAGGCATGTCCATAGCGCGTCATCGTGCCGTCGCCGTGTCGGATATCGACCGCATTGCCGTAGCCGTTGCGCTCTCCGGCCTGCACGACGCGTCCGCCCGCGCTCGCCAGGATCGGCGTGCCGGTCGGCGCGACGAGATCGACGCCCGGATGAAAGCTCAGATGTCCGGTGAACGGATCCAGACGATTGCCGTAAGGCGAGCCGCTGCGCGCGCCGGGCGCCGGTTCGCGGCCGGGAAACGCCATGTACGCGGCATAGTGCGCGAGCGTCTGCGTCTGCAACTGCGAGACTTGGTCGTTCACGCAATCGATGATGCGTTGCGTGCTTTTCAGACGCTGCCGCGGCGCGCCCGTCGTCGCGTGGCCGGTATCGCAAAGGCGTGGGGGGAGCGCCGGGCCGCCGGCGCCGTCGAGCGACGATGCCGGTTCCTCGCTGTCCGGCAGCGGCGGCACGTCGTGCACGCCGGACGTGCCGCCCGTGCCGTGCGCGGCCTTCAGATGCGCGTCGAACTCGTGCAGCTCGTTCACTTCCGCGGACAGCCCTTCGACGCGCGGCGCGAGTTCGATCAGCGCGGCATTGATGCGGCCGAGCTCTTCGATTTCGTACGAGCGGCGCGACGTCAACGCCCGCTCTTCGCCGAGATGGCTGCGGCCGAACATCGTGCCGATGGCGATGCCGAGCGCGAGCGCGGCGATCAGAAGCGTGATCGCGCCGATGATGGCGATGGCGCGCGCCGTCCGTGCCTCGACGAAGCGGATGCGCTGGCGGGACATGGTTCGCCGCGACCAGATGACGAAAGCCATCAGCGCGCGGAGCGGCCAGTATGGCCGGCGGAAAAAGGACTAAGGAAAATCACGGGGATGGAGTGCGCCGCGCTCTCCACGGCAAAACGATAAGACTGGGCGCCGATTATGCACGACCCTGTGTGCACAGGCGATGTTTTAAACAGGATATCGAAGCAAAATTACACGAATTCATCGGGTCAAATTTTGTGACGCGCGATCGGGCATCGACGGATAACACGTTCGATCCGATCTCGCTGTCATAAAACGTGATTCGATCAGGATGACTTGACATCGACCCACGCCATCTGCGTGCCGTCGCCCATCAGGAATCCGCGGTTCGCTTCGGCCGCCGCGCGCAGATAGTCCCAGACGGCCGTGATGCGCTTCAGCTTGCGCAGGTCCTCGCGGCAGGACAGGAAGAAAGCGCGCGTCACGACGATCTCGTCCGGCAGCACCGGCACGAAGCGTGGATCGGCGGAGGTCATGAAGCACGGCAGGATCGCGAGCGCGCGGCCCTGCAGCGCCGCGAAGTATTGCGCGATCGCGCTCGTGCTGCGCCAGCGCGACACCGCGCCCGGCACCGCGCGTTCGAGATACAGCAGTTCGTAACTGAAGGCGAGATCGTCGATATAGCTCGCGAAGCGATGATGTCGCAAATCCTCGCTCGAGCGGATCGGCCCGTGCGCGTCCAGATACTCGGCGGTCGCGTAGAGCTTGAGCCGGTATTCGCAGAGCTTCGTATAGACGTACTGGCCCTGCTCGGGGCGCTCGAGCGTCACGGCGATATCCGCCTCGCGCTTGGACAGGCTCACGAAATGCGGCACCGGCAACAGGTCGATGGAAATGTTCGGATGCGCGTCCTGGAAGCGCGCGAGCTGCGGCGCGAGAAAAAAGCAGCCGAAACCTTCCGTCGAGCCGACGCGTACATGTCCCGACAGCGCGTGGCCCGTATTGGCGATCTGCTCGGTGGCGGACTGCACCGTCGTCTCGATCGAATCGACGAAGCCGAGCAGGCGCTGGCCCTCCGCGGTCAGAATGAATCCGCCGCTACGCGACTTGTCGAACAGGAGGGTGCCGAGCGCGTCTTCGAGCGCGCGCACGCGCCGCGCGACCGTCGTGTAATCGACGCCCAGGCGCTTTGCCGCGCCGCTCGCGCGCTGCGTGCGGGCGACTTCGAGGAAGAAGCGCAGATCGTCCCAGTTCAGGCGGGCGAGGTCGAACTTGGCGGTTTGCATGGCGTTTTTTTGCATATCGATCGGGTGTTTTTATGGTGCCATGATGGACTTTTGCATAACTATACTCAAGGAAACGACCGTGCAGCAGTGCAGGCCGATTTCTTATAAACGGAGACGACATGCCATTCCCTTCGGCGCCGCACCGGCGTCCTGTCCGCGCGTCTTCGCCGCTCATCCCAACCCCCGCGTTTGCAACTTTCCAGACAAGGAGTGACTCGTGAATATCGCTGCTGAACATCCGGCGCAGAATACGTCCGTCCGTACGGCCAAGCTGCTGATCGACGGCCAGTTCGTCGATTCGAAGACGACCGAGTGGCGCGACATCGTCAATCCCGCGACACAGGAGGTGGTCGGCCGCGTGCCCTTCGCGACGATGGACGAGGTGAACGCCGCCGTTGCCGCCGCGCACAAGGCGTTTCAGACGTGGCGCACGACGCCGCTCGGCGCGCGCATGCGTCTGATGCTGAAGTTCCAGGATCTCGTGCGCCAGAACCAGAAGCGCATCGCGCAGACGCTCACGGCCGAGCAGGGCAAGACGCTGGCCGATGCCGAGGGCGACATCTTCCGCGGTCTCGAAGTCGTCGAACATGCGTGCTCGATCAGCACGCTGCAGCAAGGCGAATTCTCCGAGAACGTCGCGGGCGGCGTCGATACCTACACGCTGCGCCAGCCGATCGGCGTCTGCGCGGGCATCACGCCGTTCAACTTTCCCGCGATGATCCCGCTGTGGATGTTCCCGATGGCGATCGTCTGCGGCAACACCTTCGTGCTGAAGCCGTCGGAACAGGACCCGCTTTCGACGATGGAGCTCGTCGAGCTCGCGATCGAAGCAGGCGTGCCGCCGGGCGTGCTCAACGTCGTGCATGGCGGCAAGGAAGTCGTGGACGCGATCTGCACGCATCCCGACATCAAGGCGATCTCGTTCGTCGGTTCGACGGCCGTCGGCACGCATGTCTACAACCTCGGGAGCCAGCACGGCAAGCGCGTGCAGTCGATGATGGGCGCGAAGAATCACGCCGTCGTGCTGCCCGACGCGAACAAGGAACAGACGCTCAACGCGCTCGCGGGCGCGGGCTTCGGCGCGGCGGGCCAGCGCTGCATGGCGACGTCGGTGGCGGTGTTCGTCGGGGCGTCGAAGGAGTGGGTGCCGGAGCTCGTCGAACGCGCGAGGACGCTCAAGGTCAATGCGGGCATCGAACCGAATACGGATGTCGGCCCGGTCGTCTCGAAAACGGCGAAGGAGCGCATTCTCGGCCTGATCGGCCGCGGCGTGGAAGAGGGCGCGACGCTCGCGCTCGATGGCCGCGGTATCGATGTGAAGGGCTACGAGAACGGCAATTTCATCGGCCCGACGATCTTCACGAACGTCGATACGGACATGTCGATCTACAAGACCGAGATCTTCGGCCCGGTGCTGTGCGTGGTCGAGGCCGACACGCTCGATGACGCGATCGCGCTCGTCAATCGCAATCCGATGGGCAACGGCGTGGGTCTCTTCACGCAGAGCGGAGCTGCGGCGCGCAAGTTCCAGAGCGAGATCGATATCGGCCAGGTGGGCATCAACATTCCGATTCCGGTGCCGGTGCCCGCGTTCAGCTTCACGGGCTCGCGCGGTTCGAAACTGGGCGATCTCGGGCCGTACGGCAAGCAGGTCGTGCAGTTCTACACCCAGACCAAGACGGTCACCTCGCGCTGGTTCGACGACGCCACGGTGAACGACGGCGTCAACACGACCATCTCGCTGAGATAAGAAAAGGAGACGGCGATGAAAATAGGCTTTATCGGCCTCGGGCACATGGGCGGCCCGATGGCCGCCAATCTCCTCAAAGCGGGTCACGCGGTAACGGCGTTCGATCTCGTGCCCGATGCGCTGGACGCGGCGAAAGCGGCGGGCGCGACGCTGGCCGCTTCGCCGCGCGCGGCCGCCGAAGGCGCGGAAGTCGTCATCACGATGCTTCCCGCAGCGCAGCATGTGAAGTCGGTCTATCTCGGCGATGACGGCGTGCTTGCGGGTGTTGCGAAGGGCGTGCCGCTCGTCGACAGCAGCACGATCGATCCGGCCACCGCGAAGCTCATCGGCCAAGCGGCGGCGAAGCAGGGCAATCCGTTCGCCGATGCACCGGTTTCCGGCGGCGTCGTCGGCGCACAGGCGGGTACGCTGACCTTCATGGTCGGCGCCGACGAAGCGCTCTTCGAAACGCTGCGCCCCATGCTCTCAGGCATGGGCAAGAACATGGTGCGCTGCGGCGAAACGGGCACCGGTCAGATCGCCAAGATATGCAATAACCTGCTGCTAGGGATTTCCATGATCGGCGTCGCGGAAGCGATGAAGCTGGGCGAAACCCTCGGCATCGATCCGACGAAACTGGCGAGCATCGTCAATACATCGACCGGGCGTTGCTGGAGTTCGGATACGTGTAATCCCTATCCGGGAATCGTCGAAACGGCACCCGCTTCGCGCGGATATTCGGGCGGCTTTGGCGCGGATCTGATGCTGAAGGATCTGGGCCTTGCCGTCGATGCGGCGCGTAGCGCAAGGCAGCCCGTTTTCATGGG
Source organism: Caballeronia sp. S22 (assembly GCF_964261745.1). Taxonomy (NCBI): domain Bacteria; kingdom Pseudomonadati; phylum Pseudomonadota; class Betaproteobacteria; order Burkholderiales; family Burkholderiaceae; genus Caballeronia; species Caballeronia sp. S22. The sequence continues at coordinate 897,472 of NZ_OZ180036.1, read as the reverse complement.
CGCGCTGGCACAACAGTTGTATCAGTCGATGAGCCAGCAGGGACTCGGCGGACTCGATTTTTCAGGCATTATCAAGCTATACGCCAAGCAACAAAACGGCCAATAAGCGATCAAACGAGTTATGGGTTCGGTGCGCACGCGCGTGCCGAATTCAAGGGTCTAAATAACAACGTTGTTCAGTTGCACTGCACAATGCATCGTGTAATCCCTTACTGGGTGTGATCATCGGGAATACGATGATTCGCTTTCCCGAAAATTGTCCTATTCTGAAAGCACGACGCCCGTCTGCCGTTCGGTCAGAACGCTCCGGTTGCGCCACGGTGCAGGTAGAACGCCCGTCGTTTTCGGGCAATCAGATGAGGAGTACGCGATGCAAGTAACACGTCACTTAAATATGGAACTGCGGCACGCCACGGTGCCGACTTATGTAGCCAGCTATTTCTTTCCGTTGCTGCTATTGGCATACGAAGCCTGGCGAGTGGGTTCTTGGGTCGCGGTAAACGGCTTCAACTTCATGAACTTCAACTCGATGGGTTATGAGTTCGCGTTGATGATCGCCGTGTTCTGTATGCAGGTCATCGTGGAAATCGCGTTCCTCGCGGGCGCCGTTCTGACGAAGCACAAGGATGTCGGCCACCGGCTGGCGAATTTGTCGCTGGGTCTCTTCTGTTCGCTAGTGGTGCTGGGTTTCGATCTTGCACTGCAATATGGTTTGAGCGGAAGCTGATCGCTGACGGCTCTCTTGCATGATTCGAAAGAAGAAACGCCGGCTCTCCGCAGCCGGCGTTTGTTTTTTGGCGCGCCTAGCAACCTGCCGCGCTCGGTAAGGTCGGCGGTGCCTCCGAACGCTCTTCATAGCATTTTCTGTCCGCATCCTTCAGCGCGCTGCGCAGGCCTTCTTCCACCACCGGATGATAGAAAGGCAGCTTGAGCGCTTCATCGAGCGTCAACTCAAGTTGCAGCGCCCACGCGAGCAGATGCCCCAGATGCTCCATCGCCGGGCCGCAGCCTTGCGCGCCGCGAAGCTTGCCGGTTTTCGCGTCGGCGTAGACGTGCAGCAAGCCGCGATTTTGCCGCATCACGCGGCTTCTGCCCTGAGTCTCGAACGATACCTCGCCGGTCACCGTCATCTGCTTGTCGAGCTCGACGTACGATGCGCCGACGCTTACCGCCTGCGGCTCGCTGAACACGATCGAGAAGGGCACCTTGCGCTTGACCGCCTGCACGTCCGGGAAGCGCGCGGCGTTGTCGCCGGCGAGCTTGCCTTCGTCGGCGGCGTCGTGGAGCCAGGGACGCGTGCCGTCGCAATCGCCCGCGATGAAGACGGAACTCGTGCCGCATTGCATCGTGGTTTCGTCGAACAGCGGCACGCCTTTTTCGTTCAGTTCGATGCCCGCGTTTTCGAGCGCGAGCGGCGCGAGATTCGGTCTGCGGCCCGTCGCTGCGAGCACCAGATCGACGCGCTCGACGTGGCTCGCGCCATCCGGCGAGGTGAAGCGCAGCGTGGGCACGCCGTCTTCGACCGACATCTTTTCGAACTTCGCGTCGGGATCGAAATGGAACTCGTCGGCGAGCGCGGCGGCGAGCGCATCGCGCACGGGTTTGTCGGTGAGCCCTGCAACGCGGCCGCCCTTGCCGAACATGAGGATATCGACATCGAGACGCGCGAGCGTCTGTCCGAGCTCCAGCGCGATCGGTCCCGCGCCGAACACCGCGATGCGCTTCGGCAGCGTGCGCAGCTCGAAAAGATCGTCGCTCGTGATGAGCTTGTCGCCGAACACCCTCAGTTCCTCGGGCACGCTCGGCGTCGCGCCCGTCGCGATCACGACGCTCTTCGCCTCCACGCGCGTGCCGTCACCGACGACGAGCCGCGTCGGCGCTTCGAAGCGCGCCTCGCCGTGCAGCACGATGCCGCCGGGCAGCGCGTCGGTTTCTTCGAGCACGCTCTTGACGAAGTAATCGCGCTCGCGCCGCACGTAGTCGAGCACATGCGCGTAGTCCGCTTCGAGCGCATGCGTGCCTTCGATGCCGCGCGCGGCCAGCGAACGCGCATCGTGCAATCCATTCGCCGCCGCGAGCAGCAGCTTCGACGGCATGCAGCCGACGCGCGCGCAGGTCGTGCCGAACTCGCCGCCCTCGATCAGCACCGCGTTCGCGCCCGCGAGCCGCGCCGCGCGCAACGCGGCCATGCCCGCAGTGCCTGCGCCGATCACGGCGACGTCAACCTTGATTTCGTTCATTGCGTCCCCGTGTTTTTGTCGATGCGATATCAGCCGTTATCCGCGAATCCGGGATAGAGCGTCATGCCGCCATCGACGAAAAGCGTCGTGCCGACGACGTAATCGCTGTCATCGGACGCGAGCCAGACCGCCGCGCGGCCGATATCCTCCACTTCCCCGACTCGCCCGTACGGAATCAACGTCAGCAGCTTGTCGAGCTTCTCCTGCGTGTCCCATGCGTCCTTGTTGATCGGCGTGCGGATTGCGCCGGGCGCGATGCCGTTCACGCGAATACGCTGCGGCGCGACTTCCTGCGCGATGGTTTTCATCATCATCTGGATGCCGCCTTTGGACGCCGCGTAGTTCACGTGTCCGGCCCACGGAATGACCTCGTGAACCGAGCTCATGCAGATGATCTTTCCGAGCGCCTTCGACACGTCGCGCATGCCGCGCCGCTCGAATATGCGCACGGCGCGTTGCGCGGTCAGGAATTGTCCCGTGAGGTTCGTTTCGATGACCGTGTTCCAGTCGGCGAGCGTGAGCGCGGAAAACTTCGCGTCCTTCTGCAGCCCGGAATTCGCAACGACGATATCGATAGTCCCGAAGCGCTTCACGACGGCATCGAACATCGCGTCGATCTGGGTTTCGTCGGATACATCCGCGCCGACGGCGAACGCTTCGCCGCCTTTCGCCGTGATCGCGGCGGCGAGTTCTTCGGCCGGTTCCGCGTGCGAGTGATAGTTGATGGCGACGTGCGCGCCCGCGTCGGCGAGCGCGGTGGCGACGCCCGCGCCGATGCCCGAACTCGCGCCCGTCACGAGCGCTATCTGGCCTGCGAGGGGTTTGTGCATGTGCAGTTCCGTGATGGTCAGTCGTTCCTCGGCAGCAAGGCGTGCGCCCACGGAAGGAAGGCTTCAGCGACTCTTCAATTCCTCATACACGTCGGCGTATTTCAGCGCGGCCGCTTCCCAGCTGAAGCTCTGGCCCATCGCGCGCTTGACGACGGCCTTCCAGTCCGTGCGCCGCGCCTTCAGTGCGAACGCGCGCCGGATCGCGCCGACGATGCCCGCGCGATCGAAGGTATCGAAGACGAAGCCGGTCGCGAGGTCGTCGGCGAGATTTTCCAGCGAACTGTCGACGACGGTGTCGGCAAGCCCGCCCACACGATGCACGAGCGGCAGCGAGCCGTAGGCGAGCGCGTAGAGCTGCGTGAGGCCGCACGGCTCGAAGCGCGACGGCACCATCACCACATCGCTGCCCGCGATGATCGAATGCGAGAGCGTCTCGTCGAAACCCAGCTCGATCGCGACCGCGCCCGGATGCGCCGCCGCCGCGTTCTTCATGCCGGTTTCGAGCGCCGGATCGCCCGTGCCGAGCACCGCCAGCTGGCCGCCGCGCTGGACGATATCGGGCACGGCCGAGAGCAATAGATCGAGCCCTTTCTGCTCGGTGAGCCGGCTGACGACGCCGAAGAGCAGGGCGTCGTCATCGCGCGCGAGTCCCATGCGTTCCTGCAGCGCCGCCTTGCACTTCGATTTCGCCGATGGCTTCGACGCGGTGTACTTCGCCGCGATGGATTCATCGACCGACGGGCTCCAGATCGAATAATCGACGCCGTTCAGGATGCCGGTGATGTCGTAGGTGCGGGTCTGCAGCAAGCCGTGCAGCCCGGCGCCGTGCGCCTGCGTCTGTATTTCGCGCGCGTAGGTCGGGCTCACCGTCGTGATGCGGTCCGCGTAGTAGAGACCCGCCTTCAGGAACGAGACGTGGCCGTAGAACTCCACGCCGTCCACCGCGTAAAAGTCGGCGGGCAACTGGAGCGCCCCGAATTCCGACGCGGCGAACGTGCCCTGGTACGCGAGGTTGTGCACGGTCATCACGCTCGCGACCCTGGCCGCGCCGTCGCGCTCGAATGCGCGCAGATACGCGGGCGCGAGTCCCGCGTGCCAGTCGTGCGCGTGGACGATATGCGGCTTCCACGCCGGATCGGCGCCCGTCGCGATGCGCGCCGCCGCCCAGCCGAGCAGCGCGAAGCGGCGGTCATTGTCGGCATATGAGCGATGCGCGGCATCGAGATACGGATTGCCCGGGCGATCGTAGAACTGATCTGCGCGCACGACGTACACCGCGACGCCGTGCGGTTGCAGCACGCCACGTTCGAGCCGCACGTTGCCCGCGCCGAACGCGGCGCCCAGATCGGCGACCGGCTGAAGGTCCTCGAGGCCCGCGAGCACGGCGGGAAAGCCCGGCAGCACGACGCGCGCATCCGTGCCCAGTTGCGACTGCGCGGGCGGCAGCGCGCCGACTACATCGGCGAGGCCGCCGGTTTTCAACAGTGGAAACATTTCTGCTGCGGCATGCAGCACGCATACGGTCATCGGCGCTCCCGTCGAATGGATTCGTGTTGTCGTGGTCGTCCGGCGCGCCGGCGCCTAACTTTGCGGCAGCCGCGCCAGTGCGTCGCGCGTGATGAGCGTGACACCCGACTCCGTACGGAAGAAGCGCGCGGCGTCGTCGTCCGGGTCCTCGCCGACCACGAGACCTTCGGGCACCGTGCAACCGCGATCGATCACGACGCGCTGCAATCTGCAACTCGGCCCGATGGTCACCTGAGGCAACAAGACTGCCTCATTGATGTTACAGAACGAGTGCACCCGCACCGCCGACGAAAACACCGACTTCGACACCTGCGATCCCGAAATCACGCAGCCGCCGCATACGAGCAGATTCGTGATCGCGCCTTGCTGGCCGTTCAGGTCGCGCACGAACTTGCCGGGCGGCAACTGTTCCTGGTTGGTCCAGATCGGCCAGTTGCGGTCGTAGAGATCGAGTTCGGGGATGGTCGAGGCGAGATCGAGGTTCGCCGACCAGTAGGCGTCCACCGTGCCGACATCGCGCCAGTAGGCCGGCGCCTCGGGATCGGTGCTCGACGTGACGCACGACATGCCGAACGGATGCGCGATCGCCTTGCCGGTCGTGACGACGCGCGGAATGATGTCCTTGCCGAAGTCGTGATCCGTGTTCGACGTCTCGATGTTCTCCTGCAGCATGTCGTAGAGATATTTCGCGCTGAACACGTAGATGCCCATGCTCGCGAGCGCGATATCCGGCTTGCCCGGCATCGCGGGCGGATCGGCGGGCTTTTCTAGGAAGTCCGTGACGCGGCGGTTCTCGTCGACGTGCATCACGCCGAACGCGACGGCGTCCATGCGCGGCACCTCGATGCAGCCGACCGTGCAGTCCGCGCCGCTCTCCACATGGTCGAGCACCATGCGCGTGTAATCCATCTTGTAGATGTGATCGCCCGCCAGCACGATGACGAATTCCGGCCCGATCGAACGGACGATATCGAGGTTCTGATAGACGGCGTCGGCAGTGCCGCGATACCAGCTCGAATCGACGCGCTGCTGCGCCGGCCAGATATCGATGAACTCGTTGAACTCGCCGCGCAGGAAACCCCAGCCGCGCTGGAGGTGCCGGATGAGCGAATGGGCCTTGTATTGCGTGACGACGGCGATGCGGCGGATGCCGGAATTGAGGCAGTTGGACAACGCGAAATCGACGATGCGGTACTTGCCGCCGAAGTGGACGGCCGGCTTCACGCGCTTGTCGGTGAGCGGGCCGAGGCGGGTGCCGCGCCCGCCGGCGAGAACGATTGCGAGGGTCGACTTTTGCAAATCGGTGCGATTCTTAGACAGCGTCTCCATGCCAGCCTCCTGATTTGACCTGCGACTATTGATGTCTTGCCGTGTGTTCGTCCTCGTGTGCTTTCGCTGTTGCGTCGATGAGCATTATCCGGCGCGCATTCGACTCCGTGTGCTGAACTCGCTCGTTTTTTTCGCGTTGATGCACCGCCGATGCAATCGGATCGATCGAGCAAGCGGCGTGCCGAACGGCGCACGGGCGTGCTGCGCGGCCTCTTCGGGCGATGATGGTGTTGCAGCCGCGCGACCTTTTGGGCTTCTGATCGATCGGATCGCTTGATAAAACGCGTGTTGGCAATTTATATCGAACGGGCCATGCCGCAGTGCGTCGAGGCACGGCACAATACGAAGATCGAGTTGCCTGCGCACGCCCGCAGACGGCGTCCACGGGCGCTCTTCGTAAAGTCGCTGTTGCGCTGCGCCGCACGACCATCGGCGCGACAAACGTTTCACCAGTCCGGACACGATCAATCGGGAAAGCAGAACATGAACAACGTCCTGAGCATTCAATCGCATGTGGTGTTCGGCCATGCGGGCAACAGCGCCGCGGTTTTCCCGATGCGGCGTCTGGGCGTCAACGTCTGGCCGCTCAACACCGTGCAGTTCTCCAATCACACGCAGTATGGCCGCTGGACCGGCAGCGCGTTCGACGCCGACGAGCTTCAGAACGTGATCGAAGGCATCGGCGCGATCGGCGTGCTCGCGCGCTGCAACGCGGTGCTGTCCGGCTATCTCGGCGCGCCGGAGCAGGCTCGCGCAGTGGTCGAAATCGTGAAGATGGTGAAGGCCGTGAACCCGCGCGCGCTCTATTTTTGCGATCCGGTCATGGGTCAGACGGGCGGCTGCACGGTCGCGCCGGGCATCGAGGATTTCCTCGTCACGACCATGCCCGAAATCGCCGATGCGATCATCCCCAATCACGTCGAGCTGGAAAAGCTCGTCGGGCGCACCATCGAAACGGTGGAAGAAGCGGTCGACGCGTGCCGCGACGTGATCGCGCGCGGCCCGCGCATCGTGATGGTGAAGCATCTGCTCGATCGCAACAGCCGCGCCGACACCTTCAACATGCTCGCCGTGTCGCCGTCCGAAGCGTGGTTCGCGCAGCGCCCGCTCTATCCGTTCGCGCGGCAGCCGGTAGGCGTCGGCGATCTGACGAGCGCGGTGTTCGTCGCGCGCACCCTGCAGGGCGATTCGCTGCGCACGGCGCTGGAGCACACGCTTGCGGCGGTGAATGCCGTCGTCAAGGCGACTTACGATGCAGGGCGCTACGAGCTGGAAATCGTCGCGTCGCAGGATGAGATCGCGAAGCCGACCGATCGTTTTCCCGCGATCCGCGTCACCGGCACGGAGCGAGCCAGGGGCCGCTAGGTCGCCCGGCCGTTCGCTTCCATCAGGCCGAAACGCCACGACAGACGCCGCGTCGCGGCAAGAAGGGCGCGTGCCAGCGGGCCGTCCGCAGTGCTGTCGAAGCCGCCCGACGAGCCGATCAACGCAATCACGAGGCACACGCTGCCGGTGTGATCGAAAACCGGCGCGGCCAGCGCATGGATGCCGGGCACCGGCACACCGAGCGCCGTTTCGAGGCCGCGTTCCCTGATACCGTCCAGCCGCGCGCGATACGCGGTATCCAGTCCCGCATCCGGCGCCGAACCCGCCAAGCGGATGTGATCCTGTTCCATCAACGATGCAAGCATGTCCGCCGGCAGATGCGCGGCGTAGACGCGCCCGATCGCCGTGTTGACGAGCGACATCGCCGTGCCGACTCTCAAGCTGACATGCTGTGGCCGCGCCGATTCTTCCAGCCGGATCACGGTCGGGCCGAGCGGGCCGAGCGCGGCGGCGGCAACGGTCATCGACGTGCTCGCGGCGAGCGCGACGATTTCGCTTTCCGCGTCGCGGATCGGCGAAAGACGTTGCAGCGCGATGAGCCCGAGCTCGCGGCTCAACCGGCCCGCGTGGAACAGCCCGGCGTCGTCGCGCGCGAGCAGGCCGACCTTCACCAGACTCACCAGATGAGCGAACGCTTTCGCGGGCGGCATGCCGGCCGCGGCGGCCAGATCGCGCAGCGTGAGCGGCTGGCCTGCCGCAACCAATGCGCGCAACAGATCGCCGGTCGCGTCGAGTGCGTTGATGCCGCGCTGCGGCTTGATGTCTTCGTCGAACGTCGTCATGAAAGCAATCCGGTGATATCGCGAGCCGCGTCTTTCAATGCGTGTGCCAGCGGGCCGTCCCAATCGACATCGCACAGACCGGTCGGCCCGATCGCGGTCAGCGCAAGCTGCATCCGCTGCGCGCCGTCGAATACCGGCACGCTCATGCTGCTGACGCCCGGACTCGGCGCATCGACGCCGCGCTCGATGCCGCGCGCCCGTATCTCACCGATGCGCGCGCTCATCTCCGGCGCGTCGGCTTCGGCCTGATGCGCGAGCATCGCGGCGATGCGGGCATCTTCGTCGAAAGCGCGGAAGACGCGTCCGGTCGCCGTCGCGGAAAGCGACATCACCGTGCCGACGTGCAAATTGACATGCAACGGATAGCCGCCGCGCTCGTAACGCACGATGGTCGGCCCTTGCGGCCCGGCGACGCTGACCGCGACGCTCATGCCGGTTGCGAGCGCCAGTGCCGGAACGCGCGACGCGGCCGCGCGATACGCCGGCTGATGTTCCAGATTCAATAGACCGAGACGCAGCGAAAGCGGACCCGGCTCGTAGTTGCCGGTGAGCGCGTCGCGCTTGACGAGCCCGAGACGCGTGAGACTCACGAGATAGGTATGCGCCTGCGCGGTCGAGAGCCCGGCGGCTTCGGCCAGCGCGCTCAACGCGAGCGGCTCGCGTCGTGCGGCGAGCGCATCGAGCAGACGCGCGCCGACTTCGACGCTCTGAACGCCGCGCTGTTTTTTCTCTTCGCCGGCTTCGGCGTCAGGCGTGGCATGAGTGGGACGAACCAAGAGCACTCCGCGATCGATAAAAGTGAACGAATGGCAGATGTTAGCCGAGCAGGAATCATCCGATAACGCGATTCGGTATTTACCCTTGATTTGCAAATAACAAGAGTACTTGCTGTTGACAAAGATCATCGCCACGACGATCATCCATTCATCCCCACGAGAATGGAATCGAGACACGATCATGGCAAAAGCATTCGCATCGCAGGCCGATCTGGAAGAGAAGAAGGTCACTTTCACGCAGCTTTCCGAGAACGCCTACGCGTACACGGCTGAGGGCGATCCGAACTCGGGCGTGATCATCGGTGACGACGGCGTTCTGATCGTCGATACGACCGCCACGCCGGCGATGGCGCAGGACCTCATCGCGAAGATCCGCAGCGTCACCGACAAGCCGATCAAATACGTCGTGCTGTCGCATTACCACGCGGTGCGTGTGCTCGGCGCGTCGGCGTATTTCGCGGAAGGCGCAGAGCAGGTCATCGCGAGCCGCGGCACGTATGAAATGATCGTTGAGCGCGGCGAGCAGGACATGAAGTCGGAAATCGAGCGCTTTCCGCGTCTGTTCGCCGGCGTCGAGACGGTGCCCGGCCTCACGTGGCCGACGCTCGTCTTCGAGAAGGAAATCACGTTGTTCCTCGGCAAGCTCGAAGTGAAGATCGCCCATCTCGGCGCGGGCCATACGAAGGGCGACACGGTCGTCTGGCTGCCGTCGCAGAAGGTGCTGTTTTCGGGCGATCTGGTCGAGTACGACGCCGCCTGTTATTGCGGCGACGCGCAACTCGAAGAATGGCCCACGACGCTCGAAGCGTTGCGCGCGCTGAAGGCGGACAAGCTCGTGCCGGGCCGCGGTCCCGCGCTGCTGTCGCCGGCGGAAGTCGACAAGGGCCTCGACTACACGAAGGATTTCGTCACGACGCTGCTGCAGGCGGGCCGCGAAGCCGTCGCCGAGAAGCTCGATCTGAAGGGCTCGATGGCGCTCACCCGCCGCGCGATGGACCCCAAGTTCGGCCACGTCTTCATCTACGAACACTGCCTGCCGTTCGACGTGTCGCGCGCCTATGACGAGGCGAGCGGCATCAAGCATCCGCGCATCTGGACGGCTCAGCGCGACAAGGATATGTGGGCCGCGCTGCAGGACTGACGGTCATCCCTCGCGGCGCGTACTAAAAACGCGCCGCTCTTCTTTCTGTTCAGGCAAAAAGGCGCGCTCAAGACGCCGGCCTTCTCACGCCCATCTGGAGCGAGACATGTCGAAGTCGATCAGCACGGCGGCGCTCAGCCCGAGTTCCGTCGCGGAAATACACGCCCTGTCGGACGATGCGCTGTTTCGCAAAATCGCGTGGCGCATCATTCCGTTTTTGTTTCTGTGCTACGTGGTGTCGTTTCTGGACCGTATCAATATCGGCTTCGCGCAGTTGCAGATGAAGCACGATCTCGGTTTCTCCGATGCGATGTACGGCCTCGGCGCCGCCGTGTTCTACGTCGGCTACGTGCTTTTCGAAGTGCCGAGCAACCTGCTGCTCGCGAAGTTCGGCGCACGCCGCACGTTCACGCGGATCATGCTGCTGTGGGGCGCGGCATCGGTCGGCATGATGTTCGTCGCGACCCCCGGGCATTTCTATCTGCTGCGCTTTCTCCTCGGCGTGTTCGAGGCGGGCTTCTTTCCGGGCATCGTGCTGTATCTGACCTACTGGTTTCCGGCGAAGCGGCGCGCCGGCGTGATGTCGGTGTTTTTCGCGGGCGTCGCGGTGGCGGGCGTGTTCGGCGGACTGGTGTCCGGCTGGATCATGCGCGACATGGCGGGCGTGATGGGCCTGCACGGCTGGCAATGGATGTTCGCGATCGAGGGCGCGCCCGCGGTGCTGCTCGGCCTCGTCGCCTTGCGACTCCTGGTGGACACGCCGCGCGATGCGCACTGGCTCACGCAAGGGGAACAGGAGCGCCTGGCCGCGCTGTGCCCGCAAACGAACGCCAGCGCCGATGCGCACGACCGTCGCGGCCTGCTCGACGCGCTGCGCAACCCGCGCCTCTATCTCTTCGCGTTCATCTATTTTTCGCTGACGTGCGCATCGCTGACGCTGAGCTTCTGGATGCCGCTGATGATCCGCGATTTCGGCATTACCGATGTGCTGTCCGTCAGCCTCTACACCGTCGTGCCGAACGCGATCGGCGCGGTGGGACTGATTCTGATCGCGCGCCATTCGGATCGCGTCGCTGAGCGGCGCAAGCATTTTGCGTGCTGCACGATCGGCGGCGGCATCGCGCTCGCGGCGCTCACGCTGCACTTTCCGAGCTTTCCGCTGATGCTCGCGATTCTCTCGCTCGCCGCGACCCTGATTTTCGCCGCGCTGCCGATTTTCTGGGCCGTGCCCGCGAGCCATCTGCCGGGCAAGAGCGCGGCGGCGGGCATCGCGGTCATCAGCAGTATCGGTATCACGAGCGGCATCGTGAGTCCGTGGGTGATCGGCCAGATCCGCACCGTGACGGGCAGCATGGATCTCGCCGTGCATCTGCTTTCGCTGTTGCTCTTCGCGAGCGGCGCCGCGCTGCTGTTCGGGCTGCGCGGCGACCGGTCCTCAACGCAAAGCGCTTACTGAGGCGCGGCGGCGGCCGCCATTGCCTTGAAGTTTTCGGGTGTGGCGAAAGCGAGATATTCGGCCTGCATCTCGGGCGTGAGGAATTCGAGCATCGTCGAGTTTTCAATCCAGAATTCGATCACGTGGAAGAAGTTGTCGCCGCGCGTGCAGCGCACCGCGCGCCAGCCTTCGCGCTCGCCGATCGCGAGGACGTCTTCCGCGCTCAGCTTCGTCGCGATCGCCATGTGGAACGCGCTGTACTGCGGACGCTTCAAAGTATTGGCGCCGTAGCTGACGCTTTCCTCGTGGCCGCCGCCCGGCGTGATGACCTGGTCGCTCGGATAGACCTCGATGATGCTGCCGCGATCGTCGCCGGCCACCGCCATCCACGCGTCGGGAAACGGCGAGAAGGGCGCGGCGAAGCCGTCCCACAGTTCGGCAAGCACGTGCGCGACGTGCTTCGGATCGTTGGCGGGAATGGATGCGTGGAAGATCATCGCGGTGAACTCCGATGGAGGTGGGCAGGACTGCGCGGCGATGCTTTCATGTCGCGCGCTGTGATGTCAATCCGCAGTGCTACGGTGTGCCGGGATTCTTCCAGAGTCTATTGTTATGAGTGTTTTCAAACGCGTCAGGACTCAGCGCTTATCCGACAAACGCTGATGGAAAAGCGGATCGACTTCCGGCGCGACGGTGGTATTAAGCCACTACCACAGACCGCGGTTCACAACGCCGACGCAAACGCCCCGATATCCGCAGTCAGCCGCGCCGCATCGCTCAGAAAAACGCCGTGCGGCGCGCCTTCGTAGACGACGAGCCGCGCATTCGGAATCAGGTGCGCCGTGCGTTGCGAGGTCAGTTCGAGCGGATTCGACACGTCGTGGTCGCCCTGCACGATGAGCGTCGGCACGTCGATATCGCGCAGCTCGTCGCGGAAATCGCCGCTGCTTACCGTTTCGTTGCACGCGAAAAGCGCCTGATGCGACGTGCGCAACGCCATTTCCCGGATCCAGTCGATCATCGCCTGCGATGCGCCCGGCCCGGCGAACGGCCGCGCATTGTCTGCGAGCCACTTTGGATAGTCCGTCATCAAGTCGTGCTGGAAGGCGTCGACGTATGCGCGGTCGATGCCATCCGGATTGTCCGGCGTCTTCGTCAGCATCGGCAATGTCGATGCGACCAACGCGAGCCGTGCGACGCGCGCGCTGCCGTGACGCGTCAGATAGCGGACCGCTTCCGCGCCGCCCATCGAATAGCCGACCAGCGTGACGTTCGAAAGATCGAGCGCGTTCATGACGGCGGCGAGATCGTCCGCGAGCGTGTCGTAGTCGTAGCCGGTGCCCGGATCGCTGGAGCGGCCGTGGCCGCGCCTGTCGTAGGCGATGCAGCGAAAGCCCTGACGCGCGAGCGGCAGCATCTGGTACGCCCACATGTCGCCCGGCAGCGAATAGCTGGGGACGAACAGGATGGTCTTGCCGTTGCCGTGTGTAGCTTCGGGCTGCCAGTCACGATAGAAAAGCTCGACGCCGCCGCTCGTCGCGACGTAATTCGGGCGGGCGATTTCGGCGTGAACTCGATAATGATTCGCGGGCATGTCCGTCTCCTTGTCGATGATCAGTGTGATTGCATCGTCGCAGGAGGAGATGGGCCGGGCAATTACGTCGAAGGTAAAGCAAAAACTCCCGAGCGCCTTGCCCATAAAGGCTCCGTCTAGAATCGTCTATTATTCGTCTAGAATTATTCTTTAACCGGCGAGCTTTACTTCCACCCATTCGGCCCCGCGAACGTCTCGATAAAGCGCTGTCATGCTGGCCGACTTGTGGCCGAGGATGGCCTGCGCGAACTCTGGGCTGTACTGATCGCTGTAGAGTCGCGCGGCGAGGCTTCGAATCTCGTGGAATGACGCTGGGCTCTTGCCAGCTTCCCAGACGAGGCCCTCTGTCGCATCGCGCGCTTTCGCGAACTGCCGCGTCACTTCCTGCACCTCGACCTCGTGACCTGCCTTGCGCGCGCCGCGCGGCGACGTGTAATGCAGCAGCCATTTCGATACGGCCGCATCTCGGCAACGCTTCACGACGTCGTCCAGCGATAGATCGACCGCATCGATGCGCACGGCGATAGGAATGCGAAGGCGCACCTTCCCCCTGGACTTCCTCTGTTCGACGAACAGAAAGCCGTCCTTCACGTCACTGAACATCATGCGGGTAACGTCTTCGCGGCGCTGTCCGGACAGCAGGGCAACTTCCATGCTTCGCGCGATCCACGGCTGCATGCCGAGCGCGGTTTGATGGATCCGGTTGAATTGATCCAGCGTCAAGCGCGACCTCTCGACTTCGATGTCCGGCACTCGCGTGACGGCGACAGGATTCTTGCCCGTCTCGATGAGACCCTTCGTCTCGGCAACGTTCATCATGTCGAGCAAGGTCTTCCGGATCAACTTCGCCATGTTCGGGCCGCGCTCTTCAGTCGCGTCGTCGACGAACTGAGCGACCTCACGGGTGCTGATCGACCGAAGATGCTTCTCTATGAATGGTGCCGTTCGCACGGCGCGCAGGCCCGCGCGCACCGTGCGCATCGTGCTGACGGTCGGCTTGCGAGTTTCCTCGTAGATCGCCTCGTACTCTTCCGACCATACCTGAAGCGTTTTCTCGTCGGGCGCAGTGATACGCTGAACGAGCGACACATAGCCGCGGCTTTTCTCCAGCTCGGCGTTCGCGGCGCGCGCTTCTCCGAATGCTTTCGCCTGGTCGCGGCCAATGCCGTAGTCTTGCTGCGTATCGGGGTTTCTGTAGTAGAAGTATCCGGCGCCGTTCTGGTATAGATTTTCCGGCCAGTGCCGGCGCTTTGCTTCACGACGCCTTGCGGCCATTCCCGAATCTCCGTTGCATCTCGCCAGCGTCGTCAAAGTAGACGGCGGTCGGCTCGACAAAATATTTGGTGCCGCACTTTATCGGCTGGGGAACGATTCGGCCATTCTTTCGCCAGTTGAGCAGGGTGTTCCGGTGAGGCTTCTCGGCTCCGAACAAGGTTTCGGCCCACTGGTCAAGAGAAACTAGTTTCGCCATTCTGGCTCTCCAGATACGCGCGTGATGTGCGCAGAAAATCTTCGATGTTGCTGGTCACTTCAAAAAAGCTCCGCGATCAGGTACGCAATCCCCGCAACAGCGGGAACGGCGAGGCAGGCCCAATCGAGCGCGGTGAGTTTTCTCACGCTCCCTCCTTCTTCATTGCCGCGTCGATCGCCTCGCGCGCCGATTCGTAGAATTCGCGTTTGCCCGACATGACGCCCTGGCTGCCGTGAAGCTGGCACGTCTCGCCGTACCACTGCACGACTGCGCCAGTGCGGACCATGAAGTCGAGGCGGGCGGCATCCGGAGCACGTCTCGCGCCTTCGCACCAAGCATCCTGAATCGATGCTCCACCTTTCTCGTGGAACCACTCGTCGCAGGCGTTGCGCTCGTTCGTTTCTTCTTCGCGGGTCACGCTCCCTCCTTCCCGTCTGCGCATCTCTGCGCGGCGATGGCGGCGTCGATGGCGGCTGTAACATCGCGCCCGCCACGAAACTCCCGGCCCACGTTGAACACGGCGACGCTTTTCCCGTCATCAGCATCCGGCTCGCTCGGCATCCAGTCGAAGTCATAGCCAGTGAAACGCTCCTTCAGCCACTGATACCGCGCCGCATTCGCATGCACATCTGCGGTGATCGCAGGACCGTCCGCATCCCGGCTGTCAGCGCTCGGGGCGATGGGAGCGGCGTATCGCAGAAAGAGGTTCAGCATGATCTCTTGCTGTGCGTCGCTCATTGCGAAGCCAACGTCGCGCGAGAAGTCGCGGACGAACCAGCGCGCGCGATCTCGCACGGTGCCGTCCGTCTGCCCCTCACTCGACAGGTGCGCGAAATTCCTAATCATCACTGCACCGTGCGGGTCGCCAACATCTTCGAAATAGTTCGCCAACTCGCGCTGAAAGTCGCGGACCTCGTGACGCACCTGCCCCTCACTCTCGCTTGCTGCGAGAAGGGCACGCGCGAACGAGATGAGGAAATCGCCCTTAATGGTGTCGTGCCATACGCTCGGCACCAAGTTCAAGATTTGTTCATTGGTCATTCGTCCCATCCTTGGTCGTCTTCTTGCCATGCGTCCATAAACTCTTTGAAGTCGGCGAAGGGTACATAGTCCGACTTCATATACGTACAGTGATTTTTGTAGGCGATATACGCCAGAAAACAATCGACGCTACTCATGTTTGCTTCCGAGAAGTTCGCGCAAGCATTCGGCATCTGCCACACCTTGGCGTTCGTAGTACAGCACCACGTTTTCAAGAGCGGCTCTTTGTTCAAACGTAAGGAGACGCCCGACTTTGCGCCCTTCCTCAAAAGCCATTTCGATCGCCCCCGCCGCATCGGCTACCGAAGGCGCGATAGCGGCTTCGTTGAATGAATGCTGGTACTTCTCCAGCAGGTCAGCCCATTCATCCGGATAGTCTTCAGGCATAAGCGATTGAAGGCGCTCATACAGGGCTTTACCGTTGCCCGCGACAGCGCCGCGCATCAGCGGCGTGTTGGCGTTCTGTTCCTGTTTCCGGTAGAGCGTGGCGTTTGCGATGCCGTACCTTTGCGCTGTCGCAAGATCGTGCTCCGATACCCATGCCGCCGGTTGTGCCGCTGTGTCGATGATGTCTGGCTCACGATAGAAGCGATTATTCGATTGGTCACTCATTTGTTGATCTCCTTTGTGATGTCGGCATCGGCTACCGAAGGCGCGGGAGGGGCGGCGATAGCGGCGTAGAGCGACTTGCCGATCAGATCAACCCAATGCACATGCCATCCGATCAGCGGACCATACTCATCGGTGCCGTTGATCTTTGCGACCGCTTGCCACTCACTCGCCCACGCCGCATCGGCTACCGAACTAGATTTCCGGCAATTGCTCAGCTTTTCACACGGACCCAATCCGCTGCACATGCACTTCGCATCGGCTACCGAAGGCGCGGGAGGGGCGGCGAAGACGAGAGCACGAAAGTTCTTGAACCTGTTGCGGTCGTGCGGATGCCACGTTTCGGGGTCTTTGTGCGTCAGAAACGGGTTGCCGTGCTGGTTCTCGTACTGCCACGCCACCGGCTTCGCCCCCGCTGTGTCGGCGATGCTCCGAACCACCTCAGCGCAATCGGCGCACGCTCTGTTGTAAGCCTGATCCGGCCTCGGGTCAGTCTCGTGATCGACTTCGATCTGCTTCGATAGGCAGGCTTGCGCGTACCGTTCCGCTGTGTCGGCGATGCTCGCGGCTTTCCATTGGTACGCGCGTTCTCCATCCACATACCCGCGCTTGTACCCGCGATCAAACTCACTTTCGGCGGCCTTCATCGTCTCCGGCACTTGTTCGATGTTGAAGCTCTCGCAGTCGTTGCATCGGAAAACCGGCGCTGTGTCGGCGATACTCGCGGAGAGGGAGGCAAGCGACATGACAACCATGCTGCGCGGGAGGCCGTAGCCGCGCTGGATGTGCGTCACAACGCGCTCAGCCGTGCGGCCGGTATATTCGAGCGGGCGACCCTCTGAGAACATTTCGCCGCGGCTGTAGCGCGTCTCGCGCAGCACGAGCGTATCGCCGACCTTAAAGCCCCTGTCGTCGTAGCGAATCTCGTGCGTTTTCTCACCGCTCAGGATCGCGGCGAACGGTTCGTGGTCAGTTTTCAGTTCGTGTACGTATGTGGTCATGATGTGTCTCAATATGGCGGGTGGGCGGCGATGTCCTGCTCGGCAATGTGGCAGAAGATTCCGCAGCTAATATCCGGCTCTGCTTCGTAATCGCCAGCACTGGGCGGCAACTCCCGAAGAGATACGCGCTTCGTCTCGCCGTCGACGCTGATCTTGCATACCGTTCTGCCGAGCGTTTCCTCGACGCGCGCCATGCGCTCGAACGTCTCCGGGAAGTCGACTCGGATCTTGTTCCAGTAGCCGGCACCGCCTTTCACGCAGCCGATGCAGTTGTTGTTGCGGTATCCAAGCGAATACATCGCAGGGAGTTCGATTTCGGCATTGCGCAGCATTGCGAGGCAGTCGCCTTTCGTAAGCTGGCGGTCGATCAGCGGAACCCACAGGTCGACGTCGTTGTTCGCATCGATGAACCGGTCTACGCGGTCTTGTTCTTCCATTGTGTAGCCGAACACCTGACGATCGCCGGGACGCTCGAAGGACTGGCGAACTCGCTTTTTCAGGCGAAGCGAGCAGGGCGCACCGCCGGGACCAACGAGATAACCGAGCTTGAAAATCTCGTAGATGCTCGCGCTGTACTTCTCAGCGCGCAGCACGACGATCTCCTGACCGAACCAAGCCTCGCAATCCTTCAGGAATCTCCGTCTTGGCGGCAACCGCCGAGTGCGGCAGGCCTGTCTGAGCAATGCGTCCGTGGTTCGTCCACGGTCCCGGCGTGTGTTTCGTGCTCACGGCAGCGTCCTCCCGGTGACGTCCTGCACGTACTTGCGCATCAATTCGACGGCCTGGCTTTCCTTGCCGAAATAGAAGGCGTAGAAGATCTTGTCGAGGGATTCGTCAGCGTCGTCGCCGTTTTCCAGATGTGCGACCGGCTTGCCGCGCATCGTCAGCTCCTTGATCAGATCATCGGTGCCGAAGTCGTCCAACTGGACGTCGACATCCACGTTCACGTAGGGCATGTCGTTCTCCTTAAACCGGGTGGAAATCGGGCGGGGTGTCGTCGACGGTCGCGACAGCGCGCGCCGCGTCGTACTGGCGGATCGCCCAGGCGATGGCGTACAGGTTCCAGATGAAATGGAAGTCGTACTCTTCGCAGCGCCATTCCCAGCAGTCGTCGAACAGGTGCGGGAATTCCGGATCTTCGAAGCGGCTCAGGAGCAGGAATGCGCCGCTCCGATCGCCATCGGAGACATAATCAAGAACGTCTCGCTGAATGTCATACCAGAGGGATGCGCGGCGCTCGTCGGTGATTGCGCGAGTCTCGAAGTAATCGTCAACGTGACTGCGCACGCGTGCCTCGAATGTCTCGGATGAGAAGCGCCTTGCCTCCCCCTTCCCATACCCGTCGCAGTTCACCGCCTGGAGCTTCTCGCACCAGTAGCTAGGGTTGATGTACAGCTTCGTTGGATCCTTGCACTTCTCGCGAAAGAACTCGAACATGTCCATCAGACGCGAGAAAACGTAGGTGCCGCAGTCGCCGCGAATGCACAGCGCGCCGGGCCACGTGAGGATCTCGAACCAGTAGCAGCTCGTGCCCGGCTTCTGGAACGAGATGTGACGATCGGTGCCATCGTCGCGATGAATTGTCATCTGGTGCTCGGCGATGTCGCGCTCGAATTGCTCTTGCGTGCAGGTCATGGTTTCCTCTTTGTCATTCGAATCTGAGTTGATGACGCTGCAAGCCTGTCGCCCTTATCGGGTGGCCCATCACGGCCAGGCGGCGCGACGTCATCAAGTCAGACGGCCGGATTACGCGCCGGCGCGCGGTTGGTTGGAATTCAGTGCGCAGCCGGCCAGCGGATGCGCTTCTTGCGCTGCTCGATCTCGTCGAAGTGACGCCTGGCGCGGAGATCTGCGCCGCGCACGAGCGCGATTGCGGCAACCATAGTCACGATGAACAGAAGGACTACTATCTGATACGCATTCATGGTGAGCCTTTCCGGGACCAGTTATCAGATGCAGCGCGTATGCGCGCAGCGTTCCATTTGAGCGTTGCGGAGGGCGCTTTCCGAGTCCAGCGCTACGAATGCCGCGCCGACGATGAGAATCACGGCCCAAATCTTCAGGAGAGTCATTGCCAGAGAGCCTTTGCGGGCACTGCCACGCAGAGGAACCAGCCACATGCGATCGCGAGGCCGCATAGACCGGCGACGCCTACTGCCTTGATGATCGTGCCCGCATCCTGCAAGCGCTCGACGTCGCGCAGCAGGCTGTTGTCGTTGAATGCGCGGTTCATGCCGTCGCCACTCCCATGAATTCATCAAATTGCAGATCGCTCATGTCGGTGCAATCGATCCATCCGACTGCTACGAGCTGCGCGACTGCGCTCGGGTGATGCCATTCGCCTTTGGCGCGAGAGGGAGAAACGAGAAACCGAAAACCAATCTGGGCTAGCGTCATCTTCATCTCCCGCACCGGTCGTCGAGTGCATGGAGAGGATATTACCCGTGGGTAAAATAAAGATCAATACCCTTGGGTAAAAATATTTTCCCGTTGAAAGACGGCGCTAGTTTTAGTTGTTACTTTTTGGA
Organism: Caballeronia sp. S22; assembly: GCF_964261745.1. Classification (NCBI taxonomy): domain Bacteria; kingdom Pseudomonadati; phylum Pseudomonadota; class Betaproteobacteria; order Burkholderiales; family Burkholderiaceae; genus Caballeronia; species Caballeronia sp. S22. The sequence continues at coordinate 877,782 of NZ_OZ180036.1, read as the reverse complement.
GATCGCGACTAAGAGGAGGACGAGGGCGACGAGAATGCCAAGGGCAATCTGTGCTCGCTTGCTGAGCGCAAATGTGCGCGAACCGGTGCGTGCCGGTGTACGCGCGGGCTGCGCAGGCTGGAAGACGAAATCGTCTTTCGCCAACGCCGCGCCGAGGAAGGTTCGGGACCGATCAGTTTTGCCGGTGCGTCGGGAAAGGGCATCGAGAAGCGCGCGGCAATCGTCGAGCGCATTGTGAGGATCTGGCCGGGCGATGCCAAAGTGCGCGCAGATCGTGTCGAGCTTCTCATTTGCAACCGGCACGAAGTCGGACCACCAGATCTGGCGCACGGAGCAGCGCCAGCGTTTCTGCGCGAGCTCGGGAAAGAGTTTGGAAAGCATTCGCGCGTCGAAAGCGCAGTGGTGCGCGATGACGAAATCTGAGCGCGCAAACATGGACCGTAGTCGGCCCGCGTCGAGATCAGACCCGCGGAGCGTCGCGAGCGTAAGCCCGTGAACGGCTGCCGCCTGCGCATTGATCGCCACCTTGGGCTCTCGCGTTCCGTAGTAGGCGTCCACCTCACGCAACACCTTGCCTTTCGGCATCTCGACTTCGGCGAGCACCACGCCGACGCTGACTGGCTCGTCGTGCTCAGCTAGGCCCGTCGTTTCGGTGTCGACGATGGCGACGACGATCGTCTCGGGAATGATCGGTTTCGGTGCGGTGCTCACGGGACTTAGTAGCGGACGACCTTCGTTTTCACAACGCCACACACCGTCGCGTTGCCATTCACTTGGATGATGCGGTTCGGCCACTCAGGGTTGAGGGCGCGCAGGTACTTCTTTCCGTCTTCGACGATGAGCTGCTTGAAGGTCGCCTCGGCGCTGTCGTCTAGGCGAACGATCACAAGGGCACCGCTTTCGGCGTGGCTCTGTGGCTCGACCAGCACGAGGTCGTTCTCATTGAAAGACGGCTCTCCGGCTGGGTTGTACATGCTGACCCCGCGAACACGCAGGTAGTAAGCATTTTTTGAGGTGGGGATTGGGGAGAGAAGCCACTCTTCTGCGTCACCAACTGCGAAATTATCCACGACCGACTCCCAGGCGCCGGCCTGTACCCAAGAGATGAGGGGAAGTCTTCCGCGAATCTCGGGGCCAGGCTCTACATTACGATCGTGTAGGCTACTCTCTCCCGCAAACGCTTGGCTAGTGAATAAGTCCCCTTTTTGGCCTTTTTTCGGAGGATTGATTTCTCCTACGCTTTGTAGTATTTGCGTAAGAGGAATGTCGGAATCGAACGATCCCGGCTTCCAATCGAACGCCTTCTCGATCTGCTCGACCATGTCTTCGCCGATCCGTTTCCGTCCGTCCCGCCCCTCGGGCCAAAGCATCCGACTGACGTAGGAGTCGGACTTTCCTATTCGCTTTGCCAACGACGATGCGGCGCCGCCGCACAAGCGGTCGCGCACCTCTATCAACCGAAGGCGTCTCTTCTCGAATTTATCCATCACGCGATTTCAGCGGAATATTACTCTCAGGTAAATTCCCTACGGGTATTGACATGTCCTTTACCCACGGGTAAAGTAACGACATGGACAAGCTACGCACATACCTCAATTCGAAGACTCCCGAGAAGCAAGATGAGTTTGCTCGTCGCTGCGGCACGACCCTCGGTTATCTGCGCAAGGCAATCAGTGCCGAGCAGCAGTTCGATGTGCAGCTCTGCATCAACATCGAAGTCGAGAGCGGCGGCGCGGTGCGCTGTGAAGACCTTCGGCCGCGAGTCACTTGGGCGAAGTTGCGTGGCACGGCGGAGGCTGCCTGATGGCTCGGGTCCTGACTCTTGAAGAGATGACGGAACGGATCGGGTCTACGGCGCCACTCACAGCAGCCGAGCAGAAGGAGATCCGCGCTATGGCGCTGTCCATGATCGAGAAAGGGTGTACGGAAGAGCAGGTTCGCGATGCGATGAATAAAGCGGCCCTGCTGTACCGGGAACTAAAAGTGGTGTCAGCAGGGCCAGCAAAAGCAACGAAGTAAGTGCCGCCTGTCCTTCTTCTGCCGGCTTCAACCGGTCTGATTGAGGACTGCTAACGCTAGATTGGCCCGTAACGCAGTAGCACGACTTCATTGCAACACCCCGTTTTATTGGTATTAGAGCCGCCGAAGCGGCCATTGATGCGAGGCCCGACGAGTGGACAAGCGAATAGGTGACGGCATGGCACGAGGGAGAACTGGGTTCTCAAGTCCGCTGGGAAAGCTGACGGCGGAAGTGAGAACCAAGGTCGACGAGGACACCCGGGATGAGCTGGAGCGGATTGCGACAGACGCTGGAATGGGGATTTCAGAGTTCGTCCGCGAGCTCGTGCTCATCCGGGTGTATGGCCGGGATCACGTAGCCAGATTACACAAAGCGCGGCTTTCGCTCGTCGCCGGTGTAGGGATGGAAGAGGTCGATTGAGTCCACAGAAGTTCCCGTTGTTTTGTTTTGTTGATGCAACTGTATCGGTAACAACCCTTAGCAAATACGTTCGTTCGGAGATTCAAGTGAACATTCTCGACACCCTTCACGCCGTTGCGCACGCCTACAAAGGCGGTTGTGAGTCTCTTGCGCCGCGGCTCGGCATGTCGGCGGCAGTCCTTCGCAGCAAGGTCAATCCGAACACCGAGACGCACCAGGCGACGCTGATGAACGCCGTGCAGATTACGGAAATGGCCGACGACGACCGCGTGCTGGAAGCGTGGGCCCGCGAGCGCGGCTATGCGCTGGTGAAGATGCCCGTCGTCGAGAACTGCTCGGATGCCGCGATCGTTGAATTGATGGGCGAAGCGTGGGCCACGCACGGCGAAGTCGGCCGCGAGATCTGCAAGACGCTTGAGGACGGCCGCGTCAAGTCCGACGAGGTTGATCGCGTGGAGCGAAGCATGTTCAAGCACGCCCAAGTCCTCTTCACTGTATGCGGTCGCCTGCGCGGCATGGTGGGGTAAGCATGTACATCCCCGCCTTCCCCAACCTCATCACGACGGGTCGTTTCTTCGACGGCCCGCTCACCGCCGAATACCAAGAACGCAAGGTCGCGGCTGAAGAGCCGAAGGTCTGCATCGGATGCGGCGCACCGCAACGCTCCGACGGCTCTCTGCCGTGCGGTCACGACAACGACCTGTGAGGTCATCCATGAACGAATTGACGATGCCGGGCGCGCCGATGATGTCGAGCCGCGAGATTGCCGAGTTGCTCGAATCGCGTCACGACAACGTGAAGCGGACCATCGAGAATTTGGCACATCAAGGCGTGATTCAACTTCCTCAGACTGAGGAAGTTAAAAACCATCTCGGGCAGCGCGTGGTCGAGTATCGCGTGGGCAAGCGAGACAGCTATGTGATCGTCGCGCAGCTCTCGCCGCAGTTCACGGCTCGTCTCGTTGATCGCTGGCAGCAGTTGGAGCAGCAGGCAGCGGCCGGCGCGTTCGCCATCCCGCAGACCATGTCCGAAGCGCTGCGTCTGGCGGCGGATCTCGCGGAAGATCGTGACCGCTTGCAGAAAGAGGTCGCCGCTGCGGCGCCGAAGGTCGAAGCGCTCAATCGTTTGACGCTCGCGCAGGGCGCGATGTGCATCACGGATGCCGCAAAGAACTTGCAGGAACAGCCGAAGCGCGTGTTCGAGTGGATGCAATCGAACGGCTGGATCTATCGCCGCCCCGGCGGCGCGACGTGGACCGCCTATCAGGACAAGCTGCAGCGGGGCGTGCTCGAACACAAGATCACGACCGTCCATCGCAATGACGGGTCGGAAAAGGTCACCACGCAGGTTCTCGTGACCGCCAAGGGCCTCACCGAGATCGCGCAGAAGATGCGCGGCGCGGATCTGCACTGAGACGGCAATGGCACTCGCTGACGTCATCCACATGCCCGAGCAGCGCGCCGTCCAGGTCGAGGATGGATTCACGCGCATTGCTCACGGCATCCTCGAAGCGCTCGCGCTCGCGGACCTTGGCAAGCGCCACTACAAGGTGCTGATGGTCCTGTTGCGCCAGACGTACGGCTACAACAAGAAGGCCGATGAGATCAGCCTGACGCAGTTCCAAGGTAAGACTGGCGTGCTTCCGCAGCACGTGTCGCAAACGATCTCTGATCTGGTCGAGATGCGCGTCGTGCTGAAGACGCCAGGCAAGCACGCTGCCTGCCTATCGATCAATAAGTCGTTCGGACAGTGGTCTGGCAAGGCGAAAGTCGACGTTGATGTGCTTTGGGGTTCCCAAAACAGGAATAGCAGTATTCCTGAAACAGGAGATGAGGGTTCCCAAAACGGGAATGGTGCTATTCCCGAAACAGGCAATACAAAAGACAACTCCAAAAGAAAAGACCAAAAGACAACTCCAAAAGAAAACCTTTCGCGCTCGCTTCGCGAACGCTTTGAGATTTTCTGGGCGGCGTACCCGCGTAAGAAATCGAAGGCCAAGGCTGAGAAAGCCTTCGCCAAGCTCAATCCGGACGAGCAGCTCATGACGGCCCTGATGGCCGGATTGGAGCAGGCCATGACTTCGGAGCAGTGGGCGAACCCGCAGTTCATCCCGTACGCCGCTTCATGGCTGAACGCTGGCGGATGGATGGACGAGATTCAGAGCGCGTACAGCGATGCCGAACTTGCCGTGATCCGAGCCTTCAATGAGGCGCTCGGGGAGCGAGTCGGCACTGTGGACGAGGTGGCATTCGTCGAGGCGCGCGCCGGCGCAATCCGGGCGTTCCTCGGCAAGCTCGCGGCCGATCCGGAGGCGTGGAAGCGCTATTTCCCGGCCGTGCGCGACAAGGTAGAACTGCCGCCGCACGCGGGATTCGACTACCTCATCAGCCCGAAAGGCTACGGCGATGTGCGCGGCCGCATGGCGATCAAGCGCAATCCGGACGGAACGCGCGTGCACGCCGAAGACTGGGACAAGTCCGCCAGCGGCATCAAGGCCAAGGCGAAGGAAATGGGCATCGCATTCGACGACGAGGAGCCGGTTCCGGCTATCGCCGCGCGGGTGCGGGCTGCAATCGAAAAGCAGGAGGAACAGTGAAGCGCTCCGCACCCTGGCCGATGCACGTCGCGGCCGGCACGAAGAACGTCGGCACGGCGACCGTGCGCGAGGAACGCGGCATTCCCGGCTACGCGCAGAAGAAGCTCGGCGAGATCCACGGCGCGAAGCCGAACAGCGGATTCGACGACATCGCCTCGTGCGCTGAGCCGGTCGTATCGCTCGCTCCGGCGGCGCGCAAGACGGCGGCACCGCGCGAGGCAGCGAAGACGGCACTGCATGCGCTCGGGCGGCTGCGCGACGGTGAGCAGAACGCGACCGAGCGCCGCTACGAAGCGCACCTCGAACAGCAGAAGCAGGCCGGCGAGATCCTCTGGTACCTGTTCGAGGGAATCAAGCTGAAGCTCGCTCCGAAGACGTTCCTGACCGTCGACTACGCGGTGATGTCGTCGAGCGGCCAACTGGAAATGCACGACGTGAAGGGCGCGCGCGCGATTTTCAGCGACGACGCGAAAGTGAAGATGAAGGTGGCGGCGGACAAGTATCCGTTCGTGTTCAAGGTGGCGTTCCCGAAGAAGCGCGGCGCCGGTGGATGGGAAGTGGAGGAAATCTGATGCGATGCACTGAAAACTACGCGCGGCAGGACCTGAGCAAGCGCGCGCCGAAGAAGCGAACCCCGAAGCCGATGCCGCTTAATCAGCGCCTAGTGCTCGAAGCCCTGAAACGCCGGCGGCACGCGACGCTGCGCGCTGTCGTCGAAGACCTTCAGGTATCCCGCGACATCCTGAAGAACGTCTTCGTCGCGCTCGAAGCGCATGGATACGTCGAGCGAGTCGGGAAGAGCCGCCAGTCCATCGGCGGGCAGCCCCCGGTCGTGTATCGCTGGTCTGGCAAATCGTTTCCATCGTCCGCAGAGCTGAGCCAGCGCAGCAGGGAGATTTCGGTGCCGACCTCGCCGTCTCTCGCGGCGTTGGTCGCCGGCATGCAGGCCATGTGCCGCGTCGGGAGGATTGCAGCATGAAGCGCGTCTATCTGGCGGGCCCGATGAGCGGCTATCCCGACCTGAACTTCCCGGCATTCCACGCCGAGGCGGCGCGCCTGCGCGCGATGGGTTTCGAGATCGTCAATCCGGCAGAGATCGACGTCGGCCCGAACCCGACGTGGCTCAAGGCCATGCGAGCTGACATCAAACTCCTCGTCGACTGCGATGGCATCGCACTGTTGCCTGGCTGGGAGCAGTCGGACGGCGCGAACGTCGAGCACACGCTCGCTCGCGGGCTCGGTCTGCGCGTGATGCAGGCCCGGCACATCGTCGGCCTGGCTGGCGACATGCCGGTCATATCGCAGGACGCCGTTATTGAGCTGCTCGACGAAGCGGAGGCCGCGTGAGCAAGCGCACGCCGATTCAGCGCCTGAAGGCGGCCGGAAACATGTTCGCTGAAGAACCGGACAACGTCTCTGGCTACTGGCGCGATTACTTCATCTGGGTCACGAAAGATAAGGCGACTGACGATTGGTATCTCCGCGTCAATCATCCGGACGGCTGCTATCTGGTCGACGGCTGGTGGAAAGACAGCGCAGGCTGCTCGGCAGCGGACGCCGTTGCTCGTGCCTTCAAAGGTGCCTGTCTTCTGGAGGGCGAGCAGTGAAGCGCCACAAGCCGCTCGTGAGCAAGACGCCGATGAAGCGCTCGCCGTTCAAGACGGCCGATCGCGCGACGTCGCTGCGCCGCTCGGCGATAAAGACGCGCGTGAAGAAGCTGACGATCGCAGAGGGCTCCAAGTATCTGGCGGCGTGCGCGGGCGAGCCGTGCTACCTGCGCGTGCTCGGCGTATGCATCGGCCGCTGCACGGTCGTGCCATGCCATTCGAATCAATCGCGTCACGGGAAAGGCATGGGCATCAAGGCGAAGCACGAATTCACGGTGCCCGGCTGCCAGGCGTGCCACGCATGGATCGATCAGGGCTCGGCGGCGCGCGAATGGAAGTTTCGAGTGTGGGACTTGGCATATGCGCGCTGGATGCCCGTGCGCGCTCGAAAGATGGGTTTGAAGGAGGAAGAGGGTGCGGTGCTTGATTCGAATTCCGACGCATACGGGCTGGCGCACGCCGCGCGGCCGCAACGGGAAGCGGTACGCGATGGAGCGGTTCCAACTGACGCAGATGCTCGAAACGAGCGTGTATCGGCTGGCACTTCCGGGAGTACAGAGCGCGACGAGACCGTTTGTCTGGGTTGATGCATGGATTCCCGAGAATCGGCGCGCAGGGATACCGATTCTCGACGATGCGTGGATTGAACCAGGCGTGTACCGAACGCGGGCGTACGTAGAAGACAACCCAAAAACTTTGGCGCCGTTCCTCGCGAGCGGCATGGCAGAGATAGACCTACGAGAGATAACAACATGAACTTGCTTCCCGACAACTTCGATCCGTACTTCGCCGTAATGGGCGTAAAGCGCCGCGACTGGTCCGCTCCTGTTCAGCCCTCGAAGGTGACCAAATGACGCCCGACGCACAAGCCATCGTCTTCGTGTTCGTGTGGGCCGGAATCTGTTTCATGGGGTTGTCGGCCTACGCTCAGAGCCGGTGGCTGCAATGAACGTCGCTCAACTCTCGGGCGCATGGCTGGACTACTGGACGGCTCGCGCCGAAGGCCTGCAGGCCGAAGTGAAGCGCGCATGCGGCATGGACTGGTGCCAAGTCGATGTGCATTCCGTCGGCTACATCCAGTATCAGCCGTCCGACAACTGGCACATTGCCGCGCCGATCGCTGAGCGTCAGCGCTATGTGACCTACCCGCGCGTGCGCGAGGACGGCAAGCTCGAATGGCTCGCCGAATCGCAGATGAACCCGGACTTCTACGGGATCATGGTCGACGAATCGCCGAAAGTCGCGATCTGCAGGCTGAGGGTCGCGGAAGCGTTCGGATATGAGGTCGAGCAGCGTGAGTAAACGGACAAATGTCTTAAGAAACAATTGTTTAGCTTAGACGAATGAAGTAGAATGTAGTGGTCCTAAATATGGAATGGGGAAATAGGATGGATCATGATCAGAGCGAGCAGATTGAAGATTTGCTCCGCGAGTGGCACCGTTGGCAAGACGGCTATCGCCCGGCGCTCGGCACGCCGAGATGCGATCCTACATGCCGCGACTACCGAAGCAGCGATAGGTATCTAACAGCACGAGAGAAGGCTGAGCTAGCTGACGCACGGGCGTGGAAGATGCGCTCCGAGCAGGTCGATGTGTGTGTCGATGCTCTGTCATGGCAGCAGCGCGCGGCCATTCACGCGAGCATGCGCAACAAAGAATGCGGGCACAGTGTCTGGAGCACCGGGCGGGCTGGCGATCGGCACGAGACGTATCAGGAGGCGAAAGAGGCGCTACTGCCGATGCTCACGAGGCGCGGCCTGATCAAGGTGGCTCCGGTGGTGCCGCTGGAAATGGCGGTATCAATTTCTGCTTGTAAACCGCGTGAAGCTTGGGTATATTGACGCCGTGGTGCTAGAGCTGACTCTAGCCGAAATAGAACCCGCCTCGCGAAAGCCGGCGGGTTTTTTGCGTTCTGATCCGCGCTCACTGCTCAGGGCTGGAACCCGGCGTCACATACGGGGCAGCGAGCGCGGATGAGAGCGCATCCCGTTCCGCTCGCCTGTGCGAATCCCCATTCCCGGAAGCTGCGGCTGTGTTCTCACCCTATCTGGACGAACCATGTTCGACGTCGACGACGTGTTCGAAGGCATCAGCATTTGGCTGAACATGTGGGCTCGTGCCGCATGGATCTTTTCCCGCGCGCTCGATGACACGTCTGGTCTGTTCGCGCGAGGCGACGACTGATGCCTGCTCGACCGAAGAGGCCTTGCAAGCATCGAGGATGCGGCGCTCTGGTTTCGGGCAACGACAACTATTGCGAGAAGCACCAGGGCGACGAGGTGAAGTGGAAGCCCGACGCCGTGCGCGGCAATCGTCATGCGCGTGGATACGGCAATCAATGGCAGCGTCTCAGAGAGATTGTGCTGCGAAGGGATTCAGGAATCTGCCGGTGCGCGGAGTGTCGCCGCCTCGGGCGCGTAAGAGTCGCGACTGAGGTCGACCACGTGATAGCCAAAGCTCACGGCGGCACAGACGATCTGTCAAACCTGAGTGCGATCAATCGCGATTGCCACAAAGCAAAGACCGCACGAGAAAGACTTAAGAAATGACGAAGCCCGGTAAGCGTTGACGCGCTACCGGGCTTCTTGCCATTGGAAACTGTCTGGAGTTCCCCGTGACTGAGAGCAATTGTATATGCACCGTGGAAGGGTGCGGGAAGCGCTCGCGCAGTGCCAGCGCAAAATATTGCGAGATGCACTACTACCGGCTGCGGCGTAATGGTCGTTTGCAGTTGCTGCCGCGCGTTGTGCCTCCGCGCCTCACCGCACACACAGCTGGCTATCAGCTTCTGTATGCGCCGCATCATAGCTTGGCCGGCGGCCAGCCTCGGGTGTACGAGCATCGGGCGGTCTACCATGCGCATCACGGCGAAGGACCGTTCGACTGCCATTGGTGCGCCAAGCGCGTCACGTGGGCAGACATGCACGTCGACCATCTCAATGCGATTGTTGATGACAACCGCATCGACAACCTGGTTGCATCTTGCCCGGCATGCAATGTGAAGCGCGGCCTCGACAAGATGCGCCGCACGTGCAAGCAACGCGGTCGGTTGCTGTCTAGCCGAGGAATGACGATGTGCCTAGCTGATTGGTCTAGGTATCTGGGCATCAGCAGGGCAGCCATCGAGGCGAGGCTGAAGAAGGGTTGGTCCGTGCATGACGCGCTGATGCCGCGCCTCGGTAGATCGGGGCCGCGGAGCAAGACGCGGTCGAGCGTTGGCATTATCGACTTCGCCGCCCCGGGGGCCTGAAAAGTCTGGCGCGGAAGGCCTTGGGACCGTCCGCCCAGCCGAATTTTCACAACCGCGAAAAATGAAATTCGGGTTTCGCCGGCCGGAGGTTCGGCGGCGAGTAAAAGTTACAACGCCAAACCGGCGGAAAATCGCCGCAAACGGAGAGAAAAATGGCCGGAGTTCCGGGCCGCTCCGGACGCCGCGCCAAGCCCACGGCCAAAAAGGAATTGGCCGGCAATCCGGGCAAGCGAGCACTCAATAAGGACGAACCTGACTTTGGGTTGGTCGAGAACATCGATGCGCCTGAGTGGATCGTCGCCGAGGCGCGCGACATGTGGGAGCGGGTCGTGCCGCTTCTGTGTTCGCAGAAGATCCTGCAGATGACCGATCTGCATATCGTCGAGTTGTTCTGCTCGGCCTACGGCAATTGGCGCGTCGCGCAGGCGGACCTCGTGCGCAACGGCCCTGTCGTGCTCGGCGCGCAGGGCGGCCCGACGAAGAACCCGGCCGCGACGGTGGTGAAAGAGTCCGCGTCGCAGATTGCGACGTTCGGCGCGATGCTCGGACTGGACCCGTCGAGCCGACAGCGCCTAATGGGCGGCGGCAAGAAGAAGACCGACAACCCTTTCGGTGCGCTGCTCGGCAGCTAAACCCTCATGGCAACAACGTATCCGCGCGTGGAGCAAGGGCTCCAGTTCGCGCGCGACGTCGTGCGCGGCAAGCGGCCGGCGGGCCGGCTCGTGCTGCTCGCTTGCCAGCGGCATCTCGACGACCTCGCGGCGAGCCGCAAGAAAGATTACCGGTGGAAGTTCGACGCGGTCGCGGCTGAGAAGAAGCTCGCGCTGATCGAACTCATGCCGCACACGAAGGGCGAGTGGGCGTTCAAGCGCCAGCTCGTCACGCTTGAGCCGTGGCAGAAATTCGGCTTGATGTGCACCTTCGGGTGGGTGAACAAGCGCACCGGCAAGCGCCGGTTCCGCGAAAGCTACTGGGAAGTGCCCCGCAAGAACGGCAAGTCGGTGATCGCCGCTGGTGTCGGCATCGGCATGTTCGTGCTCGACGACGAGTTCGGCGCCGAGGTATATGCGGGCGCGACGACCGAGAAACAGGCGTGGGAAGTGTTCCGGCCCGCGCGGCTGATGGTGAAGCGCTCGCCGCTTCTCATTGAGGCCGCCGGCATTGAGGTGAACGCCTCTAACCTGAACAAGCCGGAAGACGGCAGCCGCTTCGAGCCGCTGATCGGCAATCCCGGTGATGGTTCCTCGCCGTCGTGTGCGATTGTCGACGAGTATCACGAGCACGACAGTTCTGCGCTGTACGAGACGATGCTAACCGGCATGGGCGCGCGTCGCCAGCCGCTGATGTTCATCATCACGACGGCCGGCGCGAACATCGAGGGGCCGTGCTATGACAAGCGGCGCCAGACGATAGAAATGCTCGAGGGCACGGTGCCCGACGACGAGCTATTCGGCTGGATCTGGACCATCGACGAAGGCGACGATTGGACCGACCCGCGCGTGTTGGCGAAGGCCAACCCGAACATCGGCATCTCGGTCTATCAGGAGTATCTGGAGAGCCAGCAGCAACGCGCGATCAAGTCGGCGCGCTTCACGAACACGTTCAAGACGAAGCATTTGAACGTCTGGACGTCGGCGAAGGCGGGCTACTTCAACCTTGAAGACTGGAAGAACTGCGCTGATCCGACGCTCACGATCGAGCAATTCGAAGGGCAGTCGTGCGTACTGGGCCTCGACCTCGCGCGAAAGCTCGATATGAACAGTATGGCGCGGCTCTTCTGGCGCGACATCGACGGACGGCAGCACTACTACAGCGTAGCGCCGCGCTTCTGGGTGCCCGAGGATACGGTCAACAATTCCGAGAATCGGCGCATGGCTGAGCGGTTTCAGGCGTGGGTCAATAGCGGGCACTTGCGCGCGACGGACGGTGCGGAGATCGACTATCGCGAGATCCTCGAGGAAGCGAAAGACGCCAACAAGCTGTGCCCCGTCGAAGAGGTTCCGCTCGATCCTCACGGTGCGACGAACCTTTCGCACCAGCTCGACGACGAGGGGCTGACGCCAGTCACGATCACGCAGAACTACACGAACATGTCGGACCCGATGAAGGAGCTTGAGGCGGCGATCACGTCCGGGCGGTTCCATCACGACGGAAACCCGATCATGACCTGGTGTATCGGCAACGTGGTCGGCAAGCACCTGCCGGGCAACGACGACATCGTGCGCCCGATTAAGCAGGGCGACGACAACAAGATTGACGGAGCGGTCTCGCTGATCATGGCGATCGGCCGCGTATTGAACAAACAACCTGAAGCGGACCCGGAAATCATCGCCCTATGACTCAGCCCTGGTACAACGAGCAGCGCGTGCGCACGCCGGGATCGGTGATCCTGACGTCGTGGCGTGCGGAGCGGGAAGCCGCTCGCGCTCAGGGGCCGGCGAACTCGGTGCCCGTTTCCGGCATCACGCCGGGCACCGAAGCCTATGCATGGCTGACAGGACGCGTCGGCGCAGGCCGCGCGATCAGCGAGCGCAGCGCAATGAGCGTGTCCGCCGTCTACGCGTGCGTGTCGCTCATCGGCGGCGCGCTGGCAAGCCTGACGCTGGAAACGTATCAGACGGACGGCGACAGCCGGAAGAAATATCGTCCGCCGCTCTGGTGGTTGCTCAATGAGCAGATGCATCCGGCGTGGTCGGCGCCCGTCGGCTGGGAGTTCGGCGCGCAGTCTCTGCTGCTCGAAGGCGATCTGTTCATGCGCATCCACCGCGTGTCGCCTTATTCGCCGGACGTGAAGTGGCTGGAGCCGATGCATCCGCTGTGCGTGGACGTGATTCGCGCGTCTCCTGAGCGTCGCGCGTACCTGTTCTCGACGCCTGAAGGCGTGATCGCGCTCGACCAGGACGACGTGATTCACGTTCCGGGACCGGGCTTCAACGGTCTACGCGGCCTCTCGCAGATCCGTCACGTGCTGCGGCAGCCGGCATCGATCGCGCTGGCCGGCGGCGAGCAGGCAGAGACGATGATCGATCAGGGCTTGCGTCCCGATCTCGTGCTCAAGTCCGGCGACAAGCTGAACGGCGAGCAGATCGATAAGCTGCGCGGCCAGTGGGCTGAGCGCTACTCCGGCGCGAAGAACACGACGGCTCCGGTTGTCCTGCCAAACGGCATGGACGTGAAGGAGATCAGCATCTCGCCGCAGGATGCGCAGCTTCTGGACAACCGGAAGTTCAGCATCGAGGACGTCGCGCGGATCTTCGGCGTTCCGCCGTTCATGATCGGGCAGACCGACAAGACGACGAGCTGGGGCAGCGGTGTCGAGCAGATGGGTATCGGCTTCGTGAAGTACACGTTGCAGCGCCATCTGGTCAAGATTGAGCAGGAATTCAATCGGAAGCTATTCAAGACGGCCAGAAACTTCGTCGAGTTCAACGCGGCGACGCTCGAGCGCGGCGACTTCAAGACGCGCAACGATGGCTATCGAGTTGGTCTCGGTCGCGCCGGTGAGCCGGGCTGGCTGACGGTCAATGAGGTTCGCCGCATGGAAAACCTGCCGCCTGTAGATGGCGGCGACACGCTAAACACCGGGGCAACGAATGCGCCAGAACCGAATCCTCCAGCTGCTGAATGAGAACCGACAGGCGCCGCGGCGCTTCGGCATCGAGGCCAGCACCGAGGGCGACGAAGTCACGCTGTATCTGTATGACGTGATCGTCTCCGACGATTACTGGGGCGGCGTCTCAGCGACTTCCTTCGTGAAGGAACTGGCCGGCATCACCGCGGGGACAATCCATCTGCGCATCAACTCGCCGGGCGGCGACGTCTTCGGCGCGCGTGCGATGGAGGCCGCGATTCGCGGTCACTCGGCGCGCGTGGTTGCGCACATCGACGGGCTCGCGGCGAGCGCGGCGAGCTTCCTCGCGATGGCGGCCGACGAGATCGAGATCGCGGAAGGTGGGTTCTTCATGATCCACAAGGCGTGGACGATCGGCGTCGGGAATGCCGACGACATGCGCGGCCAGGCGGATCTGCTCGACAAGATCGACTCGTCGTTGGTGAACACGTACGCGAAGCGCACCGGCAAGGATGCCGAGGAAATCGCTGGGTGGATGGCCGCCGAGACGTGGTTCAACTCGGAAGAGGCGCTCTCGAATGGCTTCGCCGATCGCGTCGCGCAACCGGCAGAAAAGGCGCAAGCGTCGGCGTGGAACCTCGGCGCCTATGCGAACCCGCCGGCACCCGGTGCGCCGCGCGCGAACGTCGAGCCGCCTGCAACGCCGCCGGTCGTGAACGAGCCCGAAACGCCGCTCGAACCTCCGCGCGTCGCGCCCGATTTTGCGGCTATGAAACGTCGATTGGACCTTCAGCAACGAATCTGACGCGCTCCCGCGTTCGATACAAGCCGCCCGTGAGGCGGCTTTTTTCATTCTCAACAGGAGAGGATATGAGCATCCAGCAACTGCGGGAGCGCCGTGACGCACTCGCGAAGAACATCGCCAACCTGATGGAAAACCATCAAGGCGATAAGTGGGGCGCGGATCAGGACAAGGCCTATGCCGATGGCATGGCCGAACTCGACCGCGTCAACGCCGAGATCAAGCGGAACGAAGACTACCTGCAGAAGATCGCCGCGAACGCGCTCAACGGCAACACGGAAGGGCTGGTGAATCAGTTCACCCGCACGCCGGGCGCCCACGGCGACGAGTCGCGCGCGCTGCGCGCATACCTGAGCGGCGGCATGAACGCGCTGGCGCAGGAAGACCTCGCACGCCTGCAGGCTCGTCAAGCGGTCGGCGACATCCGGAACGCGATGTCCACGACGACGCCGGGCGAAGGCGGCTACACGGTGGCGACCGAGTACTTCCGCCAGCTCACGCAGGCGATGAAGGCATTTGGCGGCATTCGCTCGGTGGCGACCACGCTGCAGACCGGCACCGGTGCGCAGATGAACTTCCCGACGGCGGATGCCACGGCAGAGCAGGGCGAAATCGTCGGCCAGAATGCAGCCGTGACCGCGCTCGACACGACGTTCGGCAACAAGACGCTCGACGTGTACAAATATTCGTCGAAGAAGATCGCGCTGCCGTTCGAGCTGATTCAGGACAGCATGTTCGACCTGGAAGGCTACATTCAGGCGCTGCTCGCGCTGCGTATCGGTCGCATCACCGCTGCCCACTTCACGACCGGCACGGGCTCGGGTCAGCCGACGGGTCTGGTCACGGCCGCGACGGTTGGCAAGACGGGCACGACGGGCCAGACGACCACCATCATCTATGACGACCTGATCGACCTCGAACACAGCGTCGATCCGATCTATCGCGCGAACGCGGGATACCTGATGGCGGACTCGTCGCTCAAGGTGCTGCGCAAGATCAAGGACACGCAAGGCCGTCCGATCTTCGTGCCGGGCTACGAGCAAGGCAATCCCGGCGGCGCGCCGGATCGTCTGCTCGGTCGTCCGATCACGATCGCGCAGGAAATGCCCGCGATGGCCGCGAACGCGAAGTCGATCGCATTCGGCGACTTCAGCAAGTACATCGTGCGCGAGGTGATGGATCTCACGATGTTCCGTATGACCGACTCGGCGTTCACGCTGAACGGCCAGGTGGGCTTCGTGGCGTTCAACCGCCAAGGCGGCAACCTGATCGACGTAGGCGGCGCGGTCAAGCTGTATCAGAACTCGGCGACCTAAGCCAGGTTGATCGCGCAGAGCGGCCCGCGTGGGCCGCTCTCTTTCCAATGAACTGAGGATCGCATCATGGCAGAAGCCAAAACCACGAAGGTTCGCGTGCTGGTCGCGTGCGAGCACGGCGAGCCGAACGACGTTGTTGCGCTCGACGCCGACACGCTGAAGGCAGCGAAGGCCGCGGGCGTCATCGACGACGAAGCCGCCGCAGTGAAGTACGCCGAATCGCTCAAATAAGGAGCCGCTGTGCAACTGTTCGTCACCGTTCCGCCGTCCACCGAGGCAATCAGTCTCGAAGAGGCGAAGCTGCATCTGCGCGTCGACGGCGCCGACGATGACGACGAGATCTCCGGCTTCATCGTCGCGGCGCGCGAGACTGCAGAGAAGGAACTCCAGCGCCCACTGTTGCTGCAAACCTGCGAATCGCGCGGCGATGCCTTCCCGTGCGGGAAGCTGCGCCTCTGGAAGGACGTCACCGAGGTGACGAGCGTCGCCTATAAGGACGACACCGGAGCGCTAGCGACACTGGCGGCGGATCAGTACCGGCTCATGTCCGGCGCATTCCTGATGCCGGTGAGCACGTGGCCGCGCGGCACGGACGTCGTTGTGACGTTCAAGTGCGGCGCGTTCGATGTGAGCAACATGCCGAAGTCCATCGTCGCGTGGATGAAGATTCAGATCGGCGGACTCTATGAGAATCGCGAGGCCTCGACGACAAACCAGCGCTTTCAAGCGCCGGGCCGCTTCATCGAAGGGCTGATCGAGCGATACGCATCGCCGGAGTTGTGATGGCGACCGACATCAACGAGTTCGACAAGCGCGTCACGGTGCGGCGCTGGCTGGACGTACCCGATTCCGGATTCGGGATCGAGCAGACGTTCGACGACGGCATGCGCATCTGGGCGAAGGTCGAGCCCGTCTCGAGCGGAATCTTCTTCGGCTCGAAGCAGCTTGAGCAGTCCGTGACGCATCGATTCACGGTGCGACGGTCGAGCCAAGTCACAGAGTCGTCTGTCACTGCGGAGCACGTCGTCGAATACCGCGGCGAGCGCTATCGCGTGAAGCGCACGATCGCGCTTGAAGGTCGACGTGATCGCGTTGCAATCGATGCGGAATTGCTGGGTGCGATATGAGCGACGGCGTCGAAGTCCACGTCGGGTGGACAGGGCATTCCAGGATCGACTTCGACAAGAAGAAGATCCGCAAGGTGATGCGCGCGCGCGGGCGCGACATCCAGAAGGAGGCGCGGCGACTCGTCGCGCGGCGTGCGGTGTCCGAGCCTGGCGAATATCCGGGCCGTGACAGCGGCACCTTGTGGCGCAGCATCAAATCGAAGGTGAGCCGGTCGGGCTTCCTCGTACGGATCGCGCCGCAGAAGACGCCTGAGATGGGCAAGGATTTTTACCCCGCGTTCCTCTGGTATGGCGTGCGTCGCACGGCGGGCGAAGAGGGGAGTGGGTGGCGCATTGAACCGCGCAAGAACTATATGACCGAGGCGCTCGACAAGCGGCGCGAGGTTTCGGAAAACGCAATCAAGGCTGCGCTGAAAGACGCGCTGATCCCGCGATGAATCTCGAAGCAGTTATCGAACATCTCCGTGCGCGCGCGCCGATCTTCGCGCAGCGCGTCGCGGGCGCGGCGCAGTTCAAGATTCTTCCGGAGGCCGCAAACCTCCCGGTGCCGGCCGCGTACGTCGTGCCGCTCGACGAGAATCCGGACCAGCAGCAGAGCAGCAACAGCTATCGGCAGACGGTCGAGGATTCGTTCGCCGTGGTCGTCGTGCTGAGCAACGTCGCGGACGAGCGCGGGCAAGGCGCGATCACGAGCGTTCACGACATCCGAAAGATTCTCTTTCAGACGTTGGTCGGCTGGGAGCCGGGCGAGGATTACGACCAGATCGAATATGACGGCGGGTCGTTGCTGCAGATGGATCGCGCGCGGCTCTATTACCAATTCGAATTCAAGGCTCTCTACGACATCGCGTACGAGGACACGTGGAAGTGGGTGCGTGACAACGAACTGCCGACGCTCAACGGCCTGAACGTGAAAGTCGACGCGATCGATCCCGCAGACCCGAACCATCCGCAAGAAGATTTTCCAGACGACCCGAACGCCTACGAAGGCGGTTCTCCCGGGCCGGACGGCCGCGCCGAAACAGGCGCAAACATCGACCTCCCGCAAACATAGGAGCAACCCATGCGTATCAAACCGGTATCCGGTCGGCAAGTGCCCGACCCGGAGAAGGGGGGCTATTTGCCCGAAGAAGGCCGAGAGGTCGAGCCGAATGTCTACTGGCTGCGCCGCATCGAAGACGGCGACGTGACCGAAGTGACCGCCGATGACGGCGAACCGCAACCCGTGAAGAAAGGGACCAAACAATGAGCGTGCCATTCCAAAGCGTTCCGGCCAACAATCGAGTCCCGTTCTTCTATGCGGAGTTCGACAACAGCCAGGCTGGCTATTTCTCGCAGTCGCTTCGCACGCTGCTGATCGGCCAGAAGTTGGCCGCCGGCACCGGCGTCGCGAACGTTCCGCAGCTCGTGTCGCGAACCGATCAAGCCAAGACGCTGTTCGGCGTTGGCTCGATGCTCGCGCGCATGCACGCGAAGTATCGCGAGGGCGACACGTCCGGCGAAGTATGGTGTATCGCGCTAGATGATCCGGGCGCAGGCGTTGCCGCGACGGGCTCGTTCGCCATCACCGGCACTGCGACTGCGGCGGGCACGCTGAGCGCATATATCGGCGCGGAACGCGTGCAGGTCGCTGTTGCTGCGGCCGACACTGCGGCGACGCTCGCGACCGCGCTTGCGGCGGCGATCAATGCGAATACCGACCTGCCCGTGACGGCGGCCGCATCGACTGGCACGGTGGCGTTGACCGCGCGGCACAAGGGCGCGCTTGGCAACGACCTGCTGCTGCAGATGAACATGCAGGGCGCCGCCGGCAACGAATCGACGCCGGCGGGCCTGTCTGTCTCCGTCACGGCGATGAACGGCGGCACCGCGACGCCGTCGCTGACGTCCGCGATCGCGGCGATGGGCGACGACGAATACGACTTCATCATCCAGCCGTACGCGGACACGACGACGCTCGACCTGTTCCGCACGGCGATGAACGACACGACCGGCCGGTGGGCGTGGAACCGGCAGATCTACGGCCACGTGTACAGCGCGCTTCGGGGCACGTTCTCGGCGCTTCAGGCGGCCGGCGTCGCGCGCAATGACCAGCACATGACGGTCGCTGACATGTCGACGCTGCTGCCGAATCCCGTCTGGGAATACGCGGCCGCGTTCGGCGCGCGCAATGCGGTGTTCATCGCAGCGGACCCGGCGCGGCCGACGCAGACCGGCGAACTGACCGGCATCACGGCGGCACCGGCGAGCAACCGCTTCATACAGACCGAGCGTCAGACGCTGCTTAATTCGGGCATCGCGACGAGCTACGTGTCGGGCGGCGTCGTGCGTATCGAGCGTGCGATCACGACTTACCAGAAGAACCTCTGGGGGCAGACTGACCCGTCGTATCTCGACAGCGAGACGATGCACCAGCTTGCGGCGATCATCCGCCGCCTGCGCAGCGTGATCACGACGAAGTACCCGCGTCACAAGCTGGCCGATGACGGCACGCGCTTCGGCGCCGGTGCCGCCATCGTGACGCCGAGCGTGATCCGCGGCGAGCTCGCATCGGTGTATGCGCAGATGGAAGACGAAGGTCTGGTCGAAAACGCCAAGGCATTCGCCGAAAACCTGATCGTTGAGCGCAATGCCGACGACCCGAACCGGCTCGACGTTCTGTTCCCGCCGGATCTCGTCAACCAGTTGCGCGTCTTCGCCGTCCTGGCGCAGTTCCGCCTTCAGTATTAAGGAGTAGCACATGGGTAAGCGCGTAGCAGGGATGTGCTTCGTGAAGGTCGACGGTGAGCAGCTCGAAGTGAAGGGCAGCCTCGAAGCGACCATCGGCGAAGTCGTGCGCGAGACGGTGTCGAGCACGAAGGGCGCGGTCGGCTTCAAGGAGACGAACCGCGTTCCGTCCGTGAAGGTAACGGCGATCTTCATGCCTGATTTCCCGATCGACACGCTGATCAACGGCACCGACATGACGATCACGTCGGAGTTCGCCAATGGCAAGGTGCACACGCTCTCGGGCGCGTACCTGGTCGGTGAGCCGACGGCAAAGGGTGAGGACGGTGAAGTCGACCTCGAATTCGAAGGAACGAAGGGAATCTGGCAATGATTGTCACACTCAGCAAGCCGATCTCGGCGCACGGCGAGGAAACGCAGGAACTTGACCTGCGCGACCCGACCGCGAAAGACGTGATGGAACTCGGCTATCCCTACCTCGTCGTGCAGAGCGACGACGGGCAGGGTGTCGAGCTCCGTCCGAAGGTCGTCGCGCGCTACGTCGTGCGCCTCGCGAAAATCCCGATGTCGTCGGTCGAGCAACTGGCGATCGCGGATCTCTCGGCGCTGCAAGCTCACGTGATGGGCTTCTTCGGTCAGGACGCGGCCGCCGTCGGCGCGTAAGCGAGGGGCCGTGGAAGAAGACGAACTGGCTGCCGAGGCACTGGCTGCGCGCCAGACCGAGGCGTTCGAGCAGCGCGTCTTCGACCTGGCGTATTTCTGGAAGATCAGCCCCGCTGAGGTGATGGCGCTCTCGCTCACCGACTTCAATCGATACGAGCGAAACGCGCTGCGCATCGCTGAACAACAGACACCGGACGATGGCTGATTCCTTCCAACTGAAAGCGATTCTGAGCGCCGTCGACAAGATCTCGCCGACGCTTCAGAAAGTGCGCACGGGCATCAATGCCACGCACAAGACGTTTCGAGATCTCGGCGGAGCAAGCCGCGGGCTGCTCGGCAGCATCGGATTGCCTGCCGCGATCAGCTTCGGCGCGATAGGCTTCGCCGCGCTGCATGCTGCGCAGGGTGCGCTCGAATACGCCGGCGCGCTGCAAGACGCATCAGACAAGACAGGCGTCGCAATCGGACCGCTGCAGTCGCTGCAGACGGTATTCGAAGCGAGCGGCGTGTCGAGTGAGGACTTCATCGAGTCCGTCACGAAGCTGAACAAGGGGCTTGCGGAAGCCGGTGCGGGAAAAGACGCGAGTCTTCTCGGCCTGCTCACGAAGCTGCGCATTCCCCTGCGCGACGCGAAAGGGCAGATCCGCAGCGTCGAATCGGTGCTGCCGCAGTTGGCTGACGCGCTCGCGAAGAACGAGAATCCGGCGGTGCGCACGCGCATTGCGATGGAACTGTTCGGCAAGGCCGGCGCGAAGATGATCGCCACGCTGAAAAACGGCGGCAAGGCGCTGATCGACGCACAAGAGGACGCAAAACGTCTCGGTGCTGTGCTGTCGGACGAGGCGACGGGCAAGCTTGACGACCTCGGCGACAGCTTCGGCCTGATCTCTCGGCAGATCAAGGTGCAACTGGCCGCCGCGTTCGCCGTCGCAGCGCCTTCGGTGATGGCTGCCGTAAAGGCGGTTTCAGAATGGATCGGTGCCAACAAGGAACTGCTGCAGCAGAAGATCGGCGGATACATCGAGCGGATCGCGAAGGCCTTTCAGGGCTGGGTCGAGTCGGGCGGGTTCGAGAAATTGGGATCGGCGATCGTCAAGGTGGTCGATGGCATTGACCACTTCATCACGTCGGTCGGCGGCCTGCGAAATGTGCTGATGGGTATCGGCGCGATCATGCTCATCGGCCCGGTGTCGTCGGGCGTGCAGTTGGCAGCGGTGTTCCTGCGCATCGGGACATATGTGCTGCCGTTCCTCGGCACCGCGCTGCTGATGGTGGGACGCGCATTGTTTGTGCTGAACCGTGCATTCCTCGTGAACCCGATTGTTGCGGCAGTTGCAGCAATTGCCGAAGTGGCATACCTGATCTATGACAACTGGGGGACCATTGGCCCTTGGATGGCAAAGCTCTGGGAAGGGGTGAAGACGGCTGTCGTATTCGCGTTCGACGTCATCAAGGCGGTGCTTCTCAACTTCACGCCGCTCGGTTTGATCGTGAAGAACTGGGAGCCGATCGTCACCTACTTCTCCGGCCTCTGGGGCCGCGTGAAGGGTTTCATCGATCCAATCCTCAATGCCGGTCGGACCGTGCTCGGCGCTATCGGTGGATTTTTCTCTGGCCCGGAACCGTCTCCGGCGCGAGCCGGCGCGAATGTGCTTCAGCAGACGGCGCCGCCGGCTGCATCGCAGGTGCCGGCCGCTTCAGGCGTGCCGCCGCAGCGGCTTGTCACGCCGCAGACGCGCGGGCCGCTCGCGAACGTGCTGACAGGGCAGCCGGGACAGACGAAGCTGAACGGCGAACTCGTCGTGCGATTTCAGGATGCCCCGCCGGGCACACGCGTCGATCCGGGCACGAGCAATCAGCCGGGTTTGTCGATCAACCCTGACGTTGGATACCGCAGTCAACTGGCGTTCTGATAAATGGCCTGGAAAGACAAACTTCAGCCGGCGACGTTCCGGGGCGTGCCGTTCGAGGTGGAATCCGACGACGGCAGCTTCGGACGGCGCACGCAGGTGCACGAGTATCCCCAGCGGGACAAGCCGTACGCTGAGGATCTCGGTCGCGCCACGCGCGAGATCAACGTCACGGCGTTCCTGATCGGCGCAGACTACCTCGATGCGCGCGACAAGCTGCTCGAGGCGCTGGAGACGGCAGGCCCGGGCACGCTCGTGCATCCGTGGTATGGCGAGCTCAAGGTATCGCTGAAAGATCCGGCGCGCATGTCGCACAGCATCGCGAACGGCGGCATGTGCACGGTGCAGCTTTCGTTCGTCGAAGCTGGCGAGCTCGCTTTCCCGAGCGCGGGCAACTCGCTGGGCGCGAAGTCGCTCGAAGCGGCCGACAGGCTGCAAGACGCCGGCTCGTTCGACTACGTCGAGAAATTCGACGTGAACGGCAAGCCGTCTGCTGTCTTCGACGACGCGGTGAAGACGTTCAATGATGGGCTGGATCTGATCGACAACGCGACGTCGAATATCAAGTCGATCCTCGATCATCCGATGCAGTTCTTGAAAGACAACGCGCGCACGCTCATCCCCGATGCGCTGACGATGGCGGACACGGTTTTCAACCTTTTCAAGCGCGGTGAGTCCGTCGTCGACACTGTCACTTCGATGTTTGGCGGCGGCGGTGCGAGCGCGCGAAACGGAGACGTGGTGTCTGCGCTGACAAGCCTAAGCCGCACATTCAGCGATCGCGCCGCGACCGCCGATGCCGTGGTGAAGAGCGCGGAGACGACGACGGTCAGTCCGAGCCGCGTGCAAGCCGCAACGAACGCGGTGGCACTGAATCATCTGTTTAGCCAGTCGATGCTCGTGCAGGCCGTCGGCATGACTACGACGATGGATATGCCGATCTACGACGACGCGGTGAAGATTCGCAACGACGTGACGGCCGCGCTCGATAACGAGAGCTTGAGCGTCTCGGACCCCGTGTACGTGGTGCTGCAGGACACGCGCGCGGCGGTGCATGCCGATGTGACGGGGCGGCTCTCGCAAAGCGCACGACTGAAGACCATTACGCCGCGCGCGATCATGCCGGCGCTCGTGACGGCCTACGACCAGTTCGAGGACGTCGCGCGCGAGGGTGAGATCGTCGACCTCAACAAGATTCGTCGGCCTGGCTTCGTGCCGGTTGAGCCGATCAAGGTGCTTTCGGTATGACCGATGACAAGAACGCCGTGCGCTTGCTGGTGAACGGCAATGAGTACGGCGGCTGGAAGTCGGTCGAAATCACGGCAGGCATCGAGCGTCAGGTGCGCGAGTTCGAGCTGAGCGTCACTGACCGCTGGCCCGGGCAGACGGACATCCCGCGGCGCATCCGTCCGGGTGATGGGTGCGAGGTCTTCATCGGCAAGGATCGCGTGCTGACGGGTTACGTCGACGCGACGCCGATCCGATACGACGGGCAGAGCCTCACGGTCGGCGTGAAGGGGCGCAGCAAGACGGCCGATCTCGTCGATTGCTCGGCGGTGAATAAGCCGGGAAGCTGGGCGGGCGCGAAGGTCGAGCGCATCGCGGCGGATCTCGCAGGCGTGTACGGCATCAAGGTCGTCACGCAGATGGACACCGGCGCCGCGCTCGCACACGCGATCGACCAGGGCGAATCGGTTTTCGAGTCGATCGACCGGATGCTGAAGCTGCGGCAGTTGCTCGCGACGGACGACGCGCTCGGGCAGCTCGTCTTCATCGACGTCGGCACTGCGGGCACGGCGAAGACGGCGCTGAAGCTCGGCGAGAACATCATGTCGGCGGAAGCTGGGCTCGACTACAAGGACGTCTACACCGAATACATCTGCAAGGGGCAGCGCTCCGGCACGGATGACGATTTCGGCGAGACGGTCGCGAGCGAGTTCGCGGATCTGACGGACACGAGCGTTCTGAAGCGGCATCGCGTGCTCGTGAAGAAATCAAGCGGCCAGTGCGACGGCGGGACGGCCGCGCAACGCGTTCGATACGAGCAGGCGCACCGCAAGGCGAAGGCGCTGGAAACGACGTACACGGTTGCAGGCTGGCGGCAGGCGGACGGATCGCTGTGGCTGCACAACCAACTCGTGCGCGTGATAGATCCGGTGATCGGTTTCGACGATGAGTTCGTCGTCGCCGAGGTGACGTATTCGCTGAGCGATCAGGGCATGCTCTGCCGTCTGCAGGTCGGTCCGAAGGACGGCTACGTCAACAGTCCGGCGAAGAAAGACGGGAAGAAGAAGGGCAAGGGCGGCGAGGGTGGCGATTGGAAGGACGTCGTTCCCGCCGACAGCAAGGCGCCGAAGGTCAATAACGCGGTCGTCAAGTCGAAGGACGGCTGGAAGGACGTGAAACGCTAATGGACGCACGAGACATTGCGAAGCTAACTGCGCCGTTCGCGCGGCGCATCCAGAACATGCTCGCGCGCGGCACTGTCGCGCTCGCGAATGCGTCGACGAAGATGCAGTCGCTGCAGTTGAATTTGCTGGCGGATGAGACGGCTGACAACGTCGAGCATTTCGAGCCGTACGGCTTTACGAGCCGGCCGCGTGCGGGTGCCGAGGCGGTTGCCGTGTTCCTCGATGGCGATCGTTCGCACGGCATCACGGTCGTGGTCGCGGACCGCCGCTACAGATTGACCGGCCTCGAAGAAGGCGACGTCGCGCTGCACGACGACAAGGGACAGTCCATCGTGCTGGGCGCTGATGGCATCACCATCACCGGCAACGTGAAGGTGATCGGCACGCTGTACGCGACCGAGGGCATTAACGGTGGGGACGGCGTGACGATTACGGGCGACGCGCACATCACCGGCGACGCGATCATCGGCGGGAAGTCGTTCCTCGGACACAAGAACGGCGGTTACTCGTTGGATTGACCGCCGCAACGATTGAGAGTCGGCCGCCTTCGGGCGGCTTTTTTTTGGGGCGCTCATGCCTAGTTACGCGCAGGACGTGCCGCTCTTTATCGACGGCGTCGAATCATCGCTGCTTGCCGAGACGAACCCGCTCGTGCGCGCCGTGATCATGTCGCTCTTCACTTGGCGCCGCGCGGAACCGGACGACCCGATCGACGACACGAAGTGGGGCTGGTGGGGCGACAACGTCTCGGACGTCGAGAACGATCAGATCGGATCGCGGCTCTGGCTACTCGCGCGCGAGAAGTTGACGCAGAGCACGCTGAACCGTGCAGAGCAGTATTCGAAGGAAGCGCTTGCGCACCTCATCGATGACGGCGTCGCGACGCGCGTCACTGTAGCCGCCGAGCGAATCAGCAACGACGGGCTGGGTTTGACCGTCACGGTTTATCGAGTGGACGCCGCTGCGACGACGCTGCGGTTCTCTAACGTCTGGAGTCTGATCAACAATGTTTAACCGCCCGGCGCTCACCGATATTGTCGCGCGCACGCGCGGCGACCTGCTCACGCGTTTGAGCCAGGACGAACTGCTGCGCCGCTCGGATGCCGAGGTGCTCGCGCGCGTGCTGGCCGGCGCTTCGCACGAAATTCACGGCTATCTCGACTGGATCGCGCGGCAAGTTATCTACGACACCGCTGACGATGAGGTCCTGATCCGCTGGGCTTCGATCTGGGGTGTCCAGCGGAAAGCCGCCGCGGCGGCGAGCGGCAACGTACTCCTGACCGGCACCGCAGGCATTGTCATCGACGCCGACACGCTGCTGAAGCGGGCAGATGGCGTCGAATTCTCCGTGACCGCCGACACGACGCTAGGCGCGACAGACACCGCAGTTCCAGTGGAGGCTGTGGATGCCGGCGCGGCTGGAAACACGGTCGCCGGCACTGCGCTTACGCTGCTGAATCCGATCAGTGGCGTCCAGTCCGTCGGTTCCGTCGACTCGGCAGGGATCACGAACGGCTCCGACATCGAAACGATTCCGAGCCTGCGCGCGCGGTTCCTCGCTCGCATTCAGCAGCCCCCGGCGGGCGGTGCGCAGGCGGATTACGAACGATGGGCACTCGAAGTGCCGGGCGTCACGCGGGCATGGGTCTATCCGAAGGAAATGGGCGCGGGCACGGTGACGGTGCGATTCGTACGGGACAACGATGCGTCCATCATTCCGGACGCGGCAGAGGTTCAGACGGTGCAGGATTACATCGACGATTCGACCCGCAAGCCTGTCACTGCTGACGTGTACGTCGTCGCGCCGGTCGCCGTGCCGCTGAATTTCACGATTCAACTCACGCCCGCAACGGCGACGGTGAAAGCCGCTGTGGAAGCCGAGTTGCGCGACCTGCTGCTGCGCGAGGCCGCGCCGGGCGTCACGCTGCTCATCAGCCACATCCGCGAGGCGATCAGCACGGCGGCTGGCGAGACAGATAACGTGCTGGTGTCGCCGACAACCAATCAGGTGTACACGACGGGTCAGATGCCTGTTTTTGGGAGCATCACATGGGCCTGACGGCTGCCGACTATCTCGAACTCTGCCAAAACCTGACGCCGTACGGCCCGGCGTGGCCGCGCGAGCCCGATGCGTTCGTTACTCGGCTGCTCGACGCATGGGCGCAGGAGTTTGCGCGGATTGAGGCGCGCATCGATGCGCTGATCGAAGAAGCAGATCCGCGCACGGCGATCGAACTGCTGGCTGACTGGGAGCGCAACTACGGTCTGCCCGACGAGTGCTATCCGGAGGCGGCGACCATCGCGGAGCGTCGCGGCCGCTTGTTGCAGAAGATTGCATTCGAAGGCGGGCAGTCGAAGCAGTTCTTCATCGACTTCGTGGCGGCGCTCGGGTATCCGGACGCCACTATTACCGAATACAAGCCGTTTAAAGCAAACAGCAAATGCAACGCGCCCCTGAATCAGGGCGGATGGCGTTACGCCTGGCGGATCAGCGTTCCGTCCGCGTCGACGGCCGTCCGCTTCAAAGCGAACAGTCGCGCGAATGAACCTTTGACGAGTTTTGGCGATCCGGGGCTCGCCTGCATTCTCGCGAAGTACGCGCCCGCACACACAGTTCTTTACATCGGATACGGAGAGGCCTGATGCGCCGAATTTCCACTGCAACACGCGTCGTCGACAAGTTCGGCGCGGGCAAAGATGGCTTCACGAACGGCAACGCGGTCGGCGGCATTGCCGCAACGGATCTAGAGGACGTCTGGTTCGACCACGTTCAGGAAGAAATCGCGAACGTGGTTGAAGGAGCGGGTCTGACGCTCGATGCGTCGAACCGCGCGCAACTTCTGGCGGCCATTCAGACGCTCGGCGGCGACGGACAGTGCCGGCTGACATACACCAGCGCGACCGTCGTCACGCTGCTTCCCGAAAACGGGAATGCGCTCCGAATCGGCGGCTCAAAGTACACGGTTCCGTCGGCAGGCGTGACGCTGTCGAATTCCGGACTTTCTGCATCGACGTTGTATTGGGTCTATGCGATTGTGTCCGCCGGTGCGATCGCTCTTCAGGCATCGACGACCGGGTTCACGAGGCAGAGCGATGGCCGGTATACGATGACCGGCAATGCGTCTGCGCGGCTCGTTGGCGCTGTGTACACGAATGCCAGCAGCCAATTCGTTTCGAGCGGCACGAATCAGAACGTCGTCAGTTTCTTCAATCGGCGCGCGCTCCCGTTCAACCTGGGCGGCGCAGGCGGAACGACGACTTCCACAACGCTGACTCCCGTGAACTCCGGAACGGTGTCCTGTATTTCGTTCGGCCTTGATTCCACGGCGGTTCAGTTCCTCGTCAACGGCTATTCGTCTGTCTCGGCAGGAAGCTGGGCGTCGGGCATCTTGGTTGACGGGGCATCAGGCGCTTCCACTCAGGGCCTGGCAACTAGCGCTGCGGCCGCGCAGATCAATAACAATCCGTCGATGTTCAGCGGCTATCTCTCGGCGGGTTATCACACGCTCGCGGGCTCGGTGAACGTCAACACTGGCGGCGGCAGCATCACCGTTACCGGCTCGATGATCGGCCAAACTTGGGGTTAATCAATGACTCAGAAAGGTATCGGCCCGTCCTTTGCAGACGAACTCGCGGCAGCCGGCTTATCGGGCTTGCCATTCTCCTGGACGTCAGATGGCGATTTCACGTATTCCGAATCGATGACCGCAGACCAGATTGCACAAGTCCAAGCGGTCTACGATGCCCACGACCCCACGAAAGGATCCATTTACGCCAACACCGCAACGCGGGACGCATTGCTGGCCGCTGCAGCAGTCGCCATTGCCCCGCTGCAAGATGCGGTCGATCTCGATATTGCAACTGATGGGGAAGTTGCGTTTCTGAAGCAATGGAAGCAATACCGAGTTGCGGTGAATCGAGTTGATCTCACACAAGCTGCGATCTCCTGGCCGAGCGTTC
This sequence comes from Caballeronia sp. S22, assembly GCF_964261745.1. Classification (NCBI taxonomy): domain Bacteria; kingdom Pseudomonadati; phylum Pseudomonadota; class Betaproteobacteria; order Burkholderiales; family Burkholderiaceae; genus Caballeronia; species Caballeronia sp. S22. The sequence goes on along the minus strand of NZ_OZ180036.1, from coordinate 849,402 downwards.
CGGCGGGTTAAGCGTCCGACGATGTCGCCCGCTCGATCAATAGGCGCTCTTCATTTATGCGATGATTGCGCCTTTCTGAAAACTCGAACGGACGATGAAACGCTTTTTTTGTCGCTGGGCGCCGGGGATCCCTTTCCTGATTGCCTCGGTTGTGCTCGCTATGTGGGTGCAACGATATGGTCCCCACTGGCCCTCTCGGGATGGATTTCTCTATTTCGAGAAATACGATGCGTTGGTGGATGGCAAACTCAGCGTCGCGAAATTTCTTTCTCTGAAAGACAATGAGCATCCGATTGCATTCCAGATAGCTCTCGCATCCCTTTTTCTGAAAGCGTTCCCGGGCAGCGTATGGTCGTTGATGGTTGCTAACGCCGTCTTCCTCTGGGGATCGGCCATCATTTTGTACGCGGCTGTCGTATCCTCGATTACCGACCAGACGCGGCGGGTAATGCTGGCTGTCCTTGTCTGCGCCGCGATCTTGATTGGGTCGCAAGCCGGTTCTCTCCTGTGGGAATTCCAGCTTTGGTTTTACTGCACTCTGCTTCTTCTGGCACTCAACATCCTTTTAGTTGAGCGACGTGGGCTGAAGCTCTATCCGGTGGTCTTTCTTTGCTGCCTGCTCGCTTCGGGTAACGAAGCGCAGGGGACTTTCCTGTGGCTAGTCAGCGGGCTGCATGTTTTCCACACCGCGTCGAAAAGAGACAGTCTGACGGTGCGGCGAGTAGGGTGCGCCATATTAATTGCACATGTCGCTGCTTTTCTATCCCTGATGTGGGTTTTACTGCACGGGCATTACGGCGGCTCCCCCGATCATCGCGTCGCTGTAAGCGTCGTTGATCGCATTGTTTATGGAATAGCTCTTGTTGGAGGCGGGTCCGGCGTACAGAATCCATCGTTCTCGTTTGTCTTTGGCCTGCTGTCGATGGCAACATGGGCAATCGGCACAGCGTTTGCCGTCAGACATCGTTTTTCGAGCGCGATTTACAGAGTCGCCTTTCTAACTACGGGCCTAAGTCTGCTTTGGATGGCGGCGTTCGCCATAGGACGCGCATCGTTCGGGATTGAATGGGCGTTTGGCGAATTCCACGCCTCCCAAATGATGATTCCTTTCTACGCAGGGATCGGTATGTACGCCGTCGCTATCACGAACGAAGCCGGCGTCGGCCCGCGAGTCGCCGCGGCGTGCTTGTCCGCTGTATGCGTAGCACCTGTTTTTACGGGGATTCACTTTGCACTGGATTATTCCAGGTTCATGAAATTGAATTCGCTTCTCGCTGCGGCGGCAGAGTGCACGGATTCGGGATCGACCATCGAATTCAAGACGAGAATTAGCGGACTGGGCAATATGCGGAAACTGTATTCGTCTGTTGTCGAGAGGCACCGCGACGATCTCTGTTCGGGTCAGAAGCAACTGAATTCAGGAGCGCAACTGCTTGCTCCTCCCGGGCTCTTTCAGCAGCTATCCAGCGGCGACATTGCGACCGGCGAGGCGCTGCATGATCTGTGGCTTTTATATTTGGAGCGCCAGGACGTGCGGGAGGCATTCCCGATCACTGATTCGACGACACCCAGACGACTTTTACGCTGGGCCTCGGGGGAAGCGGCTAGCGGAAGCACTGCAGGGCAAGGGATATTCGTTCGTCATGCGGACGCGCTGCAGCGGGCGTGGGGACTGGTTAGGTCAGACGTCGAGCAAAACCGGTGATTCGATGTCTGTAGTCACAGCAAGCCGCCTTCGGGCGGCTTTTCCATGGCCTTGAAGCGCAAGAGGGTGTTTTTGAGCCTAACGCGGCTTTCGAAGGAGGAGAACGACCTGCTCGGTTGTTAGCGCTTCGCGGTCGTATGCGTCAAGTAATTCCCCGGGAATCTCGTGCTCAGTCTTGGTCCGGTAGTCGCGGACCACTTCGAAGCCGGCCGACTCAGCTAGGCGGCGAAGATACGGCGCAGTGACTCGGTTGAGCGTTTCGTATGTTTCCCAAAGTGCCGCGCGCTCGGCCGAGGTGTCTGCTTCCAGGGGGATGTAGACGGCCCATTCGTTTCTTACCTTTGCTTCGGTTTTAGGGGCGTCGAATAGCTTCGTTCTAAATTCATTGGCTTGCATCGTCAGATGCGCCCAAGGCTCCCGGAGCCACGGCATCATGTGCGACCCGTTCGGAGAATAGTAAAGCGGGTCGATCTGAAGAAAGAAGTGTCCGCCGGGGTTGAGTGCTTCAAAAATCGATGCCATCGCGGGGCGCAGCAGTTCCTGCGAAACATGCTCGAAAACCGACCAACTGTAGATAACGTCGAATGTGCCGAACACGGTCAGCGGTGAACCTGGAGCTATCTTGCGGAGATAAAGATTCGCCGGAAGTTCCGTGATGCCAAGTTGCGCTTGCGCCAACGGCAAACACTGCTCAAACACGTCAAGGATTTCCACGCCGATGACGCGCTGAGCTTCTTTGCGAATTGCGATGCCGAGCGCCGCTGTTCCCTCTCCGCACCCGAATTCAAGAACGTCTTTTTTGTAAAGTCCTCCGCTCTCCGATAGCCAATCGGAAATGATGTCTGGAAGGCTGCCAAATTTGGTTCTGTACAGCGGATCGCTGATTCCCTGAAGCATTGTGTCGGTCACGACGCGGTCCTTGTCATTTGTAGCGGGTCAGGGGCGATATTTTACCCTTTGCTCAATTAAACCTGCTTCAGGCCGCGTTCCAGCGGCTCTTTTTTATGCCCTTGCGGCTCAAGAGGAAATGCCAGATGTCGGAGTTCTGGAACGAGGGCGTTAAGTCGATCGTGACTGCTCTCGGGAGCGTGGGCACTTTTTGGGTCGGCGGCCGCATGTGGCGGCAGATCGATCGCAGGCGACAGGCCGAGAGCGAGGGCGACGCCAACATCGTCAAGGCGGACTCCGCCGCTCAGGTGGAGGCAATCGCGAGATTCGAACGGCTCGCCACGTTGGCTGAAGAGCGCGCGGGACGCGCCGAGGCCCGCGAGCTCCTCGCAGTGCAGCGTGCTGACCGCGCCGAAGAACTCATGCGCGCTGCAGAGCAACGAGCCGACGCGGCTGACCGACGCGCGCAGCGCGCGGAGGCCGAAGTCCTCGAACTGAAAACTCGGATCGAACGTCTTGAACGTGCGATCGAAAACCGGAGGGAGTCAGATGTCTCGCGTTCGTGACTGGCGATGGTGGGTTGTGGGCGCGTGTCTCATCGGGGGCTTGATCGGTGTCGCCGCGGTCGGATTCTTTATCGGTCAATGGGGAATGTCGGTCGAGCGAGCGAACTGGCAGGCGGAGCGCTCTGCCTATCTCGCTCGATTCCCGAAAGTGAGGGAAGAGACGCGCGAAGCCTGCACGCGCGAGTTCGCTGGCCGCATCGAGGGGCTGCAGAAGCTCAACGAGCGCAGCGAGCAGGCGCTTGCGGATCTGAAAGCGCAGATGGCCGACACGCACGAGCTCGCGGCGTACACGCTGCGCTTTCTCGGCGATCGCGCGAAGCTGACCGATGCGCGGCAGGCGGCGATGCTCAAGCAGACGCGTGCAGCTGCCGTCGCGGCTGTCGCGGCCGCGAAGAAAACCGAAGTCGTCGAGCAGAAGGTATCCGTCGCGACCGCGAGCGCTGCTGAAGCGGCGAGCACGGCGAAGGCGACCGAGAAGAAGCTCGACTCGGCAACGCATCCGACGGCGGTCGTGCCATCGACGCCATGGGCCGGAAGCAGACGATGATCCGATCGCTATCGATATATCGATAACGGAAACAGTTACCCGATACACCCGGCCGCGCGCCGGGTTTTTCTTTTCAGAGGCCCTATGAACCTCAAGCTTCGCCTGGTCGATGACGCGGCCAAGGTGCACACGTACTCGTCGACGATCATCGCGGCAGCGCTCGGCGCTGTTTCCGCCGCTTCGCCTTTCATCGAGGCGGCATGGACGGGCATGCCCGATGAAGTGAAGTCGCTCCTGCCGGATAGCTGGCGGCTCGCGATTGCAATCACGGTCGGCTGCCTCGCAATCATCGCCGCGCGCTACACGACGACGGCTCCTAAAACGACCACGACCGAGGCGACGGATGGCGACGCAAGCGCAGCAGCCGAGTAAGCGGCCCGGCAAGAAGACGCTCGCCGCGACGATCGGCGCCACCGCGGCCGCCGCGCTCGTCGCGCTGACGGCATCGCAGGAGGGAGTTTCGCTGAAGCCGTACAACGATCGTCTAGCGAACAACATCCAGACCGTCTGCTTCGGCGAGACGAACGTCGAGATGCGCGCGTACACGTTGCCCGAGTGCAAATCGATGCTCGGCGACAGCCTTGCGGGCTACGCGGCGGCCGTGCGCGACATCACGCCGGGCTTCGATGCGCTGACGGACGGGCAGAAGATTGCCGTCGTGGATCTTGCCTACAACATCGGCGTGCCGAACTACAAAGGCTCGACGCTGCGCAAGCGCTACATCGCGCGCGATTTTCCGGGCGCATGCAGCGAGTTCATCAAGTGGCGCTTCGTCGCCGGCAAGGATTGCGCGATCGCTGCGAACCGCTGCGGCGGAATCGTGACGCGTCGCCAGCTCGAGGCGCAGGCCTGCCGAGGAAAATGATATGGCGAAAATCCAAATCACCCAGAACGGCGATGCGCTTTTCGATTGTCCTGGCTGCGGCATGCTTCACGTCGTCTATCTAAAGACGCCCGGCAGGCCACATTGGACATTCAGCGGCGACGTCGACCGTCCGACGTTCTCGCCGTCGATCGCGGTGCACTGGACCGAGCATCCGCGCACGAATCCGGTGAATAAGGTCTGCCATTCGTTCGTGACTGACGGCCAGATCCAGTTCTGCGGCGACAGTACGCACGAACTCGCTGGACAGACGGTCGATCTTCCGGAGATGGAATCGTGAGCCCATACCTCATCACAGGAATCATCGCGGGCGCACTCGGCATCGCGATCGGCGGCGCCGCCCTCCATACCGTCGACGCCACGAAGCTCTCTACCGAGCAGGCCGCTCACGCACGCGACAACGAGATCAACGCGCAGAAGCTTCAGGCCGTTTCCGATGCGGCCGCGAGCGCGGCGCGCGCGTCGATCGCGAAGCAAAACGACGCAGCCGCGCAACTCGCTCAGCTCGACGACAAGCTCAACCAGGAGAAAGCCTCTCATGATGCCGACAATGCGAAGAATCGCGCTGCTATCGCTGATGGCGCTCGCCGGCTGCGCGTCGCAGTCGCCAACTTCACCCCCGCAAGCGGTGGCAACGCCACAGATTCAGGCGCAAGCGCCGGCAGCGTGGGCGATGGTGCCGGTGGCACAGCCGAGCTATCACCTGCGTTTGGATCAGCTCTTTTCGGCATCGTCGACGACGCCGACGGCGACGCCCGCGCAAAAGCCGACTACCTCCAGCATTACGTCTGCATTCTCCAGCAACAAGGAGTGATCGCGGGCGCCTGCAATCTCACGATTACCGCAAAGGATTGACCTCATGGCATCGAATCTTAAATACTCAGCTTCGCTGAAGAACGGTCAGCAAGATCAAATCACTGCGAAGGTCGGCACGAGCGGCGCGTATGACATTTACGACGGCTCGCAACCGACGAACCCCGATACGGCCGTGACGACGCAGAACCTGCTCGCGACGCTCAACTGCAGCGCGACTTTCGCTGCGGCGGCATCAGGCGGCGTGCTCACCGCGAACGCGATCAGCAATGGCACCGGCACCGCAGCGGCAGGCGCAGGTAAAACGGCGTCGTGGTATCGCCTGCGCACATCGGGCGGCACCGCCGTCGTAGACGGCAGTGTCGGCACGAGCGGATGCGATCTGAATCTGACGAGCACGACAATCGCGCAGGGCCAGACCGTCAGCGTCTCGTCGAGCACCTACACGAACGGCCAGTAATCGGCCGCACAGGCGGCCGCAATGGGCACTCTCACCGGTTCGAACACGGTTCTAGCAGGCACCGAGACATTCAACCTCTCGTCGCCGGCCCAGACCGACTGGATTCAGTTTCCGCAGTCCGCGACGTCCGTCAATCGAAAGTCGGGCGGCGGCTCGACAATCGGTTTGCCGACCACGATCGGCCCGGGTGTCACGTTCACGGGCTATACCGACGGCCCGAAGATGACGTGGACGGACGGTACGCCGACCGCGTCTGCCACCGCGCTCGCGGGCGGCATTTATGCCGACAACACGACCGCGACCGGGCAGGGCATTCAGATCGTTCTGCCCGCGGACACGACGTCGCGGACACTGACGATCTACTGGGCGGCATATTCGAGTGCATGCACGCTGACCGCGACGCTCTCGGACGGCAGCGCGACCGCCTACACTGTCTCGCCTGGCACGACTGGCAGCGGCAACCAGAAGTTTTACGCCACGACGATCACTTGGGCGGCGAACTCGGCCTCTCAGACGCTGACGATCAAAACGACGATCACGACGAATGTCGGCTCGTCGTTCAACGTCATGCTGCACGCTATCAAGTATCTGGGCAGCGCACCGGCCGCAATCACTGGGACCGCAGCGGGCACGAACACATCGAGCGGATCGGCGTCGGGCGGCGTGAGCACGTCTGGCACGGCGGCCGCGACGCAGGCAGGAGGCGGCGCGATCGCATCGGGCAGCGTCAGCACGAGCGGCACCGCGGCGGCGACGCAGGCGAAGGGCGCGGGCTCGGCGGGCGGCAACGTCTCGACCGCTGGCACGGCGAGCGCCACGCAAGCGCCAGGCGCGAGCGCGTCATCGGGCGGCGTCTCGCTGTCGGGCGCGGCCGCTTCGACTAACTCGGGCAGCGCGGCTGCAAGCGGCACGGTATCGATGAGCGGCACCGCTGCCGGCGCGCAGCAGCCGAACAACGCGGTCGCGAGCGGGCAGCTCGGCGCGGCTCCCATCTCGGGCGTGGCGGCATCGACGAATCGGGGCACGGCGAGCGCAACAGGATCAATCAGCGTCTCGGGCAGCGCTTCATCGACGCAGACAGCGAATACCGGCGGGGCGTCAGGGCAGATAGGCACACCGCCGATCAGCGGCGCGGCAGCCGCGACGGAAGCGACGAACTTCGGCGCAGCGGGCGGTGCCGTGAGCGTCGGCGGAAGCGCGGCGGCTGCGCAGTTGCGTCAAGGTGCAGATGCGAGCGGGGCGGTGACATCGGCGGGCAGCGCGGCTAGCACGCAGGCAACTGGTATCGCCGAAGCGGCAGGCGCCGTCCTAGATGCAATTATTGGAAGCGCAGCGGCAACCCAAGCGCCGTGTGTTGGCAGCGCGGTCGGGCAAGGAGGGATAGTTGGCGTTCCGATTCCGGTTCGCCATTCGATTGCGTCTGAGTCGCGGATTGTCAGGGTCGCGCGCGAGACGCGGGCCGCTGCTTTCGACGCCGATCATCGGTCTATCAGGATCGCGGCGGAAGGGCGGACGAGCGCGATTGAGGCAGAAAGCCGCAGAACCGCTGTGCGAGTCGAGCAGCCGGCATAACATCTTTGGAGCATTTGATGGCGTTCCCTTACGTTCCTTCATTTATTAAGGATCCGCAGGCTGTTCTCGACTTCAACTGGGATTGGTCAGCCTGGCTGGGTCAAAGCGAAACGATCGTCGACAAGACTGTGACGCCTGCCGCAGGCATCACGGTCGACTCGTCGAGCATCAGCGGCAAGGTGGTCGCAGCGTGGATCTCAGGCGGCACCGCGGGCACTGCATATGTCGTGGCCTGCACGATCACGACGTCGGCCGGGCGCACAGAGACGCGGCGACTTCAGATCGTCGTCCAGTTGCGCTAGTCCTGCGGCGGCTCGTACTCGTCGTCGTATTCGTTGACGACGCAATGGCAGTCGCCGCACATCCATCTGTTCTGCACATCGCCGACCGCCGGCTGAAACTCGTCGTGCGCGAGCCGCCTCGCGCAAAGCGGGCACCACATCGCCGTCATCGCCATTTCCTCTTCTCTTGCGGCTCCGCATCGTCGGCGCCAATCGCACGCGTCCAGAACGCACATCCATTCTGCGGCATCGCCGTCACCTGACGTCCTCCGCCGCGCACGCATAGCGCGTGAAATCCGCCGGATATATCTCCGCCCCAATGCTCGCATTTGCGGCAGTGGTGCGCGCCGAGTTCTGACTGAAAGAGAGCCATCGCAGCATCTCCAAAGGTGCCGTCTAGAACCCCATTGTAAGCCGTTGATTTTATATGTGAGTCATTGTGCATTTATGGGCCTATGACACAGGCCTATTAAAAGCATCAAGTCCATGATTCACATAGGATTTCTTATAAATCCGCGTTTTACGTCGAAGGTAATAGGCCGCATGCAAAAAAACGCCGCCTGGAGAGGCGGCGGGAGTGCATCCGTGTGGGGGCTCGATATTCCGAGGGCGGACGCATGAGGAGGTGGGGCAACCCAGTATGGCAAAGCCCTGCACGAAACACAATCGCGGCCGCGAATTACTGCGTTTCAGGATCGATCGCGCGGATCGTTCGATATGCGAAGGAATCGATTGGATCGTTGCGATTCGCGATGCTGTCAGCAGGCATCCGCGCTCGTCAACCTCGGATAGCCGGGCTGGCTGGAATCGATCGTCGTCACGCACGCGCCTTCGTTGAGTTCGAGCGTGCTGTCGACGTCGCGCTTCGAGCCGTCGTTCATCTGCACGCTATATCGGTACACCTTCGCGGTCTGTTGCGGCGCCTTCTCGAACAGGCTCGTCAGATCGAAGCTCAGTCCGGCCCCGCCGCCCACGCCATTCCAGCCATTTCCGCCGATGCCACCGGCACCCACGCCGACCGATGGGCCCGAAGACGGCGCCGCGCCCGTCGACACGGTCGTCAGATATTGCTTGCCGACGATGCGCCCGGTCGCGAGCTTGCTGTCCGCCGGCAGCGGCGCCGATGCCCCCGGCCCGGTCGCGCACGCGGCGAGCGTGGCGAATGCGACGGCCGCGAAGCACGCACGCGCCGCGCGTCGAATTCCTTTTCGATTCAATTTCATTCCAGCCTCTTGCGTGCGCCTGCACGCGTTTCATTGGCCCTCGAAGCGAGCGCGCGAGTCTTATGGGAAACGCGCGCTTGCGCCGGCGTGTCCGAACGTCGCGCAAAAAAACGCCGCCCGGCGAGGGCGGCGCTTGTCTGCGATTCGCTTCGAAACCAGCAGGCCGGTGCGCATCGCGAGGGACGCGATGCGCGGCCGGAATGTTGAACGAATGCGCGCCGCGATTGAACCAGAATGCTCTGATTCCTTGCGCGGCGAATGTTGTGCGTCGTCAGTCTTTCAACAGATACGCGACGATCGCATCGCACACGCGGCCGAACATCTGCGTGCCGGTGACGGTCGTGCAGCCGCGCGCGCGAGCAGCTTCGATGAAGGGCGTGTGCGGCGGTTTCGTCACCACGTCGCCGACGAAAGTCGTTGGCGGCAGGCGCGAGACGTCGATCGGCAGCGCATCGCCGGGACGCATGCCCGCCGGCGACGCGTTCACGATGAGGTCGTAGCTTTCGGCGGGCGCATCGTCGGCGACGCTCACCGCGCCACGGCCCAGCGCGGCGAGCCGCGAGGCGAGGGCGCTCGTGCGCTCGGCGTCGAAATCGCGGATCGCGAGCGACGCAACGCCCGCATCGACGAGCGCGTGGCCGATCGCCGAGCCCGCGCCGCCCGCGCCGATCAGCAGCGCGCGTTTGGCCTTCGGCTCGCAGCCCGCGTCCCGCAACGCGGCGACCATGCCGATGCCATCCGATGCGCCGCCGTGCCAGGTGCCGTCGGCGTTGCGCTTGAGCATGTTGACCGCGCCGAGAAACGCGCCTTCGTCCGTCAGCGACTTGCAATGCGCCGTCGCGCTGAACTTGTGCGGGACGGTGATGATGACGCCGTCGCAGTTCTGCAAGGGCGCGATGCCCGCGAAGAATGCGTCGAGATCGCCGGGCGCGACGTGCGCCGGAATCACGATCGCGTCGCGGCCCGCCGCTCTCAGCGCCGCCGTCACGCCGGACGGCGAGCGCACCTGCGCGATCGGATCGCCGACGATGAAATAGACGCGCGTCGCGCCGCTCAAGCCCGCATCGAGCGATGCGGAAAAGGAAGTGTCCTGCGCCATGCCTTGCCTGCCTCCTGAATCGTGATCGAAATCTGTGGTTGCCCGTTGTGTGAATAGTAGTTGAATATGGAATAGCATTCAACAAAATCGTGTTTGCTAGTTTAAGCAACTAACGGTCAGTCATTCACACCTCCATGAGACTGGACGAGCACTGCGAGGTCGAACGCGAATCGTTGCGGCTTCTGCCCTGCATCGATCCGCGCCAAAACGAGCCCGTCACGCCTCACAACGCATCAGGCACATGCGCGCCCGAATTCACGCCGGCCGCTGCGAGCGCCTCGTGCAGCGTGTCGAACACGTTCGACGCTCCGAGCACCGGCGTAAGCCCGTGCCGATCCATGTCGTTGCGCAGAAACCGGTTCACGCGGCCGAAGATCACCGCGACGCCGCGCGCCCTCAGCGTTTCGATCAGTTCGCCGATCGTGCGGGCCGCCGAGTAGTCGAGGTCGGTGATCGCGCCGGCATCGACGACGAGATGACGCAATCCGTCGGACGCCGTATCGACGAGCTTCGTCACTTCCGACGCGAAAAAATGATCGTTCGCGTAGAACAGATCCGCGCCGAAGCGGTAGACGATCAGTTGCGGCGTGGTCATCGCGCCGGGTTTCGTCGGCATGAACTGCCAGGGTTTGCCGGGCGCGACGGGCGTGAGCACCATCGTGTGCGGGTGATAGCTGTGGCGCACATGCCGCATCAGCGAGAGCGCGACCGCGAGCAGAATGCCGTGCTCGACGCCCGCCAGCACCACCGCGGCCGCCGTGATGAGCGCGAGCGCGAATTCGCCCGGACTTTCGGCGCGGATGTCCTTCAGGCTCTGCACGTTGACGAGGCCGATGGCGATCGTGAACACGATGGCCGCCAGCACGCAATGCGGCAGATAGCGCAGATAGCCGCTCAGAAACAGCAGCACGACGGCGACGACCGCCGCGAAAACGAGCTGTCCGAACTGGCTGCGCGTGCCGGCGCGCTCGGCCATCGCGGTCTGCGTCGGGCTGCCGTTGACGACGAACGTGCCGCTCAGCGACGCCGCCGCGTTCGCCGCGGCGAGGCCGAGAATGTCGCTGTTGGTATCGACATCCTCGTGATACTGCTGCGCGAACACGCGCGCGGCGGCTGCGCTCTGCGCGATGATCATCACGAAGCACGACGCCGCGACGGGCACGATATCGAGACATTGCTGCCACGTGACCTGAGGAAAGCGGATCGGGGGCAAGCCGCCGTCGATGGGACCGAGCACCGAAATGCCGCGCGCCGCGAAGTCGAAGAACTTGCTCGCGACGATGCTGCCGATCACCGCGACGAGCGGTATCGGCAGACGAGGCGCGAAGCGCTTGCTGCCCAGGATGGCGACGATCACGACGAGCGCGAGCAGGAGCGTCGGCCCGTGCGCGTGCATGACATGCCCGATCACGTAGACGAGTTGCGCGAGGCTGCGCGAGGACGGATACGGCACGGTCATGCCGAAGAGGTCGCCGAGCATCGCGATCGACACCTGCACGCCGACGCCCGCGAGAAAGCCCGTCAGCACGGTGCGCGACAGAAAATCCGCGAGAAAGCCGAGCTTGAAGAGGCGCGCGAGCAGCAGGAGCGCGGCGGTCTGCAGCGCGACCATGCCCGCGAGCGCGACGTATTCCGGACTGCCCGCGGCGGCCATCGACGAGAGCCGGCTCGCGAAGATCGTTGCCGTCGCGGAGTCGGCGGCCACCACGAGATGCCGCGATGCGCCGAAGAGCGCGAACGCGAAGAGCGGCAGGAACGCTGTGTAGAGGCCCGTCACCGCGGGCATGCCGGCGATGCGCGCATAGCCGAGCACCTGCGGAATATCCATCGATGCGAGCGAAATGCCGGCGAGCGCGTCGCGTAATGCGGCGGCGCGGTTGATCGGCAGGATGCCTTTGAGCAGCTTCGTACTTGCCGGGGTCGTTCGGGTCGTGTCTTGCATGCCTGGCACCGTGATCCTGAAGTAGCGAATCGTGCCCCAAGGAACTGGCGGTGCCAAGGCCTGCTTTCTCTACCGGTAGAACGCCACGGTTTGCCGCAATCCGTCGATGAGCGGCGTCTTCGAGAGGCCGGGGAGCATTCGCGCGAGCGCGGGATCGTCGGGAAAGGATGTCGCGATGGGCAAGGGCGCGCCCGCCGCGTCGATGCGCGCGTCTGGCGCGATCTGCGTAAGGGTCGCGATCACGCTTTGCATCGGCGTGATATCGCCCGCGAGCGTGAACGCGTGCGCGCCCTCGAACGTGTGGGTGAGCGCGCGTTCGTAGGCGGCGGCGACGTCGTCGGCGTAGACGAGGCCCGTCGCGCCGGTGAAGGGAATCGTGTACGGCTCGCCGCGCGCGGCCGCACGGCAGGCGAGGCTCGGACCCGCGCTCGATCCCGTCTCGCGCCCCGCGCCGTAGACGACGAGCGGCCGGAATCCGATGCTCGCGATCCCGTGATCGTGCCAGTACGCGCGCGCCGAGCCTTCGCACGCGAGCTTGAACGCGCCGTAATGCGTCGTGGGGAACGGCGTCGCGCCGTCGTCGGGGCCGAAAACGCCCGCGCTGCTCGCATACAGCACCGAGCGCAAGCCGCACGCGATGGCCGCGTCGAACACGTTGAGCGTGCCGATCAGATTGATGCGCGCGCCGCGCACCGGATCGGCGGCGCAAGCGGGCGTGAGCACGCCGGCGAGATGGATGACGGCGTCGCAGCCTTCCAGCGCTCCCGCGACATCGCCCGCGTCTCCGATATCGCCGATCTGCCATTGCACGTCATCGGCGCGTTCGGGCGCGAGCGCGCGCAGGAGCCGCGCGTCCTCGCGCACGTCGAAAGCACGCACGTTCATGTCGCGGGCGAGCAGCCGGCGCATTACCCACGCCGCCAGAAAACCGCTCCCGCCTGTCACCAGCACTCGCATATCGTTCCTCCGTTCGTCTCAAAAAAGAACTTGGCTTCATCCGCGTTTCTGGAATAGTATTCCATTATCAAAGCGAGTTCTACTGAAAACACGTGTTGCGGATCGTCGGATGGAACGACGATTCGCAGCGCGACGGAGCGGACGAATGGTGGAGACACTGAACAATCTGGAACCGAACGAAACGTTCGATGTAATCGTGGTCGGCGCTGGCGGCGCGGGCATGTCGGCGGCGCTCGTCGCGGCCATCGACGGCGCGCGTGTGCTGCTCGTCGAAAGCACGGAATACGTGGGCGGCACGACGGCCTTCTCGGCAGGAACGACGTGGATTCCCGCGTCGATGCACGCGGCGAGCGTCAATCGCGACGATACATCCGCGAACGCCGAAGGCTTTCTGAATCGCGCGGTCGGCGAGCGCAGCAGCGTCGCGATGCGCCGCGCGTTTCTCGATGCCGGCCCGAAAGCCGTCGCGCATATCGAAGCGAACTCCGACGTGAAATATCGCGCGCGCCCGTTTCATCCGGATTATTTGTCCGAAATCGAAGGCTCGACGCTGCGCGGACGCGCGCTCGAGCCGCTGCCCTTCGACGGCCGCAAGCTCGGCCGCGCGTTTTCGCTGATCCGTCCGCCGATTCCCGAATTCACCGTGCTCGGCGGCATGATGGTCGATCGCGACGACGTCGGTCATCTGCTCAACATGACGAAGTCGTTCGCGTCGTTCGGACACGCGGCGAAGCTGCTCGCGCGTCACGCGCGCGACCGTATGAGCGCGCCGCGCGGCACGCGGCTCGTGATGGGCAACGCGTTGATCGGAAGATTGCTGCATTCGTTGCTTCAGCGCGGCGTCACGGTGCTGACGAACACGAAGGTCGATGCGTTGGAGAGCGGCCCGAACGGTATCGAAGCCGTGACGCTGAGTCATGTCAACGAGCGGCGTCGCGTGAACGTGAAGGGCGGCGTGATTCTCGCGAGCGGCGGCTTCAACCGTCATCCGACGCGTCGCGGGGAGATGTTGCCGGGCGCCGATCCGTCGTGGTGCCCCGGCGCGCCCGGCCACACCGGCAGCGCGCAGGATCTCGCGCTGGCCGTGGGCGCGCGCTTCGGCGAGAGCGCGTTGTCGAACGCGTTCTGGGCGCCGGTTTCCGTGCGCAAGCGCGCTGACGGCACGGCCGCCGTGTTCCCGCACTTCATCATGGATCGCGGCAAGCCGGGCATGATCACCGTCGACAAGACCGGCAAGCGCTTCCTCAACGAAAACACGTCGTATCACCTGTTCGGCATCGCGATGCAGAAAGCGAACGAAAAGACGCCTTCGGTGCCCGCGTATCTCGTCACGGACTCCGAAGGATTGCGCAAGTACGGACTCGGCATGGTGCGCCCGGGCGGCAAAGGACTCGCGCCGTTTCTCGCCGATGGCTATTTGGTCGAGGGCAAATCGCTCGACGAACTGGCGACGAAGCTCGGCATCGACAAGACAGGTCTCGCCGATAGCGTCGCGCGCATGAATCGCTATGCGCAGACCGGCATCGATGAGGATTTTCAGCGCGGCACGACGGATTATCAGAACGCCAATGGCGACGCCAACTGGAACGGCCCGAACAAGTGCCTCGGTCCGATCGGCCAGGCGCCGTTCTATGCGGTGCGGCTCTATCCCGGCGATATCGGCGCGGCGACCGGCCTCGTCACCGACACGCACGCGCGTGTGCTCGATCGCGACAATCGGCCGATCGGCGGCCTCTACGCGTGCGGCAACGACATGCAATCGGTGATGGGCGGCGTCTATCCCGGCCCCGGCATCACGCTCGGTCCGGGTCTCGCGTTCGGCTATCTGGCGGCGCGGCATGCGGTGGCGCGCGGCAAGGCATCGCACGCGGCGTTGACGGACGCGCGCGATGAAGCCCTCACGTTGCCCGTCGAACTTCAATCGCCCGCACACGCCAAATGAAGCTCGAACCGATTCTCGAATGCGACGTCCTCGTGCTGGGTTCCGGCGCGGGCGGTTTGTCGACCGCCGTCACCGCGGCGACGCAGGGCCTTTCCGTGCTCGTCTGCGAAAAGGAAGACGTGTTCGGCGGCACGACCGCGTGGTCGGGCGGCTGGATGTGGATTCCGCGCAATCCGCTCGCGACGCGCGCGGGCATCGTCGAAGATGAAAGCGTGCCGCGCACGTATCTGAAGAACGAGCTCGGCGCGCAGTTCGACGCCGCGAAGGCCGACGCGCTCATCGAGCACGGGCCGCGCATGATCGAATTCTTCGAGCGCAATACGTCGATGCGCTTCATCGACGGCAATCGCATTCCCGATTTCCACACGACGCAAGGCGCGGCCACGGGCGGGCGCTCGGTCTGCGCAATGCCGTTCGACGGGCGCGAGCTCGGTCCGCTGATCGACAAGCTTCGGCCGCCGCTGGCCGAAGTGACGATCAAGGGCATGGCGATCGCGTCGGGGCAAGACCTCGCGCATTTCCTGAACGCGACGCGCAGCGCGAAATCCGCGTGGCATGTGACGAAGCGCTTCGCCGCGTTCGCGTGGCACATGCTGCGCTATCGCCGTTCGATGCATCTCGTGAACGGCAATGCGCTCGTCGCGCGCCTGTTGAAGTCGGCGGCGGATCGCGGTGTCGATCTTCGCACCGGCGCGCGCGCGGTGTCGCTCATGCGCGAGGAGAACCGCGTGACGGGCGCGCGCGTCGAGATCGACGGCGTGATGCATGAAGTGCGCGCGCGGCGCGGCGTCGTGCTCGCGTGCGGCGGTTATCCGCACGACGCGAAGCGTCAGGCCGAGACGTTTCCGTATGCGCCGCACTGGTCGGCGGCGCCGAAGAGCAATACCGGCGATGGCATTCGTATCGGCGAAGCGGCCGGCGCGCATTTCGATGCGTCGCTCGAAGCGCCCGCCGCGTGGGCGCCGGTTTCGCTCGTGCCGAAAAGCAAGGGCGATGCCGCCGCGTTTCCGCATCTGATCGAGCGCGCGAAGCCGGGCGTGATCGCGGTGACGCGCGCGGGCAGGCGCTTCACGAACGAGGCCTCGTCGTACTACGACTTCATCTCCGCGCTGATCGGCACGACGGCGCCGGGCGAGGAAGCATGCGCGTGGCTCGTCTGCGATCATCGGTTTCAGCGCAGATATGGCCTCGGTTTCGCGAAGCCGTTTCCGTTTCCCCTCGGCCCGTATGAGCGCTCGGGTTATCTGAAATCCGCGCCGACGCTCGAAGCGCTGGCGCAGCAATGCGGCATCGATGCGCGCGGCCTCGCCGATACCGTCGCCACGTACAACGGCTACGCGAAAGACGGCTTCGATCCGCAATTCCACAAGGGTTCGACGCCGTACAACCGCGTGCAGGGCGATGCATCGCACACGCCGAATCCGTGTCTCGCGCCGATCGCCGACGGTCCGTTTCACGCGGTGAAGCTGGTGCCGGGCAGCCTCGGCACCTTTGCCGGACTCTCGACGGATGCGCGCTCGCGCGTGCTCGACGAAGCGCGGGCGCCGATTCGCGGCCTCTACGCGATCGGCAACGACGCCGCGAGCATGATGGGCGGCCACTATCCCGCGGGCGGCATCACGCTCGGACCCGCGATGACGTTCGGCTATCTCGCGGGTCTCGAACTCGCCGAACCGGCCCGCGTCGACATCACGAATCTCTCCAACTTTAAACAGGCAAGGACTCTGCAATGACTCTGTACGACACAGTCACGTTGACGGTGAAGACCGGCGCGAACGCGCAAGTCTTCGAGAACATCAAGGCGAGCGGCGATGCAGCCGGCTCGAAGCTGCTCGGCTGCTGGTATTCGGATATCGGCGCGCTCGGCAAGGTCATGGTGCTGCGCGGCTTCGAATCGGAGGTCGCATTGATCAAGGAGCGCCAGCGCCTGCTGCTCGAAGGCAATCCGTTCGGCTGCGGCGAATTCATCACCGATGTCGAAGTGAGCAGCTACGCGCTCTTTCCGTTTCTGCCGCCGATCGAGCCCGCGGTACACGGCGGCATCTACGAGATGCGCGTCTACGGCACGAAGCTCGCGAGCCTGCAACATACGATCGATGCATGGAAGAACGCCGTGCCGGAGCGCACGACGCGCTCGCCGCTCATCGGCGCGATGTACGCGCTGGATGGCACCGTGCCGCGCTTTCTCAACATCTGGCCGTACAAGAGTGTCGACGAGCGCTCGCGCATTCGTGCGGAAGCCGTGAAGGACGGCATCTGGCCGCCGAAGGGCGGACCGGCCCATCTGACGACGATGGAATCGACCATCTACATGCCCGCGCCGTTCTCGCCGCTGCGCTAACCGGAGACATCGATGTCACGACGCAAGCTGTCTTTGTCCGCGCTGACGGTCCTCGAACTGACGCCGCCGCAGATGGTCGAGTGCGCGGCGCAGGCGGGCTACGATTTCGTCGGCCTGCGGCTCTTGCCGGCGACCGATACCGAGGTGCGCCATGAGATCGTCGGCGCGACGCCGTTGCGGCGCGAAACGCTCGCGGCTTTGAAAGACACGGGAATCGGCGTGCTCGATGCCGAAATCCTGCGCCTCAAGCCCGATACGAACGTCGCCGATTACGAGCCGATGCTCGAAACCGCCGCGGCGCTGGGGGCGCGCTACGTGCTCGTCGCGGGCAACGATCCCGATGAGGCGCGCACCGCCGACCGGCTCGCGGCGCTTTGCGATCTCGCGAAACCGTATGGCTTGTCCCCATCGCTCGAACCGATGCCCTGGACCGACGCGAAGGACATCGTGCAGGGCGCGCGGATCGTGAGGGCGGCAGCGCGCGCGAACACGGGCTTGATCGTCGATCCGATTCATTTCGACCGCGCGGGATCGTCGACGAAAACGCTGCGCGAATTGCCGCGCGAATGGTTCGGCTACGTGCAGTTCTGCGATGCGCCCGCCGAGCGTCCGGCCGATCTCGACACGCTGCTTTATCAGGCGCGCGCCGAGCGCATGATTCCGGGCGAGGGCGGGATCGATCTCGCGGGCATCCTGCGCGCGTTGCCGGATGGATTGCCGCTCTCCATCGAAGTGCCGATGAACGAATGGGCGAAGACCGCGAACGCGCTGACTCGCGCGAAGCGTCTGCGTGAGGCGACGCTCGCCGTGCTTCAGGAGACCTACGCCGAACATTGATGCGTGCCGGTTGAATTCCGAGGTGGAATCGTGTTCTACTCATGCCGCATCGGAACTTCGAGAGACTGAAAGATGGCAGGAAATCTTGAGCGGGCGTTGTCGATCATCGAGTTGCTGGCGAAAAACGGCGGGCGGATGCAGCTCGCCGCCATCGCCGATACGCTCAACATTCCGCGCAGCGGCACGCACCGCCTGCTCGCGATGCTGATCGACGAAGGCTATGTCCGGCAGGACGAGGATCACGGCGAGTACATGCTCGCGCTGAAGCTCGTGTCGCTCGCGCTCATCTATCTGTCGACCGGCGGCGTGCTCGATGTGTCGCAGCCGGTGCTCGACCGGCTCGCGGCGCAGTCGGGCGAACTGGCGCGCCTCGGCGTGGTCGAGGGCGATCACATCACGTTCGTCGGCAAGGCGCAGGGCGCGAAGTCCGGGCTGCGCTACGACCCCGACATGGGCAGCCAGCCGCCGCTGCATTGCACGGCGAGCGGCCAGGCGTGGCTGTCGTCGCTCACGGACGAGGAAGCGCTCGAACTCGTGTCGAAGCAGGGCGGCCTGGGCAAGCCGGGCGCGGGCGGTCCGAAGGCGCCGAAGACGATTGCGCAATTTCTCGCGGACCTGCAGGCGGCCCGCGAGCGCGGCTATGGGATCGCGAGCGAGACGTACGAAGCCGGCATGACGTCGATGGCCGCGCCGATTCATCATCCGGTGACCGGTGTGGTCGTCGGGGTCGTGAGTCTCGCCGGGCCGACGAGCCGTTTGCTCGACGCACGGTTGAAGGAGCTTGCGCCGGCGCTGCTGGAAGCGGCATCGGACATGGGCGCGGCGACGTTGAGTTCGCCTTATTTCAAGCGGCCGGTGGTGAAGACGGAGGAAGCGGTTGCGGTGGGGAAGGTGAAAAGGAAGAACGTGAACACGATTTGATGCCACACGCAATCGGCCAGATGGACGAGGTGACGGGCGGGAAACGCCTGCGTTATCATCGTTTTCACTATGAAACGAGAATTTGAAATGCCTACTCCACTCGATCCGATCGTCTCCGAATTCGCCACTGTCGAGGAAGCGGAAGCTTATGACCTGTGGTTTCGGGAGAAAATTCAGGCCGCACGCGATAACCCCGGTCCGCTTATTCCCCACGATGAGGCTATGGCGCGCATTCGCAACAAGCTCCAGGCCAAGATCCGAGAGCACGAGAATAGGCGAAAGTAATGCTGCCTATTCGTTGGACCACGAAAGCGCTCGACAACCTCGAAGAACTGACCGAACACATCGCAGAAGACAGCCTATGGGCGGCCGTCGACATATTCGAGCTGATTCAAAACTGTGTCATCCCCGCCTCAACTCATCCTTACCTCTTCCGTCCGGGGCGCGTCGCGGGAACGCGGGAGATCGTCGCCCATCCCAACTACATCGTCGTGTATGAAATCGTCGATGGGTGGATTCAGGTCATGGGTGTAGTCCATGCGCGCCGGCACTATCCGAGATAACGCCCTGAGATTCGATTTCGTTGCGCCATGATTTTCGACGCAACGAAATCAGGAATCGCGCTGACTTCCCGCTCCTGCACTATCCTCCACAGATCAAGCCCACACGAGGCCGATCATGAACGCGGCGCCCATCACCACGTCCCTGCGTGAAATCGATGACCTGCCGTCGCCGCGGGGCCTGCCGCTCCTGGGCAACCTGCATCAGTTGCCGCCCGCCACGCACCATCTGACGCTCGAACGCTGGGCTGCCGAACTCGGCACGCCTTACGTGTTCCGCTTCGGTACGACACCCGTCACGGTCTGGAACGACATCGAACTGTCCCACGCCGTGATGCGCGAGCGGCCGCATCGCTACCGCCGCTATGCGCCCATCGAAAATATCCTGAAGGAATTCGGCTGCAACGGGCTTTTCTCGATCGAGGGCGCGGCCTGGGAGCCGCAGCGCCGTCTCGTGATGCAGGCGCTGTCGATTCCGCACATCAAGGCGTTTTACCCCACGCTCGCCGCGATCACCGAGCGGTTGCGGCGGCGCTGGGAAGCCGCGGCGCGCGAGGGGCGCGTGGTCGACATGACCGACGATCTGAAGCGCTTCACGGTCGATGTCACGAGCGCGCTCGCATTCGGCGAAGATCCGAACACGCTGGAAAACGAGCGCGTGCTGATCCAGGAGCAACTGGCGATGCTGCTGCCGATGCTGATGGCGCGCGTGAACGCGCCCTTCGCCTACTGGCACTACGTGAAGTTCCCGCGCGACCGCAAGTTCGATGAAGCGCTGATCGACGTGCATCGTCACATCCGCGAACTGATGGCGAGAGCACGCGCCCGCATGCGCGAGGAAGCGGCGGCCGAAGCGTGCGCGACGCCGCTCGGCGACACGGCCCACGCGCCGCGCAATCTGCTCGAAGCGATGCTCGCCCTGCGCGATGCGCCCGACTCCGGCATCACCGACGACGAAGTCGCCGCCAACGTGCTGACGATGCTCGTCGCGGGCGAGGAGACGACGGCGACGTCGATCGCATGGGCGCTGCTCTTTCTCGGCTCCGACGATGCGTTGCAGGCGCGCGTCGCCGCATCCGCGCGGGGCGTGCTGGGCGACTCGGCGGTGTGCCCGAGCTATGGCGCGATGCGCGAACTCGACCTGTGCGAGGCGGTGTGCACGGAAGCGAGCCGTCTGCATCCGGTCGCGCCGTATCTGTCGTTCGAACCGCTCGAGGAAGTGCGGCTGCAAGGGGTGCGCTTGCCCGCGGGCACGAAGATGTTCATGCTCAACCGTCCCGCGATGATGGATCCGAACAACTACGCCGATCCCAGGCAGTATGACCCCGACCGATGGCTGCACGACCATCGGCATGAAAGCGCATCAGAGCGCGGCGCGCATGAACCGCGCGCCTATCTGCAATTCGGCGCAGGGCCGCGCGTGTGTCCGGGGCGGCATCTGGCGGCGGTGGAGATGCGCCTCGTCGTGTCAATGCTGACCGCGAACTTCACCGCCCGGCTCGCCACGAATCCCGCCGATATCCGCGAAATCTGCACGTTCACCGCAGTCCCGAGCGCAATGCCGATGCGTCTCGCCCTGCGATAACGGCGTCAGCCCGCGTCCACCGCGTCGGCGGCGGCGGACGATGGCGCCGGTACGCCGCCGCCTGTCGCCATCCACAGCACTTCGGCGTCTTCCTCGCTCGTCGATATGGCCGCGTGGCCGGTGCGGCTGTCGAAGTAGATGCTGTCGCCGGCATTCAGATGCGTCGGCGCGTAGAGTTCGGAGTAGAGGCACACGCTGCCGCTCATCACGTAGAGAAATTCCTCGCCTTCGTGACGGCCCCAGTCGTCGAATGCATCGAGCGTATGCGCCGAGATGCGGATGCGAAACGGCAGCATCGCCTTATGCGCGAGCTCGGTTGCGAGCAATTCCATCTGATAGCCGCGATACGCGTGGCGCTGCCCCTCGTCGCGGCGCGTGAGCGCGCGCCGGCCGCTTGCGTTCGGCGCGGGCGCCGTGCCGAACAGTTCGGCAAGGTCGATCTGCAGCCCGCGCACGATTTTCTGGAGCACATCGAAAGTCGGCGACATCAAGCCGTTTTCGATTTTCGACAGCGCCGACCGCGATACGCCGCAAAGCCGGCTCGCGGTTTCGAGCGTCAGATCATGCGCGAGCCGTGCGTGCTTCACCCGGCGTCCGAGATCGGATGCGGATTGTTCGGGCGAATTTTTCGTGCTGGGGCTAGGCATAGGAGAATCGTTTTGTTTCCGATCATAACATCGCGCGAGCGCCGCCAGAATGCTGAGCGACGCCGCGAAACAACCCGAATCTACCGCCGCAAAAGGCCGCCCGCATTGGTGACAACCCCAATATTGTCCGCTGTTGTGAGCGACGGCGGCAGCGCGTATAGTGGCCGGACTTACGAAAGTTTCTTATCAGAAACTTCGATCTGAAGAACGCACCGCTTCAAAAGGACTCCCATCGTGAACGCACAATCGATTCTTTCCGACCTCGGCATCGCGAGCCTCGTCACCGATGGCGACATCGCCGTGACTTCACCGATCACGGGCGAAGTCATCGGCCGGGTGAAGCAGAGCACCACCGCCGACGTCGATGCCGCGCTCGGCGCCGCGCGCACCGCGTTCGCCGCGTGGCGCAACGTGCCCGCACCGCGACGCGGCGAGCTCGTGCGTCTGCTCGGCAATCGCCTGCGCGAGAAAAAGGAGGCGCTCGGCCGCCTGGTGTCGCTCGAAGCGGGCAAGATTCTTCAGGAAGGCTTGGGCGAGGTGCAGGAAATGATCGACATCTGCGATTTCGCCGTCGGGCTCTCGCGCCAGTTGTACGGCCTGACGATCGCATCCGAGCGTCCCGGCCATCGGATGGCGGAGACGTGGCATCCGTTCGGCGTGTGCACGATCATCTCGGCGTTCAATTTTCCGGTCGCGGTGTGGTCGTGGAACGCGGCGCTTGCGCTCGTGTGCGGCAATGCGGTCGTGTGGAAGCCGTCGGAGAAGACGCCGCTCACCGCGCTCGCCGTCGATCGCATTCTGCGCGACGCCATCGAGGAATTCGGCTCCGCGCCGGCGGGCCTCGCGTCGGTGATCATCGGCGGACGCGAAGTCGGCGCGGCGCTCGTCGCGGACAAGCGTTCCGATATCGTCAGCGCGACGGGCAGCACGGAAATGGGCCGCAAGGTCGGCGTCGCGGTGGCGGAGCGCTTCGGCCGCTCGATTCTCGAACTGGGCGGGAACAACGCGGGCATCGTCTCGCAGACCGCCAATCGCGATCTCGCGCTGCGCGGCATCCTGTTCTCGGCGGTCGGCACGGCGGGACAGCGCTGCACGTCGCTGCGACGTCTTTTCGTGCATGACAGCATCTACGACGAAACCGTCGCGCGCCTGAAAGATCTCTACGCGAAGGTGCCGGTCGGCAATCCGCTGGAGCCGGGCGTGCTGATGGGCCCGCTCATCGACGCGCAGGCATTCGCGCGCATGCAGGACGCGCTGGAGCAGGCGAAGGGCGAGGGCGGCAAGGTGTCTGGCGGCGAGCGCGTCACCGTGAAGGGCCAGGAAAACGGCTACTACGTGCGCCCGGCGCTCGTCGAAATGCCGTCGCAAACGGATGTCGTGCTGAAGGAAACCTTCGCGCCGATCCTCTACGTGATGCGCTATTCCGACTTCGATGAAGCCATCGCCGCGAACAACGCCGCCGCGCATGGCCTGTCGTCGTGCGCGTTCACGACCGATCTGCGCGAGGCCGAGCGCTTCCTGTCAGCATCGGGCAGCGATTGCGGTATCGCCAACGTGAACATCGGGCCGAGCGGCGCGGAGATCGGCGGCGCATTCGGCGGCGAGAAGGAAACCGGCGGCGGCCGCGAATCGGGCTCGGATGCGTGGAAGGCCTACATGCGCCGCGCGACCAACACGATCAACTACTCGTCGGAATTGCCGCTCGCGCAGGGCATCGACTTCAATCTGAGCTGAGGGCGATGTGAGTTCAAGCGTTGTCATCGTGGGCGGCGGGGTGATCGGCAGTTCGGTCGCGTACTTCCTGCGCGCATCGGACCCGACGGTGCAGGTGACGGTGATCGAGCGTGATCCGACTTACGCGCGCTCGTCGTCGGCGCTGTCGGCGGCATCGATCCGGCAGCAGTTCTCGACGCCGCTTTCGGTGCGCATGTCGCTCTTCGGCATCGACTTCCTGCGCTCGATCGGCGAACGGCTCGAAGTGAACGGCGAACGTCCGTCGATCGATCTGCACGAAGGCGGCTATCTCTTTCTCGCGACGCCGGCGGGCGCGGCGACGCTGCGCGAGAACCACGCGCTGCAACGCGAACTCGGCGCGGACATCAGCCTGCTCGATCCTGCGCAACTGCATGCGCGCTTTCCGTGGCTCAATACGGACGATCTCGCCGCGGGCGCGTTCGGCGAAAGCGGCGAAGGCTGGTTCGATGGCTACGGACTCGTGCAGGCGCTGCGGCGCAAGGCGCAGTCGCTCGGCGCGCGCTATGTGACGACGGAAGTCGTCGGCATCGAACGCGAAGGACGGCGCGCGAGCACCGTGCGCGCGGCCAACGGCGAAACGTATCCGTGCGATGTCGTCGTCAATGCGGCGGGCGCGTGGTCGCGCGCGATCGCGGCCATGCTCGGCATCGACATTCCAGTGTACGCGCGCCGGCGCAGCATCTTCAACGTGTCGTCGCCGGCGAAGCTCGAACGCGCGCCGTTGCTGATCGATCCGACCGGCGTCTATTTCCGTCCGGAAGGGCGCACGTATATCTGCGGCACGTCGCCCTCGGCGGACAACGATCCCGACGACCTGCCGCTCGACGAAGTCGATCACGCGCTCTTCGACGATGTGATCTGGCCGACGCTCGCGCATCGCGTGCCGGAATTCGAGGCGTTGCGGGTGGAGCGTTGCTGGTCCGGCTATTACGAATACAACGTGCTCGATCAGAACGCGATCATCGGTTTCCACCCGGATCTCGAGAATTGCATTTTCGCGAACGGATTCAGCGGCCACGGTCTGCAACAAGGCCCGGCAACGGGACGCGGCGTGAGCGAACTGATTTTGCGCGGACGTTACGAGACGCTCGATTTATCGCCGCTGGACTGGACACGCGTGCTCGAAGGCCGGCCGATCATCGAAAAGAATGTCGTATAACTGATAGATGACCTGGAAACGCCGCTTTCCATAACGGATCATTTAAGTCTGCCCGGTCTTTTGCACCGGGCATTTTTTTAGCTACAGAATAGACAGGCGGGTAGAAAACTGGCCGGGATGCGTTTCGAACGGGCATTCTTATCATCATCGTCACGCTTGCGTGCGAAGTCCATCAACGTAATCCACTAGGGCCACAGGCTTTCGATAAGCGCATTCTGGAACGATCGAGACGCTTTTTTCTTCGCGCTTCACAGAAAGGAGACAAAACATGGAAGCGAATACGAGCGCGCATTTCTATGCCTGGATCGACGACGGCGAACTGCCGCCGGACACGAGCGTTACTGTGTCGCATCGTTCCAGTCAGGTATCCGCGGCACCGGAATATGTCGCCGAAATTTGCGGACGTTTCGCAAAGACGGAAGAGGAAAAAAATTCCTGCGTGATTCGTGGTTATAACTGACGACTTAATGCGAGTGTTGCGCGCGTGACACGGTTTTTCACGGCGCACATAAAAGCGCATGAAAATGCGCATGGCGCTATTCATGAATAAGCTTCATGAAACGCATAATGCCGGTTTAATCAAGCCGGCGTGGTGATTCTTGTGTGCGTTGTCAAACGGAAATAATCGTCGATTTGTAAATAGAACCCGCCGCGTGCGGGTTTTTTCATGCACTGAGCATTCTGCAAGGCGTTCGCTCCGTTCGGCAGCCTGCGCCCGGCGATGGCACAATCGCTCGCAAACGCACGCAATCAGGAGCAGAAGTGGCGAATCTGGATCTGGACAATCCGTTTCTCGAAGCGCTCGGCGCGACCCTCACCGAATGGCGCGCGGGCTATGCCGAATTCACGATGCCGATCCAGGCGGGACATCTGAACCGGCAGCGCATCCTGCAGGGCGGCGCGATCGCCACGCTGCTCGACGCGGCGTGCGGCTACGCAGGCCTTTTCACGACGGGCGATGCGCCCGTGCACGGCTTCACGCTCTCGCTCACCGTGAACTATCTCGATCGCGGCATCGGCGACAAGGTCGTCGCGAAAGGCTTTCTCGAGCGGCAGGGACGCTCCGTGTACTTCGCGCGCGGCGAGGCGTGGGTCGACGATCGCGTGATGATCGCGAGCGCGCAAGGCACGTTCAAATACGCCCGCTGATTCCGGCACGTCCGCCGATGGCTACCCGAAATCTCCTCCGACGCCTCGATCTCACGACGCTGCAGCTCTTTCTCGCGGTATTCGAGGAGGGTACGCTCACGCGCGCGGCCGAGCGCGAGGCGATCGCGGTGTCGGCGGCGAGCAAGCGGCTGCTCGAACTGGAGCAGGCCGTTGGCGCCGTGCTGTTCGAGCGCAAGGCGCGCGGCATGCAACTGACGCCCGCGGGCGAAACGCTGCTTCATCACGCGCGGCGTGTGTTGCGCGATGTCGAGAACATCGGCATCGAACTCGCCGAGCATGCGAGCGGCGTGCGCGGCTATGTGCGGATGATGGCGAACCTTTCCGCGATCGTCGAATTCCTGCCGGAGGATTTGCGCGCGTTTTCGTCCGTGCACGACCAGATCAAGATCGATCTCGAAGAGCGGCCGAGCGGCGGTATCGTGGAGGGCGTGGCGGACAGTCTCGTCGATCTCGGTATCTGTTCCGGCGATGCCGACACGCGCGGGCTCGAAAGCGCGCATTACCGTCACGATCGGCTGGCGCTCGTCATGCCGGGCGATCATCCGCTGGCGCAGCGCGAGAGCGTCGCGTTCGCTGAGACGCTGGATTTCGATCACATCGGCCTGCATTCGGCGAGCTCCATCAATATGCGCACGCATCTCGCGGCGCGACAGGCGGGGCGTGCGCTGCGGCTGCGCATCCATGTGCCCGGCTTCGATGCCGTGTGCCGCATGGTGCAGGCCGGCATGGGCGTGGGCGTGCTGCCGTTGCAGGTGTTCGAAGCGATGGGCCGTCAGCTCGGACTTGCGGCCGTGCCGCTCGATGACGAATGGGCCGCGCGTAGCCTCGTGATCGTCGTGCGGGATTCGGACGCGCTCTCGCCTGTGAGTCGGTTGCTGTTCGAGCATTTGCGGACCGTCGAAGCGCGGGGGTAGGGGTTGTTGTTGGGACTTTTGCTGGTTGTTTTTGTTGGATCCTGTTTTCTTAGTGGTCTATTAGCACTGCCCCTCCCCGGGGCGGGGGTCACTTTCTTTGCTGCTGCAAAGAAAGTAACCAAAGAAAGCAGCGGCGGATTCAACCGGTCAACGCAACACCCAATGTTTCCGCTAGCTTTTCAGCGGGGGTCGTAAATTGCAATGTCTTGCGCGGCCTATCGTTTAAACGTTTAGCAATCTTGTTCAATTCGGCTTGCGAGTAGCCGTCAACCGGAACTCCCTTGGGAAAGTACTGACGCAGCAGTCCGCTCGTGTTCTCATTGCTCCCTCTTTGCCAAGGGCTGCGAGGATCGCAGAAATATACCTGGACATCGGTGGCGATCGAAAAGGCCGTGTGACTTGCCATCTCCGTGCCGCGATCCCAGGTGATCGATCGGCGCAACTCCCGTGGCAGCTTGTTCACCTGTTTGATCAGCGCCGAGACCACGCTCTCAGTGTCCTTGCCCGCTACCTTTATCAGCATCGTATAACGCGAATGCCTCTCCACCAGCGTGGCAATGTAGGTATTGTTCGAGCCCGCCAGCAGGTCGCCCTCCCAATGCCCCGGCACGGCGCGGTCCTCTGCCTGCGCGGGCCGCTCGCTGATCGAGACTGCCCCGACGATACCGCCTCGGCCTTGCCCGCTCGATGACGCGCTTTTCGAACGCCGCATCGTCTGATGGCTACGCAGATGGGCCACCAACTCTTTTTTCAGCACGCCGCGAGCTTGGATGAACAAGCTTCGATAAATTGTTTCGTGCGACAGGTGCATGTCCTCGTTCACTCGGAAGGCGCGCTTGAGCCAGCCGGCGATTTGCGCAGGCGACCATTCTAAGCGCAGCTTGCTGGCGACCAATCGCCGCAAACGAGCATTTCCCGCCAACGCGCATTGCTTGGGCCGCAGCGCACGCTTCCAGGCGGTTGCATCGGCCTCGTGCGCCCGATACTTGAGCACCCCGCCATTGCGCTGCACCTCGCGACTGATCGTCGAGGCAGCCCTTTGCAAGCGCTGCGCAATCTGCCGTATCGACTCCCCCGCGCTCAGACCGCGAGAGATCTCTTCACGCTCGCGCAGCGCCAGCACGCGAGTACTGCGACTGCGCGCTCGCGGAACAATCCCGCCATGTTGACTGACCACCCGATGAATCGAGCTGACGTCGCGTTGCAGTCCGCGCGCGATCTCGCTTAGCGACTCACCTTCGCTCCATCGCCGCCAAATCTGTTGCCTGTCCTCGCTGTTCAACCACGGCTTTCTCTGTCGTTTTATTCGCCTTTTTCCTCTGATCCTTATTGGAACAGAGGTGTTGCACCGACCGGTTGAATACGCCGCTCGTTTCAGCCCGCGGTCACACGTAGTTTGGCCATGCTTGCCAGCTGGCGGCGGCACTCGCCTAAGTGTCGCCCCCAAAGGCCCAATCGGGCTTGGCTCGCGCACGGTCTGCCGCGCTAGTTGTTTTAGGGCACTGGTTCAGCACGAAAGAGCTTCGGCACAGCGCTACGCGCTGCCGTTGGGTATGCAAGGGAAACCATCGGTGTACGCGGCGCATTGAGATAACGGCATTAGCAAAAAAGCCCGCACCGACCCGATTGACCGGTCGGCCGCGAAGCGGGGCGGAGCCATTTGGTGCTGAACCAATGACGCAAGCGACGCGATACGGCAGACCGTGCGCGAGCCAAGCCCGGTAAGTCCTTCGAGGGCGACACTTAGGCGAGTGCCGCCTGCGGCTGGCAAGCATAGCCAACGTGCGTGTGACCGCGGGCCTGAACGAGCTGCTTTCTTTGGTTACTTTCTTTGCAGCAGCAAAGAAAGTGACCCCCGCCCCGGGGAGGGGCAGTGCTGATAGACCGACGCGCCAACGGGATCCGGCGAAAAACCGAACGTCTCCGAACCACACCCCCACCGACCGTTCGCATTCCACGAACGATCCTTGCCGAAATGCGGTTGGACGCCCACGAGCGTTCGCCAATAAGCTTGTCTCCACAGTACAAATCAGGAGACAGGCACCATGAGCGGACCCCTTCAAGGCATTCGCGTCATCGAAATCGGCACGCTGATCGCAGCGCCTTTCGCGGCGCGCATGCTGGCCGAGTTCGGCGCGGAAGTCATCAAGATCGAAGCGCCAAACAGCGGCGATCCCCTTCGCAAATGGCGAAAACTCCACGAGGGCACGTCGCTCTGGTGGTATCTGCAATCGCGCAACAAGAAATCGGTGTGCGTGAATCTCAAGTCGCCCGAAGGCGCGGACGTCATCAAGCGGCTGGCCGTGGATGCCGACGTCGTCATCGAAAACATGCGTCCTGGCGCGCTCGAAAAGCTCGGCCTCGGCTGGGACGTGCTGCACGCGATCAATCCCAAGCTCACGATGGTCCGCATCTCCGGCTACGGCCAGACGGGCCCGTATCGCGATCGGCCGGGCTTCGGCGCGATCGGCGAAGCGATGGGCGGCATCCGTTACACGACGGGCGACGCCGAAGGCCTGCCGGCGCGCGTCGGCGTGAGCCTCGGCGATTCGCTCGCGTCGCTGCATGGCGTGATCGGCGCGCTGATGTCGGTGCTGCGCGTGAAGACCGGTCAGGGCGATGGACAAGTTGTCGATGTCTCGCTCGTCGAAAGCGTTTTCAACCTGATGGAAAGCCTCGTCCCCGAATACGACCTGCTCGGCCATGTGCGCGAGCGCAGCGGCGGAGCGTTGCCGGGCATCGCGCCGTCGAACACGTATCGCACGGAAGATGGCGGCTTCGTCGTGATCGCGGGTAACAGCGATCCGATCTACCGGCGCCTGATGAACGTGATCGGCCGCCCCGATCTCGCCGACGATCCCGCGCTCGCCCACAACGATGGCCGCGTGAAGCAAAGCGCGATGCTCGACGAAGCGATCACCGCCTGGACCTCGCATCACTCCATGGACGACGTGCTCGCGACGCTCGAACGCGAAGAAGTGCCGTCGGGCCGCATCTACTCGGTCGCGGACATCGTCGACGATGCGCACTATCGAGCGCGCGACATGCTCTTGCAGGCGGACTTGCCGGGCGGCGCATCGGTGAAGATGCCCGGCATCGTGCCGAAGCTCTCCGACACGCCGGGCGAAGTGCGCTGGCAAGGTCCGGCGCTCGGTGAGCACACGCAATCGGTGCTGGAATCGCTCGGCTTTCACGCCGATGAAGTGCAGCGGCTGCGCGCCGAAGGAGCGGTTCAATGAATCATGCATACAAAGAACCACTGATCGTTCAGGAAGTCGCGCCGCGCGACGGCTTGCAGATCGAAAAGCAATGGGTCGAGACCGAAGACAAGATCGCGCTGATCGACGGACTGTCGGCGTGCGGATTCACGCGTATCGAAGCGGGCTCGTTCGTGTCGCCCAAGGCGATTCCCGCGCTGCGCGACGGCGACGCGGTGTTCGACGGCATCCGGCGCGAGGCGGGCGTGATCTATGTCGCGCTCGTGCCGAACGTGAAGGGCGCGGAACGCGCGCTCGCCGCCCGCGCCGATGAACTCAATCTCGTGATGTCCGCGAGCCAGACGCACAACCGCGCGAACATGCGCATGAGCTGCGAGTCGTCTCTGGCCGGGTTCGGCGATGTCGTGCGGCTCGTCGAGGGCGCTGCTTCGAAGGCCTCATTGAACGCCACCGTGGCCACCGCGTTCGGCTGCCCGTTCGAAGGGCGCATCGACGAGGATCGCGTCGTGTCGATCGTGCGGACCTATCGGGAAATGGGCATCGCCGGCATCACGCTCGCCGACACGACCGGCATGGCGAATCCGCGCCAGGTCGCGCGGCTCGTTACGCGAGTGCTCGAAGACGTGCCTGCCGCGGACCTGACGCTGCACTTTCACAACACGCGCGGTCTCGGCCTCGCCAACGTCCTCGCCGCCTACGACGCCGGCGCGCGCCGTTTCGATGCCGCGCTCGGCGGCCTCGGCGGCTGTCCGTTCGCGCCGGGCGCATCGGGAAACATCTGCACCGAAGACCTCGTGAACATGTGCGAGGAGATGGGCATTCCGACAGGCGTCGATCTGCAAAAGCTGATCGCGCTGTCGCGCACATTGCCCGCGCTCGTTGGACACGAGGTATCGGGACAAGTCGCGAAGGCGGGACGCAATTGCGATCTGCATCCGGTGCCCGAGTACGTGCGGGCCATCTGATTCAAAAGACCAGAACAACATTGGAGACAATCATGAGCGATCTGAGCGTAAGCGCGGCGGACAAGCCGCAAACAACCGAAAACACCGCGGACATCATCCGCAAGGTGGCATGGCGGCTGATGCCGCTCATCATGCTGTGTTATCTCTTCGCGTTCTTCGACCGCATCAACATCAGCTTCGCGAAGTTTCAGCTACAAAGCACGCTCGGTTTCTCCGATACGGCTTACGGCCTCGGCGCGAGTCTTTTCGTGATCGGCTACGTGCTGTTCGAAGTGCCGAGCAACATGCTGCTCTACAAGGTCGGCGCGCGACGCTGGATCGCGCGCATCATGATCTCGTGGGGCATCGCGACCGCGCTGATGGTGTTCGTGCAGACGGAGTGGCAGTTCTACGGATTGCGCTTCATCATTGGCGCGATGGAAGCGGGCTTCGCGCCGGGCGTGCTGTACTACCTGACGCTGTGGTTTCCGGCGAGCTATCGCGGGCGCATCACGTCGCTGCTGTTTCTCGCGTCGGCGTTTTCGGGGCTGGTGGGCGCGCCGCTTTCGGGTCTCGTGCTCGGTCATATGAACGGCGTGTTCGGCATTGCCGGCTGGCACTGGCTGTTCCTGTTGGGCGGCCTGCCTTGCGTGCTGCTCGGCGTGCTCGTGCTGAAGGTGCTGAAAGATCGCATCGATGACGCCGCGTGGCTCACGAGCGCGGAGAAGACCTATCTGAAGAGTCAGATTTCGACGCAAAGCCAGCATACCGACACCGGCCATTCCCTGTTCGGCGCGATCAAGACGCCTGGCTTCCTGATGCTCGGCCTGATCTACTTCCTGATTCAGATCGCGTCGTATGGCCTGAATTTCTGGGCGCCGCACCTGATTCGCGCGGCGGGCACGCAGAATCCGACGATCATCGGTCTCCTGACGGCGGTACCGTACATCTGCGGCGCGATCTGCATGGTCGTGGTCGGCCGCATGTCGGATCGCTCGGGCGAGCGTCGCAAGTTCGTGGCGATCCTGCTCGTGATGGCGGCGATCGGCTTCTTCGCGGCGGGCATCTTCGACAAGCAGACGACGCTCCTCATCGCCGCGTTGGGCGTGATGGGCGCGGGCGTGATCGCTTCGATCCCGGCATTCTGGGCGCTGCCGCCGAAGCTTCTGACCGGCGCGGGCGCGGCGGGCGGCATCGCACTGATCAATACGCTGGGGCAGCTCGGCGGCATCGTGAGCCCGGTAATGGTCGGCCGCATCCGCGACACGATGGGCAGCACGACGCCCGCGCTGTACGCGATCGGCGCGATGAGCGTGGTGTGCGCGCTGTTGCTGCTGTTCGGCTTGCCGCAATCGCTCAGGCAGCGCGATCATTCGGAGCGCAAGGCCTGACGCAGCGCCTGCCTCGAATATGAAAACGCCCGGCGCAACGTTGCTCGTTCGCCGGGCGTTTTGTCATTCCATCGCGGCGAGACGCAGGTCGTGGTCCATCAGAAGCGCCCGGTTGTCATTCCACATACCGATATAGTGGACCATGAAGCTGTCCGGACGCCGATAGATCCACGGCGTGTTGATGTCGATGAAAGACGACACGTGCAAATCCGGCCGCTCCTCCAACGTCTGTACGAATCGACTCTGATCGCCCATGCTCGCGTAGACGTCGGACTTGTCTTCCAGTTTCGCGCACTCATCTATCACGCGTGCCAGGGCGTCGTAGTTTTGCTGATTGCGCTGAAAGCCCATGATGCCGGAGTTGAAGGCCCACGTTCCCGCATCGCGCGCAAGCACGATGTCGCGTCCGTGCGTGAAGGGTTCGAGCCGCTGGTTCATGTCGTTGATGAGCACGTCGGCGTCGAGCCAGAACACCCATTGATGATCCGGCAGGTACTCGCGCAGCAGCGCGGCCTTGAACCAGTTGCCGGAAGTCTTGCCGTCGTTCAGTTGCGCCGGGATGTCGCGATGGACGTAGAGCGTGTAGCCGTGACGCTCGCAGTAGCGCGTGAAGTTCGTCTCCGCGATGCGCCCGTAGTTCGCGACATTCGGCGTATAGAGCGCGACGAGCGCAATCGGCCGGTTTGGCTGGACAACGCTGTGCGCCGACGCTTCGCGCACGCCGGTGTCGGCGAGCGTCATATAGGGCACGCCGCGCACGCGGCACTCGTTGATGTGCTCGATGAGCGCCGTGCGAAAGCGGCGATGCTGCTTCTCATCGCGAACGCTGATGGAGAACACCTTCCACTTGGCCCAGATGCTGTCGAGGTTGGGCGCTGCCGGGAGGACGAAGTGCACATCATCGCCAATGCGATGCTGGAACGGGCATGCGGTGAACGCGTGCAGCAACCCGGCCTCGCGTTCCGGCAGCACGACCCCGAAACGGCAGCGCTCGACGAGATCCGCGACCTTCTCGCGGACCGCCTGGGTGTTACGGAACATGAGGACGTCGGTTTGCGGCAGTTCGGAATCAACGCAAACGATGAGCCAGTCGCGGCCCGCCATCATCTCGGGCAGCGGCATCGAGCGCAGGATGGCGGCGTTCTCGCTCAGCAGCAGCACGATTTCGTTGGATTGGGCCTGTGCGAGATGGCGCAGAAGCGTTTCGTACTTATAGAGCCAGCGGGCGTGATCGCTGCTGCCGGACAGTTCGGATAAGTCGATCTCGACGTGGCGATAGCCGTGCTCGCGCGCATAGTGGCGATGGTTGACGAGCGTCGCGGGCGCGTGGTCGAAAAGAAGGCTGATGACGATCATGGAAGCTGTGAGCGAATGGGAAATTGCGCTTCGGCGCACGAGGTGGCGCCGCGTTAAGAGCCGCTCGGTTGAGCGAACCGTCTAGCTTCGCCCGAAGACCGATTTGTCCGGATGGGAACTATCCGAAAACCGCACGCAGTACGCCATTTTTCAAGCACTCATAGAATGTCCGAATGATCCGAAAATCCGCTTCAGAGGCAGACGCCTTGCAAGGCTTCCATCCGGCCGTCGCCGGCTGGTTCCGCTCGCGTTTCCCCGCGCCGACCGCCGCGCAGGCGCGCGCGTGGCCGCTCGTCCACGCGCGCCGTTCGACGCTCGTCGCCGCGCCGACGGGCTCGGGCAAGACGCTCACGGCCTTTCTCGCCGCCATCGACGAACTCGTGCGTGACGGCGTCGCGCTCGGCGGGGCGCTGCCCGATGAGACGCGCGTCGTGTACGTGTCGCCGCTGAAGGCGCTGTCGAACGATATTCATGTGAATCTGGAGGAGCCGCTCGCGGGCATCGCACAGACGCTGCGAGAAGCGGGCGTGGCCGCGCCCGAGATGCGCGCGGCCGTGCGCACCGGCGACACGACGCAGCAGGAGCGCAACGCGCTCAAGAAGCGTCCGCCGCATATTCTCGTGACGACGCCCGAGTCGCTCTACGTGCTGCTTTCGTCCGATTCGGGCCGCGCGATGCTTTCGACCGCGCGCACGGTGATCGTCGACGAAATCCATGCGGTCGCGGGCAGCAAGCGCGGCTCGCACCTGAGCCTGTCGCTCGCGCGGCTCGACGCGCTGTGCGAGGACGCGGGCGGCGAGCGTCCGGTGCGCGTCGGTTTGTCGGCGACGCAAAAGCCGATCGAACTCGTCGCGAAGTTTCTCGTCGGCGCAAACGAGCCGTGCGAGATCGTCGATGTGGGCCACGTCCGTGCGCGCGATCTCGCGCTCGATATCCCGCCGATGCCGCTCGAAGCGATCATGTCGAACGATATGTGGGAGCGCGTCTACGACCGCCTCGCGGAACTCGCCGGACAGCATCGCACGACGCTCGTCTTCGTCAACACGCGCCGCATGGCCGAGCGCGCCGCGCGGCATCTGACCGAGCGACTCGGCAAGGAAGCGGTCGCGGCGCATCACGGCAGCCTCGCGCGGGAACATCGGCTGGACGCGGAACAGCGGTTGAAGCGCGGCGAGTTGCGGGTGCTGATCGCGACGGCGTCGCTGGAACTGGGCATCGATATCGGCGATGTCGATCTCGTCTGCCAGATCGGCTCGCCGGGGTCGATCGGCGCGTTCCTGCAGCGCGTCGGGCGTTCGGGGCATCACGTCGGCGGCGTGCCGAAAGGGCGGCTTTTTCCGACCTCGCGCGACGATCTGATCGAATGCGCGGCGCTCGTCGATTGCGTGCGGCGCGGCGAACTCGACGCGCTGACGATTCCGCGCGCGCCGCTCGACGTGCTCGCGCAGCAGATCACCGCCGAAGTCGCGTGCCGGGAGTGGGGCGAAGACGAACTTTTCGAGCGCATCACGCGTGCATATCCGTACGCGACGCTCGACCGCGCGCATTACGAAGCCGTGCTGCGCACGCTCGCGGAGGGCTATACCGGGCGGCAGGGCGTGCGCGCGGCTTACGTGCATCGCGATGCCGTCTCGCGCACGCTGCGCGGCCGGCGCGGCGGCAAGCTGACGGCGGTGACCTCGGGCGGCGCCATTCCCGACAACGCCGACTTCTCCGTGATCCTCGAACCGCAGGGCTTGCAGATCGGCACGGTGAACGAGGATTTCGCCGTCGAGAGCCTCGCGGGCGACATCTTCCAGCTCGGCAATACGTCGTACCGGATCATGCGCGTGGAAGGCGGGCGCGTGCGCGTGGAGAATGCCAACGGCCAGCCGCCGAACATCCCGTTCTGGCTGGGCGAGGCGCCGGGGCGCAGCGACGAGCTTTCGCACGCGATTTCCCGTCTGCGCGCGGACATCGACGCGCGGCTCGATGACGGCGTGGATTCCACGGTTGCCTGGCTCGCGCGGGAAAGCGGCATCGGAGACGAACCGGCGCGGCAGATCGTCGATTATCTGGCGCGCTCGCGTGCCGCGCTCAGCGTGCTCCCGACGCAGGACACGCTCGTCATGGAGCGTTTCTTCGACGAATCCGGCGGCACGCAGCTCGTCATCCACACGCCGTTCGGCAGCCGCGTGAATCGCGCGTGGGGTCTCGCGCTGCGCAAACGCTTTTGCCGCACGTTCAACTTCGAATTGCAGGCGGCGGCGACCGAAGACGCGATCGTGCTGTCGTTGACGGGTAGCCACAGCTTCGCGCTCGACGAAGTGTGGCGCTATCTGAAATCGGCGACGGCGGAACACGTGCTGATCCAGGCGCTGCTCGACGCGCCGCTATTCGGCGTGCGCTGGCGCTGGAACGCGACCAATTCGCTCGCGCTGCCGCGCTACACCGGCGGGCGCAAGGTCGCGCCGCAACTGCAGCGCATGAAAAGCGAGGACCTGCTCGCGGCCGTGTTTCCGGATCAGGTCGCGTGCGCGGAGAACATCGCGG
Source organism: Caballeronia sp. S22 (assembly GCF_964261745.1). NCBI lineage: Bacteria > Pseudomonadati > Pseudomonadota > Betaproteobacteria > Burkholderiales > Burkholderiaceae > Caballeronia > Caballeronia sp. S22. The sequence continues at coordinate 813,194 of NZ_OZ180036.1, read as the reverse complement.
GCGAGCGCGACGTGCCGGCGCATCCGCTCGTCGAGCAGACCATCGACGATTGCCTGCACGACGCGATGGACAGCGACGCGTGGCTCGCGCTACTACGGCGCATCGAAACGGGCGAGGTGCGGCTCGTCACCCGCGAACTGCCCGCACCGTCGCCGCTCGCCGCCGAGATTCTGTCGGCGCGTCCGTACGCTTTTCTCGACGATGCGCCGATCGAGGAACGCCGCACGCAGGCCGTGCTCGCGCGCCGCTGGACCGATCCGCGCTCGGCGGACGACCTCGGCGCGCTCGATCCCGAGGCGATCGCGAGCGTGCGCGACGAAGCGTGGCCCGATGTCACGAGCGCCGACGAAATGCACGAGGCGCTGACGACGCTCGCCTGCATCGCCGAGACTGAAGCGCAACGCAACCCGCAATGGCCCGCGTGGCTCGACGCGCTGGCTCGCTCCGGCCGCGCGACGCGCTTGCGGATCGCGGAGCACGACGCGTTGTGGACGCCCGTCGAGCGTCTCGCGTGCGTGCGCTCGGTCTATGAGCACGCGCCGATGCATCCCGCGCTGCACCCGCCGCCCGGTTTCGACGACGCGTGGGCGCCCGACGATGCGCTCGTCGAGATCGTGCGCGCACGATTGTCGGGATTCGGACCGCTGACGGTGCCGGAGATCGCGCGTCCGCTCGCGCTGCCCGCATCGGCGATCGCGCTCGCATTGACGCGGCTCGAAGCGCAGGGCTACGTGATGCGCGGACGATTCACGCCGGGCGCGCAAGCCGAGGAATGGTGCGAGCGCCATCTGCTCGCGCGGATTCATCGCTATACGGTGCGGCGGCTGCGTCGCGAGATCGAGCCGGTCGAGCGCCAGGATTTCATGCGCTTTCTGCTCGAATGGCAGCGCGTCGCGCCCGAAGCGCACGGCGAGGGCCGCGATGCGCTGGGCGCCGTGCTGGAGCAGCTCGAAGGATTCGAGGCGCCCGCCGTCGCGTGGGAGGATGAAATTCTGCCGGCGCGCATCGCCGATTATTCCGGGATGTGGCTCGACGACCTTTGCCGCGCGGGCAAGCTCGTGTGGACGCGCCCGGCGGGCCGTTCGCGCGCGTCGGGCGGCCCGGTGCGCGGCACGCCGATCGTGCTGCTGCCGCGCCGTCACCTCGATGCGTGGAACGGGCTCATGCGCCCCGACGAAGCGCCGCAGCTTTCGTCGCGCGCCGAACGCGTGTTCGATGCGCTGAAGGCCCACGGCGCGATGTTCTTCGACGAGCTTCTCAGCGACGTGCGCCTCTTGCGCACCGAGCTCGAAGACGCGCTCGGCGAACTCGTCGCGCTCGGGCTCGTCAACGCCGACAGCTTCGCGGGCCTGCGCGCGCTGCTTGCGCCCGCGGCGAAGCGCAACGCGTTCGCGCGTCGTCCGAGGCGCGGAGGCCTCTTCATCGGCGGAATGGACGATGCCGGCCGCTGGGCGCTCCTGCGCCGCGCGAAGCCCGACGATGCGCGCGAGGAAGGCGATATCGAGCACGTCGCGCTGACGCTGTTGCGGCGCTATGGCGTCGTGTTCTGGCGGCTTCTGGAGCGCGAGGCGCAATGGCTGCCGCCGTGGCGCGACTTGCTGCGTGTCTATCACCGGCTGGAAGCGCGTGGCGAGATTCGTGGCGGGCGCTTCGTCGCCGGGCTGGCGGGCGAGCAGTTCGCGCTGCCCGACGCGGTGCCGCTCCTGCGCGACATGCGCAAGCGGCCGAAGGACGGCGCGTTCGTCGCGCTATCGGCGGTCGATCCGCTCAACCTTGTCGGCACCTTGCTGCCGGGCGAGAAGGTGCCGGCGCTCGCGGGCAATCGTGTGCTGTATCTCGACGGCCTGCCGGTCGGCGCGGTGGTCGCCGGCAAGACGCGCTATTTCGGCGATGTGGAGGGAGAAGGGCGCGAGCGCGTGCGTCTCGCGCTCGTCAAGCGCTCGGTGCGTTCGCTGGGTACGTCGTTCGGAAGCGGGATGACGGGCACCGGCATGCCGGTGCGCCATTGAAGCAGCGAGGGATGCGATCCCTCGCTATTGCCGACGTCACTTCTTCGTGACGATCTTGGTCGTGAACGGCCCGGTTTGCGCGGCCGGCACGTCCTTTACCGGCACGCCCGGATAATCGACGACACGATTCGTGTTCGACGCCGGTCGGATGCGAAACGACGCCCGCGAGCCCTCACGCGCGCCGCCGACGATCGTATGCATCGCCTGCCTGTCGAGTTCGACGCTGTCGGCGAGATCTCTGATTTTGAGGACGGCCATGGATGTTTCCTCCAGAATGGGGAGTCGTAGTCGAGTATAGACAATCCGCCCTGCCGCGCCGGACCGACTCCACGATCCGCGCGCCATACTTCGGTCGGCAAACGCCGATGGCGGCGAAAGGCGCATGCCTTCTGCCGCAAGGACGTTCGCTAATATCATTGCGAAAGCCGTGCCAAGACGCGGTGCAAACCCGGATAAATCGCGCAAGGCCATGATTTGCCAGCGTTTTATCCGATGTCGCCCATAATCGGAACAATGATGCGGCGCGCGATCTGCCGCCGCCGCGCCGACACTCGCCACCGATGTGTCGGTCTCCGAACGACATGTGCGCGATGCCGCTCATGATCGAAAACGCCATTTGCGAAAGCGTCATGTGAAGGCTAGTATCGAACGAGCACCGGGGTTTTGTTACTACAAGTAGTTTCGATCGATGGAGACGCATCGCGACGCACAGATGACAAGTTTTGCGCAAGCGATTCGTACTTTTCGGGGCGACGGCGGGTCGCGCGACGAGTTCTTCGCGGGAGTGGACGGCGCATTGGCGACCGAGCAGACTCCGGCGAAGCGGCTCATGGAAATCCTCGACGAGGAGCATGCGGCGCGACCGCTGCCTCCCGACATCTATGCGGCCATCCGCCGCCGCATCGAGCATACGGGGCGCATGCGTCCGGAAGCCGATTCCCCCACGGGCCCCGCGAGCCGCGACGAGACGCGTCTGCAAACCTCACCCGGCTTTGCGCCGCCGCAGTCACGTGATCCGAGCAGCGGCACCGGCAGCCAGGCGACGCAGGTGATGGTCGATCACGATCAGCAGATGAAAGGCGTCGGCGACACGCTCAACAGCCGCTTCGTGCTGGAGGAATGTCTCGGCATCGGCGGGATGGGCACCGTGTACAAGGCGCTCGATCTGCGCAAGCTCGAAGCGTCGGATCGGCGGCCGTACGTCGCGATCAAGGTGCTCAATCTCCAGTTCCGCGGCAATCCGAAATCGCTGATCGCGCTCCAGCGCGAGGCGCGCAAGGCGCAACAACTCGCGCACCGGAACATCGTCACTGTTTACGATTTCGACCGCGACGGCCAGATCGTCTATCTGACGATGGAATATCTCTCCGGCCAGCCGCTGTCCCGATTGCTTCGGAACCCGAATTTCAAGGGCATGCCGTTCTCCGAGGTCTTTCCGATCTTCAAAGGCATGGCCAACGCGCTCGCCTACGCGCACGAACGCGGGTTCGTCCACTGCGATTTCAAGCCGCCCAACGTGTTTCTGACGGACACGTCGGAAGTGAAGGTGATCGATTTCGGCATTTCGCGCGTCATTCAACGGCCCGAGGAAGAAACCGAAGCGACCGTGTTCGATCCCGGCAGTCTCGGCGCGATGACACCCGCGTACGCGAGCCCGGAGATGATGGAGCATCGCGAACCCGATCCGCGCGACGACATCTACGCGCTCGGCTGCATCACGTATGAATTGCTGACGGGCAAACATCCGTTCGACCGCGTGCCCGCGCTGCAGGCGAGGAGCGCGGGCATGAAGCCGCAGCGCCCCGAGCATCTCGGCAACAGACAGTGGAAAGCGTTGAAGGCCGCGCTCGCGTTCGAGCGCGAGGCACGCACACCGACCGTCGCGCAATTCCTCGAAGAGATCGCCGAGGAGCACGCCGCGCCGGCCACGGGCCGCAAGCAGAAAAAGGGCGGCGCGCCGAAGCTCGCGATCGGCGCGGCGGCGGTCGTGGCGGCACTGATCGCCGGGGCCGGTTATTACTTCTACGACCAGTCGGGACGCGGCGAGGAAAGCGCTCGCGAAACGCCGTCGCGACCATCGGAAGGAAGCGCCACGGGCGCGGTCACCACGCACGCGCCCGAAAACGCGGCGCCGGCTTCCGCGGTGGCGATCACGCCCGCAGCGCCGCCGACACCCATTCCCGAACTCACGATGGCAGCGGTCACGCCCGTGCTCGCGAGCGTGCCGTGTTCGGCGCTCGTCGCGTCGGTGCACGATCAGACCGTCGACGTGCAGGGCTTCGTGTCGCAGAAGTTCGGCCTCGCGCGCCTGAAGGAAACGCTCGGCCGCGTGCCGGGCGTGAAGACCACGAACTTCGGTGTGCAGCAGGTCGCCGATGACAAGTGCGATCTGCTCAAGGTGTACGGCCCGTTCTGGACGGCCAACCGGCAGTCGGGCAGGCCCGCGTCGGTGCACACGCGTTCGCGCGCGACGCGTCTCATCGAAGGCGATCCGCTGATCATCGATCTGATGACGCCGGCGTTCGAGTCTTACGTCAACGTCGATTACTTCATGCTCGACGGCAGCGTCGTGCATCTGCTGCCCAACACGCGCTCGCGCGACAACCAGGCGCCGGCGAACTACACGGCGACCATCGGCACGATGGGCGACTGGGTCGTGGGCAAGCCATTCGGCTCGGAGATGATCGTGCTGACGGTCACGCCCGCGCCGCTCTTCGATTCGGCGCGCCCCGACAGCGAGGCGAAGCCCGAATATCTGCGTGCGGTCGAGAAACGCCTTTCCGCGCTGACGGGCAAGTACGGCCGCGACCGCGTGGCCGTCGATATTTTTCAGATCACGACGCAGGGAAAGAAATAAGGCCGGCTCTCCGTTAACGGACGCCGGCCTGGTAAAAGACGCGCGAGGCTTAACTCTTGGGCTTCTCGATAGACGCCTTCAGTTCTTTCAGCGCGTCTTCCATACGCTTGCTGACGAGCGCATAGGCTTCCGCCTGAGTCTGCTGAGTGGTGCGCGCGATGTCCTGCATGTCGGCGAGCGCGTTGTGCAGCGCGCGTTGCACGACTTCATTGGCGTTGAACGGGGGTTGCGTCGACGTATTGGCGAATTGCTTTGCGATGCTTTCCAGATCGCTCAAGGTGCGCCGCAGAATCTCGACTTGCTTGTCGCGCAGCGCTTCCATGCCGCCGAATGCGACGCGGTTGGTCGCCGCGAGCGCTTCCACATCCTTGCGCCGCGATTCCATGATCGCGGTGACGTCGAACCCCGGAAGCTGGTACTGCTGGAACATGGCGGCAAACTGGCTGAACGGGTCACTGAAATTTTGATTCATCGTGCCTCCCCAGGGTTCTGTCGGTCGAATGCGAGCCATTCTTGCGGGCAAAGGCGAGGATGACCCGGGCAGCATGCGCCGTGCGCGCGAAATCATGCCAACGCGCGACGAGCACCTGATACTACCAATATAAGCGCCGGAAATGGGGCAAGGGAAAACACCAGAACGAGCGATCGTTATCGCCGGGGGCGTTCCGGTGAAGCAAGTTGATGCAGGTCAACGCATGCCGCGCCGCGCAAACGACCATGAAATCATGCCGGCGCGATATCGGCATAAAACCCGATGTGGCCGCGTACCGCGACCACGCGAGCGGCCAGCGCCGTCCGATGCTCGGGAGAACATCATGATCAATGGTGAAGGGCGCATCGTCGCGGCCTTGGGCGCCGTGTTCGTGACGCTGGGCGGCATCCATGCTTCGTTGCGCGGCCTGCTCTTCGACGAAACGGCCGTGATGTATTACGGCGTGCTCGCGATTCTCATCGGGGCTGCGTCGTTCGTCGTGATGCTCACACCGTTTCCGAGCGACGAGCCCTGACGTTCCCGCACTTCGATCAGATTCCCTCCTCGCCGGCGAAGACGCCGTGTTCCGCCTTGATCTGTTCGCGGTCGATGCACTGCACGTGCCAGCGTCCGGTGCTCTTCGTCGCCGTGCCGTCGGCATACCACAGCACGCGTCCGGCGAGGCCTTCGCACGGGCCGTCGGGTGCGTCGACGTCGAGGCGTTCCAGCACGCAGATCGGGTCGCCGACTTGCTGGCCGCAGATCATCGTGCCGTTCGAACCTGAGCGCAAGCCTCCCCAGTCCGGCACTTCGACCGCCTGGTGGCCCTCGCGCGACCAGCGTCGTGTTTCCTTGTCGAGCCACAGGATGGCGTAGGCCGCCGATTGAGCGCCTTCGAAGCCATCCAGCTTGACCGTGATACGCATGTCATCCTCCATGAAACGATTCGATGGACGAGACGCTCAGCACTTTCGCACTGGCCATGAGCGTCGTCGATGAATGGCGGCTTGCGCCGCGCGTATTGTTAAGGCGTTACTGCGCGGCCCAAACGGACCGCGATGACAGGTTCGAACTGCGCGCGGCGGATAAGTTTTAACGCCGCGCATGTAATGGGTTCCATCGCCGATGCGACCTTGAAATGCGCCGCACTGCAACAGCGATGACAGTCGAACCGATAAAGCAAGACCGATGCCGAAATGCCGCTTCGCTTCTGAACTACATGGCTTTAGTTTAGTACGACAATCTGACGCTTCCGAGACAAGCATCGGAGGCACATTGCCGCATGCACGCGCGATCGACGGTCGATGAATGCGGCGCATCATCGTGCGATGTCACGTTACATCGACGCTCGCTGGTCGTGCATACGTGCACCACGCCGGCTTCGCGCGCCCCACGGCATTGCCGACGCGCACGATATGTCGATCCACTCGCAACGCAAGGCGCTGCGCTGCAATATCGAAAAATTCAGGAGACGTACTTATGCGTGCAATGGTTTTCGACGGCAACGCTCCAGTTCTGCAAATGCTCGATGTACCCGATCCCACGCCGCGCGCGGGCGAACTGCTGATCGACGTTTGTGCGTGCGGCGTGTGTCGCACGGATCTGCATGTGGTCGACGGCGAGCTAACTCATCCGAAGCGGCCGGTGATTCCGGGACACGAGATCGTGGGAACGGTCGCGCAACTCGGCGCTGGCGTGACGGACTTCGCGCCCGGCGATCGCTTGGGCGTGCCGTGGCTCGGTCACACATGCGGGCACTGCCGCTACTGCGCGGCGGGCCGCGAGAATCTGTGCGATACGCCCGGCTTCACGGGCTATACGATCGACGGCGGCTATGCGGAACGTGTCGTCGCCGATGCGCGCTATTGCCTGCACCTGCCGCAGCGTTATTCGGATGTCGAAGCGGCGCCGCTCCTGTGCGCGGGACTTATCGGCTATCGCACGCTCGCGATGGCGGGCGATGCGAAGCGCATCGGCATCTATGGCTTCGGCGCGGCCGCGCATATCGTCGCGCAGGTGGCGAACCATGAGGGGCGTTCGGTCTATGCGTTTACGCGTCCAGGCGATACCGCCGCGCAACGGCTCGCGCTCGATCTGAAGGCGCATTGGGCGGGCGGCAGCGACGAGACGCCGCCCGACGAACTCGACGCCGCGCTCATCTTCGCGCCGGCCGGCGCGCTCGTGCCCGCCGCGCTCAAGGCAGTGGCGAAGGGCGGCGCCGTGGTGTGCGGCGGCATCCACATGAGCGACATTCCTTCGTTTCCGTACGAACTGCTGTGGGGCGAGCGCCGTGTCATGTCCGTGGCGAACCTCACGCGGGAGGACGGGCGCGCGTTCATGGACATCGCCGGGCAGTTTCATCTCGATCTGCACACGACGCCTTATCCGCTCGACGAGGCGAATCGCGCGCTCGCCGACCTTCGCGAAGGCAGGCTCACGGGCGCGGCCGTGCTCACGGTGCGCGCGTAGATCGCATAAAGCGACGAACGTTCGTCAGTGATGTTCGAGCATCGTGCGATCCACGATGCGCACCTGCCGTCCATTGAGCCCGATCGCGCCTTCGCGTTGCAGCTTCGAAAGCGTGCGGCTCACGGTTTCCAGCTCCAGGCCCAGATAGCTGCCGATATCCGCGCGGGTCATCGGCAGGATCAGTTCGTTCGCCTGTTCGCCGACGGACGAGGCGCGCGCGTCGAGTCGTTCCGAGAAATCGAGCAGGAAGGCGGCGACGCGCTCGCGTGCCGGCATCGTGCCGAGCATCAGCGCGAGCCGCGAGGCGCGCACGATTTCCGCGCTCATGATCGCGAGCAGTTCGTGCTGCATCGCCGCGTACTCGCGGCACAAGGGTTCGAGTATGCCGACCGGCATGATGCGCACGACGCTCGATTCGAGCGCGATGGCGTCGCTCTCGTGCCGGCCTGTGCACACGCCGTCGAGGCCGAGCGTTTCGTCCGCGAAGTGGAAACCCGTGACCTGCGTGTGCGGGGCGCTGTCGTCGTTGGTGCTGGGAAAGGTCGCGACGGTCTTGAAGCATCCGCTTTGCACCGTATAGACGCTGCGTAGCGGCTCGCCCATGCAGTAAAGCGCGTCGCCGCGCTCGACGGTGCGCGTCGGGAACGGAATGGCGTTGGCGTCGGAGAAGCGGACGTGCAGCGTCGGCGCGGCGCGCCTGGCCGAGATGCCTGGATCGATTGACGGTTCCATGACGGATTTCCTCCCACAGACCCAGTATGGTTCACGAACGAAGGAAAGGAAAACCCGCGCGTCGGCGCTGGGGCGTTTCAGAATTCGATATCCAGCTCGTCGATCTCTTCGGCTTCCTGTTGCGCATCCGCAATCCACTGGCGCATTTCCGGCATCGCGAGAATGCGCTCGCCATACGTGACGATATCGGGGTCGAGCTTCACGTCGTAGGTGACGAAGCGCGTGACGACCGGCGCGAACATCGCATCCGCGCACGAGCGTTCGCCGAACAGATACGGGCCGCCGTATTGCGCGAGGCACTCGTGCCAGATGGTCACGATGCGCTCCACATCGGTCTGCGCGCGCGCCCACACCTTGAAGCCGGGAAAGTGCGCCTTGAGATTCATCGGCAGGGCGGAACGCAACGCGGCGAAGCCCGAATGCATCTCGCCGCAGATCGACCGGCAATGCGCGCGCTCGGCACGTTCCTTCGGCAGCAGTCCGGCATCGGGACATACTTCGTTCAGATATTCCGCAATCGCGAGCGTGTCCCAGACTTTGATGCCATCATGAAAGAGACAGGGCACGAGAATCGATGGCGAGAGCAGCAGGAGTTCGGCGCGCGCGCCGGGATCGTCGGCGGGCATCACGACTTCATCGAACGGCAGCCCGCTGAACTTCGTGAGCAGCCAGCCGCGCAGCGACCAGGACGAATAGTTCTTGCTGCTGATGGTGAGCGTGGCGTTCGCCATGAGCGTCTCCTCGGACGTCGTGCACCAGGACGGATCGAGCTTGGTGCGTGTTGGCACCGAAAGGCGGCAAAACGCGCTCGTGAATGGTATCAGTGCAAAGGGTATGCCAATTGTTCAGTCGGGTGAGCCGCCGCCTCGGTCGACTGGCATAGCTATTGCCTTATTTCGACGCTCCATATCGACGCATGCGCCGCCCGCGTGCAAGAGAGATGAATCCCTTTGCTTACGCGGGCTATCAGGCCTGGTCCGATTCGATGCTGCCCATGCGCCACGCCGCTGCGCTCGTCGAGGGCGCGCTGCGTGTCTGGAAAGAGATCGGCGCGACGCCGCAGGGCCGCGGCCTCGCGGCGATCTGCGAACTGATTGAGCTGTCCGGGCTCACGCATACTCGCCCGGCGTTCGATATCGCGGAAGTGAACGTCGATGGCAAGCCGATGCGCGTCGTGGAAGAGGTCGCGGCGCGCACGCCGTTCTGTGACCTGCTGCATTTCCGCAAGGGCGATTTGTCCGTCGCGCAGCCGCGCGTGCTCGTCATCGCGCCGATGTCCGGCCACTTCGCGACCCTGCTGCGCGGCACCGTGCGCACGATGCTCGCGGACCACGACGTCTATATCACCGACTGGCGCAACCCACGCGACGTCTCGCTGATGCACGGCCGTTTCGGTTTCGACGAATACGTGCACCACCTCATCGACTTCATCGAAACCATCGGGCCGGGGACGCATCTGCTCGCGGTGTGTCAGCCGACCGTCGCGGCGCTGTCGGCGGTCGCGCTGATGGCCGAGGACCGGCATCCCGCCGAGCCGGCGAGCATGACGCTGATGGCCGGTCCGATCGACACGCGCGTGAATCCGACGCGCGTGAACGAGCTCGCGAAAAGCAAACCGATCGAATGGTTCGAGCGCAACCTGATCGGCATGGTGCCGTTCGGCTTCGCGGGCGCGATGCGGCGCGTCTATCCGGGCTTCGTACAGCTGGGCGCGTTCATGTCGATGAACCTCCCGCGTCACCTCGAATCGTTCGAGGAGATGCACTATCAGCGCGCGAAGGGCGACCCCGCGCAGGCGGACGCGATCCGCGTTTTCTACGAGGAATACTTCGCGACGATGGACCTCACCGCGGAGTTCTATCTGGAAACCGTCGATACCATCTTTCAGCGGCACGCGCTGCCGTTGAAGCAGCTCGAAGTGCGCGGCCGCAAGGTCGATCCGTCGGCGATCCGGCGCACCGCGCTCTTCACTGTCGAAGGCGAGCGCGACGACATCTGCGCGGTCGGTCAGACGCTCGCCGCGCAGGATCTGTGCGACAAGCTGCGGCCTTACCTGAAGGCGCATCACGTGCAGACGGGCGTCGGGCACTACGGCGTGTTCAACGGCAAGCGCTGGGAGCGGCAGATTTATCCGCGCATCCGCGCGTTGATCCACGATAACGAGCCGAGTCCGGCCGGCGTCAACGCGCGTGCGCAGCCAATGGTCCCGTTGCAGGCGATCGCGCCGCTCGCGCGCGAATCGACGGTCGTCGAGGAACAGGCGCAGGCGGCGCAGCAGGGCGGCGGCAAGCAGGCGATCGCCGATCCCGACGACGCTCACGCAACCGAATAAGCGCTAGCTCGCCGCCACGCCCGAAAGCGGCAGCACGATGCGCGCTTCCGCGCCGCCGCCTTCTCGCGCGCGCAATTCGAGCGTGCCGCCGTGCAGCCGCGCGATGCGCTCGACGATCGCGAGACCCAGCCCCGTGCCTTTCGGCTGGCCTTCGCCGCCGCCGCGTTTGAACGGCTGCTTGAGTGCTTCCGGATCCTGTCCGCCGAGTCCCTTGCCGCGATCCGCGATCACGACGCAGGCGGCCTTCGCCTGCGTGTCCGTCCACGTGCGCACTTCCAGCCCGACGACGCCGTACAGCACCGCGTTCTGCATCAGGTTCATGAGTATGCGCATCATGCTGATGGGGCGGAACGGGAACGGTTCGATAGCACCGAGATCGAGCGCGAACTCGTGCCCCAGTCCCGCAAAATCGGCTGCGAGATTGGCGACGAGCGCGTTGAGATCGCCGACGATGGGCGTCTCCTTCGCGCCGCTGCCCGCGTAATCCATGAACTGCTGAAGAATCGTGTCGATGGTGTCGAGATAGCCCTCCGCCGATGCCGCGAACGACGCGTCCTTTGAAGGAACGGAGGACATCGCCATGGCGAGGCGCAGCTTGGTCATCGGCGTGCGGATGTCGTGCGAGATGCCCGCGAGCATCAGTGCGCGCGTGGCTTCGGCTTCCTTCAGCGCCGCCGTCATGCGATTGAACGCGCCGCTCACCTGCGCGATTTCGGTCGGGCCGTCCGTCGGCAGGACGCCGGGCTCGCCGCCCGCTGAAACGAGCCGCGCGGCATCGGCGAGATGCGCGAGCGGGCGATTCAGGTGACGCTGGATCACATAGGCCGTCGCGAACGCGAGCGCGCCGAGTCCGAGCGAAAGAAGGAGGGCGGTCACGAGGCCGTCGTCGTGCGCGGCTTCCGGCACCGGCAGTGCAAGCCAGCGCGGCTCGCCCGACAGATGCGCGCGGATCCACAATCGTTGCTGGCCGTCGTCGGCCGTGTCGCTGCCTTGCCAGCGCACAAGCATGTCGGCGGGCAGATGCCGCCGCAAGCTCTCGACGAACGTCTGGCGCTGATATGTTTGATAGAAGCGCAGGCGCGATCCCGGCGCAGTTTCGTGCGCGCCGGCGGGCAGTTCGGCGTGGATGTCGAGATGCGCGGCGACGGTTTGCGCGGCGTCGGGCGGCGTCGTTTTCAGGAGCGTGTCCAGCGTGACGATATAGCTCGCGAACGTCGCGGCCGCGCGCTCGATGCGCGGCGTCTGGATGAAGTGCAGCAGCACCGCGATCGCGCATACCTGGCTCACCGCGACGAGCGCGACGAGCAGCAGGATATTGCGCGCGAAGAGCGAGCGCGGCACGAACGACACCGGGCGTACGCGAGGCGCGGCGCTCACGATTCGATTTCGGCGAGCAGCATGTAGCCGACGCCCCAGACGGTCTTGATGAAGCGCGGCTTGCCCGAGTCTTCCTCGATGATCTGACGCAGCCGCAGCACCTGCACGTCGATGCTGCGATCGAGCGCATCGTGATCGCGGCCGCGCGTGCGTGCGATGAGGTTGTCGCGGCTCACCGCGCGGTTCGGCGACGAGCCGAGCGCGTGAAGCAACTGCATCTGCGCGGAATGCATTTCGAACGGCTCGCCGTTGCGATAGAGCTTCTGCTTGGCGAGATCGAGACGGAATTCGCCGAAGCGGACGACCTGCTGCGTGTGCGTCGGATCGCCGGCGGCGATTTTCTGGCGGCGCAGCAACGCGCGCACGCGAGCGACCAGTTCCTGCGGCAGGAAGGGCTTGGCGAGGTAATCGTCGGCGCCGGTTTCGAGGCCGATCACCTTGTCGACGGGATCTCCCTTGGCCGTGAGCATGAGGATGGGCAGCGTCTGGCCTTCGGCGCGCAGGCGCTTGCAGACCGAGAGGCCGTCTTCAGGCTCCATCATCCAGTCGAGCACGAGCAGGTCGAAAGGCTCGCGCTGAAGGTAGCGGTCGAGCCGCTTGCCATTTTCGACGACGCGCACCTCGAAACCTTGCGAACTCAGAAAACGCTGCAGCATGTTGCGCAACTCGGCTTCGTCGTCGAGCACGATGATCTTCGGCAGGATTTCCATGGACGCTCCGGATCAGCGTTGCGCGGCGTGCTCGCGCATGAAGGCTTCGATTTGCGGCAGCGTCACGTAGCCGTTCTTCTGCGTGTCGATCTGGTCGAAGTGCTTGGCCACCATCGGCATGCCCGCCGACGCCTGCGCGCGAGTGAGCTTGCCGTCGTGCGTCGTGTTGGCGCTCGAGAAGCGGGTCTGCAACTGCCCGAGCGCGTGCTCGACGCGCGGGCTCGCGCCCATCGGCTGAGTGGCGGTTTGCGCGAACGCGCCGCCCGATGTGGCGCACGCCGCGCATGCGGCAAGGATGACAAGAAATTTTCGCATGGCTCTCTCCCTGGTCCGGGTACGAATGAACGTCGACGGTGATGTCATTCTATTGAGCCGCGCGGCGAACGCAATCTCGTGAATGCTACGAATCATGTCGCCGGATTGCACGCGAGATTGCATCGACATGCGGCGACACAAGTTAGGGCTCACGGTTCGGGCGACGCTTCGCTATCGTTCTCATCGCCGGCAGATGTGTTTCGTTCACGCTGCCGAAATCCATGACTCACGATGCATGAGGACTTCACCATGAACATCCGTTTGCTCAGCGTTTCCGCCGTTGCCGCCATCAGCCTGACCTGCGCGGAATCCGCGTTGGCCGGAACGAGCGTGCAGGTTTCCTATGTCGCGCCCGCCGTCGTCTATGCACCGCCGCCGCGTCCCGTGTATTACTACGCGCCGCCGCCGAGGCCGACTTATTACTATGTGCCCGCGCGCACCGTGGTCGTCGCGCCCGTGGCGGTCGCCGTGCCGCCGCCGCCGAGGCCCGTCGTCGTCGTGTCGCCTTACGCGGTCGCGCCGGCCGTCAGGATCACCTATGCGCAGCCGGTGCTCGCGGCGCCGGTCGTCGTCGTGCATTGACCGCAATGCGCATCGATCGCGACGAGCAGCGATGCATTGCACGGCTGGCTCGACCGCCGCCTCCTATACTGGATGAACCGCGTCGGGCCCGATGTGCCGATGCGGCGGCGACCCGGCGCATCGCGCCGTTTCATGGCGTTCCAACAGGAGGATCGAGCCATGCTATTCATCGTCAACTGGACTGCGCAGCCCGAGGTCGAACGACAGGCGGCCGAACGATTCCTGCAAACACGCGGTGCGCCGCCCGACGGCATCAGGCTGCTGGGACGCTGGCATGCGATCGGTTCCATCTGGGGCGTCGCCGTATGCGAATGCGACGAAATCGACCCGCTCGCGCGCTGGGCGCATGAATGGGCCGATCTGTTCATGTTCGACATCAAACCGGCGATCACCGACGAGCAGGTCGGAAAAATGCTCGCGGAACACGCGGAGCGGCAATAGAGGAAAAGCGCGCCGATTCTTCGTACGAACGGCGACTCCGCGAGGACCGGCGCGTTAGGGTTTGTTTGGCTTGCAGCGGAACGCACGATGCCTCATCATTACAAACGTACTAGTTAGTTCAAATTTGAGCGCCGTTCGCGATCCCCGCATTGTTGCCGCAAGGATGGCGCCGTCAAGGAGCGAAGCGTGACCCAATCCCCTACGAAAGAACCCTGCGTGATATCGGTGGCGATCACCGGCTCGGTGCCGCGCAAGAAGGACAATCCCGCGGTGCCGATCACGATCGCCGAGCAGATCGAGAGCACGCACGAGGCGTATGAAGCGGGCGCGACACTCGTGCACCTGCATGTGCGCGACGAAGACGAACGCTCGAGCTCCGACCGGCATCGGTTCGCCGAATTGCAGGAGGGCATTCGCAAGCATTGTCCGGACATCATCATCCAGTTCTCGACGGGCGGTCGCGGACGCTCGTTCGAACAACGCGGTGCGATGCTCGACCTGAAGCCCGACATGGCGTCGCTCGCGACGGGCTCGGTCAACTTTCCGACGATCGTGTATGAGAATCCGCCCGATTTCGTGCGCTCGCTCGCGCAGATGATGCTCGATCACAACGTGAAGCCCGAGATCGAGATTTTCGATCTGGCGATGCTCTATAGCACTGTCGATCTCGTGAATCAGGGCTTGCTGAAGCCGCCCGTTCACGTGCAGTTCGTGCTCGGCGTGAAGAATGCCTTGCCCGCGCGGCTCGAGATTCTCGAGTTCGAAGTCGAGCAGTTGAAGAAGCATTTGCCTGATGCGACGTGGACGGCCGCGGGCATTGGGCGTCATCAGCTCGAAGTGAATCACTGGACGTTGCAGTTGGGCGGGCATTGTCGGACGGGGCTGGAAGACAACGTGCGCTGGGACAAGGACACGCTCGCGAAGAGCAATGCGCAACTGGTGAGTCGCGTGGCGTCGCTGTGTGCGGAGTATGGAAGGCCGGTGGCGACGGCGAAGGAAGCGCGCGAGTTGTTGTCGATTTGAGTGTTGTCGGAGCGGGTCGAGGCGCGCCGTCGGGAAACCGCGGCGCGCTTTTTGTTTGTGGTGTGCGAGGGATGCGCATCACGCTTTCTTTGCTTCTCCAGGTTCATTGGCGACGAAGTGCCCAGCCGCGCGCCTGCTTCCTGCCGATGGTCGACGCAGATTTCTCCGCGGCGATCTTCTGCTCAATGGCTCCGACAGATTGACGGACGGTGTCGAGGGCTGGACCTCGTGAGCACAACGAAGCCGAGGGCAGAGGCGAATTTTGTCTCGGCGCTTATCGCTCTCAATTCCCGACTTGTTTCAGCCGGTTTTTCAATCGCTCGCGAATTTGATCTGTCTGTCATTGGCAATCAATTAGTTTAATTAGCTGACTAGAATCAGTTAATAGAAATTTCGAAGCGCTATTTACGGTTAAAGAGGTTTTTCGATGGCGCGCGTAAATCGCCTGTGAAGTTGCGATTTTTAGGCATCCAGCGGCGATTTTCGGAATATATCAATTGAAAATTTCGATAGGAACGCCAAGAATTGCGTGAATTCGCCTGGACCGGGTGGCGTCAGTGATTCCCTATTCTGGTTTATAAGATCAGTACAACGAATCAAAAAATCTGACCAACGCCATTGAATGCTCTTTTATTTCGATTGTCGGCGCGATCCGACGCAATCGAAACCCGAGCAATGACGCGCTATTTCTTTTTACCTGTCCTGGCGAGCAGGCGTCTAACGCCGAGTCACAAATTTGAGCGATTGAATCTACGAGGTTTTTGAGTGAAAGACATATAAAGTGGTATGGAGCCAGGCGTGTCAAAAGTGGGTTGTCGTTCCTGAACTCGCTCGAACCAGGGG
Organism: Caballeronia sp. S22; assembly: GCF_964261745.1. Classification (NCBI taxonomy): domain Bacteria; kingdom Pseudomonadati; phylum Pseudomonadota; class Betaproteobacteria; order Burkholderiales; family Burkholderiaceae; genus Caballeronia; species Caballeronia sp. S22. The sequence goes on along the minus strand of NZ_OZ180036.1, from coordinate 797,032 downwards.
AAAGAGCACGAAGCGATCGGTGGTTGTGGCCGCTTCCGCGATGGCCACGATTGCGGGCGGGTCTGCGCACGCGGCGGATGCGAGTAGCTACATGAATGGCGTCTTCGATTCGAGCGGGCTTTCGAATTGTTTCTCATCGACGGCTAGCGGTCCGCAGAACGGCGCAGGTTGTGACAGCGGCGGCAAGACTGGTGTAGGGTTTGTCGCGTTCGATCAAGCCGCCTTGGCCGGCGCTTATGCACTCGCCCCAGACTCCAATACGCTTCTTTTTGGCACCGCGGGGGCCGACCAGCTCGCCATCGTCACGGATCCCATCGCTGGAACGACCACGATCAATGCCTATGCGCCGATCAACATGAACCGGAACAAGATCACGGGCGTGGCGGCGGGAATGTTGAGTAATGGTAGCTTCGACGCGGTCAACGGCACCCAGCTATTCGGGGTGTCCAGTTCGATGTCCGCGGGCCTGAGCACTGCGGCAAGCAGAGTGACTTCGCTATCGACGGGCCTGAGCACAGTGAATTTAAATCTCGATTCATTGTCGACATCGACTTCGACGGGCTTGAGCACGGTGACCTCGGGCGTCGCTTCGCTTTCCACCGGCCTCAGCACGGTGACCTCCGGTGTGAGCTCACTGTCCACAGGCCTCAGTACGGTGGCTTCGGGCCTCACCTCGCTGTCGGCATCGAGCTCGACGGGGCTAAGTACAGTTACCTCGGGTGTCACTTCGCTTTCCACCGGCCTCAGTACGGTGACCTCCGGTGTGAGCTCACTGTCCACAGGCCTCAGTACGGTGACTTCGGGCCTCAACTCGCTGTCGACATCGACCTCGACAGGTCTGAGTACGGTGACCTCGGGTGTCACTTCGCTTTCCACCGGCCTCAGTACGGTGACTTCCGACGTGAGTTCGCTCTCGACGGGCATGAGCACGATCACGTCTAACGTGAGCTCGCTTTCCACCGGCCTCAGTACGGTGACTTCAGACGTGAGTTCGCTCTCGACGGGCATGAGCACGATAACCTCCAACGTGAGCTCGCTGTCCACAGGTCTCAGTACAGTGACTTCCGATGTGAGTTCGCTCTCGACGGGCATGAGCACGATCACGTCCAACGTGAGCTCGCTGTCCACAGGTCTCAGCACGGTAGCGTCGGGCCTCGACACGCTATCGACATCGACTTCGACAGGTTTGAGCACGGTGACGTCGGGCCTCGATTCGCTGTCGACATCGACCTCGACGGGTTTGAGCACGGTAACGTCGAACGTCGCCTCGCTGTCGACCGGCCTCAGCACGGTAACTTCCGGCATCACATCTCTGTCGACGGGCATCGACACGCTGTCCGCGTCCACGTCCACGGCGGTGACATCACTGTCAACCGGCATCGATTCGCTTTCGATTTCGACTTCGAGCGCAGTGGGCTCGCTGTCGACGGGCGTCAATTCTCTGTCGGTCGCGTTGAACAACACCGTCCAATACGACGATCCGGATCACAAGAGCGTGACGCTCGGCACGCCTGGCACGCCTGTCACGCTCAAGAACGTCGCGCCTGGGGCGGTAAACGAAAATAGCGTCGAAGCGATCAACGGCTCGCAACTCTTCGCCACCGCGCAAAGCGCCGCCGACGCGCTGGGCGGCGGATCATCCGTGGACACCGACGGCAAGATCACCAAGCCGACCTACACGTTCACCGACAACTCGACATTCAACAACGTCGGCGACGCGCTAACGAATCTCGACGGCCGCGTAACGCAGAACACATCGGACATCAGCATCATCAACACGACGCTGAGCACCATCAACAATGGCGGTGGCATCAAGTACTTCCACACCAATTCGACCCTGGCGGATTCGTCCGCGTCCGGCGTCAACGCGGTGGCAATCGGCGGCGGTGCGATCGCATCCGCGAACAACGCCGTCGCGCTCGGCTCCGGTTCGCGTGCGGATCGTGCCGACACTGTCTCCGTTGGTGCAGAAGGCGCGGAACGCCAGATCACGAACGTCGCAACGGGTACGAAAGACACCGATGCAGTCAACGTTTCTCAATTGAATTCGAAGATCGCGAGCAGTGTCGCGAACACCGTGACCTACGACGATTCGACACACAGCAAGATCACGCTGCATGCTCAGGATCCTGACGCTCAGGTGACAATCGACAACGTGGCTAACGGAAAGGTCAACGCCGAGAGCCACGAAGCGATCAACGGTTCGCAGCTATTCGCGACCGCACAAAGCGCCGCGGACGCACTGGGTGGCGGAGCAAGCGTGGACGGGGACGGCAAGATCACCAAGCCGACCTACAAGTTCACGGACAACTCGAAATTCGACAACGTCGGGGACGCACTGACAAATCTGGATGGACGCACTGCCCAGAATTCGACCGACATCGACACGATCAACAACACGCTGAACAACATCACGACAGGCGGCGGCATCAAGTACTTCCACGCCAATTCCACGCTGCCGGATTCGTCCGCGACGGGCGCGGACTCGGTGGCGATCGGGGGCGCTGCGTCGGCGTCGGCGGCCAACTCGGTGGCATTGGGCGCGAACTCGGTGGCGAATCGTCCGAATACCGTCTCGGTCGGCGCGACAGGCGCGGAACGCCAGATCACGAACGTCGCGGCCGGCACGGCGGATACGGACGCAGTCAATGTGTCTCAGTTGAAGCGGGCGGGCCTGATCGATGGCGACGGCTCGACGAAGGCCGCCGTCACCTATGACGCGGGTGCGGATGGCAAACCCGACTACACGAGCATTACGCTCGGCAATAGCACCAACGCAACGACGATTCACAACGTCGCGGAAGGTATGGCCGGCACGGATGCCGTGAACGTGAACCAGATGAACGCCGCGCTCGACCGCGTGACGAACATTGCCGAAAGTGGTGGCAATACCTTGTTTGCCGCCGATGGCAATCGCGCCACCGAGGTCGCCAGCGCCACCGGCACGCATGCTACGGCCATGGGCGCGAACGCGAACGCGAGTGCGGACAATTCGGTCGCGCTCGGTGCGAATTCGGTGGCCGACCGGGCGAACACGGTGTCAGTCGGATCGGCAGGCAACGAACGCCAGATTACGAACGTTGCCAACGGCGAGCAGCAAACCGATGCGGTCAACGTCCGGCAATTGAATCTGGCATCGGCGCAGGCGCAAAGCTACACCGATTCGCGCATCGCCGGCGTGCAGAGCCAGATCAACAATGTCGCCAGCACGGCATACGGTGGTATCGCCGCGGCGATGGCCGCAGCGGGATTGCCGCAGCCGACCGCTCCGGGCAGAACCATGGTATCGATCGCGGGCGCGCGTTACGCGAGCGCATCCGGTGCGGCGATCGGCGTCTCGTACGTGACGCAGGACGATCGATGGGTCGTGAAGGCTTCGGGCAATACCAGCAGTTCCGGCAACGTCGGGTTTACGATCGGCGCAGGCCATCAGTGGTAAGCGTCTGACGTAACACCGGAGCAATCGAAGTCGGTCGACGCAGCCACTGCGTCGACCGACTTTTTTATTGCTCGCGCTTGATCTCTACGCGTGACCCCACGCGAAAAATCTGCCTTACAATCGGTCTCCCACCCTGACAAGCACGACAAGCGCGAACATGAACGAGCGTAAGTCATCCGGACTCGCCGACCGAATCTACAGCGACATCCTCAACAGCATCGTGGAAGGCGAGTTCAAGGAGGGCGACCGGCTTCTCACGGAGCATGCGCTCGCTGAACGGTTCGCAACCTCTCGACCGACCGTCCGCGAAGCGCTCGCGCGATTGCGCGCGGACGGGATTATCGTGACGCGGCGCGGCTCGGGAACGATCGTCGGACGTCGTCCCGATCCGGATGTGCGCCGATTCGCTCCGCTCGAAACGCTATCCGACATCCGCCGCTGCTACGAATTTCGGATCGTGACGGAGTCCGGCGCGGCGGAATTCGCCGCCATCAAGGCCGACGAAGACGGCCTTCGCGCGATTCAGGATGCATGGGATCGGCTTGAGCGCATCGTCGAGACGCAGCAGGGCATCGGCGCAAAAGACGATTTCGCGTTCCATCTCGCGGTCGCGCGCGCATCGAAGAACCAGTTCTTCATTACCGCGTTGGCGTTCATCGAGGAACAGGTCGAAGTCAGCATGAACCTGTCGCGCAATCTGTCGTTCGTGAAAACGCTCGAGCGCCAGCGTCTCGTCCAGCGTGAACATCTCGAAGTCCTCGAAGCGATCCGCGCACGCGATCCCGCCCAAGCCGGGAAAGCGATGAAGGCGCATCTTCAAAACGCGCTCGACCGGATATTCGGCGACTAGCCACTGCTGCAGTTGTCACACAACCTTGGGTCAGGCGGGCAAAAACTCTCTCGCTTACGGGTAAGTTGTTTGACAACTTTAGGTGACTGCTGCTCCGCCATTTAGTTGGTCGCCGTGGAACATCGCGCTCTGCGTCCTGGCAGCAGGCGAATCCGATCCGCTTTGCCCCCAACGTTGAACATCCGGCGCCGATTCAACCCGAAGGAAAGACGCGATAACTCCTCAGGAAACAACAGTTAAATCCCGGTTAAAAAGATAGGAAACAACTGCTCGGGGTATCTCCCAACATAGCTTGCAAACCGCTATCGCCAGAGGAAAAACCGCCTTCCCATTGTTTCGGTAACAGCCTCGCGGGAACCAATTTGCTTGACATCCTATGACCCCGTTAGCTATTTTTCAGCATCCGGTCGCCATGAGGACGCACGCGTACAGAGACACGCTACATTCAAGGTGCCAGCAAGCGGCGCACAGACGAATCAGAACGAAGCACAAACAGGCCGGCGATCGACGAAATCGAAGAATTCGACCGGACCTTTTCCCGACCACCGGTTGCGAGAGAAGTGAGGAGACAAAATGGCTTTCAAGGCAGGACTGTCAGTGAAACTGGCGGCGGTTTGCGTCGCCGTCAGCGCGGCTTTCGGCATGAGCGCGGCATACGCGGCCGATCCCGTATCGATCAACATCGTCGACGTTGCGGGCAATCTGCAACTGACGCAAAAGGGCTTCGAGGCGTTCAAGGCCAAGTATCCCGATCTGGTTTCCAGCATCACCTTCACGAACGCGCCCGCGCCGCAACTGCCGGGCAAGATCAAGGCGATGCAGGCGGCGGGCCGCTCTGACATCGACCTCGTCGTGACCGGCACCGACGCGCTCGCGGCCGGCATCCAGCAAGGCCTGTGGGAGAAACTGCTTCCCGATAACGCGAAGGCGTTCCCCGGCGTGCTCGACAAGTACGCGCCCGGCCCGCGCAAGATGCAGGACATCGCGCAGGGCTATGGTCTCGAAGTGACCTATATGCCGGCGGGTCCGCTGCTCGAATACAACCCGGCCAAGGTCACCGACGTTCCGAAGACGCCGGATCAACTGCTCGCGTGGTGCAAGGCGCATCCGAACAAGCTGATCTATGCGCGCCCGGCGAACTCCGGCCCGGGCCGCACCTTCCTGATGGGCCTGCCGTATGTGCTCGGCGACAAGGACCCGATGGACCCGATCAACGGCTGGGACAAGACCTGGGCATTCCTCAAGCAACTGAACGACTGCATTCCGTACTATCCGGGCGGAACCTCGGCCGTCATGAAGGAACTGGGCGAGGGCACGCGCGACATGACGGTCACGGTGACGGGCTGGGACATCAACCCGCGCGCGCTCGGCATCGTGCCGGCGGAATTCAAGGTGGCCGCGTTCGACAACATGACCTGGGTGAACGACGCCCACTACATGGTGATCCCGAAGGGCGTGCCGAAGGAAAAGCTCGACGTGCTCTACAAGCTGATGAACTTCATGCTCGAGCCGGCGCAGCAGGCGCTGACCTATGACGATGGCTACTTCTATCCGGGCCCGGCAGTGAAGGATGTGCCGCTCTCGATGGCGCCCGCGAAGAGTCAGGAAGTCATCCAGAAGTTCGGCCGGCCCGAGTACGCGAAGCTGCTCGCCGACCGTCCGCACGTGCTTCCGCTCAATGCGCAGGCGATGGTCGCGGCCTTCCAGAAATGGGATCGCGAAGTCGGCGCGGCGAAGACGAAGTAACTCGGCGTAACGCGGTAATGAGACGGCGACGCTCCCGTCAGGGCGCGTCGCCGCTTGTACAAAAAAGCGCAGGAAATTGTCATGAAGCACACTTTTGAGCAGTTGCGCCTCGACTCGGTCTCGCGCAGTTTCACCAACGCGGAAGGGCAGCAGCTCGCGGCATTGAAGGGACTCGATCTGAATATCCAGCGCGGTGAGTTCATCGCGCTGCTCGGGCCATCGGGCTGCGGCAAGTCGACCGCGCTGAACTGCATCGCCGGATTGCAGCCGTTGACGGGCGGCGGCATCTGGCTCGACGACAAACGAATCGACGTGCTGCCGCCCGAAAAGCGCGGCTTCGGCATGGTCTTTCAGAACTACGCGCTGTTTCCGCATATGTCGGTGCTGGATAACGTCGGCTTCGGCCTGAAGATGCGCGGCATGCCGAAGGCGGAAGCAACGAAGCGCGCGAAAGCCGCTTTGCAGCTCGTGCAACTGATCGGCCACGACGCCAAGCTTCCCGGTCAGCTCTCGGGCGGCCAGCAGCAGCGCGTGGCAATTGCGCGCGCGATCGTCATCGAGCCGCCGCTCGTTCTGATGGACGAGCCGCTCTCGAACCTGGACACCAAGCTGCGCATCGAGATGCGCGCCGAAATTCGCCGCATCCACGGCAAGCTGGAGCGCGCGACCATCTATGTGACGCACGATCAGGACGAAGCGCTGTCGATGGCCGATCGCATCGTCGTGATGAAAGAGGGCGTCGTCCAGCAGGTGGCCGCGCCGAAGGAAGTCTATTCGCGGCCGAAGAACCTGCACGTCGCGCGCTTCATGGGTTTCCGCAATGTCGTGCAGGCAACGCTCGAAGGCACGCAGGGCGAAGCCGTCGCGGTGAACGCGAGCGGCGTGCGCCTGCTCGGCACGCCGATGGAAGGCTTCGATAGCAAGCGCGTGGCCGTCGCGCTGCGTCCCGAAGACATGGAACGCGCGGCGCCCGGCGCCGAGAACGCGTTCGATGCGCACGTCGAAGTCGTCGAATATGGCGGGCGCGATTCGCTCATCATCGTCAATACGGCGTTCGGCAAGCTCTGGGCGCGCATCGCGGGCGAATGCAGCGAAGGCGAGCGCATCTCGCTGCGCGTCGTGCCTTCGAAAACGCTCGTGTATGGAGAGGAAAAATGATCGCGCTTCCCGCGCAGCCACGCGATCCGAAGGGCTGGCTCGTCACGCCGGCGCTCTTCTTCATCATCGCGCTGTTCATCTATCCGTTCGCCTACGGGCTGATGCTGTCGTTCAGTCCGATGAACGGCGGCAGCGTCTGGGCGAACTACATCACGTTCTTCACCGATTCGTCGATGTGGCCGACGATCGTCGTCACGCTGAAGCTCGCCGTGCCCGCGACGATCATCAACGTAGGCGTGTCGGTGCCGGTGGCCTTCGCGTTGCGCCGCACGTCGCCGTGGCAGAAGTTCGTCACGACGCTGCTCGTCGTGCCGGTGACGCTCGGCACCGTGCTGATCGCCGACGGCATGCTGACGTACTTCAGCCCGAACGGCTGGTTTCCGCAGGCATTGCAGGCGCTGCATCTCTACGGCGATGAAGTGCGGCTCACGCACAACTACTGGGGCGTGCTGATTTCGCTGATCGTGTCGGGCTTTCCGTTCGCGTTTCTGCTGACGCTGTCGTATGTGACCGGCATCGACCCGACGCTCGCGCGCGCCGCCGCGACGCTCGGCGCGAGCCCGTGGCAACAGTTCCGTCAGATCTATCTGCCGCTGCTGCTGCCCGGCCTCACGATGACCGCCTGTCTCTCGTTCGTGCAGGCGTTTTCGGTGTTTCCGTCGGCGGTGCTGCTCGGTGCGCCCGCCGGTCCGACGCGCGTGATCTCGATCGCAGCTTCGGAAGCCGCGTTCGAAAACTACGACTACGCGCTCGCATCGACGATCGCGATCGTGATGGGCTTCGTGCAGTTGCTCGTCGTGGGCGGCATGCTCGGCGCGCGTCGCTTCTTCTATACGGGTCCGGTGACGGGAGGCAAGGGATAATGACGACCGATAACCGCGCGGCGTCCGGCTGGCAGGCCGGCGCGCTGACCGAAACCACGAACGGCACCGGCAAGCACATGAAACAGCAAGTGAGCCTGCGCGACAGGCTATGGAAGTTCTTCGTCTGGGCGACGATGGGCTTCTTCCTCGTCAACGTGCTGCTGCTGATCGCGACCGTCGCCGTGAACTCGGTGGCGACGCGCTGGTTCGGCACGCTGTTGCCGCAGGGCTTCACGCTGCACTGGTACGCGCAGGCATGGAGCGACTTCCAGCTTTCGAGCGTGCTCCTCGTGACGCTCGAAGTGGTGGGCGCGGTGGTGCTGCTGTCCATCGTGCTGGGCGTGCCGGCCGCGTATGCGCTCGCTCGCGTGCAGTTCCCCGGCAAGCGCTTCGCGATGCTCGTGTTCCTGCTGCCGCTGATGGTGCCGCCCGTGACCTATGGCATCCCGATGGCGACGGTCATGTACAAGTTCCATCTCGCGGGCACGCTGACCGGCGTGATCCTCGCGAATCTGGTGCCTGCGCTGCCGTTCGTCATTCTCGTGATGACGCCGTTCATCGAGCAGATCGATCCGAATCTCGAATCGGCCGCGCGCATCTTCGGCGCGAACACGTTCCGCTACTTCCGCTACGTGCTGCTGCCTTTGCTCGTGCCCGGCATGCTGGCGGCCGGCCTGCTCGTGCTGGTGCGCACCATCGGCATGTTCGAGCTGACGTTCTTCACCGCCGGGCCGACGACTCAGACGCTCGTCGTCGCGCTCTATTACGCCGTGTTCTCGACAGGCGTGCGCGCGCCGCAGTCCATCGACGCAATGGCGATGATCTATATGGCCATCACGATGGTCTGGGTGCTGATCGCGCTGCAGTTCGTGAGCCCGACGCAGCTCGTGTCGCGCGTGAAGGAGCAGAAGCAGTGATGTTCTACCCGCGCGCCTACGCGCGGGTTCTTTTCAATTCGAAGCCGTGTCGTGACGAAATTTCGTGAAGTCGTACCTTTGGACGCCGCGCCGCGCCTGAGCATTTCGAGCGGGCCGCATGTCATCGAGATCGCGCCGGCGGCGGGCGGGCGCATCACTCGGTTCGCCACGCAAGGCGCGCGCGGGTTGCAGGACTGGCTCGTGCCGGTGACAGCCGCCAGTTGGCCGTGCGATGCATGGCCCAAGGGCGGCAGTTATCCGCTCGTGCCGTTTTCCAATCGCGTGCGCGATGCGCGGTTTGCCGCGCCGGACGGTTCCATCGTCGAGATCGCGACGTTTCCCGGCATGGCGCACGCGCTGCATGGTTTCGGCCAGTTCGCGGCATGGAGCGTCGAGCTTCAGGAGGCGGATTGCGTCGTGTTGCGTTACGTGCACGGCGAGGGCGAGCATGGCTGGCCGTGGGCATTCGAGGCCGTGCAGTTGATCGAAGCGAATGCAGAAGGCGTGCGGCTGTCGATGCGGATCGCGAACCGGTCGTCCAGCCCGATGCCCGTCGGCCTCGGTTTTCATCCTTACTTCGGCGCGCACGAAGCCGAACTTCATGCGACGACGCACTGGCGTCACGAAGCGGAGATCGCGATCGAGCCGACGGCCGAGCCGCCCGCGCATCGGCATGTGCGGGAAACGGAGGGCTACACGCGTTATCTGAGCGGCTGGGACGGCCGCGCCACGCTGCGTTACGCGGATGGCCGCACGCTCGAACTGAAAGCCGGCGACACGCTGAACCACGTCGTCGTGCATTGTCCGGCGGGCGCGGGTTATCTGTGCGTCGAACCGGTGTCGCACGTGAGCGACGGCTTCAACCTCGCGGCGCAAGGATTGCCCGGGACGGGCATCGCGGTCATCGAGCCAGGTAGTGAAATACGGGCGTCGCTCGTGATGGCAGCCGGCGCGATCCCGGCCCCGTACGACGGCGGCGGCGCCTGACGCGCGCCTCGACACCGGCGCGTTCGCGAACCGGGGGACAGCGCGACGCATTCGCCGGCAACGTCCCCCCGGCGACGAGGCATGCATCCCTGTTCATGGCGGCACCTCCAGATATGCGTATCAGCGCGTGAGCGGCATGGAAAAGAACGATTCCACGAGATCGACGATGCGCCAGGTCGCGCAAGGCCGGCGGCAGTGGGCGTCGAAACCGGCTTCCTTGAGCGTCTGAACCGGATCGGCCGGCCACACGTTGCTCATCGCGACGAGGAGCCGCCCGGTGACGTCGGCGTCCATGCGCAGCGTGCGCAGAAAGACGTAGCCGGAATCGTTGTCGAGGCGCGTATCGAGCAGCAGCGCCTGCGGCTGCCAGCTGTGCACCAGCGCGCGCACGGATTTCAGATCCTGCGAATGGATGACCTGCAAGCCTTTGAGCCGAAGTTGCACGGCGAGGGAATCGCCGATCGACTTGTCCTTGTGGGCGATCAGCACACGGCGCGATGCGTCTCCGGCGCGGGCCCGCTTGATACGCCACAACGCGAATTCGCGTTCGTTGTCGGCCAGACGGCTTGACATCTCATCCTCCATTCTCGTATTGCATTACGTGGTTGAATCGACTGCGACCAGTGTCGACGGAACGTGCCGGTCGCTAAACCCGGCACGGGAGGGGGATGCGGGGAATTTTGGGGGACTGCCGAATGTATCCCTGCGAAAGGGGGGTGGAAGTCGCACAGGGCGCGCGTAATATCGGAACCGTTCTCGGAGCGTCGCAATGGAAAATGGCTATTTCAAAACAGTGTTGCTAGTAGAGGACGAAGGGCTCACCAGGAGCGCCATGAAAAGCCTCATCCTGGCGAACGAGCCTTTGCTCGAGATCGACGAAGCCGACGGGTTCGAGCAGGCGAAAGCCAAGCTTTCCGCCAATACCTACGATCTGATGTTCCTCGACTACCACTTGCGCGGCAACGCCACAGGCATGGACCTGCTCAACTGGATTCGCGAGGAAGAGCGCGAGATCCAGACGATCATGCTTTCCGCGCAGGACGACCGCGACACCGTGCTCGAATGCATCAAGAACGGCGCGTGCGGCTTCATCTCGAAGGGCAGCGAGCAGGGCGCGGGCGTGTTCCGCGAAGCGCTGAAAACCATCCTCAACGGGCGCGTCTATCTGCCGAACACGGTGCTCGGCAAGGGCGGCCACAGCCCGAAGCCGGTTTCGCCGCACGCGGGCGTGACGGTCGAATCGCTCGATCTGCCGCCTCGCCTGACCGAGACGCTGCGCTATTTGCTGCAGGGGCTGTCGAACAAGGCCATCGCGCGCAAGATGAATATCAGCGAAAACACCGCCAAGGAATATTCGAGCGATCTGCTCGCGCGCTTTCATGTAACGCGGCGAACGTTCCTGATCGTCGAGATGGCGCGGCGCGGGATCGAAATGCCGATGAGCAATACGTCGTCGGCATCCTGAGCCGTCAGATTCACCTTCTTTTCGACGCGGGCTGCCCGAAAGGCGCCCGCGTCGTCGCATCTGCGCTGTGTTTTTTCATCGTTCCGAGGAATGCGCCCGAGGATGGTAAGGTATAGCCCGGACTATATTTGAGATGGAGTCAGCGTAGGTGATTCGCAGGATGACGTTCATAAAAATGCAAGGCGCCGGCACGGCCATCGCGGTGACAGCGGCGCTGCTTCTCGGCGCATGCGCGCCGCTTCCGCAGCAGAACGACACCGACGCAGCCGCGGCCGCGTCGGCGGCATCGGCCGCGCAAGCGGCTCAAGTTCCGGTCAAGCCAGCACCGCGGGCGCCGCCGGGCGAGCGGCGCATCATGGTCGGCTCCGCGAACGGCTACCATCTGATGCTCAAGACGACTCCCCCATCGCAAGTCTGCGACGATGGCGCATTCGCCGACGGCGTGCGCTACGGCTACGCGCTGACCTGGAACCGCCTCGTCAGCGAGGACGTGCGCAATGGCGGCAAGGCGAGGCGCAAATTCGACGGATCGACGGTCCATTCCCTCGACGATCAGTACAAGATCCAGTGGGACGGCAAGGAACGCGTCAACGCGTGCGCATCGGACGGTTATCTGATCGGACGCGTCGTCGGGACGCATCTGGCCGGCGTCGACATGCGCAACGGCAAGCCTTCCTGATCGAGAAAACGGGGGCTCAATCGCACGTGTGCGTCGCCGTGACGTAGCGGCCGGCCGCTGCGACGTCCCCGTAGAGCGTGTAGCCCGTGCCGTTCGCGGACGCCTGCGCGATCACCAACACCACCGACTGACTCGTCATGCCGCCGCTGGGCACGGAAACGGCCAGCGTATCGGAGCTCGGCGAGTATTCGCGCACACGCGGCGCGATCGGCGTCCATTTTTCCTTCACGCATCGGATGAAGTCGTAGGGCTTGTACTGCGACGTGCCGGACCCGAAGGGCACGGTCTTGAGCAGGGCGTCGTCGGTCGCAACGCACGCGCTCAACATTGAAGCGCCGATTGCGGCAAACAAGATTGCGATGTTTTTTCTCATGATTCCGATGCCTTTTTTTGTAGTATCCGCTTAAGCTAGCGTCCCGTGCTCGTTCGACGCCAGCAAGCCTCGTGGCCGTCGATCCTACCCGCTCTCCTGACAAACCGTAAAGCGCGCGTGATCGGTCATTCGTGCCGGTTTAGCCGTCCGGAAAACCGCGTCAGATCTGATTGCAGGCTTTCGATCCGTAGTTTTCCCAATATTAGTCAAGTCGGGTCAACCGCCGCCGTTATATAGGCGTTTCATGCCTTAAAGCCTTTTGTATGGCGCGAGCGCGGGCGGCGGGAGCCGAAATGGCGCTCTCCGACCGCGTGTGGTGCGCGGGTCCCGATAAACCGTGTTGTACCGTTGCCATCGATCGCTTGCGGCCGGTGTGCAGCGGTTGCCAGTTTGATAGAACGCATGTCTCGCACAAAGTTGCTTGCCCGGCTTCGCGCCATTGCCCCGACCGGACGTTCGTCCGGCGGCATCGATCTTCAGCGGTTCGCCGCGCCCGTGCTCACGGTCGTCATCTGCGTGCTGCTGCTGGTGGTCTTCCAGCATCTTTCGCGCTCGGTCGATTACAAGTCGGTGATCCACTCGCTGCGTCTGATGACGCCGCAAGCCTGGATGGCCGCGCTGTTCGCGACCGCGCTCAGCTTCGCCGCGCTCGTCGGGCGCGACGCGGTCGGGCTGCGTCACATCGGCGTCGCGGTGCCGCGTTCCCTGCTGTGGGTCGGCGCGACGGTCGGCTCGGCGCTCGGCAACGTGACGGGCTTCGGCGCCCTGACAGGCGGCGCCGTGCGCTGCCGCGTGTACGGCGCGGCCGAGGTCACGCCGGCGCAGGTCGGCCGACTGACGATTTTCACGAGCGTCACGCTGGCGCTGTCCCTCGCTTTCATGGCCGCCGCCGGCATGCTGTTCGGCGCGGGCACGCTCTCGGGCATGATGCACGTGCCGCCGGCCGTGCTGCGCGTGACCGGCGCGGCGCTTCTCGCCTTGTTCGTGGCGATGGTCATCGTCTGCCGCGCCGCGCCGCGCACGCTGCGTTCGCGCTGGACGTGGCTTTCGTTCACCGTGCCGGCGCGCCGCGATTTCGTCGCGCAGGCCGCGCTCGCCGTCGTCGATGTGCTCGGCGCCGGACTCGCGCTCTGGGCGCTCCTGCCGAACCCGCAAGTCGGTTTCGGCGAATTCATGACGGTTTTCTCGGCGGCTATGTTGCTCGGCATGATCGGCCATACGCCGGGCGGCGTCGGCGTGTTCGAGGCGGCGATGGTGTTCGCGCTCGGCAACAGCGCCCAGACGCCGGACGTGCTCGCCGCGTTGCTCGCGTATCGCGCGATCTATTTCGGCCTTCCGCTGATCCTTTCCGCCGGCGTGATGGCCGCGTTCGAAGGCCGCGCTCTGAAGGGCCGCTTCGGTCTGCTGAGCCCGCGTCACGTGTCGCAGCTCGCGCCGTTGTTCCTTTCGATCGTCACGTTCGCGGCGGGCTCGATGCTCGTCATCTCGGGCGCGACGCCCGCGTTCAAGATGCGCATCGCGCTGCTGCAAACCATCGTCCCGCTGTGGGTGCTGGAAAGCTCGCAATTGCTCGGCTCCGTGCTCGGCGTGCTGCTGCTCTTCGTCGCGCGCGGCCTGATGCGCCGGCTCGACGCCGCCTGGTGGCTCGCGCTGGCGCTGGCGGTCGCGAACCTCGCACTGTCGCTCGCAAAGGGTCTCGCGTTCGTCGAAGTCGGCGTGCTCGCGTTTCTCGTCGTGCTGCTCGTCCTGACGCGCGAGCGCTTCAATCGCCGCTCGTCGCTCTTCGCCGAGCGCTTCACCGCGACGTGGCTGATTTCGATCGGCGTCGTGATGGCGTTCGCCGTGTGGATCATGCTCTTCGCCTTCCGCGACGTGCCGTACAGCGGCGACCTCTGGTGGCAGTTCGCCTTCGACGAGCGGGCCCCGCGTGCGCTGCGCGCGACGCTCGCGGCGGCGGTGTTCGCGTCGGCATTCGGCGTGTGGCAACTGCTGCGTCCGGCGGCGGGCCGCTTCGTGAAACCCGCGCCGCAGGATCTCGCCGATGCCGCGCGCATCTTCCGCGCGCAGGAACGCAGCGACGCCGGCCTCGCGATGATGGGCGACAAGAGCTTCCTCTTCTCCGAGTCGCGCGAAGCATTTCTGATGTACGCGAAGCATGGCCGCACGTGGGCCGCGCTTCACGATCCGGTCGGTCCGCGCCGCGAGTGGGCGGAACTGATCCGCAAATTCGTCGAGCTCGCACATGCGCACAACGGCCGCGCGGCGTTCTATCAGGTCCGCGCCGATGCGCTGCCGCTCTATCTCGACGCCGGCCTCACGCTGATGAAGCTCGGCGAGGAAGCGCACGTCGCGCTTTCCGAATTCGATCTGAAGGGCTCGCACCGGTCGCATCTGCGCTATGCGTTGAAGCGCGGCGAGCGCGATGGCTTCGATACGGAAGTCATCGGGCCGGAGCACATCGCCGAAAGCATGCCGATGCTGCGCGCGATCTCCGACGACTGGCTCGAAAGCCGCTCCGCGCGCGAGAAGAGCTTCTCGGTCGCGGCGTTCAACGAGGAATATCTGGCGGCGCAGTCGGTGCTGCTCGTGCGCCAGCAGGGCGAGCCGGTCGCGTTCGTCACCTTCATGACCACCGATATGAACACCGAAGCGACCGTCGGCGTGATGCGCCATGTGTCGGCCGCGTCGCCTTACGCGATGGAGTATCTCTTCACCAAGCTCGCGCTGCATCTGAAGGAAGCGGGATTCAAGTCGCTGTCGCTTGGTATTGCGCCGCTGTCGGGCATGGAGCCTACGCCGCTGGCATCGCACTGGCATCGACTCGCGGGGCTCGTCTGGCGTTTCGGCGGCCGTTTCTACAACTTCCGCGGACTGCGCGGTTTCAAGAGCAAGTTCCAGCCGCGCTGGGAGCCGCGTTATCTGGCGGCGTCCGGTTCGGTCGGCGTATTTTTCACTTTGGCGGATCTTTCGCTCCTCGCGGGCGGTTGGCGTTCATGAAATTCCTTTGCAAGAAAGCGGCGGCGCTCGTGGTGGCCGCTGTCTGTGGTGTGTCGTTGTTCAATGCGGCGCATGCTGCCGAATCGATTTCCGGCGGACGTTACGGCCAGGTGACGCTCACGAAGCCCACCGGCGGCATGACCGGATTCGTCGTGCTGTTCTCCGAGAAAAGCGGCTGGACGCCGGCCGATCAGGAAGCCGCCGATGCGCTCGCCGCCAAGGGCGCGATGGTGATCGGCGTCGATACGCCCCGTTACGCCGCGCGACTCGCGGCCGACAAGACCGAGAAGTCCTGCCATAACCTCGTCGGCGATGCGGAGAACATGAGCCATCAGCTCGAACGCACCGTGCAGTCGAATCATTATTTCTCGCCGATTCTGGTCGGCACGGGCCAGGGCGCGACCGTCGCGGAAAGCTCGCTGAAGCAGGCGCCCGACAACACCGTCGCGGGCGCCGTGTCGCTCGCGGCGGATACGCAACTCGACGCGCGCTTCAAACCGTGCCCGCCGGACCCGACCATCATCCACGCGAAGGGTTTGCCGGGCTTCATGCAGCGCACCGCGCTGCAACCGGGTCAGACGAAGGCCGCCGCGCTCGTCGCGATGACGGCGCCGCGTCTGAAGAAAATCGAGCCCGCGACCGACAGTGACGTCTCCGATCTCCCGCTGATCGAACTGCGCGCCGCGCAACCGACCGATCTGCTCGCGATCGTCATTTCCGGCGACGGCGGCTGGCGCGATCTCGACAAGACGATGGCGCTCGCGCTGCAACGCGATGGCGTGTCGGTGATCGGCATCGACTCGCTGCGCTACTTCTGGAGCGAGAAGACGCCGCAGCAGACGGCCAATGACATCGCACGCGTGATCCGCGCTTATAACGCGCGCTGGCATACGAGCCATGTGGCGCTCGTCGGCTATTCGTTCGGCGCGGACGTGATGCCGTTCGCGTACAACCGTCTGCCGGACGCGGTGCGCGAGCAGGTGTCATATATCTCGCTGATGGGATTCTCGCCCGACGCGGATTTTCAGATCCGCGTCACGGGCTGGCTCGGCATGCACGCGAGCGAAAAGGCGCTCAAGGTGCGGCCGGAATTCAACAAGCTGCCGCCGTCGATGGTGCAATGCATTTACGGCGAGAAGGAAGAGGACACGCTCTGCCCGCAACTGACGAAGACCGGCATCGAAGTGGTGAAGCTGCCGGGCGATCATCACTTCGGCGGTGACTACGACGCGCTCGCGCGTCGAATTCTCGCGGGCTGGCGCAAGCAGATCGCGGCGCGGCAAGGATAGTTCTCACACACGTCTTCACCTGGCCGCTCGATCGTCCGATCGAGCGGCTTGTCAAACGCCACGTTCACTCAACGTGCGCGACCCGCATCACAACCTCATTTGAGCGGTCCGAGAAAATCTCGCTTGCCGATCGGCGCGCCGAGGTGGCGCAGGATGTCGTGCGTCGTAACGACGTGAAAATAGAAGTTCGGCAGTCCGAAGCCGAACAGATAATCGTCGCCCGAAAACGACGGTGAAAAGTCCGGAAACTTCAACGTAACGGTGCGGGTCTCGCAGCCGGCAAACGAAGCCTTGTCGATGCTCTTCAGGAACGCGATCGTCTTCTCGATGCGCGCCTGCAGCGTCGGAAAACTGTCTTCGTCGTCCTCGAGGCGCGGCGCTTCGACGCCGGAAAGACGCGCCGCCGACAGCTTCGCCGTATCGCTCGCGCGCTGGATCTGGGCGGCGAGCGGCAGCATGTCGGGGGCGAGGCGCGCGTTGATCACGTCGGCGTGGGCGAGGCCTTTTTCATCGGCGAAGGCGGCGCCTTTCTTCAGCAGATCCGCGCATACCTCGAGTCCGCGGATGAAGACGGGAATCGATGCGCGATACATCGTGAGAGACATGGAATTGTGCTCCTTGAGTTCTGGTTTCTACAGCGACAGGGGACACAAGCATAGCGCCGCGCACATTTGCCTGCTCGAACCGGCCGGAACGATTCACTGTGCGGCACGCCGCGCTTCCCACGCGCGCAGTTCCGCCTCATAGCGCTCCAGCTCCTGTTGATACATGTCGAAGACGCACGGACTGCAACCGCTCTGGCAGCAGTCTTCCGGCAGCGGACGCTCGGGCGGCACCGGGCGCGGATCATCGGGGTGAATGGACGGATCATTCATCGCTTCATTGTGCATCGGCAACGCCTGACGGACGCGAGCGGCTACACTTTGGCGGCGAATCGCGCTGCCCGCAATGCGATACTGCGCGCGGGGCGTCGATGCGCCCGTCATCACGTCGATCGGACCGGGGGACTCACGCGATGAATCACTTCGTCAGCCTTGCGATCTCCGGCGCGCTTCTGAGCGCGTTGCTGGCCGGCTGCGTCGTGCCGCCGGAAACGTCGGTCGGGCCCGGCCAGACAAGTCCGGTCGCGCAGAGCAACTGGAGCGCCGAGATCCGCCGCACGCAGGACGGCATTCCGCATATCCGCGCCGCCGATTGGGGCAGTCTCGGCTTCGGATTCGGCTACGCGCAGGCGCAGGACAATCTGTGCACGCTCGCGGACGGCTTCGTCACATATCGCGGCGAGCGATCGGCGTGGTTCGGTCCGGATGCGCGCCCGCCATCCACCGCGACCTTCGGCCAGCCGCGCAATATCGACGCGGATTTCTTCTTTCGTCAGGTCGGCGATCACGCGGCCGTCGAGCGTTCCCGTCAGGCGCAGCCCGCCGAACTGCGCAATCTGATCGACGGTTTCGCGAACGGCTACAACCGCTATCTCGCCGATCTGAACGCCGGCAACTTTCCGAACGCGCACGCGGCGTGCCGTGGCAAGCCGTGGGTCGACAAGATCAGCGCGGACGATATCTACCTGCGCCTGATCGCGGCCAATCTCGCGAGCGGCTCGGCGCGCTTCGTGACGCCAATCGCGATGGCGCATCCACCGAAGCCGGCCACGACGGCGCCGCGCAGCGACACCGACTCGCCCGACGCATCGGACACCGCGCAAACGGCGCTCGAATCGTTGCGCTTTTCCATCGGCGAGAATCCGGGCATCGGCAGCAACGCGCTCGCGTTCGGCGCGCCGATCACGCGCGACAAACGCAGCATTCTGTTCGGCAATCCGCACTGGTTCTGGCGCGGCCCCGACCGTTTCTATCAGGCGCAACTGACGATTCCCGGCCAGTTGAACGTGGCGGGCGTGTCGTTTCTCGGCGTGCCGCTGATCGTGCTCGGCTTCAACGAGAACATTGCGTGGACGCACACGGTGTCGAGCGCGCGGCGCTTCGGCATATTCCAGTTGACGCTCGATCCCGCCGATCCGACGCGTTATCTCGTCGATGGCCAGAGCGAAGCGATGACGCCCGTGCCGCTCACCGTGCGCTCGCGCCGCGCCGACGGCACCTACGAATCGGTGTCGCGCACGCTGTACAGGACGCGCTTCGGCCCGGTCGTCGATCTGTCGCCGATGGCGCAAGGACTCGGCTGGAGCGCGCAGCGCGCGTATGCGCTCGCGGACGTGAACATCGACAACACGCGCTCTTTCCAGAACTTCTTCGCGTGGAATCAGGCGCGCTCGCTCGCCGATTTCATGACGATCCAGAAGCGCTACGCCGCGATGCCGTGGGCGAACACCTTCGCGATCGGGCGCGGCGACGACCGTGTCTGGTTCGCCGACATCGGTCCGATCCCGAACGTGCCCGACGCGCTCGCGGAATCGTGCACGACGCCGGCCGGCCGCGCGTTCGCGGCTCGCGTGCCGGGCGTGCCGTTTCTCGACGGCTCGAAGAGCGCGTGCGCATGGCGCGTCGATCCGGCGAGCGTGCAGCCGGGCACGCTGAGCGTCGAACAACTGCCGAACGCGACGCGTGGCGACTACGTCGGCAATTTCAACGACAGCTACTGGCTCACCAATGCGAATGCGCCGATGTCGGGCTATCCGCGCATCGCGGGCGCGACCGGCGTCGAGCAGTCGCTGCGCACGCGTTACGGGCATCTGCTCGCCGCGCGCCTGCAACGCGAGCGCGGCGGCGTGACACGCGAGGCGCTCGAATCGGCCGTGCTGGAGACGAACTCGATGTCCGAGCGGCTTTTCCGCAAGCCGCTGCTCGACGTGGTCTGCACGGTCAACGAAGCCGTCGGCCCCCTGCACGAGGCTTGCGAGGTCCTGCGCAACTGGAATGGCACCGCGGATATCGATGCGCGCGGCGCGAACCTCTGGGACGAGTTCTGGCTGCGCGCGACGCGTATCGCGCCGGAGCGCCTGTACGAGTCGGGCTTCGATCCGAACAAACCGCTCGCGACGCCGGCAGGCTTCAATGCCGACAACCCCGCGGTGCTCCAGGACTTGCGCCAGGCGCTGGGAGGCGCGGCGCTCGCGCTAAAGCTGAACGGCTTCGCCCTCGATTCGCGGCGCGGCGACATTCTCTACACGACGCGTAACGGCGCGCGCGTGCCGCTTTACGGCGGCTGCGACGAGGAAGGCTACTTCACGATCGTCTGCGCGCGTCGTCCGCTCGATTCGAAGGGTTATCCGATGGATGTCAGCGGCCAGGGCGACAGCTACGTGCAGGTCGTGACCTTCGGCGAGAACGGCGTGGAAGCCGACACCATGCTCTCGCACGCCGAATCCGACGATCCGGCCTCGCCGCACTCGGGCGACGCCACGCGCGCGTTTGCGGCGAAGCGCTGGTTGCGCTTCCCGTTTTCCGATCAGGCGATCGATTCCGATCCGGCTGCATCGCGCGTCGTCGTTTCGGGAACGCGCGATGGCGCAGCGGGCGCGCCCGCGCGCTAAAAAATCACGCAAAAGGGGCATATACGCGCCGCGGCCGCGCCAGCCAAGGGCAAAACGCGTCTATCATTGTAGTTTGTCTCGAATGGAAACACGGTCATGACTATCGGCGAAAGCACGCAACACGACGAAACAGTACGGCTCGATTCCGCCGCGCTGCGCGAGTTCGTGGAGCGCAAATGGAACGACGAAATCGTGCCCGCGCTGACCGACTACATCGCCGTGCCCGCAAAGAGCCCGATGTTCGACAGCGACTGGGCGCGCCACGGCTTCATCGAGCGCGTGGTCACGGATGCGGTCGACTGGATCAAGACGCAACCGGTGAAAGGTCTGACGGTCGAAATCGTGCGCCTGCCCGGGCGCACGCCGGTCATTTTCTTCGAAACGCCCGCCACGCGTAGCGGCAGCAACGAAACGGTCGTGCTCTACGGCCATCTGGACAAGCAGCCGGAGTTCGAAGGCTGGCGCAGCGACCTCGGTCCGTGGACGCCGAAGCTCGAAGACGACAAGCTCTACGGCCGCGGCGGCGCCGACGACGGCTACGCCACCTACGCCAGCATCACCGCGCTCGCGGCGCTGGATGCGCAGGGCGTCGAGCGGCCGCGCTGCGTGGGCATCATCGAGACGTGTGAGGAATCGGGCAGCTACGATCTCCTGCCTTACATCGACGCGTTGCGCGACCGGCTCGGCGATGTCGGCCTCGTGATCTGTCTCGATTCCGGCGCGGGCAACTACGACCAACTGTGGCTTACCACGTCGCTGCGCGGTCTCGTCTCGGGCGATCTCGAAGTGCAGGTGCTGGACGAGGGCATTCACTCGGGTGGCTACGGCGGCATCGCGCCGTCGACGTTCCGTATCATGCGGCAACTGTTCGAGCGTCTCGAAGATTCGGGCACCGGCAATCTGTTGCCGGAAGGCTTTCACTGTCCGATCCCGATGCTGCGTCGGCGCGAAGCCGAAATGACCGCGCGCATCCTCGGTGACGATGTCTGGAAGAAGCTGCCGTGGAGCTGCGGCGCGGACGGCGGCAGCGTTCTGCCGACCACCACCGATCCTCGCGAAGCGCTCCTCAATTCCACATGGCGTCCGTCGCTCACGGTGACGGGCGCGTCGGGCCTGCCGCCGCTCGCGGATGCGGGCAACGTGCTCGCGCCGCGCACGGCGTTCAAGTTGTCGCTGCGTTTGCCGGCGCTCGTCGACGCGGATAAGGCAGTCGTGAAGTTGCAGCGCCTGCTCGAAATGGATCCGCCGTACAACGCCAAGGTGACGTTCAAGCCTGAAGCGGGCGCCGCGACGGGCTGGAATGCGCCGGACCTCGCGCCTTGGCTGCGTTCGTCGCTGAACGAGGCATCGAAACGTCACTTCGGCGCGGATGTCGCTTACATCGGGCAGGGCGGCACGATTCCGCTGATGAATACGCTGAAGGAAGGATTTCCGCGTTCGCAGTTCATGGTGTGCGGCGTGCTCGGCCCGAAATCGAACGCGCACGGTCCGAACGAATTCCTCCACGTTCCTTATGCGAAGAAGCTGACGGCGTCGGTCGCGGAAGTGATTGCGGCGGCGCCCTGAGCTTCGGTCGCCGGTCGAAGTCATGGAAAGCCCGGTTCGCCCGGGCTTTTTTGCGCGCCTTTTCAGCGATTTTGTAAAAACAAACTGGTAAGGCCAGTTGATCGTCTGTAAAGTGATAGGCCCGCGCGTGCTTCGAAAATCGAACGCGCGAGCCATTAACTACGGAGACGAGTGCCGCAATGAATGCATCCCCCACGTCCACCCCTTCCGCCACCGAACAGCGCATCGCCGCCGACACGCTGCACGCCTATGTCCGCGCGATCTGGGAATCAGCCGGCAGCGCGCCGCGCGAGGCGGAACTGGTCGCGGATCACCTCGTGATGTCGAATCTGTCGGGTCACGATTCGCACGGCGTGGGAATGATCCCGCGCTACGTCGCGTCGCTCGGCGAGGGCCAGTTGAAGCTCAACACGCACGCGGAAATCGTGCGCGATGCCGGCGCGGTGCTGACCATCGACGGCCGCAAGGGCTTCGGGCAAGTGGTCGCCTACGAAGCGATGGAGCATGGCATCGAGCGCGCGAAAAAGCTCGGCGTGTGCGCGGTGGGCTTGCGCAATGCGCATCACATCGGGCGCATCGGCCATTGGGCGGAGCAGTGCGCGAAGGCGGGGCTCGTGTCGTTCCATTTCGTGAACGTCGCGGGCGATCCGCTGGTCGCGCCCTTCGGCGGCATCGACCGGCGTTTCGGCACGAATCCGTTCTGCGCCGCCTATCCGCGCGACGGCAAAAGCCCGCTCGTGCTCGACTTCGCGACGGCCGGCATCGCTTACGGCAAGACGCGCGTCGCGTACAACAAGGGCGTGAAGGTCGCGCCGGGCATGCTGCTCGATCACGAAGGCAAACCGACGATCGAGCCGAAGGTGATGCACGAAGAGCCGTTCGGCTCGCTGACGGCGTTCGGGCTGCACAAGGGATCGGGCCTCGCCGCGCTGTGCGAGATCTTCGGCGGGGCGCTCTCGGGCGGCTATACGACGCACGAGGAGACGCTCGAGAAGTCGAGCGCGATCATCAACTGCATGACCTCGGTGATCGTCGATCCGAACGCCTTCGATGCGCCCGCCGCGCAGGCCGAAGCCGAAGCATTCCTCGAATGGATGAAGGCCTCGCCGCGCGCCGAGGGCATCGACGCGATCTACGCGCCGGGCGAGCCGGAAGAAGCGCGTCGCGCGGATCGCACGGCGAACGGCATCGCGATCGATCCGACGACGTGGAAGCAGATCCGCGATTCGGCAACGAAATCGGGCATGCCGGACGTGGAAATCGAGAAGTTTGCGGCTGCGCTGAAGTAAGGCCTGAAGTCACCTGCGCGGCAAATTGGTCAAGCCAGTTTGCCGCGCGACTCGCGATGCGCGATCAGCGGACCATGTCCTTTTCGATCCATTCGATGACGGACGTGCGCTTCGGCTGCCAGCCGAGCACCTCGCGCGTGCGCTTGCTGCGCACGCGGCTGTTCGAGCCGAGACCGTACGACGCCATTTCATAGCCCCATTCCTCGATCGCTTCCTCGAGCGGCCAGTCTTCCGGACCGCGCAGATCGAGCGCGCGCGCCATCGCGGTGGTCATGTCGCGAAACTGCGCTTCGCCACTTTCGACGAAGTAAAACGTGCCCGCCGGCGATTTTTCGAGCGCCAGACGGTAGATATCGACGACATCGTCGATATGCACGTTCGACCAGATGTTCAGACCGCGCCCAACGTGACGCACGATGCCGCTCTTCTTCGCCTGACGCTCCAGCCGCGGCAACTGCACGCTCGTCGCATTCGGCACGGCGCCGTGGCCGTAGATCAGCGTGTTGCAGAGCACGGCCGAGCGCACGCCGCGTTTGGCGGCATCGAGCACGAGCGTGTCGATCGCCACGCGCGGCGCTTTGTCGGGCGTCGGTGCGGGCAGGTCGTCCTCGGAGTAGATTTTGTCCGATGCCTCGCCGCCCGACGCATCGCCGACGATGCTCGATCCGCTCGTATGCAGGAACGGCTTGTTCGTGCCTTCGAGCGCGCCGATCAGCGTCTCGACCGCG
This sequence comes from Caballeronia sp. S22, assembly GCF_964261745.1. NCBI lineage: Bacteria > Pseudomonadati > Pseudomonadota > Betaproteobacteria > Burkholderiales > Burkholderiaceae > Caballeronia > Caballeronia sp. S22. The sequence goes on along the minus strand of NZ_OZ180036.1, from coordinate 773,193 downwards.
GCGCGATGATCGCTGCTCGCCGCGTTGATGACCGCATCGGCGGCACGCGCTTCGGTGGCCAGCAAGTCCGTGTCATCCAGACTGCCGATCACCGGTTCGATATTCAGGCGCTTCAGGTCGTCGACCTGTTCCGCGCGCCGGATGAGCCCGCGCACGCGATGACCGTCACGCGCGAGTCCCGCCGCGATCGAGCCGCCGATAAAGCCGCCCGCGCCAGTAATGAAGATGTTCATGTCCGTGCTCCGTTGATGTTCAAACTACGATGAGCACAGTATGAGCCGCTTCGACTTTCGCAAAAACGGTGATAGTCTCAAATGAAACTTGACTCAAAATCAACAATCCACTGACTGCGTTTCCCTACACCTGAACCGACGATGCCACCGATCGAAACCATCAACGCTCCCGGTCTGCCGATTCCGGCGGGACATTACAGCCACGCGACACGCGCCGGCAATCTCGTCTGCGTGTCCGGCCAGTTGCCGATCCGTCCGGACGGCACGCATACCGGCGACCTGCCGTTCGAAGAGCAGGCCGAGCAGACCCTGTCCAATCTGCGCACCGTGCTCGAAGCGGCGGGCGCGAGTCTCGCGGACTGCATCGAAGTGACCGTGTATCTCGTCGGCGTCGAACACTGGAAGGCGTTCAACGAGATCTACGCGCGCCACTTCGGCGCGTGGAAGCCGGCGCGCGCCGTCGTGCCGGTCGGCGCGCTTCACTATGGCTATTTGCTGGAGATCTCCGCGCGCGCCTGGATCGAGCGCGGCTAGCCGTTACGCGAGGTCCAGCGGTTTCGTCAGGTCGCCGAGCGGCGTCTGGCCGTTCGCGGCGAACGCGCGATCCCGCGCGGCCACGCCGTCGAGCGGCGGCAGATCGTGTACGCGCGAGATGAAGCGCAGGATCGAGTTCGTGTCGTACACGGTGTGATCGACGTAGCCCTTCTTCGCGAACGGCGAGATCACGAGCGCCGGAATGCGCGAGCCCGGTCCCCAGCGATCGCCCTTCGGCGGCGAGACGTGGTCCCACCAGCCGCCGTTCTCGTCGACGGTGACGATCACCACCGTGTTGTCCCACTGCGGTCCGCGGCGGATGTGCTCGATCACGTTCGAGATATGGCGGTCGCCCGACGCGACGTCCGCATAGCCCGCATGCATGTTGAGATTGCCTTGCGGCTTGTAGAACGTGACGGCGGGCAACCGGCCCGCGTCGATGTCGGCGAGCAGCTTGTTCGTGGATGGATCGTCGCCCAGGCCCGCGTCGCGCAGATGCTGCACGCGCGCCGCGCTGCCCGGTGCGTAGTTCGCGAAGTAATTGAACGGCTGATGGTGATACTGGAAGTCCGGGACCATGTCGGTATCGCGATGCTCCAGCGCGTATTGCCATGCGCCGCTGTACCACGCCCAATCGATATTCTTGTCCGACAGACGGTCGCCGATGGTCGCGTAAGTCTGCGGCGGTAGCACGAGCGCGTTCGACCGGTCCGCGTAACGCGGATCGCCGCCCTGCGGAGGCGGCACATTGCTCGGCTGATAGGGCGGAAACATGGTGTTGACCGCGTAACCGTCGGCGGTGAGCGCGCCGTCGCGCACGAATTTCGGCGGGCCTTCGAGCGCAGATTTCGGTGAATCCGGCGCAAGTTTCAGACGCGAGCCCGTGGGATCGTCGCCTTCGATGACCGCGAGCAGCTTGGCGGTCGGACTGCCTTTGGCATCCGGGTAGAAGGGCGCCTGCGCGGAAATCAGGAAAATATGGTTCAGCCATGAGCCGCCGAACGCCGACATGAAGAAGTTGTCGCAGAGCGTGTACTGCTGCGCGAGTCCCCACAGCCTCAGCGTGTCAGGCGAGTTCTGGTAGTGGCCCATCACGAGACCGCCCGAGTCGCCCCACGCCGCGAACTGATTATTACGGCCGGCATTGATCTGCATCTGGTTCTGATAGAACCGGTGCACCAGATCCCGCGTGATGACCGAATTGGGAAGCGGCGCCCCGCTCGCGTCCATGATCTGGAAAGGCGCGTTGCTCAGATCCGTGATCTGCTGCTCGGTGATCGCAAAGCGCTTGCCGCCCACTTCCTGTGCCTGCGGCACGAGCCCGCCCCAGATTTTCGGCAGCGTCGGCATGGGCGTGAGGCCGTCGCGATCGAGTTGCGTGTAATGCGATGCGGGCACCGCCGAGAGCGGGTATTGCACGCCCGGATAGTTGCCGTAGAGATTCGTGAAGCTGCGATTCTCAGCGTAAATCACGACGATGTGCTGAACCTTCGCTGCGAGCGTGCGGTCGAGTGCAACATCGGCTGCGGTTTTGGGGGTGGTCGGCTTGTTTTCGAACAGATTGCATCCGCCGAGCGACAGCCCTGCGAGACCCACCCCCGCCGCGAGCAGCCGCCGCCGCGCGGGGTCCGCCGGTGCGTCGCCGGCCGGGGTGTCAATGCTGGAGGGAAGCTCATGCTGCGGATGGTCCTTCTCATTCATCGCCTGACTCCTCGTGAACATGCCGCGCACGTCCGATGACGCGCGCCTGCATTATCGACGCCGAAAGATGACGCGCCCATTACCCGGCGCCCCGACTTTGCCGCGTTGCTACGCGCGGCTCAACTGAGTGGGGATGATGCCGTATCGCCCCGCCGTGCGAAACCCGGCCGAACGGCATAGGCAAAAAACAGCAATGTCGTGCGAATCGGCCTATGTCTTTCAGCCGACTGGAAAGCGTGAACGAGCGTGACTAACATCAACTGAATACGAGCTTTGCTCCGACAAGAACGAGCGTCGCGGCGAGCACGTGGCGCAGCAGCGCTTCCGGCGCCCTGGAGGACAGCATGCTGCCGATGGCAATGCCTGGAATCGAACCCACGAGGAGCGAGGCGAGCAGGTTCCAGTCGACCGAGCCGAGCATCCAGTGGCCAGCGCCGGCAATCAAGGTGAGCGGCACGGCGTGCGCCACGTCGGAGCCGACTATGCGCACCGTCGCGAGACGCGGATACAACAGGAGCAGCACGGTCACGCCGATCGCGCCCGCGCCCACGGACGTGATCGAAACCAGCACGCCGAGAATCGCGCCGGTGAAGACCGTGCACGCGGCGGTGCGCACAGGGTGTTCGGGGCGGCCATGTCCTTTCTTGTACGCGAAGCGCGCGAGTTGCGGCCGAAAGACCAGCGAAATAGCGGTGATGAGGAGCGCCGTGCCAAGTATCAACTGGATGAGCCGCGCGGTGCCGGGCGATGCAATGCCGTGCGAGTGCAGGAAAAACAGTGTGATGGCCGCCGCCGGCACGCTGCCCGCCGCGAGACGGCCGGTAATGCGCCAGTCGACCGAGCCCTTGATGCCGTGCACGAGCGTACCGGCGGTCTTGGTCGCGGCCGCGTACAGCAGATCGGTGCCGACTGCGGTCGCCGGGTGGATGCCGAACAGCAGGACGAGCAGCGGCGTCATCAGAGAGCCGCCGCCCACGCCCGTCAGGCCAACCAGGAAGCCCACCGCCAGCCCTGAGGCAGAATAAAGTAAGTCGATATTCGGAAATGACATTGCGCGCGGAGAACCCGTCAGGCGTGGTTGGGTCGAAAAACCGTCGATGATAGCGGGTAAGTGGCTCACTTGCTGCACGAGAGCACTGCTCGGCCGAGCGATTGCGTCATCCCGGGAGCTTCGAGCGCGTTCCCCGAGCGGCTCAGAAAAACCCTTCAGATTACTTTCAGGAAGGTGCAATGAATACACAGGAACAGTCGCAAGAGCAGCAACGACAGCAACAACAAGCGCAGGAGTCGCAGCCGCGACTCGCGGACGAAGCGTTCATCCCCACCGAGCATGCCAACATGCCGAGCGAACGCCAGTTCGTCCTGAAATCCGGCAACACATTCGCCGTCTACGATGCGAACGGCGACATTCGCGGTGGCGACGACGGCCTCTTCGTCAACGACACGCGGGTGCTCTCGGAACTCGTGCTGACGTTCGGCGGGCGCGCGCCGTCGCTGCTTTCCGGGAGTGTATCGAGCGATAACGCCGTATTCACGGCGCATCTGACCAATCGTCCGCTGCCACCGATCGGCGGGGCCCATACGCCGGAGGGCGTGATCCACGTCGAGCGCAAGCGTGTGCTCTCGGGACACGTGCTGCACGAGAGCATCGTGCTGACGAACTACGGCACGGAGCCGTCCACCGTGCCGCTTTCGATCTCCTTCGCGGCGGATTTTCTCGATATGTTCGAGGTGCGCGGCGCGAAACGCGGCAAGCGCGGCACTTTGCGTGCGCCCGCGATCGAGAACGGCGAAGTCGTGTTGCGGTATGTCGGCCTAGACGAAGTGGAGCGCACCGCGCGCATCCAGTTCACGCCCGCGCCGGACGTGCTGTCGCCCACGCGCGCCGATTACGCGTTGCATATTCAGTCGGAAACTGCGATCTCCGTATATCTGTCGGTGACGGCAGTGACGCACGCGCTCTCTGACGCCAGCGAGGAGAGCAAGCGCAACGCCGCTGAAGCCGCCGAATGCGCGCCCGAATCGGGGCGTCCGGCGATCCGGGAGGCGCTCGTCGAAGCGCATCGCCGCATGCGTGACAGACGCCGCGCGAGCGCGCGCGTGCGTTCGAGCAATCCGCTTTTCAGCGAATGGATCGACCGTTCGCTCGCCGATCTCGGCCTGCTCACCACCGATCTCGAAACCGGCCCTTATCCATACGCGGGCATTCCGTGGTTCTCGACGGCATTCGGCCGCGACGCGATCATCACGTCGCTGCAAATGCTCTGGCTGCATCCGACGCTCGCGCGCGGTGTGCTGCGCTTCCTCGCCGCTCATCAGGCACGCGAGGACTCGGCGTTCCGCGATGCCGAAATCGGCAAGATCATGCACGAGACGCGCAAGAGCGAGATGGCCGCGACCGGCGAGGTGCCGTTCGCGCTGTATTACGGTGGCGTGGACAGCACGCCGCTCTTCATCGTGCTGGCGGGCGCCTATGCCGAACGCACCGGCGACAGCGCGCTGATCGACGAAATCTGGCCGTCGTTGCAGCTCGCGGCGCAATGGGTCGCTCGCCATTGCGACAAGAATCCGCACGGCCTGCTCGACTATCAGCGCGCATCGGAACACGGTCTCGCGAATCAGGGCTGGAAGGACAGTCAGGATTCGGTGTTCCACGCGGACGGGAAATTTCCGGTCGGTCCGATCTCGCTCGTCGAAGTGCAGGGTTATGCGTCGACGGCTTTCTCCACGATGGCGCGCCTCGCCCGCGAGCGCGGCGAAGACGAAAGTGCATCCGACTACGAGCGCCGTGCGCGTCACATTCGCGAGCGCGTCGAGGAAATGTACTGGATGCCGGAGATGGACTTCTACGGCATCGCGCTCGACGGCAAGGGAGAGTTGTGCCGCGTGCTGTCGTCGAATGCGGGGCATCTGCTTGCATTCGATCTCGTCGAACGCAAGCGCGGCGAGGCCGTCGCGCGGCAGCTCGAATCCACGCTCTTTCATACCGGCTGGGGCGTGCGCACGCTGGCGGCGGGGCAACCGCGCTTCAATCCGATGTCGTATCACAACGGCTCCGTATGGCCGCACGACACCGCATTGTGCGCACGCGGTCTCGCGCGTTACGGCGACCGTAGCGCGGCCGTGGGGCTGCTTCAATCGTTGTTCGAAGCCGCGGTCACTTTCGACATGCGTCTGCCGGAGCTGTTCTGCGGATTCACGCGTCAGCGCGGCGAACGGCCGATTGCGTATCCGGTCGCGTGTCTGCCTCAAGCGTGGGCGGCGGGCGCGCCTTTCATGGTTCTGGAAGCGTGTCTAGGCGTGACCGTCGATGCCGTCAACGATGAAGTGCGCATCGACAGGCCGGCGTTGCCCGAAGGCATCGACTGGCTGGAAATCGGCGATCTGCGCCTCGGCGACAAGACCGCGACGATCACGTTCCGGCGCGTCGGCGGGCAGGTGATTCCGTCGGTGGAAGGGGATGTGCGAGTGGTTGCGGTGCTTTGATGCGGTGAGCGCACAGCGCCACGGTGGCGCTGTGCGTGTGATGCGCGCTTAAACGGCCACGCTGCCGACGTAGTTCTCGGCAAGCGCGGTCGCGGCCGCGCGGGACGTCGTCACGTGTTCCAGTTCGGCCACCTGCAGACGCTGCTCGAAAGGCGACGTGTCGTCGAGCTTGTGCAGCATGCGCGTCATCCACCACGAGAAATGCTCGGCGCGCCAGACGCGCTTCAGCGCCGTCTCGGTGTAGCGCGCAAGCTTCTCGGTGCCGCCTTCCTTGTAGAAGTCGTCGAGCGCGGCGTTCAGCACGCGCACGTCCGACACCGCGAGATTCAGGCCCTTCGCGCCAGTCGGCGGCACGATGTGCGCGGCGTCGCCCGCGAGGAAGAGCTTGCCCGACTGCATCGGCGTGGACACGAAACTGCGCATGCCGACGATGTTCTTCTGGAAGATCTTGCCTTCGGTGATCTGCCAGCCATCGGCGCTATCGACGCGTGCGTGCAGTTCGGCCCAGATGCGGTCGTCGGACCAGGCATCGACCGTGTCCTTCGGATCGCACTGGAAGTACATGCGTTGCACGCCCGGCGAGCGCGTGCTGATGAGAGCGAAGCCGCGATCGTGGCGTGCGTAGATGAGCTCGTCGGAGGAGGGCGGCGCTTCGACCAGAATGCCGAACCAGCCGAACGGATAGATGCGCTGATAGTCCTGCCGGACCGCCTCGGGAATCGACTGGCGCGCCACGCCCTGCGAGCCGTCGCAGCCGATGATGAAGTCGCATTCCAGCTCTTCGTCCCGGCCTTCATGCTGATACTTGATGCGCGGCTTGCGATCGCTGGCTTCCTGAAAGTCGTGCAGCGACACGTTCGATACGTTGAACTTCAACGCACCGTTCGCCGCGAGTCGGGCCGCGACCAGATCCTTGATGACTTCGTGCTGTGCATAGACCGTGATCGAATGCCCGGTCAGCTCCGTCAGCGCGATACGGCGGCGCTGACCTTCGAACGCGAGTTCGAAACCATGATGCAGCGCGCCTTCGGCCTGCATGCGCGCGCCGAGACCCGCCTGATTGAGCGTGTCCATCGTGCCTTGTTCGAGCACGCCGGCGCGAATCGTCGATTCGATAGCGTTCTGGCTGCGCGCTTCGAGCACGACGGATTCGATGCCGCGCAGATGCAGCAGATGAGAGAGAAGAAGCCCGGCGGGGCCCGCGCCGATGATGCCGACCTGAGTACGCATGTTGTCTCCGTGAGGCAGTGGTGATGTTGTGCGTACAGTGTCGGCAGAGCGGCCTTATGCCGCAACGCGATACGGAGGATACGGTCTATCTAATTTTGAGATAAAGGCCCGAAAATGGCCTGAAAACGTGTGAACTGCGGGTAAGTCCCTACGGCGTGCGGACGGCAACCAGGCCGCCCGCACATTATTCAGCGTTACTCCGCCGACTCTTCCTTCAACTGATTGCGCCGATATTCGCCCTGCCGGGTGAGCATCCAGCCCGGATATTCCGCGGGCAAGTGGCTAACTTCGTCGAGTGCCGCGAGCTCGTCCTCATTAAGCCGGACTTTGGTGGCCGCGATATTGTCGTCGAGCTGCTCGATGCGTTTCGCGCCGATGATCACGCTCGACACCACCTTCTGATGCAGCAGCCACGCGAGCGCGATCTGCGCGACCGACACGCCCTTGGCCTCGGCCATGCGCCGCATCACGTCGACGCAGTCATACGCGCGCTCGACATTGACCGGCGGGAAGTCGAACTTGGTGCGCCGGCTGCCTTCTTCCTTCGCGCCATCGCGCGTGAATTTGCCCGAAAGCAGGCCGCCCGCGAGCGGACTCCACACCATCAATCCGACGCTTTCGCTCTGCAGCAGCGGCACGATTTCGCGTTCGAGATCGCGGCCCGCGATCGTGTAATACGCCTGCAGCGATTCGAAGCGCGCGAGCCCGAGCCGCTCCGAGATGCCGAGCGCCTTCATGATTTGCCACGCAGCCCAGTTCGACACGCCGATATAGCGCACATGCCCGTGCTGCACGAGGTTGTCGAGCGCGCGCAGCGTTTCCTCGATCGGCGTCGCCGGATCGAATCCGTGAATCTGGTACAGGTCGACGTGATCCAGTTGCAAGCGCTTCAGGCTGGCCTTCACGCCGTCGATGATGTGATAGCGCGACGCGCCGCGCGAATTCGTGCCCTTCGTTCCGGTTTCGCCGAGGATTTTCGTCGCGACGACGACATTTTCGCGCGGCACCTTTAGATTCTTCAGCTCCTGACCGGTGATGATTTCCGACTGGCCGTCGGCGTAGACGTCGGCGGTATCGATGAAATTGATGCCCGCGTCGAGCGAGCGGCCGATCAGCTTGTCCGCGTCCGCCTGTTGCAACTGGCCGATGTTGTCCCAGATCCCGCCCGTCCCGCCGCCGAAGGTCATCGTGCCCAAGCACAGTTCAGAGACGAAAAGACCGGTATTGCCGAATTTCCTGTAGCGCATGGTTGCTCCCGATTGACTGGAAAGGCGCGGCATCGCTCGACCCGAGCGAACGATCCGGCCGGCAATGCAGTATCGTCCCGGCGCGCGGCGGCTCCATAGCCTGATCCTGTTCAATCCTTGCCTGTTCCTGCAAACGCTGGGGTGGGCCGCGAGCAATCCCGCGCCCGCGCGAGTAAGCTAGTCAGACTTCCTCTCATCCGAAAATCGTCCTTTAATCATGGCTCTGAACGACACGCCCGGCCTCGCCGGAAAAGACAGTCACGACCAGGCAAAGGAAATACGCCACGACGGCGCGCCCGATCCGGGGCTGGATCAGGCGCGGCTCGATCTCGTCGCGCTGCTCGACCGCTTCACCGCCGGTTGCGAAGGCTCGGTCGAAACGCCGGTGCCGGGGCTCGCGCTGCATCGGATCATGAATCCGGGCGGGCCGAAGCACGGCATCCAGACGCCCGCGCTCGCGCTGATCGCGCAGGGCAGCAAGCGTCTCATGGTCGGCGACGAAGTCTATATCTACGATCCGATGCACTACCTGGTGTCGTCGGTGGATCTGCCCGTGTGCGGACAGGTGTCGGTTGCGAGCGAGTCGGAGCCGTATCTCGGCATGCGGCTCGAACTCGATGTGGAGGAAATCACGTCGCTGATCCAGGACGAGAACCTGCCGCCCGCGATGTCGGCCGACGCGTCGCGCGGTCTCTACGTGAACCGCCTCGGCAACTCGATGCTCGACGCCGTGCTGCGGCTCCTGCGCCTCGTCGATACGCCCGAGGACGTGCCGATCCTGGCGCCGCTCGTGAAGCGCGAGATTCTCTATCGGCTGCTGATGAACGGCTCGGGCGCGCGCCTGCGTCAGATCGCGCTGCAGGACAGCCAGACGCAGCGCATCGCGAAGGCCATCCAGTTGCTGCGCCAGCATTTCGACCAGCCATTGCGCGTCGAGGATATCGCGCGCGACGTGCACATGAGCGTGTCGTCGCTGCATCATCATTTCAAGGCTGTCACCGCGATGAGCCCGCTGCAATATCAGAAGCAGTTGCGGCTTCAGGAGGCGCGCCGCCTGATGATGCTCGATATCGTCGATGCCGCCACGGCCGCGCATCGCGTGGGCTATGAAAGCGCTTCGCAGTTCAGCCGCGAATACAGCCGGCTCTTCGGCGCACCGCCGTTGCGTGACACCCGCCGCTGGCGCGACGCGACCGCCGCCGCGGTCGGCGCCTGAACGCGGTTTTCACGATCCCGGCGACGAAATTTCGATGAACCTCTGGCAAGGCGCGCGCGAATGGTCTTGAATGGATTGCCGACTGGCGATGCGACGGCGCTGCCGCATCGATTTATTTCATCGTCCGCGGAATAGTGCAGCGCTTCCGAACGTTCTACGGATACTTCTACAAAAAAGGAAAGATGAAATGAAGAAGCGCATCCAGATGTTCGCCGCTGCCGCAACAGTCGCCACCGCTTTCGCTTCACTTGCTTCATCCGCCTATGCTGCGGCGCCGAAAGAAGCGAACGGCATGTTCGTCGATGAAAACGGCATGACGCTCTATACCTTCGACAAGGACACCAAAGGCGGCGCGAGCGCCTGCACCGGCGGCTGCGCGCAGGCGTGGCCGGCGGCGATGGCGACCGACGCCGACAAGGCGAGCGGCAAATGGACCATGGAAGCCGCCGACGGCGGCAAGCAGTGGGCCTACGACGGCAAGCGCGTCTATCGCTTCGCGAAGGACACGAAGCCCGGCGACAAGAACGGGGATAATTTCCGCGATGTCTGGCACGTCGTGAAGCCCTGAGCTTCTTCGGACGCGCAGTCTGAAAGACACATCGCGAGAGGCGGGTTCGCGGAATAAATCGGCGGGCCCGCCGGTCTATGAAATCAAGGGTAACGATCATGAAACGAACGATCGGAGTGACGGCGCTCCTGATCGCGCTCGGTCTCGCACTCGGCGCGGCGGGTTGTGCGAGCGGCACGCAAAGTGCGCCGAATTCGTCGGGCGCGCCGAGCGGGCCGGCCGGAGGAGGCAGCTACTGATGTCGAACGCCTCTCACGGTTGCGTCAGGCACGCGGGCGTACGGCCTTGAGCTTCGAGAGCGATCTTCTCGCGCTGCTGCCGCAGTTGCGCCGATACGCGCGCGCGCTGACGGGCGACCGCGCCTGGGCCGACGATCTCGTGCAGGACGCGACCGAGCGTGCGCTCAATCGCGCCAAATCGTTCCATCAAGGCACGAACCTGCGCGCGTGGCTGTTCACGATCATGCGCAACCTGTATATCGACCAGTTGCGCGGGCGGCGCGATATCGCCGTCGACGATGAAACCGCGCCCTGGCGGCAGATGGCCGCGCCGCGCGGCGAAGTCGATGGCCTCGTGCTGCGCGACGTGCAGCGCGCGCTTTATTGTCTGCCGGTCGAGCAGCGTGAAGTGATGCTGCTCGTGTGCGTCGAGGAAATGAGTTATCAGGAGGCATCCGTGGTGTTGAACGTGCCGACCGGAACCGTGATGTCGCGCTTGTCGAGAGCGCGGGAGCATATGCGCGTTCTGCTCGGCGAAGAACCCGGCCGCAAGACGTCGCCGTCGTCACTGAAAGTGGTGAGCCGATCATGACCAGCCAAGACCGTCCGTTCGAAGGCGGCGACCGTATGGGTCCCCCCAAACCCGATCGCGATCTGCAGGCGCTCTCCGCCTTCATCGACGACGAACTGCACGGCGATGAACGCGACGCCGTCGCTGAACACATCGCGAGCGATCCCGCGAGCGAGGCCACCGTTGCCGCTTATCGCGCGCAGGACAATGCGCTGCGCGCGCTCTTCGCCGATCAGAGCGAGCCGCAAGTCGTACGCTTGCGGCCGCGCGCGCGCGAGCGTTATCTGATCGCGGCGTGCTTTCTGGTCGTCGGTGTTGCGTGCGGATTCCTGATGCACATGCTCCTGCCCGCGATCGGTGAGAGTCCGCGTTTCGCGGAGCGCGCGGATATCGCCTACGCCGTGTACGCGCCCGAGCAGCGGCACGCGGTGGAGGTGGCGGCGTCGCAGCAGGATCATCTCGTGACGTGGCTGTCGAAGCGGCTGAATCGCGCGGTGACGATTCCGTCGCTGGCCGAATACGGCTTTCAGCTCGTGGGCGGCCGCCTGTTGCCCGACGAGGAAGGCCCGGCCGCGCAGTTCATGTATCAGAACGCAGCCGGCGAGCGGCTCACGCTCTACATGACGACGGCGACGATCCGGCGCAACGACAGCAAGATCAGAACGCTCAAGGACGGGCAGCGCACGACGTTCTATTGGGCGTGGGGCCGCGTGGGCTATGCGCTCTCGGGTCAGATCGGCCAGGAAAAGCTGCAGGCGATCGCGTACGACACCTGCAAGGAGCTGGGCGGCGATCCGAAGAACTGGTGAACCGGCGATCAAAAGAGAAGGCCGCAGCGATCGATTTCGCTGCGGCCTTTTTCACGCGTCAAACGGCTTAATAGTAACGATGCGGCGGCGGCGCGACATGATGATGGCGCTCCCATTCCTGGCGCTGCCAGTAACGATGACCGTCCCAGTAACGCTCGCCGTGCCAGCCGACCGATACACGATGCGGCGGATTGTGATGCATGTCGGCGGAGGCGACATTAGTGAGACCCATGCCGAGTGCGGCAGCCAGGGAAGCGATAAGCAGGCTCTTCTTCGTCTTGTTCATCATGATGTTGGCTCCTTGATCGTTTGCTTGCAGTCGAAACCGCGAGTCAGGAGGTAGCAGTTTCGTAGTAGTTCAGTGCGTGTTGCGCGAGGGTCAATCGCGGTAGTAATCGTGATGATGGTGATACCCGCCACCGTCCGGCACGACGATGCAGCCCGAGAGCGCGCTACTCAACAACACGCCCAGCGCTGCAAGGATCGCTAGCTTCTTCATTGGTTTCTCCCTGTGAATCCATGGAAACCAATTTAGCGGTTCGCAAAATGACAAGCCGTGTTCGTTTGTAAGCAAACGTGTAATCTGAAATATTTGCGACGGGTGGCTGTAAAGGCATGGCCTCGGGCGTCTCGGCGTTGCATGCGGACGCACGACGCGTTATCCTGAACTCCGATTCAGAATGTCGGAGTGAATATGTCTCACATCAGCACGGGCGTCGAGTACGCGCTGCACTGCATGCTCTATCTCGCGGAACCGCCGCACGGCGTGCGTGAGGCGAGCGTGCGCGATCTCGCGGAATTGCAGGGCGTGCCCGCGGAGTACGTCGCGAAGCTCTTCACGAAGCTGCACAAGGCGGGACTCGTCGTCGCGACGGAAGGTGCGCGCGGCGGCTTTGCGCTTGCGCGCCCGTCGAGCGAAATCAGCGTGCTCGATGTCGTCGACGCGATCGACGGCGACAAGCCGCTTTTCGATTGCAGGGAGATTCGCGCGCGCTGCGCGGTGTTCGGCGACGACGCGCCGCCCTGGGCGACGAGCGGCGTGTGCGCCGTCCACGCGGTGATGAAGAACGCGGAGAAGCGCATGCGTGAGGCGCTCGCGGCGGATCGGTTAGCGGATCTCGCGGGCCGCGTGCATGCCAAAGCGCCGCGGACGTTCGGGCCGCAAGTCGTCAAGTGGCTCGACGAGCGCACCAGCCAGCGGCGCGCGGCGAAAAGCTAAAGCCGAGCGAACTCAGCGAACGATCTTCGGCTTCATGTTCGGCGTGAGTGAAACGCCGACCACGCGACCATCGCGCACACCGCAACGGCTGTCCATGCGCGTCCATTGCGCCTTGCCGCGCGCCTTCGCGAACGCGCGCATCACGATGACCTTGTCGACCGGAATCGGGTCGCCGACACTGAAGATCGGAGTATCGTCGTCGATTGTCGCCGAGAGCACGCGGCGGTCGGGCACGATGAGCGTGTCGTACTTCGGCGCGTTCTCCACCCAGCGGTCGAATGCGGCGACACATTGCGCGACGGCGTCGGGTACGTGGAGCTTCGTCAGATACGAATAATCTTCGGGCAGGTCCGGCGTTTCCTGCGCCTGGACGAGCTGAAACATCGACGCCGACAGCGCGAGCGCGAGCAATGCGGGAGCGAGAATGGTCTTCATGCGATGGGCGATGGAAAGGGGCGTTCGGGCAGAGCGCGGATCGCGTGAACGGCGCTGTGAGTGCGATGCGCGCGCCTGCGCAGGAATGGCGCGGAGTATACCGTGTGAAGTTTTGTGACGTCGAGCGTATCGCGCATTTCGAATGCTGATCGAAAGCATTGCGCGGCGCGTTGTATCCTTCGATGGGGACGAACACAACACACCGAAGAGGTACGCGATGAAAGCAGCGCGGTGGTCGCAACAGGACGGCACAGGGCTCGAGCATCTCGTTCTGAACGAGGCGCAGGATGGCATCGTGATCGAGAGCGCCGTCGTGGGCGAGGACGAGACGCATGCCTTCGGCCTCGTCTATCGCATCGAATGCGATGCGCGCTGGCAGGTTACGCGTCTCGCACTGAAGCTCGCGGGCGGCGCAGCGCTCGATCTGCATCGCAGAGACGGCAACAACGGTGACGCGCATGTGTGGACCGACGCAAACGGCGAGGCGCAAGAGCTGCTTCACGGCTGCATCGACGTGGACATCACCGCGACACCGTTCACCAATACGCTGCCGATTCGTCGTCTGCAACTCGCGCGCGGCGAGCGCCGCGTGATCCGCGTCGTCTACGTGCGCGTGCCGGAGTTGAGCGTGAGCGCGGTCGAGCAGGCGTACACGTGCCTCGAGCCGAATCATCGCTATCGTTACGAAGGGCTCGACACGGGCTTCACGGCCGATATCACCGTCGACGAAAGCGGCCTCGTGCTCGACTATCCCGGACTCTACAAGCGCGTCGCGTAATAATGCGGTTCATTGCTTGACCTGATCCGAGATCCGAACGATGAACGATACAACTTCACCCCGTCTCACGAGCCTTTCCCACGGCGGCGGCTGCGGCTGCAAGATCGCGCCCGGCGTGCTGGCCGACCTGCTCAAACGCGCCACGCCGCTGCCGGCGTTTCCCAACCTGCTCGTCGGCAACGACACCGCCGACGATGCCGCCGTCTACAAGCTCAACGACGAGCAGGCGATCGTCGCGACGACGGACTTCTTCATGCCGATCGTCGACGATCCGTTCGACTTCGGCCGCATTGCCGCGACCAACGCGCTCTCCGATGTCTACGCGATGGGCGGCAAGCCGATTCTCGCGCTCGCGCTCGTCGGCATGCCGATCAACGTGTTGCCGCATGAAGTCATCGCGCAAGTGCTGAAAGGCGGCGAAGCGGTCTGCGCGGAAGCGGGCATTCCGGTCGCGGGCGGCCATTCGATCGATTCCGTCGAGCCGATCTACGGACTCGCCGCGCTCGGCATCGTGCATCCGTCGCGCGTGAAGCGCAACGCGGCCGCGCGCGCGGCCGACGTCCTCGTGCTCGGCAAGCCGCTCGGCGTCGGCGTGCTGTCGGCCGCGCTGAAGAAAGACAAGCTCGATGCCGCCGGCTACAAGGCGATGATCGACGCGACGACCAAGCTCAACCGTCCCGGCGCCGATCTCGCGCAACTCGACGGCGTCCATGCGCTCACCGACGTCACCGGCTTCGGCCTGCTCGGTCACACGCTCGAACTCGCACGCGGCGCGAAGCTCACGGCGCGCATCCGTTACGCCGACCTGCCGTGGTTGCCGCAGGTGCGCGAGTTCGTGCGCGCGGGCATTTTCACGGGCGCGTCGGGCCGCAACTGGAACGCATACGGCGGTGAAATCACGTTGAACATCGAAGGCGATGAGGCCCGCACCTTGCTCACCGATCCGCAGACCTCGGGCGGCCTGCTCGTGTCGTGCGCGCCGGACGCGGTGAACGACGTGCTCGCGATTTTCCGCGCGGACGGCTTCGACGATGCAACGGTCATCGGTGAAATGGTGGACGGCGCGGGCCGCGTCGACGTGATCTGAACCAATAAAAAAGAACGCATGAAGGAAGAATCCCCGAAAGCCATTTTCTACGCGCTTGCCGCGAACTTCGGCATCGCCGTCTGCAAGTTCGGCGCGGCGGCCTTTACCGGCTCCGGCGCGATGTTCGCCGAAGCCATCCATTCCACCGCCGATTGCGGCAATCAGTTGCTGCTTCTCTTCGGCCTGAAGCGCGCGCAGGCGCCCGCGAATGCGCTGCATCCGCTGGGCTCGGGGCGCGAGATCTATTTCTACGCGCTGATCGTCGCGCTGCTGCTGTTCTTCGTCGGCGGCGTATTTTCGGTGTACGAGGGCGCGCATCGGCTGATGCATCACGAGCCGTTGTCGAATCCGATCGTCGCGCTCGTGATTCTCGGCATCTCGGTCGTGCTCGAAGCGTTCTCGCTCGCGGGCGCGATACGCGAAATCCGCAGGGGCGCGCCCGACAAGACCTTATGGAGATGGTTCCGCGAGACGCGCGAATCGGAACTGCTCGTTGTAGCGGGCGAGGATGTCGCGGCGCTGCTCGGCCTCGCCATCGCGTTCGCCGCCGTGCTCATGACAATGCTCACCGGCAATCCGGCCTACGACGCCGCCGGTTCCATCGGCGTCGGCGTGCTGCTGATGATCATCGCGTTTCTCGTCGCGCGCGAAGTGAAGTCGATGATCGTCGGCGAATCCGCGAGCCCGGAAGTGCGCAAGGCGATCGACGCGCACTTGCGCGCGCGTCCCGAGATCACGCGCATCATCAGCCTCATCACGCTGCAATGGGGCAAGCATGTCGTCGTCGCGGTGCAGGCCGAGATGATCGACTACGCGAGCGGCCGCGCGATGATCGATGCGATCAACATCATCGAGGACGATCTGCAACATGCATTTCCGCAAGTGCGCTGGGTGTTCTTCGAACCCGATATCGCACGCGATCGCGGCGAGCCGGCGGCGTTGTAAGGTCACGAAGGGCACAAGGGGCACGACGGGGCAGGAGCGCCGCGTGCTACCGAAAAAAGGGTCGCTCAGGACCGCTTCTGCCGTATCGACGGCACCGCGTTAACATACGTGGTGCGCGTCGTCCGCATCGAGTCCCTGACATTTCGTGATCTTCATCCGACCCATGCGCAAATTGCTCCTAGCAGTACTGCTCGTCGTCGTGTCGAGCGTTCTTCCGATCTTTTCCCAATCATCCTTCGCCGCTGCCGATTCCGCGCAGCACGCGTCGCAAGCGGGCGTCGCGCTGACGCCCCAGCAGGCGCGCGATGCGCTCTCGGTGCTCAACGATCCCGCGCGCCGCTCGCAGGTTGCTGATACGCTGCGCGCCATCGCTGCGGCAGGCGCGCTGGCCGCGCCCGCAAGCGCGCCGCAGTCCGCATCGGCGGCGGCCGCGGCGCCGGCATCGGGCGCATCGAGCGTGCTGGCCCATTCGCTGACCGCGAACGGGCTCGCATCGCAACTGTCGCGGCAGGCAGGGCACTGGCTCGTGCAGATCGGCGCGGGCCTGCGGCATTCGACCGTGGCGCTGCTCGATTTCGGCTCCGTCGTTTCGTGGTGGCGCGACCGGACCTCGAGCGCGGATGCGCGTGCGCTCGTCGGCCATGTCGTGTGGACCGTGCTGGCGTCGCTCGTTCCCGCGCTATTGCTCGAATTCCTGTGCCTGCGCCTGCTGAAGCGACCGCGCGCGCGGATCGCGGCACGCGGCGTCGCCGATGCCGAGGAGCAGGATCCCGACCTCGTGCGCGAACAGCGCGCGGCCGAGCGTGCGGAAGATGCCGCGGCGCGCAGCGGCGACGAGACCGCCATGCATCTCGCCGAGCGCAAGGCCGATACGGCGCGCGGCCAGCGTCACGCCGCGCGTCACTGGACGCTGTTGCAGCGTCTGCCGAGCGCGCTTCTGTACGGCTTTCTTTCGCTGGTTCCGCTCGTCGTCTTCATCGGTGTCGTCACGTTGCTCATGTCGATCTTCATCGACGACAACACGCCCGAAGCGCGCGTCGCGGGATCGCTCATCGACGTCTATCTGGTCTGCCGCGCGATCGTGATCGTGAGCGGATTTTTCATCGCGCCGCGTGCGCCCGGGCTGCGCCTCATCCAGATTCGCGATTTCTATGCGATCTATCTGCATCGCTGGGTGCAGCGCATCGTATGCACCGCGGGCGCCGGTATTGCGCTCGCCAATGCCGCCGAGCCGCTCGGTCTGTCCGGCGATGCGCGCATCGCGATCCTGAAGATCGTTCTGCTGATCGTGCATCTGATGATCGCGTTCGTGATCTTCCAGAGCCGCACGTCGGTGGCCGAGCGTATCCGCGAGCAGGCGCGGACGAATCGTTCGGTGAGGCTCTTCGGCAACTGGGTCGCCGATGTATGGGCGGGCGTCGCGATCTTCTTCGTGATCGCGCTGTGGTTCGTGTGGGCGCTCGACGTGCAGAACGGCTATCGAACGCTGTTTCATCTGGGCGGCGTGTCGTTGCTCGTGCTGGTCGGCGCGCGTGTGCTGGCGATCGTCGCGTTCGGCGCGCTCGGCCGCGTTTTTCATCACGGCGACGAGGACGATCTCACGACCGATTCGATCGTGCGCCGCCGCGCCTATCGCTACTACCCGGCGTTGCGGCGTATCGTGCAGGCGCTGATTTCGGTCGTCACGGTGGTCGCGCTCCTCGAAGTGTGGCACGTGAACATCCTGCATTTCTTCACTTCGGGCGGCGTCGGCAACCGGCTCGCGTCGGCGCTTCTCACGATCGTGGTCGCGGCCGTGTTCGCCGTGCTGGTGTGGGAGGCGGCGAACATCGTCGTCGAGCAGCGGCTCGAACAATGGACCGCGAGCGGCGAGCGTCTGCGGGCCGCGCGCCTGCGCACGCTGCTGCCGATGATGCGCTCCGGCCTCTTCATCGTGATCGCGATGGTCGTCGTTTTGACTGGCCTCTCCGAGATCGGCGTGAACACGGCGCCGCTGCTCGCGAGCGCGAGCATCTTCGGCGTGGCGCTCGGCTTCGGCTCGCAAAAGCTCGTGCAGGATCTCATCACCGGCATCTTCCTGCTGATGGAAAACGCGATGCAAGTCGGCGACTGGGTGACGCTCGCGGGTGTATCGGGCACGGTCGAGTATCTGTCGATCCGCACGGTGCGCATGCGCGGCGGCGACGGCTCGCTCTACACGGTGCCGTTCAGCTCGGTATCGACGGTGAACAACACGAATCGCGGCATCGGCAATGCAGCCGTGCGCGTATCGATCGCGCTGGGCCAGGATGTCGATCGCGCGATCTCCACGCTGAAGGAAATCGGCGCGGCGCTGCGCGAGGACGAAGCCTTCCGCGACGGCATTCTCTCCGACTTCAGCTTCTGGGGCGTCGATGCCGTCGACGGTTCGACCGTCACGCTCGCCGGCCAGATCCAGTGCCGCGACAGCGCGCGCTGGCCGGTGCAGCGCGAGTTCAACCGGCGCATTCTCAACGAGTTCACGGCGCGCGGCATCGAGATCGCGAATCCGCAGCGCAACTTCGTGATCGTCAACGGCGGGAATGCGGAAGGCACTCCGGAAGGCGTTCAGGATGCGGAAGAAGCGGGCGCGGATCAGCGCGGCGAGCCTTCGAAGGCCGCGCAGCATCCGACGAGCGAGGCGGCGGGCTCGGCGAACGTCGCGTCGAATGCGCCGCCGCCGCGGACCTCGCAAAGCGGCACCTGATCCTATAATCGTTCGGCCCTGAATCGCGCCCTCTGACGGGCGCGATTTTTTTCGAAGGTCGAACTTTTACGAGGATCACGCCTGCCATGAGAGTCGCCGCATCGGAATCGAAAAAAACATCGAACAGACTGGGGCGCGCGGTCGTCGCCATGACGATCGCCGCCGGTGCATCGGGCCTCGCGGGGTGCGCATCCGCGCCGCGCGCGTCCGATAGCGCGAGCAGCGTGCGCGCGGTCAAGGTCATGATCGTCACGATGTTCGCGCCCGAAGGCAAAGTGTGGCTCGACAAGCTCGGCCCGTGGGACGCGATCAAGGTGGCCGGACTGTCGCCGGACTACGCCGACGTACATTGCAATCGCGACGATGTGTGCGTCGTCACGACCGGCATGGGCCACACCAACGCGGCCGCGTCGATGATGGCGCTCGCGTTCTCCGACCGCTTCGACTTGCGCAACACGTACTTTCTGATCGCGGGCATCGCGGGCATCGATCCGGCGCAGGGCACGGTCGGCTCGGCGGCGTGGGCCAAGTATCTCGTCGATTTCGGCCCGCAATGGGAACTCGACGCGCGCGAGAAGCCGGCCCGCTGGCCGAACGGATTCATCGGCATCAACACGAAGGGGCCGAACGACAAGCCGGCGCCCGACTATCGCACGGAAGTCTTCGCGCTCAACGCGACGCTCGCCGACACGGCCTACGCGATCTCGCGCAACGTCGCGCTCTCCGACAGCGACCAGGCCAAAGCCGCGCGCAAAAAATTCAACTACGCGCCGGCGAACCGGCCGCCACGCGTGATCCAGTGCGACACGCTCGCGGGCGATACGTGGTGGTCGGGCAAATACATCGGCGAGCGGGCGCGCGCATGGACGCGGCTTCTGACCGACGGGCGCGGCGTGTACTGCACGACGCAACAGGAGGACAACGCGACCTACGAGGCGCTCAAGCGTGCGGCGAGCGTGCAGCGGGTGGATTTGTCGCGCGTGGCCGTGCTGCGCGCCGGTTCCGATTTCGATCGCCCCTACAAGGGCCAGCCGGCCGTCGACAATCTGCTCAATTACGCGGAGCAGGGCGGCTTTGCGCCGGCCGTCGAAAATCTGTACCGGACCGGTAATCCTCTGGTGCAGGAGGTTGTTACACATTGGGACGCGTGGAGTAAAGGTGTCCCGCAACGGTAACAAGCGACGTTACAAAACCGGGTAACACCGGCCGTAACATCAACGTAACAAGGTATAGGTAACTATTACTCAGTCGTGGAGGGATCGGTAAAGATTGTTTTGATGGTTATTTTTCGGGTTTTTCATCAGAGGAATAATCCCAAAAATAGCTGTCACGGACGTCAACCGATTCCCGCAATCCCCCGTTATTGCTGGCGGCAGGTAATTATTCCGACTAAAACCAAGCCGCCCCGATTAAGCGCCATAAACATAAGAAGAATAGACCGTGCGCGGTAAATTCGGCTGAAATTGCCAGACCGAAAAAATTACCGATCGAAAGTGTTGTTTGCAACAAAATATTATTGAGACACCCTTGCTTTAGATTCAGACCGTACTTAGAATCCGTCTCACAGTGGTTGTTACAAGATGTAACGCACTGAAACAAAGATTACGCAGGACGTAGCCGGGCAGAACGAGTCCGGTGAGGCACAAAAAAGATATCGGCAAAAAGCCGGCGGGAAATTCGGGGATTTACTGGAAGTTGCAACCATGAACGGTCGCGAAACGCTGGAATCGATCCGGGAAATCAACTTGTCTTACATCATGCTCGCGCAGCGTCTGTTGCGCGAGGACCGGGCCATCGGCATGTTCCGGCTCGGTCTGTCGGCGGAACTCGCCGATCTGCTGTCGGGCCTCACGCTCGCTCAGGTCGTCAAGCTCGCGTCGTCGGATAACCTGCTTTGCGCATTCCGCTTCAACGACCACACGATGCTGTCGGCCTTGACGCAACCCGCGAAGAACGCGGACATCGCGCCGACGCACGCGGCAATCCTGCTGGCTGGCCAGCCGGCCGAACAGTTCGCTTAAGTGATGACGGAGCGAGCCATGCTGAAGAAGAGCCTCACCGAAGACGCCCAGGAAGTGTTCCGCGCCATCGCGCTGATCGAGCTCGGCGCGCGCATGCAAGTGCTGGAGAGCGAACTCACGCTCTCGCGCGATCGCATGATCCGCCTCTATCGCGAAGTGAAGGGCGTATCGCCGCCCAAGGGCATGCTGCCGTTCTCGGCCGACTGGTACATGACGTGGCTCGCCAATATCCACGCATCGCTTTTCTATAACACCTATACGTTCCTGAAGAACGAAGCTGGCTGTTCGCATCTCGATGCGTTGACCAAAGGGTATCGGCTGTACCTCGAGCACTGTAACCATAGCGGTGCCGAGGCGGTACTCGACCTTACGCGGGCCTGGACTCTTGTGCGCTTCTTCGACGCGGGCATGCTGCAGATGACACCTTGCTGCCGCTGCACCGGGAAGTTCGTCGCACACAAGCATGATTTGCAGAACAACGTGGTGTGCGGGGCCTGCCAGCCGCCGTCACGCGCGGGGAAGACCAAGAAAGCGGCGGCCGCCCGACAGGCCAGTCAAGAAGCCGCGCTGGAGGTAGTGATGTCGAAGAACGAAGTGCCGGAGCATGCGGAGCACACGGCACTCGGTAACGTAGCGGCGTTGCAGCCGCAACGGGCAAGCCTGGTCGCACAGGCTGCTTAGGCGGTAGCGGCCGCCGGCCATCCTCCGGGGACTGTCCGCGAGGATGGTGGATGACCGGCTTGCCGCTACCGTGTTTTACTTTTTTCTTTTCCCGAATTCCCGAGCCCGGCGCATCTCGATGTGCCGGGCTCTTTTGTTTTCCGCCCAAGTAAAATGCTTCGATGGCACGCGCTCTCGAAGATATCGGCTTGGCTTCCGCACAACAGGGTTTTCTGCTGACTCGTCACTGGCGCGACACCGCGGCCGGGACGGAAGTCGATTTCTGGCTCGCCACCGACGACGGCCCGAAAAAAATCCGCATCGCGTTGCAGACGAGCGTCGCGTTCGTTCGCGCGGAAGATCGCGCGAAGGCCGAGCCGATCGTCGCCGGCGTGCGGGACGCGTATCTGCGCGAGCTGCCGCTCAGGGATTTTCGCCAGAAGCCCGTGCTCGGCCTCTATTGCCCGCAATATCGCCAGTTGCTCGCGCTCGAAAAGAACCTGCGAAGCGCGGGCGTCGATGTCTTCGAAGCCGATATCCGTCCGCATGAGCGCTATCTGATGGAGCGCTTCATCACGGCGCCGGTGTCGTTCGATGGCGTCGCGGGCGACGGTTACATTTCCAGCGAACTGAAGCCCGCGCCGGATTACCGGCCATCGCTGAAAGTCGTGTCGCTCGATATCGAAACGAGCGCGAAAGGCGATCTCTATTCGATCGCGCTCGAAGGCTGCGGCGCGCGTCAGGTCTATATGCTCGGTTCGCCGAATGGCGCAGAAGAGCAGACCGGTTTCGCGCTCGATTATTGCGAAAGCCGCGCCGACATGCTGCGTCGTTTCAACGCGTGGATCGCGCACTACGATCCGGACGCGATCATCGGCTGGAATGTCGTGCAGTTCGACCTGCGCATCCTCCAGCGACACGCCGACGACTACGGCGTGCCCCTCACGCTCGGCCGCGACGGCAGCGCGGTCGAATGGCGCGAGCATGGCATGAAGCGCAATCACTTCTTCATCTCGATCGCAGGAAGGCTCGTGATCGACGGCATCGAGGCGCTGCGCTCCGCGACGTGGAACTTTCCGTCGTTCAGCCTGGAATACGTCGCGCAGTCGCTGCTGGGCGAAGGCAAGGCGATCGACAGTCCCTATGCGCGCATGGACGAGATCGAGCGGCGTTTTCAGGAAGACAAGCCCGCGCTCGCCCGTTACAACCTGAACGACTGCGAACTCGTCACGAAAGTCTTCGAGAAGACCGAACTGCTGTCGTTTCTGCTCGAACGTGCGACCGTCACCGGATTGCAGGCCGATCGCAGCGGCGGATCGGTTGCGGCGTTCACGCATCTTTATATGCCGCGGATGCATCGGCTCGGCTATGTCGCGCCGAATCTCGGCGACGTGCCCGAGGAAGCGAGCCCCGGCGGCTTCGTGATGGACTCGCGCCCCGGCCTCTACGATTCCGTGCTGGTGCTCGACTACAAGAGCCTGTATCCGTCGATCATCCGTACGTTTCTGATCGATCCGGCCGGGCTCGCGCAAGGCATGGCCACGTCGGACGATGCCCAAACCGTGCCGGGGTTTCGCGGCGCCCGCTTTTCACGCGACACGCACTGCCTGCCCGCGATCGTCGCGCAAGTGTGGGAAGGACGCGAGGCGGCGAAGCGCCAGCACAACAAGCCGCTGTCGCAGGCACTGAAGATCATCATGAACTCGTTCTACGGCGTGCTGGGATCGAGCGGCTGTCGCTTCTTCGATCCGCGTCTCGCGTCGTCGATCACGATGCGCGGTCATGAAATCATGCATCGCACGCGCGAGCTGATCGAAGCGCGCGGATACAGCGTGATCTACGGCGACACCGATTCGACCTTCGTGTGGCTGCGGCGCGCGCGCGATGAAGAAGACGCTTCGCGCATCGGACGCGCGCTCGTCGCGCATGTGAACGAATACTGGCGCGAGCATCTGCGCGAGACGTTCAAACTCGACAGCGCACTCGAACTGCAATTCGAAACGCATTTCAAACGCTTCCTGATGCCGACGATTCGCGGCACGGAAGAGGGCAGCAAGAAACGTTACGCAGGACTGACGACGCGCGCGGACGGCAGCGAGGAAATCATCTACAAGGGGCTCGAAACGGTGCGCACGGACTGGACGCCGCTCGCCCAGCGCTTCCAGCGCGAGCTCTATATGCGCGTCTTCAAGGGCGAGACGTATGAGGCGTATGTGCGCGATTACGTCGGCAGCACGCGGCGCGGTGAACTCGACGAACTGCTCGTGTATCGCAAGCGGCTGCGGCGCACGCTCGGCGACTATCAGCGCAACGTGCCGCCGCACGTGCGCGCCGCGCGCATCGCCGATGAATACAACGCGCGGGCTGGCCGCCCGCTGCAATATCAGAACGGCGGCTGGATCAGCTATGTGATGACGACGGCCGGTCCCGAACCGGTGGAAGCGCGGCACGCGCCGATCGATTACGAGCACTACGTGAGCAAGCAGCTTCAGCCGGTCGCGGACGGCATCCTGCCGTTCCTGCGCGACGACTTCACCGCGCTGATGTCAGGCCAGAAAGAGCTGTTCTAGGCTAAAAACGCACGCCGAAACCCGCCTCGATGATGTCCGCATCGCGGTCATAACGCGTGACCATGCGGTTCCACGTCACGCGCGCGAGCCATCGATTCGTGAGCCGGTAACTCGCCGATACCGAAACAAGGCCCGAGAAGCGGCCATCGCCGGTACGGTTTTGCGGGAGATCGTCGTTTTGCGTGATCGACAGATACGGTCCCGCGCCGACGCCGAGCGTGAGTTTGTCGTCGAAGAACGCGCGTGTCGCCCAAATCTGAGCGGCGAGGCCATCGCGACGCGACTGCACATGCCCGCCTTCATGCAGATACGATGCGGTGAAATCGATGTAATGCCACAGTCCGCGCCGATATTCGATGCTTTCCGCCAGATTCGTTTCAGAGTCGAGGCTGTTCAGGATTGTCGTGCCGAGCATCACGGTGACTTCGTTGTTCGTGACGTTCGTCGTGCGCGGCACGGGGCGCGCGCGCGATCCGCGTCCTTCGGGCGCGTCGAGCTGATAGCCGATGCCGAAGAGCAGCGCGGTCGTGTCTGGGCCGCCGAACGCCTGCACGCGATTGAGCTTCATCTCCGCGATCCAGCGGTTATCGAAGTAATACGCGGCGCGCAGCGTGAACATGCCGCCCCAGCCGTGCGTGTTCGAATATTCGCCGCCGGCCTGCGCCTGGCTGGTATCGAAATAGCGATACGGACCTGCGCCCGCCGACAATTCCAGCCGGTCGTTCCAGAGCGGCAGGCGTCCCCAGATCTGCACGGACTGCCCGTCACGATGATGATCGGGGATATGGCCTTCGTTCAGCCACGAAAAACTCCAGGCGGCATAGCGCCCGAGTCCTTCGCGATAGTTGGCTTCCCAGGAATAGGTGTTCTGGCTGCTGCTTTTGAGCGGGCCGGCGAGGAAGGAAAATTCCTGGGCGTGCGCCGCTTTTGTCGCGATGGCGAGTGCCGCGCAGGCGATCATCCACGCGGTGGTTCGGCAAGGTCGAGCTTTCCTGGAGGGTGTCATCGGCGAAGTCGGATTCGCAAGTCCGGCATCTTTCATATGGGCCTGTTCGAGCAGGATACAGACATAAGAAGATTCACGCAGAAATCTGAGTCATTCCTATTTACGCCGAGGCCGGAGTCAAACGTTTGCGCGCTTGCCGCGACGGACAATCGCTCGGCCTACGTTCGCAGCCACTCACACGCGGGGTTACGTCTTTCGTCCAGCTTGCGTAGATTGATTTCATTCCAGTGAAATCGAGCAAGCGAGGTCAGTGATGGACTCCACTCCAATCGAATATCGAGGCTGTGAGCTTTCGGTCATCGTCCGGCACGTGTCCGGCCAATTCGCGGCGACGCTCTTGATCGAGCGGCCCGGCGGCGTGCGGCGCGCGATCGGACCGCTTCGCGCGTTTCCAACGGCGCAGGCCGCCGCGAATTACGCGATCGAATGCGGCAAGGCGGAACTCGACGGCCGCCTGACGGGCCGCGAGCCGCGCGTCGCGGTATCGGGTTGAAGGCGTCGCGCCTGGGATTTGGAACGATCGCGCTGCTGATGCTCGCGCCGCTTCTTTCGTCCTGTACGACGCTGATTCACGAAACGTGCGCGACGGGCGAGCAGCGCGTCGTGAACGACCTCGTCTATTTCGGCACCGCAAAGCCGGTGGATTTCGTCACGCCCGCGGAATTCGACGACTTCCTGCGCACTGAAGTCACGCCGCGCTTCCCGCAAGGCTTCACCACATGGCGCGCGAGCGGGCAATGGCGCGCGGCGGATGGCTCGATGGTGCATGAACCAACCTGGGTGCTGAGCCTCGCCCATCCCGACGACGCAGCGAGCGACAAGGCCATCGGCGAAATTCGCGAACACTATCGCGCGCGCTTCGAGCAGGAATCGACGCTGCGCGTGCGGCACACGGCCTGCGCGTCTTTCTAGTCCGGTTTCGCGCCACGCGGCACCTCTGCGTTTCCGCAAAAACTTCTCAAAATCGGCCGATTCCTAGCGTCGACCGTCGTGGCTGCATCAATAATTTACAAATCCACGGACGAGGCCCGATATGCTCCGACGCTTCATGCGGGCGGACGGTCTGCATGCTTTTCGCCGATTTCCATCTTTTCGATTGTCAAACCGCTATGGTGACTCTGGTCAGCTATTTCTCCGATCGCAACGCAACGTCATCGCGCGACAACCACGATGAGTATCGTCGCCGTATGAATGTGAGGCATCGCTTCGAGGCAATGTCGAGCTGCGTCGATTCGATCGAGTTGCGCACGCTCTACAAGTTCCAGCTCGTGAGCGACATGTTGCGGGAAACCGAAGAGGGTGAACTGGTCATCTTCGCGACTGAAAACGCGCTGTTCGTCCGCTTTCACGACTTCGAACCGATCATGGCCGGCCGCGACGTGCTCCTGACCAAAGGACATTTCGGCGTCAACACCGAAATGTTCGTGCTGAGAAACACTGAAGAGAACCGGCGCATCGCGCGAGGATTCGCGGCGCGATGCCGCCAATACTACGATTACGGCGATTTCGTCACCGAGGAAGCTTTGCTCGACGATCTGCCGACCGTGCCCGACTGGGATGATCTGAACGGCGTGGTGCCGATCGCATCGATGTGGTCGAGCCAGCATCCGGATTTGCGCGGCAGGGAAGTCATTGCCGTTTCGCTCGTCTATACGCCGCGTCTTTACAGCAAGTGCGGCCCGCTGTGGCGCGCGATGTTCGCACGTCATCTGAACGCGTGCCACGCGTCGGGCGAACTGCGCGTGTTCGACAGCGCGGCGCCGCTGTCGAACGATTCGAACGAGCCGCTTTCCGTGTATCAGCCGGGGCGCTCCATCGCGGTCGTGATGCTCTACACGCCGAACATCGCGAGCTATGCGCGTTACGGCGAAGGGAGTCTGCGCGCCTATTGCGAGCGGCATGGCTATACGCTGTATGTGCATCGCGACGTGCCGCCAGACTTCGGGCGCGACGCTTGTGGCAACTGGGCCAAGCCGTTCCTGCTCCAGAAGTATCTGCCGCAGCACGACTGGGTCTTCTGGATGGACGCGGACATCATCGCGATGAATCAGACGGTGAAGCTCGAGAAGTTCATCGAAGGACGCGAGCGCGTACTGACCGCGGACATTTGCGGCTGGCGTTTCAACTCGGGCGTGATGGGCTTTCGCAACACGGAACAAAACGCCCGTGCACTCGATGACGTGCTCGCGAAGGTGCGTGAGATCGAGGACGTCAAATACACGTTCTCGAGTCAGGGCGACCAGTTCGTCTTTATGGAGCAACTGATCGCGCACGGCCTGTGCCCCGACATGGACTCGCCCGAACTCGTGAGTTTCAGGGAGCTCAACACGCCGTGGTACTACGCGGACCCGAGCACGTTCCTGTGCCATTTCCACGGCCTGAGCACCGAGATGCGGACCTTGTATATGTCGATGAGCGCCGTGCCGGACGGCGGTTTCGAGGCCATCGAACGAGAAGCGCCGCGCGCGGCTTACGGCGCCACGCCGCGCACGCAAATCCTGATTCGCACGCCCGCCTGATGTTCGGCTTACGCGCCAGCCATCTTCCGCATGAGACGCGCGCGCGGGTCCACCGCTTCCTGTAGCGCCGGCTCCGGCGCGAGATCCCATGCAAAGCCGCGTGCACGGACGCGGCGCGTCGGCTTGGCGTTCTGACGCCGGCGCACCAGCGAGCGCACGGCGCGAGCGAGCGCGAGGTCGATTGCTCCGCGCCAGTCGCGCGCGATCGACGTCGCCACGACCTTGTTTTCCCGATTCAACTGCACTTCCACCTGACAGCGCTTATCGACGCCGCCGCGCGGCCCGTTGATGTCGGACAAGCTGACAGTCGCCTTCGAGATCAGCCATGCTAAGCGTCGAAAGACGAATTCGCTGCGCGCCTTCGCGAGTTCGTGCATCGCAATGGCTTCGGGATCGCGGGACTTGAACAGGACTTTCATTGACGCCTCCTCGTTGAACATGGGATCAGCGTAAGGCGCGAGCGCGTTGCGAAAAAGCAGAAGGAACGGAACAGGAACTTCGAAAAAACCGAAGTTACGTTCCCGCGCGCGCAAGCACTTGCTGCGTCAACGGATGATGCCGCCCGCGCCGCGAAATGATCGCGTGGACTTCCTCCTTCACGTCGGGCGAGCGGCCGAGCCAGCGCAGTCCGCGCAACAGCGGCGCATCGCCCGCGCCGAATTCCGCGAGCGGAAACACGCCCAGGCCGCGCGCGCCGAACACCGCCATCAATGCACTATCTTCAAACTCGCCGACGATGCGCGGTGCGATGCCCTGCGCCTCCAGCCAGCGATCGAGCCGCGCGCGCAGTGACGAGTGGCCAGTCGGCAGAAGAATGGGCAACGAGGCGAGACTCTCCGGGAAATGATCGATCGCGCTCTTGCGCACGATGGAAGCCGGCCCGTACCAATCGACCGGCGACGCGATGAGGCGCTCGCTCGTAAGCCGCAGATTGTGATTGTGCGGCGCGGGATGGCTCGCGAGCACCAGATCCAGCCGGTGCAGCGCCAGTTCGGCGAGCAGTTCGTCCGTTTCGCCTTCGTGACAGAGCAAGCGCAGCGAGGGATTGGCGAGCACCGGCGAAAGCAGCGCATGCGCGGCGAGCTTCGAGATGCCGTCCGACAGCCCGACGGCGAGACGCGCGAGCGTACCGCTCGCCGCTTCCCGCACTTCATCCTGGATCATCTGCCCGAGCTGAAAGATTTCCTCGGCGCGCGCGAATGCAGCCTGTCCCGCTTCGGTCATGGTGACGCCGCGTCCGGCCGGTTTGAGCAGTTGATGCCCGAGCGATTTTTCCAGCTCGCGCACTTGCGCGCTGATGGTCTGCACGGCCATGTCGAGCCGCTCCGCCGCGCGTGCGAACCCGCCTTCCTTCACGACGACCCAGTAGTAATGCAAATGTCGATAGTTGAGCATGCGTCGCGCGTCCTCGCAGTTCCGGTAATGATCCAATACTTCGAAAAACCCGAAGTTTGATTTCGATTATCGCTGATTTTTTCGATTGCGAAAAACGACGATCATGGCGCGATACATCCAGTCAATCGAACCTTCCCTCGCTCATGGAATATCTACTCTCGCTCGCCGCCGATCCCGCCGTGTGGGCCGCACTCGTCACGCTGATCGTGATGGAAGTCGTGCTCGGCATCGACAATCTCGTCTTCATTTCGATACTCAGCAACAAACTGCCCGTCGCCCAACGTGCGCGCACGCAGCGCATCGGCATCATGCTTGCGCTCGTGATGCGGCTCGCGCTGCTCGGCACGGTCGCGTGGATCGCGCAACTGACCACGCCGGTCTTCTCCGTGTTCGATCATGCGTTCTCGTGGCGCGACCTCATCCTGCTCGCGGGCGGTCTGTTCCTCGTCTGGAAGGCGACCAAGGAGATGCACCATCACGTCGGAAAGAACCACGACGAGGCCGCCGGTGTCGCGTCGAGTCTCGGCAGCATCACGGCGTGGTCGGCGATCGGCCAGATCCTGCTGCTCGACCTCGTGTTTTCCGTCGACAGCATCATTACAGCGGTCGGGATGACCGAGCATCTGCCGATCATGTTCATCGCCGTCATTTTCGCGGTCGCGACAATGCTGTTCGCCGCTCAACCGCTCTCGCGCTTCATCGAGCGTAATCCGACAGTCGTGACGCTCGCGCTCTCGTTCCTGCTCGTGATCGCGATGACGCTGATCGCCGAAGGTTTCGGAACGCACGTGCCGAAGGGATACATCTATGCGGCGATGGGCTTCGCGGGATTCGTCGAAGGCCTGAATCTGCTTGCGCGGCGCGTGAAGGGCAAGCGGGACGCGAATGTGCAGACGGAAAACCGCGCGCGTCTGGATGGCGTGTCCGGATGACCTTCGAACGGGGCGCGCGGCGCTTATCCACAGCTTTGGTGCACAAGGCTGTGGACAAACGGGGGAGCCGCGCGCTATCAGCCTGATGTGGCTGAAGAAATCCGTAATGCTCCCGCGATGAAACGATCATCCGCGCAGCTTCGACCCGACTGTGCGCCGGCTCGCAGTTCACGCACGTCCGATCGGGAATTCCGCTTGCTTCTCGCACGGCAAGTGACTACGTTATGCGATAGCGAACGCCTGATTTCTTTCGGTTCCCGAAATATCCACCGATGAAATTGCGCTTCGCGCACCGCGATCAATCGTCGGCAGAAAAGAAACGATAAGACAAGAACAACGGTCGCCCCGATTGATCAGACGCCTCGGAATGCAGGCCACAGGAGGGACGAATGAGCCCGCATTGGGAGATCGGCACGGCGAGCGTCGGGTTCGAGCCCATCGCGCCGCAAGCGCTCGCATCCGTCGCGCGCATCGATCCATATATCGTGTGGGCCAACGCAACGCATTATCGCGACCTCGGCGGCACGCCGCGCGGCCGCGTGCCGATCGCCATCGAGATGAAGCAGGGCGGCGATACCGCGCGGCAATTCGCGCAGACCATCGAGCGTAACGGCTGGCAGGAGTGGATCTGGATGTCGGCGCTCTATCGCGATCCGCCCGCCGCGCTGGAGGCGACGCGCTTTTGCACCGCTCACGTTACGCGCGAGTTCTACGCGCATCTGAACACCGACCTCGCGGGCAAGTTCGAACGCTTCACGGAAGCGCTCGTGATCACGTCGCATGTCGATGCGGCCGTGGAACAGGTAGCAGCCGAGCATGCGCCGATGCGTGAAGGGCTTGGTAACGCGATCGTCGGCGTATGCGATGAAGAGATCGCGTTCACGCACGCGCGTTTCTCCGAGGACGCCACCGGCACGCGCACACGCTTTCAATGCTTCTGGAATCAGAACGACGCGGCCGAACCGGCAGCCGGTCTCGGCTACGGAAGCGAGCTGCTCAAACATCAGATGGACGCGATGCTGAACGATGCGCGTCTTCATGCCGAGACGGCGCAGACGGCCGGCGGCGCACGTGTCTACGGCTTCGCGCATGACGGCCCGGCCGCCGCCGAGCTTGCGGGGCGCTATCCTTCGCGCGCGTTGCGGCGCGCCGCTTCCGCAGACGACGACGGCAGCCACGACGCGCCCCTGCCCATGATCGGCGTGAAGCTCAAGAGACGCTGCCGCACGATGCGCGACGCGTTCGGCCCCTGTCCCGATGCCGAAGTGCTCGACGCCGTCCGCTACGTCGTGCAGCGCGCGCAGGACATCGGCGGGGCGGGCTGTCATGCGCTCGTCAGCCTGAACGCCGGAAATGTCGCGTGGCAGCAGGACGGGAGTTCGCTCATCGAAAGCGCGCTCGACGAATTGATGGACACCGGCGCGTGCTCCGTCGTGCTTCCATCGGGCAACGTCGATCTGTCGCACTGCCGTGGGGCGCTGACGATCGCGGATCGCGCGGAGTCGGCGTTGCGCTGGCCCGTGCGCGCGCATTCCGCATCGCCGAGTCTCGCGGAGATCTGGTGTTCGAGCGATGCGGGCGCGCCCGCCGTCGACGTGCAGATTGTGCCGCCCGAGGGCATCGCGAGTGCGTGGCTCACGCTCGGCGATATCGGCACATACACGCGTGGCGGCGATGCGATCTGCACCGTCGTGCATCTCGGCCGGGGCGCGCGCGGCGAAGGACACATGATCCTCGTCGCGCTCGCGCCGACCGCCGCACGCAGCGGCATGCGCCGCGCGGAGGCGGGCGAGTGGCTGATTCGCCTGAGAAACAACGCGTCCGCGACGGTCACCGCCTATGCGTGGATGCAGTGCGACGAATCGGTCGACGAGACGCCGCTCGTCGTTCCGTCGCATTCGCGCGATGACGGCAAGTAGCGCTCAACCGCGCGAATGGAGCGCGATGATCTCCTGAAGATCGAGGTCGTGCTCAAGCGAGTGCAGAAGCTCGTCGTGAATCTCGCCCGCACGATGCATGCGCAGCAACTCCGCGCGCCCGGCCGCGATCGCGGCGAGCACGACGTCGTAATGCGCGTGGCGCGCGTCGGTCGGGAATTCCTCCATGTCCTCGAAGCGTCTGGTAAGCCCCGCGCGATACGAGTATTGCTCCAAGAGACGCGGATGGATCACATTGCCGTCCGCGTCGTGCACGAGCGGCTGAATCGCCTCCAGTTGCGCGGACTCCAGGCGCGCCCATGCCTGCGGCTCGGTGAGATGTCGCGATGAGCGCTCGTGGCCGCGCGTCAGCGAAAGCAGGGCGATGAGCGGGCCGATCGTCGCGCCCTGCAGCAGCACCGTGACGAGGATCACCGCGAAGCCGGCGAACAGGATGAGATCGCGGCCCGGCATCGTTTCGGGCAAGGAGAGCGCAACCGCGAGCGTCACCACGCCGCGCATGCCGGCCCAGCTCACGACGGTGGCCGCGCGCCAGTCGGGAACGGCGGCGCCGGCTTCGGGGCCGTTCCCGCGCTTGCGTCCGGAGACTGTCCACGCGATCCATTTCACCGCCTCGGCGCCGAACACCCACACGAAGCGCGACAGGATCACGACGGCGATCACCGCGGCAGTCGCGGGCCCGAGCAGCGAGAAAGCATCGCCGACGCCGCCGAGCCGCACCGCGATGCCCCGCAGCGACAAGCCGATCAGCACGAAGACGAGCGCTTCCAGCACGAACACGACGACCTGCCAGAAAGCCGTGCCGCGCATGCGCTGCGCCGCCGTGAACACTTCGTGCTGATGCCAGCCGACGACCATGCCGCACGTGACCGTCGCGATGACGCTCGACACGCCCAGTTCTTCGCCCGCGATATAGCTGACCCACGACGTCAACATCGACGTGGTGATGACGAGGTAATCGTCCTCGAGCGCGCGCATGATTTTGACGGCGATGAAGCCCGCAATTATCCCGACCACGACGCCGCCGATCGCCAGTCCCGCGAAGCTCGCGACGGCGCGCGGCGCGCTGAACACGCCGCTCATCGCGGCGACGAGCGCGAAGCGAAACAGCACGAGGCCCGCGGCATCGTTGAGCAGGCTTTCGCCTTCGAGCAGCACCATCAGACGACGCGGCAGCGCGACGCGTTCGAGCACGGCCTTGGCGGCGACGGCATCGGGCGGCGAGACGACCGCGCCGAGCGCGAAACACGCGGCCCACGGCAGCTCGGGCACGACGAGATGCACCGCGATGCCGACGACGAGCGTCGTGAACGCCACCGCGCCAATCGCGAGCAGCAGGATGCCGCTCAGATTGCGCTTGAAGTCGTCCCACACGAAAAAGTACGCGCCGTACATCAAAAGCGGCGGCAGGAACACGATGAGCACGAGTTCGGGATCGAGCTCGATATGCGGCAGGCCCGGCACGAACGCCATCGCGACGCCGCCGACGAGCAATGCAGCAGCGGGCGGCAAGCGCAAGCGCTTGGCGAGCACTTCGAGCGCGATGATCGCGATCAGCGAGACGAGCACCAGATTGAATGCCGTGGCGGCGTGCATGAATTGTCCTCGGGTTGTGCGGTGAGTTCTTGCGCTGAAATGCGCGGCGGCCCACGCAGATGCCGCGCATCGCGCTGCTACGATCGACGCGGGGCCGGGCCGCGAGCCGGGGACATCGTATCTGAAAGGAAGGGAAAATGAGACGAAAGTCGTCAGGCGTGGCGGTGGCGGCGGTGCTGGTGGGCGTCGCCGTGGCAGCCGTGCTTTATATCGCGAGCCTCGGCAGGTCTCGTCACGCCGATGCGCCCGTGCCGACGCCCTCGGCGCTCGCCGCACAGGACGGCGCGGCGAGCGCGGCGGGTTTCGGGAACGCGCCGAAACAACCCGAAACCGTGCAGGGCGATCGAACCGCCGCGCGCTGACACGCGGCGTCCAGTCTTTGTCGCAGGTATCGGAACCTGTCGCGCGCGACAGGAATATGCCTTGCTCGCCGTCTGACGATGCCAATGGAGGCACGCCGGGAGCAAATCGCGATGGGACACCATCCAGAGCAGGTTCCAGCCGCCGCGCTGCCCGTCGACGGGCGCGGCATGATCGGCAACATGAAGACGGCGGCGCTCGTGTCGCTGTGCGGCGCGATCGACTTCATGTGCTTTCCCCGCATCGACTCGCCGACGCTCTTCGCCGGGCTGCTCGATAGCGAACGCGGCGGCGCTTTTTCGATCACGCCGCGCACGCCTCATGCGAACCGCCGCGCCAACGTCAAGCAGATGTATCTGCCCGAAACGAATGTGCTCCTCACGCGTTTCATGACCGACGAAGGCGTGTGCGAACTGCTCGATCTGATGCCGGTCGCATCGACTGCAGCCCGCGCCGATGAAGTGCCGAACTGCGTGCTGCGCGTCGTGCGGCTCGTGTACGGGCGCATGACGCTCGACGTGCGCTGCGATCCACGTTTCGACTACGCGCGCGCGACGCACACGGCGCAGGCGGTGGAGAAGGGCGTCGATTTCATTCGCGCGGATGGCTCGCCGCCCGTGCGCCTGATCGCGAACGTGCCGCTCACGATCGACGGGCAAAGCGCCTGCGCGACGCTGGATTTCGAGGCGGGCGACTGCGCGTGCTTCGCGCTCGGCGACGCGCAAGGGCTCGCCGATATCGAAGCGAATCACGATGCGATCCTCTCCGACACCATCGATTACTGGAAGGCGTGGTCGTCGCGCTCGACGTATCGCGGGCGCTATCGCGAAGTCGTGCTGCGCTCGGCGCTGACGCTCAAGCTCCTGAGTTCGGAAGAATTCGGCGCGATCGTCGCCGCGCCGACTTTCGGCCTGCCCGAGGCGCAGGACGGCTCGCGCCGCTGGGATTACCGCTTCACCTGGATACGCGACGCCGCGTTCTCCGTGTACGCCTTGCTGCGGCTCGGCTACACCGGCGAGGCGGAACGCTTCATGAAATGGATCGCCGAGCGCAGCCGCGATTGCAGCCTGCACGGCCAGTTGCGCGTGATGTATTCGGTCGATGGCGCCGACGCGCTCGCGGAAAGCCCATTGACGAGCCTCGTGGGCGACATGCCGGGAAACGTGGTGGTCGGCAACGAGGCGCGCGATCAGATGCAGCTCGATGTCTACGGCGCGCTGCTCGATTCGGTCTACCTCTACAACAAGTACGGCGCGGCCATTTCCTACGATGGCTGGCGGCACGTGACGCGCACGGTCGATTATGTCGTCGAGCACTGGCGCGAGGCCGACAACGGCATCTGGGAGTTCCGCAACGGCACGCGCGCGCTTCTGCATTCGCGTCTGATGTGCTGGGTGACGCTGGACCGTGCGTTGCGGCTCGCCGAGAAGCGTTCGCTGCCCGCGCCGCTCGCGAACTGGTTCAAGACGCGCGACGAGATCCATCGCGACATCCACGAACAGTTCTGGAACGACGACATCAGGAGTTTCGTGCAGACGCCGGGCTCGGCCACTCTCGACGCGTCCGCGCTGATGATGCCCCTCGTGCGCTTCATCGGCCCGAAGGATCCGCGCTGGATCGGCACGCTCGATGCGATCGGTCGCGACTTGCGTGTCGATCCGCTGATCTTCCGCTATACGCGCGGCTCGACGCTCGACGGCCTGCCCGGCACGGAAGGCGGCTTCTCCGCCTGCTCGTTCTGGTATGCGGAGGCGCTCGCGCGCGCGGGACGCGTGGACGAAGGGCGGCTCGTCTTCGAGAAGATGCTGGCGTATGCGAATCATGTCGGCCTTTTCTCGGAGGAAGTGGCGACGAGCGGCGAGGCGCTCGGCAATTTTCCGCAGGCGCTCACGCATCTCGCGCTCATCAGCGCGGCGTACCAACTGGACCGGAATCTCGACCGCGTGCATGTTCCCTGGACCTGATCGATCTGCGTGTATCCTTTCAGCTCACTCTGAGCATGAACGGAGGACAGTCCGATGAACGGCAAGACGGTCATGGCGTGCATCGACGCGGCGCATGCGTCGCTCAAGGAACATGCCGACGAAATCGCCTCGCTCGATCAGGCGATCGGCGACGGCGATCACATCATCAACCTGCTGCGCGGCATGGATGCGCTCACCGGCATGCGCGCGCAGATCGAAGCCGAAGCCTTCGCGCCCGCGCTCAAGCTCGCGGCGACGAAAGTGCTGTCGACGGTCGGCGGCTCGTCCGGGCCGCTCTTCTTCTCGATGCTGACCGGCATGGCGAAAACATCCACCGACGATGCCGGCGTCGCCGGTTTCGCGCGCGCGTTCGCGGCGGGCGTCGAAGCCGTCGGTCAGCGCGGCAAGACGGGCACCGGCAGCAAGACGATGATGGACGTGCTGATTCCCGTCGCCGAACGCTTCACCGCAATGGCCGATGCGCTCGCTTCGAAGCAGGACGTGCTGAAGGAACTGCCGCCCATCGCGGAAGAAAACATGCTTGCGACGCGCGACATGCTCGCCACGAAGGGGCGCGCGTCGTTTCTCGGCGAGCGTTCGCGCGGCCATATCGATCCGGGCGCGCGATCGAGCCAGTTCATGATCGAAGCCGTCTGCGCGCGGCTTGCGCAAGGCGACGCCTGAACACAAAAAGGAGCAGGGGACATGAAGAAATTCATCAATCGCGTCGATGACTATCTGACCGAGAGTCTCGCGGGTTTCGCCGCGGCGCATGCGGACCTCGTGACGGTCAGCTTCGATCCGCTCTACATCGTGCGCAAGGCGCCGAAGCCGGGCAAGGTCGCGATCGTCTCGGGCGGCGGATCGGGTCATGAGCCGTTGCATGGCGGCTTCGTCGGGCACGGCATGCTCGATGCCGCGTGCCCCGGACAGGTCTTTACATCGCCTACGCCCGATCAGATGATGGCCGCGGCCCAGGCGGCGGACACAGGCGCGGGCGTACTGTTCATCGTGAAGAATTATTCAGGCGACCTGATGAACTTCGAGATGGCGTCAGAGCTGTGCGAGATATCGAACGCGTCGGTGCTCGTCAACGACGATGTCGCCGTCGAGAACTCCAGCTTCACGACAGGACGGCGCGGTGTCGCGGGCACGGTGATCGTCGAGAAGCTCGTCGGCAGCTTCGCGGAAGCCGGCGCCGATCTGCAGGCCTGCCGGACGTTCGGCGAACGCGTGACGGCGCGGATCGCATCGATGGGCGTGGCGTTTTCGAGCTGCACGGTGCCCGCCGCAGGCAGGCCGACCTTCACGCTCGGCGACGATGAAATCGAGATCGGCGTGGGCATTCACGGCGAGCCGGGACGCAGACGCGCGAAGTTCGAGACGGCGAACGCGATTGCGGATGAATTGCTCGCGGCGATCGTCGATGACCTGAAGCCCGCGGCGGATGCGCCGTTGCTTCTGCTTGTCAATGGCCTGGGCGGCACGCCGTTGTCGGAACTCTATCTGCTGTACAACTCGGCGCGGACCTGGCTCGATGGGCGCGGGTTGAGCGTAGCGCGCTCTCACGTGGGCGCGCTGACGACATCGCTGGAAATGGCGGGAGCGTCGATTACGCTCTGCGCACTCGATGACGAGATGATGAGACATTGGGACAGTCCGGTGCATACGGCGGGATTGCGTTGGGGAATGTGAGCATCGATAGCGTGGCGTGGTCATCGGACGTCGTAATAAAAGGAGTTCGCGCGGCGGGAAGGGTATATAGTGAGCAGGCCGGTCTCACTACGTGGACCGGTCTTTCAGAGGTAGTCATGCGATTAGATATAAAGAAGGCAGTCCCTCTCGCGGCAAATGAGAGTGCTTACAACCGGGAGCGTCAGGCCCGGCTTCTCACGCTCAAAACCGAAGACGCCAACCGGGCGGACCAGAGGCGCATCAGCTATGCGCTCATCGATTCAACCGCAAGCAAGTGGCGATTTCCGCCAACGCCATAAGAGGCCGAGGCTGACTATGGCGCTTCATTTTCCGAATCCGAGCCGAAGCTACGATGCCGCCAGGCATTGCGTGTTTTTCTGGGGTTACGACGACTCGCGGGAAATCACGTTCGAGGTCGGCGGCGCAACGCTCAAAGGCCTGCAACCGGCGCTCGGGTCCGATGAACGGTCGTTTCTCGTGGCATTCGACGAGTTCCGCGAAAAGCTGCTCGAAATCGCGCAAAAGCGATACGTTCGCGGCCCGCAGAATCGATATTCGATTTGATGAGGCTTCGGTCCCGCCTGGCCGCTGACGGCTGCGCAAACCGATCAAGGTATTGTCTTTCATGCAGCGAGTGATCGAGTATCGCGGGTTCGAGATTCACGTCGAATTGACGCCAGCCGATGAAGACACGTTCAACGTGATTTTCCAGATCAAAGGCGGCACCAACCTCGGCGTACTGGGCGCGCGAGGAGGCCGCATACCGCTGCGCAACGGGCCGTTCACGGAGCGATGGGCGTACCTGGTTGCCGAGATTGCCGGACAAGCAGCGATCGACGTGCTGCTTGGGCCGGATGAGTGATTCCAGTTTTTTTGCGCTTGGCTCAGAG
This sequence comes from Caballeronia sp. S22, assembly GCF_964261745.1. Lineage (NCBI taxonomy): Bacteria > Pseudomonadati > Pseudomonadota > Betaproteobacteria > Burkholderiales > Burkholderiaceae > Caballeronia > Caballeronia sp. S22. The sequence goes on along the minus strand of NZ_OZ180036.1, from coordinate 734,646 downwards.
CACGAACTTAGGAACCCTTATCATAAATTCAAAAGTTCGCTAATTTATGTTATGTCAAATAAACAACGCGCTGATCAGTCATCCATAATCTCCAAGGGACACCGACATCGGACTATCGAGGGAGCCCCCCCAAACCCCCGATCAAAAAATTTCGCCCAAAAACCCCCACAACGCGAAAGTTTCCCCTATAATTCGCGGCTTCCGTAGGCTCGTAGCTCAGCTGGTTAGAGCACCACCTTGACATGGTGGGGGTCGTTGGTTCGAGTCCAATCGAGCCTACCAGCGACATTCAAACGCACCGCGGCGATCTTTATCGCCGTGGTGCGTTTTCATTTCCGCGACCGCACTTCGGCGGCGCATCAGTCCCAGCAATTGCGGAACGCCACCGCGACGATCACCGGCACGGTAAGCACGAGCGGAATGGCGAAATACGGGATCTCGAGATGGACGATCCACGTATAGATCAGCCACGCGACACCCAGCGCCAGCGTGGCGATGCCGATGAGCGCCGTCAGCACATTGAGCATGCGAGGCGACATCGGCTTGCGGGAAGTTTCTTTGCCCGAGGGAGTATCCATGGCGGCGGGCGCATTCGAGCGCGAGAGAAGTACATCTCGATTTTATACCGCCCTGCCCGCCACCGTAGATCGTTTCCAGGCTTTCAAACCGGCTTCAGATATGGAAGAGCTGGGCCACCAGCGCCGCGCCCAGGAACGTCCCCGCGTTCGCGACGAACGACACCAGCACGATGCGCCAGCCGAGCCTTCTGAACGCCGGAATGTCCTTCGCGATCGACAATCCCGCGAAGGTCAGCATCGGCGTCGTCACGCCGAGGAAGTCGTTCTGCGCGCTCGCCGCAGCGATCTGAGCACCCCACGGGCACCACGGCGATGTCAGGAACATCGCGACGATCGATACCCAGCACACAGCCGGAATCTTGTGCCCGGTCGCCCGCGCGATCGCGTCGCCGACGATCGTCGCGAGCACCATCACCGCCATGCCGGGCAAACCTTGCAGCGGCGTCGTGCCGTGCGTGATCCAGTCGGCGACGAGCGCCATCAGCGCGGTCGCGCCCCACGCGAGCATCTTGCCGCCGTAGCCGAGGTGAGGCGCCTCGGTCTGTACGTCGCCCAGTTTCGGCGCCGATGAAGCCGTCTCGCCCGCGCTCGACGCTCGGGTCTTGCGGCCGATGAGCGGCTCCAGCAGCCGATAGCCCCATATGGCCATCGGCAGCGAGATGAAGAGCGTGAAGTACGTGCCGATGGTCGTTGTGATCAGATTGCTCGCCGCCGCGAACGTGAGCACGGCTTTCGCCGTCTCCGGGTCCTGCTGCGCGGCGATCGCGCCCGACGCCGCCGCCATCATGCTGCCCGAGCCGACGCCCGAACCCATTGCGAGCGCGAGCGGATGAAAGATGTGCAGGCTCGCGACGAAGCCCGCGAAGATCGCGATGAATACCGCGCCGAACACCGTGCCCGTCAGATATTCCGCGAGCACACCGCGACCTTCGGCGGAATCCATCCCGTATTTTTCGCCGATGATCGCGAGGCTCGGTTCGCGCCCGACCGAAAACGTCGCGCCGATCGCCTCGCGCTTGATGCCGAGCAGAAGCGCGAGCGGCAATCCGAGCAGGATCGTGCCGACGAAGTGGCCGAGTTCCTGAAACGCGAGCGCCCATCCCGCCGCGGCAAGCTTCGGCAATGCGCTGCCGACCAGGAGGCCAAGCTTCGCGACGAACAGCAGGAGCGCGGGCTGCAGAATCGCGGCGGCGTAGAACTGGCTGCGCACGTCGAGCCGCGCCGGGCTTTTCCAGCGCTCGGAGACGAGACCGAGCGCGGCGCCGAGCAAGAGCGCCCAGATCATCGGGAGCAGAATGACCTTGCCCGGGCCGATCCTGAACGTGAACGACCCGATGAACTCCGCGATCAACAGAATGACCGCCGCATAGAAAAAGAGCTTCGCGGTTCTGAGGCCGCTTCCTTCCGCGCGATCCGCGCTCAACGTGCTTTGCATTCCCTTCTCCCCTTGATTGCCCGGACGCCGCGTCATGGCGACGCCCGGGCGTTTTTGATCATAGATAGCCGAACGTCGTGGCCGGATCCTTTGCCGTTTCGACCCACACGCTCTTGGTCTGCGTGTACTCGTAAAGCGCCTCGACGCCGCTGGATCGTCCGTAGCCGCTCAGACCATAACCGCCGAATGGCGACGCGACGTTGATCGTCTTGTAGCCGTTCACCCAGAACGTGCCCGCGTCGACCTGGCTTGCGACGCGCAGCGAACGCGCGACGTCGTTGGTCCATACCGCGCCCGCGAGACCGAAGTCGGTGTCGTTGGCGATCGCGACGGCTTGCTCTTCCGTGTCGAACGGAATCGCCGCGACCACGGGCCCGAAGATTTCCGTGCGCGCGACGTCCATGTCGTTGGTCACGCCGGCGAGCACGGTCGGCGCGACATAGTAGCCCGCATCCGAGCGCTCGGCCGTGCCGGCCGCGAGCGTCGCGCCATCGGCGATGCCCTTGCCGATCATCGACATCACGTGATCGTACTGCCTGCGATTATTGATCGGGCCGACTTCGGTCGCATCGTCGAGCGGCGCGCCGACTCTGATCTTTTTAGCGCCCGCGGCGACCATCGCGACGAATTCGTCGTAGACGGAGCGTTGCACCAGCAAGCGCGAACCCGCGACGCAGCTTTGCCCCGCGCCCGCGAAAATCGCCGCCTGCGCGGTCAGCGCGGCGCGCTTGAGATCCGCATCGGCGAAGATGATATTGGCCGACTTGCCGCCCAGTTCCAGCACGCAAGGCAGCACGCGTTTCGCCGCGCTTTCGGCGATGCGCGCGCCCGTCGCCGGCGAGCCGACGAACACGACTTTCTTCACCGCCTTGTGCGCGATCGCCGCTTGCGCGACCGTCTGCCCGAGTCCCGCGAGCACATTGATGAGACCCTTCGGCGCACCGCCGCGCTCCGCCAGCAGGCCGATCACGATCGATGTGAACGGCGTGAGCTCCGACGGCTTGAGCAGCACCGCATTGCCCATCGAGATGGCGGGCGCGACCTGCCAGCCGCACGTGAAGACGGGCGCGTTCCACGGCGTGATCTGCAGCACCGTGCCTGCCGGCTCGCGGCGCGTGTAGTTCAGATGCGAAGTCGGCACGGGAATGACGTCGCCATAGAACTTGTCGGCCCAGCCGCCGTAGTACTCGAACATCTCGGCGACCTTCGCAACTTCGCCACGGCAATCGCGGATCGGCTTGCCCGAGCCGAGCGATTCCAGCCGTGCGATCTGTTCCGCTTCCTTGCGAATCTCGCGCGCGATCTCGAACATCACGCGGCCGCGCGCCGCATGGGTGAGCGCCCACCACTGCTTTTGCGCACGCGTGGCCGAGGCCGCCGCCTGTTCGACCACGGCCGCGCCGCCGTCCTTATACGCGAGACTCGGCTTGCCGGTAGCGGCGTCGTAAAGCTGGATGGTTTCGCCCGCGCCTTCGATCAGTTCGCCACCGACATACGAGCCGATCGTCTTCGCGTCCGGAAAGAAATGTTTGAATGCCGCGAGAAGCTGTTCTGCTGCGTCGTATTCCATTTTTTTCTGTTCCCTTACTTCGATTCGATGAACTGCACGATGCGATTGAAATCCTCCGCGTCGCCGATGCTCGCCTCGCTCGCCTCCCACAGGCGCCCCGCTTCCTTCGCGATGGGCGCATTCTCGTGGACGCCATCGAGCAAGGCCATCGCGAGACGCACGTCCTTGCGCATGAGTTTCATCGTGAAGCCCGAGTCGAACTTGCCGTTGAAGATCCACGTCGGATAGTTGGTGAGCGTCGCGCTGTTGCGGCCCGAGCCGCCGTTGAGCGCCTCGACGAGCTTTTCCGGATCGACGCCCGACGCTTTCGCCGCACGCACCGCCTCGCTCGCCGCGAGCAGATGCACGCCCGTCAGCATGTTGTTGATGATCTTCGTCACATGACCCGCGCCGACCGGCCCGACATGCACGCGCTTCGCGCTGATCACCGCGAGGATCGGTTCGACCGCGGCGACGTCCGCTTCCGAGCCGCCGAGGACCATCGTCATCGTGGCGGTCGCTGCGCCTTTCGGGCCGCCGCTCACGGGGCCATCGACGAAACCGATCCCGCATTCCGCGAGCGCGGCCGCGACCTTCTTCGTGCTGGCCGGATCGGCGGTGGTCGTATCGACGACGATCAGCCCGGCTTTCCCGTTCGATGCGACGCCGTCCTTCCCGAGCACGACTTCCTCGACGATCGCCGATGTCGGCAGCGACAGTATCAGCACGTCGACCTCGCTCGCGATGGCCGCAATCGACGTGCGCGCCTCGATGCCGTCAGGTTGCAGCGCCTCCGCCACGCCTTGCGCGGCATCGAAACCGAGCACGCGATACCCGCCGCGTCTGGCCGAGCGCGCCATGCCGCGTCCCATGTTTCCCAGACCGATCACACCTACCGTCTTCATCAGCAAATTCTCCTTCTCATGCGCGCCGTGCTTCGGGCAGCCGGTCCGCGTTCCTGTCATCTTCGGTCGTGAAAGCCGTACAATCAATCAACGCCAATATTGGAAGTGTTCTGATTTTTAGAACACTCGATTCCGATGACCGATAACCTCACCGACAGCCGCATCGTCTATTTCTTCGAGGCCGTGCGCTGCGGGACCATCCGCGCGGCGGCCGACTATCTCAACGTCGCGCCGTCGGCGGTCAGCCGGCAAATCGGCCTGCTGGAAAAGGAACTGGACGCGGCGCTCGTCGAACGGCACGCGCGCGGCGTGAAGACGACCGAGGCGGGGCAATGCGTGATCGAATACTTTCGCGAGCAGCTCGCGCATCGCGACGATCTGCTCTCGCGTCTTCAGGCGTTGCGCGGATTGCGCACGGGCCAGGTGAATATCGTGCTCGGCGAAGGCTTCGTATCCGATCTTCTGTCGGGGCCGATGCAGCAGTTCTGCAAGCAATACACGGGCATCAAGGTGAACCTCGATCTCGGCGGCACCAACGATGTGATCCGCAAGATCTCCGAGGACGAAGGCGAGATCGGCCTCGTCTATAACCCGCCGCAGGAACCGAAGCTCGTATCGCGCGCGATCAAGCGACAGCCGATGATGGCGATCGTCGGCCCGAACTTTCCGCGCAAGGAGCGCAAGTCGATGAACGTGCAGGAACTCGCGCAGCATCCGCTCGCAGTGACGCATGCGTCATACGGCACGCGGCAGATGCTGCAGGCTGTGGAGTATGCGGAGAAGCTGAAGCTCGATCCGGTCGTGACGACGAACTCCATTGCCATTCTGAAGCAGTTCGTCAAGTCGGGGCTCGGCATCACCGTGCTGCCCGCGTTTGCCGTGACGAGCGAGATGGAAGCCGGCGATCTCTTTGCGATCGACATCACGCACCCGATTCTCGCCGATGCCGAAGCCCATCTTGTCACGCGCGCCGGACGCAGGCTATCGGTTGCGTCGAACAGGATGCTGCAACTCATGACCGCGCAGATGCGGGCGTTTCGCTAGTCCGTTAGCATCGTGATCGTGCAGTCAAACAAGGAGGACACGGCATGATCGACGATACAGACAAGAAGCATCTGATCCGCTGCATCGAACTGGCGCAAGAGGCGCCCGTCCCTTGCGACGAGCATCGAGCCTTTCGGCTCGATGCTCGTCGCAAGGGACGGGCGCGTGCTTTTCGAAGACCGCAATCGGGTGCGCGGCGGCGATCAGACGCGGCACCCGGAATTCGAAATTGCGAAATGGGCGGCGCAGAACGTGCCCGAAGCCGAACGCAAGCACGCGGTCGTGTACACGTCCGGCGAGCATTGCCCGATGTGCGCGGCGGCCCATGCGTGGGTCGGGCTGGGGCGCATCGTCTATGCGGCATCGACGGAACAGTTCACGCGCTGGCGTGCCGAACTCGGCGCGAAGCCGGGGCGCGTGCGTGCGCTGGCGATTCAGGAAGTTATCGAAGATACCGTCGTCGATGGTCCCGTCGATGAATTCGCCGAACGCATCAAGGCGCTTCACGTGGCGCACTATCGAAAGGCGGGCGCTCAGTAGTAGATCGTCATGGGTATGCCCGCCGCATCGGTTTGAATCTCTTCGGGCAGATGGAATGCTTTACCCGATGCGATGCGGCGCGCGCTCCACAGCACGGCAAAGGCATCGAGCACGTCGTCTCGGGAAGCCTGCGCGGGATTGCGCGCGGCGAGCGCCGCATCGACTGCACTGCCGAAGCACTGCACGAGCAACGCGTGACGTAGCGCAAACCCCGGCGCGTGCGCCTTGCTTTCGTGCAGACCGTGCGCCGGGCCGCCCTGCTCCATTCGCAAGTGCATGAAGCTCAGTTCGGGATGCACTTCGAATACGCGCGCCGCTGCGCCAGCACGCGTGCGCAGCACGTCATCGACTTCAGCGATCTTGCCGCGAATATGGAAAGCCTGAATGGAAATGCGCTTTCCCGATGCGGCGTGGTTGATGTCGCACGCTTCGCGATAGTTCGATGCGGCCAGTGCTGCGCGTGTCGGTGGAGAAAATACCGAGCTTCCGCGAGGACGCCCGAGCAGCTTGCGGGCGAGCGTGTCGCATGCGCGGGCGCCATTCGCGGCCAGTCCAATTGGAATATCGACGGCCACGATTGCATGCGCCCGCTCCCATTCGAGCAGGTCATCGAAGCGGCCGACGACGTTCGTGGTGATGACCCCGCTACGTCCGCATTGCCTTGCGACGAACCAGCCCGCCTTGCAGCCATCGACGCCCAATAGATCGGCATCTGTATCGAGCTCGTTGTTCATGCGGCAATGGTATCAACGATCGCGGATGCTCACGCCGCGCGCACGCGCTCCACTTCCGTGCCGGGCACGTCGTCGCGTTCACTGCACAGCGTGAAGTCGAAGTCGATGAGCGCGAAGCGCCCTTCCACACCGTACGGCTTGCCTTCCGCCCCTTCGGCTTTTTTCACTTCGGGCACGAGTCCGTCGCGCGTCGCGAACGCGAAGTCGTCCCACAGATACGGATCGCCGTCGATATTGATCTGCGTCGTCAGCTTGCGATAACCCGGCGCCGACACGAAGAAGTGAATATGCGCCGGACGATGACCGTGCCGGCCGAGTTGATCGAGCAATTGCTGTGTCTTTCCGCCGGGCGGCACGCTATAGCCGACCGGCACGACGCTCGTGAATGCGTATTGGCCGTCGCCATCGGTGCGAATCGAGCGGCGCAGGTTGAACGCGGACTGCGACTTGTCGAAGTACGAGTAATTGCCGAGACGATTCGCGTGCCACACTTCGACCAATGCATTCGCGAGCGGGGCGCCGTCCTGCGTCAATACACGGCCACGCATCACCAGCGTTTCGCCGAGGCTCGTGCCATCGTCGAGTCGCGCATGGCCGAGCGATTCCGGCGCGCCCGACACATAGAGCGGCCCTTCGATGGTGCGCGGCGTGCCGCCTTCGAGACCGGCCTTCGCTTCCTTTTCGTCGAGACGCGCATCGAGAAAATGCTCGAAGCCGAGACCCGCGGCGATCAGGCCGAACTCGCCGCTTTGTCCCGTTTCGCCGAGATAGTTCAGCGCGGCCCAGAACTCGCCCGGAGTGACGTCGAGGTCTTCGATCGTGTAGAAAAGATCGCGCACGATGCGGTTCACGATTGCTTTCGTGCGTGCGTTGCCTTCGTTCGTGGCGCTGTCGTTGATCTTTTTCAGCAGCGCGTCGATGGTTGCCCTGTTCATTTTCGATGTCTCCGTGAGTCGGTATGTGTGGGGATGTTTCGATGATCGATGCATTGCGATGGACGCTCGCAACGAAATTAAACGACACGCATATATCGGTCAAATCAGTCATATAAGCCGATGCGCATCCATAAGATTGATCGGTCGAACCAACACGCAAACGAAAAAAACCCGGCGGGGAATCATTCCAGCCGGGTCAACGCACGCCCTCGGAAATACTTAGAAGTTATGCCGTATGCCCACCGTCACGGACAGTTGCCGGTCGCTGTTCGAGTTGGGCAGATTGGGAATCTGCGCGTAATTCGCCGGGCCGCCCGTCGCGGGATCGATGCCGAGTCCCGCTCCTACCGCCTTCTGCATGATCGCGACACCATAGAGCGCGGTGCGCTTCGAAAGCGAGTAATTCGCGCCGAGGTTCACCTGATGAAAGCGCGTCGATGAACCGCCGTCGGGTTTCGCATTGTTATAGATGTAGGCGAGACCCAGTTGCAGGAACGGCGTGGCCGCGTAAGTCAGATTCACTTCGCCGATATCGAATGCGATGTCACGGCCTTGCGGATTGGCGCTATCCGCGAAGAACTGGCTATGCTCAAGGCGAGTATGCGTATAGGTCAACGCGATGGTCGCAGGCCCGATCGCATACGATGCGCCCGCGCCATACGCTTTGAGCGCTTCCGCATTCTGCAACTGACAATACAGCGCCGACGGATTCGAGCAGGCGAAATCACCGATATATCCGTTCGTACCGCCCAAAGCCGCATCGAGCGGATTACGCAGGTTCAGATAGCCCGCGCTGATGGAAACGGGCAAACGCGTATAAGCCGCCGCGACGGAATAGCCGCGCCGTTGTGCGAAATCGCCGGCCACACCGCCGAGGCTATACGTGCCACCTAACGAGAAACCGTTCCAGTCCGGGCTCGTGTACTTGATCGAGTTGTTGAAGTTGAACGCTTCGTTCAGGTTGTCGACGTCGCCGATGTGCGAGCCGTAGAGCGTCGCCCATGAATTGCTCGACACGTAAAGCCCGAGAAAGTCGGAATACGAATCGTACTGGCGTCCGAGCGACAACGTACCGAATTGCTCATGCGCCAGTCCCACCCAGGCCTGACGGTTGAACAGCGCCCCGCCCTGCACCAAGCCACCCGTTCCCGTATAGAAGCTGTTCTCCACGTTGAACTTCGCTTGCAAGCCGCCGCCCAGATCTTCGACCCCGAGCAAGCCGAAGCGCGAAGGCACGAGATTGCCGCCCGAGAATGCGAAGTTATGCCCCGAGCTGACGCTGCCGTCCGCGTTGGTAACTTGCTGATTGGTCGTGTAGGTCAGCCCGGCATCGACGGTGCCGTACAGCGTCACCGTGCCTTGCGCGGATGCGCTCGCGCACACGGCGAGCGCCGCCGTCGAAACAAGCTGCCGCGCGATCGTTTTAGTTGTCATGCGAGCGTCCTCACGCGTAGTTGATCAGCACCGACTTGGTTTCGGTGTACATGTCGATCACCGCGCGTCCGAGCTCGCGCCCGAAACCCGATTGCTTGAAGCCGCCGAAAGGCATCGCGTTGTCGAGGAGCGAATGACAATTGACCCACACCGTGCCCGCCTTGATGCGCGGCACGAGCTTGTGAATGGCGGAGAGATTGTTCGACCAGATGCTCGCGCCGAGGCCATACGGTGTGTCGTTCGCTTTCGCGACGACGCTGTCGATATCGCTGAACGGCATCGCGACGAGCACCGGCCCGAAGATCTCTTCGCGCACGACCTTCATCGAATGATCCGTATCGACGAGCACGGTCGGCTTCACGAAGAAACCCGCGCCTTCCTTGCGCGCACCGCCCGCGATCGCACGCGCGCCTTCATCGCGTCCCGCTTCGATATAACCCAGCACGCGATCCATCTGCCGCGCCGACACGAGCGGACCGATCTGCGTCGATGCATCGAGGCCCGGACCCATCGGCAAGGATTGAGCGATGGCGGCGACGCGTTCCATCACGCGATCGAATACCTTATCGTGCACATAGACGCGCGAACCCGCGGTGCAGACTTGTCCCGAGTTGAAGAAGATCGCATTGGCGACGCCTTCGGCGGCTTTGTCGATATCGACATCGGGCAGCACGATCACCGGCGACTTGCCGCCGAGTTCGAGCGACATGCGCGTCATGTTATCGAGCGCCGCGTGACCGATTGCCTTGCCGGTCGGCGTCGAACCCGTGAACGCGATCTTGTCGATGCCGGGATGACGCGCGAGCGCCGCGCCCGCCGTGCGGCCGAGGCCCGTGACGACATTCACGACGCCCTTCTCGATGCCCGCCTCTTCGATCAGCATCGCGAGGCGCAATGCGGAAAGCGGCGTGTCTTCAGCGGGTTTCAGCACGACGGTGCAACCCGTCGCGAGCGCGGGCGCGAGCTTCCACGAAGCCATCAGCAACGGGAAATTCCACGGAATGATCGCGCCGACCACACCCACCGCTTCCTTGCGCGTGTAGCCGAAGAAATCGTTCGACGGGCTATACGGAATCGATGCTTCGATGGTGTTGCCTTCGATCTTCGTCGCCCAGCCGGCCATATAGCGAAAGCATTGCGCGGCCATCGACACATCGAGACCTTGCGCCACTGTCACCGGCTTGCCGTTGTCGAGCGATTCGATTTCCGCGAGCTCGCGCGCATTCGCTTCGATCAGATCGGCGACGCGCAGCAAGAGGCGTTCGCGATCGGTCGGCTTCATGCGCGACCACGCGGAGTCGTCGAATGCGCGGCGCGCGGCGAGCACCGCTCGATCCACATCGGTTTCGTCGGCGCTCGGCACGCGGGCGAGCAGTTCGCCATCGGCGGGATTGATCACGTCGAGTGTCGCGCCGCTTGCGCTTTCCACCCACGCGCCGTCGATCAACATTTTCTTTGCCGATGCGACGAACGCGCGCGTCGAATCGAGCATCGCGAGATGCTGGCTGTTATTCATCAAGGTGTCTCCTAGTAGTGTTCGGGGACGGCGTCGACGCCGTTCTCCTGCAATTCCTTCACGAGCTTCATGCGTGTGCGCGCGACATCGGTGAGCGCGGGACGACGATGCGCCGCGATTTCTTCCGCCGTATAGGGCTTGAACGATGCGGGCCGCGATTGCTCGTTCATCGTCGCGAGCAGCCAGTTCAGGACGTTCGCGAGCTCGGCATCGTTCAATGCGGAATTGGCCGCGCCCGGCACACGCATCACGAACTGACGGCCCTCGGGCATCGAGACAAAGTGACCGAGCGAGTTGCGCAACGCGGGCACTTTGCCGGGGATGCCGGAGCCATCGGCGGTATGACATCCCATGCAATTGAGGACCCAGTCCTGACGCGCGCGCGGCGCGTCGTACTCCTCCGCCAGCGCCTGCGGTGCGGCCGCCATGAAGAGCGCGGGAAGCGCTGCAGCCACGAGGACCGCGCGCGGCTTCATAGCCCGAGGCCCTTCACGACCGCATCGCGACGCTGATGCACGGCGGTCTGATCGAGCGGCCCCGCGCGCCATGCCTTGACCTCGGCGACGTCGAAGGGCTTGGCTGAACCATGCTCCGCGTTCAGATCGAACACGACGTAGTTCAGCACGTCGGCGATCTCTTCATCGGAGAGCGATGCGAAGCTCGGCATCTTGAAGTTGTAGCTCTTCTCCTTGACCTTGATTGGACCGAACATGCCATAGAGCACGGTGTGCCCTAATTGGGAACGGCCATCGGGCGAGCCCGCATATTTGCCCGGATACTCGACGAGCGGCGGCGCGAGTCCGTCCATGCCCTTGCCGCCCGCCTGATGGCAGACGGCGCACTTGCCGTCGAATGTCGATTTGCCGCCGGGATAATGCACCGTTTGCGCGAATGCCTGAGGCGCAAGACTCATCGCGCCGGCGGCGAGCGCCGCCATCAAAACACTTGCCGTCTTCATTGCGTTGCCGCTCCCAACAGTACCGATACCGAGCAGTGGTAATTCGAATTGCCGTTCGCCATGCACCAGTTGATATCGTTATTGAGCGACAGCTTGTAGAGCGGCTTCTCGCGTTCATTGCGATTGCAGAAGCAACGCCCGCAGCTCGTCTTGCCGCAGCAGTCGTTGTAGGACACGATGTAATCCGAGCCGTCGTGCGGATTGCGGCATGTGCCGATCCACGTGATCGGCGACGGCGTCGTGCCCGGCGGGCAACTGCTCGACGTGCCACCGCAGCAACTGCAAAGCCAGCCGTCGATCGCGCAATACTTCCAGTAGTCGCAGCTCGTCGGATCGTCGCTTGCCGATGCGCCCGGCTTCTTCGGCTCCGTCGCATACGCGGTCCGATCCACCGGCAGCAGCGGCACCATCGCCGAGCCGACCAGCACCTTGCCGAGCTTCGCCATCGCACTGCGCCGCGAGCTGCGCTGCGCGACGCCGCGCGCCTTATGTTCGAAGAATGAATCCAGCCATTTCATGGACGCTCACCTGTAGGAATGAATGATTTATTGGCGTCTTCAGGCGTGCTGCCCGACTTGACCTTCATGATCGTGATGCGCGTGATCGTCATGCTTGCCGTGCACGAACTCCTGCAGCGAAGCGACACCGCGTTCCTTCGCTTCGAACAGGCTTTCCAGATGCTCACGCGTATTCACGAGACCCTTCGCACGGACCTTGCCTTCTTCGTCGAGCAACACGGCATAAGGCAGCTTGCCGATCTGATAGGAAAGGCCGAGTTCCTGCGACAGCACATACGGGTATTGCGAAAGACCGGTCTTGCGATAGAAGGCTGAGTGCTCGTCGAATTCGCCATCGCTTGCGAGCACGATGTCCGTATTGCCTTCGCGTGCCTGGATCGACGGCAGCAAGGGCAGCAGCTTCTTGCACACGGGGCACGTCGGCGAAAGGAAGAACACCAGCGTGTTGCGCTTCGAGTTCGACAGGCCGCCGACCTTCACCGCGCGGCCGGCGATATCGCCCAGTTCGAACACCGGTGCGATGGCGCCGACTGCCGGGCCCTTGTCGATCATGAGTGCGCCCGCGGGCATCATGCGTTCATAGAGAATGCCGACTTGGCGAACGAGTGCGAGACAGATCGCGCCGAGCGCGAGCAAAGCGGCCCACGACAGTGCGGCCGAAATCATCAGGGCGGTTTGCATCATGAATTCCTCAGAGAATCGAGCTTGGGAAGATTGACCAGCAGCACGTCGAGCGTGAACCACGCGGCGACGGCGAATAACGTGCAGGCGCCTGCGCTCAGGTAGTCGAAGCCGATGAGCGCGCGAGCAGTAGGAGGTACGAGCGCGGCGGCCGCGAGCGCGGCCAGCATCAGGGCGCGCGATACATGCCACCAGCCGATGGACTTGGGCGCGCGTTCCGTGGCGCGTGCCGCGATGAAGCCCGAGCAGCCGCAATCGATATCGGTATGACCACGCAGCACGTTGATCGCGAGCGCCGCGCCGAAGAGCGTGAACAACGCGATCAGCACGAGGGCGCTGACCGTGCGCGCATCGGCGAACAAGAGGCCGATTGCGCCCGCGGTTTCCAGCGCGGGAAACGCGAACGACAAAGGCGTCAGCGCGAACGACGGCAGCAACGCGAACGCTTCGAGCGACGCGCGAAAGCGCGCCGGCTCGCGCCACTTCGGCGCGGCGCTCGCGAGCGCGATGATCGTCGCGGACGCGATGCACACCATGAGAATGACGGGATCGATCATCGCGTCACCTCAGGGATTGAGCAGCAGTGTCGACGTCGTGCCGAGCTGCTTTTCGACGTGCTGGCGCTTGCCGGTCGCCGCGTCGATCAGGACGAGATCGGAGGTCGGCGTAAGGCCGTAGAAGAGCGGCTTGTCGTCGGTGCTGACTTGAATCGAGAGCAGCGGGTCGATCTTCTGCTTCGCGAGATCCCAGCGCGCCACGCGCTTCTTGCTCTCGGTGTCGTAGACCCAGATCTCGGTGCCCGGATCCTTGTGCGAGCCGTCCGCGCCCTTGTGCATCGCGACGTAAAGGCGATGAGTGGCCGTGCTCAGCGCGGTCTGCTGCAAACCGCCCGGACGCCAGCCTGCCTTGCGTTCCTGATCGCTCAGCAAGGACCACGATGTGCCGAACACAGGTGCATCGCCGGAGAAGTCGGCGGTGCGCACATTGCCGTGGAAGGTCGTGAACACGTACTTGTTGCCGTCGCGTACGGCGTTGACGAACGCAGGATCATGATCGACATCGATGAACGCGTCGGAGAGCTTGCGGCTCGCTTCCTTGCCCGTGGCATCGAGCCTGACGGTGAGCGCCTTGCCGCTTTCGCACAGCGCCGAGAAGCGGTCGTTGCCGCTCGGATACGCGAGCACGCAGCCATCGGTATCGATCTCGCCGAGCACCTTCTTCGCGGCCGTATCGATGACCGTTACCGAGGTCGACGGCGTGATGTTCGACACATACAGGCGGCTGCCGTCTTCCGAAAGATTCGTGAGGTAAGGCGTCGGCACGGTCTGGCCGTGCTTGGCCGGGATCACGATTTCACCGGTCACGTCGAGTGTCGTGTTATCGATGATCTCGACCACATCCGTACGCGCGCCGTGACTGCCGCGCGCGAAGTACGTCGTCGCGACATAGCTAGTCTTGTGATCGGGCGAGATCGTGAAACCCGGAGCGAAGCCAGCGTCGATCTCGCCGACGAAGCGTTTCGTGTCGCCGTCGAACACATGAACCCGCGCATCGGTCATGCTCGCGAACGAGACATCCGTCACGAACACGCGATGCGGGCTATACGGCGGCACCTTCGCCACCGTCAGTTCTTCCGGCTTTTCGGCCGCGCCCGCGTGCGACTGACACGCAAGCAATCCATAGAATAAGGCCCCCATGGCGGTGGCCAGCCGTCTCAGCTTCATCTGTGCTCCTCCTTAGTTATCGTCGAATTGACTCTAAAGACGACAATAAAAAAGAGCACTTCGTAACCGGCAGCGCGTGCGTGCCGAAATGGAGCATTCGAAAGGGAGCCGACAGAGACGCGCGCAATGCGCGTGTTCAGGCGGCTTGCAAAGCCGACTTCGAAAAGAGAAATGCCGATTGCAAACCGCGGCAATGCGGCCTGCAATCGGCATGGAGGGAATGCGTTAGTGCTGAATCAGCGAGTGCGCAGCGTTTGAGAGGGAAGTTCGCCGAACAGGCTTTTGTAATCGCTTGCGAAGTGGCCGAGATTGGAAAATCCCCAGCGCATCGCGGCTTCGCGCACCGGAATTTCGTTTGGCGATGTCGTCGTCAGGAGCCGTCTCACTTGCGCAAGACGCACGGCGCGCAGATAACTCACCGGATTCATCTGCGTGACCGATTGAAAGCTGTTCTGAATGGTGCGCCGGCTCACACGCAGTTTCTCGCACAGATCCAGCACCGAGATCGGCTGCTCGGGACGCGCAAGCACCAGTTCATGCGCGCGACGTACGACATCGGCGCGGCACGCATAAGTGAGCCGGTCCTCGCGCGTGGGCACATGAAACGTCAGCAGATCCAGAATGCTTTCTGTCACGGTGTGCGTGAATCGCTGCGCGCCATCGTCCGATGAAAACGGATCGGAGTGCGCGAGCACCGTTTCGACCGCCGCGATGATGCGCTTTCCCGCGCGCGCGCCGGCCGCGCCGGGGATGCTCAGCACGTGCCGGTTGAGAATTTCGTCCTGGACATCGATGCCCGCCGCATCCGCTGCCGACGCGAGCAGACACATATCGACGGCCACGCCGAGCATCGACATGTCGGGTGGCGAATGCAACAGGAATTCCTTGTTGCCAGGCGCGACGACGAGCGCGTTTTCGTCGACACGCACGCCCTGAAACGAAAATGGTGCGCCGCCGCCGAGCACGAGTCCGAACGTGACGAATCCCGCCGGCAGTTGCCCGCGTTGAACGATACGAACGTTCGCGGATTCCTGAAAGACCTGCACGCCCGCCACCGAAACCTGCTTGACCGTGCTGCGAAACGCGCCTTCGCCCACCTGGTCGTAACGCTGTTCCCAGCCTGTCAGCGCATGCGCGTGGCGGTCGGCGTCCTCGAAGGTTTCATAGTTGGCGTACATCCCTCCTCCTGCTACTTGCGTCGGCATCGATGCGACTGCTTTTAGGTTCTCGATTTTTTTGGCGTCAAGCTTTTTAATTGTTCTCGCTTGTTGCTTGTTGCGCAATTCTGAGAATGCACGATTGAAAAACGGGCGCGCGCGTGCGTAGGCGCACGCGCGCTTAGTGCGCACTTCAGAGATTACTTTAGAACTCGCGCCGGATGCCCGCGTGCACGGTGGATTGCGTGAACAGAAGTCTGCGCTCACCCGTCCGGCGCGGCAAATCAGTCAAAAGCGCATTCATCGATAAAGCCCGCTGATGCGGTTTCATATTTGCCGCACTGATAGCCGACGCCCTTTTCGGCGAATTTGACCTAGATATCCGTCACATCGACACTGCCTGCGAAACGAAGCCTTTCGAAAGCATCGACGCCTCCTCATTCCCCAAGCGAGCCCCTATGTCTTCCGTTCACTCCCAGGCTTCAGCGGACCGCCCCGCCGCAACGCAGGATCGCGCGCTCAGCCGGATCGTCGTCGCTTCCGTCGCGGGCAATGCGATGGAGTGGTACGACTTCTTCGTCTACGGCACGGCCGCCGCGCTCGTGTTCGGCCAGTTGTTCTTTCCCGCGAATGCGGACCCGCTCGTCGGAACGCTCGGCGCATTCGCCGCGTTCGCGATGGGGTTCGTCGCACGACCGCTCGGCGGCATCGTGTTCGGGCATATCGGCGATCGATATGGACGGCGCGCGTCGCTCGTCTGGACGCTGCTCATCATGGGCTTCGCGACCTTCGGCATCGGCTTGTTGCCCACCTATGATCGTGTGGGGCTATGGGCCCCTGCCGCGCTCGTCGCGCTGCGGCTGCTGCAAGGGGTTGCTTCAGGCGGCGAATGGGGCGGCGGCGTGTTGATGATCAGCGAGAGCGCACCGCCCGAAAAGCGCGGCTATTACGCGGCGTGGAGCCAGCTCGGCGTGGGCGGCGGCTTCGTGCTTTCATCGGGCGCATTTCTCGCCGTACAGGCATTGCCGCACGATCAGTTCATCTCATGGGGCTGGCGTCTGCCCTTTCTCGCGAGCCTTCTGATCTTCGCGCTCGGCGTATATATCCGGCATAACCTGCCCGAGAGCCGCGACTTCGAAAACGCGGATCGTGCGGGCAAGACTTCTCACATGCCGGTTATCGAAGTCATCAAACGCCATCCGAAGGAAATCCTGATGGCGATGGGATTGCGTGTGGCCGAGAATGGCGGCGCCTATATCTTTCTAGCCTTCTCGCTCGTCTACGGCAAATATGCGGGCATCGACAATTGGACGATGCTCACCGGCGTGATGATCGCGATGATCGTCGAAATGGTGGCGATGCTTCTGTGGGGCAAGCTCTCCGATCGCATCGGCCGCAAGCCGGTGTACATGATCGGCGCGGTGTCGCTCGCATTCATGGCCTTCCCCTTCTTCTGGCTGCTCAATACGCATTCGACGCCGCTGATCTGGCTCGCGCTCGTGCTCGGCACGGCGGTATGTCATGGCGCGATGATCGGCACGCTGCCTTCGCTCGTCGGCGAGCTCTTCAGTACCGAAGTGCGCTACTCGGGCGTCGCGCTTGGCCATGAGGTCGCGTCGATTTTCGCGGGCGGGCTTTCTCCGCTCATCGCCACGGCGCTGCTCGCGCGCTATCACGCGTCCTGGCCGGTCTCCGTTTTCCTTATCGCGCTCGCACTCGTCACCGTCATCACGTTGAAGTACACGCACGAGACGCGCGCCAGATAACCCGAGCTTTTCCTTTCGTTCCATTCGTTTGCCATTCGCGCGGCGCTTGCCCGCGCGAATGCCTGCGCACGCCCAGAGACCCGCATTCATCGGAGACACACGATGCATTCCCCAAACACCATGAAACCAAAAGGCAAGCGCCATACATACGAATGGTATGTCGTCGTGATCTGCATGCTGGCGTATGTTTTCTCGTTCATCGACCGCCAGGTGCTCGCGCTCATGATCGAGCCGATCAAGCGCGATCTGCATCTCACCGACACGCAATTCAGCCTCCTGCATGGATTCGCGTTCTCGCTCTTCTATGCGGCGATGGGCATGCCGATCGCCTATCTCGCCGATCGTTTCGCGCGTCCGCGCATCATCGCGGCGGGCATCGCGCTGTGGAGCGTCGCAACGGCGACGTGCGGGCTCAGTCAGAGCTTCGTGCATATGTTCGCTTCGCGCATGAGCGTAGGCGTGGGCGAAGCCGCGCTCTCGCCCGGCACGTACTCGATGATCGCGGATTACTTTCCCAAGGAGAAGATCGGCCGCGCGATCGGCATTTATTCGCTCGGCTCGTTCATTGGCGGCGGCATCGCGTTTCTTGTCGGCGGATATGTGATTGCACTGCTCAAGCACGCGAGCGTGTTCACGTTGCCGCTCATCGGCGAATTGCGCGCGTGGCAGTTGACGTTCTTTATCGTCGGATTACCCGGTCTCCTCGTCGCGTTCGTTTTCATGCTCACGGTGCGTGATCCCGCGCGCAAGGGGCTCGCGCAAGACGGCGCGGGCAAGGTCAAACGCGTCGCGATGGGCGATGCGCTGCGTTTCATCGCGAGCCATCGCAAGACGTTCTTCTGTCATTACATCGGCTTCTCGTTCTATGCGATGGGTCTCTATTGCCTGATGGGCTGGACGCCCGCGTTCTATATGCGCCGTTTCGGCCTCACGCCTGTAGAAACAGGTTATATGCTCGGCATCGTGATGCTGGTTGCCAATACGACGGGCGTGTTCTGCGGCGGCTGGCTCAATGACTGGCTGCTGCGCCGCGGCCGCAGCGATGCGCCGATGCGCGCGGCATGGATCGGCGCGGCCTGCATGCTGGTTCCGGCTATCGCATTCACGCAGACGACGAGCCTCAACGCGTCGCTCGCATGGCTCGTCGCGGCGATGTTCTTCGCGTCATTCCCGCTACCGACCTCCGCCGCCGCCATGCAGGCGCTCGCGCCCAATCAGATGCGCGCGCAGATTTCAGCGATGTTCCTGCTCGTGTCGAATCTGATCGGACTGGGTCTCGGGACCACGCTCGTCGCGCTCATCACCGACAAGGTGTTCGGCTCGCCACTGGCGGTCGGCGATTCTATGGCCATCATCAACGCCGTGGCGATCGTGCTGGCCGCCGTGCTGCTCCATGCCGGATGCAGGCAGTATCGCGCGAGTCTCGATCGTGAAGCGCGCGAAGCCCGTGTCACGATCGCCGAAGAACAAGCGCCAGAGAAAATGCCGGCGGGCGCGGCGACGACGGCCTGAAGATATCCGCCGAATTGATGTGACCTGCGCTTTTTAATCTATTTTGCTTATCCGACGAGGGACGTTACGCTCGATGCATCGTCCCCTCGACACACTGGAAAGGCAGCATCATGCAAGCTCAAACCTTCAAAGTTCGCGTCGACGCGTTGCGCGAAGAAGCTCACGGCGTGCGTTCGTTCAGCATCTCGCGCCTCGACGGCATGCCCTTCGATGCCTACGAGCCCGGCGCGCATATCGATGTCACGAGTCCATCCGGCATCACGCGCCAGTACTCGCTGTGCGGCGATCCGGCTTGTCGCGATTCGCATGTCTTCGCGGTGAAGAAGGAGGAACAATCGCGCGGCGGCTCGCGTTCGTTGCATGACGAAGTCGACATCGGCAGCGAGTTGTCAGTCGGCGCGCCGCGCAATCTGTTCCGCCTCGAAGAAAGCGCGAGCGAACATATCCTGATCGGCGCGGGCATCGGCATTACGCCTCTGCTTTCGATGGCGTATCGTCTCGTCGCGATCGGTGCGCCCTTCACGCTGCACTACTTCGCGCGCAGCGACACGCATGCGGCATTCTTGCCGCTCCTCGCGCGCGCGCCGTTCGACGGACATGTCAGGCTGCATTTCGGTGTCGAACGCGAAGTGCTCGCCGATGAACTCGATGCCTGTATCGGCGACGCCGATAAGGATGCGCACGTCTATACATGCGGCCCCGCGCCATTCATGGACGTGGTGGTCGATACTGCGCAAAAGCGCTTGCCCGCCGGTGCCATTCATCTCGAACGCTTCAAGGCCGAGCCGCAAGCCGCGACGGATGAATCGCTCGATACCTTCGATGTCCAACTCGCGAGCACCGGACAAACCGTGCGTGTTGATGCAGCCACGTCCATCGTCGATGCGCTTGCGTCGATCGGCATCGAGGTCGATACCTCATGCGGCGAAGGCGTCTGCGGAACTTGCATGGTCGATGTCGTGAGCGGCGAGCCCGAGCATCGCGATCATTGTCTGAGCAAGGCGGAGCGCGCGAGCAACAGCGTGATCTGCTGCTGTGTGTCGCGCTCACGCTCACCGGTTCTCGTGCTCGACCTCTGAACTCATAGCTTCTCGAAGCCCGCGAGGATGTCGGTCATCAGGCCGCGCATCCACGCGATGCCTTCGTCCTCGTGAAAGTGCTCGTGCCAGTGCATGGTCACGGCCGCCTTCGGCAATTGAACCGGCAACGCATAGATCCTGAACGCCTCGTTGCGATTGAGGATATGCGCGAGCCGCTCGGGCAATGTCGCGAACAGATCGGTCACCGCGAGCACGCCGGGAACGGCCACGAAATGCGGCAACGCAAGCGCGATATTGCGCCCGACACCTTGCGCTCGCAACGCGTCGTCGAGCGCGTGATGACTATGTTCTAGCGATCGCACCTGCACATGGGACGCCGCGAGAAACTGATCGAGATTCAATGTCTCTCCTGCGGGCAGGCCTTCGCGCTTTCTCGTCATACACACATAAGCTTCCTCGAAAAGCAGCGCGTGACGCGTGCGCGGCAAGAGCGATGGCAGATTGCCGATCGCGAAGTCGAGCCGGCTCGAACGCAATGCTTCCTCGATATCCTCCACAGGCAAAGGCTCGACCAGCAGCTTCACGCGCGGCGCGGCTTCGTGCAGCGCCTGGCAGATCGCGGGCAAGTACGCCATTTCTCCCGCGTCCGAAAGCGACAGGCGAAACGTGCGACTGCTCGTGGACGCATCGAAACGCTCGGCGAAGCGCAAGGCTTCGCGCACGGTATCGAGCGCACGTCCGACGATCTCCGCGAGTTCCAGCGCGACGGGCGTCGGCTGCATGCCGGCGCGCGTGCGGATGAAGAGCGTGTCATCGAAAAGCGTGCGCAGTCGGCCCAGCGAATAGCTCACCGCGGGCTGCGAGAGCGCGAGCCGCTCGCCTGCTTTGGTGAGGCTGCGCTCTTCCACGATCGCCTGAAAGACGCGCAACAAGTTGAGATCGACATGGTCGAGGGAATTCATCGGCAACTCTCAAGATATCGGCCGGATTTATCCAGCACCCGTTTTTTAATCGATTTGACGCATGATCTTCGCAAAGCGAGACTGATGTCAACGAGAGGATGTGCCGATCTTCATCGCCATCCTCGTTAGCCGATCAACCTCACCCCAAATCGAACCGATGAGTACGCCGACAACCCAAATCATCGACACGAGCGCGCTCGGCCGCCGTGCGCAAGCCGACCGCATCGCGCCTTCGCTCTACTACGATCCCGATCTTTTCGAGGCCGAACTCGAACGCATTTTCTATAAGACGTGGATCTGGGTCGCGCATGAAAGCGAATTGCCGAAACCCGGCGATTTCGTCACGACGACCATCGGTCGCCAGCCCGTGATCGTCGTGCGCGACAAGACCGGCGCGGTGCATGTGCTGCAAAACCGCTGCCGTCATCGCGGCGCGACCGTTTGTGAAGAACACAAGGGCAACGCGAAGGGCTTCACGTGTCCGTATCACAGCTGGTCTTATGCGCTCGACGGCACGCTGCGTGCCCTGCCCTACGGCGACGGGTATGAAGGCGTCTGCGAGAAAGGCGATCTGCCGCTCAAGAAATTGCGCGTCGGGATTTATCAGGGCTTGATCTTCGCGAGCTTCAACGAAGCTATCGAACCGCTCGAAGACTTTCTGGGCGGTGCAAAGCCCTGGATCGATCTTTTCATGAAGCAAGGCGCGGGTTATCCGATCAAGGCCAACGGCGAGCATAAGTTCAAGTTCAAGGGTAACTGGAAAATCCAGCTCGAAAACACGACCGATCTTTATCACTTTCCCGTCGTGCATAAATCGTGGATGAAATCCATCGACGACGAAACCGCCGCGGCCATCACGAGTTTCATGACGAGCGAAGACGCGTTCTGCCGCTCGCTCGGCAACGGCCATAGCCTCGCCGTGCTGGTGCCCGAAATCGTCGATCTCGACAAGGATGACGGCGCACCCTTGCCGGAACGCTTCAACGATCTGGCCGCAACCCTCGCGGAGAAACATACGCCCGAAGAAGTGCGCCGTATCGTGCGCTCGCTGATGGGCGTCGGCTTCAATCTGAATCTGTTTCCGAACCTCGCGCTGTCGATGGCGTTCTTCCGTGTGCTGCGGCCCATTTCCGCCGACGAAACGGAAATTCGCCACGTCGCACTCGCGATGGACGGCGGACCGGAAGAAGCGAATCGCGTGCGCCTGCGCATTCACGAACACTTCCAGGGTCCGTTCGGTTTCGGCAGCCCCGACGACGCCGAAGCATGGGAACGCGTGCAGCGCGGCTCGCACGCGGGGCCCGATGTGCCGATCCTCGTCAATCGCGGCCTGAACCGCGAAACGACCGCACCGAACGGAGAAAAGACCGCGCATGCCACCGACGAAACCGGCATGCGTGAAGCCTACAAACAATGGCGCGCAATGATGGAGCAGGCATGATGGACGATCGCAACGCACTCTTCTCTCAACGGACCTTCGCGCGCGCGATCGAATTCATCTGGCGTGAAGCCGAACTGCTGGATCGGCGCGACTATCACGCGTGGCTCGATCTGTGGGACGAGAAAGGCTTCTATGTGGTGCCGATCGATCCGAACGCGACCGACTTCGCCGCCACCCTGAACTACGCCTACGACGATCAGCACATGCGCGAACTGCGCGTGCAGCGCATGACGTCGGGTTATTCGGCGTCCGCATCCGACGCGGCTCGAACGGTGCGCACCGTATCGCGCTTCACGTTGTCGAGCGATAGCGCCGATGTCGTCGAAGTGAAGTCGTCGCAAGTCATCGTCGCGTACAAGCGCGGCGTGTCGACGATCTTCGCCGCCGATCTCACGCACAAGATCAGCATGGCGAGCGGCGAGCCGAAGCTCCTCGAAAAGGTGATCCGCCTGATCGATTCGACCGAAGCGCTGAGCGCGATCGGCTTCCTGCTTTGAGCGCGGCGCACGCATCGATGCATACGCGCCGATGCGTGCCTGCCCGTCGATCATGCGCGATGAGACAGGGGCAGCGCGAAGCGGCATTCGAGGCCGCCGCCTGCTGCGCGTTGCGCCCAGATACGGCCGTCGTGCCGCGACACGATGCTTTTGCACAACGACAAACCAATGCCATTGCCGCCCGCCTTCGACGAAGAGAAGCCGTCGAACAGGCGTTCGAGTGCATCGTCGGGCACGCCCGGTCCGTTGTCGATCACATGAAGTTCGGCCGCGTCACCGTTCATCGATGTGGCGAGCGTGACAATATCCGTCGACGATTTCGCGGCGCTCAATGCTTCGATGGCGTTGAACGCGAGATTGAGGATCACCTGACCGATGAGCACGCGTTCGCACCGTACCGGCAACGGCTCGCTCCATTGCTCGATCCTGAGCGTCACGCCCTCGTCTCGCGCGCGCAATTGAATGAAGTACGCGGCATCCGCGAGCACGTCGCGAAGATCCGCCTGTGCTTCGACAGGCTCTCGCTTCACGATGAACTCACGCACACTCTTGATGATATGCGCCGCGTGCTCGGCCTGGCGATCCGCTGCGCGCAGACCCCAGATCGCGCTATCGATGGAATCGGGCTGAGCGAGCCGCTGAATCGCGCCTTCGATGAAATTGCGCACAGCGGCGAGCGGCTGGCTCAATTCATGCGCGATCGCCGTCGCCATCTCGCCCATTGCGTTGTTTCGTCCCGCGTATTCGAGCATGCGCGCTTCGTTGCGGCGCGCGTCCTCGATTGCGACTTCATCGGTGATATCGCGGAAATGCACCAGCGTGCCGTCCTCGATATCGATTCGCCTGCACGTGATGCGCAGCCATCGCTTCGCGCCGTCGCGACGCGTGATCGCATAGCGTTGCGCGGGCGTCGATTGTTGCCGCGTCGCGCTACGCAACTGCGCGATCAGCCGGTCGCGATCTTCCCTCGTGCAGTAGTCGAGCGCGACGCCCAGCGGTGCATCGCTCGCGACACCCAGCACGCGCCGTCCCGATTCGCTGATGAAGCTCACTTTGCCGCGCGGCGTGAGCACCGCGACGCCCTCGCCCAGATCCTGCATGTACTCGCGCAGCCGCGTTTCATAGCGGCGCAGTTTCTGGCGCATCGCTTCTTCCGCGCTGATATCGCGAAACTGCACCATCGCCACCGCGCGCCCGGCAAGCGGCACATAAGTCGCGATAGCCTCGGACAGCATGTCGACGCCCGCGCGCGAGCGATAACACCATTCATAACTTTGCGGGCCTTCGGTGATCGAGCGGTCCATCGCATTCACCGCGATTTCACGACGATATCTGATGTCGTCGCGAGTCATGTCGTGCGCCTTGAGCGGCAGCAGTTCCTCGACCGAAAAGCCGAGCGCGACACACGCCGCACGATTCGCCCAGACGATGGCCTTCGTCTTCGCATCGTGAAGAAGCACGCATTGCGTCAAGGCGTCGAGCAGCCGGCGGAAATCGTCTTCGGCGGGAAAGTTCATAGCGAGGTGCGGGGAAAAGACAGTACCAGCACAAACCATAGCATCGGCGCGCCCCGGGCGTCGCTAAAGATTTCTTTAGAAGACCGGGGTGCTTCACTGAATCGCACGCTCGCCTTCCCAATTGCTTCGGTCTTTTTGCGTTTCTAGACTGGTATCAATGCAAAACGAACGAAAAGGAGACTTACCCATGTCAGCTTCCGCGACTGCCTTCGCTATCCGCGACGATCTGTCGAATCAAACCGATGCCATCACGCTCGACGACGTGATCGCCGAAATCGCCCAGCGCCGCGACGAATTCGACCGGCTGTCGCACGTGCCGCGCGATGTCATCGAACAACTCAAGCGCGTGGGCATCTATCGTGCCGCGACGCCGAAGCGCTTCGGCGGCGATGCACGCGCGCCCGGCGAATTCCTGGAGATGATCGAGCGCATCGCGGTCGCCGACGGCTCCGCCGCGTGGGTCGCGAGCTTCGGTTCAGCGAATCTCTATCTCGCCGCGTTGCCGGTCGCGACGCAGGCCGCGATCTATGCGGATGGTCCCGATCAGGTCTTTGCGGGCGGGCTTTTTCCGGTGCAGAACGCACAACCCGCACCGGGCGGCTATCGCGTGAACGGCACGTGGAAGTTCGCGAGCGGCTGCAAGGGCGCGGACTGGCTCGGTGTCGGCATTGGCACCGGCAAACCGGGCGAAGCGCCGGGCAAGCCGCGCACCGCCGTGTTTCGCCCCGAGCAGGTGGAGATCGTCGAGAACTGGAACGTCGTCGGCATGCAGGGCACCGGCAGTCACGACTTGCGCGTGACGGATCAGTTCGTCGCCGAAGACTGGACCTTCGTGCGCGGCGGCGTATCGACAATCGATGAACCGCTCTATCGATATCCGACCATCGCGTATGCGGCGCAAGTGCTCGCCGTCGTGAACCTCGGTCTCGCACGCGCCGCTCTCGATGTCGCCAATCATATGGCGGGCGGCCGCAAGACGACAACCGGCGCGCCGCAACTCGCCGATCGCGCCTATTACCGTATCGAACTTGCAAAAGCGGAAGCGCAATTGCGCTCAGCGCGCGCGTTCTTCTACGAATCGACCGACAGCGTATGGCAGTCGATTCTCGCGGGCAATGAAGTCTCTCCGGAACAGGTCAGCCTGTTGCGCCTGGCCGCAACGCAGATCGCGCGTGAAGGCGCGGACGTAGTGAGTCGTGCGTATCGCCTGGGCGGCACGATGGCGATTTATCGCACGCATCCATTGCAACGCCTGATGCGCGACGCGATGGTCGTCACGCAACACGCATTCCTCGGCGAAGGCAACTACGACGGCGCGGGCGCGGTGTTCGTCGGCGTGCCGCCGATTCCCGGCTATCTCTGATCCATTTTCATCGCATAACAAGAGGAGTAACGCTTCATGACCGATAACCGAAACCTGCCTTTGCGCGTGCTGTTCTGCTGCGGCGTAACCCAGAACTTTTTCGACTTGCCGCGCGAACAGATTGGAGAAGTATGGCAAGCCTACGGCAAGATGTTATCCGCCATCGAGGCTATGGAGAACGTGCGTGTGCTGGGCGTGATGGATGACGACCGCCTGGTCGTCGGACAGTCCGATGGCGCGCCGTGGACGTTTTACATCATGGCCGATGTCGCCGACTTCGATACGGCTGTCGCCGTGTGCAATCTCTATCGCACGACGCCCGTCGGCGATTACAACCTGTGGCGCTATGGAAAGATCGAGGCGCGCGTGGGACGTGCATTGACGGTGCCGCCGGCCACAGCCAATAACGCGTGAAGCCATGACGCAAGCCAACACCGACGCATTGCTCAAGCGCCTTGCAGCGCTGGAGGCGCAGAACGCAGTGCGCAAGACCATCGCGCGCTATATGGCGCTATGCGATGTGCCTTGCGCACCGCTCGAAGGCGAAGCGCTCGCCGCGCTCTTCACCGATGACGCCGTGTGGGAAGGCATCGGACCGCAGTATGCGAAGAAGTTCGGGCGTCTGCAAGGACGAACTGCGATCGTCGAAATGCTGCAACGTTATCTGCCGCCGACGCCGCATTTCGCCAGCAATGTGCACTTTCTGACGTCCGAGCATATCGAGGTTATGGGCGATATCGTCAAGGGACGATGGATCATGCTGCAGGCATCCGCTTACGTCGATGCAAAGGCCGAGCTTGTTTCCGCGCGGCTGGAAATCGATTTCGCGCCATCTTCACGCGATGAAAACAACGCGTGGCTGATTCGCCATTTCCGCACGGAGCGTCTCTTCGACGCGCCCTGGCAAGTGAATCCACGCAAGGAGACGCACGCATGAGCGCATTCATCAGCGAATTCGATCTGTGCTTGCACGACAATGCCGATGCACCGACCATCGCGATCAAGGACAGCATCGACATAGCGGGATATCCGACCACGGCCGCAAGCCGCGCGCTCGCCGATGCACCCGCCGCCACCGAATATGCAGAAGTCGTGCAGCGTCTGCTCGATGCGGGCTGGCGCATCAAGGGCAAAGCCAACATGCACGAGCTTGCATTCGGCATGACCGGTATCAACGACTTCACGGGCACGCCGCAGAATCCTCAGGACGCGACGCGGATTCCCGGCGGGTCGTCGAGCGGTTCGGCTTCGGCTGTCGGACTCGGGCTCGTCGATGCCGCACTGGGCACCGATACGGGCGGTTCGGTGCGCGGCCCCGCGGCATGCTGCGGCGTGACCGGATTGAAGCCAACCTTCGGTCGGGTGTCGCGTCGCGGCGTGGCGCCAGTAGAAACCACACTCGATTGCGTAGGCCCCTTCGCGCGCGACATGCGCGTGCTGATCGATGCAATGACTGCAATCGATCCTTCGTTCGATACGGGCATCGCGCGAAGGGATGCATCGAAGGCGCGTATCGGCATCGTTGCCGTCGATGCGGATGCGAGTATCCGCAAAGCGGTCGAGCACGCCGTGCGTCGAGCGGGATTCGCATCACGCGGCATCGAACTGGCGTCGATGGCCGATGCTTTTTCCGCCGGTCTCGCGGTCATCAACGCGGAAACGTGGAAGGCATTCGGTCATCTCGTCGAGACCGGCAAGCTCGGCGCGGATCTCGACGCGCGTTTGCGTCTTGCATCGAAAACCACGCCGGCCGATCTCGAAGCGGCGGAGAACGTGAGGCGCGTCTTCACGGCGGCCGTGGATCGCGCGCTCGAAGATGTCGATGTGCTCGTGCTCCCCACGCTGCCCACGTTTCCGATCACGCTCGAAGCCGCGCGCGCGGGAACGCCGGTGATCGCAATGTCGTCGTTGATCAGGCCGTTCAATCTGAGCGGGCATCCTGCGTTGAGCCTTCCTCTTCCGGTCGAAGGTTCATCGCTCAAGGCCGGCTTGCAGATCGTCGGGCGCAAGGGCGCGGACGAAAAGGTATGCGCGGTCGCCGCGCATGTCGAAGCCGCGCTCGCTCAATAAAGGAACTCAAACATGTCGAACAGAATTGCGCTCATCACGGGCGCCGCGCGTGGCCTCGGCGCCGCGGTTGCGCGCCGCTTTCATGCCGCGGGCTACAAGGTTGCACTCGCCGATATCGCCATCGAAGCAACCCGGTCTCTCGCAGTAGAGTTGAGCGCCGATCAAAGCAGCGCATTCGCACTCGAACTCGACGTCACATCGAAAGCGGACTTCGAACGCGCGCGTGACGCCGTGCACGAACGCTGGGGACGTATCGATGTGCTCATCAACAATGCGGGCGCATCGAAGGTCGTGCCCGTCATGGAGATCACCGCCGAGCAGTTCGATCAGGTCATCGACGTGAATCTGCGCAGCGTACTCTTCGGGTGTCAGGTATTGGGCCGCTATTTCGCGGATCGTGGCGCGGGACGCATCGTTAATATCGCGTCGCTTGCGGGACAGAACGGCGGCTCGGCGACCGGCGCGCACTATGCGGCCGCAAAAGGCGGCGCGATCACGCTGACCAAGGTATTCGCACGCGATCTCGCCGCGCATGGTGTGACCGTGAACGCAATCTCACCCGGCCCGCTCGATCTGGCTATCGTCCATGAGAGCGTGCCTGCCGACAAGCTCGATAAGGTTATCGCTGGCATTCCGGTGGGACGTCTGGGCTCGGCGGATTACATTGCCGACGTTGCCGTGCTGCTTGCATCACCCGACGCGTATTTCGCCAACGGCGCATGCTGGGACGTGAACGGCGGCCTGTACATGCGTTAGCGCGCGTATCAGGCGGGTTCGTCGCCGGGCGGGCTCCATACTTCGAGCACGTCACGCACGAGCGCGGCGATGGATGCCGCGCCCAGCTTGTCCTTGATGCTCGCGCGATGCACGTCGACGGTCTTGACGCTGATCGACAGATCGGCGGCGATGCGCTTGCTCGCCTTGCCTTCGATCACGCCGCGCAACACTTCTTTCTCGCGCGCGGTCAGCGACTCGACACGCTCGCGCAGTTCGCGCTGACGCTGATCTTTCGCATGGCGCTGCGTCGCGAGCTTCATGGCGCGCTGCACGCGATCGAGCATTTGCTGCGAG
Organism: Caballeronia sp. S22; assembly: GCF_964261745.1. NCBI lineage: Bacteria > Pseudomonadati > Pseudomonadota > Betaproteobacteria > Burkholderiales > Burkholderiaceae > Caballeronia > Caballeronia sp. S22. The sequence goes on along the minus strand of NZ_OZ180036.1, from coordinate 705,699 downwards.
TTATAGGGCTTCTCGACGAAATCGATCGCGCCATGCTGAAGCGCGCGCACCGACATCGGGATATCGCCGTGACCGCTCACGAAGATGATCGGCAAAGTCGCGCCGCGACGGTTGAGCTCGGCCTGCACGTCGAAACCGCTCGTCTCGGGCATGCGCACATCGAGCACGAGGCACGCGGGGCGGCTCACGTCGAAGGCACGCAGAAATTCCGCGGCGTTGGCGAATCCTTCCGACTTCACGCCGACCGATTCGAGCAGCCACGCGAGCGAGGTGCGCATGCCGTTGTCGTCGTCGACGATATACACCACGGGAGCAAGAGAATTCATTGCGATGGCTCTTTCGATGCGGGCTTCAGGGACCGTGCGCGCCGGGGGATTCGGCTGTCTCGTCGCAAGGTCTCGTTTTATTGGAACAGCCATGATAACCAGCCGAAATGCGCCGCGAAAGTCCATTCTTTACTTCGATGACACGCGATAGGTAAAAGCTTTAGTGCGTTCGGTAACCACGCAGGGCATGTCGGCGGCTCGTGCCGATGTTCTTTGTGCGGTTCAGCGCGTACGCTTGATTCACGGTTTGCTATACACAACGTTAAACATGAAACGAACTGGAGACGCTCCTATGTCCGCGCTGCCCCGCCCCGACTTCACCGATATCGATCAGGTGCGCAAGCAGTTTCGCCAGGCCATGGCCCATCTCGGCGCTGCGGTGAATGTCATCACCACCACGGGCACGCATGGCCGCTGCGGCATCACGGCAAGCGCCGTGTGCTCGGTCACGGATGCGCCGCCGACTTTGCTCGTCTGCATCAACCGGTCGAGCGCGATGCATGCCGCGTTCGTGAACAATCGCAACGTGTGCGTGAACGTGTTGCCGGGTCATCTCGAACAGATCGCGCGACACTTCGCCGGCCTCACGCAACTCTCGATGGAAGAACGTTTCTCGTTGCCGGTATGGGACGAAGGCGTGAACGGCGTGCCGGTATTGCGCGATGCGCTGGCGAGCCTGCAGGGCACCATCGTCGAGGCGAAGGAAGTAGGATCGCACTCGGTAATGTTCGTCGAAGCGACCGCGATCCGCGTGCGCGACGATGGCGACAGCCTGATTTATTTCGATCGCAACTTTCATCGCGTGCCGCGCGTGTGCGCCACGCAATGAAAAGTTATCGCCGTTGCGGCGTTAAATGATTGCAGGCAGCGCGCAGAGACGCGCGTTGAGGCGCGCACGCGTGATCGACGCGATCTGCGCCAGCGCCTCATCCAGTTCCTGCTGCGTGCTGCGCCCGATACGCCGCTCCAGCGCGCTGAAAATGCCTTCGCGCGTGTAGTGCCGCACGCAGATGATGAACGGAAACCCGTGCCGCTCTAGATAGGCGGCATTGAGACGATCGAGGGATGCTTCCTGCTCGGACGACATCGCATCGAGTCCGGCGCTCTTTTGCTCGGCATCGGAATCCGCCGTCATGGTTCCCGCACGAATGTTCGCGCCGGACAACAACGGGTGCAGGTTCAAAAATGCGCGCTGGCTCTTGTCGTCCATCCTGCGGATAACATTCATCATCGCGTCGTGCAATGCCGTGGCCGAGGCGAATGGACGCGCGCTCCACGCGCCCTCCGCTGCCTGCGGGAAATGTTCGAACACGCTCGCGAAGGCGCCGACGAAGGTCGCGTGATCGAACGCATTGACCGGTTCGAGATTGATCGACTGTGACATGAACGGCTCTCCTATAGGGCGTCGATGGCGATTCGTGCCGAGTATAGGAAGCGCGCGATCGGGCGGCGAGACACCCGATCCTATTGACCGCATAACAGAACGCGATAGCGCTAAGCGCGATTCATGTCGCGCAGCGCGCGCAACTCCTGCGCGGCCGCCGTCAGCATGCCGCGCAACCACACGTGCGAAGCCGAACGATGTCGCGACGGATGCCATAGCTGATAAAACCGCATGAATGGAAATTCGATCGGCGCATCGAGCACGGCGAGCGGCAGATGCTGCGCATGATAGTTGGCGAAGTGCCGGCCGGTCGTGAGAATCAGATCAGTGCCCGGAATCAGGCTCGGCGCGAGATTGAAGTACGGGCAACTCACGCGGTTGTCGCGATGCACGCGCATGGTGCTGAGCCCGGTATCGACGACGCCGCGCTGATCGCGCGAATACGGCGTCGGGACGATATGCGACGCGCTCAGATAGTCCTGGGCATCGAACTTGCCTGATTGCGCATGGACGCTGTCGCGGGCAACAACGCATACGACCTCGTCTTCGAGCAGCACCGACAAATGCAGATGCTCCGGAGGATTGGGCCAGTTGCCGATGACGATATCCGGCGAGCCTTCCGATAGCCCCTGTTCATAGTTGAATGCGGCCGAGAGCGGCACCGCGACGAGGCGCGCATGTGGTGCAGCGCGCCTGAATTCGCGCACGACATGCGCGAAAAAGGGCGGCGCCAGATAGTCGGGCATGCCCACGGTAAAGCTTTGCTCGGTGGTCGCCGGATCGAAATGATCGTCCGATACGAGCAGGTTATCGAGCGCGCTCAATGCAGCCTGCGCGCTCTGCGCCAGTTGAATGGCGCGCTCGGTCGGCACCATCACGTTCTTTTCGCGCGTGAGCAACGGGTCGTTGAAGATCGCGCGCAGCCGCTTGAGCGCAGAGCTGATAGCCGGCTGCGACTGGTTCATACGAATGGCCGTGCGCGACACACTGCGCTCGCCGATCAGCGTGCACAGCACGCGCAGCAGATAGGTATCGAATGGATCGTCGGTGCGATTCATGGTGAGTTCCGTGTCTCGATGGTTCGCGTCGCCGCGGCGTTATTCTGCCAGCCGGCGTCGCGGGAACCGCTTCATGCAAGCCTCGCTAGGGTAATCCATAGGTACGAAAAAGCGCTGCGAAAAACGGCGCGGAGCCGCACCACACAAGGCTTTTCAGCCCATATACGCGTTGCTATGGGGCTTATTGGCCCGTCCCCCGTTACCGATTTTTTGGCCGTTTCTATACTTGCTTCCAACCGAACGCACGACCTTGTCCGTGCGCCGCAAACCGACTGGAAAGGAGAAACCATGTCGCTCATCAAACAGGAGATGCCGGTTTTCGCGAGCGAGGCCGAAAGCGCCGAAGCGAGCGTCTATCGCAAGGTCTCATGGCGGCTCTTGCCGTTTCTCGGCGTACTGTGGGTGCTGGCGTGGCTGGATCGCGTGAACATCGGCTTCGCCAAGCTGCAGATGCTGGACTCGCTGCATTTCAGCGAAGCGGTATATGGCCTCGGCGCGGGCATATTCTTTATCGGCTACTTTTTGTTCGAAGTGCCGTCGAACATGCTCTTGCAGAAGATCGGCGCAAAAAAGACGATCATGCGCATCACGATCTGCTGGGGCATCATCTGCATGTTGCAGACGCAGGTCAACACGCCCACGCAGTTCTATATCCTGCGCTTCCTGCTCGGCGCTTTCGAAGCGGGCTTCTATCCGGGCGTCATTCTTTATCTCACGTATTGGTATCCGTCGCAGCGGCGGGCGCGGGCCTTCGGCACGTTCATGTCGGCATCGGCGATCGCGGGCGTGCTCGGCGGTCCGCTCGCCGGCTGGATCATGACGTCGATGGGCGGCGTGCACGGCATGCACGGCTGGCAATGGCTCTTCATCATCGAAGGTATTCCGTCGGTGCTCGCCGGTGTGTTCGCCTACTTCTACATGACCGACAAGCCCGAAGAGGCAGGCTGGCTCACCGCCGATGAAAAGCGTGTCGTGCTCGACGCCCTGCAACGCGACAACGCCGCGATGGGCGAGCGTGGCCACGACTGGCGCTCGCTCTTCACGAATCGCAAGGTATGGCTGATGATCGCGATCTTCTTCTGCCTGCTCTGCGCGAATTCGACGCTCACCTTCTGGATTCCGACCGTCATCAAGGATGTGGGCGTGGGCACGCCGATGGCCGTCGGCTGGATCGCGGCGCTTGCCTATCTGTGCGGCGCGGCCGGCATGATCATCAACGGTGCGCACTCGGACCGCAGCAATGAAGTGCGCTGGCACTTCAGCGGCGCGGCGATCGTCGGTGGCGTATCGATGGCCTTGCTCGCCGTGCTGATGGGCTTCGACAAGATATCGCCGGTTATCGCGTTGCTGGCCATGACGGCATCGCTGATCGGCACGATGAGCGCGATCCCCGTGTTCTGGCAATTGCCCAACCGCTATCTGGCCGGCAGCGCGGCGGCGATCGGCGTGGCGCTCATCAACTCCGTCTCCAATCTCGCGGGTTTCGGCGCGCCCTATGTGATGGGACTCGTCAAGAACGCGACGGGCAAGTTGACGACCGGTCTCTATCTCGTGGCCGTCATCGAAGTGCTGGCCGCGGTGCTCGTGATCATCGGCATCCGCAAGCTCGGCAACAAACAAGAGGCCTGACATGCGCGATAAAGACTCTTCCCCGGCTTTCGATGTGAGCCGCCGCCGCTTTGCCCTGCAATCGGTCGCGTTGGGCGGCAGCATGTTGATGGCGAAGACCGCTCTTGCCGCCGATGCCCCGACGTCGCCCGCACCGAACCAGACGACGGGTCCGGTGCAACAGGATGGCCTGAGCCCGCGCCTCACGATGCACGGCCTCGACACGTGGCACGGCACGCCCGCCGCGGGCATGCGCGTGGACTTGTTCGCGATCGAAGACGGGCGCTCGAAGCTTCTGCAGACGATCACGCTCGCAGCGAGCGGCCGCAGCGAACCGCCGCTCTTGATCGGCGACACCTATCGCGCGGGCACGTATGAGCTCTTGCTGCATGCGGACGAATACTTCGCCGCGCGCAAAGCGAATCTGCCGCAGCCGATGTTTCTCTCGAAGATCCCGCTGCGCTTTCGCATCATCGATATCAATCAGCGCATTCACCTGCCGGTGTTATTCGGACCGTGGAGTTATAACTACTACCGCGGCAGTTGAACAAAGCGCAAAACGAAACGCGAGATCAGGAGAAGACACATCATGGCCGCAGGCATCACCACCCATGTACTCGACGTCGCGCTCGGCCAGCCCGCTGCCGGCATGCAGATCGAATTGTTCGACGTAGCCACCCAGCCGCCGACGCTGCTCGCGCGCACGCGCACCAATCGTGACGGGCGCACGGATTCACCGATCCTGCCTGCCGCACAAGCGCGTGCAGGCGATTTCGAACTGCGCTTCTGGGTAGCCGACTACTTCAAGACGCCCGATGTATTCGCGGATGTCGTGCCGGTGCGTTTCACGCTTTCCGATGCGGCGCAGCACTATCACGTGCCGCTGCTATGTTCGCCGTGGAGTTTCGGCACCTATCGCGGAAGCTGAATCGCAGCGCGTGGATTGCTTTACACGCCACCTATCATCGATCAGAATGGAAGCGCTGATGCTTCATCATTCGTGATGATTAAGGGGGCGTATCGATGGAACTGCGACACTTGAAAATCTTTTGCGCCGTGGCTGAGACCGGCAGCTTCACCGCGGCGGCAGGGAAAGTGCACAATGTTCAGTCGAATGTCACGATGCGCATCAAGGAACTGGAAAGCGAACTCGGCCAGCAATTGTTCGTGCGTTCGAAAGGCGGCGTCATGCTCACGTCCGCCGGGCACACGTTTCTCGGCTATGCGCGGCGTGTATTGCAACTGATGGACGAAAGCCGCAGCGCGATGCTCGACGCCACCACACCGAAGGGGCCGCTGCGGCTCGGCTCGATGGAAACCACCGCGGCTATTCGCTTGCCGAAAGTGCTCGCCAAATATCACAAGAAGTATCCGCAAGTTCAGCTTTCGCTCATTACCGGCACGACGAGCGAGCTCATTAAAGCGGTGGAGAATCATCGGCTCGATGGCGCTTTCGTCGGCGGCTTTCATCAGAACGCCGCGTTGCATCAGGAAGAAGTCTTTCGCGAAGAACTCGCGTTGCTGAGCAGCGTCCAGTTCCGTTCGCTGGATCAGCTTGTCGAAGCGATGTCGCGGCAAACGGTGCTCGTGTTCAGAACCGGCTGCTTTTATCGTTCGACGCTCGAACAATGGTTTTATCAGTCGGGCCTCATTCCGGGACAGGTCATGGAATTGGGCACGCTCGACGGAATCATGTCCTGTGTCGCGGCGGGAATGGGCATCACGCTTTTGCCGAAGGCAGTGGTCGAACGGCATGGCAGCCGGCGCTCCGTTCGATGCCACGAATTGCCATCCGCATTCGCCAATGTGACCACCGTCTTTATTCGCAATCAGGATGCGGTGGTGACGCCTGCTTTATCGGCATTGCTCGCGCTAACGCATGAGCAGTTCAGCAACGGATCTCAGGCATCGAATGTCGAATCCGAGCTTTCGCTCGCGGATAACGCAAGCCTATGAGCGAGAATGACCGCGCCCGAATTGCATCGTGGGCGCAGTCACGTTCGATCATGCGTAACGTAGCTGCAATGCTTCCTCGGGCTCGAACATCAGACCCTCGGCAAGTTCGGCCACACGCTCCGCAGCCGGCATGACACGATCGATCTTGCCCACACCCTGCCCCGCATAGAGCGATAACTTCCGCGCCATTTTCGGCTTGTCGATGACACGTGCGCCGCCGCCGATGAATCGCAGCAGATTCCATCTGTCCCGGTTCGGCATAACCCGGTGCGGCGTGCCGTATTTCCAGCCGAACGAATAGCCGGTGCGGTATTCGGTATCGTCGACGGTCGCTTCGATGATCTTCTGCTTGTAAAGCGGATGCGCGTTGGATTCTTCGCAGGCCACGAACGCCGTGCCGACCAGCACGCCCGACGCGCCCATGCTCATCACTGTCTCAACGTCGTTTCTATTCGTGATGCCGCCGGCGGCCAGCACGGGAATGTCTCCCGCTATCGAAAGTATTCCCGGCAACAAGGACAACAACCCAATCGTCCCGCGATTCAGATGCCCGCCGCTTTCGCTGCCCTGCGCGGTCACGATATCCGCGCCATTGGCGATGGCGCTGCGCGCCAGTTCGACCGAACCGACCTGAACCATCACGATCATCCCCGCGTCTTTCGCGCGCTGGATCATATCCGGATAACTTTCCGCATAAAAGAGCGAAAGCATCTTCGGCTTTTCTTCCAGCACAACCTGAAATTGCGCCTCGAATACATCCGGTCCGCCGAACGAGGGCACGAGATTCACACCGAATGGCTTATCCGTGAGGGCTCTCGTTTCGTTGATCCAGCGGCGCAGTGCGAGCGGCGGCAGCCTCAGCCCGCCTATCGTGCCCATGCCGCCGGCGTTTGCAACTGAAGCGACGAGCGCGGGACCGGAGATCGCCGCCATGCCCGCGAGGAAGATCGGATATCTGACGCCGCAAAGCGCGGCAATTCCGTTCGCCTGTCCTTTTCGATTGATTGCAGTCATGGTTCAAAGCTCCACATGCTTGCCAAGCATTCGTTTGAGGGAATCGTTTTTCAACACGAAATGATTTTTGAAAGCACCGAACATATGAAGGGCGAGCCCGCACAGGAATGCGCCCGCGCCGATATCGAAGAGCACGCTGAAAACATGCGCGGCGGCTGCATGCGGGCTCATGAGCGGCGGCACGGTGAATCCGCCCGGTAACCCGATCGGCACGCCCGCGCTCGATTTCCCGAGCCACGCGGCGATTGGCAGCAGCACCATCGCCAAAGCCAGCGCGACGGCAACCGAGCGGCTCGCGATCACTTCCACGGGATTGGGCGTGCCGACGGGCAACGGATGCCACGACGTGATGCGCGCCCAGAACCGATAGACCGATAGCGGAAACAACAGCGTCCCGCACAGATTGACGAATTGCGCGGACTCGCTTGCAGGCTCGACCAGCCCGACGATTTTCGATGCGATGATCGACAGCACGAGCAATGCGATCATCCAGTGAAGCGCGATCGTGATCGGCGAAAACCCGAGGCCGTTATCTCTGAACTTGAAACGTATCGGTTGTGCCGATGTGACATCTTGCTGAACGTGGCTCATGGCAACTCCTTTCGAGGATCAATGACTCACCGCGCCCGACGCGCCGATTCCGGTTTGAGCACGAACGAACTGGTCGTGAAATCTTTGTCGTTCTTCGTTGGCCTGCGCACGGCGGTCCGTGACCGAGCCCAGCCACATGAAAAAGAACGCGATGCTCATCGAAATGATCGCCGGGTAGTCGTAAGGGAAGACCGGCGCCGCGTGCCCCAGCACCTTGACCCACACGGCGGGCGATAACACGACGAGCGAAATCGCACTCACGAGCCCGGCGATTCCGCCGATCAGCGCGCCACGCGTGGTCAGTCCTTTCCAGTAGATAGCAAGCGTCAGCACAGGGAAATTGACGGAAGCCGCGATGCTGAACGTCAGGGCGACGAGAAACGCCACGTTCTGATCCTTGAAGGCCATGCCAAGCACAATGGCGACGAATGCAATGCCTATCGACGCCACGCGCGAAACGCGCTTTTCGCTTTCCGGGGTGGCCTGGTTCTTCTTATAGACCATTGCATAGAGATCGTGAGAGATCGCGGACGTGCCCGCCATCGTGAGGCCGGCGACGACTGCGAGAATCGTCGCGAATGCGACGGCGGATAGAAAGCCGAGTGCCGGATCGCCGCCGAGCGCCTTCGCGAGATGCATCACGGGCATGTTGGAACCGCCGATCAGTTTCCCGCCGACGACACCGCCCTCATAGAAGAGCGGATTGCGTCCGACGATCGCGATCGACGCCACGCCGAGCAACGCGACCACGAGAAAGAAATAGCCGATGAAGCCCGTCGCGACGAATACCGACTTGCGCGCCTCCTTCGCATCGCGCACGGTAAAGAAGCGCATGAGGATATGAGGCAATCCCGACGTGCCGAATACGAGACCGACCGACAACGAAAGCATGGCGAACGGATCGGCGACGAGCTTGCTCGGCAGCATGATGCCGATGCCGTTCTTGTGCGTTTTGATCGCCTGCTCGAACATCGTATCGAGCGAGAAACCAAATTGCCGAAGCGCCAGGAATGCAAGCAATGTCGCGCCAAAGATCATCAGCACAGCCTTGATGATCTGGACCCACGTCGTCGCCACCATGCCGCCGAACGTGACATAGATAGCCATCAACGCACCGACGATCACGATCGCCTGGTCATAACTTAGGCCGAAAAGAAGTTGAATGAGCTGCCCTGCCCCGACCATCTGAACCACGAGATAGAAACAGACGACGGTGAGTGAGCCGAATGCTGTCATCGTCCGGATTCTTCGCTGATCGAGGCGGAATGACGCGATGTCGGCGATGGTGACCTGCCCGAGATTTCTGATCCTTTCCGCGAACAGAAACATCAAGAGCGGCCATGCGACGAAGAAGCTCACCGCGTAAATCATGCCGTCATAGCCGTTGAAGAAAATCATGCTCGTGAGACCGAGCAGTGCCGCCGCCGACATGTAATCGCCCGCAAGCGCGAGACCGTTCTGAAAGCCGGTGATCGTTCCTCCGGCGTTATAGAAATCCTTCATGGAACGCGTCTTCGATGCAGACCAGCACGTTATAGCGAGCGTTGCAACGACGAAAACGAGAAACATTGAAATTGCCGTGAAATTGAGCGGCTGCCTTTGCACGTGACCGATCGTTTCGGGTGCGGCGAGAGCGGATTGCGTGGCGCATGCGCTCAGCAAGCCTATGCCCTTGGGGACGCGACGATTCATTGCGCGCCTCCGTTCAGGATCTCGTTGGTGAGCGCGTCGAATTCTCCGTTCGCGCGATGGATGTAAAGACCCGTGAGGAGCCACGTTCCTGCAATGAGCAATACGCCGATCGTCCAGCCGGTCGTGATGACGCTCGCGCCAAACATCTTTGCCGAGAGCAGTTTCGGCGCGAACCCGGCCACCAGAACGAAGGCGTAGTAAGGCACCAGCGTGCCGAGCGTCAGGCGCGCAACGAATCTGCGGCGACGGGAAACGAGCCGTTTAAAGGCGGGCGTCAGCCAGAGTTCCTGGCTGGAAAGCGAGGTCATCACAGTGTCTCCTATCTTCAGAACGTTATGTCGCATGTCCGGCGGATACCGGGTGCGTTTTTCTGCTGTTATCGACAAGATAGGTGCCGGGCATGCTCATGTAAAATGATGATTGATGATCTCACGCATCACTTCTGATGAAGTCCGCCGGTTTGACAGGATCGCAGACGAACCGAGTGACCTGTTGATCATTGCGATCGTTTGCTCGATCCTCGGCATTGCACTCAAAGAACTCGAAGGGCTGGCGCTTTAAAGAAAGGTATTGAAAGCAGCTTTGTGATTTCTTGACTGGAAAGCAATGAAATTCGCAATGTGTGTCGCGCCACTTATCCCCTAAAGCGCGTTTGGCGAATCTGATTTGCCATGTATTAACACGAATCTCCTCTAGCGCGTCGCGCATGTACGTGGCATAGTTCAAATAACAATCTATTAGAGGTAAATCATGTCAACGCTAGAAAGTATTCAGGCACGTATCGAAGCACTTCAAGCGAAAGCCGATGCGCTCGTCGCCAGAGAATCCGAAAGCGTACTGCGAAAGATTCATGAATTGATGTCGAGCCACGGATTGACCATCTCGGACATCGAAAAGTATTCGGGTACTCGCAAGAAACCAGGTCGATCGCCCGCGGCAAAAAAGCAAAGCACCGTTGCTTATCAGGATCCGAAAACCGGCGCGACCTGGAGCGGCCGTGGACGCGCACCCGGCTGGATCGCCAATGCCAAGGACCGCAGCAAGTTCGCGGTGGGCGCGAGTGCGCCAGCAAAGAAGGCTAAAGGAAAGGCGCAAGCTACGGCCAAGCGCAACGGAAAGGGTCAACCGCGCGGTCCTCAACCCGCGCTTTATCGCGATCCGCAATCAGGCGCAACGTGGAGCGGTCGCGGGCGCGCACCCGCATGGCTCGCGTCCATCGAAGACCGCACGCCATTTTTGATCGCCTGACAGTGAATCCGCAAACGGCGGAGTTCGTTGACGACTCCGCCGTTCGCTTGCAGTCGTGTCTGATTCAAGCGCGGGGATCGAAATCGAATTCGATCCGAATACCGCCCGGTTCGTAAATCATCATATGGCGTTTCGGCCCTGCTCCTAGCTGTTCCGGCGCGAATTCAACCGTCACGCCAGGCCACGCCGACACGCGTTCGAGAATTGTCGCGAGCGCGGCTTCATCCGCTGCGCGCAACGCCAGATGATGAAGCCCGATATTCTTTCGCCGGTCGAATGCTATCGGCGCCGCTTCGTCTTTCACCTGCCATAGCGTAACCAGCAACTTTCCGTCCGATACGAACACGGCCGGATAGTCAGGCCGCTCGCCGGCGATCTGCCAGCCGAGACATTGAACGAAGAAGTCTCGCGTCGCGTCGAGATTACGCACGGTGAGTCCTACGTGATCGATTCCAGATGTCAGCATCGTTTCCTCCGCATGTCGGACATGTGAAGCGTGACGGCACGCTTCGTTCGATTCCGTTCGCATGCTATCTCATTCCGCAGAACCTGCTCGCCTGCACGTACTGCATTTAAGCGGTAATCTGACTGATATATCGACAACGCGTCCCGACAGGAGAGCGTTCATGCTGAAGTCAACTTACCCGTATTACCTCGCCAACGAGCCGGTTGCCGCCAATACCGATCTGGCGGTGACCGACAAGTTCAGCGGTGAAGTCGCGACGCGCGTCGCGCTCGCCGATGCAGAAGCCATCGACAAGGCGATCGGCCTCGCAGTCGCCGCGATGCCCGAGATGCGCGCCTTTCCTCCGTTCAAACGACAGGCCGTACTGGAGCATTGCGTGAAGCGCTTTCGCGAGCGAGCCGATGAAATGGCGATGGCCTTGTGCATCGAAGCCGGCAAGCCTATCAACGATTCGCGCGGCGAAGTCACGCGTCTCATCGATACGTTCAAAGTCGCGGCGGAAGAGTCGGTTCGCATCGACGGGGAAATACTGAATCTGGAAATCTCGCCGCGCGCCAAGGGTTATCACGGCTATGTAAAACGCGTGCCGATTGGCCCTTGTTCCTTCATTTCGCCTTTCAATTTTCCTTTGAATCTTGCCGCGCACAAGGTCGCGCCTGCGATCGCCGCCGGCGTACCGTTCGTCATGAAGCCCGCGAGCCGCACGCCTATCGGTGCGTTGATCATCGCTGAAGTGCTCGCGGAAACGGATCTTCCCAAAGGCGCATTTTCGATACTGCCGGCCCATCGCGACGGCGCCGATTTGTTTACGACCGACGAGCGCTTCAAGCTCCTCTCCTTTACCGGTTCGCCCGCGGTAGGCTGGGATCTGAAGGCTAAAGCAGGCAAGAAGAAAGTCATTCTGGAACTCGGCGGAAATGCCGCCGCGATCGTCGATAGCGATCAGGGCGGCAAGCTCGACTATGTCGTCGACCGGCTCGCGTTCGGCGCTTTTTATCAATCCGGGCAAAGCTGCATTGGGGTGCAGCGAATTCTGGTGCACGCGTCGCTATACGAGGCGTTGCGTGAACGGCTGATCGTGAAAACAAAGTCGCTCAGAATGGGTGATCCCAAGGACGAGAAAACCTTCGTCGGACCGATGATTTCCGAGTCGGAATCGAAGCGGCTCGCCGGCTGGATGGAAAGCGCGGTGGCGGCAGGCGCGAAAATCATCGCGGGCGGCAAGGTGGAAGGCGCGATGTTCGAAGCGACGCTTCTGGAAAATGTCGGACGAGATTCGGATCTTTATCGCAAGGAAGCGTTCGGGCCTGTTGCGATCCTCGAAAAGTTCGATGATTTCAAGGACGCACTCAATACCGTCAACGACAGCGATTTTGGCTTGCAGGCGGGCATTTTTACGGATTCGCTCGCGCATGCGCACGAGGCCTGGGACTCGCTCGAAGTTGGCGGCGTCGTGATCAACGATGTGCCTTCTTTCCGTGTCGATAACATGCCTTATGGCGGCGTGAAAGATTCGGGCCTCGGCCGGGAAGGCATTCGCTATGCGATCGAGGACATGACCGAAACGCGACTGATGGTAATGCGCGAAACATGGTGACCTGCGTTCGAGCGTCCGTTCAGAAGAACGCTCGAACGCGCGATATGCTTATGCCAGCGTCAATTTGACATCGATGTTATTGCGCGTCGCGTTCGAATAAGGACACACGATGTGTGCCTTGTCGACCAGCGCCTGCGCCTCGCTGCGATCCATGCCCGGCAGCGAGATCTTCAGTTCGACTTCGATGCCGAAGCCGTTCGGGATTTGTCCAATTCCCACGCTGCCGTCTACCGCCACGTCTTTCGGCAGCGTGATCTTGTCGCGCGCGGCGACAAACTTGATCGCGCCAATGAAACACGCGCTATAACCCGCGGCGAAGAGTTGCTCGGGATTCGTGCCATCGCCGCCGCCGCCGCCGAGTTCTTTCGGCGTCGTCAGCCTGAGATCCAGATTGCTTTCGGGCACGGTTGCGCGGCCATCGCGTCCGCCGGTGACATGAGCATGCGCACGGTATAGAACCTTTTCAATCGACATCGCCAGACTCCTGTGCATTGTGTTGAGCGGCTCGCGCGACGCCATTGCGCCGTTCGAACGCCGCTGACATGGATTCCCGATGGGACACTGCCCGCGAAGGGGCGGGTTCCAGTATCGAAGGATACCCAAGACGGGGCGAACTCGCTGACGCGCAGTGCCGCGAATCACAGCACGACGGGTTCCCTGCGCGGGAGAGCCGGATCGGCGACGGGTGAATTCGATTCCTTCGCGATGCGCTCGCACAGCGCGACGACCTGCGTCGAACCGGCGGTCATGAAGAGCGAATGATCGAGATTCGGATATACGATCATGCGGACCGATGGATAACGCGACAGTCGCGCGCCCTGCTTGCCGAAGTGCGCGGCAATCAAATCCATGCCCGCATCGTAGGCGCCATAGACGAACACCGCCTTCACGCCTTTCGCATCGAGCGCGCGCATGACCGCACCGGGCTCGGTCGCGAGTTCGGGCGGCGTCTGGCTCAGGCGATCGAGCCTCAGAACATCGACGATACGTGAACGCACGCGCGTCATCGCATAGCCGAGCATAAAGCGCAGTACGCGCGTCAATTGCTTTTCGCCGCGCAGGATAGCTTTCCATTTCTGCGGATCGAGCATGGAGAACGCATAACCCGCCATCGAATTGCGCGTCGACTGACGCAGGCCATCGGGCGTGATGTCCGCTGGCCGCTTGAACGTCGGCAAATTCACCGTGACGACACCGTTGATCGCTTTTTCGACGACCGCCGCCTTGAGCGCGTGATATGCGCCGGAGCAGACGCCGAACGCGAAGATCGACTTATAGCCTTGCCGCGCGAGCCAGCGTGCCGCGGCCGCGGTGTCGTCGGTGGCGATCTGGTTGTAGATGCGCCCGAATACCGTATCCGATTGCACCTCGCCGGGCGCGGCCGGGCTATCGCCGCGACCGCGCGCATCGAAACGCAGCGATGCCACGCCGCGTCGTGCAAGCTCGCGCGCAATGCGTACCGATAACCTGCTATCGCCCACACGCGCGCTCGCCGATGTATTCGCGATCAGATAGACCGCCCCGCGCGACGAGCCCGTGCGCGGCTCGCACAAGATGCCGAAAAGCCCTTCGTCGCCGATACGCACCGGACGTTCGATCGCCTCGGGCGTGTCGATCCGCAGCGCAGGCCAGCCATCGGCATCGACCGTGGAAGCCGCTTGCGAAAGCGGCGCAGCGCTGCCCGCGATCCACGCAACGATCTCGGCGAAAGCGGCGCGCGGCAATGCGTTGAAGGCGGTTTCCTGAATGAATCCGGTCAAGTCCTCGAACGGGCGGGCCTCCGCTTCGACGCCCTTGTCAGCGAGGGCGTCGCGCAACGGATCCTTGCCGCCGGTCTTGACGTTCATGATCAAGGCACGACGTGCAGGCGCCGATGTTGCGCCGTTCAGACTCGCGACGAGATCGATCGCCTTCAGCGAGTCGGCGAACGCCTTGTTATAGACCTGGCCAAGCACGTTGAGGGATACATCGTCTTGCTGCATTTCGCGCAAAGGCGGTGCAAGCAATTCGAGCCATGTCTTGCGCACGATGCCCAGCTCGCGCATATATACGCGGCCGCTCGCAACGGGCGCGAGCAGCACGAGTTCGTCGACGGGATGTCGCAATGCCGCAGCAAGCGCGAATGCCGCGCCGACGCGAAAACCGCACAACGTAATATGTTCGATGCCCGCGGACGTCCTGAACCAGTCGACCGCCGCGTTGATATCTTCCACCGACGATTCGAATTGATCGGGTGCGAGATCGGCGCCCGCCGAATCGCCCGTGCCTCGGTAGTCGAAGCGCAACACCCAGATGCCGCGCGCGGCCAATGCGTCCGCGAGATGGCGCATGCCGCTGTATGTCCATACGTATTCGTGGCCATACGTGTTGCAGAGCACCACGCCACGTGTGCCACTTCCCGGATGCAGCCATCCGAGGCGGTTCCCGAATACAACCGGTCTCATTCGATCTCATCCTCGTGTCGAGGTATCGAGACGATTATATTAAGCGGCTCCTGCGTAACGCTGTCTGGCAGGGCGAATATGTGCAAACGAACTATGTCTTGGCGCGAAAGGCATAGCCTGTGTTTGCTGCCGCTCATTGCGCTTCAAAAGATTTGCCGGCATGAGGTCGAGTTGACCGACTTCGTCTCGGTCCATTCAGTTGATCAGAGATCGAGAACGAGCAGCTTGCTCGTCGCACGCGATACACATGCGGTGAGAAATTCGGCCTTCTCTTCGTCGCTCATGATGCAGTCGTTGTGCTCGACCTCGCCCTGCAGATAGCGCACCTTGCACGTTCCACACAGGCCTGCGCAGCATGACGTCTCCATCGCCACGCCCGCCCCGGCCAGCGCTTCGGCAATGCTCTCGTCTTTTGTGACTTCGATCTCCTGTCCCGTACTCGCGATACGCACGATGAAGCTATCGCTTGCATCGTTGGCGGCCTGCTCGCCGGGAGCGCGTTCAGGCGCTTTGAAGTGTTCGAAGTGCACGGTGCCCGTCGGCCAATGCTGCGCCGCATCCGCGCACGCTTTCATGAAGCCGCCCGGACCGCAGTAGTAGACGTGTTCGCCTTCGCGCGGGGTGTTCAGCAGATCGCGGATATCGAGACCCGCCGAAGGATCGCCGCCATCGAAGTGAAAATGCAGGCGTCCACTCGCGCGCATCGGCTCGAATTCCTCGGCAAACGCGGCGCTGCGCGCATCTTTCGCGCAGTAGTGCATTTCGTAATCGATACCCGCGTCGTCGAGTTCATGCGCCATCGCCTTCAATGGCGTGACGCCGATGCCGCCCGCTATCAACAACACGCGGCGCGCGCCGTCGACGAGATGAAAGTTATTGCGAGGCCGGCTCACGCGCACGATATGCTGCACGCGCAATTGATCATGAAGCGCCTTCGATCCGCCGCGTCCGCGCTCATCGCGCAATACTGCAATCACATAGCGATGTCGTTCACGCGGCGCATTGCTGATCGAATACTGCCGCACGACGCCGTCCGCGAGATGAATGTCGATATGCGCGCCCGCCGTGAAAGACGGCAATTGCGCGCCTTCAGGATCGACGAGTTCATATGAATTGATGCCCCGGCCTTCGAACCGGACCTGACGCACGAGCAGTTTCAAAGTGTGCTCATGCGCATCAGTTGAGATGGGTTGTGTCGACATGATCGTATTTCCTCGAATCGATGATCCGGCATCGCGAGCGCGCCATGCGCCCGCGCGTTGCCCGCGTTATTGCTTCATCGATTGCTCGAGTTCCTCGAAGCGCTCGCGTACGAATGCGGCGCGCGCCTCGCCCTTGAACTGCTCGCTTTCCGCGAGGATCGCGACGATCTGCTTCGTCACCTTGCGGCGGCGCACCACTTCTTCCTCGACGGTTTCGCCTTCGGGAATCTCGAACACATTGCCGGAGCAGAAGCTGTTCGGCGCGCCCGCGTTCTCGCGAAACCATTCCGCGAAATTTTGCGCGGATGCGGCCGGGTTCGAGCCGCGCAATGCATCGCGCAGCATCTTGCGAAACACGAAGACACCGGCATCGAATTTCGTCGGATTTTCCAGTGCATGCACCGCGATCGGCCGCTGACTGATGATCGCCTCGTAGTCGCCGGGCGCGTACTGGGCCTGCTTGTAGTTCGCGCGCTCGCGATGATTCGACGGAATCGGCACGATGTCCTCGATCGTGTGATCGCCGAAGCGCTCGGGACGGCGCATCGCGACCTGGCCGTCGAGAAAGTCGATCGATTCGTAACCCACCAGTTCCTTCTTGCCGACGCCGCGCGTATCGATGCCCGGACCCATCACGCGCCAGCCGATCATCTTGCTGTTTTCATCGTCGACAGGAACCGTCCAGCGAATGATATGGAAGCGGCTGAAGAGCTTTTTCTTCGAGCCGTCTTCCGACGTATAAGCGTGCAGGCTCAGATTCGGCAGCACCTGATGCTGAACGCGAATGAACAAACGGTCCTTGTTGACGCGGCGCGCACCCGCGCACGCGAGGCTGCGGCCTTGCTGGACCGGCTGAAAGTGCATGTCGGGTGCCACTTCCATCGACGCTGCGCCGACTTCATCGAATGTCGTGCCCTGGAATTGCCCTTTCACCACGTTCTTTGCGGCATGTAATGCGGTCGGATGAAAGTTATCGGCGGCGTTGTCCTGTACTTGCAGCCAGTTGCAATGCTGAAAGTTGCTATAGGGCACGAGCTCGTCGCCGGGCATCACCGTGTAATCGCCTTCCCACTCGGGAAACGGCGGCTCGTTCTCCGGCGGCCCCATATATGCGAACACGAGACCGTGCCGCTCGACCGCCTTATACGCGCCCTGACGAATGGAACACGCGTATTTTTCGGCCTCCTTCTCCTCGCCTTTCGGAAAAGGCACATGCAGGCATGCGCCGTCCACGTCGAACACCATGCCGTGATAGCAGCACATGATGCCGCGCTCCTGAATCGCGCCGTATTCGAGCGACGCCCCGCGATGCGCGCAATGCGCATGCAGCAGGCCGACGCGCCCGCTGCCGTCGCGGAACGCCACCAGTTCTTCGTTGAGGATCTTGAGAAAGCGCGGTGTGTCGGTCAGTTCGATCGACATGCAGACCGGATGCCAGAAGGCGCGCATGTACTCGCCCATCGGCGTGCCCGGTCCGGTTTCCGTCAGTTCCGGATCGTGGCCCGGCACCTTGTTCACGTAGTAACCGCCATACGGCACCAGCTTCTTGACTGTCGCGGCCGGGCCGCCGCTGCTCTTCTGTCCTTCCAGCTTGTCCGATTTGATGGTCATGGGAGATCCTGTTTCGAGTGGGGTTGAATGAATTGATGCCTGAGTCCCGTATTTCGGTTACAGAACTCCGAACTCTGTATACAAAGATTAGCGACGCGAAGCAGCCTTGTCTCTATGGGTAAACCTGAATGCGATCACGTGCTGCAACGATGCGCGTTGACGCGCCGCACTGGCGCGCTGTAACCTTGCCGTATTCTGTATCCAGAAATTACGGCCGATATCATGCCCGCCAAACTTCTCAAGCTTCAGGCTCGCACCGACTACGTAGACGAGGTCTATAAGGTCCTGCTCGACGCCATCAGCTCCGGTTCGCTCGCGCCCGGCACGCGCATCACGCAGGAAGAGATCGCCGAGCAGCTCGCCGTCTCGCGTTCCCCCGTTCTTCAGGCGCTGCGTCTTTTAAAGAAAGACGGCCTCGTCGTCGATGCACCCGGGCGCGGTCTGCTCGTGACCCCGCTCGATCCCGCGTGGATCAGTCATCTCTATGAGATTCGCGGCGCACTCGATTCGCTCGCCGCGCGTCTTGCCGCCGAACGCGGTGCGAAGATCGACAAATCGATCATCGCCAACGGCCGGCGCGCGTCGAAGAGCGACGACGTGAAAGCGATGATCGACGCCGACATGGCCTTCCACAACGCGATCTATACGGCGTCGGGCAATCCTTTGATCGCCGAGACCGCGCAGACGCACTGGGTCCATCTGCGCCGCGTGATGGGCGCCGTGCTGCAGGCTTCGGGACAACGCAAATCGATCTGGGACGAGCACGCGGCCATCGCGACCGCCATCTCCGAAGGCGACGGACAACGCGCCGCCGAACTCACCGATCTGCATACCGCGAACGCGCGCAAGAATCTCGTCGAACGGCTTGGCCTCGTGCTGAGCGAACAGCGCGACCGGGAAGCGGGCGCCACGTGATGACAGACCAACGGCCCCGCTTTCACGGAGCCGTCCTTCCCTGCGCGCGTTCTTCAATCGTTGCGGCGGCGGCTGTTCACGAGCGCGGCCGGCACAGCGAACACGAGCAGACTGCCGATCACGCAGCTCGCCGCGAGACCCAGCACGCCGCTGCCGGTCGAGCCCGAATGCGTTTGAATCACGCCGATGACCCACGGACTCACGACGCCCGAGATGCTGCCGACGGAATTCGCGAGCGCCAGGCCCGCAGCCGCCGCGCCGCCGCTGAGAATCGCGGGAGGCAGGACCCAAAACTGCGAGATGGTCGTGACGACGCCCATCGTCGCGAGCGTGAGGCCGATCATGCCGAAGAGCGTCGAGTGCGCATAGACCACGCTCAGATACAGTCCGATCGCCCCGACGAAACCCGCGCCCGCCAGATGCCAGCGGCGCTCGCCATGTTTGTCGGAGCTATGGCCGACCGCGAGCATCGCAATCGCGCCCGCTGCATAGGGAATCGCCGCGAGCAAGCCGATATTGAGCGGATCGGTGACGCCGCTCGCCTTCACGAGCGTCGGCAGCCAGAAGCTCACGCCATAGAGGCCCATCGTGAAGAAGAAGTAAGTCACGGAGAGCAACAGCACCTTCGGATGCAGCAGGCCGTCGCGCACGGAATGCAGCGCATGGGCGGGCTTTTCGTCGCGCAGATTGGCTTCGAGCATGGCCTTTTGCGAATCGCTGAGCCACTTCGCATCGGCCACCTTGTCGTCGAGATAGAAGTACGCCACCACGCCGAAGATCGCTGTCGGAATGCCTTCGAGCAGGAAGAGCCATTGCCACCCCGCTATGCCGTGCGCGCCGCTCATATGCGTCATGATCCAGCCCGACAGCGGACCGCCGACCACGCCGGACATCGGAATGCCTGTCATGAAAAGTGCCGTGACCTTGCTTCTGCGCGACGCGGGAAACCAGTACGTGAGATAAAGCAGGATCGCGGGAATGAAGCCCGCCTCGGCAACGCCGAGCAGAAAACGCATGATATAGAAGCTCGTCGGCGTGGTGACGAACATCATGCCCGCCGAGATGACGCCCCATGTCACCATGATGCGCGCGATCCAGCGCCGCGCGCCCACGCGCAACAGAATAAGATTGCTCGGCACTTCGAACAGCAGATA
The DNA here is from genome assembly GCF_964261745.1 of Caballeronia sp. S22. Classification (NCBI taxonomy): domain Bacteria; kingdom Pseudomonadati; phylum Pseudomonadota; class Betaproteobacteria; order Burkholderiales; family Burkholderiaceae; genus Caballeronia; species Caballeronia sp. S22. The sequence continues at coordinate 685,433 of NZ_OZ180036.1, read as the reverse complement.
ACCGACGAAGAACACGCCCGCGCCCGCGCCATAGACGGCCTCGCTGAAATGCAGGTCGTTGAGCATCTGCAGCTTGGCAAAGCTCACGTTGATGCGATCGAGATACGCGCAGAGATAACACACGAAAAGAAATGGCAGCAGACGCCATGTCACCTTCGCATACGTGGACGACTCGTCGCCCGTCAGATACGCAACCGGACTGTGGGAACTCATGCTCTGTCTCCTGGTTATGTGATGCGTCTTGATCGCTCACATGTTCGTCACCTCGCACCCGAAAGACAAACGATGCCTGTTCATAGAACCATGACGAGGGCTCATGCATAAGGTGTTTCCATGAGGCGCATCCCTAACTTCGTCCTCCTACGCGCGTTCGAAGCCGCCGCGCGGCTCGAAAGCTTCACGCTTGCCGCAAGCGAGCTTCATCTCACGCAATCGGCGATCAGCCATCAGGTGAAGGAACTCGAACAGTATTTCGGCAGGCCGCTTTTTCATCGGCGCAACCGGCGTGTGGAGACGACATCCGAAGGCCGGCGCCTGCATGAGAGCCTCGGACGTGTGTTCGATGTGATCGAAGCCGCATGCGCCGAAGTGACGCTCGATCCGCTCGCGCAAGTGCTCGCCGTTCACTGCGCGCCGAGCTTCGCGGTGAAATGGCTCGGGCCGCGTCTGCCTGAATTCATACAGATGCATCCGAACGTGACGATCCGTTTGTCATCGGATGCGGAGCCCGCCGATCTCGCCCGCGCGCGTGAGGTCGATGTCGCCATCTCGTATGGCTTTGCGCATGATCGCCCCGGTGTCGTCTCGCGCGCGTTGGGCACGGAGCGCATCATCCCGATGTGTTCGCCTTCGCTGTTGAAGGACGACGTGCCGGCCGCGGAACAGATCGCGAGGATGACGCTGATCGACTCGCAATTGAGCCGCGTGACATGGCCGGGATGGTTCGCGCTCAACGGCCTCGAAATGCCGCGCGGGCCGCGCCCTTCGTTCGACCGTGCGGCGCTCGCGATATCGGCGGCGGTGGATGGCATGGGCGTCGCGCTGGAAACGACGCGCCTCGCCGAGCGCGAGCTTGCGCGCGGCGATCTGATCGAGCTCGGCGCGGGTGTGTTCGCGCCGCTCGCCAAGGAGACGCACTTTCTTTCCTATCGCGTCAAGGAACGCGAAGTCGAGAAAGTGAAATGCTTCTGCGACTGGGTGCTGGCGCAGGCCGGCCTCGGAAAAGCGGACGAGGCCGAAGCATGATTCCGGCTACGCCGCCTGCCTGGCCCTTTCCTCCTCCACGGTACGTGCATGGGCATACACGCGATCGCGTTCGCGCGCGACGAGCGTACGCTTGCGCGCGAGGGTCTGCCGTTGATATTTCGGATCGCCCATCTGCATCACATATTCCCCATGACGATAACGCAGATAGCGCTGGAAGAACTCCGCGCCCGGCAGGCCGTTGTCGAGCGCCATGAGCACGCCGTAGTCGAGATTGCTTACATCGCCGAGCGTCTTGATCGCCGATTCGAGCGCGGCATAGCGCTGGGGCAAAGGCACGCTCTTGTCGCATTGCGCATGAAAACGCTGATAGGTCAGCACGTGCCCGTGCGATGCACAACGCCATAACGCTTTCGCAAGCCGTTGACTGAGTTCCGTTTCCACATGTCCTCCCGCATTGTGCGCGGATCGTATGCGTGCGACATTCCACCGTCACTAAAAATCGATGACGGTAACCGGTTGCCTGGAAATCACCTGCGACGCCAAGAGATATGCGCGACGCTCGCCACTGCGCGACGTCGCTTCGTGTGCATCTTTATAAATGTGTTGCACGACGCAGCTACGCTAAAGCACACTGTCTTTGAAACTTCGGCTAAATTCGTTTTATAAAACGAAGCGTTTTATTTCCCGCGCTAAAAGAAACAGCGCAAGTAGCCAAGAATGCGAAATACGTTAAACGTCGATGCTTATCAGATATTGAGCAATGCACTGCGACGTCCCGCACGAGGCCACACGGCGGCCTGCGCAGCAGTGGACTGACGAAATACACTGGTACGGGCAATACAATAGCAAGCGCCAATCTTGGGCGCTTTACTCATAATTGGCCTCGATGGGCCCTATTGAATCCCACGCCACAGCGCCGTACTTTTGACCGAAAGCTCACGTGGCGGCTGTGACCCGATTACATGCTAGCAAACATATTGCGGGAAACCAAGGAAAGTTTCCGCATGGAAGAACGCCGCGCTTTTTCACGTGGCTGTCATTCGGCGTAGTTTCGAGCCTGGCGTATTCGCAATGCGGCGGCAAGCAACGCTAAAGAAACGATTAAGCCGCTTTAGTGAACGCACTTAAGCGAATGCGCAACGATTGTCTTGTCTTGCCTGGCTCCCGGATGCACGACCCCACGCAAGGCACAGTCCTTAAGACTGGTTTAAGGCTATGAGCCTAAAACGTCTCACATGACGCCGACAGCATTGCGGTTCGATACCGCTGCCTTGCAGCCCGCTGCGAATCGGCTTTCACTCGAACGTCCACGCGGATGGTCAGACCGGGCAACGCCGCACGCGCATTCCAACGGCGCGATCAGGCGCAGGCGATGACCATCCCATTCAGCCCGGCAGGAATGTCGGGCTTTTTTTTATCCGCGCCATCCGTGAGCGTGCGGCGCGCCGTCGCCGGTCTGCGCGACCGCGGCGGGCAAGTCGAAGCGAAACGTCGTGCCCGCACCTTCCGTATCGATCATGCGAATCTGGCTGCCGTGCAGTTGCAGCATGCGTTGCACGATGAGCAAGCCGAGCCCGCCACGATGCGCGCCACCTGAAGCGAACGGACGCTGGAACAACGCTTCCCGCATTGCGGGCGGAATGCCTGTGCCTGTGTCGCTGACCGTGACTTCGACGCGACCGGCATGCTCGCGCCCATGTGCCAGCGTCACGTCCACCGTGCCTTGCGCGGGCGTGTGACGAATCGCGTTGTCGAGCAGATTCGTGAGCACGCGTTCAATCATGCCGAGATCCGCCACGACGCTCGGCAAGCGCGGCGCGATCTGCGCATTCAGGTGCACGCCTCGTGACTGCGCGGACAACTCGAACTTCTCGAAGACGTCCTGCACGAGATCGGTCAGCGAGAACGGCTCGGCTTCCGGCGCGACCATGCCGTGTTCGAGCTTCGCGAGCTCGAACAACGACTGCGCGAGATGACCGACCTTCGCGCTCTGTGCAAGCGCGATCGACAGATAACGGCGCCGGTCGGTATCGGGAAGCGTGTCCGATTTGAGCGACAGCGTTTCCAGATAGCCATGCAGCGACGACAGCGGCGTGCGCAGATCATGCGAGATATTCGCGACCATCTCGCGACGCTCGCGATCCTGTCGTCCAAGCGCGCGCCATTGCTCGCCGATGCGCTCGGCCATCTGCGCAAACGCGCTTTCGAGCACGACGATCTCGTCGCGTTCGTTCTCGCGCACGTCGGCTGCGCTCGCTCGCTGCATCGACGGCAATGGCGGTTCTGTGGGCGCGCCGCGCGCGTCGAATTTGCGCATCGCTTCGGTGAGCCGTCGCAGCGGCCGCGTGACGAGCCCGAACGCGACCACGCCCGCGACGAGCCCGAGCAAGGTGACAAGGCCCATCGATGCGAGCGTGGTGCGCAGCACCGCGCTCGCCGATGCCTTCGCCGCGAGTGCGTCATGCTCCTCGCCGAGCAGCACCACATAGACATAACCGAACGGCGGTTTGCCGGGCGCGGCGAGCGGCGCGGCGCTGAACACCTTGCGCTTGTCGTCGCTGCGCGGATCGTCGCCCAGGATCGGCAACGGAGCGCCATCGAGAAATTGACGCACCGGCGCGAGATCGACGCGATCGCGCTTCACGTGCCCAGGCGGCGCATCGTCTGCGCGCACGCGGCCCGTGTCATCGAGCAGATAGACCTCGACGCTCGGATTCACCACCATCAGCTGACTGAAGAGACGGCGCACGGTGGGCGCGTCGAAATCGTTCACATCGGCGAGCGCGCCGTCATGGGCGATGTGCGCCGCGAGCCCGCGCGAGAGGCTCTGGATGACCTCCTTCTCGCGCAGATCGCTCGCGCGGATCTGCAGCCACGCCGACGCGCCACAGCACGCGAGCAGCAGCACGCAAAACACCGCGAAGAGCCGTTGAGACAGCGTGAGCTTCACGGCGCGGCGTCCTTGCCTTCGGGCGACGACGCCGCGAGCTTGTAGCCGTGGCCCCATACCGTGAGAATGCGCTTCGGATCGGCGGCATCCTTCTCCACTTTCGCGCGCAGCCGGTTGATGTGCGTGTTGACGGTGTGCTCGTAGCCTTCATGCCGATAGCCCCACACCGCATTGAGCAGATCCATGCGCGAGAACACCTTGCCCGGATGACGCGCGAAGTGATACAGCAGGTCGAATTCGCGCGGCGTGAGCTCGATGCGCGCGCCATCGACCCATGCTTCGCGCGCGAGCGGATCGATCGCGATGCCCGCGACCTCGATGCACCCCGTGTCGAGCCGCGAGTCCTTCGCCACCGCATCGACGCGCCGCAGCAACGCCTTCACGCGCGCGATGAGTTCGAGCACCGAGAACGGCTTCGCGAGATAGTCGTCCGCGCCGAGTTCGAGACCGAGTATGCGATGCACCTCGCTCGAACGCGCGCTCGTGATGATGATCGGCGTGTAGCGCGTCATCGCCCGCGCGCGGCGGCAGATTTCGAGGCCATCGACGCCGGGCAGCATCAGATCGAGAATCAGCGCGTCCCAGCCGCCCTGCTCCAGCAGGCGCAAGCCTTCGGCGCCATCGGCGCTATGCACGACTTCGTAGCGCTCGTCGCGCAGGTTGAGACTCAGCACATCGGCGATATGCATGTCGTCTTCGACGATCAGAATGCGTTTCGGATGATCCATGAGCGAGTGTCGGATGATGCTCGCCCTATCCATAGAAGAAATGGACGGGCGTCTGTGCCATTGTGCAGAAAAGCGCGCGCCGAAGTATCACATTTAATTTAACTTTCGGTGAGGACTCGGGGATGCGCGCGCGACTACGATGCAGGCATTCCACTCGAAAACGAGGCACGCATCATGCAAACCCGCCGCCGCTTTCTCCTGACGGGCACCGCGGCCGCCGCCGCCGCGTTCGCGCTGGGCGGACGCCTGCGCGCGCTTGCGGCCGGTTCCGGGCCGCAAGCGCCGTCGCAGGAACGCTTCGAAATCGTCCATAGCGAGGACGAATGGCGCCGCCTGCTGAATCCGGTGCAGTTCGACGTGTTGCGGCGCGAGGGCACCGAGCGGCCGTACACCAGCCCGCTGAACGACGAGCATCGCGCGGGCACGTTCGGTTGCGCGGGCTGCCAGCTGGCGCTGTTCTCGTCGAGCACCAAGTTCGACAGTCACACGGGTTGGCCGAGCTTCTGGGCGCCGCTCGATCATGCGGTCGCGACGCGCATCGACGGCTCGTTCGGCGTCGAGCGCACGGAAGTGCATTGCCGGCGCTGCGGCGGCCATCTGGGCCACGTTTTCGACGACGGACCGAAGCCCACGGGCCTGCGCTACTGCATGAACGGCGTCGCGATGAATTTCATGCCGGGCGCGGCCTGAACCGCGTTCACACCACGATCAACCTCGACCCGACATCATCATGTTGCTTATCGTCCTTGCCTATCTCGGCGGCGCGCTGACGATTCTCAGTCCGTGCATCCTGCCCGTGCTTCCTTTCGTGTTCTCGCGCGCGGACCAGCCGTTCGTGAAGAGCGGCCTGCCTCTGCTCGCGGGCATGGGCCTGACGTTCGCCGTGGTCGCGACGCTCGCGGCCGTGGGCGGCGGCTGGGTCACGCAGGCCAATCAATACGGCCGCTGGGCCGCGATCGTCCTGCTCGCGGTGTTCGGCCTCACGCTGCTCCTGCCGAGCGTCGCCGAGCGCGTGATGCATCCGCTCGTCAGCGCGGGCAATCGCCTTACCGCCTTCGCGCAGCGCGGCGACGGCAAGCCGAGCTTTGGCGGATCGTTCGTGCTGGGCATCGCGACGGGCCTGCTGTGGGCGCCGTGCGCGGGCCCGATCCTGGGCCTCGTGCTGACGGGCGCTGCGCTCAACGGCGCGAGCGCCGGCACCACGCTGCTGCTGCTCGCCTACGCGGCCGGTGCGGCGACCTCGCTTGCGGTAGCGCTGCTGATCGGCGGACGCGTGTTCGCCGCGATGAAGCGCTCGCTGGGCGCGGGCGAATGGGTGCGGCGCGGCATCGGCGCGGCGATGCTGCTCGGCGTCGTCGCGATCGCGCTCGGACTCGACACCGGCGTGCTCGCTCGCGTATCGACGGTGGCGACCTCCGGTATCGAACAACAACTCGTCGACAAGCTCTCGAATAAAAACAATGGCGCGATGATGATGTCCGCGAAGCCCGCGAACAATGGCGCGATGATGCGCGCGAGCACCGAGCCGCCGAAGTCGGCCAACCCCGCGCCATTGCCCGTCGAAGGCACGCTTCCGTCGCTCGACGGCGCAGTGCAATGGCTCAACTCGCCGCCGCTCACGAAGGAAGCGTTGCGTGGCAAGGTCGTGCTCGTCGATGTATGGACGTACTCGTGCATCAACTGTCTGCGCACGCTGCCGTATGTGAAGACCTGGGCGCAGAAGTACCGCGATCAGGGACTCGTCGTGATCGGCGTGCACGCGCCGGAGTTCGCATTCGAGCGTAACGTCGACAACGTGAAGCAGGCGATTCACGATCTCGGCATCGACTATCCTGTCGCCATCGACAATAACTTTGCGATCTGGCGCGCGCTGAACAATCAATACTGGCCGGCGCACTATTTCATCGATGCGCAGGGCAATATCCGCTATCACCACTTCGGCGAAGGCGACTATGCGCACTCCGAGCATGTGATCCAGCAACTGCTCGCCGAAGCGGGCCACGGCGCTGCGCCTTCCATGTCGATGACGTCGAAGAGCGGCGACGATGCCATCGGCGAAGGCGCGATGATGCAGGCCGACAACACGGACATGCGTTCGCCGGAGACATATATCGGCTACGAGCGCGCGGAGCAGTTCATGTCGCCGGGCGGCGAAACGCGCGATCGCCTCCACGACTATGCCGCGCCGAAAGCGCTCGACGTCAATGACTGGGGACTCGCGGGTCCGTGGAAAGTGGGCGCGGAACATGCGACGCTCGAAGGCACGAAGGGCCGCATCGTCTATCGCTTTCATGCGCGCGACCTGCATCTCGTGCTCGGACCGTCGAAGGACGGCAAGCCTGTGCGCTTTCGCGTGAGCATCGATGGTGCAGCGCCGGGCGCTTCACACGGCAGCGACGTGCAGGCCGACGGAAGCGGCACCGTGACCGAACAGCGGCTTTATCAACTCGTGCGTCAGACGGGCACCGTCGCGGATCGCACGTTCACGATCGAATTTCTCGACCCCGGGGTCGAAGCGTACGCGTTCACGTTCGGTTGAACGAGACTCATCGAGGAGCAAAGATGTTCAAGACCACCAGCAAAACGTTCAAGGCCGCGAGCGTGGCCGTGCTGTTCGCGGGCGCGTTCGCATTGCAGCGCGTCGCGCATTCGAGCGAGGCCGCCGTGAAGATTCCGCCGCCCGCGCACGACGAAACCGCGGGCGCGGTGCATACGGAAACCGCCGTGTTCGCGGGCGGTTGCTTCTGGGGCGTGCAAGGCGTGTTTCAGCACGTGCGCGGCGTGAAGGAAGTGATGTCGGGTTATGCGGGCGGCGCGGCCGACACCGCGCAATACGATCGCGTCAGCGAAGGCGACACGGGTCACGCGGAATCGGTGCGCATCACCTACGATCCGGCGCAGGTCTCTTATGGCAAGCTCTTGCAGATCTTCTTCTCCGTCGCACACAACCCGACGGAGCTGAACTATCAAGGCCCGGATCACGGCACGCAATATCGTTCGGCGGTATTTCCGACGAATGCGGCGCAGCGCGAGATCGCCGATGCGTATATCGCGCAACTCGACAAGGCCCACGTGTACAGCGGCAAGATCGTCACGAAGGTCGAGGACTACAAGGGCTTTTATCCGGCCGAAGGCTATCACCAGAACTACCTGACGGAGCATCCGGAAAGCCCGTATATCGCGATCAACGATCTGCCGAAAGTCGCGAATCTGAAACAGATGTATCCGGCCGCGTATCGTCAGGATGCGGTGCTCGTGGCGGTCGCTTCCAGATAAGCATCGAGAAGCCCGACGACCTCGGGCATGTTGCGTCGGCCGAAACCCAGCCGCACATGCGCGTCGCCGTGATCGATGAGCGTCGAAGGCAGTAGCAGCACGCCGGTGCGTTCGAGCAGTTCGGCACAGAACTGTACGGCGTGCCCGCGTTTCAGACGCACGAAGCCGATGGTGCCCGCGCGCGGACGATGCCATTCGAAGCGATCCGCGTGACGTGCGAAGAAATCGTCGAGCACGCGCAGATTGGCGCGCACGATCGACACATTGCGTTCGATAAGCGCATCGGTATGGCGCACCGCGATCGCCGAGAGATACTCGCTCGGCGCGCTATTGCTGATGGTGAGATAGTCCTTGAACGTACTCATGCGTTCGAGCACCTGCGCGCTCTTCGTCGCGATCCAGCCGAGGCGAAGCCCCGCGAGCCCATGCGTCTTCGAAAGCGCGCCGAGCGAAATCGCGCGCTCGTACACATCGCACGCAGCGGGCAGGCGATCGGCGGGATCGTGCTCCAGACCGCGATACACCTCGTCGCTGAAGAGCCACAGCCCATGCTTGCGCGCGAACGCGACGATCGCATCGAACATCTCGCGCGACGGCAGATAGCCGGTCGGATTGTGCGGCGCGCAGATCACGAGCGCGCGCGTGGCGGGTGTGACGAGCTTGTCGAGTTCCTCAGGATCGAGCGTCCAGCCCGCCTCCTCGCGCGCTTTCCATGGCGACACGCTCACGCCCATCGCCTCGGCCACCGAATAGTGCGACTGATAGCCCGGCATATGCACGATCATGTGATCGCCCGGCGCGAGCATCGTGCGCATGAACGAATAGATGGCTTCCTGCGCGCCTGTGTGCACGATGATGTCGTCCGCGTCGATGTGCTCGTACAGCGTCGCGAGCTCGCGTCGCAGCGCAGGCGCGCCGGGATACTCGGTATAGCCGAGCCACGTATCGCGCAAGCCGTCGATCGCACCGGGTTCGTACGCGAGCAATTCGCCGATCGACATCGATTCGGGATCGGAACTGCATAGCAAGTGGCGCGCGGTGAATTCATGTCGCGCGAAATAACGTTCGAGTTTGAAGGGATTCGGTTGCATGGCGTCGCTTGATCGGGATCGAAGAAAGCCGTAGTCTGCGCTTTGAACGTGCATTCAAACAGCTAAACTTTCTAATTTCGATTAAGGAACGCTAATGCTCGACTACGCTCTGCTCGATGCGTTGCTCGCCGTCGTGCGCACGGGATCTTTCGAGCGCGCGGCGCGCGATCTCAACGTCACGCCGTCAGCGGTGTCGCAGCGTGTGAAACTGCTGGAAGAGCGCGTCGGCAGCCTGCTCGTCAAGCGCGGTCAGCCGTGCGAGGCGACGGCTTCGGGCGCGCTGCTGTGTCGCCATACCGAACGGGTGCAATTGCTCGAGGCGGAACTCGGCGGACGCATGCCGGCCTTGCCGGGCGCGCCGAGCGAGCGGCGCGCGAAGCTGCGGATCGCGGTGAACGACGACAGCATGAGCACCTGGTTCATCGACGCGGCGGCGGACTTCTGTATCGAGCGCGAACTGATGCTGGATCTCGTCGTTGACGATCAGGATCACACCGCGCAACGCATTCGCGAAGGCGACGTGCAAGGCGCCATCACCACGCAGGCCGAACCCGTACCTGGCTGGCGCTCGGTGAAACTCGGGCGCACGCGATATCGCGCCGTGTGCTCGCCCGCGTTTTTCGCGCGTTATTTCGCTGACGGACTGACACGTGACGCGCTGCGTCGAGCGCCATGCGTCAACTTCAACGAGAAGGATGAATTGCAGAAACGCTTCGTCAAGCGTGTAAGCCGCGCGGATATCGAGCCGCCCGCGCATGTCGTGCCGCATGGCGAAGGCTTCGTGCGCGCATGCACGTCCGGGCTTGCGTGGGGTATGTGTCCGCAACGGCTCGTCGCGGCGCAACTCGACAGCGGCGCGCTCGTGGAAGTGTCGCCCGGCGCGCGCCTGGATGTTGACCTCTACTGGCAGAGCTGGCGTCTGTCGGTCGGCTGGCTCGACGACTTCAGCGCGATGCTCAAGCACCGCGCCAAAACCTTGCTCGATTGAGTGTCAGGCGTCGCGCGTTTCGAATGAATCGACGCGATCTCTATAAAACGCCAGATGATCCTTTATCGATGCAACCGCGTCGTATGGCGTCTCATAGGACCACACTGCATTGGCGGCTTTTTGTCCACCCGACGGGATGCTGTAATAGCTGCATTCGCCTTTGTAAGGGCAGTATGTCGTGTGCGACGTGCGTTCGAGTTTTGTCATGTCCACGTCTTCGCGCGGGACATAGAGCACCTCCTGATACGATGCCTCGCGCAAGGATAGCGCCCTGGTCGTATCGACGATGACATGCGCGCCCGCCTTCACGATCACGTGCAACGGACTGGGTTGGACCGTGATCGGATGATCGGGGCCGGGAATCTTGACGGCTTTATCCATGAGTGTCTTCCTGCGCATGAACGCGATAGGGCGAATGGAAGAACCGATGGTAGCGCCGTTGCGCCGAACGCGCACAACCCGGCCGCGTCATCATCAACGGCCAAAATAAACTGGCTTTGTGCTGTCGTCATTCAGGGGCGGCATCATGTTGCGCGTGCCTGAAGCCGATCTGCCCGCCGCTGTCCCGCCGTATGCACCGTTCTGGCGCGATACGCGGCTCTCGGCGGCCTGAATATCCGATGGATACGAAGTCTGGTCCGAGCGCGACGGATCATAGCCGGCGGCTTCAACCTGCCGCAGATCCTGCTTCACCTGATCGCGCGTAAGCGACGAATCGGTTTGCGCGAAAGAGAGCGCCGGCGCCACCACTACAGCGGCGACGGCCACGGCCTTGACGAACGATTTCATGGTGAACCTCCGGTGTGTTGGGCTACGCACGGTGTTTTCTGTGCGTGCTGCATAACTCAGCATCGGCCGTGCCCGACCTTGCCCTCACACACCTTCGAATCGTGCGCTACGAGGCCTTGCTTTCGATCGCCTTGACGAGCGCATGCAGCAGGCGGTTCGCGGGCGTCGGGATGCCGAGCGCTTCGCCTCGCCGTACGATCAGCCCGTTCAGATGATCGATCTCGCTCGTCTTGCCGCGCGCCACGTCCTGCGCCGTCGACGAGTACTGGTTCTGCATCGTTTCGGCGATGCGGCGCACGGCGGCATCGACGTCGCCGGGAATGATCACGTTGTCGGCCTTCGCGACCGCGAGACATTCGTCGACGACATCGCGCATCGAGCGCGTGATGCCCTCGCCCTGCACGAGCTTTCCGTACGGCAACTGCGTGATCGCGGACAGCGCGTTATACGCGCAATTCAGCACGAGCTTGGCCCACAGCGCGCCGCGCACGTTGTCGGAAATCTCGGTCGGCACGCCCGCCTCGACGAAGGCGCGCGCGACCTCCTCGCTTTTCGTCGACGGCTCGATCACGAGCTCGCCGCGCCCGTTGTGTTTGACGTGCCCCGGCCCCGCCATCCCGGTCGCGACATACACGACCGCGGCCGCCGCTTCCTGCGGCAGCAACTCGCGCAGGCGTTCGGCATTCTCCACGCCGTTCTGCAGCGAGAGCAGCAACGCATCGGGTTCGAGATGCGGCGCGAGCGCCTTTGCAGCGTTCTCGGTATCGGTGGATTTCACGCAGAAGAGCACGAGTTGCGCGCCCTTCACCGCGCTCGCGTCGGTGCTCGCGGCCACGCGCACGCGCTCGTCGAAATGCTGCGTGTCGAGGCGCAGGCCATCGCGTTCGATCGCTTCGACATGCTGCTGCCGCGCGATCAACACGACCTCGTGACCCGCGCGCGCGAGCATGCCGCCGTAGTAACAACCGACCGCGCCCGCACCCATGACGGCGACTTTCATGTTTCGTTTCCTCGTTGGTTCGTTGCGTTGCTATGGCTCGCAAAAATAACACATGGCTGCCGCATCGGCCGTTGTGTTCGATGCTTCGCATAACCGACGACGCGCAAACGCTTGCGCATTTCTGGCGATTCGCGCCGTGTTGCGCGCCCGCGCGATTTTGTGGGCGGACGCACGATAGTCAGTCGAATTAGCGGTGCACCATATTGTTAAAACAGGCCACGCAGAGATACGCTTCTTTCAGCGGATCGACGATGCTGTCCAAACAATGCCGACCGCTGCGGGGTATGCGGCTCAAACCGCATCGATAGCTGAATCCGGGGACCAAATACACGGCGTGCCGGGGGGGAAGCGCTGCGCGCGAAAGTTCGCCCGCGCGGTGCACCGACACGCCGTGAACTTAGACAAGCGCTGGCTCTGCCACTCGGCGACGAGTAGCGAGAAGCCACAGGCGTGGGCGTTATCACGAGAACAAAAACATGAATCATGGCTATGAAGCATCGCTCGTCAAACGCGTGGTGAACCAGCTCGTAGCGGGCATCGTGAGCGGCGAATACCAGGACAACGTGCTGCCGCCACAAGTCATCCTCTCGAAGCAGCACGGCGTGAGCCGGACCATCATGCGCGAGGCGCTGAGCATTCTCATCTCGCGCCGCATGCTCGACGTGCGACCCAAGACGGGCACACGCATCAAGCCCGCGCGGGAATGGCTCATCATGGATCCCGAGGTCGCCGAGTGGCGCATGCGCGCGCTGCATGACCCGGACTGCATACGCAGGCTGATCGAGTTCCGCGCGCTCGTCGATCCGCCCGCCGCCGCGCTCGCCGCGACGCGCGCGAACCGGCATCAGCGCATCGCCATCAATGCGGCCTACCAGCGGCTTTTGCACGCGAGCCCGTCCGAACCCCTTCAGTCCGCCGCGGAAGAGGCGCTACAGGCCGCTATCGTCGATGCAAGCGGCGACGAAGTGCTGCGCCAGATGGGCAGCGTCGTGCGCGTCGGCATCCGGACGATGAAGGCAGCCTTGCGCGCGCAGCCGCATGCGCTGCCGCGCGTGCCCGACTCGCAGCTCGGCGATTACGGCCGGCTCGTGCGGGCCATCGAAACCGCCGATGGAGACGGCGCGCGCACGGCCATGTCGCAGGTGCTGGCGCGCACGGCTGCGCTCTGGATCGAAGAAATCGCCTGAACGCAGGGTTTCCGCCTTACCGGTGCCGCGGCCGCAGGGCCGCCTGCATCGCCTCCATAGCCGTTCCGGGCGCATATCTTGCGCGCCTCCAGCCGCAGTTTCGCCTCGCATGCGCCGTCCGCGTGACTACAATGAGTGATGCCGCGGCATGCGACGAATCATGGCCTCTCCGTCCTGCGGAGCGCCTGGCGTTGGAAAAACGGAGGCAAGAATGGCAGAGCTCGAAAAGGAAAAGGTCGTCGGCGTCCTGAACAGGATTCTCGAATCCGAACTGGCGGGCGTCGTGCGCTACACGCACTATTCGTTTCTCGTGTTCGGCTTCGGACGCATTCCCATCGTGTCGTGGCTGCGCGCGCAGGCCGATGAATCGCTCGTGCATGCGCATCAGGCCGGCGAATGGATCACGACGCTCGGCGCCTATCCATCGCTTGCAATCGGCCCGCTGCTCGACAATCACACCTTCGACATCGCGACGATCCTGCGCGAATCGCTGCAGGCGGAAAACGTCGCGCTCGGTCTTTATCGCGACTTGCTGAAGCTCGTCGAGGGCCGCTCCGTCGCGCTCGAAGAATACGCGCGGCAGATGATCGAAACCGAGGAGATGCACGCGGGCGAAGTGGACAAGATGCTGCGCAAGCCGGGCGAAGTCGAAACGTCGCCCGAACGCCGCACGGGACACAACTGAGTGGAAATAAAAACGCCGGCCCGCGTGTGCGGCCGGCGTTCGATTTCAGTTGCGCGTGCGTTACTTCGGCTGCGCCACCGTGCGCAGATACGGCTTGAGCGTCTTGAAGCCGTCCGGATACTTCTTCTTCGCGTCGTCATCCGATACGGACGTGGGGATGATGACGTCCTCGCCCGGTTTCCAGTTCACCGGCGTCGCGACCGTGTGCTTCGCGTTCAGTTGCAGCGCGTCGAGCAGGCGCAGCACTTCGTCGAAGTTGCGGCCCGCGCTCATCGGATACGTGAACGTGGCCTTCACCTTCTTGTCCGGACCGACGATGAACACGGCGCGGATCGTCGCGTTGTCGGCTGCCGTGCGCGGATTCGCGCCGCTCGCGTTCGGGTGAATCATGTCGTAGAGCTTCGCGACGTTCAGATCCGCGTCGCCGATCATCGGATAGTTGACCGCGGTGCCCTGCGTCTCCTCGATATCCTTGGCCCATTGCGAGTGATTCGTCACCGGATCGATCGAGAGTCCGATCACCTTCGTGCCGCGCTTGTCGAACTCGGGCTTGAGCTTGGCCATGTAGCCGAGCTCGGTCGTGCAGACGGGCGTGAAGTCCTTCGGATGCGAGAACAGGATCGCCCATTTGTCGCCGATCCACTCGTGAAAGCGAATCGTGCCTTCGGTCGTCTCCGCCGTGAAATCGGGGGCTTCATCACCAATGCGTATAGCCATATCAAATTCTCCACGTGAGGAAAGTCCGGTGAACGTTCCGCAAGCAACAGGAACGGATTCCGGGTTGAAAATCGCAACTGTGCAACTGATTATAGTGCGCCGCGCATCCGTGCTTTATGCCGTCCGCGTATGTCCTTGACCGTTGTGGGGTCTTGCGCCGCGCCAGCGCAGCCACGACCGGCGCCGGCGCGGCACGTTTCCTGCTGCAAGCCGCTCGCCGTGCACGAACATACTCGCAAAACGCGTCGTTGCACGCGCATCGCTCAGCAGCGCTCGAATTCCCCGGCAAAATCTGCTATCACGAAACGGCAATACGTCAGAACGAACGTGCAGGTGTGAAGCAAGCGGCGTGTGCATCATCCCGCACTTGAACGGGCGACAGACTTCGCCGCGCCACCGGGCGCGGCCTCGCTGCCGCCGCACAGGAGGCGATCGTGACCGTCATGCAAAGAAAGTCCGTTGCTACGCTGCAAAGCGAAGCGGAAGAAACCGAGGAAGTGCTTCAGGAACACGGCGGCCACACGCTGAAACGTTCGCTTACTGCGCTCGATGTCGTGTTGCTCGGCATAGGCTGCATCATCGGCGCGGGGATTTTCGTGCTGACGGGCCACGCGGCCGCGACCAACGCCGGGCCCGCGATCATCCTGTCCTTCGTGCTGGGTGCGGTCGTCTGCGCGCTCGCGGGACTGTGTTATGCCGAAATGGCGTCCACGGTGCCGGTTTCCGGCAGCGCCTACACGTATGCCTATGCGACGATGGGCGAGCTGATCGCGTGGCTCATCGGCTGGGATCTGATCCTCGAATACGCGGTCGGCGCGACGACGGTCGCCATCGGCTGGTCCGGTTATGTCGTGAGCTTTCTGCATTCGCTCGGCATCGACATACCCGAGCAGCTTGCGAAAGCGCCCTTCGCTTACGATCCCGGTCACGGCTGGAGCCACGTCGGCGCGATACTCAACGTGCCCGCGATGGTGATCGTCGGGCTCATCACGATGCTGCTCGTGATCGGCATACGCGAGTCGGCGCGCGTGAACAGCTTCATCGTCATCATCAAGGTGCTGATCGTGATCGCGTTCATCGCCGCGGGCATCGCGTTCGTGGACAGGAGCCACTGGGTCACCGCGCAAAACCCGACAGGCGCGTTCATTCCGCCGAACACCGGAGAATCGGGCGTGTTCGGCATGAGCGGCGTGCTGCGCGGCGCGGCGGTCGTGTTCTTTGCCTATATCGGCTTCGATTCGGTGTCGTGCGTCGCGCAGGAGACGCGCAACCCGAAACGCGACATGCCGATCGGCCTGCTCGGCTCGCTCACCATTTGCACGATCCTCTACGTGCTCGTGTCGTATGTGCTGACGGGCATCGTGTCGTATGACAAGCTCAACGTGGCCGATCCGATCGCAGTCGGCGTCGATGCGATCGGCATGCGCTGGCTCTCGCCCATCGTCAAGCTGGGCGCGATCTTCGGCCTCACGTCGGTGATTCTCGTGCTGCTGCTGTCGCAGCCGCGCATCTTCTATTCGATGGCGAGAGACGGCCTCCTGCCGCCGTTCGCATCGAAGATTCACCCGCGCTTTCAGACGCCCTACATCACGACGATCATCACCGGCATCATCGTGATGATCCTGGCGGGGCTTTTGCCGATCGGACTCGTCGGCGAGCTGGTGAGCATCGGCACGCTGTTCGCGTTCATGGTCGTGTGCATCGGCGTGCTGGTGCTGCGCATCACGCAGCCGAATCTGGAGCGCGCGTTCAAGACACCCGCGGTGTATGTCGTCGCTCCGCTCGGCGCGCTGTCCTCGCTCTTCCTGATGTCCGGACTGCCCGCCGATACGTGGATACGCCTCATCGTATGGATGGCGATCGGCGTCGTCATCTACTTCGGCTATGGCATACGCCACAGCAGGCTGCGCAATCAGCGGGAGACTGCGCCGAAGCACACCGCGCGTGGATAACATGCAATGCAATGGGCCGCTCGACGCGGCCCATTGTCATTCGGACGCGCGTTTCGATTCGTGTTCGCGCGCTTCTTCAGGGCTTTCGTAGATATACGGCGCGACGCCGCGGCGCTTCAATGCATCGCCGAGTTTGAGGCGCAGGAAGCTGCTCGTCGTATAGCGCGTCACACGGTCGTAAAGGCCATCGACGAGCTTCGTCACCATCTCCGAATAGGCGTCGAGCATGTCGGGCCGAATCGAAAAGTTATCGTAATTCACGATCGCGTGCGGCTTCGTCCTCATGGCCGCCAATTGCTTTTCGACTTCGACGCGTATCGCTTCGACATCGCTCAGGCTCTTTACTTCATGGCCTTCGAAGTTGATGAAGAAGAGATTCTTTTCCGGGTCGTAGCTGAAGCGTTCCGACAGATCGAGCCTGAGCAGCACATTGCGCAGACCCATCGGCGCATCGCGGAAAATGCGTTCGTCCATCAGACGCGGCGGCGTATCCATGATCGGCCTGAAGCCCATTTGCCCGACGATATCCCGTTCGATATCGATACCGGGCGCGACTTCCGTGAGCGCGAGGCCCTTGTCCGTGAGTTCGAACACGCAGCGCTCGGTGATATAGAGCACGGTCTGCCCGCGCTCGGCGGCATAACGGCCGCTGAACGTACGATGCTCGACCGCATCGACGAACTTGCGGCAATCGCCTTCGCGGCGAATCCTGAGCTTGCCGTCGCCGATAGCGACATCCAGCTTGCCCGCGTTGAACGTGCCCACGAACACCACTTTCTTCGCCGCCTGGCTGATGTTGATGAAGCCGCCCGCGCCGGCCAGCTTCGGCCCGAACTTGCTCACGTTGAGATTACCGTCGGCGTCCGCCTGCGCGAGACCGAGGAACGCGATATCGAGGCCGCCGCCATCGTAGAAATCGAACTGATAGGGCTGATCGATAATCGCCTGCGTATTCGTGGCCGCGCCGAAGTTGAGGCCGCCCGCCGGAATGCCGCCGATCACGCCGGGCTCGGTCGTCATCGTGAAGAGGTCGATCACCTGCTCCTCGTTCGCGACGCTCGCGATGCCTTCCGGCATGCCGATGCCGAGATTGACGACGCTGTTGGCCATCAGCTCGAAGGCGGCGCGCCGCGCGATGATCTTGCGTTCCGTGAGCGCCATCGGCGGCACCGAACTCGCGGCCACGCGCAGCTCGCTCGAAAATGCCGCGCTGTATTGCTCGCCGAAGGTCTGCCAGTGATTGTCGGACTTCGCGACCACGACGCAATCGACCATCACGCCGGGAATCTTCACGTGACGCGAATTGAGCGTGTTCGACTCCGCGAGCCGCTCGACCTGCGCGATCACGATGCCGCCCGAATTGCGCGCGGCCATCGCGATGGACAGCGCTTCGAGCGTCAGCGCTTCCTTTTCCATCGTGATGTTGCCGTTCAGATCGGCGGTCGTGCCGCGCACGATCGCGACATCGATCGGAAAGGTCTTGTAGTACAGATAGTCCGTGCCGTCGATAGGCATGAGCCGCACGAGATCGTCGGTCGTGCGCGCATTGAGCTTGCCGCCGCCGTTGCGCGGATCGACGAAGGTGCCGAGGCCGACCGTCGAGAGCTGCCCGGGCCGATGCGCGGCGATATCGCGAAAGAGTTGCGAGATCACGCCTTGCGGCAGGTTGTACGCTTCGACGCGGTTCTCGATCGCCATCTTCTGCAGGCCCGGCACGAGTCCCCAGTGACCACCTATCACGCGTTTGATCAGGCCTTCATGCGCCAGGTGATTGAGGCCTTTCGAGCGGCCGTCGCCCTGACCCGCGGCGTAGACCAGCGTGAGATCCGCGATCGGATCGCTGCCTTCGACGAAGCGTTCCTCGAGCGCGATCGCCACTTCCTCCGCGAAGCCGATGCCGACGAAACCGCTCGTCGCGAGCGTATCGCCCGAGCGGATCAGGCGCACCGCCTCGCGCGCGGAAACGATCTTGCCGCGCTCGACGAGGCGCGCGGTAGAGGGGAACGGATGGCGGGTCGGCGGGCTGCTGGCGGTCATGGCGTCTCCTGTGTGCCGCATATCTTGTATTGAGTCTCGCGCAATCCGCGGCCGCCCGCTTGCGCCGGATGCACGCAAATCAGCCGATTTGCGCCGTCATATTTCGACCCGCGCGCCGAGCTCGATCACGCGATCGGCCGGTAATCGCAAATAGGCCGCTACGTTGCCCACATTGTGCAGCATGATCGCGAAGAGGCGTTCGCGCCATAGGGCCATGCCGGTGCCCGGCGTCGGCACCACAGTTGCACGCGAAAGGAAATACGAAATCGTCGCGCGATCGAACTTGAGCCCCGAAGAGCGGCACTTTTCGAGCGCGGCAGGCAGGTCCACTTCGTCCTTGAAACCATAGTTCACGGTCACCTGAAAACAGCCGTTGCCGAGCGTCTCGATACATACGCGGCGCGCCTCCTCGACCCACGGCACCGGCTCCGTCGTAACCGTCAGAAACACCGTATGTTCGTGCAGCACGCGGTTATGCATGAGGTTGTTCAGCAACGAATGCGGCACGCCGCTGGGATCGTTCGACATGAATATCGCGGTGCCTTCCACGCGTGCGGGCGCGCGTGCGATGAGGCTATTAAGGAAGGGCTTGAGCGGCGTCGCGCCGGCGCGCACGCGAGCCTCCTGGATCATCATTTGCGCGCCGCGTCCCCACGTCGCCATGACGGTGAACATCACGAGACCGATAGCGACCGGGAACCAGCCGCCCTCCGCGATCTTCAGGCAATTCGCCGAGAAGAACATCGCGTCGATAACGAAGAAGAAGGCAGTCGCGACAAGGCACAGCGCCCAGTTGTAGTGCCACGCGTAGCGGATCACGAAGAACGTCAGCACCGTCGTGATGAGCATCGTGCCGGTGACGGCGATGCCGTATGCGGAACCGAGCGCAGTCGACGAGCCGAAGCCCAGCACGGCCGCGACCACCGCGAGCAGGAGCGTCCAGTTGATGCCCGGCACATAGATCTGCCCGATCTCCTTCGCCGACGTGTACACGACGCTCATGCGCGGCAGGAAGCCGAGTTGCATCGCCTGCTTGGTCATCGAATAGGTGCCGGAGATGACGGCCTGCGATGCGATGACCGTCGCGATGGTCGAGAGCACGACCATCGGATAGAGCATCCATGACGGAAAGAGCCGGTAGAACGGATTCTGCAAAGCGCCCGGGTCCGTGATCAGCAGCGCGCCCTGTCCGAGATAGTTGAGCGCGAGCGCGGGAAAGACGACGGCGAACCATGTGAGGCGGATCGGCCGCGAGCCGAAGTGGCCCATGTCGGCATAAAGCGCTTCGGCGCCCGTGAGCGAAAGCACGACCGCACCGAGGGCGACGAACGCGAGCCAGCGATGATGCAGGCAGAATGCGAGCCCTTCGAGCGGATTGAGCGCCACGAGAATATGCGGTGCATCCTTGATGTTCACAACACCCGACACCGCCAGTATCGCGAACCACAGCACCATCACCGGCCCGAACACCGCGCCGATGCCCGATGTGCCGTGCTTCTGCATCACGAAGAGCGCGATCAGCGCGACGAGCGTCACGGGCACGACATAGGGCTGCAGCCCCGGCGCGGCCACTTCGAGCCCTTCCACCGCGCTCAGCACGGAAATGGCCGGCGTGATGACGCCATCGCCGTAAAAGAGCGCGGCGCCCATCACGCCGATGAGCAAGAGCACGTGCTTCAACCGCTTCTTCGATTCGACCGATGACGCCGCGAGCGCGAGCAGCGCCATGATGCCGCCTTCGCCATGATTGTTGGCGCGCAGGATCAGCGTCACGTATTTGAGCGAGACGATGATCGTGAGCGACCAGAAGATGAGCGACACGATGCCGATCACGTTCGCGGGCTGCAATGGCAGGCCGCCTGCGGGATCGAAGACGGTCTTGAGCGTATAGAGCGGACTCGTGCCGATGTCGCCGTAGACGACGCCGAGCGCCGCGAGCGAGAGCCCCATCAATGCCGGGTGGCCGTGCGGCTCGGGCGCGTGCTTGTCGTCGGCCGGAACGCCGGGTGCAGTCGATCCCATGATTCCTCCCTTCCTTTTTCCGGGCCGCCGCGTGGGACGGCCTATTTGTCAGAGGATGAGCGTCTGCGTTGCTGTGTCGATCAAGGCTATGCGATCAAAGTATAGGAACGAAGCGCGGTTATGTCCGCGCAAGCTTCCTTACGCATATTTGATCTGCGCGACCGCGCGCAAGTCATCGGCGGTGGCGGTGCCGTAGCCGAAGAACTCCAGATACGCCGGAATCATTTCGAAAAGCATGTCCGTGCCGACCTGCACGGCGCAGCCCTTGTCCTTGGCTGCGCGCAGGAGTGGCGTGTACTCCGATTTCATCACGACTTCGCTGACGAACGTGCCCGGCGCGATGCGGTCGATATCGAACGGCAAGGGGTCTGTTTCCTTCATGCCGAGCGGTGTCGCGTTCACGATCACGTCGAAGCCGGCGGGATCTTTCGTGTCCGTTCTTACGACGAGCTTGGGATAGTGCTCGCGCAGGCGCGACGCGAGCCCTTCGACGGAAGCCGTGTTGGTATCGAAGATCGCGAGCTCCGCGACGCCTGCCGCCGCGAGCGATGCCGCGATCGGCGAACCGACGCCGCCGCTGCCGAGCACGAGCACGCTCGTGCCCGCGAGCTTGCGGCCCTTGCGTTCGACGCCGCGCACGAAGCCCGCGCCATCGAACTGATCGCCGACGAGCGTGCCGTCAGGGCGTTTGAGGATCGCGTTGCAGGCCCCGGCGATGCGCGCGGTCGGGCTGACTTCATCCATCAGGCCGACGGTCGTGATCTTGTGCGGCATGGTGACGAGCGCGCCGCGAATGTTGGTCAGCTTGAAAAGATGCGGCAGGAACGCGACGTAATCCTCGGGTTTGACGCCCATCGGCACGACGACGGCGTCGATGTTCTGTTTGTCGAACCAGGGGTTGTAGATCATCGGCGCCTTGAACGCTTCGGTCGGGTAGCCGAGGTGGGCAATCAGAGTGGTCTTGCCGCTGATCATGGCAGCTCCTTGTGAGGATGTCGCGTGCGCATGTTTGCGCGCGCCCGTCACCATGATAGTTCGGCTTCGCTTGCCGCAGTGCGGCAATTGTTCGAGGTGTCAGTGACTCGCGCCGAGATACGCGGCCTTAACCGATGGATCGTTGCGCAGCTGCTCGGCCGGACCGTGTGTCGCGACGCGGCCGTTCTCCAGCACATAGCCGTAGTCCGCGACGTTGAGCGCGGCGGCGGCGAACTGCTCGACGAGCAGCATCGTGACGCCATCGGCTTTCAGGCGCTCGATGATGCGGAATACTTCGTCGACGAGAATGGGCGCGAGGCCCATCGATGGTTCGTCGAGCAGCACGAGGTCCGGGTTGAGCATGATGGCGCGCGCCATCGCGAGCATTTGCTGCTCGCCACCCGATAGCGTGCCTGCGAGCTGATTGCGGCGCTCTTTCAATCGCGGAAACAGATCGATCGCGCGTTCGAGATCGGCGTTGACGTCGCCTTTCGGACGCGACCATGTCAGACGCGGGAATGCGCCGAGGAGCAGATTGTCGGTGACGGACATGGTCGCGAAGACGCGACGCCCCTCGGGGGAATGCGCGAGCCCGAGACGCGCGATCTTGTGCGACTCAAGCGAGTCGATGCGCTTTGTGTTGCTGCCGACGCCCATCGTGATTTCGCCTTCCGTCGGTTTGATCATGCCGGAGATCGCGCGCATGGTTGTGGTCTTGCCTGCGCCGTTGGAGCCTATCAGGGTGACTACCTTCGCCTTGGGCACGTCGAGCGAAATGCCGTGGAGGACTTTGACTTTGCCGTAGCCGGCGTGGAGGTTTTTTATCGTCAGCATTTTGGGGTTTTTCGCTTTAGGCTATTTGTCGTGGAATCCTGATTTCGTGTCGGTCTATTGGCTCTGCCCCTGTGCGGGGCGGCAGTCACTTTCTTTGCTGCTGCAAAGAAAGTAACCAAAGAAACAGCTATCCCCAGCCTAAGCACTTCACACCGGCCGCGGCACAGGCGATTGGCCTAATGGCCCGGCTGTAGCGAGTGCCCTCACAAAACTCTCGCGGCTTGGACCGCGCACGGTCCGACTCATCGCACCACACAACACACTGGCTCAGCACCAAATAGCTCCGGCCCGCTTCGCGGCCGACCGGGTCAATCGGGTGCGCGTGGGCTTCTTTGCTGATGCCTCCAACTCAATGCACCGCACATGTATTCCGTTGGTTTCCCTTGTAGACCCAGCGGCAGCGCGTAGCGCTGTGCCGAAGCTATTTGGTGCTGAACCAGCGCGCTAAAACAACTAGCGCGTCAGACCGTGCGCGATCCAAACCCGGTTAGTCCTTCGAGGGCGACACTTAGGCGAGTGCCACCGACGGCTGGCAAGCATGGCCAAACTGCGTGTGACCTCGGGCCTGAACGAGCTGCTTTCTTTGGTTACTTTCTTTGCAGCAGCAAAGAAAGTAACTGCCGCCCCGCATAGGGGCAGTGCTAATAGACCACCGCGAATCCGGGATCCGGCGAAGCAAAAAACCCCCAAATCAAGCAACCTGGGCAGCCTGCCCACCCAAATAAGCCTCGATAACTTTCTCATTAGCCTGAATCTCCGAAGGCTTCCCCTCGGCGATCTTCTGCCCGAAATCCAGCACCGAAACGGTATCGCAAACACTCATGACGACATCCATATGATGCTCGATCAGAACGAGCGTAATCCCATGATTGCGCACCTTGCGAATGATCGCGACGAGTTCGCGAATATCCGGCGCGGTCAACCCCGCCGCTGGTTCATCGAGCAAAAGCAATTGCGGATCGAGCGCCAGAGCACGCGCGATCTCAAGCAGACGCTGCTTGCCGTAAGGTAAATTACGCGCTTCCTCCGCAGCGACATTCTCCAGCCCCACAAAGCGCAGCATGTTGAACGCACGCTCACGCGCCGCACGTTCCTCACGTCGATATCGCGGACTCATCACGCCGACATCCGCGAAGTTCGACTCGAACGTGTGATGCAAGCCGACGAGCACATTCTCCAGCGCCGTCATCTCGCCAAAGAGCTGCACGTTCTGAAACGTCCGCGCAATGCCCGACAGCGCGATCTTCGATGACGTCCGCCCCGCGAGCGACTGCCCTTCGTATTCGATCGCACCCGCCGTCGGCACATAGATGCCCGTCAGCACGTTCATCATCGTGCTCTTGCCCGAGCCGTTCGGACCAATGAGGCCGTGGATCGTGCCGCGCTTCACCGTCAGGTTCACGTCGTTCAACGCCTTCAGGCCGCTGAACTGCATCAGCACGCCGCGCACGTCGAGGATCGTATCCGCGCCCTGCGTGCCGACCGCCGCCACCGCATCGTCCTGGCGCGTCTGGGTCGCGAGTTCATCGGTATCGACCTTCGTCACACGCACGCGCCCAAGGTTCAGCGTCTTGCGCACGAAGCCGACGATACCGTCCTGCAGGTAATACACGACGAGCAGGATCATCAGACCGAAGATGGTGAGGCGCCAGTCGGTCAGCGCTTCGATCCAGAACGAGAACACCGCGAGGCCCGCCGTGCCGATGACCGGCACCGCCACGCGCTGCAGCGTCGTGGTCTTGCGCACGAGCGCGAGCACCGCGCCCGCGACGACGACAACCGCCAGCGCCGTCGCGACGACGCGAAAGTTTGCGATATCGTCGAGCAGCTTCGGCAACATCACGATGACCGTCGAGCCGATGATCGCGCCCGTGCGCGTCTTGCGTCCGCCCATGATGATCGCGAGCAGGAACAGGATAGTGAGTTCGAAGTTATACGTGTTCGGCGAAATGTACTGCTCGGAATACGAATAGAGACAGCCCGCAAGTCCCGCGAAGCCCGCGCTGATCACGAACGCATAGACCTTGTAGCGATACACCGACACGCCCATGCAATCCGATGCGATCGGGCTATCGCGCAACGCCTCGAACGCGCGCCCGAGGTGCGACTTCAGCACGCGATGCACGACGATCAACGACACGACGAGCAATGCCGCGACGAGCCAGTAGTACTGCACTTCGTCGAGCCGGTGACCCGCGAACATCGGCTTCGGGATCTTGAGGCCCATCGGTCCGTTCGTCAGGAAATCCATCTCGTTGATAAGGATCTGGATGATCGTGCCGAACGCGAGCGTCACCATCGCGAGATACGGGCCGGACACGCGCAGCGCGGGCAACGCGAGGATCGCGCCGAAGCCGGCCGTCACCAGAATCGAAAGCGGCGCCGTCACATAGAACGGCATGCCGAGCTTCATGAACAGCACGCCCGCCGTGTATGCGCCCACGCCGAACAGACCCGCATGACCGAGCGACACCTGGCCGGTATAACCCACCACGATATCGAGCCCGAACAAAAGGATCGCGTAAATCATGATGGTTTCGACGAGGTGGATGTAATACGGATTGCCCGACACCACCGGAAAAATCGCGAGCACGGCAAGTCCGGCGATCGCCGCAATCCAGTTCTTTGCTTTCATCGTCGCCGCCTCAGACTTTCTTGATCGCCATCTTGCCGAAGAGACCTGCGGGCTTGACCGCGAGCACGATCAAGAGCAGCACGAGTCCCGGCACGTCCTTGTAGCCGGTGGAAATATAGAATCCGGTCGTCGTCTCCGCGATGCCGAGAATCATCCCGCCGACGATGATGCCCATGCCGCTCGACAAGCCGCCGATGATCGCGACGGCGAAGGCCTTGAGGCCCAGCACCGCGCCCATCGTCGCGCCCGTCAATGTGAGCGGCGCGATCAAAACCCCTGCAAATGCAGCGGTCAGCGATGAAAGCGCATACGAGAACGTGATGACGAGCCCGGTGTTGATGCCCATGAGCGACGCTGCATCGCGATCGTTCGCGGTCGCGACCACGGCCTTGCCGAAGATCGTCTTGCGGTTGAAGAACTCGACCGCGAGCATCATCACGAGCGCGCCGCCGACGACGAGCAGTTCCATCGGCAGCACGTTTGCGCCGAACACCTTGAGCGGCGCTTCGGGCAGCGGCGACGGGAAGCGCAGATCGTCGCGGCCCCATACGTTTTCCGCGACGTTCTTGAAGATGATGCCGAGCGCGATCGTCGACATGATCCAGCCGAATTCGGACTTGATTTTGATGGCGGGCCGCACGCCGATGCGCTCGACGAACGCGCCTTGCATCAGGCCGAAGAGGCATACGAGCGGAATCATCAGCCAGTAGTTGACGCCTGCGGAGACGAGCGTCAGGCCGACGAGCGCGCCGAGCATCAGAGCATCGCCCTGACCGAAGTTCAATGTGCCCGATGTGGCGAAGGTGAGCTGATAGCCGAATGCGATCACGGCGTAGATCATGCCGAGGGCTATGCCGCTGTAGATGAGTTGCAGAAGGATCATCGCGGGGGGTTTTTGGGCGGTTGGGGTTGGTGCGTTTATGCTTTCGTGGAATCCTGATTTCTTGTCGGTCTATTGGCTCTGCCCCTCCCCGGGGCGGGGGTCACTTTCTTTGCTGCTGCAAAGAAAGTAACCAAAGAAACAGCTATCCCCAGCCTAAGCACTTCACGCCGGCCGCGGCACAGGCGATTGGCCTAATGGCCCGGCAGTAGCGAGTGCCCTCACAAGCAGACAAGAGCTTGGACCGCGCACGGTCTGACTCATCGCACCACACAACACACTGGTTCAGCACCAAATAGCTCCGGCCCGCTTCGCGGCCGACCGGTCAATCGGGTGCGCGCGCGCTTCTTCTTCGGTTTCCCTCGCATACCCAACGGCAGCGCGTAGCGCTGTGCCGAAGCTATTTGGCGCTGAACCAGCGCCTTAAAACATTCGGTGCGGCAGACCGTGCGCGAGCCAAGCCCGAGTGGGCCTGTGGGGGCGACACTTAGGCGAGTGCCACCGACGGCTGGCAAGCATGGCCAAACTGCGTGTGACCGCGGGCGGTGAGAAGCTGCTTTCTTTGGTTACTTTCTTTGCAGCAGCAAAGAAAGTGACCCCCGCCCCGGGGAGGGGCAGTGCCAATAGACCGACACGAAATCAGGATTCCACCGGCAAAGCCCCTAAAAAAAACAGCAACGTCAATTAGAAGCAGTAGTAGCCTGCTTGCTACGCAAAGTCCCGCCGCCTTTCTTGTCGGCGTCATACGCATAGATCACGCGCCCGCTCTTCACCTCGCCAATCACCGGCACATTAGGCGAAATCGCTTCATGATCGCCCTTGGAGAAAGGCTTGTCGTAGACCATCACCACGCCTTCGACCTTCGTGTTCAGGCCTTCGAGCGCTTCCTTCACCTTAGGACCATCCGTCGTGCCGGCCTGCTTGATCGCCGCCGCAAGCAGATACACCGAGTCATAACCTTGCGCCGCCGATACCGGCGAATCGATGCGATCGTTCTTCGGCTTGAATTCCTTCAGGTACGCATCGATGAAGGCCTTGCGCTTCGGCGTATTCGCTTCCTGAATGAAGGTCTGCGGCATGCGCGCGCCTTCGCCGTTCGCGCCGGCATTGTCGATATAGTTCGCCATCGAAAGCGTCCAGCTGCCAATCAACGGCACCTTCCAGCCGAGCTTCGACATGCCGTTCGCAATCTGCGCGAGCTCAGGCCCGATGCCGTACGTCAGCACCGCTTCGGCGCCCGCTTCTTTCGCCTTCAGCAACTGGGCCGTCATGTCGACGTCCTTGATGTTGAACTTTTCGACAGCCACAGGCTTCACGCCCTTCGCGGCCAGCGCCTTCTCCAGATCTTCGCGGCCAAGCTGACCATAGTTCGTCGAATCAGCGAGAATCGCGACCTTCTTGAAGCCACGCTTCGTCACCGCTTCCTCGACGATCATCGGCGCCTGGATGCGGTCGGCGGCCGCGTTGCGGAACACGTAGTTATCGGGCTGATCGTCGAATTGCTTCGTCACCACCGTGCCGGTCGCGACATTGTTGAAGACGGGAATCTTCGCTTCCTGGAAGAAGCGCTGCGACGCGAGCGCCACACCCGTATTGATATAGCCGACGACCGCGACGACCTTCTCCTTGTTGATGAGCTCCTGCGCGATCTGCACGCCGCGCTCGTTCTTCGCCTCGTCATCGCGTTCGACGAGCACGATCTGTCGGCCAAGCACACCGCCGGACTTGTTGATCTCCGCCGTGGCGAGACGAACGCCGTCGCGCATGCTGACACCCATGGATGACGAACCGCCCGTAAACGGACCATCGACGCCGATCTTGATCGGGTCCGCCGCGTGCGCCATCGAGAAAACGCCGAACGCGAGCGTGCTCGCGATGAGCTTCATCTTCATACCCATGTGTGTCTCCATCGCCTGATCGTTTTTTGAAAGTCCCATGCCTCGCGCGAAAAGCCTGCAACGCTTTTTAAATGCATTGCGCGTTATCGATTACATGGGCTGTGAGCGAGTGTAGAAAAATGTAAGGATATGACCATATTCGGACATACCCGAAGAGCACGAGCGTTAGCCCACACCTGACGCATCGTAAGGGTGCACGGCATGGAATAAGCGCTAAAGAAGCATTGCGCGGACAGGATTTGGACAGCATCCCGAAGCGTTTTTTTAGCTTCGGGAAAGCCAAGGGACAGCGGGTATACGCGTAAGGACGCGCAAAAAAACGCGCGGCGTCCCCGGAGGATCACCGCGCGCAACCTTGCGCACTCTCAGGTTCTTTCAGCGAATAAGAGCTTTAGCGCGGTGCGCCGGTTTCGATCGCGTGAGCGAACTGGCGCAGCACCGCGCCCGATGCATCGGTGACGGCCCAGAAGGTCATGCCGTCATGATTCCAGCGCGCGAGTGCGTAGCCATCGTCGGACTGTGTGACGACCGGTGAGAACTCCTTGTCGTTCGCATCGCTCTTTACGTCGCCTTTGCGCTCGGGAAACACGTACACGTCGATCGGATGCTTCAGGTAGCGATACACCACCACCGCCACCGGCCGATGATCGATGTAATCCAGCCGCCCGCCGACCAGCGCGAAGCTCGGTCCCGCCGGATCGATCACCGGCGGCGCATAGTCGATGCGGCCGTTGAACCACGGCTTCACCGTGTGCTTGTCGCTGGAGAGCACGTCGATCGGACGGTCCGACATCAGCGCGCGCACATGGCTCGACACGATCTCCTGCGCGATCGGCGACGCGCCCGCCACGCCCGTCA
Source organism: Caballeronia sp. S22 (assembly GCF_964261745.1). Lineage (NCBI taxonomy): Bacteria > Pseudomonadati > Pseudomonadota > Betaproteobacteria > Burkholderiales > Burkholderiaceae > Caballeronia > Caballeronia sp. S22. The sequence continues at coordinate 656,725 of NZ_OZ180036.1, read as the reverse complement.
TGAGCGGCGCGGCTTGGAACCACAGCATCGCGCCGAGCACGAACGCGGAGAGCGTCGCGCCCGCGAACGCGCCGCCGAAGAACGGCCAGGGCGCCGAGAACAGGTTGCTCCAGCCGCGCTTAGCCGAGCGCTCCGGCAAGCGCGTGCGGGCGTCCCGTTCGGCTTCCTCTCGCACACGCGCCAGCACTTGCGCCCGCAGATGCACGGGTGCGCGCTGATAGAGCGAACCATCGGTGAGCCTCGTATCGAGCGAGGCGGTGTCGTTATTTTCCATTTCCCGACTCCTCTGAATGTCCCGGTCCGGCACGGCGCACGAGCCGCACGCTCGGCTTGTCCTGCCCGCCCTGGGCCGCGCGAACCGCCCCCGCCAGCATTTTGCGGCCGCGCGCGAGCCGCGACATCACCGTGCCGATCGGCACGCCCGTCACGGATGCGACTTCCTTGTAACTCATGTCTTCCAGCTCACGTAACACCAGCACCTCGCGAAAGGCGATCGGCAGCGCCTCCAGCGCGCGATGCACCAGATGAACTTCGTCGCGGCGCACGGCGAGCGTCTCCGGATCGGCCGCGCCTTCCTCCGACCAGCCCGGCAACGCCTCGTCGCCGCCCAGTTCCTCGTCGTAGGGCGTCGCGTCCGCGAGTTGCACGCGCCGCCGCCATTCCGTGAACCACGTATTGCGCACGATCGCGAGCAGCCATGCCCGCGCGTTCGCTTCCTCGCCGCCCTCGAATCCGCCGAAAAAACGGAACGCGCGCAGATACGCTTCCTGCACGACATCGTCGGCGTCGGTCGCACTGCCCGACAGCCAGCGCGCGAGGTTGTACGCGGCGTCCAGGTGCGGCATCACCGTCGCCTCGAAGCGCGCGTGCACCGCCTCGGCGCCCGCCTGGCCGCGGCGCCCGGACTTGTCTTCTTTCGACCTGCTTGGCCACATCGCGCGGGTCTCCTTTCGACAACCACGTTCGGAAAACATCGTTCGGGCGCGACCGGCATCGCTTTCTCGCGCCTTCCCCTCCGTTACTCCCCTCGCGGACGGTTTATTCCCGTTTGCAGCAGCGACTCAAAAAAATATAGCGGGAATATCCCGCCGTCTTCACCGGTTCGATGGACGGATGCCCAAGCGACCTCGCCCGAACGAAGCGTACGTCGCCGGCCTCGCGCCCATGCATCGAGCCGCCGTGGGCGCGATTTTGCCGATTCGAATGACAAGAACCGCGGCCGCAATCATCAGAGGACCCCATCATGAAACCCGACCCGACCGCACTGCCGCCCGCGCAGGAACGCGACGAACTCGACGAGCACGGCAAGCGCCGCCGCACCGCCCTCTCCTGCATGGCCTGGGCGGGCGCCGGCGTCATCTGGACCGTGAGCGGCGGCGTGCCCGTCTCGCGCCTGATTTCGTCGGCGAAAGCTGCCGAGAAGACGAGTTCGTTCAGCTTCGTGCAGATCAGCGACAGCCATATCGGCTTCAACAAGGATCCGAACACCGAGCCGACGAGCACGCTCGAAGAGGCGGTCACGCGCGTGAGCACGATGAAGACGCGCCCCGCCTTCATGATCCACACGGGTGACATCACGCACATGTCGAAGCCCGGCCAGTTCGACACCGCCACGCAGATCATCAACAAGGCGGGCATGGACGTGCATTACGTTCCCGGCGAGCACGACGTGCTGGTCGAGGACGGCAATCCCTTCTTCGAGCGTTTTTCCGGGCAGTACGGCAAGGACAGCACGCGCCACTGGTACAGCTTCGATCAGGGCGGCGTGCATTTCATCGGCCTCACCAATGTGATCGATCTGAAGGGCGGCGGCCTCGGCTTTCTCGGCGATGCGCAACTCGCGTGGCTCAAGGCCGATCTGCAGGGCAAATCGAGCAGCACGCCGATCGTCGTGTTCGCGCACATCCCGCTGTGGGCGCTGTATCCGCAATGGGGCTGGGGCACCGACGACAGCGCGCAGGCGCTCGCGCTGCTCAAGCGCTTCGGCTCGGTGACGGTATTGAATGGCCACGTGCATCAGGTGGCGCAAAAAGTGGAGGGAGAGATGCGTTTCTATTCGGCGATGTCGACAGCGTTTCCGCAACCCGCGCCGGGCGCGCCGTCCGGGCCCGGACCGATGAAGGTGCCCGCGGAGCAGTTGCGTACGATGCTCGGCTTGCGCGAAGTCACGCATATCGCGGGGCGCTCGCAACTGGCCATCACCGACACGGCGCTCGCCGCCGCGCAGTCATGAACGCCGCCATGATCGCGAGCTATGTCTCGCCTGCCAATCTCCGTCCGCTCGCCGGCAAGTTCCTGCGCAAGGCCGCGTTCGCGCTCGTCGTGAAGGGCGTCATCAGCGCCGCGATTCCGTCGGCCTGTGCGCAGGAGCCCGCGCAACAGGTCGCGGCGGCCAACATGCCGACCATCTCCATCGACAACTTCGCGTTCAGCCAGCCGGCCCTCACCGTGCCGGTGGGCACGAAGGTGACGTGGGTGAATCACGACGACATGCTGCACACCGTCGCGGATGAAGGAAAGAGCTTCAAGTCCGATCCGCTAGACAGCGGCGAGAGCTTCTCGCATGTGTTCGACAAGCCGGGCACGTACAAGTACTTCTGCTCGCTGCACCCGCACATGACGGGGACGATCGTCGTGCAATGAGCGCCGCCCGGCGTGGCGCATGCGTTTGGCTTGTCAGCCCCGCGCCTTCGCGATCGCGGCGAGATTGCCTTCGCCGAATCCGTGATGCCCGCGCCGCTCGACGATTTCGAAGAACATGTCGCCGGGCTGGCGCTCGACGAAGGTCTGCAGGAAAAGCTGCGGCGTGCCGTCGGGGAGAATCTCGCCATCGACGAGAATGCCGCGCGTGCGCATCTCGTCGATGTCGAGGCCGTGGCCGGGAAGCCGCTCGTCGATCTCGTCGTAGTAGCGCGGCGGCGGCTGCAGGAAGCGCACGCCGCGCGCCATCAGGGCATCGACGGAAGCGAAGATATCGGCCGATGCGAGCGCGATATGCTGCACGCCCTCGCCTTCGTGATCGGGCAGATACTGCTGCATCAGGTCCGTGCGATAGGTGCCTTCCTCATAGACCGGGATGCGGATCGAGCCGCACGGCGACAGCGTGACGGCGGAATCCTGCGACACATGCCAGTCCGGGTGCACCTGATGAATCTCCGAGAAGTGCAGGACTTCGCGGTAGAAATCGAGCCATTCCTGGATGCGGCCCGCGCCGACGGTCTGCGTGAAATGATCCACTTCCAGCAGGCCGGTGCTTTTTGGTTCTGCGCTGGCGCTGGCGATTGGACGAAAGTCGATGTCGTAGATCGACGTCTCGCCGCTGTTCTTGCCCGGCCAGTGATCGACGAAGTAAATATGCGAATCGCCGATGCCCTGAATCGCCGGAATCGCGAGTTCGTTCGGGCCGATCTTTTCGCCTTCGAAATCCCACGCGCCGTATTCGAGCGCGCGCTCGTGGGCGACCTGCGCATCGAGCACGCGAATGCCGATCGCGGCGATGCCCACGCCATGCGACTCCGCGAAGCGCGAGGCGAACGAATCCGGCTCGGCGTTCAGCAGAAAATTCATGCTGCCCTGCCGGAAAAGCGTCACGGCCTTGCTGACATGCTGCGCGATGGCAACGAAGCCGAGCGTCTCGAACAGCCTGGCGAGGCCCGCGGGATCGGGACTGGAAAACTCGACGAACTCCAGCCCCGCGATGCCGAGCGGATTGTCGCCGAGGGTCGAATCGGGCGTCGCGCGGGCGGAGGAAGAAGAGTCGGGCTGGGTCATCGGCAATACCTCGAAAATGTACGATCTGGTTCACGGACGCAAAACTACCACGACCTGCCGCATCCGTGCGACCCGGCGGCTTCGTCGAATGGCCGCCTGGGTGCGCCTAGAGTAGCGGCAGCGGGATTGCCGTGTCAAAGCCGGGGCAGCCCGACGCGCCCCGGCCCATCGTACGCATTCAGTATGCGCTCAGGCGGCGAGACGCTGCGCGCTCATCGACGGGCGCTTCGCCTGCGGGGGAAACACGTTCCAGGTGCCGTCGTCATGGCGGAAGAAGATGATCGCGAGCGGGCCGCCCGGATGCTCTGCCTCGATGCAAACATAGCGCGCGCCGGTGACATGCGAGCGGCACAGACGCACGACACGTGCCGGACGCGCGGGTGTCGGGGCGAGCCATTTGTCGACGGCCCAGTGCAGCGAATTTTCGATGGTTTGCATGATGGTCTCCTCGGAATCGATCGGCAAGGCGTGCGGTTCAGGCTGCGAGCGCCGCGTTCATGCGGCGGCGGCGTTCGGCGGCGACATAGGCGCGAAAAAGTCCCGACACGGCGCGAAGCGCGGCGCGCGGATGCACGAAGCACGCTTGCACCTGACGGCTGCGGGCGCGGCCGTCGAGGCACCACGTGACGAAGTGCTCGCAGTTGTTGGTCAGCAGGTGGTATTGGTCTTCGCCGAGGCGGCTGCGTGCGCGGCCCACCGCTTCCATGCCGACGAACTTCGCGGCCGGGTTCTGACGGATCGTGACTTCGTGGCCGGCGGCGAATTGTTCGACGGAGACTTCCTCCACCGGGCCGCGATGCAGCGACTTCGCGAAGCCGGCATAGTGGATGACCATGCCGTTGCCCGCGTAGATGCCGTGGTGTTCGTAGCCCGAGCGGCGCGTGATGAGTTCGGTGCCGAGCGCCGGTTCGTCGTCGAGCGAGAAACCGCAAGCGGCTTGCTGGTCGATCAGTCCGGTTTGTTGGTTCGTTGACATGGCTGGCTCCGATTTTTCTTTGCTTGGCGCCATGTGTTCGTTTGGCGCCGGGTTGCCATGTCATTTGCATCTTCCTTGCCAGCTTCTCTAAGTCACTGATTTTTTTGAATTAACCATAATTCGCGAGCGATTCTCAACGACCTTGTGTTCTGGATCGGCCAACAGTTTCGAGGGATGTTTGTTGGGCTGCGTGCGTCAGGACACGCACGTTCGTGGCAGAAGCCCGCGAGCGTGGGCCGCGCCTGCGTGTGTTGGTTGGTCGCTGCTGCGCCAACAGCGCTTGTTGGCGGCGACCCAACGGATGCCTTTACGCGCGCTTCGGCCGGTTTCGCCGGAACGCCGTCCCACGCGGCACGCGCGGAAAAACGCTAAAGAGCGTGTGCGTCGGCATGAGCCTTGCATTGACTCCTGCGTCCTGCTCACAGGCCCATCCCGGAGAAACGACATGTGCGCCATCACCGTCACCGATCTTGAATACGACCGCGAGCTGGATCACGCGGCGATGTCGGCCATCAGCGGCGGCGGCGGTGCGCCCTGGGTGTACGGCTGGATCACGCCGTATGTCGATCGCCCGTCGGGCGGCGGCGTTGGGGGAAGCGCCGTGGTGAACCTCATCGATGTCACCAACAATGTCTACGAGGTCACCAACAACATCACCAACATCTCGGTCGGCCAGATGGTCAATCAGTTTCAGAACGTCGCGGTCAGCAACACGGGGAACGGCGCGACGCTCACGGTCAACCCGAGCTCGGTGGCGGGGAATCGCGCGGGTTGAACGGTGCAGATCAAGATTCGCTTCGGGCGCGCGTTGGTACACAATGAGCGGGACCGTCCGCGACGCGCGCCCGACGCCGCGCCACCCAGGATTCCGGAGGTTGCCGTGACCTTCAACACCGAATATCGATGGACTTCCGCCGCCCGCACCGACACCGGCTGCGTGCGGCAGATCAACGAGGACGCGCTGCTCGATGCCCCCGAGCGCGGCCTATGGGCCGTCGCGGATGGCATGGGCGGACACGCGGTCGGCGATCTGGCGAGCCGGATGGTGATCGAGAGCCTGGCCCGGGTATCGGCGTCGAACGACCTGTCGGGCGTGATCGCGGATGCGCGCACGCGGCTTCTCGATGTGAACGATCAGTTGCGCGCGGAGGCGGCGCGGCGGATGGTATCGCGCATCGGCAGCACGGTGGTGCTGCTCGCGGCGCGCGATGGCGCATGCGGCTATGTGTGGGCCGGCGACAGCCGCATCTATCTGTTCCGTCAGGGACGCCTCGTGCAGCTCACGCGCGATCACAGCCATGTCGAGGAGCTGAAGGCGCGCGGCCAGCTAACGGCGGAAGAAGCGCTGCATCATCCGGCGCAGCATCTGATCACGCGTGCGGTCGGCGCGCTCGACGTGCTCGAACTCGACGAAAACACGCTCGCCTTGCACGATGGCGATACGTTTCTGCTGTGCAGCGATGGCTTGTCGAACGAGGTGAGCGAGACGGAGATTATGAACGAGCTTGCGCCCGGCAATTGCGATATGGCAGCGCAAAGGCTGCTGGAGATCGCACTGGCGCGCGGCGGGCGCGACAATATATCGGTTGTCGTCGCGCATGTGGAGGATTTGATGGCGCCGGACAAGACGCAGGTGAATCCGTCGATTTAGGGGCGCTGGGGGCGCGTCAGCCCCCCGCCTCCTTGTTCTTCTGCGCCGCCGCCCGAAACTCCTTCGAATGCAGCCCGTGCTTCTTCAAAAGCATCTGCAGATGCGACCGGTTCATCTCATACCGCCTCGCAAGCTCGGCGACCGTCCCGCCGGTTTCCTGCAACCCGCGTTCGAGAAACGCGCGCTCCGCCTCATCGCTCGCGACGCGCTTCGCTTCCGCCAGCGAACTCGCCGTCGCGATGCCGTTGCCGCTCGCGGCCGGCCCGCCCATCGCCAGCGAGAGCGATGATTTAGGCCGGATATCGACCGGCAGATGTTCGATATCGGCCATATCGCCCGCAAGACACGCGACCCGATACAGCACGTTCCTCAACTCGCGGATATTGCCGGGATAGTCGTAGTTGCGCAGGAAATCGCGCAGCCTCGGCGACAGCTTCACCGGCCTGCGCTTCAGGGTCGCGGCGGCTTCATCGCCGAAATAGGCGAGCAACAGCGGAATCTCGTCGCGCCGCTCGCGCAACGCCGGCAGCGTCAGATGAATCACGCTCAGCCGATAGAACAGGTCCTCGCGAAAGCGCCCTTCTTCACAGAACTTGCGCAAGTTGCGATTCGTCGCCGCGACGATGCGCGTATCCACCGCGATCGGCTCATCCGAGCCCACGCGCTGAATCTCGTGCGCTTCGAGCACACGCAGCAGCTTCACCTGTCCCGACAAAGGCAGCTCGCCGATCTCATCCAGAAAGATCGTGCCTGTATGCGCGCTTTCGAATTTGCCCTTACGATCGTTCGACGCGCCCGTGAACGCGCCCTTGCGATGACCGAATAATTCGGACTCCAGCAGATTGTCCGGAATCGCGCCGCAGTTCACCGAGATATACGGCTTGTCCGCGCGCGAGCCGTTCGCGTGAATGACCTTCGCCATCAGTTCCTTGCCGGTGCCGCTCTCGCCGTCGATCAGCACGGGCAGGTCCGTCGGCGCGGCCTTTTCCGCGATCTCCAGCGCTTCCAGCAGCTTCGGGTTATCGCCGAACGTGCCTTCGAACACGAAGCTGCGTTCGATCAGCGCCTGACGCCGCGCGCCCGGCGGCAGGTCGCGCTTCGGCTCCGCGGCGGCAGCCTGCACGAAACGCTCCTTGTGCGACAGTTGCATCACTTCATCGCGCAAAGTGCTCGCCTGCCGCAGCAGCTTTTCGATTTCGGGCCGTTCGAGACGTGAGGTCCATCTGAGCGTCGAGCGCAGAATCTCGATCTTCTCGATGAGCCCCGCATACGAAATCGCCGATGATGCGGGCGCGCTTGCATCGCTTTCCGGTTGGTCGAGTATTTTCATGCTGCGCTCAGTTGCTTTTGCACGAGTTGGTAGTACATGCCTTTTCTCGCGACGAGTTCGTCGTGCTTGCCCTGCTCGACGATGCCGCCTTCGTACAGCACGAGAATCTTGTCGGCGCGCATGATCGTCGACAGCCGGTGCGCGATGATCACCGCCGTGCGTCCCTTCAGGATCTCCTGCATGTTGCCGAGAATATTGCTTTCCGATTGCGTGTCGAGCGCGGACGTGGCTTCATCGAACACGAGCAGACGCGGGTCGTGATACAGCGCGCGCGCAATGCATAGCCGCTGGATCTGTCCGCCCGAAAGCCCCACGCCGCGCTCACCGACCACCTGCTCATAACCGAGCGGCATCTTCACGATGAACGCGTGCGCATCAGCCATCTTCGCGACTTCCTCGATGCGCCGTCTGTCGGGCGCTTCGTCGCCGCTCGCGATGTTATCGGCGATCGTCCCCGAGAACAGCAGATTGCTCTGCATCACATAGCCGATCTGCGCGCGAAAGAAGCCTTTGTCGACGACGTTGATATCGTAGCCATCCACCGTCATCTTGCCCTCGCTCGGCGCATAGAAACCGACGAGCAGTTTCGCGAGCGTCGTCTTGCCCGAACCGCTGCGCCCGACGATCGCGATCAGTTCGCCCGGCTTCACATCGAAGCTGATGTTTTCCAGCACGTAGGGCGCGTCGCCGTCGCCATAACGGAAGTACACGCCGTTGAAGCTGATGTCGCCCTGCAGGTCCGGCAGCATCACGCGCTGCTGCATGTCTTCGGGTTTCTGCTCAGGCTCGATGTCGAGCACGTCGCCTAGGCGCTCCATCGCGACGCCCGCGTCGTTCAAGAGACTCCACAGGTTGATGAGACCCATCAGCGGCGCAAGCACGCTGCCCATGTAGGCGTTGAACGCGATCAGTTGCCCGATCGTCAGTTCGCGCGCAAGCACGAGATTCGCGCCGACCCATAGCACGCCGATGGTCGTCGCCGCATTCAGCAACTGGCTGCACAGGCCCACCGCGATATTGAAGCGCTGCGACTTGTACTGCACTTCGAGCGACTTCGCGTACTTCTTCTCCCACTTCAGGCGCACGGGCCGCTCGATGCCCATGCCCTTCACCGTCTCGACGCCGCCGAGCGCTTCCATCAGATACGAGCGCGCATCCGTTCCCGCGGAAAACGTCTCGCGCGCATTCTGCTTAATGCGCGGCGTCGCGACGACCGTGAGCACCATCATCGGGATCACGAACGCGATCAGCAGCAACGTGAGCTTCACGTTGTAGAGAAACATGATCGTGAAGTAGATGAAGATCATCAGCAGGTTCAGCACGGTCGATACCGTCGATTCCGTGAGGAACGCGCGGATCGTGTGATTCTCCTGAAAGCGCGCGAACACGTCGCCGGTCTTGCGCTTCGCGAAGAAGCCGAACGGCAGCGAGAACGTATGTTTGAAGAACTGCGACATCATCGCGAAGTCCATGTTGCGGACCATGAAGTTCGCAAGGTACGCGCGTATCGTCGTCATCAACTGCGTGAACAGGCTCGCGATGACGAGGCCGCCGATCAGCACGTGCAGCAGGCTCACGTTCTGATGCACGATCACGCCGTCAAGAATGTTTTGGATGATGAGCGGCGGAATCACGCCCAGCACCTGAATCACGAAGGTCGCGAGAAAGAGATGCAGCAGGATCTTCTTGTAGGGCTTCAGATAGCCGACGAAACGCAGCCACGGCGAGCGCGACACGGCTTTCTGCGTGAGATCCTGCCCCGCCGTGAACAGCAGGCACGTGCCGCTCCAGCCGCGCTCGAACTCGCCGACCGTCATCTTCCTGAAACCGATCGCCGGGTCCGCAACCCACACGTTCTCGCTCGACACGCCGTAGACGATGATGTAGTGATAACCCTCCCAGTGCGCGATGAACGGCATCTCGAAGCCGCGCAGCGATTCGAACGTGCACTGCACGCCGCGCGTCGTGAAGCCGAGCGATTCGCCCGCGCGCGCGAGTGAATCGAGCGTCGCGCCCGAGGTCGTCACATTGGCGAGCTCGCGCAGCTTGCCGAGCGTCATGTTGATGCCGTAGTGGCGGCAGATCATCGCGAGACAGGCCGCGCCGCAATCCATTTCCTCGGCCTGCTCGACCCACGCGAAGCGCTTGATCACGCGCTCGCCAAGCTCGGGTTTCGTGTGCAGATCGAGCATCGCGGGCAGCTTGCGGCGCTCGGCGAGCTTCTTCTGGCGCTGCAATTCGCGCTCGGTGAAGCGGATGCGTTCTTCGAGCACTTCGCGCAGCTTCACGTTGCGCTCGATGATGAAATGCACCGTCTTCTCGGGGATCACGAGCAGGCGCGTATCCGCGCTCGCGATGGCGGAAGCCATCTGCTCCTGGCGCATCACGCAGGCCTTCTCGCCGAAGATCTCGCCGGGGCCGAGCGTCGCGAGCACATGCTTTTCGCCGCCTTCTTCGCGCACGATGCGCACTTCGCCCTGCCGCACGACATAGAGACGCCGGTCGTCGCGCGATTCCTGCTTGAGAATCTCCTTGCCCTCGCCGACGCGCTTCACGCCGACACTGCGCACGCATTCTTCGAGTTCCGCCTTGTCGAGCTTGCCGCGCAGATCGAAGAGCTTCGCGACGAAGCCGCCCGCCGAATTGATCGCGACGTAGCTCGTCACGAACGCGAGCGCGGCGGGATTCTTCGCGATCACCGGATCGATCGCGATGCGCGGGATATACAGCAACTCGGTCTTGCCGGAGGAGCGCACCGACGACTCGTGCCGGTAGTCGCGCAGCATCGCGATATCGGCGAAGGTCTCGCGCTCCTTCTTGACCCCCATGCTGATTTCCTTGCCGTGCTCCTCGGTGAAGATGCGCACGGAGCCCGCCTTCACGATATAGAGCCCGTCGGCCGCATCGCCCGCATTGCACACGGTCTCGCCGAAGCCGAAGCGGCGCGACTCGGCATTTGCCGCCAGGTGTTCGATCTCCTCGCGCGTGAATGGCGAAAGAATCTCGACCGACGAAAGAAAGTCGGCGGGCGAATCAAGGCTCGATGGAGCGTCCATGTTCTATCGCGTTCCCCGTCGGTCAGCGTGCTTCGATGACATGCTCCTGCGCGCGCGTCAGCATCCAGTCTTCGCGCAGCAGGCGGCGGATTTCCGCGGACACGTCTTCGTCGAGCTTCGCGGGATACTTCGCCGTCACCGCGAAAATTTCATACGACGCGCCATCGGCGGAAATGAATGGTCCGAGCAGATCGCCGACTTCCGCGTTGAACACTTTCGCCTCGACCTCCGGCTTCATCTGTCCGCGCATCACCCGGCCGATCACGCCGCCTTCGTTGCGCGTATCGGCAAGCGAATGCTCGCGCGCCATCTCGGCGAAGCTGTCGGGATCGTCGTTGAGATAGGAGATCATCTCCTTCGCGCTGCCCTCGGTATCGAGCAGGATGTGACTGACTTCGATGCTGTCGAACTTCGGCGAGTTGAGCTGGAAGTACTCTTCGATCTCGCGCTCGGTTCCGACCTTGTCGAGCATCTTTTCCTGATAGAGCGTGTCGGTGATATAGACCTCGAACTCGTCGAGACTCACGTGCAGCGCATCGAGATAGTTGTTCATGTCCGCCGCGCGATGCAGCCCGCGAATGCGGCGGAACTGATCGGCGCGGTTCTGGATTTCTTCGTCGCTCACGGCGACGCCCGATTTCTTCGCCGCACGCACGGTCAGCTTGTCGCGCACGAGTTGCTCGATAAGTCCGTCGAACTGGCCGTTCAGTTTCAATAACCTGATGAATTCGCCGACGTCGACCACTTCGTCGTCGATACGCACAATCGCCGTCATCTCGTTCTCCGTTCGGTTCTATGTTGAATTGCGCATCATGTCCGCGTTGCGGTGCTCGTGTAACCCCCCATCCTTATCCCGCCACATTACGGAACGGGTCGAGCCCGAGGTCGATCAGGCGCCGCTCGCGCACCACGATTTCAGCGGTCGCCGTCATGCCGTAGCGCAGCGGATACTTCGTGTCCGCGACCTGATAGGAATCGCGATCGAGCGTCACGCGTCCTTCATAGACGGGTTGCTTGGTCGTCGGGCTCGGCTTGGTCGCGGGCGAGATGAACGCGAGCGTGCCTTCGATCACACCGTAGCGCTGATAAGGAAACGCGTTGAACTTGAGCTTCACGCGTTGCCCTTCGCGCAGGAACGCGCGGTCGTGCTCGGCGATCTCGATCTTCAGCACCGGCTTCGCATTCGCCGGCGCGATGCCGCCGAGCGGCGTGTTCGCCTGAATCTTGTCGCCGGGCTGCGTCGATGTCACATCGGTGACCACGCCCGATACCGGCGCGAGAATCAGCAGGAAATTATCCTTGTCGATGTTTTCGAACTTGATGCGCGCGGCCGCATCCGCGACGAGGCGCGCCGTCTGTAGCTGCAGACGCAGCTTGTCTTCGGTGCTCGCGACTTCGCGCATCGCGGCTTCGTATTGCAGCCGCAGACTCGTCGCTTCCTGACCGCTCGTTTCGAGTTGACGCTTCGCCTGCGTGAAATCGTGGCTCAGCCGAAAGTCGAGTTCCGCGAGCCGCGATTGCTCCACGCGATACGCGCCGTCCGCTTCCAGATAGGCATTGCGTTTCGCATCGACCTGCGTTTCGGCCACGCCGCCGCCGCCCGGCAGCGCGAGCAGACGTTGAAAGCGGTCGTACTCCACCTTCGCCGCATCGCGCGCGCGGCGTGCGTTTTCCAGCGTGCTGCGCGCTTCCTGCAACTGCGCCTTCTGGCCTTCCGCGAGCTTGCTCGTGCCTTCGGCCACACGCTGCTGATGCTGGTGTTCCTCCACGTCCATCTGATCCTTGAGCGCGGCGATCTTGCGCTCCATCAGCAGCTTCTTCTCCGGGAACTGCTTCCATTCGCGCTCGGCGTCGTCGAGCTTCAGTTGCGCTTCGAGCGCGTTGCTGGCGGCCTCGATCGCGCCGCGTGCGTTCAGGCGCGCGACGACATCGTCCTTGCGCACGGGCTGCCCTTCGGCGATATAGAGATCGGCCAGCTCGCCATCGATCGGCGTATAGAAGCGCCGCACTTCCGATTCCGGCGCGAGCGTGCCCTGGGCGCTGACCATCACGTCCGCATGGCCGACGAACGACCACACGAGCGCCGACGCGACGAGCGCCACCATCGCGTAGACGAGCCCTTTTGTGAGCCCGAGCGGCTCGGCCGTGAGAATCGCGATGCCTTCGGCACCGTGTTCTCCGAGCGCCTCCGACAACGGCTTAAGGTGTGTGTCTCTCTTCACTGCTCGTGCCTCCGCCGATCAGACTCAGCTTGGTATTGAGAAGTCCCGGTTCGAGCACCATGCGCAGGTCCTGCAGCGAGCGTCGCTGCAAATCCGCTTCGGTGTCGATCTCATTGGCGAGCGCGGTCCACTTCGCCGTCGCGCTGTCCGCCTTCACCTGCCTGAAGATGCGCATGCCGCGCGTGGCCGCATCCTGCGCGTCCGACAAAAGCCGCGCCTGCGTCCTGAACGTATCCGACACGCCCGATTCGAGCCGCTGCGACCCGCCGATGCCGCCATTGGTCCGATACTGCTGCCAGAGCGTTTGCGCCTGCGTCATCAGCGTCTGCGCCCGCGCGGTCGCCTTGTCTTTCAGCGATGCGACGTCGGGCGCGACGGCCTTCGCATAGAAAGTGTCGCTATCGAGATCGAGCGTTTCGTAGAACGACAGCAACGCTTCTTCATAGCCCTTCGAGCCGCGCGCCTTTTGCAGATCGGCGAACTGCGCGGCCACGGCCTTCTTGTGCGCAAGCTCCTTCTGCACGGTAGGCGACCATGAACCTTGCGGCAGCTTTTGCAGCGCGTCGATCGCCTGCGCGCTCTGGCCGCGGCTCCATGCCTCGGCGACCGTCGCGTATTGCGCGAGCACGTCGGCGGGTGGCAACTGGCTCGTGCGCATCTGGCCGAATTTTTCCTGAAACGGCGGCGTCGAGAAATTCGCCTTGCTCACCGATCCCGCGAGCGGCGCGAGGCTCCCGGCGCTGAGGCTGCGCCGCAGGCCCGCATAGCTGTCGAGATCGGCGCGCACGCGATCGAGGCCCGCGAGACGCGGATACTTGTCCGCGTATTCCTTGAGCGTCGCGCCGATGGCGTCGGGATCGTCCTGTCCCAGACTCTTGACGATGCTCGCATTGAGCCTTTCGATGGCTGCGAGATACACCGAATCGTCGCTTTGCAGCTTGCGCAGATGGCTCAGCGCGAGCGCGTACGGATCGCGAAACTCGGGCACGTAGCCCGCGATGCGGTCGAGATCGCGCTGATGGCCCGCCGCGTCCGCTTCCCAGTGCTTCAGGATCGCACCGATACGCGGCTCGTCGGCATACATGCGGATCGGCGCTTCGGCGCCGCCGCGGCCCATCACGAAGCTTTCCAGCTTGCCGATCCACTGTAGTTCGTCGATGAGCGAATGCACGTCGGCGTTGTGCTCGGCGAGCGTTCTCATCTGCGCGATGATCGCGTCCGCGCTCGCGAAATCGCCCTTCTTCAACGCGGCGAGCCAGCGCGGCACGTTCGACTTGAGCACGGCTTCGGTGTTCATCGACGCGAACTGCGCGTCTTTCGGATGCGTCTTCAGATAGTCGTTCGAAACGCGCGCGGCCTCGCCGAACTCGCCGTGCGCCATCAGCGATTTGGCCTGACGCTCGGGCGAGCCGATGAAGTAGAGCGCCGCGCCGCCCGCGAGGAGCGCGGCCAGCACGCATCCGACGATGATGCGCGTGCGACGCGCGGCGCGTTGATCGTCGCTTGCGAGCGCACGATGCAGTTCGGCCACGAAGAGCGCGAACTTGCTGCGCTTCGCGGCGCGCGTGTCGTGACGGCTTTCGTCGGCGGGCTTGGGCTGCGCTTCCTCGTTGACTTCGTCCTCGCGCGCGGCGGCCTGATCGACGCAGAAGATATCCAGGAACGAATGCGCCGAGCCGACGAAGGTCGTCTTGTCGCTGTCGTGCTCGTCGTCGTGAGCCTGCGCCTCCACCTGCGCGACCATTTCCGTGAGCGTCGATTCGCTCTCTTCGCCGTGCAGATGCACCGTGTACGCGAAGTGCGTGCCGCCAAACGCGACGGTGTCGCCATTCTTCAGCTCGACCGCCGACGCGCCGAGCCGCTCGCCGTTCACGAAGGTGCCGTTGGTGCTGCCGAGATCCTCGACGAACGGCGCGCCGCCCTTGATGAACACATGCGCATGCCGCCGCGACACGTAGTTGACCTGATGCGGATACTGCTCGCGATAGCGCGAAAACGTCTCGTCGGTCTTGCTGACGAGAAACGGAAACTGCGCGAGTTCGACGGGATGAAGACCGAGATCGTCGCGCTGCGGCGTGAGCGTGATGCCGATCGGCTTCGGCGCGTTGATGCGTCGCGTGCGCGGCGCGAACTGCACGCGATACGACAGCCGGCTGCCGAACGAGATGATGTCGCCGCTTCGCACGCGCGCGGGCGTATCGCGCACGGGCGTGCCGTTCACCGCGGTGCCGTTCTTGCTCGCGAGATCGGCAATATAGACGAAACCATGCTCGATGAAAATGCGCGCGTGACGGCGCGAGAGTTGCGCGACGGCTTCGGGCGGGCTCGTGTCGAACGGCGCTTCGGCGCGGCCGATCGCGAATAGATTTTCGTCGATGCGGATTTCCGTCAGCCTGTCCGCCAGCTCGCCGGCAAGCTCGGGATGCGGCATGGGCTTCAGAATGACGTCGAACGCCTCGCCCACGCTCGGCGGTTGTTCCGCCACGGAAAAGCCTTGAGCCATGTCCATGTCACGAGGTACGTCCAGCCGCTGCCGCCGACGCGCCAGAGGAATGCCCGGCAACGTCGGGCGCATGGACAGGTTGGACCGCGCCGTTATTGAAGTCATTCGTAACCGGCGGCTGTTGAGAGTTTAAGTCCTGCATCGTCGTAGTCAATCGTGCGGCACCGGTTCGTCACGCAAATGGCCATCGATATGGAACGATCGTTAGTAATTCATATGAATGCGCTCCGTCGATATTAATGGAGCGCTTCACTTCGTCGTTTCCTTGCTCGCGCTTTGCACATCGACCATCGGCCAGCCGCCGCCGAGCGCTTTGTAGAGCGTCACGGTGTCGGACAGAATCTGCTGATGGTTCGCGAGCAGCGCGAGTTGCGCCGCGAGCAGCGTGCGCTCCGTCTCGAACACCTGGAGTTGCGAGATCACGCCCTCTTTCAGTTGCGCGTCGATCTGCGCGGCGACCACCGTTAGCTGATCGACTTCCTGCTGCAACTCGACGCGCTGCTTCGTGTGCGAATCGAGATTGACGAGCGCGTTCTCCACTTCCTCGAACGCGTTCATCACCGTGCTGCGATATTGCTGTTCGGCGACCGCCGTCTGCGCTTCGGTTGTCTTCACGTGGGCGCGCACGGCCGGATCGAGAATCGGGATATTGATGCTCGGCACGAAGCTCAACGTGAACATCTTCAGCAGATCGGTGAGCTGAAAACTCGCCGAGCCGGCCCGTCCGGTCAGGTTGATGGTCGGCAGTTGCGCAAGCTTCGCCTGCCCGACGAGGTCGTAGGCTTCGAGCACGCGATACTCGGCCGCGATCAGATCGGGACGGCGCGCGAGCAACTGCGACGGCAGGCCGCCTGGCACCGGCGGAATCTGCACGCGCTTTTGCAGCTTGCCGTCGGGCATCCTGAATTCGCCCGCGGGCACGCCGATCAGCGTCGAGAGCGCGTTGTTCGCGAGATCGCGCGAGCGGCGCAGTTCCAGCAGCTCGCGCGTCAGACGATTGAGTTCCGCGCGCTGCGTGAGCACCTGCGTCTTCGGCACGAGACCGTTCTTCTGCATGCCTTCGAAGATCGTCAGGATCTGCTGGTTCGTCGTGATGGTCTGCTGCTGCTGGGCGATCTGATCGTCGAACTGGAGAATCTGGAAGTAGGTCGTCGAAACCAGCGAGACGAGTTCGAGATAGCCCGCGCGCCAGTCAGCTTCGGTCGCGCGGAATTCGGCTTTCTGGGCCTGCACGCCCTTCTCGACCGAACCCCAGATGTCGATATCCCAGCTCACCTGTGTCGCCAGGTTGTACTGTTTCGAGAACTGCTGGCCGGTCGTCTTCTCGAAGCTCGCGCCAGCGCCCAGATCCATCGACGGCAACGCGCCCGCGCGTGCCTCGCCGATCTGCGCGCCCGCCACCTGAATGCGCGCGGCCAGCACCTTGATGTCGAAGTTGCCGCTGATTGCCTTCTCGACCAGCGCGTCCAGCGTCGGGTCGTGGAACTGCTTCCACCAGTCGGGCTGGATCGTGTCGGATGCGGCGACCTTCGCTGCGTCGATCTTCGTGAAGGCTGTCTTCTCCGGCGTGTCGGGCCGCTGATACGTCGGCACCTTCACGTCGATGCAGCCGGACAGCAACGCGGCGGCAATCAGCCCCGGCAGCACGGCCCACTCGCGCCTGATGGTCACGCGCAACGATGGCAACAAGGCTCGCACGATCTCGCTCCCGGTGAACGCGCACCGACGGTCGGTTTGAAGGGTGAGAAGCGCGGTGCCGGCCGTTGTGTTCTTCAAGTAAATCACACGGCGCGCCGCGACTCCATACGGGTAAAGTCACGTGGCGCGCGCGTGCTCTGTGGCACGTCGCGCATTTCGTGACGCGGTCCGGCAGGATGCGACCCCGGCCGATCCGCAGCGCCCGATGTCGCGGGCGGTGTTACAGCAGAGCTCCCCATGCCCCGCCTTTACTGCTGACTGCTTGAATGCTTACTGCATCGGCATTCGATTCATTCCTCGCGACAATCTCTTCACGCGAGATTGCCCGCCACGCCGAAGTTGACGTTGGCGATGTTCTTCGCTTCCTGCGTCGGCGCAACCGTCGATTGCGACTTGAGCGCTTCGGCAAACGCGATGTTGCTGCCGTTCTGGTTGAACGTGGTCTGTGTCTGATTGATGATCTGCTGCGGGTTGAACGGCATCGAGAGCGTCGCCCCGTTCATCGAGATATAGCCGGGGAACAAGGTCGCATAGCCGCCACGGACCGCGGACATCGCGCGGCTGTCGAGTTCTGCTGTGACGGGAAGGTCCTTGATGGTCAGCGTCTTCATTTCCGCTCTCCTTGGGTGCGCGTCGCGCATTCGGTGGTGGCTTCGAGCAACTTGTCGCTCGCGACCATATAATGCATAGGGTGTGCCAACCATGCCGCGTATCGGCCGCCTTTCGCTGGATTCGTTGCTGCGCAAGGCTTTCATCGATTCGCGTTGCCTCTTCATATCGGCCATCGTGATGCTGTCTGTCCGACACTTCCGTGTTGCACTGTCGGTTCACGAGCGACACCTCATCCGGAGCGAGGACGAACGTTTCCCTCCGCGATACGCGCGCGGAATCGAAGTCGATGGGAAAAACCGGGAAAGGCGCCGCTCAGTGCGTCACGCGGCGCCCGGATTCATTTGACGTAGATCGTGATCTTCTTGGAATAGATGGGCGGGTTATGCGGTATGTGCTTGTCATCGCCCATCAGAAGCTGAATCGTGTGCTTGCCCGGCGGAAGCTCGAGCATGGTTTCGGTTTCACCGGCGCCGTAGTGCAGATGATTGCGATCCGATGGAATCTCCTGATCCATCGGCGGCAAGTCAACGTCGATCAGCAAATGATGATGCCCCGTGTTTGGAAACTTCACGCCGCGCGGCGCGACGCCCATGTAGCGCAGCCCGAACCAGACCTTGAAGGGCTTGCCCGCGGGCAAGGTCTGGCCGTCGTTCGGATAGCCGATGTACGCATAGGCGTTGGCGGGCGCGGGCGTCGGCCCGGCGAACGCGCACGGCGCGGCGATCGCCGTCGCGAGCGTGACGGCGACGAGGAGCGAACGCGAGAACGCGAGCGCGTCAGCGGATCGTTTTTTCATGTCATGTGCCCTCGGCAAGTGCACCGCTCATTTCACAGCTCATTTCACGGTGATCGTGATCTTCTTCGAATACACCGGCGGATCGTGCGGAACGTGGTTGTAGTCGCCCATCAGCAACTGCAACGTGTGTTTGCCCGGCGGCAGTTCGAGGCGCGCATCGGTTTCGCCCGCACCGTAGTGCAGATGATTGCGATCGGACGGAATCTCCTGATCGAGCGGCGGCAGATCCGCATCGACCAGCAGATGGTGATGCCCCACGTTCGGCAGATCGACGCCCTTCGGACAGATGCCCATGTTGCGCAGGCCCATGCGCACCCAGAGCTTGCCGCCCGAAATCACGGCGCCGTCGGGCGGCCAGATGATGTACGCCTCGGCGTTCGGGGGCGCTGGCGTGCGCGCACGCGCGGCGGCGGAGAACGACGAATCGGCGGCCAGAGCGGCCAGGGAAGCCAGCGCGCCAAGCACGGTTCTTCTCAGCATGTTATGCACGCCTCTCTCGTTGAAAGGCCTCGCGGATGGGCCAGGGAATCGTGCCTTGCACGCGCGAACGCTCGTGCTCGGCGCGAGTTGCGGGTTGCGTGATGCACCGTCGTTGGCTTTTAGATTAGGACGTAACGTTTAAAAAAGATACGTGCAGAGGCGTGCGAGCCGGCCCTCATCACGGATACCTCCCTTCAGGGGATTAAGCGCTGCGTGAGCGCGTGCTATCGTTGTTGGTGCTGGACCCACAGAGGGCGCGGACCTCGCCCCAAAGCCTCGGCATCGAGCGCGAATGCAACGCGATGCCCTCCACTCAAAGCCGGACGGACAGGGTGTGAATATGTGGCGAACTCTTCTTATCGCGGGCGTGTTGCTGATGATCGGCCTGCCGCCCGCGCAAGCGAATGCGGCTTCGGTCGCAGCGCTGTCTTCTCCTTCGATCGCGACGGCCGCACACGCGCCCAGACATCTCGCGCTCGTGATCGGCAATGCAGACTATGTCGATCACCCGCTCGCAAGCGCATCGCGCGATGCCGATGACATGACCGCGGCACTCGACGCACTCGGCTTCGACGTGACGCAGCGCACGAATCTCGATGAAGCCGCGATGCGGCAGGCTCTCGATGCATTCGCCACGAGGCTCGGCCCGAACGATACGGCGCTCGTCTATTTCGCCGGCCACGGATTGCAGGCGGGCGGCGATGCGTTGCTCGTGCCGCTCGACGCCCGCGAGCAGCGGCCCGCGACGCTCGTGCGCGACACGCTCTCCGCAAAAGACATCGTCGAACGCATGACGCGCGCGCGGCCGGACGCGGCGAACATCGTCGTGCTCGACATGTGCCTCACCGATCCCTTCGAAAAAACGAACGCGCGGACGTGGACGCTGCCGCCGCGCACGCTCGTCGCGTATGCGGCCGCGCCTGGAGATGCCGCCGCGGAAGGCGAACGCAACGGGCGATATACCGCGGCGCTGCTGCGCGCGCTGGGCGCAGATGCATCGGTGACGCCATCGACTTTCGCGGTGGCGGCCTTCGATGTCGCGCGGACATCGCGCGGCGCGCAGCGGCCGTGGATCGCATCGACGCTCGATGCGGGCTTTGCGATCGCCGATGCATCGACGAACATGCGCGTCGCGGACGCGAACGCCATCCATCCTGCCGATTCCGCCAGCGCCGTGCGCACGCGCGGCATCCTTCCGAAGGACAGCAACGAGCAGTACGAACTGACGTTCTGGGAATCGATCAAAGACAGCACCTATCCGAGCGATTACGAGGCGTATCTGAAGGCGTATCCGAATGGCCGTTTCGCCGCGCTCGCGAAGGCGCGCATCGATCGTCTGCACGCGGCGGGCAATGCGAAACCGGCGGCATCGGCACCGGCCGCGCCGCCGGCTGCGACCGCGACGCCTGCCGCACCGGCGCCCAAGCCGCCGCCGTCCGCGCCGGCCGCCGCAACCACTACCGCGCCGGAAAAGCCGCGCCCGAGCGTGCCGGCCGCACCCGCCGCCGCCGCGGTGACCGCGCCGCCCGCCGCCATCACCACCAAACCCGCGGCGAAAACGGCAAGCGGCGGCGAGATCAAGGATTGCCCGACGTGCCCTGTCCTGATTCCGCTCTCATCAGGCAGCTTCACGATGGGCAGCAACAACGACGATCCCGCCGAGAAGCCGCCGCATCGGGTATCGATCGGGCGTGCGTTCGCCATCGGCAAATACGAAGTCACGGTCGAGCAATGGAACGCCTGCGTCGATGCGGGCGCGTGCACGCGCGTCGCGGCGGAAGGCGAAACGGCCACGCCGCCCGGCAATGCGCCGATGCGCAACGTGAGCTGGGACGACGCGCAGGTCTACGTCAAATGGCTGAGCAAGGTGGGCGGCAAGGCGTATCGTCTGCCGACGGAAGCGGAGTGGGAATACGCCGCGCGCGGCGGCACGCAGTCCACCTACTGGTGGGGCGATCAGATGAAGAAAGGCACGGCCGACTGCAAGGATTGCGGCGATCCGTACAAGCCCGACGCGCCGACGCCCGTCGGATCGTTCGCGGCGAATCCCTATGGCCTGTACGACATGAACGGCAGCGTCTGGGAATGGGTCGCCGACTGCTGGCATAGCTCGTACAAGAGCGCGCCCGTCGATGGCCGCGCATGGGACGATCCCTCGTGCTCCGTGCGCGTAATTCGCGGCGGCTCGTGGCGCGAAGGCGCGTCCTACATGCAGTCGGCGACGCGCTTCAAATACAGTTCGAGCGTGCGCCAGTCGCAGAACGGCTTTCGCGTCGCGCGGGACATGGAGTGAGCTTCATCGGCCCGCGGCCTTCACGATGATCTGCGCCTGCGCATCCCGCTCGATCGTCTTGAGCGCGGGCAGCGCCGCGCGGAAATCGTCGGGCGTGCAGACCTGCCTGCCGAAGCGCGCTTCCAGCGTGCGCGAAATCTGCACGACATTGGTCGACGGATCGAAGAGATAGCGCGAGCGGTAGCGAAAGAAATCGCTCGTCAGATCCTGATCGACGGGCACCTCGGCTACGCGCATCGTCTTCGGCAGCGAGATCTGCGAGACCTCGTCGAACGTCCCGCCGATGCACAGATACGGCTGCGTGCGCGTGCGCTCGGCGAGCCAGTTGCGCGTCGCCGTCGCGATGCCGCCCGAGAGGCTCGAAAGCGCGGGCAGCGCCGTCGTGCCGGTCGGCCAGACGACATCGTCGAGCGTGCCGCGCAGCGTCGTCGCGAACGGGCCGCCGCTTGCATCGACATCGCTCGTCGTCAGCGCGCCCGCGCCGCGCAAATTCGTGAAGCGTAACCGGTCCGCCGCGATCTGATCGCGCCGCTGCGCATTCGCGAGCCGCAGGTTCATCCGTTCGATCTCCGCGCTCCATCCCGCATCCTCCACCCAGTAGGCGAAGCTCGCCTCGCCTTGCGGCGCGACCTCGATCTGCAGACGCGCCGTGCGCGCGAGCGGCTGGGTCGCGGGCGTGCGGGCGAGCGCGCCGGTGTTCACGAGCAGCGCGGGACGATCCATGTCGGCCAGCGGCAGAAAGCCGAACTCGACGCTCGACGCCGTGCTGTCCGCATACAGGTTCAGATCGGGCAGCCACGTGACGATGTGATTGATCGCGCCCGATCCGTATCCCGGCACCGACGGCAGCGTATAGACCGAGCCGAGGCCGATCAGCGCGGGCTCGTTGCGAATACCGACGGCATCGAGCAGCGCGCCGTAGAGCGCGACGTGATCCTTGCAATCGCCGTAGCGGTTCGCGAGCACGTCGGTCACGCGATGCGGCACGGCGGGACTCTGGCCGATGAACATCGCGACATAGCGGATCGAGTGGCGCACCCAGTCGTAGAGTGTTTTGGCTTTGGCGCGGTCGTCGGCGTCGTGGCTCGTGAGCGATTGCGCGAGCGCGCGGATGGCGGGATCGCTCGCGCCCGGATCGGCGGCCGCTTCGCGATAGCTCCTCGCGAAGCTCGCGTAATCGGGAAAGGTCGTGACCATCAGGCGATCACCGTACTGCGCATAGCCCACCGAGCCGCTTTCGATGCGCGCGATACGATCGCGCCGGTAGACGAACGCATAACGCGTGCGGCCGTTTTCCGTGACGGGCGGCTCGGCGACGTAACCGCGCGCGTCGGCATAAAGCGGCTTGTCCGCCGGCAGATCGAAGACGAGCCGCTGCTGGAGCACGGGCCTCGGCCCCGGATCGACGTAATAGTTGAACTGCCCCGGAATCACCGCCGCCGCCTGGCTCTTGCGAGAACGCAGATGCACCGTCGAGCCGATGCCCACCGCCGGGAAGATCACGGCGCGCAGTTTCGCGTCCTGAAACGTCGGCGCGCCCGCCGAGCGCGGTTCCTGGATGTCGCGAATCTGATCGGGCGTGACGTCGTGGCGCGCACCGTTCGCATCGACCGAATAGGCCTCGACGATATCCACCTTCGACACGCTCTTGTCGTACCAGACGTAGCGCTGCGCGATCTCGTCGACGCCCGCCGACGTGTTCGCGCGCAGCACGGCATCATCGTCTTCGGTCAGCGAGCCATCGGCGGCGACGACGAACTCGTGAACATCGCTGACGACGGTCGAAGGATCGTCGTCCGTCGCGGCAAGGGCGCACGACCACGCGCACATGCCAACGATGACGCACGCCAGATCGGGAATGAAGCGACGAAACATGTGAGAGCCCGCGCCGCAGGGAGAAAACTTATCGTACAGGAGGACGCGCACGCCCGTTTCCCGCGACGAATCGCGACATGCGACAATTTGTATCATGTTGGGATATAATTTTCGGATCGTCGCACGCTTGCACTCGCGCCACCGATCCGGCCGGCCAGTGTGACCCTCCACTGACTCTTCCGGAACGCTGAAAAAGTGTCGCGTAACGTATTGCTTCGCTGGCTGCAAGGCTTTCTCCCCGCTCCTGTCACGCTGCGCTGGACCGAGCGGCTGCGCGGCGGTCTGGGCGCGCTGATCGGCATCGCGCTGACGGGCGGCCTCGCGCATCTCCTCGTCGGCGACGCAGCGGCCATTCCGTTTCTCATCGCGCCGATGGGCGCCTCCGCCGTGCTGCTCTTCGCCGTTCCCGCGAGTCCGCTCGCGCAGCCGTGGTCGATCATCGGCGGCAACCTCGTGTCGGCGACGGTCGGCGTCGCCTGCGCGATGCTCATCCACGATCCCGTCGATGCCGCCGCGCTCGCCGTCTGTCTCGCCATCTGCGCGATGTTCGCGCTGCGCTGCGTGCATCCGCCTTCGGGCGCGGTCGCGCTGACCGCCGTGCTCGGCGGACCGTCGATTCATGCGCTCGGCTTCGGCTTCGTGTTCGCGCCGGTGGCGATCCAGTCGGCGGCGCTGCTTTCGTCGGCGATCGTGTTTCATGCGCTGACGGGCCATCGCTATCCGCACGGCCACGCCGCGCCGAAACCCGCGAACGCGCCGCCCGACGCCGCCTCGTTCACGCGCGCCGATCTCGAAGCCGTGCTGTCGCGGCGCAGCGAAATGCTCGACGTCGATCCGGACGATCTCGAAGCGCTCCTGCGCGAGACGCAGTTGCAGGCCTACGCGCGCCGTTTCACGGAATTCACCTGCGCGGACATCATGTCGCGCGCGATCGTGTCGGTGACGCCCGATACGAGCGCGCAGGCGGCGCTCGCGCTCATCGACCGGCATCAGGTGAAGGCGCTGCCGGTGATCGACGCAACGCGCCGCGTGTGCGGCATCGTCACGCGCGCGGACCTGGCGCCGGTGGGCCGCGGCGGCATCGTCGAGGGCATGAAGCGCGCGATCGAGCGGCTCATGCGCGGCCCGTCGACGACGCCGCCGCTCGTCGCCTCGCTGATGACGACGGACGTGCGCACCGTGAAGACCGGCACCGCGATCGCCGAACTGGTGCCGATGTTCGCGCACTTCGGGCACCACCACATTCCGGTGGTCGGTACGCACGATGAGCTAGCCGGAATGATCACGGAAACCGACCTGATCTCCGGGCTCTATCGGCAATCTTTCTTGGGCGAGCGCAAGAGCGCCTGAACCCCCTCGCGCTGACTGGAATCCGATGAAAACCCCTCGCACGCTCGACAAGCCGGACTTCGAACAGTTATCCGAATTCCGCTATCAGATGCGCCGCTTCGAACGCTTCTCCGAACAAGCCGCACAGAGCGAAGGCATCACGCCGCTGCAGTATCTGCTGCTTCTGCACATCAAGGGCTATCCGGGCCGCGACTGGGCGACGGTCGGCGAACTCGCGGAGCGGCTGCAATCGCATCATCACGGCGTCGTGGCGCTCGTCACGCGCTGCGAGGCAGCCGGGCTCGTGCGCCGTGCGCCGAGCGACGAGGATCGCCGCCAGGTCCGGGTGCATCTCGAAGCGCGCGGCGAAGACGTGCTCGAACGGCTCGCCGCGCTGCATCGCGCGGAGCTGAAGTCGCTCGAAGGCGCGTTCCGCGTGCCGAGCATCGATCTCTGAATTTCCTGGAGCACTGATCATGGACCATCACAAGCGCGACTTTTCGGTCAACGACCGGCTGCTCAGGATCTGCGGGCTCGCCGCGATCATCGGCGGTGTCGCCACGCTCGCGGCGGTCGTGCTTCTCGGGCTCATCCATCTCTTCACGAACCTGTTTTTCTTCGGCACGTTCTCGATCGAGGACCGTTCTCCCGCGCTCAACACGCTCGGACCCTGGGTGATCGTGATTCCGGTGATCGGCGGATTGATCGTCGGGATGATGGCGCGCTTCGGCTCGGAGAAAATTCGCGGCCACGGCATCCCCGAGGCCATCGAGGCGATTCTCTTCGGCAAGAGCCGCATGTCGCCGAAAGTGGCGATTCTGAAGCCGCTGTCGTCGGGCATCGTGATCGGCAGCGGCGGGCCGTTCGGCGCCGAAGGCCCGATCATCATGACGGGCGGCGCGCTCGGCTCGCTGATCGCGCAATGCATCGACGTGACGGCCGCCGAGCGCAAGACGCTGCTCGTCGCGGGCGCGGCGGCGGGCATGACCGCCGTGTTCGGCACGCCGGTCGCGGCGGTGCTGCTCGCGGTCGAACTGCTGCTCTTCGAATGGCGGCCGCGCAGTTTTCTGCCGGTCGCGCTCGCGTGCGCCGTCGCGGGCTTCGCGCGCGCGTCGGTGTTCGGCACGGGCGCGCTCTTTCCGCTCGAAACGCAGCCGCCGCAGATGATTTCGCTGCTTTCGTGCCTCGTGGCCGGCCTGCTGTCGGGCGCGCTGGCGTCGGGGTTGTCGGCGGCGCTCTACAAGCTGGAGGACGTGTTCGGCAAATTGCCGATCCACTGGATGTGGTGGCCCGCGATCGGCGCGGTGTTCGTCGGCATCGGCGGATATATCGAGCCGCGCGCGCTCGGCGTCGGCTATGACGTGATCGGCGACCTGCTGCATCAGCACATCGCGATTCGCGTGGCGCTGTCGATTCTCGCCGTGAAGGCGATCATCTGGGTCGTCGCGCTTGCCTCGGGCACATCGGGCGGCGTGCTCGCGCCGCTCCTGATGCTCGGCGCGGGCCTGGGCACCGCGCTCGGCGCGATCCTCCCCGGCCACGACGCCGCGCTCTGGCCGCTCGTGTGCATGGCCGCGACGCTCGGCGCGACGCTGGGCGCGCCGCTCACCGCGATCGTCTTCGCGTTCGGCCTCACGCACGATGCGAACGCGCTCCTGCCGCTGCTCGCCGCGACGCTCGTTGCGCACGGCTTCGCGACCGTCGTGATGAAACGCTCGATCATGACCGAGAAGATCGCGCGGCGCGGCTATCACATCTATCGCGAATACGGCGTGGATCCGCTGGAGCGCCATCACGTCGATGAAGTCATGACGCGCGACGTGCTGACGATCGACGCCGCCGCGCCTCTCACCGACGTGCTCGCGCGGCACTTCGGGCCGCATCAGGTGCATCGCGCGTATCCGGTCGTGCGTGACGGCGTGCTCGTCGGGATGCTGGATCGAGGGGCGCTCGGAACGTTGAACGAAGCGCAGACGGGTATGAGCATCGGTGAGGCATTGCAGCGGCTTCAGCCCGCTGCGCCGGTCTTCGCGCTGCCGGGAGAACCGTGCCGGCTTGCCGCGACGCGCCTCGCCGTGAACGAACTGGAACGCCTGCCGGTGGTCGCGGACAAGCAGTCGCTGCGGCTCGTCGGCATCGTGTCGCGCAGCGATCTCGTCAAGCCCGCGCGCGCGCACTTCGACGAGGAGCATCGGCGCGAGCGATTCAGGGGTTTTCGGCGGACGGCGGTGCTACGGAAGCACTGAGGTCGGCGTGCGGAACGGAAAACGGCTGCGCCCAGTGTCGCAGCTCAGTCCGGCGATGGAGACGCACCTTCAATCCATCGCCGGATAAACGTGAATATCTGTCATAACTCGGGCTTGAATTGCCATCTGCTAAGATCCCCGATTCTTTTTCGATTTCGATCGTTTAATTAGTTTTATTAAAATTTATCATTTTTAATACTTTTTAAC
This sequence comes from Caballeronia sp. S22, assembly GCF_964261745.1. Classification (NCBI taxonomy): domain Bacteria; kingdom Pseudomonadati; phylum Pseudomonadota; class Betaproteobacteria; order Burkholderiales; family Burkholderiaceae; genus Caballeronia; species Caballeronia sp. S22. The sequence continues at coordinate 629,680 of NZ_OZ180036.1, read as the reverse complement.
ACGCAAATCAATTAAGCATGCCTAAGTATGCTCGATGAAATAACTCAATAACAGGTTCTCAGCAGTGACCTCACCCCGAGTTTCAGTAGTTATCCCCGCCTACAACGCCGGTGCGTTCATTGAGCAAGCCGTCAATTCGGTCCTCGCACAGACTTTTCAAGACTTCGAAGTAATCATAGTATCCGACGGTTCGACCGATAATACGGTGCGCGTCCTGAATCGCTACGAAAGAGATTCCCGCGTTCGCGTCATTACCCTGAACTCAAATTCAGGAGAGTCCATCGCGACCAATATCGCGATTACTGCTGCACGCGGAGAGTACATCGCGCGACTCGACGCCGACGATATTGCCCTGCCCGACAGACTGCTCTATCAAGTCGATGTGCTCGATAACAATTCTTGGGTGACCGTCACCGGCGCACAGGTGGACACGTTGGATGAGTCGACCGGAATCAGGGCACCGTTGAAATGGACAGCACGCTCGGACGCAGACATCAAAAGCGCATTGCTCGACGGCGGCTACCATTTCATCACGTCCACAACCATGTGGCGTCGGGCCTGGTTTCTCGAGCGAAACATCTGGTGGAATGCGTCATTGCCTTCCGGTCGCGATCATCGTTTCTGGATCGACGCGATGCTGGCCGGAGCGGGCTTTGCAAATCTCGATCGTGTGCTTGCCGTGTACCGGTGGCACGCGACTAACATCAGCCATGACGTCGAGTCCGTTCTCGCCTCAGGCCGAGCAAATCGCGACTTGGTGGTACGGTCGTTCTTCCCGCAACTCTCGCGACGCGAAGCGATGAATCTAGCCCCATTGCTCGAAACGCAATACTGGGGCACGAATCATCTCACCGACGTCGACTCGCTTCGACGCGCCGTCGAGACGCTGGAGCGAATGCGGCCCATGCGCGAATCCATTTACGGCGAGAATCGTGCGCTCTTGTCCGAATACATCGATCGATGGTTCGATATCGCGAGCAGACGTATCGCCGAACTCGCGAGCGTCACAGTTCGCCCCGCGCACTTCGGATGACGAACATCGGAGGGAGCCGCTCAGGGGGAGCCCGCGGACGCCTGCGTTGAGAAAGCACTGAGGTCGGCGTGCATGTCGGCGAGCGGCCCGGTCCAGTTGCCGAGTTCGGTCTGTCGATAAAGACGCATCGACGGATACCACGGCGTGAACCGCTGACAGTCGAGCCAGCGCGCATCGCAGGTCTGGGACAGCAGCACCCACACCGGGCGATTCAGCGCACCGGCGAGATGCCCCGAGCCCGTATCGATGGTGATGAGCAGATCGAGCTTTTCGAGCACGCGGGCGGTGTCGCCGAAGGTCGAGAGATGCGGCGCCATGTCGGTCACGTCGTAACGGTGCATGACGGCGCGTTCTTCGCCGCTGATCTCGCCCACCTGCAGCGAGTAGAAACGGCAGGCGCGGTTCGACAGCACCGATTCGAGGCGGCTGAGCGGAATCGATCGATACGGCTCCTGACGCACGCCGCTCGCGCTTTTCCATATCAGACCGATTTTCGGGCGCTTCGTGTCGGCGCTCAGCAGCGCGCTTGCCTCGTCGGACAACACCGTGGCCGGATCGATGGCGATGCGCGCCCCCGGATTCTCCGCCGGAAAATACGGCGAGCGCTGATAGCGCGCGTAGAGACTGAAGCCGAAGGTAAAGCGATCGCAGCGCTCGAGTCCGATCGCGCGCTGCTCCTCCGTCGCCAACAACAGCGGCACCACGTCGCTATGCCGGAAAATCTCGTTCCATCCCGGGAAATACTCCACGACGACTTCCCGCGCACCGTCGCGAAGCAGCAGATCGACGTAGCGCGAGAACTGTACGAAGTCCCCAAAGCCGCCCTCGTAGTGGACGTAAATTTGCATGCCCGCGACGGGTTCGTCCATGCCGAGGAGCTTCTCCGGCGGTGTGGCCTGCCACACGGGATGATCTCCCAGAATGAGGCTATGGAAGGCTTCCGCGTACGCCCGGCCGCGAATCATGCGGTGTCGCTCGTTCGCCAGGTGAAACTTGCCGAGGATGAATTGCACGATCGCGAGCTCTTCGCTCATGATGTAGCGATCGCGCTGAGACAGCGACTCGTCGGCCAAAGCGCGTTCCAGATGCTTTTCGGCTTCGGCGTGCAGCCCAGCGAAGCTCAGGTCGATACCGAGCTGGCCGATATGGCAGCCGGGATCGTCAGACGCCGACAACTTCGCCGCGAGGGCTTGCGCCTCTCTGGCGCGGCCGGCTAGCCGAAGCCCGCGGATCAGTTCCAGCGGCTCCATGTGTTGCAGGTCGTTGGGATGGGTCATGATGTTGAGCTGAGATCGCCGGTGACGGCCGGTTATGCTAATTCTTCGTAGCGTCCGAACCGCAAAAATGCGTAACTTCAAGGTAGGCGCAGCGGCTCCGGGATGGAAACGAAGTTGCGTCATCGTGCGTTTCCGGAAGCGAAAAAATCGAACGGACCACCGTCGGCCAGAAACTCGCGACAATGCCCTTTCACCCGCCGAATCGCGCGACCCGCGCGCGCCGCCCATGACCACCCGCCGCGACTTTCTCCACTTCACCGCCGCCGCGCTCGTCGCCCGCGCAGCGCAGACAGCCCAAGCCGCCGAACCGCCCGCCCAACTCATGCACAAGCGTCCCATCCCCTCGACCGGCGAGCCTTTGCCCATCGTCGGCTGCGGCACCTGGCGCACCTTCGACGTCGGCGATGACGCAGCCCGCCGTCGCGAACTCGCCGAAGTTCTGCGCGTGCTTTTCGCGGCAGGCGGCTCGGTGATCGATTCATCGCCGATGTACGGTTCCTCCGAAGCCGTCGCGGGCGCGCTGCTCGCGCAATCGCACACGCGCGACAAGGCGTTCATCGCCACCAAGGTCTGGACCGACGGACGCGAGGCCGGCATCGCGCAGATGGAGCAGTCGATGCGACTGTGGCAGACCGATCGCATCGACCTCATGCAGATTCACAACCTGCTCGACTGGCGCACGCATCTCGCCACGCTGCGCGACTGGAAAGCCGCCGGCAAGATCCGCTATATCGGCGTCACGCACTACACGTCCGGCGCGTTCCCGCAGGTCGAAGCGGTGCTGCGTACGGAGCGCATCGATTTCGTGCAGATCAACTACGCCGCCAACGACCGCGACGCCGAAGCGCGCCTCCTGCCGCTCGCCGCCGAGCGCGGCGTCGCGGTGATCGTCAATCAGCCGTTCGGCGGCGGGTCGCTGCTCGCGAGCCTGCGCAACCGGCCCTTGCCCGCCTTCGCACAGGAACTCGGCTGCGCGTCGTGGGCACAGCTCCTGCTCAAATTCGTGCTGGGCAACGCCGCCGTGACCTGCGTGATTCCCGGCACGGGACGGCCCGAATACATGATCGACAACGCGCGCGCGGGCATCGGCATCTATCCCGACGCGGCGATGAGACAGCGCATCGCCGACGCCGTCGCTTAAGGAGGAAACCATGAGCGATCCCTACGATCTTCAGCGTTTCGTCGACGCACAGGAAAGCGTCATCGACGACGTGCGCGCGGAGCTTTCCGCCGGCCGCAAGCGCACGCACTGGATGTGGTTCGTGTTCCCGCAGATCGCCGGCCTCGGGCACAGCGCGATGGCGCAGCACTATGCGATTTCATCGCGCGACGAAGCCCGGGCGTATCTCGCGCATCCGGTGCTGGGCACGCGGCTCGTCGAACTGACGCGCATCGTCAATGGCGTGCAGGGGCGCAGCGTCAGCGACATCTTCGGCTATCCGGACGACATGAAATTTCATTCGTCGATGACCCTTTTCGCGCGCACGGCCGACGACGCCGAAGTCTTCAACGAAGCACTGCGCCGCTATTTCGAAGGCCGCGCCGACGAAGCCACGCTTTCGCGTCTTCAATGACGGGCATGGCGGTTGCGTCTCCTGAAACGTCCACATTCTTCAGGAGGCGCGCGCCATGAGCAGGTCCTTCAAGCTGCACGATCACGTCCGCTGGAACACGCCGCAAGGCGAGACGACCGGGCATATCGTGCGCATCGTCACCGAACGCACGACGCTCGACGGTCATACCGTCAACGCGTCGCGCGACGATCCGCACTTCGAAGTCGAAAGCGACAAGAGCGGCAAACGCGCGGTGCACAAAGCCGACGCGCTCACGCGTCTGACGCACTGAATCCGCTAACGCCATGCGCCGCACGTTCGCACTAATGCAGTGCGCGCGGCGCAACCCGGCACCGTTCCTGCAGAAACCACGATTAACGTTCAAACTTCTACCGCGCTGGAAGCTTGAATCGCGCATTTCCATTGAACCGGTTTGCCCAATCCTTTGAGGAATCGAACCAATGAAATCGAAACTCGTGGCACTGCTCGTTGCATCGTCGGCACTCGGCCTGACTTCCACGGCATCGTTTGCCCAGGTCGCGGGCGCTCAACCGCTCGGCGTATCGGTCGAGGTATCGACGGCCATCATCGATGGCTGGAGCGTCAAAAAATCCATCCTCAACAAGCCCGTCGTGAACGATCAGGGGCAACGCGTCGGCGTGATCAATGACATCATCGTCGCGCCGGACAAGTCCGTTTCGTTCGCGATCATCGCGGCGAACAAGTTCCTCGGCGTGGCGCGCCACGATGTCGCGATTCCCATCGAGCAACTCGACGTGAAAAACGGCCAGTTCGTGCTCGCGGGCGCAACCAAGGACGCGATCAAGGCGCTGCCCGAGTTCCAGTACAACAAGGTGAAGCCGACGCCGAAGCCGCGCGCGGAATTCGAGCATCATTAAGCTTGACCGGAGGCGGCCGCGCGCCGCCTCTTTTGCCTGACCTCAACCGGAAACCGCCGATGTTCAAAGCCCTCATGCTCGACAAACAGGACGACCGCACGGTCGCGTCCATTCAGTCGATCGACGAATCGCGCCTGGCTTCGTCCGTCGATGGCGGCGACGTGCTCGTGCGCGTCGAGTTCTCCACGCTCAACTACAAGGACGGTCTCGCGATCACCGGCCGAGTGCCGGTCGTGCGCACCTGGCCGATGGTGCCGGGCATCGACTTCGCGGGTGTCGTCGAAACGAGTTCGCATCCGGACTACCAACCCGGCGACAAGGTCGTGATGAACGGCTGGGGCGCGGGCGAAACGCACTGGGGCGGGCTCGCGCAGAAAGCCCGCGTGCCGGGCGATCATCTGATTGCGCTGCCCGCGAACATCACGACGCGCCAGGCGATGGCCATCGGCACCGCCGGCTATACCGCGATGTTGTGCGCGCAGGCACTGGAAAAGCACGGCGTCGGCCCGAAAGACGGCGACGTGCTCGTGACCGGCGCGAACGGCGGCGTCGGCAGCTTTGCCATCGCGATTCTGGCTAAGCGCGGCTTTCGCGTGATCGCGTCGACGGGCCGTCCCGAGGAAGCCGAGCGGCTGCGCGAGCTGGGCGCGGCGGATATCGTCGAACGCGCGACGCTTTCGGAGCCCGGCAAGCCGTTGCAGAAGGAACGCTGGGCGGCGGCCGTCGATTGCGTCGGCAGTCATACGCTCGCGAACGTCTGCGCGAGCTTGCGCTACGGCGGCGCGGTCGCGGCGTGCGGGCTCGCGCAAGGCATGGATCTGCCCGCGTCGGTCGCGCCGTTCATCCTGCGCGGCGTCGCTCTGCTGGGCGTGGACAGCGTCTATGTGCCGCGCGAGCGGCGCATCGCGGCATGGAAGGCGATCGCCGATGAAGTGCCGGTCGCGACCATCGAAAGCGTCGCGACCGCCATTCCTCTGGCCGACGCGCCCGACGTCGCCGCGCGCCTGCTGCGCGGCGAAGTGAAGGGGCGCGTGATCGTCGATGTGAACGCCTGAGCCGGCGTCAGAAGGCGCTCCAGCCGTCGGCGCTTACGGGCTTCGCGGCTGCCACCTGAGCCACGCGAGGCGCGGGCTTCTTCGCGACCGGCGCACGCGTGACGCTCGGCGCGGCCCGCATGAACGTCGGCGTTTGCGCTTCTACCGTGAAGAACGCCACAGCCTCGTTGAGCCTGCGTCCCTGCTCTTCCAGCGACGATGCAGCCGCCGCCGCTTCCTCAACGAGCGCCGCGTTCTGCTGCGTGACTTCGTCCATCTGCGTGATGGCCTGATTCACCTGCTCGATGCCGCGTCCCTGCTCCGCCGACGCCGCCGCGATCTCCTGCATGATGTCCGTCACGCGCGCGACGGCCTGCGTCACTTCGGCCATCGTCGTGCCCGCTTCGCCTGCCAGCATGGAGCCGTCGCGCACCTTGGCGGTGGAATCCGTGATCAGTTCCTTGATCTCCTTGGCCGCCGTCGACGAGCGCTGAGCCAGGCTGCGCACTTCGCTCGCGACGACCGCGAAGCCGCGGCCCTGCTCGCCCGCCCGCGCCGCTTCCACGGCCGCGTTGAGCGCGAGAATATTGGTCTGGAACGCGATGCCTTCGATGATCCCCGTGATCTCCGCGATCTTGCCCGAGCTGTCGCTGATGCCGTTCATCGTCTCGACCACGCGGCCGACGACATCGCTGCCCTTCTTCGCGATATCCGATGCGTTCGACGCGAGCGAACTCGCCTGCTGCGCGTTCTCGGCGTTCTGACGCACGGTGGACGTGAGTTCTTCCATGCTCGCCGCCGTTTCCTGCAAGGACGCGGCCTGTTCTTCGGTGCGCTGGCTCAGATCGGTGTTGCCGGTGGCGAGCTCCTTCGCCGCGCCGCCGACCGCGCCGCTGCTTTCGCGCACGCGGCCCACGGTTTCGGTGAGACGCGCGTTCATCGTTGCGAGCGCACGCAGCAGGTCGCCGGTTTCGTCCTTCGTTTCGGCGACGATATGGCTCGTCAGATCGCCGCGCGCCACCGTCTGCGCGATGCCGACCGCCTCGCCGATCGGCGTCGTGATCGAGCGCGTGATCGCCATGCCCGCAGCGACCGCGAAGAGCGCCGCCGCCGTGCACAGCGCGATCAGCACGTTGCGCTGCATCTCGTAGCTGGCTGCGTCTGCGCGCACGATTTCCTCGCGGCGCGAGGCGGTGTAGGTCGCGTAATCGTCGGTGGCCTTCACCAGTTGCGCGAGCAACGGGCGGCATTCGTCGTCCATCTTCTGGATTGCCTCGTCACGCTTGCCCGCGAGCGCGAGTCCGACGATATTCGTCGCGACCGGCCCGTATAAGCCCTCCACACGTCCCATCTCGGCGACGAGGCTCTTCGCCTTCTCGCTGGTATCGGTCGCGGCGGCGATCATGTCGTTGAGTTGCTTCAGACGCGCCTGCACGTCGTCGTGCGCGCGCAGGACATCGGCTTTCTCGAGATCGAGGTCGGACTGCTTCGTGACGAGCACGAGATTGCGCGCGGCGATCGCGCGGCGGTCGACCGCCGTGCGGATCTGACTGGCCACATCGGCTCGCGCGTTGATACCGTTCACATAGTGCGCGAAGCCGTCCGTCGCGACGGACAGCGCGCGCAGTGACATGCCCGCCACAAGCACGACCAGTACAGCCAGAATACCGAATCCAGCGACCAACTTATTTTTGATCGTGATGTTCTTGAGGTTCATGTTTTGGGTTCTCTCAGGGTCCGTTCAAGGGGACATACGGCGTCATTTCAACGCTCTTCCTGCTGATTACGGCCCGCCAAAATTGCTCTGAAGGGCAAAAGATGCAAATAGTCTGCACTTTGTCCAAGTTAAACCGGTAATTCCGTTACGATGCATCACGTCATCTTGAGTAAATATTGCCTTTTCTTCACGGAACATTCAGAACGATGCCCGACATCCTCGACTACCGCACACCCGAATTCGAAGCCGCGCTCGCTGCGCTCCCATCCACGCCGGCAGCCGGCCTCGCCACCGACGAAAATTACTGGAACGCGGTGCGCGGACTGTGGCGCCAATCGGATGCGCTGATCAATCTGGAGAACGGCTTCTGGGGTGCGATGACCGAGCCGGTCAAGGCGATGTTCCATCACTGGACCGAGCGCGTGAACTACGAGACAACGCTGCTGATCCGTCCGCATCTGATGACGCTGTATCAGGGCTTGCGCGAGCGCGTCGCGAAGGAAATGGGCTGTGCGGTCGAGGAAATCGAGCTGACACGCAATGCGACCGAAGCGCTGCTCGCGCTCATCAGCGGCTACAACCGCCTGGCGCCCGGCGACACCGTGCTCTACAGCGATCTCGACTACCCCTGCGGCAAGGACGCGATGGAATGGCTGCGCGAGCGGCGCGGCGTCACGCCCGTGCGCATCACGATGCCCGAGCCGGCCACGCGCGAAGCCGTTCTCGAAACCTACGCGAAGGCCTTGAGCGCGCACCCGCGCACGCGGCTCGTGCTGCTCTCGCATGTGTGCTTCGCGACGGGTCTCGTGCTGCCGGTCGCGGACATATCGGCGATGGCGAAGGAAGCGGGCGCGGACGCGATCGTCGATGCGGCGCATTCGTGGGGGCAGCTCGATTTCGACGTGCCCGACCTGAACGCACCGTTCGCCGCGCTGAATCTGCACAAGTGGATCGGCGCGCCGCTCGGCTGCGGCGCGATCTATATCCGTAAGGGACACGTCGCATCGATCGATCCGTATTTCGGCGACCGCACCTGGCCCGCCGACGATATCCGCGCGCGCGTGCACACCGGCTCGCCGAACTTCGCCGCGTGGTTCACGCTGCCCGCGGCGCTGGATGTGCATCGGGCGATCGGCTCGAAGGCGAAGGAAGCGCGCTTGCGTGCCTTGCGCGATGCCTGGGCGAAACCCGCGCGCGCGCTGCCCGGCGTGCAGATCATGACGCCGGATGATCCGTCGATGACTGCCGGCATCACTGCCTTCCGGCTGCACGGACGCGCGACGAAAGCAGGCTGCGATGCGATCGTCGCCGCGCTGCGCGAGCGCTTCGGCGTGTTCACGGTGACGCGCCCCGGTCCCGACGCGGGCGAAGTCGTGCGCGTGACGCCCGCCCTGTTCTCGCGCATGTCGGACGCCGAGCGCCTGCTCGAAGGCATCGAAGCGCTTTCGCGCGAATCGAAGTAACCGCTAGCCCGCCACCGGCCGCGCATCGAGGCGCTCGATCAATCGTTCGAGCGCCTCCGAGCACGGCGCTTCGACTTTGAGCGCGAGAAGCGCATCGGCGCGCGTCTTGCCGATGTTGATCGCGGCGATCGGCTTGCCGCTCTTCGCGGCCCACTCGCAAAAGCGATAGCCCGAGTACACCATCAGCGACGAGCCGACGACGAGCATCGCGTCGGCGGCTTCGAGCGAGCGCGCCGCATCGTCGACAAGCGCGCGCGGCACGCTCTCGCCGAAGAACACCACGTCGGGCTTGAGCACGCCGCCGCAGCGTGTGCAGCCGGGTACATCGAACGATGCGAAGTCGAGATCCTCGATATGCGCGTCGCCGTCCGGCACCGCAGGCGCCGTGTGGCCGACGAAATCCGGATTCGCCGCTTCGAGCATGCGCTGAACCGCCGCGCGCGTATGCCGCTCGCCGCATTCGATGCAGCGCACCCGCCCGATATTGCCGTGCAACTCGATCACATCGGGATTGCCCGCACGAATGTGCAGCCCATCGACATTTTGCGTGACGAGCCGATGCACCCGCGAGCGCGCATCAAGCGCCCGCAGCGCGTGATGCGCGGCGTTCGGCTGCGCGTTATGCACGACCGGCCAGCCGATGAGACTGCGCGCCCAATAGCGGCGCCGCGCGTAATCGGAGCCGAGAAAATCTTTCAGCAATATCGGCGCGCGGCCCGTGCGCTGGCCTTCGCGGTCGCGATAACAGGGAATGCCCGACTCAGTACTGATGCCCGCTCCCGACAGCACGAAAAGCCGCGGATGCCGCTCGACGAATTCATGAAGCTGCTGCACGTGCCGTCCTTTTTGCGTGTTTTGCGGGATTCGCTCTGGTGGAAATATAAGGCGAAACCGCACACGCCGCTGGCCGCGATTCTGGCCTTACCACTTTTTAGATAACGAAATTGGCTTGACCAAATCGACGGGCATCGTTAGATTGTCGGACGCCCACTCCAAAGACACCACGAGACAAAAGCATGCTGACCGTCATCTGCGAAACGCCCGGAACCCTGAAAGCCGAACAGCGCGAGAAGCCGCGGCGCGGCGAGAACGAAGTGCTGCTGCGCGTGAAGCGCGTCGGCGTGTGCGGCACCGACCTGCACATCTTCACCGGCAATCAGCCCTATCTCTCGTATCCGCGTGTGATGGGCCACGAGTTGTCCGGCGTGATCGAGGAAGCGGACCCGGCGAGCGGCCTGAAGGCCGGCGACACCGTCTACGTGATGCCTTATCTGTCGTGCGGCGAGTGCATCGCGTGCCGTCAGGGCAAGACCAACTGCTGCGTGAACATCCAGGTGCTCGGCGTGCATCGCGACGGCGCGTTCACCGAATACCTGAATCTGCCCGCGCAATTCGTCCACAAGGCCGAGGGCGTCACGCTCGATCAGGCCGCGATGATCGAATTCCTCGCGATCGGCGCGCACGCCGTGCGCCGCGCGGACGTGAAGCCGGGTCAGCGCGTGCTGGTCGTCGGCACGGGTCCGATCGGCATGGCGGCCATCACGTTCGCGCGTCTGCGCGGCGCGAACGTGACCGCGCTCGACACGCGCGAAGATCGCCTCGCGTTCTGCAAGCGCGAGCTGAAAGTGGACGCCACCGTGCAGATCGGCGAGCACGACAAGGAAGCGCTATCGGCGCTCACGAACGGCGAATTCTTCGATGTGGTCTTCGACGCGACCGGCAATTCGCGCGCGATGGAACGCGGCTTCGAGTTCATCGCGCACGGCGGGAAGTACGTGCTGGTGTCGATCGTGCCGGATCGCATCTCGTTCGCCGATCCCGAGTTCCACAAGCGCGAGGCGACGCTGCTCGCGAGCCGCAACGCGACGCCCGAAGACTTCGAGACCGTGCTCGCGGCGATGCGCAAGGGCGAAGTGCCCACCGATGCGCTCAACACGCATCGCCTGACGTTGAGCGATGTGCCCGAGCAATTCTCGTCGCTGCTCGATCCGAAGGCGGGCGTCGTGAAGGCGATCGTCGAGTGCTGATGGTTTGATCAGGGCGCGCCGCGTGCAAAGCGCGGCCGTCCCTGCGCGTCGTGCCAGGGCTCGGCGCTCTTGCACCAGATTTCGTATTGCGGCGGATAAAGGCCGGTCTCGTCGAAGATGCCGGTCGGCACTTCGATCTCATCGACGCCATCGAACGCCAGATAGACCGGCGAGCCACACGACGAGCAGTGATGGCGTTTGCCTGTCGTCGAACTTTCCCATGCCACCGTGTCGCCCGTGACCTGAAACGCGTCGCGCGGAAAGATCGCATAGACGCCGAACGGCGCGCCGTGAATGCGCCGGCACGTCATGCAGTGGCACAGATTCACTTCCTTCGGTTCGCCCAGCACACGCACGCGCACCGCGCCGCATGCGCATCCGCCTTCGTGGATCGGCTGGGCATTCATGCGGCGCTGCGAGGGTTCATCGCGTGAAGTAGCCGCGATTCTGCATGCACTCGCTGTACGCGCGCCAGTAGCGCGTCATCGGCGGTTCGGGCGGCGGCAGCGGCGGCATCTTCATGTCGCCGCCGTAGATCGCATCCGATGCGCCGGACGCGCCAGCCGCCATCGATGCGGGCACCGCAGGCATGCCGGGCATCGGACCGGACGCGCCGGGCAGCCCGGAAGCACCCGAGACTCTCCCCGGCGGCAAGCTCGATGCCGCGATCGCCGCCGAAGCGCCCGATGCCGGCGCGGCAGCGGAAGCCGCGAGCGCGCCCGACGCGCCCGCCGGCAAAGGCGGTTCGAGCGGACGCGGCGGCGTCAGCACGCGCGTTTCGCGCTGGGCGTCGCGTGGCGGCGTCTGTGGCTCGCGCGCGACGTTCACCTTGGTCGTCTGATTGGCATAACCGTAGCAGGCGGCGTTATCGACCGATTGCTGCCACGCGCTCTGGCTGCGTCCGGGCAGGGCGAGCGGCTGTTGCGCGGCAGCGGCGCCACACGCCGCGAGCAGAGCGATTCCCGCGTAAGTGGAAGGTCTCATTGGCTTGCAGTTCCCCGATGCGGTTTTATTAGTCGTTGCAGCTCACGCACCGTTCGCGCATGCGCGAGCGGCGCGAGTCTGCGCCGGGCCTGCTGCAAAGGATACCGCGACCGCGAAACCGTCCACGCCAGAAGCACCGGTATCTTCCGCCAATTTCCAGACGGAACGCGGGGCGGCGCACACTCGCCGGGAAAACGCGCGCGTCAGAACTTCATGCCGACGCCGATACCCACGACCCACGGATCGATCTTGAGCGAGCCGAGATCGGCGCCGTCCGCCGACGCGCTCGTGCGCATCCAGATCTTCTTCAGGTCCGCATTGACGAAGAGATTCTTCGCGACCTGCACATCGACGCCCGCCTGCAGCGCGGGGCCGAAGCTGCTGTGTCTGATCGACACCGGCGTGTCGCCCGCCTTCAGCTTGTCGTTATAGAAAACCGTGTAGTTCACCCCCGCGCCGACATACGGACGCACACGGCCCGCGTGATTGAAGTGATATTGCAGGAGCAGCGTCGGCGGCAACACGTTCACGCCGCCAAGCCCGCCGATATTCGACGTCACCTGATGCCGCGATGTGGCAAGAATCAGTTCGACGCCGATCTCGTCGCGGATCATGTAGGTGAAATCGAGTTCGGGCACGATCGCGTTGTTCACATCGACACCGAGCGTGCCGAGTGCGCCGCCCGCGTGCACATCCGGCTGGATGCTGATCGCGCGCAGGCGCACCAGAATGTCGCCCGCGTGAATGCCGCTCATCGAATCGCTCGACGGTGCGTCGCCCGCCGCGTGCGCCCCGCCCGCGAACAAGGACGCGCATGCCATCACCATTGCCCCGAAGACTTTCTTCATTTCTATCTTTCCCACGTTAAATACGGGGATTCTCGCGGGCGGGCGCGCACGCGCCATTGACCGGGCTCAACGCATAAGCACGCGCGCACAGCCAACGGCGACAAGGCTTGAGCAAAGACAATCGTGCGGTCGAACGCCGCAAGCGGCGGGTCCGCACTTTGCTAGATCAAGGGAAAGTACAAGGGATAAACGGAGGCAGCAGATGAGACCCACGATCGACACACTCGGGCGCATGACGGGGATTCTGCTCGGCGGCACGCTGGCCGTCGTGGCGAGCGCTCAGCAAGCGCCGCAAAAACCGAAACAGCTCCAATACGACAGCACGCCCGCGTATCAGGAGAAAAACGTCACGCCGCCTGCGACTGCGGCCGCGAACGCGAGCGATGCGCTCAAGACACGTCCGGGCAAGACGTCATCCGGCAAGGGCGCCGCGCCCGACCGGCCGAACGGAATCGGCTTCGATGCGGGCGCAAGCGGCATGGGCAAGAAGCAATAAGGTTACGCGTCGGCGGGCTTGTCGGGCCACGGCCATGTCGAATAGCGCGATGGCTTCTCGGACTTGGCCTTGCCCTTCTGCTTCTGAGGAGCGGGTGCGGAAGCGGGAACGGGAGCCGGAGTACTCGCCGCGTGCGCCGGCTCCGCGCTCTCCGCAATCTCTGGCAACGCCTCGCCGAACCACGGCACTTCCTTGCGACGCTCTTCCACGTACGCATCCCAGCCCTTCGCGTTGTCCGCGAAGAGATCGTGCTTCACGGTGTTGGCGAGCAGCGGGCGGTTGAGCGTTTCGTCGAGGAGTGCCTTCGGCCACACGAAGAACGCGCCCGATGCACGGCGGATGAAATCGCGCGGCGCCGTCTTCGGGTCGATGAAGCCGAGCAGCGTGAAGCCTGCAAGCGCCTCGTTGCCCTTCACCGCTTCGCCGATGCTCGCGTATTCGTCGGCGCATTGGCTCAGGCAAAACACCGACTCAAGCACGTCGCCGAGGTGCAGCAGCAACGCGCGTCGTTCGTAGGGATCTTGCATGGCGGTCTCATGTTTCGTCATTCGCTGTTCCGATATGTCGAGGGTGGATTCTGCGGCGCGCGCACAGTGCCGCACATGCCGCGTTCATCATGAATTTTAACGAACTCGGCGTGACACGTCGGCGCGCGATCACGCGAGTCACTTCGTGAAGCGTGTGCGAAAACTCAGCCGATAGTCGTTCGGCGACACGCCGAGCCGCCGCGTGAACACGAGCCGCATGCGATCCGCCGTGCCGAAGCCGCAATCGTAGGCGACGGTTTTGAGCGGCGTGTCGCTACTTTCGAGCACATTGCGGGCCGCGTCTACACGCGCGCGTTCGACGAACTCATGCGGCGTCATCTGCGCGAGCTGCACGAAGGCGCGCGCGAAGTTGCGCTCGCTCATGCCGGCGACGCTCGCCAGTTGCGCGACCGACAGCCGCTCGCCGATATGCTCCATCACATAGGCCTGCACTTTCGCGACCGGCGATGTTTCGTCGGCGGGCGCGCTCAGATACGGGCTGAATTGCGACTGGCCGCCGCGCCGCTGCGCGAACACGACGAGGCGCTTCGCGACCGCGAGCGCGACCTGTGCGCCGTGATCTTCGGCGACGAGCGCGAGCGCGACATCGATGCCCGCCGTCACGCCCGCCGACGTGACGAGCCTGCCGTCGCGCATATAGATGCGATCCAGCTCGACGCGTGCGCGCGGAAAACGCTCCGCGAGGCGCGGTGCGTCCTGCCAGTGCGTGGTCACATCGCGGTCATCGAGCAGGCCCGCGTGTCCGAGCGCGAACGCGCCCGTGCAGATCGAGCCGTAGCGCTCGCAGTGCGAGGCGACATCGGCGAGCCAGGTGATCAGACCGGGATCGGGATCATCGACGGGAAGCGCCGGGCCGCCCGCGACGAGCGCGGTGCCGTAGCGCCGGTCCGCTTCGTCGAAAGACAGATCCGCGACGAGCCGCGTGCCGTTCGATGCGCGCACGATGCGCTCTTCCGGACCGACGAGCGTGATCTCATACGCGCTCGATGGCTCGATGAAGCCGTTCGCTTCCGCGAACACATCGACGGGACCGGCCACATCGAGCGCCTGCACGCCCTGGAAGATTGCGATCGCAACTGTACGCATCGAATGGAAGGTCCGTGATGAGTGCGCATGGCAGAAGACGGCGTGCGCCTGGCAGGCTTCGACGCGTCGTTTCGATTGAGACGTGAAGGCGTTTTGACGAGACTAAAGGCATCCGACGCGCTGCGCGATTTTAACAACGCACAGGCATTCGCGTCTTCGATCGACCCCTATCACGGAGCCATACTCATGAGCGAAATCATCGCAGGCATCAGGATTCCCGACAGCCAGATGGCGCGCGAAGCCACGCAACTCGTGCGCGATACCGAGCCCGATCTGCTCTACAACCATTCGCGTCGCGTGTTCCTGTTCGGCGCGCTCGCGGGCGAACGCAAGCAACTGAAATACGATCCCGAACTGCTCTATATCGGCGCGATGTTTCATGACATGGGACTGACCGAAGCGTACAGCAGCGCGCATGATCGCTTCGAAGTCGACGGCGCGAACGCCGCGCGCGATTTCCTGCGTCAGCATGGCATCGGCGAATACGAGATCGAGCAGGTGTGGGACGCGATCGCGCTGCATACGACGCCCGGCATTCCGCAGTACAAGAAGCCGGTGGTCGCGCTCGTCACGGCGGGCGTCGAGATGGACGTGCTCGGTCTCGCCTACGACGAGTTCAGCGCGGACCAGCGGCGTCTCGTGGTCGCCGCGCATCCACGCGAGACGAACTTCAAGGAAGGCATCATCGATGCATTCGCCAAAGGCACGATCGGCAAGCCCGAATCGACCTTCGGCAACGTCAAGGCCGATGTGCTCGCGTTGAAGGACCCGAACTACCGGCGGCTGAATTTCTGCAGCATCATCCTCGGTTCGGCATGGAACGACCAGCCGCACGATCACGCGACGTGCCGCGATCCCGCGCATCGTCACGCGTAATTCAGCGGCAGATGCGATACGGTCCCATGTCGACGTGAAAGTGCGTCTCGTGCAGCGCGTTGTAATCGGGACCTAACGTGGTCGCGAATGCGTGGCACGCGCCTTCGTGAACGCGGCGCAGAAACTGTCCGTCGGGCGAGGCCGCATCGTCCCAGCGTGCGAGCGTGATGCGGCGTCCGTCATCCAGCACGAAGCCCGTGAGATCGATGGCGTTCGCGCTCGCATGCTGGCTCAGCGCGGCGTCCTGCTGATGATTCACGTTGCGGCACGCATAGCTCCCGACATGCTCGATGCGCGCGACGCGCTCGCCGTAGATATCGAGCGCGGCGGGCTGAAGATACTGATGTTCGAAATATGCGATGCCGAGCGCGAGCGGACACGTCGCGAGAAACGGCGAACTGAAACGCAGGTCTTCAGTCTGCGTGACGCGCACCACGTCTTCGAGCGCACAACCGCCCTGCCCCGTTGCATCGGCCATCTCGCGATACACGAGACCGGAGCGCGCGAGCGCGGCGTCGCAGAGTTGCGTGTCGTGCATCGTGCGCCATAACCTGAAGCGCGTGAGCGGACCTTGCGGCGCGCGCACATCGAGCGGTGCGAAGGGATCGTAGCGCTCGGGCAACACGATGCGCTTTGAATAGATCGCGTAGCCGAACATCGCCGCGCCGGCGAGCGACACCAGCAGCAGCCACGCGACGATGCGCACGATCACGCGTCGTCGGTGGCATGCGCGGCGTTCACGCGCTCGGCGAGTTTTGCGTCGTAACTCGAATGCACGTGCACGCGCTTTTTCTCGGGATACGCATACGAATAGGCCTTGCGCAACGCGAGCGACGCTTCATGAAAGCCCGACAGAATGAGCTTTTGCTTGTTCGGATAGTTGGCGATATCGCCGACCGCGAAAATACCTGGCCGCGAGGATTCATAGTTCGACGTATCCACTTCGATGCGTCCGCCGCGCACATCGAGATTCCACGTGGCGATCGGCCCGAGTTCCGACACGAGACCGTAGAGCGCGACGATCTTGTCCACGGCGATATCGGTCGAGCCTTCCACCTGTTTGATGCGCACACCGCGCAGCGTGTTATCGGGCGCATCGAGCGATTCGATCATGCCGACGACGAATTCCATCTCGCCTGCTTCGACTGCGCGCTTCATGGTCGCGACCGAGTTCGCCGCCGCCGAAAAGCCGTTACGCCGATGCACGAGCGTGAGTTTCTTCGCGATGCCTTTCAACGCGAGCGCCCAGTCGAGCGCCGAATCGCCGCCGCCCGCGACGATGACCGCCTTGTCCGTGAAATCCGCTGCGCGCGAGACGCTGTAGTGCACGTCCTTGCCTTCGAGCGCGGCGGCTTCGGGCAATTGCAGCCGCTGCGGCACGAACGCGCCGTTGCCCGCGGCGATCAGGATCGCGGCGCAATCGAACGTCATGCCGCGTTCGGTCGTCACCGTCCAGCGATGATCGTCCTCGCGCTGCGTGACGGACTGCACGCGCTGGTCGAGATGAATGGGGACGTCGAAGGGGCGAATTTGCTCCAGCAGGCGATCGACGAGCTCGCGGGCGGTGCAGGAAGGGATCGCGGGGATGTCGTAGATCGGTTTGTCGGGATAGAGCTCGATGCATTGCCCGCCGATGCGGCCGAGCGTATCGACGATCTGGCATGTGAGACCGATCACGCCTGCCTCGAAGGCGGCGAATAGGCCTACCGGGCCTGCGCCTATGATCAATACGTCGGTTTTTATCGCTTCGCTTTGAGGGTCCATTTCGGGTTTGCTTTCCTTGGCTTTGCTGATATTTTCAGCATTCTTCGGGCCACGATACAGAAAGCGTTTCGTTCGGGCAATGAAGTCCCTGTTTGCTTAGCGGCGATTGTTTTTTCGGGGAAGCCTGGTTTCGTGTCGGTCTATTGGCACTGCCCCTCCCCGGGGCGGGGGTCACTTTCTTTGCTGCTGCAAAGAAAGTAACCAAAGAAAGCAGCTCGTTCAGGCCCGCGGTCACACGCACGTTAGCCATGCTTGCCAGCCGCCAATGGCACTCGCCTAAGTGTCGCCCCCAAAGGCCCAATCGGGCTTGGCTCGCGCACGGTCTGACGCCCGAGACGATTCAGCGCGCTGGTTCAGCACGAAAGAGCTTCGGCACAGCGCTGCGCGCTGCCGTAGGGTATGCGAGGGAAACCGTCGGAGAAGAAGCGTACGCGAACCCGATTGACCCGTCGGCCGCGAAGCGGGCCGGAGCCATTTGGTGCTGAACCAGTGACGCAAGCGGCGCGATGTGTCAGACCGTGCGCGAGCCAAGCCCGAGTGGGCCTTCGAGGACGACACTTAGGCGAGTGCCACTTCCGGCTGGCAAGCATGGCCAAACTGCGTGTGACCGTGGGCTTAAACGAGCTGCTTTCTTTGGTTACTTTCTTTGCAGCAGCAAAGAAAGTGACCCCCGCCCCGGGGAGGGGCAGTGCTAGTAGACCACCGCGAATTCAGGATTCCCTAGAAGCACAAGCAATCGCCCCCAAACCCCTCACTTCGCATTCAACTCCCTCGCGTAATACATCGCCGCAGCATCGATCTCCTCGGCAGTCATGTTGCGCGCAACATTGCGCATGACCCCATCGATATCATTCGTCCGAGTGCCGTTAGCGAACGCAACCAACTGCGACTTGGTATAAGCCGCCGGCAAGCCATCGAGCCAGGGGCTGCCCGCCTTGCTATCGATGCCTCCATGACACACCGCACATGGCACGACATTGCGCATCGGCGCCCCATGCGCGACGATCGACGGCGCGAGCGCCTCGCTCACCTTGCGTTGCGCAGGCGGCCGCGGCAGGCTCGCGTAGTAAGCCGCGAGATCGCGCATGTCCTGATCGCTCAGATTCATGGCCATCGGCGACATCACCGCGCTATTACGTGCGCCCTTCTGAAAATCGATCAACTGCTTGTAAATCACCGACGCATATTGCCCCGCGAGATTCGGCGAATTCGCGTCGCTCATGCCGCGCTCGCCGTGGCACATCGTGCACCGCAAGGCGAGCGTCGCGCCGCGCCCGACCGAATTCGCACTCACGTTGACGAGCAATTGCGGCGTGACCTCGACGCTCGTGAGCTTCACCTTCGGCTCGACGGCCGTGCCGCCCTCATACCAGTCGCGCGGCACGCCCGCCGCGCTGCAGATCGCATTCCAGATGCCGGTGAACGGCGCGTCGCGATGCACCGAGGGCAGCCATACGAAACCGATCAGCGCCGACACCACCGCAATGGCGATCGTCCCCAACACGCTGACTGCGAACCAGCGGTTGCGGAATGTGAAGAGGCGTTCGTCGCTCATCGCTGCGCTCCGATCGGCACCGCAGGCACCGCCGTGTCCGAACGCGCGAGCAACTGCGCGATCGGATAGCCGTAGTTGACGAGCGTCAGCCCGATCATCAGCACGAGCCACAGCGCGAAACTGTTCAACGCGACGGGAAGCGTGCGCGGCTCATGCACCGCGCGGCTGAAGCGGAATTCCTCGATCGCCGTCTGCGGCGCGCGATGCGCCTTGATCAGCACGATGAAAAACAGCACCGCCGACACGACCAGAATCAGCCCGCCCAGCACCGAGATCACCACCGAGAGCGCTTGCGCGGCAATCGCCGGATCGCTGTAGTCGTAGAACGCCATGCGTCGCGGCATCCCCAGAATGCCGACGAAATGCCACGGGAACGTGAGCACGATCATGCCGATGAACCACAGCCACAACTGCCAGCGCATCAGCCTCACGCTCTGCAGCGCGCGGCCCGTCAGATGCGGCCACAGATCGTAGGCGATCACGAAGTACATGATGACGATCGCCCCGCCGAAGATCAGATGGAAATGGCCCGTCACCCACTGCGTGTTGTGGATCGTCGAGTCGAGCTGATAGCTCATGTTGATGAGCCCGCCCGCGCCGCCGAAACCGAGCATCACGAAGGAGAACGCGACGGCCAGCATCATCGGGTTGTCCCACGGCAGCGCCTTGATCCAGCCGAGCGGCCCGCGTCCGCCGCGCAGCCGCGCCGCAATCTCCACCGATGCGCTGATCGTGAACACGGTCAGCAGCGTCGGTACGGCGACGAGCGCGGTGAACACCGAATGCATGAACTTGAAACCCGAGCCCACTTGCGGATCGGCGAAAAGGTGATGAATGCCGATGGGCATCGACACGACGAGAAACAGGATGAACGAGATGCGCGCCATCGAATCGCTGTAGAGACGGCCGCCGATCGCGCGCGGAATGATCGTGTAGTACGCGATGTACGCGGGCATCAGCCAGAAGTAGACGATCGCGTGCAGCGTCCACGAGAAGAACACGCGCGCGAGGCCCGCGTCGATGGTCGACTTCCAGCCGATGGCCACGGGCAGGATCATGAACAGCACTTCGATCGCCGCGCCCACCGCCGTCCAGCCCCACAGATACGCGCCGGCCACGGTCGCGAACATCGCGAGCGGCACCGGCTTGCCGCGGTTCTCGCGCTTCCACGACGCGAGGTTCACCGACATCAGCGCGACCCACACCCACGAGCCGACCACCACGAACACGACGCCCACGTAATAGAACACGTTGCCGATCATCGGCGGATAGAAGGTGTAGAGCACCGACGCGAGGCCCATCGCGACGGGCACCGTCGCCGTCACCGCCCCGACCGCGACGAGCCAGAAGCCGAGCCACGCCCAGCGCAGCCCGACGAGCGGGCGCTTGAGCGCAAGTTCGCTGACCGCGTAGCCGAAGCCCATCGCGATGAGCGTCGGAAACGCATAGCCCATCACGGTGCCGTGCTCCGTCACCGAGCGATAGTAGAGCTCGGGATTCTGCAGCCACGGATGCAGCGGGCTGCGCACGAGCATCTGCCACGCGCCGAGCAAAAGCGCGACGCCGAAGGCGCCGAACGCCAGCCAGAAATGCGCGAGTACGAGGCGCTTGCTATTGAACACAGGACACTCTCCGCGAATTGGCCGGCATCTTGTCGGCCATCTGCATGAATTCGGCGCGGTCCACCACCTTCACGTGCGCCCACATGTTCTGATGCCCCGTGCCGCAGTACTCGTGGCACGGCATCAGATGCTCGCCGGGCTTGTCGAAAGTCGTCTTGAACGTCGAGACATAGCCCGGCTCCAGCATCGAATTGATATTCGTGTCAGTGATCAGAAAGCCATGCACGACATCCGAACTCGTCGCGCGGAAAGTCACCGGCACGCCCGCCGGCACAACAAGGCACTGCGGCGTGAACGAGTACTGCTGCGCGACGATGCGCACCGTCACCGAGCCGTCCGTCTCGGGCGCGCTGCCGAGGTTGCTTTCGATGAATTCACCCGATACGTGCAGCGTTTCGGGACGAATCGTCTCGACGCGCGACGGCGGCATCATCGCCCAGTGCAAGCCGGTGTAGACGACCATGCCGACCAGCACGACGACGATCGCGAGAACGAGAATCGCCCAGCGCCGTTCGACCCGTTCGGCGACATCGTGCGAGCTTGGATTGATGGCCATATGCGATGCCTTAATGAACCTTGCGAATCATTGAATCACGCCACGCGGCAGGAACACGGCGAAGTAGAAGACGAACCAGAGGCCGATCACGATCGCGGTCGAGATGCCCGCGAGCGCAATCGCGCCCGATGGGCCGCGCTTCACGATTTCGTCGAGCGCCGCGTCCTGTTTCGCGATTTCATTCGGGTCTTCGGTCATGGTGTCGTCGATGCTCAGTAAAGTGGCGCCGAACGCAGCTCGTTCACTTCCTTCACGGTGACCGGCGCGCCGTGGTTGCCCCACGCGGTGCGGATATACGTGACCACCGCCGCGACCTCGACATCCGAGAGCGACTGCGCGAACGGCGGCATGCCGTAGGGCTTCGGGTTCTTGAAGGTGCCGGGCGGATAACCGCCGTTCAGCACCATGCGGATGGGGTTCACGGCCGAGTTCATCTCGATCGACTGATTGTTCGCGAGCGGCGGGAAATCGGGCGGCTTGCCCTGGCCCTGCGCGGCGTGGCATTCGGCGCATTGCGCGTCGTAGATCTTCTTGCCGAGCGGCGAGAGGCTCGTCTTTTCCTCGGCGACCGCCTGGCTCGGCGGCGCAGATTTGTCGCCGGAACGCGCGGGCAGCGCCTTCAGATAGACGGCCATCGCGCGCACGTCTTCCTCGGTCAGGTATTGCAGGCTGTCGTAGACGACTTCGGCCATCGGCCCGTAGACCGCGCCGCGATTCGACACGCCCGCATGCAGAAGACCGACGATGTCGTCGAGGCTCCAGTCGCCGAGCCCCGCTTCCTTGTTCGACGTGAGCGAGGGCGCGTACCAGTTCTGAATCGGGATCAGGCCGCCTTCGAACGCCTTCGACTTCACGTTGCCGCCGAGCGCGTTGATGGCCGTATGGCACATCGAGCAATGTCCCAGACCTTCCACCAGATAGGCGCCGCGATTCCATTCCACCGATTGCGACGCATCGGGTTTATACACGCCTTCCCTGAAGAAAAGCGAACGCCACCCGAGCAGCAGCTCACGATGATTGAACGGAAACCGCAGCTCGTGCGGCCGGTTCGGCTGATGCACCGCCGGCGTGGACATCAGGAATGCGTAGATCGCATCGGAATCGGCGCGCGTGACGTTTGTATACGACGTGAAGGGCATCGCCGGATAGAGCAGCGAGCCGTCGCGCGACTTGCCCGTGTGCATCATCGTGTAGAACTCTTCGGCGGTCCATTTGCCGATGCCCGTGTCCTTGTCCGACGAGATGTTGGGCGTATAGAGCGTGCCGAAGGGCGTGTCCATCGGGCGGCCGCCGCCGAATGTCTTGCCCGCGGGCAGCGTATGACACGCGATGCAGTCGCCCGCGCGCGCGCGATATTCGCCGCGCTTGACGGTGGCCGCGTCCGCGCCTTGCGCCACAGCGTGTTCGATCGGCGCGGCGCACGCCGCCAGGAAGACCGCGACGGTCAGCGCTCGGAAATGTCGAAATCGGAGCACGTCGGGTCCTCGTTAGTTATGGACGCTGCCGCACGCGAGCGGCATCTTGAACGAGCCGGCAGCGACCGGCACCGGGTCCGACGGCGCGGGCAGCGACGCGAGATACGCCGCGATCGCGGTGATGTCGCGGTCGTTCAGCAGCTTTGCGACCTGCCCCATGCAATCCGGCGCGACGGTCGAGCGCGTGCCGTAACGCCACGCGCCGAGTTGCGCGCTGATGTAGTCGGCATGCAGGCCGAGAAGGCCGGGGATCGCGGGCTCCATGCCCGTCATCGACGCGCCGTGGCAGCTCAGGCAGGCGGGCACCTTGCGCGACGCATCGCCTTTCGTGACGAGCGTCTTGCCGAGATCGAGCGTCTTCGCATCGACCCTGACGGGCGCGGGCGGCGCGAACGGCGGGCGCTCGCTCGCGAAGTAATCGGCGATCTGCTTCAGGTACGCGTCGGGCAGATACGCGAGCAGGTAGTTCATCGGCGGATACTTGCGCCGGCCGTCGCGGAACGCGAGGAGCTGGTTGTACAGATAACCGGCGGGCTTGCCGGACAGACGCGGGAAATAGTCGTTGTCGGTGCCCTCGCCGTGCGCGCCGTGACAGGCCGCACAGCCCATCACGCGGGCCTGCATGGTATCGGGCGCGCGTTCGAGTGCCGCGTCCGCCGCGAACGCGCCGAAGCTGAAAAACGCGAAAAGCGCGGATAAAAAGAAACCGCAGAGCTTTGCCACGTTTCGCACGTAACCCCCGTTGTCGATTTGCCGTGTTCGAGTTGCCGGACGTGTGAGGCGTGCATCCGACGCGGTTCTTCAGGGCGCTGCGATGTTCTTGGTGCCGATGGGTTGCGCTTGGCTTTTCTGATCTTAGAAGAGACAGCCCGTTTTTCCCAGCTTGGCGATTGTCTCAATGCACAACGCCGACGCGCTTGACACAACTCAATGTTTTTTGCGTTTGAACAATGAAACGCATTTTTTTGAGACAGTAAATTGCTTGAGTCCAATCGGCGGAGGTTTGCGGATCGCGGCTTTGAATGATCGGAGCGATCATTTCAAGATACGCGATGCCGTTCACTTGAGGCCGAGACGCCTGGCGAGCCGATTGAGATTCGCGCGATCCAGACCGAGCTCGCGCGCCGCCGACGCCCAGTTCTGGTTGTGACGCTTCAGCGCATCGAGGACGAGCGAGCGCTCGTAGGTCGTCACCGCGTCGCGGAAATCCGTGCCCGGCGCGGGCAATGGCGACGCCTGCGCCGGCGGCGCGCTGTCCGCGGCCATCACGCCGTCGCCGTTGAGCATCAGATCGGCGGCGGTGAGCGTGAGGATGCGCGGACGTTCCCGATGCGCCGCCAGCGCCTTCAACGCGCTGCGCCCGATCAGATGCTCCAGCTCGCGCACGTTGCCGGGCCAGCGATACGCGAGCAGCGCGGCCTGCGCGTCGGCGGAAAGGCGCAGGCTGAGCAGCCCGAGGCGCGAGCGATTCTCTTCGAGAAAGTAGCCCGCGAGCAGCAGGACATCGCGTCCGCGCTCGCGCAACGGCGGCACCACGAGCGGATACACCGACAAGCGATGATAGAAATCCGCCCGAAAGCGCCCTTCGCGCACTTCTTCGGCGAGATCGCGATTCGTTGCGGCGATGAGCCGCACATCGACCTTGTGCTCGTTGTCCGAACCGATGCGCTGCAACTGCCCGTTCTGCAGCACGCGCAAAAGTTTCGCCTGGACGGGCAGCGGCAATTCGCCCACTTCGTCGAGAAAGAGCGTGCCGCCGTCCGCGAGCTCGAACTTGCCGCGCCGGTCCGACGACGCCCCCGAGAAAGCGCCGCGCACGTGCCCGAACAACTCGCTCTCGACGAGCGTATCCGGCAGCGCCGCGCAATTCAGACTGACGAGCGGCTTGTCGGCGCGCGGCGACAGCGCGTGGATCTCGCTCGCGACGAGTTCCTTGCCGACGCCCGTCTCGCCGGCGATGAGCACGGTCAGTTCGCTCGACGCGACGATCGCGATTTCCTCCAGCAAGCGGTTATGCGGCCCGCTGCTGCCGATCATTTCGCGCCGCCGCGGCCCGCTCGCCTGCCGGTAAACCTCCGCGCGCTGACGCTCGGCCTCACCTCGTTTCGCGAGCGTATCGATGCGCTCGGCCACGCGCACGGTCGCCGCCGCGAGACTGAGAAATGCCTGCAGCGATGCCATGTCGATGTTGTCGAAGCGCGCCGGATCGAGCGCGTCGAGCGTCAGCAGGCCCCAGGCGCGCCCATTGATGAGGAGCGGGCAACCGAGGCAGTCGTGCACTTCGAGATGGCCGCTCACGCCCTTGACGAGGCCGTCGTAGGGATCGGGAAGATCGGAGCTGGCGGCGAAGCGCGTCGGCGCCTCCTGCGCGAGGATGCGCGCGAATCGCGGATGTTCGCTCACGCGAAAGCGCCGGCCGAGCGTATCGCTCGACAAACCGTCGATGGCGAGCGGCACCAGCGTGTCGCCGTCGAGCCGCAGCAGCGCGGTGGCGTCGCCCGGGAAGAGCGCGCGCAGCGTGTGCAGCAAGCGGCGGTAGCGCTCGGTCTCGGGCATCTCGCTCGACAGGTCCTCGATCAGCGGAACGAGCGCATCGAGCAGCACCCGCGAAGTCATTGCGACTACTTCTGTAGTCTTTTGGACTAGAGTCGAATCGACCATGAATGCCAATAAGCAATTGATTTAGCTACGATTCTACTCTGGCACGGTTCGTGTATGAGAAATATCCGAAGAATTTCGATGCGGAAGCGCCCGCTTCCGCCTTTCATCACAACGAGGAACCGAAGAATGCTGTCAGCCGAACACCGTGCCATCGTCAAGGCAACCGTCCCTCTTCTGGAAAGCGGCGGCGAGGCGCTCACCACGCATTTCTACAACAAGATGCTCACCGAATACCCCGAAGTGCGGCCGATGTTCAATCAGGCGCACCAGGCAAGCGGCGCGCAGCAACGCGCGCTCGCCAACGGCGTGCTGATGTACGCGCGCCATATCGACGAACTGGAGAAGCTCGGCGGCCTCGTCGGCCAGATCATCAACAAGCACGTCGCGCTGAACATCCTGCCGGAGCATTATCCGATCGTCGGAAGCTGCCTGCTCAAGTCGATCCGCGAAGTGCTCGGCGAGGAAATCGCCACCGACGCCGTCATCGAGGCATGGGCCGCCGCGTACGGGCAACTCGCCGATCTGCTGATCGGGCTCGAGGAAGGCATCTACAGCGAGCGCGAAAACGCGCCGGGCGGATGGCGCGGCACGCGACGTTTCGTCGTCGCCCGCAAGGAACAGGAAAGCGACGAAATCACGTCGTTCTATCTCGTGCCCGAAGACGGCGGCGCGCTGCTCGACTTCCATCCGGGTCAGTACATCGGTCTGCGCGTGCTGGTCGACGGCGACGAACTGCGCCGCAACTATTCGCTCTCGGCCGCGCCGAACGGCCGCGAATATCGCATCAGCGTGAAGCGCGAGCCGAACGGCAAGGTGTCGAACTTTCTGCACGAAAACGTTCGGCAGAACGACGTGCTCGATCTCTTTCCGCCCGCCGGCGACTTCAAGCTCGCACAGGGCGAAAAGCCGCTCGTGCTGATCAGCGGCGGTGTCGGCATCACGCCGACGCTCGCGATGCTGCAAGCCGCGCTCGAAACCAAGCGCCCAGTGCACTTCATCCACTCGGCGCGGCACGGCGGCGTGCATGCGTTCCGCGCGGCCATCGAGGAACTGGCGGCGCGTCATCCGCAGCTCAAGCGCTTCTACTGCTACGAGCACAAGCGCGACGGCGATCATGAAGCGCACGGCATCGGTTTCGTCGACGAAAAGCTGCTCGACACGTGGCTGCCGAAGAACCGCGATGTCGATGCGTATTTCCTCGGCCCGAAGGCGTTCATGAAGGCGGTGAAGAAGCATCTGAAGACGCTCGGCGTGCCCGAGGCGCAGAGCCGTTACGAGTTCTTCGGCCCCGCCGCGGCGCTCGACTGATTGCGCGCGTGAGGCTGCGTCCATCGACCCGCGGCATATTGGGCCGCGGGTTTTTTTGCGCCCTCACATCATCGGAAAGCGGCCGTTTAGTGGTCACCTGAAATTCCAGAAAATCGGTCATTTCAAAAAGCCACCCGGAAGCCTAATCTTCTCTTGCCGCGCCGCTTTGGCGCACTTTCCAAACCCAAGCAAAGAGGATACTTCAATGGAACCCCGTCTCGACTTCTACAAAGCCAGCCCCGCCGCGATCAAGGCGCTCGTCGGCGTCGAAGAGCGTATCGCCAAGTCGGCGCTCGAAAAATCGCTGACCGAACTGGTGCGCCTGCGCGCATCGCAGATCAACGGCTGTGCGTTCTGCGTCGACATGCACACGACCGATGCGCGCAAGGGCGGCGAAACGGATCGGCGTCTCGCGACGGTGGTCGTGTGGCGCGAGACGCCGTTCTTCACCGATCGCGAACGCGCCGCGCTCGCCTGGACCGAAGCGCTCACGCTGGTGTCGCACGACCACGTGCCCGACAGCGTGTGGGAAGCCGTGAAGCCGCACTTCAGCGACGAGGAAATCGTCGACCTGACGCTGCTCATTTCCGCGATCAACAGCTGGAACCGCTTCGCTATCGCGTTCCGCAAGACCCCTGCTTGAGGACATCGACATGAGCATGCGCAAGTCTTTGGTTCTGGCGGCCGCGCTGATGATCGGCGCGGCGCATGCCGGCGCGCACGACACCACGGGTGCGGAGGTCGTCGCGCCGGTGATGAAGCAGGCCATTCCCGAGGCAGCCGGCAAGAACGTGCTGATGGCGACCGTCTCCTACAAGCCGGGACAGGCGTCGGAAGCGCATATGCATCCGGGGTCGATCTTCGCTTACGTGCTCGAAGGCCATGTGACCTCGCAGCTCGAAGGCTCGGCTGCGAAGACGTACGGTCCTGGCGAATCGTGGTACGAACCACCGGGCGCGCATCACATCGTGTCGAAGAATGCGAGCGCGACGAAACCGGCGAAGCTGCTCGTGTTCGCGATCGTCGGCGAGAACGATCCGGTCAAGCAGCCGATTCCGCACTGACCGGGGCGATGACATCGTGAACCGTCCGCGCGTCCCCGCTTCGCTCTTCAGCATCGTGCTCGGCCTGTCCGGGCTCGGGCAATCGTGGCGCGTCGCGGTGCGACTGTGGCACGCGCCGGCGGTCGCAGGCGAAGCGGTGCTCGCCGCCGCGACGCTCGTCTGGGGCGCGCTCGTGCTCGCGTACGGCGCGCATGCGCTGCGCGATCCGGCGCGCGTCGCCGATGAATTCGCGCATCCGGTCGGCGGCGCGACGCCCGCGCTCATCGGCATTTCGACGTTCCTCATCGCGCAGGCGGTGCTGCCGTATTCGCGGCCGCTCGCCTGGCTTCTGACGATCGCGGGCATCGCCTGGCATCTCGCGTTCGCCGTGTGGCATACGGGCAGGTTGTGGCAAGGCGGCCGCGAAATCGCCGATACCGCGCCGACGATCTATCTGCCGACCGTCGCCGGCAACTTCACCGGCGCGGCGGCGCTCGGCGCACTCGGCGCCGCCGACTGGGCGTGGCTGCTGCTCGGCGCGGGCGTCTTCTCGTGGCTCGCGCTCGAACCGCTCGTGATCCGCAGGCTGTGGCATCGCGAGCCGATGCCGGTCGCGGAACGCCCGCTCGTCGGCATCCAGTTCGCACCGCCGGTCGTGTGCGCGGCGGCCGTGCTGGCCGTCGAACCGGCTTCGACGGATCGCTGGCTCGTGATGCTGCTCGGCTACGGGCTTTTTCAGTTGCTCGTCGGCTTGCGGCTGAAATCGTGGCTCGGCGCGCAGCCGTTCGCGTATTCGTGGTGGGCGTACAGCTTCGGCGTGGCATCGGGGACGCTCGCATGCGTGAAGCTCGCGCTCGCCGGCGTGCCCGTGGCGCATGCGCTCGCATTGCCGATGTTCGTCGGCGCGAATCTTTTCATCGGATATTTGTGCGTGCGCTCGCTCGCGTGCCTGGCGCTCGCGCGCACGACGGTTTCATCGTGAGGACGTCATGAAGATCGCAGAACCCAACACCGTTTTCGTCGCGGCGCCGCTTAGGCGCGATCCCAATCATCGGCGGCGCGTCGCGCTGCTCGATCTCGGCTTCCGGCCGTTCTATCTGTGCGGCGCGGCGTTCGGTGCGCTCGCGTTGACGGTGTGGCTGCTCGTGCTGTCGGGCGTGCCGCTATACGGCGGCTATCTGCTGCGCGCAGACCCGATCGGCTGGCACGCGCACGAAATGGTGTTCGGCTTCGCGGCGGCGATCATCGTCGGTTTTCTGCTGACGGCCGTGCGCGCATGGACCGGACGCGACACGGCGAAAGGCGCGACGCTCGCCGCGCTCGCGCTGCTGTGGCTCGCGGGGCGCGTGCTCGTGTGGAGCGGCCCCGCGCTGCCGGCCGCGATCGTCGATAGCGCGTTCCTGCCCGTCGCCGCCCTCCTCTTGCTGCGCGTGCTCGTGAAGGCGGGCAACCGGCGCAACTATTTTCTCGCCGTCGTGCTGCTCGGGTTCGGCGCGCTGAACGCCGCGTTTCATGGCTTTGCATTCGACGCACGCGCCGATCTCTCGATGCGCGCCGTGTATGCGTCGGCGGGCATCGTCGTGTTGCTCGTCAGCGTGATCGGCGGACGCGTGATCCCGATGTTCACCGCCAACGCGATTCCCGGCTTCGTCGCGGGTCGCTGGCGCATCGTCGAGTCGACGCTCGCGCCGCTCACGCTCGCCGCGTTCTTCGCGGATGCCTTCGCGCTCGATGCCGCGATCGTCGCGCCGCTCGCCTTGCTGGCGTGCGCCGTGCACCTCGCGCGCATGATCGGCTGGCGCTCGTACGCGGTGCGCGGACGGCCGATTCTCGCGATCCTGCATCTCGCCTACGCATGGCTGCCGCTCGGCTTCGCGCTGCTCGCGCTTTCGGCGTTCGGATGGACGCGCGTGCCCCATAGCCTCGCGATGCATGCGTTCGCGGCCGGCGCGATCGGCGGTGCGATCATCGCGATGATCACGCGCACCGCGCGCGGGCATACGGGACGTCCGCTCGTCGCGGACAAGCGCGATGTCGCGTGCTATGCGCTCGTGATGGCGGCGGGCGCGCTGCGCGTGCTCGGGCCGCTCTGCGTGCCTGCCTGGCATTCGACGTGGATCTTCGCTGCGGGCATCTGCTGGGTGCTCGCGTTCGCGCTCTATGTCGCGGCTTATGCGGCGCCGCTCTGGAAGCCGCGCGCGGATGGCAAGCCGGGTTGAATCGGCGACATTGTTTGACATCGGGATACGGCGGTTCCGCGAGAATCGCGTTCCGTTCTCCGTTCCGATGTCACCATGAAGCACCTTCGTTTTCTTTGCGCCGCGGCGACGCTCATCGCCGCTTCATTCACGCTTTCCGGCTGCGGCCTTTTCGGCTGCAGCGGCTTTGCTACCAATGGCGGCGGTTTCGGCGGCTGCAGCGTCGGCACCCGCTTCTGATTCGCCGCCCCTCCACATGCGGGGCTCGCATCGTCTATCTCCTGAATAATCGCGGTCTCCCCGCGCGAGCCGGGTTTGCCTGCTTGCCCTTCGCGACGACACTACGTTCATTGGGCAACCGTCGGCGATATCCGAAGCCGGCATCGACTGGAGACAGCATGAACGCTCACGCAAGTCTGGTTCTTCTCGCTCTCGTGTCGCCGGCGTGCGCGCTGGCATTCCGGGCGTGGGTCGCCAGCATCGACACACGCGTGCCGCGCCTCGCGTATTGCGCCGCGCTTCGAGGCGTGTCGAATCCGCGGCGTCATCTGCTTTCGTTTCGCGCGTCGCCGTAGTCCGCGACGGCGCCGAACGCCCATCCTGCTGCCGCGGGATCGCTCGAATCACGGGGATAAGAGAGCGAGGAGACCACCTGCCGGCGGCAAGACAAAAGCGCATCCGCAACGCGGCGTCACACGCCGCACATCAGTCGCAAGCCGCGGAAAGCGCGAGCTCGATAACTAGAAAACGGGCGACACGCCGGGTCGCCCGTCCAGCCGGCATCACGGCTCCGCCATCATTCCTTCACTGTCGTGTACGACATGTCCAGCGACGCGGCACGCGCATGTTTCTGCGAATGTGCGTTACGCATCGGCTTCAGCACGAAGAGCGCGAGCAGCGCCGACAGCGCCGCCATGCCCGCCGCGAGCATGAACACGGCGTGCCAGCTTCCCGTCATCGACGTGATGACGCTCGAGAACGGGACGAGCAACGCCGCCGTGCCCTTCGCCGTGTAGAGCAGACCCGCGTTGGTCGCCGCGAATTTCGGACCGAAGGTATCGCCGCACGTCGCCGGGAACAGGCTGTAGATTTCGCCCCACGCGAAGAACACGATGCCGGTCAGCACGACGAACGCCACCGGATCGTGCCCGTACTTCGACAGCGCGACGATGCCCACCGCTTCGATCGCGAACGCCATGAACATCGTGTTTTCCCGCCCGATCCGATCCGATACCCAGCCGAAGAACGGTCGCGTCAGGCCGTTGAGCACGCGGTCGATGGTGAGCGCGAAGGTCAGCGCGGGCAGCGTCAGACCGAGTATCGACACGGGCGAATCGTGCAGCCCGAAGTCCTTCGCGATCGGGCCGAGCTGCGCCGTCGCCATGAGGCCGCCTGCGGCCATCATCACGAACATCAGGTACATGACCCAGAAGATCGGCGATGCCAGCACCTGTTTCGGGCTCGCGTTGTAGACGGCCGCCTTCACCGCGCTCTTCACCGACGCGATCATCTGCGCGGGCGGCGCATAGAGCGCCATGCCGAGCAGGAACACGATGAGCCCCTGCCCGAGACCGAACCAGAGGAACGTCGCTTCATAGCCGCTCGACTTGATCATGTGCGCGATCGGCACGACGGTCGCAGCCGAGCCCATCCCGAAGCCGGCGGCCGTGATGCCCGCGGCCAGTCCGCGCCGCGCCGGGAACCACTTGAGCGCGTTGCCGACACACGTGCCGTACACCGCGCCCGCGCCGACCCCGCCGACAGCCGCGGCGAAGTACAAAAGCGGCAGCGACGATGCCACCGAGTTGAGCGCCCACGCGATCGCGCACAGGAGGCCGCCGCCGACCACGACGGGACGCGGCCCGTACTTGTCGACGAGATAGCCTTCCACCGGCACGAGCCATGTCTCCGTCACGACGAAAATCGTGAACGCCACCTGAATGGCCGCGCGGCCCCAGTGGTACTTCTCGTCGATCGGGTTGACGAAGAGCGTCCAGCCATACTGCATGTTCGCGATCATCGCCATGCAAATCACGCCGAAAACCAACTGCACCCACGGCGACGCCAGGCGCGACGCCTTTTCATCGCGGCCCATCTGGTTCATTCCCATGCCTGTCTCCTTGGCAAATTGCCTTGTGTACTTGGACGTCGAACGACGCCTCCCGCGACGCGGTGCATGCTACGCCGCATATACACAGTATGTGATATATCAAGTAAGTCAAGCGAAAGAAATGACGGGGTTTTCACTTAGGAAGTCGCACTTCGTAAGCGCATGAAAGCTGCAGTGAACGCGGATTGAACAGACGAAAAAAAGCCCGGCAGAGACAGGCCTGCCGGGCGATGAGCGTGGCGAGACATGGCAATCCGCAGCACGCACCTTCTTTATAAATGAAAGTTAAACGTAATGTAAAGGGGTATTTTTGTATGGTTGATGTTTTACGCGTTCGACAGTCTTAGAACACGTTCACGGGCACGTTGACCATCAGGCGATACACATCGCTGGTGGGGTCCGGATAGTAGGAGCTATTGCGGTGATGATGCATGTAGTAGAACTTGACCGATGTGTTCTTGAACTTGCCGTCAGGGATCGTGTAGCTCGGGATCACGCCGATTTCGTAATGCGTGCCCTGCAGTGGCTGGCCATTCCCAACGCTGCCGCCCGACCAGTAGTTACCCGCTTGCGCCGAGCCGCCGTTGGCCATCGCGCTGCCATCGGCATCCCAGCCATACGCACCCCACATCGTGAACTTGAGACCCGGTACGCCGTACTCCTTCATGTTGAGCGAGTACGACAGGCTCAGCGATTTTTCATGCGGCTGGTTGTAGTCCACATCGAGCGAGTTCGACAGATAATCGTCCGCCGACTGGCCCATGTAGTCGAAGGTCTGATCGCTCACGATCTGCTGGAACGCGACCTGCACCGTATGCGCGCCGTGCGTGCCGGCAAGCGCCAGCGAATATGCGTTGTTGTTGATCGAGCCTTGCCGCTTGTCGCCGATCGCGCCCGTGTAGTAGTAGTTCAACGAGCCCGTCCAGCGGACACTTTTCGGATCGCCGATGCTCTGCGTCGCCGTCAGGTAGTACTGCTGCCACACGTTGTTCGCGACGCTGCCGTAGAGCGAAACCGCGGTATCGTCGCCGTGCGTCCAGTCGCCGCCGAAGTACGTGAATTGCGAGACATGCGTGCCACCGTATTCCGTCGTGAGACCGGTAACAGTCGTCATGCCGCGCGCGAGCACGCCGTCCACCGTGCCTGCCTTCAGCGTGAGGTTCTTGATCTCATCGCTCGCAAGCGAGAAGCCGCGGTAGGTCGGCGGCAATGCGCGGTTGTCGTGCGGCACGAGGAACGGATTGTCGAACAGTTGCTGACCGTATTTGAGCACGGTGTTCGACACGCGCGCCTTCACATCCCACACGCCCGGATAGGCCCATGCCAACTGATTCGACCCGCCGCCGTCCGTGCCGACGTGAACGCGATTGCCCGCCCCCACGCCGCCGTTCAGCTTGAACGCGCCGAAGAGCGACACGTCGCCGCCCAGCCCGATCAGCCCTTTCGTATAGCCCGATTCGAACACCGCCTGCGCGCCCAGAACCCACGCGTCCTTCTTGCCCGCGCCCTTGAATTCGTCATGTTCGGTAAAGGAGCGCATCAGCACGTTGAAGTGCGAATCCTCGATGAAGCCTTTCGATTTCGCCTGGCTGCTCACCGGCGCATCCGCCCCGGTGTTGGGCGGCGAATCCGGCGGCGCTTCGGTGTGACGCGAAGGCGGCTCAGTATCGGTTTCATCGGCATGCGCGGCAACCGCGGCGGCCATGAAACCGCTGAACAACAAAATCGATAGCGCGAGTGAGTGTTTTTGTTTTTTCACGAAAAAAGTCTCCACTTATATTGATTCAACTGCTAACGGCTTGATCAAAACTAAGGATTGCAAAACGCCTCGCCCGACGACGCAAAAAAGCGTCGAGGCGTACAGGCGGATGAGCAAACGAAGCAAGGGATGAGCGGCGCATGGCCGCCCGGTTATCGGACGTTATTTATTGCGGGTGTCTTCCTCGGATATCGTTGGTTTTCTAATTGGCGCGAGTCGCCATTCAAGCAAACAGGCACGCCGCCGATGAGTCGGCCCCGAGCGCGCGCAAGGCAGGCACTTCCTGCGAGCAACGTGCCTGCGCCATCGGGCATCGTGTATGGAACACGCAGCCCGAAGGCGGATCGATCGGGCTCGGAATGTCGCCGGACAGAATCTGCACGGTCTTGGCGCGCTCGACCGCCGGATCGGGCACCGGCACCGCCGACAACAGCGCGCGCGTGTACGGATGGCGCGGCGTGTCGTAGAGCGCGTGCTTATCAGCGAGTTCCATCACGCGGCCGAGGTACATCACCATCACGCGATCGGAGATGTGGCGCACCACGGCGAGATCGTGCGCGATGAAGATCAGCGCGAGCTTCATCTCTCTTTGCAGCGACTTGAGCAGATTCACGATCTGCGCCTGAATCGACACATCGAGCGCCGACACCGGTTCATCGCAGATGACGAGCTTCGGCTCGACGATCAGCGCGCGCGCAATGCCGATACGCTGACACTGCCCGCCCGAGAATTCGTGCGGATAGCGGTTGATCATCTGCTCGCGCAGGCCGACCTTCGCCATCATCGCGCGCACGCGTACGTCGATTTCCTGCTTGTCCATGCCGGGCCGATGCTCGACGAGCGGCTCCGCGATGATCTGTCCGACCGTCATGCGCGGATCGAGCGACGCGAGCGGATCCTGAAAGATCATCTGCACGTCGCCGCGCACGCGATGCCATTCGCGCGCCGATGCGCCCGAGAGCGTCGCGCCCATCCATACGATGTCGCCAGCGGTCGCGGGAATGAGGTTCAGGATCGCGCGCGACAAGGTGGACTTGCCGCAGCCCGATTCGCCGACGACGCCGAGCGTCTCGCCCGCCTTCAGCTCGAAGCTCACGCCGTCGACGGCCTTCAGCGTGCGGCGCGGCGCCCACGGCAGGCGGTTCTTCGGCTTCACCTGAAAATGCACGCGCATGTCGCGCACGGAGAGAATCGTCGCGTCAGACATGGCTCGCTTCCTTTGTGACTTGATGAACCGGACGATGACAGGCCCGAAGCCAGCCAGTTTCGACGGCCTTCAGCGCGGGCGCATCGACGGCGCATTCGTCGCTGGCATCCGCGCAGCGCTCGTGGAACGGACAGCCCGCCGGCGGATGCGCCATATTCGGCGGATTGCCCGGAATGCCGGTCAGTTCACCGCCAGCGTGATCGAGACGCGGCAGCGCGCGCAACAGGCCGATGGTGTACGGATGCGAAGGCTTCGCGAACAGCGTGGCGGCATCGCACTGCTCCATCACGCGGCCGCCGTACATCACCATTACTTTTTCGCATAGCCCGGCGACCACGCCGAGATCGTGCGTGATCAACACGATCGACGTGCCGAAGTCGTGTTGCAGGTTACGCAGCAATTGCAGGATCTGCGCCTGCACGGTGACGTCGAGCGCGGTGGTCGGCTCGTCGGCGAACAGCACTTCGGGCTCGCACAGCAAGGCCATCGCGATCATCACGCGCTGGCGCATGCCGCCCGACATTTCGTGCGGATACTGCCCGATGCGATGCGCCGCCTCCGGAATGCGCACGGCTTCGAGCATCGAGATCGCGCGCTTCTTCGCTTCGCGGCGCGTGACGTTCTTGTGCAGTTCCAGCACTTCGGTCATCTGCCGCTCGATCGTGAGATACGGATTGAGCGAGCTCATCGGGTCCTGGAAGATCATCGAAAGACGATTGCCGCGGATGCGGTTCATCGCGCGATCCGACATGCCGATGAGATTTTCGCCGCGATACATCGCACGTCCGCGCGCGCGCCCGTTCGATGCGAGGAGGCCCAGCATCGCGAGCACGCTCTGACTCTTGCCCGAGCCCGATTCGCCGACAATGCCG
Organism: Caballeronia sp. S22; assembly: GCF_964261745.1. NCBI lineage: Bacteria > Pseudomonadati > Pseudomonadota > Betaproteobacteria > Burkholderiales > Burkholderiaceae > Caballeronia > Caballeronia sp. S22. Next base: position 593,709 of record NZ_OZ180036.1, on the reverse strand, counting down.
AGCGTCTCGCCCTCTTCCAGCGTGAAGTTCACGCCGTTCACGGCGCGCACGTTCGCGTCGTGCGTGCTGAATTCGACCTGCAGATCATTGACTTCGAGTAGCGGCATGGCTCACCTGTCCTTCGGATCGAGCGCGTCGCGCAGCCCGTCGCCGACAAAGTTGATGCAGTAAAGCGTGATCGACAACAACGCCGCCGGGAACAGCAGAATCCACGGCGACGACTCCATCACGCCGACGCCGTCCTGGATCAGCACGCCCCAGCTCGTCATCGGTTCCTGCACGCCGAGTCCGAGGAACGACAGCACCGATTCCGTGAGGATGACGGCGGGCACGGTGACGGTCGTATAGATCGCGACGATGCCGAGCAGATTCGGCACCACATGCCGCGCGATGATGCGCCGCGTCGGCACGCCGATCGCGCGCGCCGCCTCGACATACTCCTTCGAGCGGATCGAGAGCGTCTGGCCGCGCACGACGCGCGCCATGTCCATCCACGAAAAGATCGTGATGGTGATGACGACGAGATAGAACTCGCGGCCGAGCAGCGTCACCATCAGGATCGCGATGAGCAGATACGGAATGGCGTACATCATGTCGACGATGCGCATCATCGCGTTGTCGATGCGTCCGCCGACGAAGCCCGCGATCGCGCCCCACACGATGCCGAGCGTGACCGACGTGAGCGTCGCGAGCGCGCCGATCATCAGCGAGACGCGGCCGCCGATCAGGCAGCGCACGAGCAGATCACGGCCGGTGTCGTCGGTGCCGAAGAGATGCCAGTTCGCGAGCGTGGGCGCGACGCTCGTCGCGTTCCAGTCGGTGGAGTCGAATTCGTTCGGCAGGAGCCACGGCCCGACGATGCACGCGAGCGTGATCAGAACGAGCAGGATCAGGCTCACGACGGCGGCCTTGTTGCGCAGGAAACGCGCGCGCGCGTCCTGCCACGGGCTGCGGCCCGCGACCGCCTTTTCGAGCATGGGTGCAAGAGAAGCAGATTTCATCGCGCGCCCTTCAATAACGGATCTTCGGGTCGAGCCACGCATACGCGAGATCGACCAGCAAATTGAGCAGCACCGCCACCACCGTGACCAGCACGACGAGGCCGAGCACGAGCGTGTAATCGCGATTGGCTGCGCCGTTCACGATCAGCTTGCCGATGCCCGGCAGCGAGAACACCGATTCCGTGACGACCGCCGCCGTGATCGATGAAATGGCGAGCGGCCCGATCACCGATACGACCGGAATCAGCGTCGGCTTCAATGCATGACGCAGGACGACGGTGCGCATCGGCAATCCTTTGGCGCGGGCGGTGCGGATGTAGTTCGTGTTCAGCACTTCGATCAGGCTCGCACGCGTCACGCGGCCGACCGTCGCAACGTTGATCATCGCGAGCAGCGCGACGGGCAGCGCCATGTAGCGCAACTGGAAGTCGTTCCAGCCGCCTGCTGGCAGCCACTTCAGCAGGATCGCGAAGACGAGGATCAGCACCGGCCCGAGCACGAACGACGGGAACGCATTGCCCGCGTTGCTGACGAGCATGAGCGCGTAGTCCGCGATGCTGTTGCGACGCAGCGCCGCCACGACGCCCAGCGCGACGCCGATCACGATGGCGAGGAGCATCGACACGCCCCCGATCGTCAGCGACACCGGCAGCGCCCGCAGCACGAGGTCGTTCACGCTCCAGTCGGCATAGCGGAACGATGCGCCGAGATCGCCGTGCAGAAGACCGTCGAGATAGAACAGATACTGCTTCCACAACGGCTCGCCGAGGTGGTACTTCGCCTGCAGGTTCGCGAGCACTTCGGCGGATACCTTGCGCTCGCCGTCGAACGGGCCGCCCGGCGTCGCATGCAAGAGCAGATAGCAGACCGTCACGACGATCAGGAGCGTCGGCAGCGTGAGCAGCACGCGCCGCAATGTGTAGGACCACATGAGCGATTTCTCCTGTGCGTCAGTGCTTGACGATGTAGAGATCCTTGCTACCGTAATGATCCATCGGATTCTTCAGCGAATAGCCGCCGACATAGCTCTTCACGAGACGCGGCAAGCCGTATTGCAGCAGCGGCAGCATCGGGTAGTCGTCCATCACGATCTTTGCCGCCTGCGTCTGCAACTGCGTGCGCTTCGCGCGATCCGTGGTTGCGGCCGCTTCCTTGATGAGCGCGTCGGCCTTCGGGCTGCAACTGAAGTTGTCGTTCTGCTCCGACTTGCACTGCACGAGCGTGAGGAAGGTCGTTGCGTCGTTGTAGTCGGCCACCCAGCCATTGCGCGCGATCTGATAGTCGCCGCCATGGCGCTTCTTCAGCAGCACCTTGAATTCCATCGACTCGATGTCCATCGTGAGGCCGAGCTTCGTCTTCCATTCCGATGCGACGAAGATCGCCATCTTCTTGTTGTAGTCGCTCGTGTTCATCGCGAAACTCAGCTTCGTGCCCGGCTTCACGCCCGCCTGTTCCAGCAATTTCTTCGCTTCCTCGACGCGCTTCGCCATCGGCCACGTCGACCATTCGTAGTTCGATACTTCCGCGCCGCTCACGCCCTTCGGCAGCAGGCCGTACAGCGGCGTCTGGCCGTCGGCGGTCACGCGCTGCGCGAGCAGATCGCGGTCGATGACCATCGAGAGCGCCTTGCGCACGCGCACGTCCTTCAGCAGCGGATCGCGATTATTGAAGCTGTAATAGCGCGTGCCGAGAATCAGCGAGTTGCGGATGTCCTTCGGGAATTGCTGGCTGTACTTTGCGTACGTGCCCGTCGGCAACTGATACGTCATGTCGTTCTCGCCGGACTGGAACAGCTTGACGTCCGTGTTCTCGTCTTCGACCGGCAGATAGGTGACCTGCGTCAGTTGAACGTTCGTCTTGTCCCAGTAGTTCGAATTCTTCGTCAGCACGAGCTTGCTGTTGACCTGCCAGTCCTTGAGCTGAAAGGCGCCGTTGCTGACGAGATTGCCCGGCTTCGTCCAGTCCTTGCCGAATTTCTCGACCGTGGCGCGATGGACCGGCCCGAGATTCGGATTCGACATCAGTTCGGGCAGGAACGGCACGAGACCGTCGGTCTTGACTTCGATGGTGTTCGCATCGACGGCGCGCACGCCGAGCGCGCTCGCCGGCTTCTTGCCCGCGACGATATCAGCGCCGTTCAGCAGGAACGGGCCGAACACGTTCGCATACGACGACGCCGTTTTCGGATCGACGAAGCGCTGGCAGCCGTAGACGAAATCGTTTGCGGTGACGGGATCGCCATTGGACCAGCGGGCGTTCTTGCGCAGATGGAAGATCCAGGTCGTCGAGTCCTTCTGTTCCCATTTTTCCGCGACGCCCGGCACCACCTTTCCGTCCGAATCCGTGGCGGTCAGGCTTTCGAACAGGTCACGCGAGACGTTGGCCGCGACCACGGTTTCGACCAGCGCCGGATCGAGCGTCTCGACCTCGGAGCCGTTGTTGCGCACGAGTTCCTGCTTCGCGGCGAGCGCGACGCCTGACGGCACGATGGCGGCCGTCGCGTTGAGTGCGGAAAGCGCGAGCAGCGCTGCGGCGGCAGTGAGCTTCGTGCGCTGGACCGATACGTGGTGAACGGAAAAGAACGTCATGGGGAATCCTCTTTTGTCTCGATTGTCGATCTTTGCTTTCGATTTACTTGCACAGATTCGGAGTCCTACATGCATCGGTTTGTTTATCGCAAATTGAATAAACAAATCGATCTCGAACCCGGCAAATTTAACGAAAAGCTTTCTTGTTTCTGTCGCGTCGCTGCGGCGATTGCACGCACGCATTGCGCGTCGGGCGAATGATTCTTACGCGGACGCTTTCATTCGCGCTTCAGGCTGGCGGCGAGTATTTCGCATCAATAAGACGGATGCCACTCACATGTGCTTATAGACACTAAATTTTTCGAATAGTCGTTCAATTTGTTGGATCGGCGCACTTTGCGACTTTCGGCGCACGAATAGGGCTAAGGCAGCAAGTGCTTGTTTCCTATAAGATTGCGTCGCCGTTAACAGCCGCTTCAATGCCGTCCGAAAGATGATCCGTTTTCGCCAGATCGAGGCTTTTCGCAGTCTCATCATGACCGGCACCAGTGTCGGCGCAGCAAAAAAACTCCACGTGACGCAACCCGCGATCAGCCGATTGATCGCCGATCTCGAAGCCGATCTCGGTTTCAGCCTGTTTTCGCGCGTCGGCGGCCGTCTGAATCCGACGACCGCCGGCCTGCGCTTCTACAAGTCCGTCGAAGAGAACTTTCTCGGGCTGGAGCGTCTGAAGCAGGTCGCCGCGATGATCCGCGAGGAAGCGTCCGATGGCCTCACGGTCGCGTGCATGCCCGTGCTCGCGACAACGCTTCTGCCGCCCGTGCTCGCCGATTTCACCGAGCGGCATCCCGGCGTGCCGATCAAGGTCGATTCGGTGAAGGTGCCCGAAGTGCTCGTGAACCTGCAGAACCATAAGGCCGATATCGCGCTGAGCCTCGCGTTTCCGGCGGTCGCGGGCATCGAGGTGGAAACGTTGCTCAAGGCGCGCGCTTCCTGCGCGATGCCTGCCACGCACAAGCTCGCAAAAAAGAAGATCGTGCGACCGTCCGACTTGCGCGGCGAGCAGCTGATCGGCTGGCTGCCGAATTCACGGCAGCCCTACGACGCGGAACAATCGCTGATTTCATCCACCGAGGACCGGCCGCGCTATACGGTCTTCACCGACACGGCCCACACCCGCTATGCGATGGTCGCTGGCGGTCTCGGCATATCGATCGTGGAACCGTTCGCGGCGAAGGTCTGGCGCGCGCATGGCGTCGTCGTGCGGCCGTTCGAGACCGACATCGAGTACGAATACGTGCTGTCGTATCCGAGCAGCGGAATCCGCTCGGATCTCGTCGCGTCGTTCCGGGATTCGGTGAAGCGCATCGCCGAGCATTATTCGTTCGATGCCCCGGAAGATGCGTTGGACGCCGTGCCTTTGAACGCGGACTGACGCGCCGCGCGTAGCTCAGCCGCCGAACAGTTTCCTCGCGCGTTCGCGCATCTGCTCGGCGGAGACATCCTCGATGTGGGTGGCAACCCACCACACATGCCCGAACGGATCGCGCAGCTTACCGCCGCGGTCGCCGTAGAACTGGTCTTCGACCGGGCGCAGGATCGTCGCGCCTTCGTCGGCGGCGCGTTGCGCGACCGCGTCGACGTCCGTCACGTAGAGATGCAGCATCACGGGCGTGCCGCCGACCGAAAGCGGCCCCACGGTCCCGTAATCGGGAAACTCGTCGCAAAGATAGATGACGTTGCCGCCGATCGACAACTCCGCGTGACCGATGCGTCCGTCCGGCTGCTCGATCCTGAACGTTTCCGTCGCGCCGAACACTTTCGTATAGAAGTCGATGGCGCTAGCGCAGCCCGCCACCGCCATGTACGGAATCACGCCGCGACGGTCCTGCGGAATCGGTTCGACTTGCGAGGTCATGTCAGTCTCCTGAGATATCGCGGACGCCCTGCCCGCGTCCCCTTCGACACGTATGCTCCACCGATGGTGCCCGGCCTTGATCCGGCCCCGCGTCTCGGGCATGCTGTCGGCCAATTCCGGCGGCTTCGCCGCGAACGCGCATTCGCGCTTCGCTTCATACTCTCGCTTGTCGCAGTCGCTTCAAATCCAATCAACACGGAGCACTCATGCACGATCTGAAAAACAAATCGATCCTCATTACCGGCGCGAGCACGGGCATCGGCGCGGCGGCGGCGCGGGCTTTCGCGCAATACGGCGCGAATGTCGCGGTGCACTACAACAGTTCGAAGGACAAGGCCGAGGAAGTCGCGAAGGACGTGCGCGCGCTCGGCGTCACGGCGATCACGGTCGGCGCGGACGTGCGCGACTCGAAGGCGATCGACGCCGCCGTCGCGCAGGTCGTCGATACCTTCGGCAAGATCGACGTGCTCATCAACAACGCGGGCAGCCTCGTGAAGCGCGAGCCGATCGCATCCGCGAGCGACGAGCTCTTCGACGAGATCATGCACATCAACGCGCGCTCGGTGGTCGCGTTCACGCGCGCGGCGCTGCCGTCGCTGCGCTCGGGCGGCGGCGGCTCGATCATCAACGTGACGTCCGTGGCGGCGCGCAACGGCGGCGGCCCCGGCGCGCTGCTCTACGCGGCATCGAAAGGCTTCGTCAGCACGATCACGAAGGGCATGGCGAAGGAACTGATGGCGGATCGCATCCGCGTGAACGCGGTGGCGCCCGGCGTGATTCAGACGCCGTTCCAGGAACGCTTCACGACGCCCGAGCAACTCGAATCGTTCCGCAAGTCGATCCCGATGGGCTTCATCGGCGAGCCCGACGATTGCAGCGGCGCGTTCCTCTATCTCGCGTCCGAGGCGATGTCGCGCTATGTGACGGGGCAGATCATCGACGTGAACGGCGGCCAACTGATGCCCTGATCGTTGCATCGCGGCGCTCGTGGTATATAAAGCGTCTAGTCTTTCGTCGCACGTAATAAAGGAGATACAGGAGATGCTTTTGAAAAAAGAACCGCGCATCCGGTCCCTCGCGCTCGGCGCCATCGTCGCGTCGGCGCTCATGACGGCGGGATTCGTCGAGACCGCGCCGGCCTATGCGAAAACCGCCGATGCTCAGCCGGCCGTGCTGAACGCCTCGGCGGTCGCCGTCGCGGACAAGTACGCCGCCGACACAGCCGAGCAGATCTTCAAGCAAGGCGGCAATGCGGTCGACGCGGCCGTCGCGATCGCCTTCACGCTCGCCGTCACGTATCCGGAGGCGGGCAATATCGGCGGCGGCGGCTTCATGACGCTCTACGTCGATCATCGCCCGTACTTCCTCGACTATCGCGAGCGCGCGCCGCTTTCGGCCACGCGCAACATGTACCTCGACGACAAGGGCGAAGTCATCAAGGGCATGAGTCTCTACGGACATCGCGCGGTCGGTGTGCCGGGCACGGTCGACGGCATGTGGGAGGCGCAGAAACGCTTCGGCAAGCTGAAGTGGAAGCAGGTGCTCGCGCCGGCCATCAAGTACGCGCAGGACGGCTTCGAAGTCGACGATCAACTGGTCAAGCGCCGCGACGACGCCTCGAAGGAATTCGCCGGCAAGACCAACTTCGACCTGTACTTCGGCGGCATGAAGGCGGGCCAGGTGTTCAAGCAGCCCGACCTCGCGATGACGCTGCAGCGCATCGCCGACAAAGGCGCGAAAGGCTTCTACGAAGGCGAAACCGCCAATCTGATCGCCAAGTCGATGGAAGGCCACGGCCTCATCACCACGCGCGACCTGAAGGACTACAAGGCCGTGTGGCGTCAGCCGATCACCGCGAGCTGGAACGGCTATCGCGTGATCACCGCGCCGCCTCCGAGCTCGGGCGGCGTCGGCCTCGTGCAGTTGCTGAAGATGAAGGCCGATATCAAGGACAAGTTCCAGGACGTGCCGCTCGATTCCGCGCAGTACATTCACCTCGTGGCCGAAATCGAGAAGCGCGTCTTCGCGGACCGCGCGCAATATCTCGGCGATCCCGATTTCTACAAGGTGCCGGTCGCGCAGCTCATCAACGACGATTACATCCTGAAGCGCGCGCAGGAAGTGAATCCCGACACGCCTTCGGACACGAAGAGCGTGCAACCGGGGCTCGGCACGTCGATGCCCGAGAAAGCGGAGACGACGCACTTCTCGGTCGTCGACAAGTGGGGCAACGCGGTATCGAACACGTACACGATCAACGGCTACTTCGGCTCGGGCGTGATCGCGGAAGGCACGGGCATCGTGCTCAACGACGAAATGGACGACTTCGCGTCGAAGCCGGGCGTGCCGAACATGTTCGGCGTCGTCGGCAGCGATGCGAACTCCATCGCGCCGAAGAAACGCCCGCTCTCGTCGATGACGCCGACCATCCTCACGAAGGACGACAAGGTCGCGATGGTGATCGGCACGCCAGGCGGATCGCGCATCTTCACGTCGATCTTCCAGGTCATCACGAACGTGTACGACTTCAACATGCCGCTCGCCGACGCCGTGGGCGCGACGCGTTTCCATCATCAGCTGCTGCCGCCGAACACGATCTTTCAGGAGCCGTACCATCAGCTCGATGCCGACGTGATCAAGCAGCTCGAAGATAAAGGCTACAAGTTCACGATGCAGGGCTTCAACGGCGACATTCAGGCGATCCGCATCGACGGCGACAAGCCCGAACCGATGTCCGACCCGCGCGGACGCGGCGTATCGCGCGTCATCCGGTAATGCGCCGCACAACGGCGAGCAAGTAAAATAGCGGCCCGGACCGGACTAGCGTTTGCCCTAGTCCGGCACCTCGCCGGTCTTGCCGAAGCCCCGCCCCATGCGGGTTTCACGGCATATAAGCCCCTCGGCATGACCGGCATGTTTTTCATGGGATTGGACCCCGCGTTCTGTTCCCCTAGTCTCTGTCCTGACCGAGTGCAGCCGTAAGTGCACGTCACTCGGCATCATCCAGAACTACATACGAGACGACCCTGACGATGGCCCCGCAGTGACCGCGTGCAGTGAGCGCGGTGCACGGTTGCCGTTTCAGCGTGCTGATAAAGGAGCAGCTCATGATGGAATCCCCCGCCCAGCAGCTTGGCGACATCGATATCACCTCCACCGAACGAGAAGAAAGCGGTCAGGCCGAAAGCGGCGGCTTTCTCGATCGCTACTTCGGCATTTCGCAAACCGGCAGCACGGAAAAGCGCGAGATCGTCGCGGGCGTGACGACCTTCCTCGCGATGGTCTATTCCGTGTTCGTCGTGCCGGGCATGCTCGGCAAGGCAGGCTTCGACACGAGCGCGGTGTTCGTCGCCGTGTGTCTCACCACGGCATTCGGCTCGCTCCTGATGGGCGTCTGGGCGCGCCTGCCGATCGCGATCGGCTGCGCGATTTCGCTAACCGCGTTCACGGCCTTCGGCCTCGTGCTCGGCAAGGGCCTCACACCGGCCATCGCGCTCGGCGCGGTGTTCCTGATGGGCATCGTGTTCACGGCGATCTCCGTCACCGGCGTGCGCTCGTGGATCCTGCGCAATCTGCCGACGGGCGTCGCGCACGGCACGGGCATCGGCATCGGCCTGTTTCTGCTGCTGATCGCGTCGAACGATGTCGGCCTGATCGTCAAGAATCCCGCGCCCGGCATGCCGGTGTCGCTCGGGCACATCACGGCCTTTCCGGTGCTGATGTCGGTTCTGGGCCTGGCCGCGATCTTCGGTCTGGAGCGCCGGCGCGTGCCGGGCGGCATCCTGCTCGTCGTCGTCGGTCTGTCGGCAATCGGCCTGATCTTCGATCCGTCCGTGCGCTTTCACGGCATCTTCGCGCTGCCGTCGCTGTCGGCGCCGGGCCATGCTTCGCTCATCGGCGCGATGGACATCAAGGGCGCGCTGTCGATGGCCGTGCTGCCGAGCGTGCTGGCGCTCGTGATGACCGCCGTGTTCGACGCGACCGGCACGATCCGCGCCGTCGCCGGCCAGGCGGGCCAGATCGACAAGAACGGCCGCATCATCAACGGCGGCCGCGCGCTGACCGCCGATTCGCTGAGCTCGATCTTCTCCGCGTGCTTCGGCGGCGCGCCGGCGGCGGCGTATATCGAATCGTCGGTAGGTGTCGCGGCGGGCGCGAAGACGGGCCTCGCGGCCGCGGTCGTCGGCGTGTTGTTCCTGGTGGTGATGTTCCTCTCGCCGCTCGCCGCGCTCGTGCCTTCCTACGCGACGGCGCCCGCGCTGATGTACGTCGGTCTGCTGATGCTCGGCAATGTCAGTAAGCTGCATTTCGACGATACCGTCGACACGATGTCCGGCCTCGTCTGCGCGGTGTATATCGTGCTGTCTGCCAACATCGTGACGGGCATCATGCTCGGCTTCACCACGCTCGTGATCGGCCGTATCGTCGCGGGCGAATGGCGCAAGCTGAATGTCGGCACGGTGGCGATCGCGATCGTGCTCGCCGTGTTCTATCTCGGCGGCTGGGCGATCTGATCGCTGCTTGCAGCGCCTGAAAATGCAGACGGCGCGCTGTCCGGAAGGACAGCGCGCCGTTTTTCATGGCCGCGCTATTTCGTCACCAGCGCGACCGCGCCGGTTTCCAGCAACGACTTGAGATTCGACAGAATCTTCGGCCATCCGCCCGACACGGCCTCGATGAACGGCTTGCTGTCGCTCACATGCGTGACGGTGAGTCTGACCGCTTCGCCCTGCTGCTCCAGTTCGTAAGTGCAGCGCGAATATCCCGCGTCTTTCAGATCCTCGCGAAACTCGTTGCGCCATTTCAGCACGAGGCGTTTGCCCGGCTCGGCTTCGAGCACTTCACCCGCATCCGCGACGCGCCCGTCGGAGAACAGCATCTTCCATGACGAGCCGGCCTGCCAGTCGGATTCCTGATGCATCCCGAACCAGTATTTCTTCACGAATTCCGGCGTCGTGAGGGCTTCCCATAGCTTCTCGGGCGTCGTGCGGATGTACGTCACATACACAAACGTGTCGCTACTCATGATCGTCTCCTTCAAGCGTGCGTTTGAGGTCGGACAAAGCGTCCAGACGCGGACGCTCGAACTTGCTGATCCAGCGTTGCGCGATCTCATGGATCGGCACCGGATTGAGGAAATGACGCTTCTCGCGGCCGTGACGCTGCGTCGACACGAGATTCGCCGCCTCGAGTATCGCGAGATGCTTCGACACGGCCTGACGCGTCATGCGAAGGCCATCGCACAGCTCACCGAGCGTCGGCCCGTTGGTTTCGCGAAGGCGGTCGAGCAGTTGTCTGCGGCTGGCGTCCGCGAGCGCGCGAAAAACCGAATCGTCATCCATGAACGCATTATGCAACCATTTGGTTGCATGTCAAGCAGCTCGATTCGATGAAAGCCGCAGCGCAAATGCGACAACGCCCCGGAAGCCTTTCGCTTCCGGGGCGTTGCCGATACTCCTGACCGGGATGCTGTCGCGCGCGGCTTACTTGCGGCGATACGATTCGACGAGAATCTCGCAGTTTTGGAGGTGCAGGTGCAGCGCACGATTCCACTCGCGACGCACCGCAGCCTTCGACGCGCGCAGCCAGGAACCGAACGAAACGAGCAGGGATTGTTGAGCTGTGGTTTTCATGAGCGGCTCTCAGGGTAAGTAGCTAAGGGATAACCATGACTATAGGCCTTTTACGCTGCATTGCAACATCTTCTCAAAAAAGCAACAGGGTAATCCCTAGCCCTGCGGTCAATTTTGCTGCGGCGCGTCCGGCGCCAGTTGCACGCCCTTTTTGAAGATGAAGCAGCCGTAGCCGCGCGTTTCGCCCGTCGCGATCACGCAATACGCCTTCTTCGCACGCTCGTAAAACGCGAAACGCTCGACCGATGCGAACGGCACCGCGCGACCTTCGGCAGCATCGATCTCGCGCTGGGCTTCGTGTTGCACGGCGGGCAGCGCGGCCGCATCGCCGACGACTTCCATGCGCTCGGCAGGATGATCGACGAACGTATCCAGCGGCATCACCGACAGCACCGCCCGCACCGCGCGCGGCGCGCCGACGCCATCGAGCCGCAGCACGCGGCCGAGCACCGTCTGACGCGCGACGGAATCGGCGGGAAAGTTGGCGTCGCAGATCACGACTTCGTCGCCGTGGCCCATCGCGCAGAGCGCGTGCAGGATATCGGGGTTGAGCAGCGGATCGATGTTCTTCAGCATGTTTTCTTGTTCTCCATGACGTAAGGCCGGTTTCGAATCCATGGTAACCGCGCAGCGCCGCTAGGGTACGAGCAAGTCGCCCTGCCGCGCCGCGTCTTTGCCCGCGATGCGCGCGACCAGCATTCCCGCCGTCGCGAAACGTGTCCAGTGCCGCGCGTACAGCACGCCTTCGGTCTGCGCGACGAGCGGCACGAGCCGGTCATCGAGCGGATCGAGCACGTCGGCGATGACGTCGCCCGCGCGCACCGTCTCGCCGATCTCCCGTCGATGCAGAATCACGCCCGACACCGGCGCGTGCACGTATTCGCATCCGGCGAGCGGCGTCGCGGGGTGGCGCAGCGGCGGCGGCTCCGGCGCTGCGCCCGCGATCATGCCGATATGCGTCAGGTAATCGACGATCGCCTGAGCATCGCACGCGGCCATGTCGTGCGACACGTCGCGCACGCCGCGCAATTCGAGCGTGACGGACTTCGTCGCCATCGGAATCGGAAAGCGGCCTTCGAATGCGCCGCGCAGATAGCGCCACGCCGCCGTGCACGCCTCGTCGAAGGGCTCGCCGCCCGACACGTCCGCGAGCAGTTGCGCCTCGCTGCCGAGATAGCGCGCGAGCGGCTCGATCGCGGGCCACGCGTCGGGCGTCGTATAAAGGTGCGCGACGGCTTCCCAGTCGCAATGAAGATCGATGACGAGATCCGCATCGCACGCGAGCTTCATCAGTTCGAGCCGCTGCGACTCCAGTTCGGTCGCGGGTTTGCGCGTAGCGAGCGCGTCGGAAAGCGCTGCGCGGATGAGGCGCGCGTTGTGCGCTTCGTCATCGCCGAGGCGGTCTTTCAGTTGCAGCGCCAGCTCGGGCCCGATCTCGGGAAAGCGCCGGTTGAAGTCCTGACCCGAGCCCATCTCGAAGCGGCCCATCTGCGCGCCGAACCAGTGCTGATTCAGGCCCGCCGGATTCGCGACCGGCACGAGCACGACGCGCGCGCGCAGACGCCCCGTCGCTTCCAGTTCGGCGAAGCGCCGCTTCAAATACCACGCGACGACCATGCCGGGTAATTCGTCCGCGTGCAGCGACGCCTGGATATAAACGGTGGGCGAATCGCCGTTTTGCGGGCCGAACCGGTAGCTCGTGATCGCCCGCCCGGTGCCGAGCGACGCACCGACGAGCGGATGGTGATGAATCTGCATCTTCGAAAATCTCTCGTCGAAAAGAAAAGGCACCGCGAGCGATGCCTTTTCGGTCGAGTACATCGAACGGCGCTTACTGGATCGAGATATCCGTCTCGAAGTACTTCGCCATGATGCGCTTGAACGTGCCGTTCTTTTTGATCTCGACAAACGCGCTGTTCAGGCCGTTCTGCAGATCGGCGTCGCCCTTGCGCAGGCCGATGGCCGTGCCCGGACCGATGAGCGCCTTGTCTTCCACGATCGGACCGACGAGCGCGAACGGCTTGCCCTGCGGCTTCTTCAGAAAGCCGATGGCGGCTTGCGCGGCGTCGGTGAACATCGCGTCGATGCGGCCCGCAACGAGATCGGCCTCGACCTGTTCCTCATCGGCGTAAGGCACGACCGTCACGCCCTGCGGCTCCCATTTAACCTTCGCGTAACGCTCCTGCACCGTGCCCTGCTCCACGCCGACGCGCTTGCCCTTCAGCGCCTGAGGCGTCGGCAGGATGCCGGAACCCGCGCGCGCGACGAGTTGCGCGTGGGTGTCGTAAAGCGGCTCGGTGAAGTCGATCTGCTTCAGGCGCTCTTCGGTGATGCCCATGTCGGACAGCACGGCGTCGAACTTGCGGGCCTTCAGGCCGGGAATCATGCCGTCGAAATTGTTTTCGACCCACACGCACTTGACCTTCATCTGCGCGCAGAGCGCATTGCCGAGGTCGATGTCGAAGCCGGCGAGCTTGCCGTCGGCCTGCTTGGATTCGAACGGAGGATAGGAGGGATCGACGGCGAAGCGGATTTGCGTGATCTCTTTGGCGTGCGCCGAGAACGAAACGGCGGCGAGTGCGGCAAGCATCGCGAGCGATGCGGACTTCTTGAATGACATGTTTTCCTTCGGGACTTTCGATGAGACGGCGAAACATCGCGCGCAGACGCGCGAAAAACCGTGAATGGTATCAAACGCCCACGGTTCGCCGCGCGACGCCCATCAAGGCACGACCGAAAGAAACAGGAAAGCCGCGAATATCACGAGATGCACGACGCCTTGCAAAACGGTCGAGCGCCCTGTGCCGAGCGTGATGACGGACACGATCAGCGTGAGCGCCAGCATGACGATTTCCTTGGGCGCGAGCCCGAGCGAAATGGGCTGGCCCATGAAGATCGACACGACCGCGACCGTCGGAATCGTCAGGCCGATGCTCGCGAGCGCCGAGCCGAGCGCGAGATTCAGGCTCGTCTGCAGCCGGTTCAGGCGCGCCGCACGCACGGCGGCGAGACCTTCGGGCAGCAACACGAGCGCGGCGATCACGACGCCGACCACGGCTTCCGGCGCGCCCGCCGCCGCGACGCCCGCCTCGACCGCCGGCGACAGGAGCTTCGCGAGCCCGACCACCGACACGAGCGACAGCATCAGAAACCCGAGCGCGAGCCACGCCTCGCCGTTGCTGGGTGGGGGCGCGTGCGGCGCTTCATCTTCGTCGGGCGTGTTGGCGGCGATCGGCGGAGTGAACGGCAGGAAGTAATCGCGATGGCGGATCGTCTGCACGAACACGAACGTCACGTACAGCACGAGCGAGATCACACCGACGAAAATCAGTTGCGATGTCGAAAGCGCGGGACCGACGACGGTGCTCGTGAAGTTCGGCAAAACGAGCGTGAGCACGGAAAGCGCACAGAGAATCGCGAGCGCGGCGGCCGCGCCTTGCAGTTGAAAGTCCTGCACGTGATGCCGCAAGCCGCCGATCAGGAGACACAGGCCGACGATCCCGCAACCGCAGATCATGATCGCCGCGAACACGGTATCGCGCGGCAGTCCGGCCTTTTCGGGGCCGCCGGAAAGCATCACCGAGACGATCAGCGCGACCTCGATCACCGTGACCGCGATCGCGAGCACGAGCGTGCCGAACGGCTCGCCGACGCGGTGCGCCACCACTTCCGCGTGATGCACGGCGGCGAACACCGCGAACGCGAGCGCGATTGCCGCGAGCACGATCATCGCGGTGTTGTGGATGAACGCGGCGCCGGCCAGCACGACGAGCGCGAGAATCGGGGTGGCGAGGGTCCAGTCCAGCTTGAATTTCATCGGCGCTCCGGGCGGATCGGGTGAATGGGATCGTCGGCTCATGCGATGTAACCGCAAGGTCTGCAAAAACGCGCCGAATGAATCGGACCCGCTCGGGCGCCGCGCGTGCGGAGAGATTACCGTGACAAAGGGCCGCAGACCATCGGCATGATAGCGAAAACGCGGCGTCGCGCGTTCGCCCGCGTGCGTGGACGCGAGCGCGTGATGGTCGGAGCGTAGTGGCTCAGGCGGCTGGTTGCACGCAAGGCCGCTCGAAGGAACGGCCCCGCGCGCCGGATGCGGTCACTCGCCGCCGCTTTCCCGGAAGTAGAGACGGCGCGGCAAACCCCATACGATCAGCATCGCGCCGAGCAGGCACGCGAACGCGATCGCATAGAGGCCGGGCGTCGCGCTGCCCGTCATCGTCTTCACCTTGCCGACCATGTACGGGCTGATGATGCCGCCGAACTGCCCCACCGAATTGATCAGCGCGATGCCGCTCGCCGCCGCGATGCCGGTGAGAAAGCGCGTCGGCAGAATCCAGAAGAGCCCGAGCGACGTGATGATGCCGGTCGCCGCGATCGTGAGGCCGATCACGAGCATCACGGTATTGCCCGGAAAGAAGCCGCACAGCACATAGCCGATGGTGCCCGCGAGCGCGCAGGCGCCGAGGTGCCAGCGCCGTTCGCCGGTGCGGTCCGAGTGTCTGCCGATCAGAATCATGCCGATGCCCGCGACCGCGTAAGGCAGCATCGAAATCAGGCCGATTTTGAACGGATCGCTCGTGCCCGCCGTCTTGACGAGCTGCGGCATCCAGAAGACGAGACCGTAGATGCCCATTGCGAGGAACAGATAGATGAGCGCCATCACGAGCGTGACGGGCTCGCTGAACGCGGCCTTCAGCGAATGCACTTCGCCGACTTTCGGATCGCGCGCGAGTTGCGCCTTGAGCGCGCGCTTTTCGTCGGCATCGAGCCATTTCGCGTGATCGACGTCGTCATCGACGAAAGCGAGCACGACGAAGCCGAGCAGCACCGACGGAATGCCTTCGAGCAGAAAGAGCCATTGCCAGCCGGGCATGCCGTTGAGACCGTCGCAGAACTTCATGATCGCGCCCGACAGCGGACTGCCGATGATCCCGCACAGCGCGATCGACGCCATGAAGAACGAATTGATGCGCCCGCGCCGCGACGAAGGAAACCACTTCGTGAAGAAATACAGCGCGCCCGGCACGAAGCCCGCTTCGAGCGCGCCGATCAGAAAGCGCAGCACGTAGAACCAGGTTTCGGTATGGACGAACATCATGCACGCCGACGCGATGCCCCACGTGATCATGATGCGCGCAATCCAGCGCTTCGCCCCGACGCGATGCAGGACGATATTGCTCGGCACCTCGAACAGAAAATAGCCGACGAAGAACACGCTCGCGCCGAAGCCGTACATCGCGTCGGAGAAACCGAGTTCGCTTTGCATCTGCAGCTTCGCGAAGCTGATGTTGATGCGGTCGAGATACGAGAACACGAAGCATGCGACGAAGAGCGGCACGAAACGCCAGAACACCTTGCGGTAAATCTGGGCGTCATCGTGCGCGACGTCGCGCGGGGCGGCGATGGAATCCACGTTGTCTCCTTGTATTTTTCTGGATGCAGCGATGTCAGTAAGTGGCGCGTCCTCCGGACAAATCGAACACCGCGCCCGTCGTGAACGAGTTCTCGGAGGACGCCAGGAACGCGACCATCGCCGCGATCTCCTTCACCTCGACAAAGCGCCCGCGCGGAATCTTCGACAACATGTAGTCGATGTGCTCCTGCTTCATCTGATCGAAAATCTTCGTGCGCGCGGCGGCCGGCGTCACGGCGTTCACCGCGATATCGAGCCCTGCCGTTTCCTTGCCGAGGCTCTTCGTTAATGCGATCACGCCCGCCTTCGCCGCGCTGTACGCCGATGCGTTCGGGTTGCCTTCCTTGCCCGCGATCGACGCGATATTGACAATGCGTCCATAGCCGCGCGCGATCATCGTCCTGACGATCGCCTGATTGACGTGGAACGCGGCGTTCAGATCGACGTCGATCACGCGCAACCATTCTTCCGGCGCGTAGTCCGCGACCGTCGCGTTCGCGCCCGCGATGCCCGCGCTGTGCACGAGAACGTCGATTTGCCCGAAGCCTTCCTGCGTGCGCGACGTGGCCTTGGCGACCGCTTCGCGATCCGTCAGATCGACGAGCACGGTTTGCACGTCGCCCAGACGAGCGCGCGCCTCGGACAACGCGCCTTCATCGCGATCCCACAGCGCGACGCGCGCGCCGCCTTCGAGCAGACGCTCCGCCACCGCGTAACCGATGCCCTGCGCGCCGCCCGTCACCACGGCCGCGCGGCTCGTAAAGTCGTACCGATTCATGCGTCCACCGTCCGTTGCCGTTGTTCGCCGAGTCCCTCGATGCCGAGGCGCATGGTCTGCCCCGCGCGCAGATAGACCGCTTCCGGCTTCTGTCCCATGCCGACGCCCGGCGGCGTGCCCGTCGAGATGACATCGCCCGGTTGCAGGCTCATGAAGCGCGAAAGATAGGCGACGATTTCGCCGACCTTGAAGATCATCGTGGCGGTGTTGCCGTTCTGATAGCGCTTGCCGTCGACTTCGAGCCAGAGCGGCAGCTTGTGCGGATCGGGCACTTCATCGGTGGTGACGAGCCACGGTCCGATCGGGCCGAACGTGTCGCAGCCCTTGCCCTTGTCCCAGGTGCCGCCGCGCTCGATCTGATATTCGCGCTCGGACACGTCGTTGATCACGCAATAACCGGCGACGTGGCTCATCGCATCGGCTTCGTCGATGTACGCGCCGCCCTTGCCGATCACGACGCCGAGTTCCACTTCCCAATCCGTCTTCTTCGAGCCGCGCGGAATGCGCACGTCGTCGTTCGGGCCGACGACCGCCGACAGCCACTTGTTGAACACGACCGGCTCGGAAGGCACGGGCAGGTTCGATTCCGCCGCGTGATCGGCGTAGTTCAGCCCGATGCAGATGAACTTGCCGATGCGCCCGACGCACGGCCCGATACGCTCGGACGAAGGCACGAGCGGCAGCGTCGACGGATCGAGTTTCGCGAGGCGCGCGAGCGATTCGGGCAGGAGCGCGTCGCCGGCAATATCGCCGATCACGCCGGACAAATCGCGGATCGCGCCGCTGGAATCGAGAACGCCGGGTTTTTCCCGGCCGGGCGCGCCGTATCGAAGCAGCTTCATGAGTCGTTGTTTCCTTGACGGTTGAGCAGAAGCCCACAATGTAGATAAGCCGCACGCGCCTGAATAATGAAAGCTGCTGCCGAGGCGATAACTTTCCGTTATCTTCTCGTAGTCCCCTAGCCGCTCTCAGCCATGCTGCCGAATGCCGATTCCATCGCCGCGCGCCTGCGGCTCAAGCAACTGCGCCTCTTGATCGCGCTCGACGATCACGGTTCGCTGCATCGCGCCGCCGACGAAATGGCGCTCACGCAGCCGGGCGCGACGAAGTCGCTGCGCGAGATCGAAGCCACGCTGGGCGCGACGCTCTTCACGCGTTCGGCGCAAGGCATCCAGCCCAACGAACTCGGGCGTTGCGTGATCCGCTATGCGCGCCTGATTCACATGGACGTCGCGCATTTGCGCGAGGAAATGGCGGGGATTCTGCAAGGCACGGGCGGGCGGCTCGCGATCGGCGCGATTACGGGCGCGGTGTCGGGCGTGCTCGTCGATGCCCTCGCGCGCCTGCGCGAGCGCCAGCCGGCGCTGACCGTTGAAGTGGTCGAAGACACGAGCGCCCGGCTTCTGGCGCTGCTCGATCAGGGACGGCTGGATGTCGCGATCTGCCGGGCGAGCGTCGCGCGCCAGCCGGATCAATATCACTACGTCGAATTGCGCGATGAGCCGCTCGCGATCGTCGCGGGCGTCGAGCATGCGCTCGTCGATGCGCCGCGTGTCGAACTGAGCGAACTCGCATCCAGCCGATGGATCGTCTATCCGGCCATCATGCCGATCCGCAGCGTCTACGAGCGCGAGTTCAAGGAAGCCGGCCTGCCGCTGCCCGTGCATCCGATCGAGACGGCATCGACCATCACGACAGTTTTGTTGCTGCAACGCGACCCCACGCTCGTCGCGATGATGCCGCTCGACATGGCGAGCTTTCTCGCTGAACACGGACTCGCGAGGCGGCTCGCAATCGCGGTGCGTTCGCGCACGGAGCCGTATGGCGTCGTGACAAGAAAAGGCGTGCCGTTGCCCGCGCCTGCGCGGCTCATCATCGAGGAACTGACGCGCGAAAAAAACGCGGACGGATGATGTGCCCGTCCGCGTCTTCCTGCCCGACTGCCTGATCGATTACTGAACGAGCTCGGCGTTCAACGTGATCTTCGCGTTGCCCGCGAAGAGCTTCGACACCGGACAGCCTTCTTTAGCGGCCTGCGCGGCCTTGTCGAACGCGGCTTTATCTGCGCCGGGAATCTTCGCCTTCAGATCGAGCTGGCACGCGGTGATCGTGAAGCCCTCGCCGTCCTTTTCCAGCGTCACCGTCGATTTCGTTTCGAGGCTTTCGGCCTTCATGCCGGCCATCTCCAGTTGCAGCGAGAGCGCCATCGTGAAGCAGCCCGCATGCGCCGCGCCGATCAGTTCTTCCGGATTCGTGCCCGGACCTTCCTCGAAGCGCGATTTGAAGCCGTATGGCGCTTCGTTGAGCACGCCGGTTTGCGTCGAGATGAAACCCTTGCCGTCCTTGATGCCGCCGCTCCATTTTGCCGATGCTGTCTTTTGCACGAAAGTTCTCCAGAGATGAAGTGGAACTGCGATGACCGGCGCCGCGCGACGTCGGCGCACGTGTGATGCACGTCTTAATGAGCCGCATGCGCCGTGCCCGGCTTCGGCCGAGCGGTTATGTCGAGCGCGTCGTTGTTCATCGTAGCGGATCGCGCGTGCGGGCGCAGGGAGGCTGCGAAACCGGCTTATGCCGTTCGGGTTATACCGATTCGTATGGTCAAAAACAATCGATTCACTTAGCATCCTGTGACCCGCGAAATTCATCGAAAGGCCGTAAGGCGCACATCACATGGGTCCACCAACCGAACGCATTCCCGAAGACCGCACGCTTCCCGATCACGTCGATGTCGTCATCGTGGGCGGTGGAATCATCGGCATCAGCACCGCGCGTGCGCTCGTCAACAAAGGCCTGTCGGTCGCCGTATGCGAAAAGGGATACGTCGCGGGCGAACAGTCGAGCCGCAACTGGGGCTGGTGCCGCGCGACGCATCGCGACTTGCGCGAACTCGAACTGAGTCTCAGGAGCCTCGCGCTTTGGCGACGCATCGATGCCGAACTCGGCATCGACACAGGTTTTCGCGAATGCGGCATCCTCTACGCCGCCGACGATGCGAAAGCGCTCGCCGATCACGAAGCATGGCTCGCGCGCGCCGTGGCGCTCGTGGGCCGCGACGCGCTCGATTCGCGCATCGTCTCGGCCGATGAAACCGGCACGTTGATGTCGGGCACCGCGCGACGCTTCGCGGGCGGCATCTACACACCGAGCGACGGCCGCGCCGAGCCGCAACGCGCCGTGCCCGCGATGGCCGCCGCGCTGCGCGAACGCGGCGTGAAAGTGCTGACGCCTTGCGCGGTGCGCGGCATCGAGACGAGCGGCGGCGCGATCAGCGGCGTCGTCACCGAGTACGGACGCATCGGCTGTGCGAGCGTGGTCGTCGCGGGTGGCGCGTGGACGCGCTATTTCGCCGGCAGCATCGGCGTCGATGTGCCGCAACTCATGGTGCGCTCGTCGGTGATGCGCACGTCGCCGCTGGAAAACGGCCCCGAAGTGAGCGCGTGCAATCAGGACATGGGCTACCGTAAGCGTCTCGACGGCGGCTACACCATCGCCAATGCCTTTCATAGCTATCACGACATCACGCCGGACAGCTTTCGCCTGCTCGCCAGATTCCTGCCCGCGCTGAAAAGTCAGCTCGGCTCGATCAAGCTGGGACTGAATGCGCGCTTTTTCGAGGAACTGCGCCGGCCGCGCCGCTGGCCGCTCGATCGGCCGACCGTCTTCGAGAGCCAGCGCACGCTCGATCCCGCGCCCGTCGAGTCCTTCAACGAAGCCGCGCTCACGGAGTTCCGCAAGCTCTTTCCGGCGCTTGCCGGATTGCGCATCGAACAGGCGTGGGCCGGTTATATCGACGTGACGCCCGATGCCGTGCCGGTCATTTCCGGCGTGGATGAGCGGCCCGGCCTCTTCATCGCGACGGGTTTCTCGGGGCACGGCTTCGGTATCGGGCCGGCGGCGGGCAAGCTGATGGCGGACCTCGTCGCGAACGACGCACCGCTCGTCGATCCACGTGCGTTTCGCCTGTCACGGTTTTTCGATGGCAGCAAGATCGAGATCGACGGCGGCTTCTGATCGGTCGCACATGCGCGCGCCGCCCGTCGGCACGCGATAACATACCGGTTTTGCTTGAGGCTTACATGGCATCCACGTCTGTTCTTTATATCGACGTCTGGTCTGACTTCGTGTGTCCGTTCTGCTACCTCGAGACGCCCGTGCTCGATCAGTTCCGCAACGCGTACGGCGACGCGGTCGAGATTCGTTGGCACGCGTTCGAGCTGCGCCCCGAGCCCACGCCGCTGGTCGATCCCAACGACGAGAAGCTCGTCGAAATCTGGGAAAACTCGGTCCGCCCGCTCGCGGAAGAACGCGGCGTGTTGATGCGCATGCCGCCGGTCACGCCGCGCAGCCGCAAGGCCTTCGAGACGGCCATGTTCGCGCGCGAATCGGGCCGCTACGATGTCGTGCATCGGGCGATCTTCAAGGCGTATTTCGAGGAAGGCATCGACATCGGCGATACGGACTCGCTGCTCGATATCGCGGCGACCTGCGGCGTCGATCCGGAGTTGCTCGAAGAGGCGCTCGATGACGGCACCTACACCGATCTCGTGATCGAAGACGAAGATTTCGCGAAGAAGCTGGGCGTGGGCGGCGTGCCGTTTGCGGTGCTGTCGCGCGATCCCGCGCCCGGTCAGGAAGCGCCGCCGCCGATCGCGCTGCGTGGCGCCGCGCCGATCGAGCATTTCGAAGCAGCCGTCGGGCGTCTCTTTCCGGACGGTTTTCCGGGCGTCTGAACCGCCTCGGAACTGGCCGTCGCGCAGTCCTAGCTGTGCTCGGCCATGAACGATTTCAACGCGATACGCTGCGACGGCTCCAGCGATTCAAATTCGAGCCCGTAAGCCGCACTGCCATCGACCGGATCGATCGAGCCGACGTGGCGCACGATCGCGATGGTGTCGATCTTCACATCGACGCCATCGGTCTTGAACTGAAACGCGAGTTGCAGACGATCGCCCACGTGCGCGGCCGGATTCGCGACGGTCAACGACATCCCGTAAGGGCTGATGTCGCTAACACGGCCCAGTTGCCGGCCGGCTTGCGGCTCGCCATCGGCGACGAAGTGCGCGGCGAGCCGCGTCGGCATACGCGCGAACTTGCGCGTGCGCAGCCTGCGGATCGCGCCCGGCGCCGACAGCACCGCGTAGTTGAACGGCTCACGACAGGTGGCATCGACGGTACAGGCAAAGCGGAACACGCCCCGCCCCGTGAGCGCGACCAGATCGACCTGCTCGCCGAGCGTCAGGTCGAGCGGATCGAATCCCGCCATCAATGGCTGCGTCACGAATAGCGAGCGCTCTCCGTTGCGGCGCGGCGTCGAGAAACCGATCACGCGACTCGCATACATCGCGGAGCCCGTGCCGCCGGTGCCACGCAAGCCGACCCGCGCGCCGATGGTAAGACCGATGTCCTCCAGCGTCAGCGGCCCGTCCGTGGCGGCATCCGCGTCGGCCGCGCTCGGCGCAGGCTCCCGCATCGCACGGTGCGGCTCGAAATGCCGGAACATGAATTCGAGCGACTGGGCATCCGGCACGACGGCGCCCGCGTCGAAGAGCAACGCGCCATCGGCGGCGACGATCGGCCACTCCAGACGGGCGTTAAGCGGAATCTCGGAAGCTTGGAGGCGAACCAGCAACTGGCGCGCGTCTTCGACGGTTTCTTCGGTCATCTCATCGGACGATTCTTAAGTATTTCCCGCAATCGTCATGCTTGCCGGGTTCGCCGTCAAGTGCTGAATGGCAACTTTTACGTTAGCGCACTTATATTTTTGACGCGACGTGGACTTCCTACCGCCCAGCGACGCGTCAGGTTTATGCGCATAAAAGTTTTTATGAGATAACGCTTTTAGCGAACTGCGCTCTCCGATCAGAGCGCGCGCGCCGAAAACGTGTCGCACTGGCCGACATCGCCCGACGACATGCCGCGCCGCAGCCAGCGCTGTCGTTGCTCGCTCGTGCCGTGCGTGAATGCCTCGGGCACGACACGCCCTTGCGACTGCTGTTGCAGACGGTCATCGCCGATCGCGGCGGCCGCGTTCAGCCCTTGCTCGAAATCGCCCGGTTCGATCAGCTTCGCGTTGTCGCGTTGCGCGACGGCGGCCCAGACACCCGCGAAGCAGTCCGCCTGCAACTCGACGCGCACCGACAGCGCATTCGCCTGTTCGCGCGTCATCCGCGAACGCGCCTGATCGACCTTGCCCATGATGCCGAGCACGTTCTGCACGTGATGCCCGACTTCATGCGCGATCACGTAGGCCTGCGCGAAGTCGCCGCTCGCGCCGAAGCGATCGCGCAACTCGCGATAGAACGACAGATCGATATAGACCTTGCGATCGCCGGGACAGTAGAACGGCCCCATCGCCGTCTGTCCCGTGCCGCACGCGGTCTGCGTGGCGCCCGAGAACATGACGAGCTTCGGCGTCGGATAGTCCTGATTGAACTGCGCCCGGAAGATGTGCTGCCACGTCTGTTCTGTATTGCCGAGCACGCGGCGCACGAACACGGCGCCGGGGTCGGTTGCGGGTTGCGCGTTGCGCGGCGCGGCCTGCTGTTGCGGCGCGTTGCCCTGCAACACCTGCGCGCCGTTGATGATCGTCATCGGATTGATGCCGAAGAAATACGAGGCCGCGAGCGCCACGATGATCGTCCCGATACCGAGCGACCCGCCGCCGACCCGAAAGCCGCCTCCACCGCGCCGGTCTTCCACGTTCTGACTTTCTGGCTGGTCGTCGAGGCGCATGATCCTTCTCCTTCTACCCGCGCGGTGCGCGTGGTCAAAAACATTATGGTACCCGCGCCCATCGCACGTCTCGTGCCATTACAACGTAAAAGATCTTTCCCGGCGGTTCATCGCGCGGATGCAATCAGTGCGGTCGATTGTCGCGAAGACGCGTGCGCGTTCTTGCCGCACCGCATCATCCGGGCATCTCAAAATAGCCAATGAATCAACCTCGTAGCGCCGCCAAACCCTTGCCACTGCGGCATTTGCGCGCAATGCAGATTCACTGACGCAGCGCAACACTTTCTCGAAATGGCGCTAAGCTCCGCCCCGTTACACGTCTGGGTGTGAACTTCAAGGCACAAGTCATCATGCATTCGACTCCCGAAGCACTCGATCTGGCGCGGATCCAGTTCGCGTTCACCGTCTCTTTCCACATCATCTTTCCGGCGCTTTCCATCGGACTCGCGAGCTTCATCGCGGTGCTCGAGGGCGCCTGGCTCAAAACCGGCAAGCCGGTCTACAAGGAGTTGTGTCTCTTCTGGTCGAAGGTCTTTGCTGTCGCATTCGGCATGGGCGTCGTGTCGGGCGTCGTCATGGCGTACGAATTCGGCACCAACTGGGGCGGCTTTTCGAGTTTCGCCGGTCCCATCACCGGGCCGCTGCTCACGTACGAAGTGATGACCGCGTTCTTCCTCGAAGCGGGCTTCCTCGGCATCATGCTGTTCGGCTGGAACAAGGTCGGTCCGAAGGCACACTTCGGCGCGACGCTGATGGTCGCCATCGGCACGATCATCTCGACGTTCTGGATTCTCGCGTCCAACAGCTGGATGCAGACGCCGCAGGGCTTTCGCATCGAAGGCGATCATGTCGTGCCGGTGGACTGGTGGGCGATCATTTTCAACCCGTCGTTTCCGTACCGGCTCGCGCATATGGCGATCGCGGCGTTCATCGTCGCGGCGCTCGTCGTCGCCGCGACCGGCGCGTGGCATCTGCTGAAAGGCCGGCGCGACCCCGCCATCAAGAAGATGTTTTCGATGTCGCTCTGGCTGCTGCTCGCCTTGACGCCGATTCAGGCGCTCGTCGGCGATGCGCACGGCCTGAACACGCGCGAGCATCAACCGGCGAAGATCGCGGCGATCGAAGGCATCTGGGAAACCGAGAAAGGCGGCACCGCGCTCAATCTCTTCGGCATTCCCGACATGGAAGCCGAAACTACTAAGTACGCCGTATCGATTCCGCATCTCGGCAGCCTGATCCTCACGCATAGCTGGGACGGCGAAATCCGCGGCCTGAAGGAGTTTCCGAAGGAAGATCGCCCGAACTCGACGCTCGTGTTCTGGAGCTTTCGCGTGATGGCGGGTCTCGGCGTGCTGATGATCGTGATGTCGATCGCCGCGTGGTGGCTGCATCGCAAGCGCAGGCTGTTCGATGCGCGCTGGTTCCATCGCTTTGCACTGGCGATGGGCCCGACCGGATTCATCACGCTGCTCGCGGGCTGGGTCACGACCGAAGCCGGGCGCCAGCCGTGGGTCGTGTACGGCGTGATGCGCACGGCCGATGCCGTATCGCCCGTCACCGCGCAGCAAGTCGGCGTGTCGCTGCTCGCGTTCGTGATCGTCTACACGATCGTGTTCGGCACCGGCATCTACTACTTGCTGAAACTTCTGCGTCACGGTCCCGCGTTGCCGGGCTCGCCCGCGCAACCGTCCGACGGCAGCGCGCGAGCTCCGCTCAGCCTGCCGCAACAGTCCATCGAGGGAGCATAAGAATATGGACCTCACACTCGCCTGGGCCGCGATCATCGCGTTGGGCCTATTCCTCTACGTCGTGCTCGACGGCTTCGACCTCGGCATCGGCATACTCTTTCCGTTCTTTCCCGACCAGCATGATCGCGACGTGATGATGAACACCGTCGCGCCCGTCTGGGACGGCAACGAGACGTGGCTCGTGCTCGGCGGCGCGGGCCTCTTCGCCGCCTTCCCGATGGTCTACTCGACCGTGCTTTCCGCGCTCTATCTGCCGCTCGTGCTGATGCTCGTGTGTCTGATCTTCCGCGGCGTGTCGTTCGAGATCCGCGCGAAGGCGCAGCGCACGAAGCCGATGTGGGACCTCGCGTTCATCGGCGGATCGGCGGGCGCGACGTTCTTCCAGGGCGTGGCGCTCGGCGCGTTCCTCGGCGGCATTCCCGTCGCCGATGGCCGTTTCGCCGGCGATCCTTTCGGCTGGTTCTCGCCCTTCTCGATCTTCACGGGCGGCGCGCTCGTCGTCACCTATGCGCTGCTCGGCGCGTGCTGGCTGATCGCGAAGACCGAAGGCGATCTGCAGCGGCGGATGTATCGCGTGGTATGGCCGCTGACCGTTCTGCAGCTCGCGACGATCGCGGTAGTCAGCATCTGGACGCCGCTGCAGGATGCGGGCATCGCGTCGCGCTGGTTCGATTCGCCGCTGTTCTATCGCCTGCTGCCGGTGCCGATGCTCGTCGCGGCGTGCGCGTGGGCGATGCGCCGCTCGATTCAGTCGCGTCACGAGAAACGTCCGTTCGCGATGGCGCTCGGCTTCGTGCTGCTCGGCTACGCGGGACTCGTCGCGAGCATTTCACCGCACGAGATTTTCCCCGGCGTGTCGCTCTGGGACGCGGCCTCGCCCCGTTCGAGCCAGCTCTTCACGATCGTCGGCGCGGCGGTGATTCTGCCTGTGATCGTCGCTTATACGACGTTCGGCTATTGGGTCTTCAGAGGAAAGGTGCGTCATGGCGAACATCACTACCACTGAGCGCGCGCGCAAGATTTTCTGGTTCGTCGCGTTGTGGGTAGCGGGCGTCGGCGGCACGATGCTGCTCGCGCTGCCGTTCAAGTTGCTGATCAGGGCGGGAGCCGCGATTCATTGATGCGCGACGCCCACGCGCTCAGAACCACGCCGCCGCGATCAGCCCACTCACGATTCCGAACATGACGACTGCGACCGCAACGAAGGCCAGCACACGCGGCGCGAACGAGCGCGCGAGCATCGCGAGCGACGGCACGCTGACGGGCGGCAGCGTCATCAGCAGCGCACCGGCCGGTCCCGTCGCCATGCCGAGCGACAGCATCGCCTGAATGATGGGCACCTCGCCCGCCGTAGGAATCACGAAGAGCGTGCCCGCGACGGCAAATACGACGATCCACAGCAGGCCGTTGCCGATATCCGGCCCGATATGCGGAAACAGCCACGCGCGCGCGGCCCCGAGCAGCAGCACGAGCACGATGTACTCCGGCACGAGCCGCAGGGTCATGCGGCCGAGGATCTTGATCCAGCGCGAGAACGCGGAACCGGGTTCATCGTCTTCGATCAGCTTCGCGAGCGTCTGACGCGACGCCGCCGCCTGCGCCGGCGTGACCATGCGATTCACCGCGTAGCCCAGGCCGAACACCATCAGAACGCCGAGCACGAGGCGCAGGCCGGTCCATTGCCAGCCGAGCACGAAGCCCATGAAAACCAGCGCGGCCGGATTGAGCACCGTGTTGCCGAGCCAGAACGCCACGGCCGAACCCGGCGCCGCTTCACGCGCACGCAAGCCCGCGACGACCGGCGCCGCGCAGCATGTGCACATCATGCCCGGCAAGGACATCAGGCCGCCATTCACGACGCTGCCGAAGTTGTGCTCGCCGAGCGCGCGCGCGACCCAGCGCGGCGGAATCAGCGCCTGCACGGCGGAGCCGAGCAGAAGGCCGAGTACCATCGCCTGCCAGATTGCCTTGCCATAGGCGATCGCGTAATCGAGCGCGGCTTGCCACGAAGGCTCCGGCGCGCTGGCGGCCGTGCCCATCAGAATGGACTTGCCGATCGAATGCTGGCTCGCCGCGACGAACGCGCGGTTGTAGTACGGAAACCATTTCACGTAGAAGAGGCCAACGACGGCGATCAGCAAAAACACCATCCAGCCGAGGGCGACGCGCGGTTGTCGGAGCGTGGTCATAACTTTTTTGTTTCGTGGGGTGAAAATCGGTCAGCCGAGAGCGGGCATCGTCTCGGCAAGCTGTGCGAGCAGGGCTTTCGCCTGATCGATGCTGTCGGCGTCGTTCGGACGAAACAGCACGTGCGCCGCGTGCGGCAATTCAGTATAGAGCGCCTGATTGCTGCGCCGGTAGGCGGGATCGTAATGATGGTCGATCAGTTCTGCAAAGAGCACGGCGCGTGCGTTCTCATCGATCAGCCGATGCCAGTGCGCCACGCGCTCGCGGCTATGCAGCGCGACGAGCTTCGATAACTGCGCCTTGAAGAACGCGGGATCGTCGAAGAGATGCCCGTAGTCCTGCAACAGAAATGCGATGCGGTCTTCGCGGCGCGCTTCCACCTGCACGCACGACGCGATATGCAGATTGGCGAGCACGGCATCGGGCATCGTGATCGCGCCGATGCGCCGCCCTTCCGCCTCGACGAACACCGGTTTCGCCGGATCGAAACCGGAAAGCGCCTGCACGAGCGCAGAATCGAATGCTTTTTGCGATGGCTGCGGACACCCCGGCAGCGCGCCGAGCAGCGATCCGCGATGCGCCGCGAGCGCTTCCAGATCGAGCGTCTGCGCGCCCGCCGCGTCGAGCGCTTTAAGGAGCCGCGTCTTGCCGCTGCCCGTATGCCCGATCAGCGCGATATAACGAAAGCGTCCCGGCAGCGCGACGAGCCGCTCGATCACGTCGCGCCGGTAGCTTTTGTAGCCGCCGTCGAGTTGCCGCGCCTGCCAGCCGATCATGTTGAACCACGTCGTCATCGAGCCCGAGCGTTTTCCGCCGCGCCAGCAATAGATGAGCGGCCGCCAGTTGCGCGGCTTGCCGGCGAAGATCGTGTCGAGATGCATCGCGATGTTGCGCGCGACCATCGCGGCGCCGACGCGCGTCGCCTCGAACGGCGACACCTGCTTGTACATCGTCCCGACGATCACGCGCTCCTCGTTGCTGAGCACGGGCGCGTTGATCGCGCCGGGAATGCGATCCTCGGCGAATTCGAGCGGCGTGCGGACGTCGACGATTTCGTCGAAATCGCTCAGACGATCGATGGGAACGAGCAGGTTTTTCACGGGTTGCGGGCGGAGACTGGCTGAATCAAGCGAAAAATTATCGCATGCGGACGGATTTCGGCCTCGCGGCGCATTTTGGAGCGCGGCGCGGCGCGCGCGAAGCGGCTAAAGTGCATCAATCGATCCATCCGGGGGAAGCGATGAGCTATCACGAGACGATCGGCGCGCGCCGTTACCGCTTCGACGATCTGAAGACGCTGCTCGCGCGCGCGAGCCCGCGCCGCTCCGGCGACGAGCTCGCGGGCATCGCGGCGGCGACGGAGGAAGAGCGCGTCGCCGCGAAAATGGCGCTCGCGCAGGTGCCGCTCGCGGCGTTTCTCGACGAGCCGCTTATCCCTTACGAGGACGACGAAGTCACGCGACTCATCATCGATACGCATTCGCGCGAGGCCTTCGTGCCGATCGCGCATCTGACGGTCGGCGAATTCCGCGAGTGGCTGCTCGCCGACAGCACCGATACCGCCGCGCTCGAAAGCATCACGATGGGCGTCACGCCCGAAATGGCCGCGGCCGTTTCCAAGCTGATGCGCAACCAGGATCTGATTCTCGCCGCGCGCAAGCGGCCGGTCGTCACGCGGTTTCGCACGACCATCGGCTTGCCCGGGCATCTGTCGGTGCGTCTGCAGCCGAATCATCCGACCGACGATCCGAAGGGGATTGCCGCATCCATGCTCGACGGCCTCTTTTACGGCTGCGGCGATGCCGTCATCGGCGTGAATCCCGCTTCCGATTCGCCCGCCGCCATCGGCAAGCTGCTCGCGATGATGGACGACTTCCGCCAGCGCTACGACGTGCCGATGCAGTCGTGCATCCTCACGCACGTCACCAACACGCTCGCGGCGATCGAACAAGGCGCGCCTGTCGATCTCGTCTTTCAGTCGGTCGCGGGCACCGAGCGGGCGAACGCGAGCTTCGGCGTGTCGCTCGCGCTGCTGGAGGAAGCGCACGACGCGGCGTTGTCGCTCGAGCGCGGCACCGTTGGCGATAACGTCATGTACTTCGAGACGGGACAAGGCAGCGCGTTGTCGGCGAACGCGCATCATGGCGTCGATCAGCAGACGTGCGAAGCGCGCGCATACGCGGTCGCGCGGCGCTTCAGACCGCTCTTGACGAACACGGTGGTCGGCTTTATCGGTCCGGAATATCTTTACGATGGCCGGCAGATCATTCGCGCGGGACTCGAAGATCACTTCTGCGGCAAGCTGCTCGGCGTGCCGATGGGCTGCGACGTCTGCTACACCAACCACGCCGAAGCCGATCAGGACGACATGGACACGCTTCTCACGCTGCTCGGCGTGGCGAATGTCAACTTCATCATGGGCGTACCGGGCGCGGACGATGTCATGCTCAATTATCAGAGCACGTCGTTTCATGACGCGCTCTATATCCGCCGCGTGCTGAATCTGAAGCGCGCGCCGGAATTCGAAGCGTGGCTCGCGAAGATGCGCGTCACCGATGGTCAGGGCTCGCTGCTCTCGACGTCCTCGCAACCTTTGCTCGAATGGATCGACTCATGACGAACGCCGATGTCTGGGAGACGCTGCGGCGCTTCACCAACGCGCGCATCGCGCTCGGCCGCGCGGGCAGCAGCCTGCCGACCGCGCCCCTGCTCGCGTTCGAACTCGCGCATGCCCAGGCGCGCGACGCGGTGCATCAGCCGCTCGATACCACCGCGCTCGGAGAGACATTGCGTGCCGCCGGTTTCGACACGCTCGACGTGCAGAGCGCCGCGCCGGATCGGGATCGTTATCTGCGTCGGCCGGATCTCGGACGGGTGCTCGACGATGCGAGCGTTGCGCGCCTGACCGCGCGAGCCGCCGCAACCGGCGATGCGCCCGAACTCGTTTTCGTCGCCGCCGATGGCTTGTCGGCTTTTGCCGCGCAACGTCACGTTGCACCGTTGCTCGCGCATCTGCGCGGGAATCTCGACGGCTGGAAGGTGGCGCCCGTCGTGATCGCGACGCAGGCGCGCGTCGCGCTGGGCGATCGCATCGGGGAGCTTTTAAGGGCGACGATCGTCGTCGTGATGATCGGCGAGCGGCCGGGGCTCAGTTCGCCCGATAGCCTCGGGCTCTACGTGACCTACGCGCCGCGCGCTGGCCGTCACGATGCGGAGCGCAACTGTATCTCGAACGTGCGGCCGGAAGGGCTCGATTACGCGAACGCGGCGTTCAAGCTGATGTGGTTGCTGAATGAAGCGCGCAGGGTGAAGGTCACTGGTGTTGGTCTCAAGGATCGTAGTGGGGCGTTGCCTGCGGCGGATTATGGAGTGCTTGGAGGGTAGGGTTTTTTTCGCCGGATCCCGTTTTCGCGGTGGTTTATTAGCTCTGCCCCTCCCCGGGGCGGGGGTCACTTTCTTTGCTGCTGCAAAGAAAGTAACCAAAGAAAGCAGCTCGTTTAAGCCCGCGGTCACACGCAGTTTGGCCATGCTTGCCAGTCGTCGATGGCACTCGCCTAAGTGTCGCCCCCAAAGGCCCCATCGGGCTTGGCTCGCGCACGGTCTGACGCCCGAGAGGTTTCAGCGCGCTGGTTCAGCACGAAAGAGTTCCGGCACAGCGCTGCGCGCTGCCGTTGGATATGCGAGGGAAACCTTCGAAGAAGAAGCACACGCGCACCCGATTGGCCGGTCGGCCGCGAAGCGGGCCGGAGCTATTTGGTGCTGAGCCAGTGTGTTGTGTGGCGCGATGAATCAGACCGTGCGCGGTCCAAGCCCTTGTCTGCTTGTGGGGGCACTCGCTATTGCCGGGCCATTAGGCCAATCGCCTGTGCCGCGGCCGGTGTGAAGTGCTTAGGCTGGGGATAGCTGTTTCTTTGGTTACTTTCTTTGCAGCAGCAAAGAAAGTGACTGCCGCCCCGCACAGGGGCAATGCTAATAAACCAACACGAAAACGGGATCCGGCGAGGCAAACCCCCAACACCTCCAGCAAGCGCGCTAAACCCGTAATCAAACCCGCAACTTGCGATACAACGTCGTACGCGATATGCCCAGAGCCCGCGCCGTCGCCGACACATTACCGCCATGCGCCTTAAGCGCCGCAGCCACGGCACTAGCTTCGATATCCACAAGCCGCGCACCGCTCTCGGGCAGCGATACATCGTCGATCTGAACCCGTTCCCCGAACTCATCGAGAAAATCATGCGGCAAATGCTCGACGCCGATCCGCGTATCGTGATCGTCGAGCATGGCCGACGCGGTGCGCAGCACATTGCTCAACTGCCGAAAGTTGCCCGGCCACGGATGACGCGCGAAGAGCGCGAGCACATCGTCATCGATGCCCACGATGCGGCCAGCAAACCGCTCCTGACGCAGCATCTTGTCGACGACCTCACGCAGGTCCGTGCGCTCGGCGAGCGGCGGCAGCGTCACCGAAAGGCCATTGATGCGGTAATACAGGTCCTCGCGAAACGTCCCTTGCGCGACGCACTCCCGCAGCTTGCGATTGCTCGCGCAAACGAGCGTGAAATCGACCGGCACCGCGCGCGCCGCGCCAAGCGGCTCGACGACGCGTTCCTGCAACACACGCAGCAAGCGGCTTTGCATCGCAAGCGGCATATCGCCGATCTCATCGAGGAAAAGCGTGCCGCCATTCGCCTGCATGATCTTGCCGGTCGCGCCGCGCTTCGATGCGCCCGTGAACGCGCCCTGCGCATAGCCGAACAGTTCCGATTCGATCAGCGTCTCCGGCAACGACGCACAGTTCACCGCGACGAATGGCCCCGCGCGACGCGGCGAATCGCTGTGAATCGCGCGCGCGAGCATCTCCTTGCCCGCGCCCGTTTCCCCGCCGATCAGAATGGCGATGTTCTTGCCGATGACCTTGCGCACGCGCGCGACGATGTCGTTCATCTGCGCATCGCCGGTGCAGAGATCGGCGAGGCTCGATCCGGCTTGCTCGCGCACGGCGATCGCGGTCGCCGGGTGCGCCACATTCGACGCCGGACGCGCATGAAATTCGACGCTCGCGAACACGACGACGCCGCTGTGCAGTTCGAGCCGGCACGGTGCTTCACCCGCGCACGCAATGAGCGCGTCGGCACGCTCGCCGAACAGCGCTTCGAGCGTCTGCGAACGCAGACGCCCCAGTTCGAGCCCGAGCTGGAATTGCGCGCTGCGGTTCGCGCACAAGAGACGGCCGTCGAGATCGAATACGGCGAGGCCTTCCATCAACGTGCCGATAAACTCCGGCCGGCTATGAAAACGGATGCGCAGCCCGTCGCCGAACGCGCTCGCGATCAGGCGGTTCTCGATCATCTGCCCGGACATCTTCACAAGCGCCATCGTGTGCTGGTGATAGCCGCGACGGTCGCCGGTGACATCGAGCACGCCGGAGAGATTGCCGTGCGGATCGAGGATCGGCACGCTCGAGCACGAGAGGAAATGATTGGCGCGCAAGTAGTGCTGGTCGCCATGCACGGTGACGGCGGTGCGCTCGGCGATCGTCGTGCCGATCGCGTTGGTGCCCTGATGCGCTTCGCTCCACAACGCACCCGCCCGCAGCGCGACTTTTTCGGCGCGGGCGAGGAAATCGTCGTCGCCGAGCGAATGGAGGATGAGACCGCTCGCGTCCGTCAGCGCGATCATGCTGTGCGTGTTGGCGATCTGCGCGTACAGCGTTTCCATCACCGGCAGCGCGTGCGCGAAAAGCGCGCGGCTTTCACCGAGCTTGACGGCGAGTTCCGCGCCCGACAGCACGGCGTAATCCGGGCGCATCGTCTCGAACAGGCCGAACGTGGCCGATCGCTCATGCGAATGACGGATGACGTCGTGTTGCGCAGGCTGCAAGGCCGCGCCGATGGCATGCTGCATCGCCCTCTCCTTTTCGGTTCACTGTCGCCAGCGTGTCGTCTCGCGGCAATGTAACACTGTCGCGGCGCGCGGGTCGATCCGAGGAAGCACGCGGATGGCCCCGCGGCGGTTCCCAGCGCTACAGCACGAGCGAGCCTGCCGTGATCGCGATGACGAGGAACACGACGAACAGGATCAGGAAGATGAAGAAGCAGATCTTGGCGATGCCCGCTGCGCCGGATGACACGCGGGTAAAGCCGAAGAGGCCGGCGACGACGGAAATGATCGCGAACAGAATGGCAAGCTTGAGCATGACGGGTCCGGTAATTGTTTAGCCGACCTGTGCCTGCAAGGCGCGTGCCGCGACAATTAAAAGTGGCGGCTGCCTAAGACCGTTAGTTGCGAAATTAGCGTAATAAAAAACGGGCAGCGAACTGCCCGCTTCCGAAAGCGTCTTAGCGTCCCTGATTGTCGGCGGCTGCCGCGACAGTCGCGCGTGCCGCAGCAGGCACGGCCGCCGGTGAAGGTTGACGCGTGCCGAGCCAGGTCGAAACCCGCCGATGCGCATGCGGCACCGCGAGCAGCGCGCCGATCGCGATGGCATCGGCGGCAAGCCCGGCGGGTACGTTGACAAGGCCGTCGGTCAGCGTGAACAGGATCGAATCGACGACGAGCGAAATCACCGTGCCCGCGACGAACGACACCATGCCGTCACGTCCCAGCGCGCCGACCCACGGCAGGCGATGCGCCACGGCCTTGACGACGCCATAGCGCGCCAGATTTGCGGCGATCCACGCGATGGCGAGGAAATTGATTACGCGGGGTCCCGCCAGATCGCGCTTGAAGGCGCTATCCAGAACAGGCGGCAGAACGAGCAGCTTGTAGTACGCCATGCCCGCGATCAACGCGACCGCGCCCGCGCTCACGATCCAGCCGAAGCGGTTCGCGCTGACTCGCTCGTAAACCGGCTGGCAGCGCGCCAGCACGCCGAGCACGAACATCAACTGCCACGCGGCGGGATTGAAGTCCCAGAGGTTGTCATCGACGGAGGGCATGAATTCGCCGATCTCCGACGCAAACGCCCACAGCGCCAGGCTCAGGCCGAGCAGCAGCCAGGGCTTGCTGCGCGCGAGCGGCAGCATGAGCGGCACGGCGAGCGCGAACAGCGCGTACATCGGCAGCACGGCGGCAAGATACGGCTGGCGTTCGAACGTGAGAATCTGCGTGATCGACGAAAGCGGCTGCGACGTCATACGGTCGAGGTCGTGCAGCGCGAGATTCGGCGCGTGACCAAAAAAGGGCCGCAGCAGAAAGGATGCCGCGAGCATCAGCGCGGCGGTGACGAGGAACGCGCGATAAAGCTCGAACGCGCGTTTGAGAAAGCGCACTCGCGCGGCGCTTTCGGAGCGGCGGGCCGCGAGCGACACATACGCCGTCGCCGTGGCGAAGCCGCCGAGGAACACGAAGACTTCGGCGGCGTCGTTCAGCGCAAACGAATGAAGCGTGAAGCGCGACACCATGCTCCCGCCGATATGATCGACGACGATGATAAGCAGCACCAGTCCCCGGAAGAAGTCCAGCTCGACGAGACGTTGTGATTTTCCCTGCATGCGGATTCGGTTCGGTGTCCTGTGGCGACAGGAGGTTGGACGGCGGCCACGGACGCGCGGCACGAAAGCATAGGAGTTTACCCGTAATGCGGCAGCGCATCATCAGATCAAGCGCAAATAAACGTGTAATTTCCGGTATTTGTGACCGATATGCCGATGCCGACTTCACGATGCGCAGCATGTGCCCATCCGAGGATTCGATTCGCATGAAGTTTTCAAGTTCCTTTCATTATCCACGGCGATCAGGCTAATATCTCGCCCTCTCCTGTCGAATCATTCCCGGACCATGGACTATCTCGTCGCCCTCATCACCGATCCCGCCGCCTGGGCCGCGCTCGCAACACTCGTCGTCATGGAAGTCGTGCTCGGCATCGACAACCTGATCTTCATTTCCATCCTGACCAACAAGCTGCCCCCGGCGCACCGGGAGCGCACGCAGCGCATCGGCATCGCGCTCGCGCTCATCATGCGGCTCGGGCTGCTCGGCACGGTCGCGCTGATCGTGCGCCTCACGACGCCCATCTTCGAAGCATTCGGCCACGGCTTCTCATGGCGCGATCTGATCCTGATCGCGGGCGGCGTGTTTCTCGTGTGGAAGGCGACGACCGAGATCCGCCATCACGTCACGCACGACGCCGACGGCTCTGCCGGCGCCGAATCAGGCAAGTCGCTGACGCCGCTATCGGCGATCGGACAGATTCTGCTGCTCGATCTCGTGTTTTCCATCGACAGCATCGTGACGGCGGTCGGCATGACCGAGCACATTCCGATCATGTTCGTCGCGGTGATCGCCGCCGTGACCGTGATGCTGTTTGCGGCAGGCCCGCTGTCGCGCTTCATCGAGCGCAATCCGACGATCGTGATGCTCGCGCTCGGCTTCCTGCTCGTGATCGGGATGACGCTGATCGCCGAAGGATTCGGCACGCATGTGCCGAAGGGCTACATTTACGCGGCGATGGCGTTCTCGGCGCTGGTCGAGGGGCTGAACATGCTGGCGCGGCGCGCGAAGGGGCGAAAGGCAAGCGCGGCAAGTGTTTCTGGCAAGCACTGAGCGGCAATGAAGACCGTTCGACGCGTGGCTTTTTTACGCGTCGAACGGTCGCTCATGCGGCATGACCTCGATCCTTGAACAACCCGTGATTCACGTACGGCTTGCTCAAGGCTCGGCGATCGTGAACCAGAAGTCGAACTTGTCGAAATTGCCCAGCATGTCCTTGAACTTCGCCTTGTCTCCGTCGATGGTCACGTCGCCGCTGTCCGTGAGATTGCCCAGCTTGAGTTTGCCGAGCGCGATGTCATCCAGTGTCGAGCGATTCAGCGTGACGGTGCCATCCGCTTTATCCAGTTGCTTGTCCTTGCTGTAATTCATTACGCCGTTCTTTACCGTCAGGACATACTGCGCCTTGATGTCCGGGAATTTCAGGTTGTACACGTAAGACTTGTCACCGACTCTCGGTCCGTTCAGATGAATGGCGAGAAAGTCGAGGAACATATCCGTGGTCATTCCACGGATGATGTCGGGGGAACTGGTATTGGGCGTCGCCATTTTCTTGACGCCGCCGCGCAGTTCTTGCGCCCCGGACAGATAGAAGTTGCGCGCCGGACCCGATTCCGCCTGATAACCCAATTGCTCCAGCGCGTCCGCTTCGATATTGCGTGCCGCCTGATTCTTCGGCTGCGCGAACACCACTTTGTTCGCCACCGTCGCCGCCCACCGATAGTCGCCTTTGGCATATGCCGCCTTGGCCGTCGCAATCATTTTGTCCGCGCCGACCATCTCAACATATCGTTTCGCTTCTTCGACAGGCGGTAACGGATTGAAGTCGGCCGGATTGCCGTCCCAGAATCCCAGATAAAGCTGATACGTAGCGCGTACGTTATGTTTCAGATCGCCATAGTAGCCGCGGTTATAAAACTCTTTCGCCAGACTATCCGGCAACACGAACTGCTCGGCGATCTCGTTCATCGTCAGGCCTTGATTGGCCATGCGCAGCGTTTGATCGTTGATGTATTTGTACAGGTCGCGTTGCTTTTCCAGATGTTCGACAACGCGGCCGTTACCCCATTGCGGCCAATGACGACTGCCGAATGAAACCGTCGCGTCGCCGCCCCATAAGTCGATTGTCTGATCCAGCGTACTCGACCATTTCTGTGCGCTGCGCACCTTTGCACCGCGCAAGGTCAGGATGTTGTGGAGCGTGTGATTCGCATCCTCGGCGAGACAGATCGCCTTGAATTGCGGGAAGTAAAACAACATCTCGGCCGGCGCTTCGGTGCCGGGCGCCATCTGGAATACGACATCGATGCCGTCGACCGTCAGTTTTTCACCTGTCTTGTCGATAATCTTGGTCGGCTCGAACAGGGTAATCGTCCCGGCCGCCGTGGTCAGCCCAAGGCCGCCGCCGACATTGCCTTCCGGGTCCTTCGGCAACAGATTGCCGTACATGTACGACGCGCGCCGGCTCATCACGTTGCCGGCGAACACGTTTTCGCTTACCGCCTCTTCCATGAAGCCATCCGGCGCAATCACCGGCACTTTGCCGGCGCGCGCATCCTTCTCATCCACGATCGCCCGAATACCCGCGAAGTGATCGACGTGAGAGTGCGTGAAAATCACCGCGCTGACCGGCAGATTCTCGACCTTGCTATTGATCAGGTCGAGAGCGGCTTTTGCGGTTTCCGTCGACGTGAGCGGATCGATCACGACCCAGCCCGTCTTGCCGCGAATGAATGTCATGTTGGCAAGATCGATATTGCGCACTTGATAGATGCCATCGACCACCTTGAACAGACCGCGAATCGCGAGCAGTTGCGATTGCCTCCAGAGGCTCGGATTCACCGACGCGGGAGCAGGCCCGCTTTGCTTCAGAAAATCATATTGCGAGAGATCGATAACCGTGTTGCCGGCGCTCCCCTTGACGACCGGATTCGGAAGATCGGCGATGAACCCGTGGCGAGCATCATCGAAATCCTGCGTATTCGAAAACGGCAAATAATCCGCTATTGCCTGATTGGCCTTTCGAGTCGCATCGGTGGCAGGATTCGGCGCCGCGTTACCGATGCCAATGCAGCAGGCCAGAGTCAGAACGGCACAAGCAATTTCCTTACGAGATAGTCCAGACATGCGTTTATCTCCGGTCGTGAAGCTCAGCGGAAACGTATCCGACGCCTCAATGGGAAAACTGACTGATTCGCCTTCATTGCCGCAGCAATCGAATCGGACCCAATGCTGAGAGGAAAGCGCGATGGATACCTTCAGCCACGAAGTTGATAATCGCGATTCGAGTTGACGGACATTCGGCTGCGGATCAGTCCATGCCAACGATGACAAGCGATATCACAAAATTGCGTGGCAGTTCAGTTTCGCGCTCGCGTGCGCGGGCATGTGGACGACCTTTATCGCGGCAGCTTTGACGGCGAAGGACCGGGCGCGCTAAAAAAACGCTTCAGAAAGGCAATTCCCGCTGCGGATTGTCGGTTGCGGCGGCATTCGCGGCCGGCAGCGGTTGCGCGCGCAGCCAGCGCGCGATCGCATCGACGACATGTTGCCGCTCGGCATCGTCGAGCGCCTTGCCTGCCGCAATGCCGTGCCATTTGGCCAGACACGAACGGCAGCACGTCGCCGTCGCGTGTTGCGCGATGAACACCGGATGCCCGCGAAACGGCGTCTGCTTGCCGTCGTTCAAGGGCGATGGCGGCGCGAGCCGCTTGCCGATCAGTTCATGCGCCTGCGCGATCACCGTATCGACGCCCTTCTCCCGCAGATATTTCCCCTCGCGTACGCCGAGCGCGAAGCGCCGCCGGAATGCCGATTTCGCGAGCGCATCGAACACGGTGTCGAGGTCGCGCATCGTGTGATCAGTCCTTCGCGTAGAGCGTCGAATCCGCGAAGCCATCGGCGGCCAGCACGCGGCCGACGATGATCATCGCCGTGCGCTCCATGCCCGCCGCGCGCACTTTCGACGCAATCTCCGCGAGCGTTCCCTCGATGCGCGTCTCGTCCGGCCAGCTCGCGCGAAACACGACCGCCACCGGGCAATCCGCGCCGTAGTGCGGCACCAGATCCGCGACGATGCGCTCGATATGCCGCACGCCGAGATGAATCGCCAGCGTCGCGCGATGACGCGCGAGATCGGCGAGGCTTTCTCCTTCCGGCATCGATGTTTTCGTCGCGTAGCGCGTGAGGATGACCGTCTGCGAGATGCCCGGCAACGTCAGTTCCCGCTTCAGCGCCGCCGCCGATGCCGCCGTCGCCGTCACGCCCGGCACGACTTCGTAGGGAATCGCGAGCGCGTCGAGCCTGCGGATCTGCTCGCCGATCGCGCCGTAGAGCGACGGATCGCCCGAATGCACGCGCGCCACGTCCTGCCCGTTCGCGTGCGCGTCCTGCAAAAGCGCGACGATGGCGTCGAGATCGAGCTCGGCCGTGTCGATGCACTTCGTCGCGCGATGTCCGTCGAGCACGGCCTTCGGCACGAGCGAGCCGGCATACAGAATCACGGGACACGCGCGGATGAGCCGCTGTCCCTTGACGGTGATGAGTTCGGGATCGCCCGGTCCGGCGCCGATGAAATAGATCGTCATGTTTCGGATTGATGGATTCGGTCAAGCCAGTTCAGTAGTGCATCGCGCGCGCTCGCGGCATCGTCGAACGTTGTGTCCGCGTACGGCAGCGACGGCCGCGTGAGCATCACGACCGGCAGGCCGCGTTCGCGCGCCACCGCGAGCTTCGCTTCGGTCGCGCGCCCGCCGCTGTTCTTGCTAACGATAACGTCGATGCCCGCCGCATCGAACAACGCGCGCTCGCCTTCGAGATGAAACGGCCCGCGGGCATCGATGATCCTCGCGCGTTCATTGCCCGCGTGCGCTTCGAGACAGCGGATCGTCCAGTATTGCGACGCAGGAATCTCATGCA
Source organism: Caballeronia sp. S22 (assembly GCF_964261745.1). Classification (NCBI taxonomy): domain Bacteria; kingdom Pseudomonadati; phylum Pseudomonadota; class Betaproteobacteria; order Burkholderiales; family Burkholderiaceae; genus Caballeronia; species Caballeronia sp. S22. Next base: position 553,354 of record NZ_OZ180036.1, on the reverse strand, counting down.
GATGCGTAAGCGCCTCGCGCCCGAGCGTGAAAAGCGGCCGGTGAAACGATTCGATACGTGCGATGATTTCGCGCCAGTCCGCCGCATCGCGCCAGCCGTCGCCCGGCTGCGGCTGCCACGCGGGACGGCGCACCGCCCAGAGCGGCACGTCCGCGACCGCACAGGCGTCGTGCGCGTGCCGGCTCATTTGCGCGGCATACGGATGCGTCGCATCGACGACGAGCGCGATGTTCTCCGCGTACAGAAAGCGGACGAGCCCGTCGATGCCGCCGAAGCCGCCGACGCGCACCGCGCACGCCAGATCGCCCGGCACGCGCCCGAGGCCCGCGAGACTGTAGACATGCGCGGGCGGCAGCGCGCGCGCGATCGCGAGCGCGTCGCCGGTGCCGCCGAGCAGCAGCACGCGCTTCGTGTTTCCCGGCGCTTCTTCACGCATGACGCATCACGGTTTGCTGGCGTGCAACAGCGTGATCGGCAGCGCCTGACGCCACGTATCGAAGCTGCCGAGCGGCTCCGCCTGAGCGACGCCAATGCGCGTCAGCTCGCCGCCGTGCCGCGCGCGCCATTCGACGAGCGCGGCCTCGCTTTGCAGCGTCACCGCGTTGGCGACGAGCCGCCCGCCCTGACGCAGACGCGCCCAGCATGCATCGAGCACGCCCGGCACGGTCAATCCTCCGCCGATGAAGACGGCATCGGGCGCGCTCAGGCCGTCGAGCGCGGCGGGCGCTTCGCCTTTCACGAGTTGCAGCGCGGGCACGCCGAGCGCGTCGCGATTGTGCTCGATGAGGCGCTGCCGGCTTTCGTTCGATTCGATCGCGATCGCGCGGCACGCGCCATGCGCGCGCATCCATTCGATGCCGATCGAGCCGCAGCCCGCGCCGACGTCCCACAAGAGTTCGCCCGGCTGCGGCGCGAGCCGAGCGAGCGTCACGGCGCGCACGTCGCGCTTGGTGAGCTGGCCGTCGTGACGATAGGCGTCGTCGGGCAAACCCGGCGTGAGCGGCGGCCCGGCGTGTCCGGCGTGCGTGCGGCATTCGATCGCGACGAGATTGAGCGCGGCGACGAGCGGCTCGCGCCAGTCGTCGGCACGCTCGTCGATACGTCGCTCATTGTTGCCGCCGAGATGCTCGAACACGGTCATGCGGCTCGCGCCGAAGCCATGCGCGGTCAGGAGCGCGGCAACGGCGGCGGGCGTCGCGCCGTCCGCGCTCAAGACGAGCAGGCGCACGCCGCGATGCAGGCTCGCGAGCAGCGACGCGACGCGCCGCCCGACGAGCGACACGCACACGGCGTCCTGCAGCGCCCAGCGCAAGCGCGCCGCCGCGAGCGACAGCGACGACGGCGCGGGAATGACGCGCATCTCGCCGTTGGCGACTTCACGCGCGAGCGTCGCGCCGACGCCGAAGCACATCGGATCGCCGCTCGCGAGCACACATATGCGGGTCTTGCCGTCGCCGCGTCCGGCGAGCACGGCGTCGAGCGAAAAGGGTTTCGGCCACGGCACGCGGCTCGCGGCGATGCGCGCCGGCAGGAACGCGAGATGGCGCTCGCCGCCGTGAATCGACTGGGCGTCGAGCAGCGCGCGGCGCGCGACGCGGGACAGCCCGTGCCAGCCGTCTTCACCGATCCCCACTACGGTCAGCCAGTTCGACATGCGCCGCCTCCTTCACGTGATTCGTAATGCGCTTCAGGATGCTGCCCCGAAGCGCCTGGATGGTCGATAAAAGCGGGCATAATACAGGTCCGTCGGTGCCCGGGGTCGAAGAGACCCAGGGCCTAAGAGGGAACACAGAAAACTGTGGCTGCCCCCGCAATTGTACGCAGCGAGTCCGCGCTCCACTGCCACTGGTTTTTACCGGGAAGGCCGGCGCGAATGAAGACCTGCCAGCCAAGAGACCTGCCGACTCATCGCATTCGCGCGACGCTGACCGGGCGGGGTGTACCGGTTCGCTCATTACGCGCGAAGCCCAACGGGTCACGCTTTTGACTTCATTGAACCGCTCATCGCTCAACGCCGCGCCGCGCGCATCCGCGTGCCCGGGCCTGATGCGCATCGTGCCCGCGCGCGACGGCGGGCTCGCGCGCCTGCGGCTCGCGGGCGGCGTGTTGAGCGCGCACGCGGCGCGGGCCGTCGCGCGGGCGGCGCGTGACTGCGGCTCGGGCGTGATCGAGGTGACCAATCGCGCGAATCTCCAGTTGCGCGGCATCCGCGACGATGCCCACGCCGCGCTGATCGGTATCGCGCTCGATGCGGGCCTCGGTCCGTCGGCGTCGGGCGGCGACGACATCCGCAACGTGATGCTCAGTCCGCTCGCAAGCGACGACACGCGTGCGCTCGCCACACAAATCATCGACGCGATGCAGGCCGACGCGTCGCTGCATGCGCTGTCGCCCAAATTCGCGCTGCAACTCGATGGCGGCGAGCGCCTCGCGATGCTCGATCATCCGCACGACCTGTGGCTCTCTGCAATCGACGATGGCGCGCGCTACGCATTCGGCTTCGCGGGAACGCTGCGGCAGTGTCCGCTCGGCGCGATTCATCGCAGCGACATGGTGACGTTCGTGTCCGGCGTGCTGCGCAGGTTTCTCGCGCTGGCCGCGCCTGACGAACATCGTATGCGCGATCTGCTCGCGCGTGTCGGCATCGCGCGCTTTCTCGAAGCATTCGATTTCGATGCAGCCGTTCAGCACTGGCGACGCCCACCCGCCGATGCATCCCTGCGCCTCGGCGCCCACGCGGAACCGTATCGCGCGACGTGGTACGCGGGCGCGCAAACGCCCCTCGGTCGTCTCGACGCGGCCACGCTCGAAGCCCTCGCCGATATCGCCGACACGCACGCCGAAGGCCTTCTCGCGATGACGCCGTGGCAAAGCGTGCTGATACCGGGCATCGCCGCGCATGACGCGCAAGACGTGTTGCGACGCCTACACGCGCTCGGCCTCGCGACCGAACCGCGCGATCCGCTCGCGCGCCTCATCGCATGCGCGGGCTCGGAAGGCTGTGCGAAAAGCCACGCCGATACCAAAGCCGACGCGCATCGCCTCGCTTCGCTTCTGCCCTCGCATGATGAAAGCGAGGTGCACTTGAGCGGCTGCGAGCGCTCGTGCGCGGCGGCGCATCCGGTCCCGGTGACGCTCTATGCAGTCGCGCCGGGACGATATGACCTGCATCGCGGCGAACGAATCGTCGCGAGCAACCTGACCATCGAAGAGGCGGCCGAACGGCTCGCCCGGAGCCATGCCGATGCTTGACTACATCCGCGACGGCGCGGAGATTTATCGCCAGTCCTTTGCGACGATCCGTGCCGAAGCCGACCTCGCCGCCATTCCCGCCGATCTGGAAAAGCTCGCGGTGCGCCTGATCCATGCGTGCGGCATGGTCGATATCGTGAGCGATCTGCGCTTTTCTTCCGGCGCGGGCATCGCCGGCCGGCACGCGCTCGCGGCAGGCGCGCCGATCCTGTGCGATGCGCGCATGGTCGCGGAAGGCATCACGCGCGCGCGGCTGCCCGCCGATAACCGTGTCGTCTGCACCTTGAACGAACCATCGATTCCCGAACGCGCCCGCGCGATGAACAACACGCGCTCGGCCGCCGCGCTCGAACTGTGGCTGCCGCATCTCGAAGGCGCGATCGTCGCGATCGGCAATGCGCCGACCGCGCTCTTTCATCTGCTCGACATGCTCGATGCCGGCGCACCGAAACCTGCGCTCATCCTCGGCTTTCCGGTCGGCTTCATCGGCGCGGCGGAATCCAAGGCGATGCTCGCCGCCGATAGCCGCGGCGTGCCCTTCGTCGCCCTGCTCGGCCGGCGCGGCGGCAGCGCGATGGCGGCGGCGGCAGTGAACGCACTTGCTTCGGAGACCGAATGATGCGCGGCCGTCTCTATGGACTGGGCGTCGGTCCGGGCGATCCGGAGCTCATCACGCTGAAGGCGCTGCGCTTGCTCAAGGCCGCGCCGGTGGTCGCTTATTTCGTCGCGAAGGGCAAGAAGGGCAATGCGTTCGGCATCATCGAATCGCATCTCGACGACACGCAGACGCGGCTGCCGCTCGTCTATCCGGTGACGACCGAAGCGCTCGAACCGCCGCTCTGCTACGAGACGATCATCAGCGCGTTCTACGACGAAGCCGCGCTCACGATCTCCGGACATCTCGAAGCCGGGCGCGACGTCGCGGTGATCTGCGAAGGCGATCCGTTCTTTTACGGCTCGTACATGTATCTGCACGACCGTCTCGCTGCACGCTTCGATGCGCATGTCGTGCCGGGCGTGTGCTCGATGCTCGGCGGCGTCGCGGTGCTGGGCGTGCCGCTCGTGTATCGCAATCAGAGTCTGTCGGTGCTGTCGGGCGTATTGCCCGAAGACGATCTGAAGCGCCGTCTCGAAGCGGCGGATGCGGCTGTCATCATGAAGCTCGGCCGCAACTTCGAGAAAGTGCGGCGCGTGCTCGGCGAGCTCGGTCTCGATGAACGCGCGCTCTATGTCGAGCGCGCGACGATGGCGAATCAGCGCATCGTGCCGCTCGATGAAGTCGATCCGATGGCCTCGCCGTATTTCTCGCTGCTCGTCGTGCCGGGGAAAAAATGGCGCGCGTGAGTGCTTCCATGCCGATGGCGATTGTCATCCTCGGTGCGGGCGCGCTCGATACGGCGCGGCGCATTCAGGCGAACTTCGAACAAGCGCGCATTCATGGCCTCGCCAGCCGCGTGAATGCGGACATCGCGTATGACGATTTCGGCGCGCACGTGCGCGCGTTGTATGCGTCGGGCACGCCGATCGTCGCGCTGTCCTCGGCGGGCATTGTGATTCGCGCGCTCGCGTCATCTCTTGCCGACAAGGTCGCCGAACCGCCCGTGCTCGCCATTGCGCAGGATGGCAGCGCGGTCGTGCCGCTGCTCGGCGGGATGAGCGGCGTGAACGTGCTGGCGCGCGAGATCGGCGATGCGCTCGGCATCGCGCCCGCGATCACGACGAGCGGCGAGTTGCGCTTCGGTCAATGTCTGCTCGCGCCGCCCGAAGGTTATGCGCTCGCGGATATCGAGCAGGGCAAGCGCTTCGTGTCGGATTTGCTCGCGGGCGAAACCACGCGCATCGAGGGCCACGCGCCCTGGCTCGACGATGCCGACCTGCCCCGCTCAGGCGATGCACGTCTTGCCGTGCGCATCACGCCGCTCGCCGCGCACGACGAAGACAGTCTCGTGATTCATCCGCGCTGCGTGCTCGCGTGGATCGAACATCTATCTTCCGATGACGATGATGCCGCCGAACGCATACGTGCCGCGATGCGCGCGCAGGCGTTATCGCCGCTTGCGCTCGCGGCGTTGGCAGCGCCTGCGCATTACATGACATCGCGATCGCTCGAAGACGCCGCGCGTGCGCTGAACGTACCGCTGCGCTTTTGCGATGCCGCGCCGTTCGACGCCGATACGCAAGGCATCGCATTGCACGTAAGCGATTCGCCCGTCGATGCGCAATCGATCGGCCGTGTGCGCGGCGCGCTGACCGTGATCGGGCTCGGCCCCGGCAGCGCGGAACTGATGACGCCGGCCGCGCGCGCCGCGCTCGTCGCCGCGCAAGACGTGCTCGGCTACGAAACCTATGTGCGCATGGCCGGGCCGTTTCGCGATGGTCAGCGCGTACACATGACCGACAACCGCGAGGAACTGCAGCGCGCGCGTCACGCCTTCGAACTGGCGAGCGAAGGACGGCGCGTGGTCGTCGTATCCTCGGGCGATCCGGGCGTGTTCGCGATGTCCGCCGCCGTGCTCGAAGCGCTCGACGAAGGGCGCGCGGCGCATCCCGAATGGAGCGCTGTGAAGCTCGCGATCGTGCCGGGCGTATCGGCATCGCTCGCGACGGCCGCGCGTGCCGGCGCGCCGCTCGGCCACGATTTTTGCGTGCTGTCGCTGTCGGATAACCTGAAGCCGTGGGACGTGATCGAGAAACGCATCGCACATGCGGGCGAGGCCGATCTCGTGATGGCGTTCTATAACCCGCTGTCGAAAGCGCGGCCGTGGCAGTTCGACCGTGCGATCGAGATCGTGAAGCGCTATCGCGATCCGCACACGCCCGTCGTTCTGGGAAGAGACATCGGGCGACCGGCTGAAGCGTTGCGCATCGTCACGCTGGGCGAACTGAAAAGCGAACACGTCGATATGCGTACGATGGTGATCGTAGGTTCATCGACGACGCGTGTGGTGGGAGACTGGGTTTATACGCCGCGATGGTATGAGTGATCGCCGCCTTCGCTCAGCGCATCGGCGGTGATGTATCGCGCGCCCCAATCGAGGGCGAGCGCCTTGCCGCGTCCGGCTCGAATCGAACCCTCTTCGAAATCCACGACGACGATCTCATCGGCCGACGCGGGCGCTTGCGGGTTCTCGTTCGTGCGCCCGTCGGTCAGCACCCACAACCAGCGCCGTTGCGACGGCCTGTGCCTGGCCGCGCGTTCGAGCACCGTGGCGGCGCTCGATAACCCGAGCGCGAGCGGCGTGCCGCCACCGCCGCCGATCGGCGCGATCCAGTTCTCATTGAACCAATGCGCCGCGCCCGGCTGACGTCGCACTTCAGCGCGTCCGCCGCCGAAACACACGAGCGCGGTCTTCGCGCGTTCGCGATAGGCCCGATCGAACAACGCAACGAGCATCCCCTTCGCGCGCGCGAGCCGCTCGCCCGCGAGCATCGAACCGGAGCAATCGAGCAGAAAGCAATGCAGCACCGCGCCCTCGCCCTGCGTGCGCCGATAGCGAAGATGCCGGGCATCGAGACGCATCGAGCGCTTCGCGCGCAGCGTCGATATCCAGTCGATCGACGCGCTCTCTTCACCCTCGCGCGCAACGTAGCGGCCTTTCGTGCGCGATTCGTTCCATCGAAGGCGATGCCCCACGTCGAAGGCATCCGCGTCGCGCCTTCGATGGTTCAGGCTTTTTTTGCGGTGAGCGGCCTCACTTGCTTGACCTTCGCGATGCCCGTCGGCTCCGGCGGCATCGCGCCCCAGTCCGATTCGCCCGAGCCTGCATCGCGCGGCGTGGATTCACGCGCGGCGGGTTCACGCGAAGGCGATTCGGTCTCTCGCCGTCGATGCTTCAGCACCGCATCGGCGACACGCTCGACATGCGTCACCGTCACGTTCGCCGCGCCTTCCAGTGCAGCGAGCGCCCGCGCCGCGCGCAGCATCACGATATCGGCGCGCAAGCCATCGACATGCGCGTCGATGCAAAGCTCGCTCACGCGCGCATGAACCGCATCGTCGAAATCGAATGACGAAAGCGCCGCGCGCGCCGCATGAATGCACTGGCCCAGCGACGTCTGTTCGCTTGCATGACGCGCGCGAAATGCTTCGGGATCCGTATCGAATGCGAGCCGGGACTTCACGATGCGCTGCCGCACGCCTGCATCGAAACAATTGCTCATCTCCACGGCGAGACCGAAACGATCGAGCAACTGCGGACGCAACTCGCCCTCTTCCGGATTCATCGTGCCGATAAGCACGAAGCGCGCGTCATGCCGATGCGAAATGCCATCGCGCTCGATGATGTTCACGCCGCTCGCCGCGACATCGAGCAATTGATCGACGAGCGGATTCGGCAGAAGATTCACTTCATCGACATAAAGCACGCCGAGATGCGCCTTCGCGATCAGGCCCGGAGAAAACTTCACGCCGCCATCGCGCAAGGCGCTTTGAATGTCGAGCGTGCCGATCAGTTGTTCCTCGCTCGCCCCGAGCGGCAAGGTCACGAGCTTTCCCTCGGGCAACAGCTCCGCGAGTGCGCGCGCCGCCGTGGACTTCGCCGTGCCGCGTGGCCCGCTGACGAGCACGCCGCCGATCGATGGATCGACTGCCGCGAGCAAAAGCGCTTGCTGCAAGGGCGCTTGCGCAACGAGCGCGGTAAAGGGGAAAGTGTTCTGGTTCAATGTTGTCGGCCCTCGATGCACTGTTCGACATCGAGCAGATGCCGTTCGACCTGCTCGCGATAGCCCGCGGGTTCTTGCCACAGGCCGCGCTGCATCGCTTCGATCAGGCGCTCGCAGATCGATTGCAGCGCGTGCGGATTGTGTTGTGTGATGAACTCGCGCGTCTCGGCGTCGTTCACGTATGCATCGGTGACGAGCGCATATTGATGGTCCGACACGACACGCGCCGTAGCGTCATAGCCGAAAAGATAATCGACGGTGGCGGCGAGTTCGGACGCGCCCTTGTAGCCGTGCCGCTTGACGCCATCGATCCACTTCGGATTGACGACGCGTGAACGCACCACACGCGCGATCTCTTCGTTCAGCGTGCGCACGCGCGGCGCGGCGGGATTGCTGTGATCGGCGTTATACGCCTGCGGCTGCACGCCCGACAGATAACGCACGGCCGCGATCATGCCGCCCTGAAACTGGTGATAGTCGTTCGAATCGAGCAGATCGTGTTCGCGATTGTCCTGATTCTGCAGCACGACATCGAGCGTCGAAAGCCGCGTGCCGAAGCTCGCACGCGCTTCGACGCCATCGCCCGTTTGCGAGTAGGCGTAACCGCCCGTGCTTTGATAGGCAGCGGAAAGATCGGCATCGGACTGCCATTGTCTTGCGTCGATCAGCTCCTGCAAGCCCGCGCCGTATGCGCCTGGCTTCGTGCTGAACACGCGCCAGCCCGCGCGCTGCCGCGCCTCCTTCGCTTCGATGCCGCGCGCGATCAGTTCGTCGCGTTCGCGCAGGATGCGTGCGCGGATCGGGTTGATATCGGCGGGTTCGTCGTCGAGTTCGGCGACGGCCTGCACGGCCGCATCGAAGAGATGGATGAGGTTCGCGAAGGCATCGCGGAAAAAGCCCGACACGCGCAGCGTCACGTCGATGCGCGGCCGGTTGAAGATCGATATCGGCAGGATCTCGAAGTCGGTCACGCGATGACTGCCCGCCGCCCACTTCGGCCGCACGCCGATGAGCGCGAACGCCTGCGCGATGTCGTCGCCACCGGTGCGCATCGTCGCCGTGCCCCACACGGACAAGCCGATGGCGCGCGGAAAATCGCCGTGGTCCTGCACATGACGTTCGACCAGTGCATTCGCCGACTTGAGTCCGAGCGACCAGGCCGCCTGCGTCGGCAATGCGCGTGTATCGACGGAATAGAAATTACGGCCCGTGGGCAGCACGTCGGGCCTGCCGCGCGACGGCGAACCGCTCGGACCCGGCGGCACGAAACGCCCTTCGAGGCCGCGCTTCAATTGCAAAAGCTCTTGCGGGCCACATGCATCCAGGCGGGCGAGCACATCGCCGCGAAGACGTTCGAGCACGAGCGATGCATGCGGACCGGGCGCGGCGGCATCGTCGTCGGACAAAAGTTGCATCGCTAACGCTTCGAGGCGCTCGCGCGTATCGCCCTGATGACGCCACGGCGCATCGCTGACTTCGACGAGCGCACGTGGACACGGCCCGTTCCACGGCGCAGCCCAGTCGGCATCGAGCGGATCGAACTCGGCGGGCAGTTGCAGATCGCGCGCGATCGCCGTGATGAGGCCCGCGTTCGCGCCCTGCCCGTCGCCGATCGGAAAACGGCCGAGCGCGAGCAGCGTGTCGCGGCGCTGCACGCCTTGCGGCGAAACGCCGAACACGTGCAGGCCATCGCGAATCTGCGCTTCCTTCAGCTCGCAGAGATACGCGTCGGCGCGCGTGAGCAAAGCATCTTCGCCTACGGCATCGCGCGGCGCATCGAGACCGAGCTCTTCGTGCAGCCTGTTCTCGACGATGTTCGCGAGGATCGACCGGCGCAACAGCTTCGCGCGCCGCGCATCGACCATCAGTGCTTCGTAGTATTCGTCGACCTGACGCTCGAGATCCTGCAACGGCCCGTAGTTCTCGGCGCGCGTGAGCGGCGGCATCAGATGATCGATGATGACGGCCTGCGCGCGACGCTTCGCCTGGCTGCCTTCGCCCGGATCGTTGACGATGAACGGATAGAGATGCGGCATCGGTCCGAGAATCGCATCGGGCCAGCACGACGATGACAACGCGACGCTCTTGCCCGGCAGCCATTCGAGGTTGCCGTGCTTGCCGACATGCACGATCGCATCCATCTGAAAGCGCAGACGCAACCAGACATAGAACGCGAGATACGAATGCGGCGGAACGAGTTCGGCATCGTGATAGCTCGCGTAATCGTGGCGTTTGCGCGAGCGCGAAGGCTGTATGCCGATGAAGACTTCGCCGCAACGATAACCCGCGATCATGAAGCGGCCGCGTCTTACCGTGGGATCGTCTTCGGGCGCGCCCCAGGTCTTTTCCAGCGCGGCGCGCGCATCGGCGGGCAGCGTGCGGTATGCGTCGAGATAGTCGTCGAGCGCGAGACTCTGCAGCGCGGGACGCAAGTCGCGCACGATGGGATCGTTGGTCACGCCTTCGGTCAGCGCGGCGATGAGCGCGTCGCCGTTCGCGGGAATGTCGCCCACGCGATAGCCTTCGCGCGCGAGCATCGACAGAATGCAGATGGCCGATGCGGGCGTGTCGAGTCCCACGCCGTTGCCGATGCGCCCTTCGTTCGCCGGATAGTTCGCGAGCACGAGCGCGATGCGCTTCTGCGCATTCGGCGTATGACGCAGCCTGCACCAGCGGCGGCTCAGTTCCGCGACGAAGCGCACGCGCTCAACGTCGGCCTGATAGCGCACCACGTCCACTTGCGTGTGCTTGCAGTAATACGCGAGGCCCTTGAAGCTGATCGCGCGCGTGATGATGCGGCCATCGACTTCGGGCAGCGCGACATGCATCGCGACATCGCGCGAGTTCAGCCCGTGATTGTCCTTTTGCCAGTCGTCGCGATTGCCGCCGCTCAGAATGACTTGCAGCACGGGCGCATCGCCCGCGACTTCGAATACTTCGTCTTCGCCTATCACGCTCGCCGCGAAAGCCGTCGTATTCAATACGAGCGATGCGCGATGCTCCGCGCATAAACGGTCCACGACTTCGCGGCTCACGCTCTCTTTCAGCGACGAGATCGCGATCGGCAACGGATTCATGCCTTCCTTTTCGAGCGCTTCGATGAGCGCATCGAACACGGCGGTATTGCCCGACTGCAAATGCGCGCGATAAAAAAGAATGGCGGCAACGGGCGCGCCTTTGGTCCAGCGTGCCTGCCAGTCTTCGATCGTCGCGATATCGCGCTCGGGATGATAGATCGCGACGGCAGGCAGCGGGCTCGGCGGCTGCGGCTCGCGTCCGAAGCCGAACGCGTGATGCGCGATCGTGCGCAGGAATTCTTCCGCGTTGCGCGCGCCGCCTTCACGCAGATAGCGCGACAGCTCGCGGCAAAACCGGGCATCCGCCGTGCTTTTGCCGATGAGATTCGGGTCCTCGGTGAGATCGCCCGAAAACATCGCGAGCATCTGTTGCTCTTGTTTCGCGAGCGCGACGAGCCGTTCGATGCCGTAAGGCCAGTACGATTCGCCGCCAAGGTGATCGACGATAACGACCTTCGCGTGACGCAATACATCGTCGATATAGAAATCGACCGACGCGGGTTGACGCAGAAACGATTGATTCGCGAGCCGCACTTCGGGAAAGCCCGCTTCCAGACGCGGAAACACGCTCGCGAGCAACGCGAGCGTCGTGTCGGCGGAACTGAGCACCACGATCGGCGCGCGTGTCTGATCGATGCGCATGACGCCTTGCGCATCGTCGACGAAGCCTCCCGGTGTCGTGCGGAGCAGATGCATGGCTGTTTATGCCTGCACGGCAGCGCTTGCGAGCGCCGCGTCGAATGCGCGTTGCAGCGTGTCGCGATCGAGGTCTTCGCCGATCAGCACGAAACGGCTTTGCGTCGTCGCTTCACCGGCTTGCCAGCGGCGATCGAAATAGCTGTCGAAACGACGCCCGACGCCTTGCACGACGAGCCGCATCGCCGCGCCCGGCAACGCGGCGAAACCCTTCACGCGATAGATCGTGTGATGCTCGACGAGCGCATGCAATGCCGCGATGGCCTGCTCGCGCGATTCCACCTTGCCGTGAACGACGAACGAATCGAACTCGTCGTGATGATGATCCGCGTGGCCTTCATCGTCGGGCGAGCCGTGATGATCGTGGCGCAGATGAATCGTCTCTTCCGACGCCGCTTCGAGACCGAGCAGCGTATGCACATCGAGCTTGCCCATTTGCGCGGGCACGATCTTCACTTCGCGCGGAATCTCGGGACGCACGAGCGCCTCGACTTTTTGCAGCGCTGCATCGTCCATGAGGTCGGTCTTGTTCACGATGACGAGATCCGCCGACGCGAGCTGATCCTCGAACAACTCGTGCAGCGGCGATTCGTGATCGAGATTCGGATCGGCCTTGCGCTGCGCATCGACGGCGACGGGATTCGCCGCGAACTGGCCGCTCGCGGCCGCGGGGCCATCGACCACGGTGACGACCGCATCGACCGTGAACGCATTCTTGATCGACGGCCAGTTGAACGCCTGCACGAGCGGCTTAGGCAACGCGAGACCCGATGTTTCGATCAGCACGTGATCGATGCTTTCGCGCCGCTCGACGAGCTGCTCCATCACCGGATAGAACTCTTCCTGCACGGTGCAGCACAGGCAACCGTTCGCGAGTTCATACAGATTACGATCTTTGGAGCCGGCTTCGTCGTCGCAGCCGATGCCGCAGCCCTTCAGGATTTCCCCGTCGATGCCGAGCTCGCCGAACTCGTTGACGATCACCGCGATGCGCTTTCCTTGCGCGTTGGACAGGATATGCCGCATCAGCGTGGTCTTGCCGCTGCCGAGAAAGCCGGTCACGACCGTGACGGGGATCTTGCGGGTTTGCATCGTAGCTCCGTGGCTTCAGGTGCGTGCGCTTCGTGTCGCGCAATGCGTGTCAACGCCGCGGGATGGAATGGGAAACACACGCTTGATGGATCATGGGCCGCGCCGCATCCCCGCGACAGCGATCCCTGTGAAAGTCTGGCCGGTATCCGGGCTGACGATTGCGCCGCTTCGCCTTCCCGCGCGTAAATACGCGCAGTGGCCTCGAAGCCGGCTTCCCGTTCATGCGATGAAACATCGCGCGCACGGGGAATCGTTTACCGTTGCGGGGGCAGCGCAGGTTGACGTCCGCTCGATCGGTCGAAGGAACGCGCCCTGCTTCCCGTTTAACTGCGCGCGAGAGAATCCGCGCGCGAGCACCAAAACTGCGTGAAAGTCTAGGCCCGGCGGGCGCGAGCGTCAAGAAATGACGCGGCGCGCGCGGTGTCATAATGCTGGCCCGCGCGGCGCGCTTTCGTTGAATCGCACATGGAATCCGTCATTGCTCGCATGAATGCGTCCGCCGTTATGCGGCTCGCGGTCGGTATCGGCTGCAGGCGAGGCACGAGCGCCGATGTGATCGAACGCGCGGTGCGTGTCGCGCTGGGAGCGCATCGATTCGATGAGATCGCGATCGTCGCGAGCATCGATGCGAAAAGGGATGAAGCCGGCTTGCTCGCGTTCTGCGAGCGTCACGGCCTGCCGCTGCGCTTCTATAGCGCCGATGAAATCGCGCATGCGCCACGCACCGCGATCTCACATCATGCAGCGAAGCATCTGAACGTCGATGGCGTATGCGAGCCCTGCGCGCTGCTTGCGGGCAACGCGCGCACGCTCATCGTGCCAAAGACGATCGATTGCGGCGTAACCGTCGCGATCGCAGCGGCGCATGAAACCGGTGCGAACGGAACATGAATACCGGCTTCGTCGCCATCCGCGGGCCTTTGGTTTCGGCGAGCGGCTTCGCGACAACGGGCCTGAACTTGTCGCGGCAGAGCCAGACGAGAACGATGAGCGCCACGAGTTCCAGATAGAGATAGAGCGCGTCCATTTTTCTGCTCCTGAAGTCGGTGAGTGCGTGAGTGCATGATGCCCACCGTCTGTTAGCGCAGAATTAAGCCGCGAACGCAGCCGCCACCTGATGTACGATACGGCCGTCTTTCGTCATGCAAAGACCCGCCGCAATCCCGTTCACACTGGAGTCGATGTGAAAACCGATACCGAATCGCATCTGCGCATGACCCAACGTCGCAAGGAAGGTCACGAGAAAAAGCAGGCCGCCGCCGATCACGAAAAAGGCCTCTTGATCGTGAATACCGGCAACGGCAAGGGCAAGACCACGGCGGCGTTCGGCATGGCCGTGCGCGTGCTCGGTCATGGCATGAAGCTCGGCGTCGTGCAGTTCATCAAGGGCGCGCTGCATACGTCCGAGCGCGATTTCCTCGGCGCGATCGCTCATTGCGATTTCGTCACGATGGGCGACGGCTATACCTGGAACACGCAGAACCGCGAAGCCGACATGGCCACCGCGCGCAAAGGCTGGAACGAGGCGCGGCGCATGATCGAAAGCGGCGAGTATCGGATGGTCGTGCTCGATGAACTGAACACCGTGCTCAAGTACGAATATCTGCCGCTCGATGAAGTGCTCGACGTGCTGAAGGCGCGCCCCGCGATGCTGCATGTGGTCGTGACGGGCCGTCACGCGCCCGATGCCTTGATCGAACTCGCCGACCTCGTCACCGAGATGCGGCTCGTGAAGCACCCCTATCGCGAGCAGGGCGTGAAGGCGCAACGCGGCGTCGAGTTCTGAACGCGATGCCCGACTGCCCCGCTCTTTTCATCGGCGCAAGCGCGTCGCATCAAGGCAAGACCACGGTGACGGCCGCGCTCGCGCGTCATCACACGCGCCGCGGCCTGAACGTGCGCGTCTTCAAGACCGGCCCGGACTTTCTCGATCCGATGATCCTCGAACGCGCATGCGGCGCGCCCGTCTATTCGCTGCATCTGTCGATGGTCGGGCTCGATGCGTGCCGCGCATTGCTTGCACAAGCCGCGCGCGAGGCCGATCTCATCCTCATCGAAGGCGTGATGGGTCTTTTCGACGGCACGCCCAGCAGCGCCGATCTCGCCGCCGCGTTCAACGTGCCCGTGCTCGCGGTGATCGGCGCGCACGGCATGGCGCAGACCTTCGGCGCGATCGCGTTCGGGCTCGCGCGCTATCGCGCGGACGTGCCGTTTCACGGCGTGCTCGCGAATCGCGTCGCGTCGCCGCGTCATGCGCAGATGCTGTCGGAGACCATTCCAGAGGGGCTGCACTATTGCGGCCATCTGTCGAACGAGGACGATATCGCGCTGCCCGAGCGTCATCTCGGCCTCACGCAGCCGGAAGAAATCGCGGGCCTCGACGCGCGGCTCGATCGCGCCGCCGATGCGATCGCGCAAACCGCGCTCGCGGAACTGCCGCCGTCCGTTCATTTCGACGAAGCGAGCCCTCCCGCGCCTCCGCGTCTGCTCGACGGGATGCATATCGCGATTGCGCGCGATGCCGCGTTCTCGTTCGTCTATCCGGCAAATGTCGATCTGCTCGTCGCGATGGGCGCGCGCATCAGCACGTTCTCGCCGCTGGCCGACGAACCCGCACCCCACGACGCCGACGCGCTCTATCTTCCCGGCGGTTATCCCGAGCTGCATGCGGCGACGCTCGCAGTGAATGCGCGCACGCGCGAATCGATCGGCGGGCACGTCGCGAAAGAGAGGCCGGTCGTCGCGGAATGCGGCGGCATGCTGTATCTGCTCGACACGCTGACGGACATCGAAGGCACGCGGCACACGATGCTCGGCATTCTTCCCGGCGATGCCGCGATGCAACGCAAGCTGTCGCGCCTCGCGATGCAGCGCATCGACACGATGCACGGCGCAATGACGGGCCACACGTTCCATTACTCGACGCTGCACACGCCGATGCAGGCCGTCCTCGAAGCGAAGCACGCGACGACGGGCACATCGGGCGAAGCGCTCTATCGGCACGGTCCGGTGACGGCCACCTACATGCACGCTTACTGGCCGTCGAATCCGGCCGCTGCCGCCGCGCTCTTTCGCGGCGAATCACTATGACGACCACGCAAGACATCCGCACGCCGCTCGATCTCGCATTCACGATCGAGCGCGCCAAGACACAGGAACCGATCGGCTCGCCATGCACCGACGTATGCAAGCTCGATCCCGAAACGGGCTTATGCCTCGGCTGCTTCAGAAGCCGCGAAGAGATCAAGACCTTCAGATCGATGGACGATGCCGCGAAGCTCGATCTGTTCGACGCGTTGCTCGCGCGGCGTGCGGCGCGCGCGAAGTGAGCCGTGTGATCGAGCCGGATAAGCCGGTCAAGCCGCGGCCATTCTCCTGACGGCCGGCCGTTCCAGCTCACGCGCGGCGAGTGCGCCGAACACGAGACCGAGCGTCGTCCAGATCAGCGCCTGAATGCCGATCGCGGCCAGCCGGAAATTCCACAGCAGCGAGGCCGAGAAATCGGCGGGCACTTCATCGATGCGCGGCAGCGCGACCTGCGCCACCACGATCACGACGATATACGCGGCCGCGGCGATGAGCGTCGCGTTCCAGCCGTCATGTTGCGCCGCCATGCGCCGCCGCAGCCACACGGCGAACACGGCCGCCGCGATGGAAATCGCCACCATGCCGAAGAAAAGCGCCGTACGCGGCCCGATGGTTTCGGCATTGCCGACCGCCGGCGGATTGGGCGGATACTTGAGGAACGGCACGATGGCGATGCTCACGAAGCCGAACAACGCCAGCAGCGCCGACGTGCCGCGCGCTCGCAACGCGCCGAGCCGCCCGTAGGCGAACGCGAACACGAGCGAGAAAAGACCGCCCAGCGCGGTGCCGAACACCGCGACGCCCGTCAGGAGGCCGAGGCCCGCTTGCGTATCGCGTGAGACGAGCTCCTCGTCGCCGTGATCGTGCGAATGCGCGGCGCCTGTCGCGGCGTCGGCGTGTTCATGTTCGTGCTCATGCGCGGCTTGCGCATGCTCGTGCTGTTCCTCGAACGCGATGGCGCGCGCCACCGACGGCTCGCCGAACGTACGCGCGAAGCCGAAGCCGATCAGGCCCGCGACCAGCCCCGCGATCATGCCGCGTATCAGCAAAGTCCGAATCATGACGCGTCCTCAGTGGCACGGAAAGCCGAGCAGATGCCGGCCGTCGTGAACGAATTCGTGGACGTACATGCCCGAGAAAATCGACGTTGCGCCCTGCTCCGCGCCGACGAAATAAATGGCGATCAGCAAAAGAAGGCCGATGAAAACGGCCCACGGCAGCACTTCGCGCACCGGAATGGGCACGGGTGCGTCGAGCGACGGGGAAACCGGAGCGGAAAAGACCGGCGTGTTGGAAGCATTCATGATGGTTCTCCAGGGAAAAGCGCGTCCCGATTGACGAAGAGCTTGCAGCGGGGTCTGACTCGCGGCGCAACGCTTTCACGCTGACGAACGCATACAGTGGCGCGACCGTGCCGGGTTTGCACCGGCTTCCTCGCACTGCAAGCTTGCCATTCTATGATGATCGGCGGCAAAGTAAAACGATTCCGAATAGCCCTGACGCCCCTTGGAACTCATTCTGTTGTGTCACGCGGCCACGCGCGCGATGAAAACCGGCCACTTTCCCAACGGCGACGAGCTCGCCGAACATGACGCGCGCTCGCGGCTCGCACCGCTCTTCGTGGGGCCGCAAGACCATGCGCGCGTGATTTCGGGCCCAGCGCCCGTAGCACGCCAGACGGCAAAGTGGATCGCGGATGCATTCGATATCGTTCCCGCATTCGACGACATCGACTATGGCCGCTGGCGCGGGCAATCGATACGCGAGACCGGCGAACGCGAGCCGGAGCACGTCGCCGCGTGGCTCGCCGATCCGCAGGCGCGCGGGCATGGCGGCGAGAGCATCGCCATGCTCGCGGTGCGCGTCGCGCAGGGGCTGGAGTTCATCGATGGCCTGAATGCGTGCGAGCGCTGCATCGTCGTCACGCATGCGATCGTCGTGAAAGTGGCGCTCGCGCATGCGCTCGGCATGCCGCTCGAATCCGTCTACGGGATGAACTTCGCGCCGCTCTCGTCGACGGTGCTCAAGCGCGCATCGGCCGCCGATGCATGGACTGCCGAATTGCCCTATCAGCCGGCCTGAACTTCGTTGCTTACGAATCGCTCAAACGAGCAGCGCATCGCATGCGCGTTCCACTTCCGAACCGATTCAGGAGACTCAGATGGCGCATTACGTGGATGGATTCGTCGTACCCGTGCCGCTCGACAAGATCGACGCCTACCGCACAATGGCCGAAGCCGCCGGCAAGATCTGGATGGAGCATGGCGCGCTGCAATTCGTGGAAACCATCGCCGACGACGTCAAGCCCGGCAAGCTCACGTCGTTTCCGCAGAGCGTGCAACAGAAGGAAGGCGAGACCGTCGTGTTCTCGTATATCGTCTACGAGTCGCGCGAGCAGCGCGACAGCGTCAATGCGAAAGTGATGGAAGACCCGCGCCTCAAGGCGATGATGGAGTCCGGCGAGCCGCCGTTCGACCCTCAGCGCATGTTCTTCGGCGGCTTCACGACGCTCGTCGAACTGGAGCGCGGCTGATCGTTTTGATTTTTGACTCTACGGTTAAGGAAACGCATCGACATGTATATCGCCATGAACCGCTTCAAGATCGTGCCCGGCGCCGAGACGGATTTCGAACGCCTCTGGACCAGTCGCGACACGCATCTCAAGGACGTGCCGGGTTTCGTCGAGTTTCATCTGCTCAAGGGCCCGGTGAAGGACGATCACGTCCTGTATTCGAGCCACACGATCTGGGCGAATCAGGCGGCTTTCGAGGACTGGACGCGCTCGGACGCGTTTCGCGCGGCGCATCGCAATGCCGGCGGCGAGACACGCCAGCTTTATCTCGGACATCCGGAGTTCGAAGGCTTCGAAGTGATTCAGACCGTCAAATGACAAGCCGACGCGCGCGCTCGAACGATCGCGCGTTTTTCGGCGAGCACGCGCGTTTTACAAGCGTGTGAAAAAAGCGCGCTTCGGACTCGTCGTTTTATCGGACCTTTTTTCAGGCCTTTGCGCCGCGCGCCATGCGCTGCAACGTCGATGAATCGATCGCCGCCGCGCAGATACGCACCGCTTCTTTCAGCGTGCGCGGCCGGCCCTCGCCGAACTGCGATTCGAGCATCGCGACGGCGCGCACACGCTCGTCGCTGCCGAGTTTTTCGCCTGTTGCAAGCTCCAGCACGGAGATGAAGTAAGCCGCAGGGGGCGAGGCGCTCGCGTGCGGAAGCGCCTTTCGGTTTGCGCCCGCACCTTCGCCACCGTCGTCGTGCGCCGGAATCCATGGGTGCCACTTGCTGTCGTATCGACTTTTCATGGGTCAGTTCGCTGGCTCGATTGCTTTGGCGCATGGCCTGCGCCGTTTATCTCGTGACGCCGTTGCGCCTCTATCATTAAGCAAACCGTCAGCAAGTACCGTTCCAACCGAACTTTCAGGGCGCGCCGTTTTCCTCCGACAAATCCGCGCGCGCGACGCGACACGTCGCGAGATCCCACGCCGCGCAGCCGACCGATTTGAACGCCACGGGACGCTTGGCCTTTTTCGGAGCGGCGAGCGCTTCGGCGAGCGCATGCACCGCGTTCCAGTCGACGCCCGCGAGAATGAAGTCGCCCGCTTCGTGACGCGCGCCCGCGAGGTCATCGACATAAAGCTCGCTCGCGTGGACGGTCGCGGCGGCGATCTCGGCGGCATCGGCGGTGAAGGCGCCCACGCCGATCACGAGCCGCCCCGCACGCGCGGGCATCGTGTAGACGGGCGTCTTGCTCGTGGTCGCGGCGATGACGACATCGATCGAATCGGGGATCGCGGCGTCGTCGAGCGCGGCGAGACTGCCCGAAGCCGACGCGTGCGCGGCGCAAAACTCGCGGGCGCGTCCGGGACGCGAGCCCTGCACGCGAATGCTCGCATCCGGATAAACGGCGGCGAGCGCCTCGACGTGATACGCCGCCTGCTTGCCCGTGCCGATCACGAGCACTTCGCGCGGCGCGGCGGCATGAAGCGCGCGGATCGCGAGCATCGACACCGACGCCGTGCGCCGCCCCGTCACCGTGGGACCGTCGAGCATGAATTGCGGCACGCCCGTCGCGGCGTCGTATGCGGTGACCTGACCGTGAATCGTCGGCAGGCCGCGCGCGCCATTGCCGGCGCACACGTTCACGAGCTTGTGCATCGCGATATCGGCGGCGCTCGCGGGCATCGACAGCATGACGCCGCCCTCGATCGGCACGACCATGCGCTCCGGACTCACGATGCGGCCGGCCGCGTAATCGAGCATCGTCGCGGCGAGCGTGTCCACGAGCCGGTCATAAGGCACGAGGCGCGCGGTTTGGGCTTCGTCGAAACTCTGGATCGTTGCGGTCATCGTGTTCGCTCGCTGTGGATGTTGAGGTGCGGTTGAATGTGCCATCGGCATGCCATCGAAATGCCGGAACATTCTAACGGCGCGCGGCGCCTTGTCACAAAGCGGCCAACCGGATTTGAGCCCGCGCGTGCCGCTTTCTACAATGCCTGAATCGGCCGTTGTCATACGACTGCCATCGAATAGCGTCATAATCGCGCCGCCCGCGCCGACCGGTCATCCCGACGACGGCAGCCCAAGAACGCCACGGAGCCCTTCATGAATCAGACGGAAAAACAGCGCCGCTTCCATGCCGACATCATCGACAGCTATGACGAAGAGTTCGAGATGGAGGTGGATGATCGCTTCCTGGACGGCGAATCGACCTTCTCGGAAGAAGAGCGGGTCTTGCGCAAGACCTATTTCCGCGAGCTGTTCCGTCTGCAGGGCGAACTCGTGAAGCTGCAGGACTGGGTCGTGAACAAGGGGCATCGTCTCGTCGTGCTGTTCGAGGGACGCGATGCGGCGGGCAAAGGCGGCGCGATCAAGCGCATCACGCAGCGGCTGAATCCGCGCGTGTGCCGCGTGGCGGCGCTCCCCGCACCGAACAATCGCGAACGCACGCAGTGGTATTTCCAGCGTTATGTCTCGCACTTGCCCGCGGCGGGCGAAATCGTGCTGTTCGATCGAAGCTGGTACAACCGCGCGGGCGTCGAGCGCGTGATGAACTTCTGCACCGACGAAGAGTATGAGGAATTTTTCCGCTCGGTTCCCGAATTCGAGAAGATGCTGGTGCGCAGTGGCATCCAGATCGTCAAGTACTGGTTCTCGATCACCGACGACGAACAGGAAGTGCGCTTCGAGGCGCGTATCGAAGATCCGCTCAAGCAGTGGAAGCTGAGCCCGATGGATCTGGAAAGCCGCCGCCGCTGGGAGGCGTACACGGCGGCCAAGGAAGTCATGCTTCAGCGCACGCACATTCCGGAAGCGCCGTGGTGGGTCGTGCAGGCCGTCGACAAGAAGCGTGCGCGCCTGAACTGCATTCATCACCTGTTGAGCCAGGTGCCGTATCACGAGATCGAACATCAGCCTATCGAACTGCCCGATCGCGTGTTCAATCCCGATTATCTGCGCCAGCCCGTGCCGGATGAAATGTACGTTCCCGAGATCTATTGAAGTTCGACGACGCGGCGCGGGTCAGCAGCAGTTGTTGCACGGGACATGCTTCACGGCGACATTGCTGCGCTGACGCGCCACGGTGTGGCGCAGCGCGAACTGATATGCGTGCTGCGAACCCTTGAGCATCATCACGAACACCACCTGCGCGAGATTGAAGTCGAGCGTGACCATCAGGCGCGTCAACAGCAGCAGTGGCAGCACCACCGCCGGCTGATACAGTTGTTTTGCGATCAAGTCTTTCATCTTCGGCTCCCTATCCCATGAATAGAATTTTAAGGATTGGAGCCCTGCGGATAAACGCTCGGAAGGTGAAGACATATGTTCCGTGAGACGAACAATCGGGGCGGTCTCTTCGATCTGTCTTTTCAGCGGGCGCATTAACGAAATGGCCCTGCGCGGTGCAGGGCCATGTTCACATCACTTCTGAGCGAGACTCGGCTCAGGCACCGGCGTAGGCTTCGCATCGCCCCAGCCGCCGCCCAACGCGCGGATCAGATTGACCGTCGATACCGCCTGCGTGCCCCGCAACTGCACCGACGCGCGCTGCGTCTGCAGCACGGTGCGCTCCGCGTCGATTACGTCGAGGTAGTTCACCGCGCCTTCAGTGTACTGCGTGCGCGAAAGCTGCGCCGCGCGCACCGATGCTTTCACGGCATCGTCCTGAGTCGCCGTCTGGTCTTCGAGGATGCGCAGATCCGAAAGGTTGTCCTCCACCTCGCGGAACGCGACGAGCACCTGCTGACGATAGCTCGCGACGTCCTCTTCATACACCGCACGCGCATTCGCGAGATTGCCCTTGCGACGGCCGCCATCGAAGATCGGGATGTTCAGCGCCGTGCCCGCGAACGGCCCGAGCAGGAACGTGCGGCTCGACCACTTGAAGAGATCGCCGAGCGTCGCGGATTCGAAGCCGCCCGAGCCCGTCAGCGTCAGCGACGGGAAGAACGCCGCCTTCGCCACGCCGATACGCGAATTCGCCGCCGCCATCGCGCGTTCCGCCGACGCGACATCCGGACGACGTTCAAGCAGCGCCGATGGCAGCCCCGGCGGCACGCGCACCGTCACCGGCTTGAGCGGGTTCGCGGCCACCGAGAACTCGGCGGGCGCCTTGCCGAGCAGCACGGCGAGACTATGTTCCGATGCCGCGCGCAGACGTTGCACCGTCATCGCATCCGAGCGCGCCGTCGCGAGTTCCGACTTGGCGCGCGCAACGTCGAGTTCGCTGATATCGCCTTCGGTATAGCGGCGCTGCACGAGCTTCAGCGCTTCCTCGCGCAACTGCACGGTGCGCGTGAAGACATCCGTCTCGGCATCGAGTTCGCGCAGATTGAAGTAGTTCTGCGCGACATCCGCCTGCAACGCGAGCTGCACGGAGCGGAACAAGGCCTCGCTCTGCTCCGTGTCCGCGTTCGCGGCCCGCACCGAGTCCGCCACGCGGCCGAACAGATCCACTTCATACGACGCGCTCGCCTGCGCGCGCCACAGCGTCTGCGCGGGCACGTTGCCATCGGCAGGCAGGAATTGCGATGCCGGCGAGAACTTCTCTCGCGTCGGGCCGAAGCCCGCATCGAGCGTCGGGAAGAGGCCTGCGCGCGCCGTCTGGTTGATCGCGCGCGCTTCCTTCACGCGCGCCGCTGCCGCCTTCAGGTTCTGGTTCGCGTCCTGCGCCTGCTTTTCCAGATCGTTGAGCGCGGCGTCGTCGAAGATCGTCCACCATTCGCCGCGCATCATCTCTTCCGAAGGCTGCGCCGTCTTCCACGTGCCCGCTTCCGATGCGTCGAGCGTCTT
Source organism: Caballeronia sp. S22 (assembly GCF_964261745.1). Classification (NCBI taxonomy): domain Bacteria; kingdom Pseudomonadati; phylum Pseudomonadota; class Betaproteobacteria; order Burkholderiales; family Burkholderiaceae; genus Caballeronia; species Caballeronia sp. S22. The sequence continues at coordinate 530,189 of NZ_OZ180036.1, read as the reverse complement.
CTGCGGCGTTTCCTTGTACGCGGACGGCGCGTTGACGTCGGGCTTCTCGTAAGTGGGCGCGAGCGAGCAGCCCGCCACCAGCAACAGCGTGGCCATCAGACTCGATAAAACATGTAGCTTACTCATCATCGACCTCATTGCGCCTCGTAGGAGGCACCGATACCGCGCATCTGCGGATGCGAGCCGTGCTTGTCCGTCACGTGCTCGGTGCGGGAGAGCTTGCGCAGGATCACGTAGAACACCGGCGTCAGCATCAGACCGAAGAGCGTCACACCCAGCATGCCGAAGAACACCGCAATGCCCATTGCGTGGCGCATCTCCGAGCCCGCGCCCGTCGACAGCACGAGCGGCACCACACCCATGATGAACGCGATGGACGTCATCAGGATCGGGCGCAGACGCAGCCGGCTTGCCTCGATCGCGGCCTGCACGATGGAGCGGCCCTGCATCTCCAGCTCGCGTGCGAACTCGACGATCAGGATCGCGTTCTTCGCCGACAAGCCCACCAGCACCATCAAACCGATCTGCGTGAAGATGTTGTTGTCGCCATCGGTGAGCCATACGCCGAGCAGCGCGGACAGAATGCTCATCGGCACGATCATGATCACCGCGAGCGGCAGCGTCAGGCTTTCATACAGCGCGGCGAGCACGAGGAACACGAGCAGCACGCTGATCGGGAACACCCACAGCGCCGCGTTGCCCGCGAGGATCTGCTGATACGTGAGATCGGTCCATTCGAACTTGATCCCGCGCGGCAGCACTTCCGCCGCGATGCGTTCCGCCGCAGCCTGCGCCTGCCCCGACGAATAACCCGGAGCCGGCCCGCCGTTGATATCCGCGGCGGTGTAGCCGTTGTAGCGCACGACCATTTCGGGGCCATACGTCGGCGTCACCTTCACGAGCGACGACAAAGGCACCATGTCGCCATTCGCGTTGCGCGTCTTCAGCAAGCCGATGTCTTCCGGATTCGCACGGAACGGCGCATCCGCCTGCACGCGCACCTGATACACGCGTCCGAAGCGATTGAAGTCGTTCACGTAGAGCGAGCCGAGATACACCTGCATCGTGTCGAACACGTCGGTCACGGATACGCCCAGTTGCTTCGCCTTCACGCGATCCAGATCGACATTCAACTGCGGCACGTTGATCTGATAGCTGGAGAACGTAGGTCCGAGTTCGGGCGTCTGCGATGCGCGCTTGATGAACGCCTGGGTCGCATCGGCGAGTGCCGCATAGCCGAGCGCGCCACGATCCTCGAGCTGCATCTTGAAGCCGCCGAGCGTGCCGAGACCGAGGACCGGCGGCGGCGGAAACACGGCGATGAACGAGCCCTTGATGCCCGCGTACTTCTGATTCAGCGCGCCCGCGATGGCATTCGCGGACAGCGCCTTGTCATGCACGCGCTCCTTGAAGGGCTTCAACGTGACGAACACGATGCCCGCGCTCGACGAGTTGGTGAAGCCGTTCACCGACAAGCCCGGAAACTCCACCGCGCTTTCCACGCCCGGCTGCTTGAGCGCGATATCCGACATCTGACGGATCACGCCTTCGGTGCGATCGAGCGATGCGCCGTTCGGCAATTGCGCGAAGCTGATCAGATACTCCTTGTCCTGCGCGGGCACGAAACCGCCCGGCACGACCTTGCCCATCAGCACGGCGCCGGCGAGCAGCACGGCATACACGGCCATCATCACTGCCTTGCGATTGATGACGCTCTTCACGCCCTTGCCGTACGCATCCGAGCCGCGATGGAACACCTTGTTGAAGCCGCGGAAGAAGCCGCCGAACACGCGGTCCATGCCTCGCGTGAGCCAGTCCTTCGGCTCGTCGTGGCCCTTCAGCAGCATCGCCGCGAGTGCGGGCGACAGCGTCAGCGAGTTGAACGCGGAGATCACCGTCGAGATGGCGATGGTCATCGCGAACTGCTTGTAGAACTGGCCCGTGAGACCCGACATGAACGCGAGCGGCACGAACACGGCGACCAGCGTCAGCGCAATCGCGATGATCGGCCCGCTCACCTCTCGCATCGCCTGATACGTCGCGTCTCTCGCCGATAACCCCGACTCGATGTTGCGCTCCACGTTTTCGACGACCACGATCGCATCGTCGACGACGATACCGATTGCAAGCACCATCCCGAACAATGACAACGCGTTGATCGAGAAGCCGAACGCGAGCAACAGCGAGAACGTACCGACGATCGATACCGGCACCGCGAGCAACGGAATGATCGACGCGCGCCATGTTTGCAGGAACACGATCACCACGAGCACCACCAGCGCGATCGCTTCCGCGAGCGTGTGGATCACCGCTTCGATACTCGAACGCACGAACTGCGTCGGGTCATAGACGATCTGATATTCGAGGCCCGCCGGCATGTCGGCCTTCAGCTCCTTCATCGTCTTGCGGACTTCGTCGGAGATTTGCAGCGAGTTCGCGCCCGGCTGCTGATTGATTGCGATCGCAACCGCCGACTTGTTGTCGAGCAACGAGCGCAAGCCATATTCCGATGCGGCGAGTTCGACGCGCGCCACATCGGAGAGATGCGTCACTGCGCCATCCGGCGACGTCTTCAGCACGATGTCGCGGAACTCCGACTCGCTCGTGAGACGGCCGCGCGCATTCACGTTCAGTTGCAGCGGCACGTTGGGCAGCGTCGGCGAACCGCCGATCACGCCGGCCGCGACCTGCACGTTCTGCTCGCGGATCGCGTTGACGACATCGGTCGCCGTCATGCCGCGCTGCGCGACCTTCTGCGGATCCAGCCATACGCGCATCGAGTAATCGCCCGAGCCCCACAACTGCACTTCGCCCACGCCGGCGATGCGTTCGAGCCGGTCCTTCACGTTGATCAGCGCATAGTTGCGCAGATACGTCATGTCGTAACGTCCGTTGGGCGAGTTCAGGTGAACCACCATCGTCAGCGTCGGCGAGGATTTGATCGTCGTCACGCCGAGACGCTGCACGTCCTGCGGCAGACGCGGCAAAGCCTGGTTCACGCGGTTCTGCACGAGCTGCGTGTTCTTGTCCGGATCGGTGCCGAGCTTGAACGTGACCGTGGTCGTGAGGTTGCCGTCGCTATTGGCCTGCGACTGCATGTAGAGCATGTCCTCGACGCCGTTGATCTGCTCTTCCAGCGGCGAGGCCACGGTCTCCGCGATCACCTTCGGGTTCGCGCCGGGATACTGCGCATGCACGACGACCGAAGGCGGCACGACTTCCGGATACTCGGAGATCGGCAGCTTGAACATCGCGATGATGCCCGCGAGCAGCACGACCACCGATAGCACGCCCGCGAAGATCGGACGGTCGATGAAAAATTTGGATATGTTCATGACGGATTCTGTCTGTTGCGGATGACGCGCATCACTGCGTGGATGCCGTCTTCACGGCGGGCGCGGGTGCAGCGCCGCTATCGTTCATCGCGACGTTGTTGGCCTTGATCACATCGTTGGGACGCACGCGCTGCAGGCCATTGACGACGATGCGCTCTCCCGGCTGCAGGCCCTTCGAAATGACACGCAATCCTTCATGCGTCTGACCGATCGTCACCTCGCGGTACTGCACGCGGTTGTCCTTGTCGACGACCATCACGTACTTCTTGTCCTGATCGGTGCCGATGGCTTCGTCTTCCACGAGCACGGCCGGGTGCGGCGTGCCGCCGCCCACTTTCACGCGCGCATAGAGACCCGGCACGAGCGTGCCGTCCGGGTTGTTGAAACGTGCGCGCACGCGGATCGTGCCCGAGGTCGTATCGAGCCGGTTATCGACGGAATCGACGACACCCTCGCGCGAATAGCCGTCCTCGTTCGCGAGACCGAGCGACACCGGCACCGCGCTGCCCGCATCGCGGCCGAGATAACGCAAGTACGTCTGTTCATCGACATCGAACGATGCGTAGATCGGCGACACGGACACGAGCGTCGTCAGCAACGGCGCATTCGCACCCGTCGACACGATGTTGCCCACCGTGAGCTCCGCGCGCGACACGCGTCCCGCGACCGGTGCGACGATATGCGTGTAAGTGAGATTGATCTTCGCGGTTTCGAGCGCAGCCTGCGCGGCCTTCAGGTTCGCGACGGCCTCGCGCGCGGCGTTCTGCTTCTCGTCGTAGTCGCGCTTGGCGATCGCGTTATCGGCGAGCAGCCGTTCCGCGCGCGCCGCATCCGTCGACGTGTAGCCGTTGCGCGCCTGCGCTGCCGCGAGCTGCGCCTGCGCGCGATCCACTTCGGCTTCATACGGACGCGGGTCGATCGTGAAGAGCGCATCGCCCTTCTTCACGAGCTGGCCGTCCTTGAAATGCACCGCGACGATCGTGCCCGGCACGAGCGGGCGAATGTCGACGTGATCGACCGCTTCGAGACGGCCCGAATAGCTCTGCCAGTCGGTGATGGTCTTCGACACCACGGCCGCGACATCCACTTCCGTTGCGGTCGGACTGTGGGCGGCGGCTTTGGCTTCGTTCATCGCTGAGTCGCCGTGACCGCGCCAGGCGGTGTATCCGCCCGCGCCAACGATGATCAGCGTCGCGCCTAGCGCGGCGTAGATGCGTTTGCGAGTGAAAGACATGGTGAGAGGCTCCGGTTGATTTGAGATTGTTGTTGTGTGGTGCGTGCGTGGCGTGCCGTTTCTTGCGCTTAACTTCAGCGCTTACTTCGCGCGCGCCAGCCGTTTTCTGAAGAACACGACGACGTCGGCGAGCGCATCGGGATGCGCGGCGAGCGCCTGATGCGAGGTCTTGCCATGACGCGTCACTTCGGTCGGCACGCCCGCGGCGATCAGTTCGCCCGCGTATTTTTCCGCTTCGATATGCAGCAGATCGTGCTCGGCGCTCGCGATGATGGCGGGAGGCAGGCCACCGAGACGGCGCGATTCGAGCGGCGCGGCATACGGATGCAGGCGTTGCGAAGGATTCGGCAGATAAGCGCGATACCACTGCGCGCATTCGCACGCTTCGAAATCGGGGCACAGCACTTTGCGTTCGTCGGCGAGGCGCGTCATGCTCGGATCGAGCAGCGGTGCGAGCAGCGCTTGCGCGGACATGCGAATATCGCCACGATCACGTGCGATGGCGGCGACGCAGGTCGCGAGATTGCCGCCCGCGTCGTGACCGGCAACGCCGATACGCTGCGGGTCCGCACGCTGCGCGCGGGCATTCGCAACGGCCCATTGCGCCGCGCGATAACCGTCTTCGGGCGCGGCGGGGAACGGAAACTTCGGCGCGAGCGAATAGCCGACCGATACGACCCACGCGGGCGTATCGCGGGCAATGGTCGCAGCGGCGGTGTCCGCGTCATCGAGTCCGCCGCGAATAAAACCGCCGCCGTGGAAGTAAAGAACGATGGGCAGCACCGTGCCATCCGATGCGGGACGATAGCTGCGCAGCGTGATCGGCTGCGCGTGTCCCATGATGTGCACATCTTCGATGCACAAACGGGGGCTCGACTCCAGATCCAACAGTGATGCCATGGTTATTCTCGGTGCATGGCCCGTGCTGCAAGGCCTTCACGCATGAGTTGCGATGCTGCGAATTCTGGAGTCCGCGCCTTTTTTAATAAATGCCTATAATCCGGCAACACAATTCGGTCGCACCGAACAATCGTGGTTATCCCTTGCGATTGTTTATCCGGCTATTTTTTTAGCGCTCGCTTAAATAGTTGCGACGCTAAGTAAAGAAGGTGAGAGAACATGGATCGGCTACAAGCAATGCAGGTCTTCACCCGCGTCGTCGACACCAACAGCTTTTCGCGCGCAGCGGACACGCTCAATCTGCCGCGCGCCTCAGTCACGACGATCATCCAGAATCTGGAAGCGCATCTGAACGTGCGCCTGCTCCAGCGCACGACGCGCAGGCTCAATCCCACGCCCGACGGCGCCGCGTATTACGAGCGCTGCGTGCGCATCCTCGCGGATATCGAGGAAGCGGAAGGCTCGTTCTCGAACAATGGCAAGGGCCCGCACGGCAAGCTGCGCGTGGATATGCCGGGCGCGATCGGGCGGCTCATCGTGATGCCGCAGCTATGCGATTTCCATACGCGTTACCCGGATATCGAACTCATGATGGGCTTCGGCGACAAACCGGTCGATCTCATCCAGGAAGGCGTCGACTGCGTGATTCGGGTGGGCACGCTGCAGGATTCGAGTCTCGTCGCGCGCCGCATCGGCGTGTTTCAGGGCGTGACGGTGGCGGCCCCGCAATATCTCGAACGCAACGGCACGCCGAAAACGATCGAGGATTTGCAGAATCACACGGCGGTGAATTATTTTTCGAGCCGCACCGGGCGCGTCATGGATATGGACTTCGTCATCGACGATGAGACCATCGAAGTGAAGATGCGCGGCATGATCGCGGTGAACGACGCCGAAGCGTATCTGAGTTGCGGGCTGAAGGGCGTCGGCATCATTCAGGTGCCGCGCTTCATGGCGTTGCCGCATCTGCGCGCGGGCGAGCTCGTCGAAGTGCTGCCGCAATGGAATCCGCTGCCGATGCCTATTTCCGCGGTATATCCGCATAACCGGCATCTGTCGCCGAAGGTGCGCGTGTTCGTCGACTGGGCAGCCGAGTTGTTCGAACGCTGCCCGCTTCTGCAAGGCCAGAAGGATGCGGAAGAACGCTGCCTGCCGACGAGCACGGCATCGCCCACGATCGTGCGGCATGGCACGCCGGAGGTTGCGGGCACAGAGGATGTCATTGCATAGCGGCTTTGCACAAGACCAACGATGAACGACAACATCACCGTGCGCCGCGTCGGCGCGAACGAAGCATCGGGGTATGTGGAAGCGCTGGCGGGCGTGCTGATCGATTGCGTCGAAGGGGGCGCGTCGATCAGTTTCATGCTGCCGATCTCGCGTGCGACAGCTATCGAATTCTGGACACGCGTGATGCACGGCATCGCGCGTGACGAACGCATCCTGCTCGTTGCGGAGAACGCCGAAGGGCATGTATTGGGCACGGTGCAGATCGTCACCGATCAGCCCGAGAATCAGCCGCATCGCGCGGATGTCGCGAAGATGCTCGTCGCGCGTCGGGCACGGCGACGCGGCATTGCACAGCGTCTGTTGATCGCCGCCGACGAAGCGGCGCGCGCCGCGGGCAAGTCGGTTCTCGTGCTCGATACCGTTACCGGCGGCGATGCCGAGCGCCTCTATGAACGCGCGGGATGGCAGCGTGTGGGCGTCGTGCCGAACTATGCATTGATGCCCGACGGCACGTTTTGCGGCACGACTTTCTTCCATAAGCAACTCGCTTAGCGGCGCGCAAACGCCCGCCCCACAAGCCTCCACGCGATTATTCGCCGAAATCGATAAATCTATTCGCTGATACGGCATTTATCCCCCTCTGCCACGCGACTACATTCATCCCTAACGCAGCGTGCTCATCCGCCAATTGCAATCCGCATTTGCCCGCACGCAGCATCGGAATGAAAGGAGTCGCAAGCATGAAGCAGCTCATCACGGGGTTCTCTCTCGCAGCCATTTCCGCCGTCGTCACGACAACCGCGTTCGCGGAAGGCGGTCAGGGCATCGGCCGGGCAGGCACGTATCAGGTTCAGACGCAAACGCAAGCGACTTCGAGCGATACGCCGAAGACGCGCGCACAAGTTCGCGCCGAACTCGTGGCCGCCTATTCGAACGGTTCTCTGCCCGCATTGAACCGCAATTCGTATCCGGAACGCAGCATGTGGGGCGATGCCGTCGCCGCTCAAAGCGAGCAACGCGCACGCGATGCGGCGCAGGCGGAAGCGCGCAACCGTGAGATCGTCGAGTATGCCAACGGCTCGGCAACGCAAGGCAACGTAACGGCGCGCTGATCACGCCGTCAGAAGAAGATTCAAGAGGTCATCATGTTTGAAAACACATCACTCGATCAGTTCTCGCTTCTCGACGAACTTCCTGCACTGACGCCGGTATGGCATCCGTTCAAGCAACACGCCGCGCATACTTCAACGGTTGTGCAAGAGACGAAGCAAGAGAGCACTGAACGCTCGCACTGAGCGTGACATGAAAGGCGCGGACAAAAGCCCGCGCCTTTTTTTCTTCAACTCAACCGCACGCCCCGATTTCGCCGCATGCCGTGCAGAAGTCGCAGCCATCCTTGCGGATCACTGCATTGGCACCACACGTCGCGCATTTCCGGCCGTGCATCAGGGGAAGGCTATGCGGATCGATCTCGCTTCGCGCGATACCCTCGGATACCTCTTCGCGTTCATCGGCTACAGCTACCGGATGCGGCGCGCCATCGGCACGCTTGCGCGCAAGCACGCGCGACGGTACCTGGTTTCCTTCTGCGTCGAGAAAACCGCGGCGATAAAGAATCTGCTGGATCGCATACGCTAGCGCCGCGACTTCCGAATCGTGCCAGCGCGGACTGCGATGTCCGTCGAGCCGTTCGACGTCGCCGAGACGCACTTGCCCGCGATCCCACGACACCTTGCGCATGTCCTGCAACGTGCGCGCCGCGAAACCGCCGCGCGCGGCGAGCGACAGCGAACGCATCGTCGCCGTGATCCATTGCTGTGATTCGTCGCGCTGCCCCGTGGGAATGAAGAACTCGATGGGCCGCTCGATCGTCACATCCTCGCCGCCGATTCGCCCGGTCACTTCGATGAACGACACCGCGAGATAAAGCGACTTCTTTCCCGCCTGCGTCAGATACTCGACCTTCTCGATGATGCCGGGCAACTCCCCTCTCGGCCGATGATCGATCGCAATGCGCAACGGATCGAGATCGAGCTCGGGGTCCGGTGAATCGCTCGGCGTTTCGGCGGGCGTGACGGAAAGCACCGCGCCCAGGGTCTCGTTGGGCCGGTATGTCGCGAGCCCCTTCAATCCGCGCCGCCATGCTTCGAAATAAAGATCCTGAAACTTGTCGAACGGATAATCGGCGGGCACGTTCACGGTCTTCGAAATCGACGTATCGACGAACGGTTGCACCGCGGCCATCATCTCCATGTGATCGTGCGCGGACATCTCCAGTGCGCTGACGAAGTACTCGGGCAGCGCGTTCACGTCGCCGCCCATCTCGCGATAAAGCCGATACGCATGATCTTCGACGGGGAAGGTCTGACGCGTGCCATCTGCCATGCGCTTCGTGCGTTGATAGGTCCACGAGAACGCCGGCTCGATGCCATTCGATGCGTTGTCCGCGAACGCGAGGCTCACGGTGCCCGTCGGCGCTATCGACAGCAGATGACTGTTGCGGATGCCGTGCTCGCGTATCGCGCTCTTGATGTCATCGGGCAGGCGGGAGGCAAACGTGCCCTCTTCCAGATAACGCTTCGCATCGAACAGCGGAAACTTGCCGCGCTCTTTCGCGAGCTCGACCGATGCGCGATACGCCTCGTCACGCATCGTGCGCGCGACGCGCGTAGCGAAGTCGCGCCCTTCCTGCGCGTCATAGCGCAGGCCGAGCATCACGAGCGTATCGCCGAGGCCGGTGAAGCCCACGCCGATGCGCCGTTTCGCGGCCGCCTCGCGCGCCTGCTCCTCGAGCGGCCAGAGCGTGACGTCGAGCACGTCGTCGAGAAAGCGCACTTGCGTGCGCGTCGTGCGCGCGAGTGCGTCCCAGTCGAAGGACGGTGCGCCGCCGCGCATCTGCGCGAACGGATCGTGCACGAAGCGCGTGAGATTGAGCGGGCCGAGATTGCAGCAGCCGTATGCGGGCAGCGGTTGTTCGCCGCACGGATTGGTCGCGCGGATCGATTCGACCGCGCGCAGATTGTTATCGTCGTTCATGCGCGACATGAACACGACACCCGGCTCGGCGACATCGTAGGTCGAGCGCATGATCGTGTTCCATACTTCGCGCGCGCGCACTTCGCGATAGACCCAAAGACTGTCCTCGCGCTGATGCATGTCCTCGGCCGCGCGCTGCGCCGGTGAAGGCTCGGCCTTATGCACGAGTTGCCAGGTGGCGTCATCGGCGACGGCCTGCATGAACTCGTCGGTCACCGCGACCGACACATTGAAATTGTTCCAGCGCCCTTTCGTATGTTTTGCCGCGATGAATTCGAGCAGGTCGGGATGCGAGCAATCGAGAATGCCCATTTGCGCGCCGCGCCGCGAGCCCGCGCTCTCGACCGTGCGGCACGATGCATCGAACACGTCCATGTAGCTGCATGGACCCGATGCCGCCGATCCCGTCGAATGCACGCGTGCGCCGCGCGGACGGATCGCGGAAAAGTTATAGCCGACGCCGCCGCCGCGACGCATCGTCTCGGCGGCCTGCAGCAATGCGACGTAGATGCCCGGCAAACCGTTGGCATCGACGCTCTGTATCGCGTCGCCCACCGGCTGCACGAAGCAATTGATGAGCGTCGCGTCGATGCCCGCGCCGGCCGCGCTCATGATGCGTCCGGCGCCGAGCGCGCCGCGTTTGAAGTTATCGACGAACTCCGCTTCGATCTTCGCGCGCGCCTCTTTCGGCTCGGCAAGTGCGACACCGCGCGCCACGCGGCGATAGATATCCTCGACGCGCGTCTCGTCGCCCTTGGCATATTTTTCGAGCATCACGTCGATGGAGAACTGTTGCGGTGCGAGAGCGGTGCTGGGATTGTCTTCTGCCATGTCGGAGATCCTTTGATTGCTGCGCCTCGCGCGATGGGGTCGGAAAAGCGATGCGCGCGCAGGCGTGAAGTGCCGCAAAGGCAATGCCCGACGATAGCGCGAATTCTCCGCGCTCGCCATCGACCCGTTAAACTCGTCTGATCGAAACCAAAGCAATCAGCCGACCATACGCATGAACTCGCGTCATCCGCCGCTCTTCGGCATTTCGGGCCGCTCGGGCCAGGGCAAGACCACATTGATCGAAGCGCTGTTGCCGTGGCTGCGCGCTCGCGGCATCACGGTCAACGTCATCAAGCACAGTCATCACTCGATCGAACTGGAGCCGCCGGGCAAGGACAGTGCGCGCTTTCGTCGCGCGGGCGCAGGGGAAGTGCTGATCGCGTCGCCCTACCGGTATGCGATCGTGCGTGAGTTGAACGGCGACGCGGAGCCGCCGCTTGCCGCGCTGGCTGCGCGCCTGTCGCACGCGGACCTCGTGATCGTCGAAGGATTCGCGCGTGAAGCGATGCCGCGGCTCGAAGTCGTGCGGCCATCGGCGGGCCGCGATCCGCTCTACAGGACCGATGTGGAGATCGTTGCAATTGCAACCGACGATGCCGACGCGATCGAGTCGAGCTTGCCGATGCTCGATCTGAACGACGTCGCGAGCATCGGCACGTTCATCTGCGAACGCGTGGGCATCGTGCTGAAGGATCAGCTCGCGGCGAGACCGTGACGCGCCATCGCCAGCGCTTCCTTCAATACATCGTTATCGCCGATGTGATTCGCGAGCAGCAGCACGAGCTTTGCGTTGAGCATCTGGCTCGCTTCGTCGGAGAGTCCATTGTGCGTATCGATGAGGCGCTCGTAGAACGCATCGTGATCCGCGATATTCAGTTCGAGATTGAGCTTCATACGATTCATCATCCGTTGCAGGTTGCACGTTTTACCGCGGCCGTAACCGATGCGGCATCGAAGGCGCGCCAGCGCGCACACACGTGTTGATCGGGACGCAGCAGATAGAACGTGCCGGGCCGTGCATCGAAGCGATGCGCGACCATGCCTTCCATATCCTCGATCACGGTGACGCCCGGCACGCTGCAGGTCATGCCTCGCGGCACGACGATCAGCGCGCGCACGGGCAACGGCGCGTTCGCTAACGCGGCGAGGCTTTGCGCGCAGACATCGGGGCCGTGACCGAGTCCGCAGAAATAGATGCCTGTGAACGCGCCGCCGTGGGTCTGAGGCAAGAGCCACGCATCGCGGTCATCGACGCGCACGGGCGCATCCCCGCACGGTGCGCCGGGAATCATCGCGCTATCGAAGGTGTCGCCGTTTGCATCGGGCGTGTTGAGCGGCGAGTCGCGCAGCACCGCCGGCACCGAAAGACGTCCGCTGTTCGCCATGCGCCGCGCGAAGGCGCAATCCTTCGCGAGATTGAGCGTCGCGTCGCGAAAGAGGCGTGATACTGCGCTCTTCGGCGTGATGAAGTCGGTGGCGCGCGTCGAGTTGAGGATGTTTTCGTCGGCGGCGTATTCGCGTTCCGATGCGTAGGTGTCGAGCAGCGTGTGCGGTGCATCGCCGTTCACGACGAGCTTCAGCTTCCACGCGAGATTGTCCGCGTCCTGCACGCCGCTGTTCGCACCGCGCGCCCCGAACGGCGACACGCCATGCGCCGAATCGCCCGCGAAAATGATGCGCCCATGCCTGAAGCTATCCATGCGCAGGCACGAGAACGTGTACACGCTCACCCATTCCAGTTCGAATTCAGCGTCTTCGCCGAGCAGCGCCTTCACGCGCGGAATCACACGCTCGGGCTCTTTCTCCGCGACGGGGTCCGCGTCCCAGCCGAGCTGAAAATCGATGCGCCATACGTTATCCGGCTGACGATGCAGCAGCACCGATTGATTCCGATGAAACGGCGGATCGAACCAGAACCAGCGCTCGGTCGGAAACGGCGCCTTCATCTTCACGTCGGCGATAAGGAAGCGGTCCTTGAACGTGCGGCCGTGGCTGTCGAGACCGAGGTTCTTGCGCATCGGGCTGCGGGCGCCATCGGCGGCCACGACGTACTGCGCTTTGAGCGCATACGTGCCGTCGGGCGTGTCGACCTGCAATTCGACGTGATCTTCATGCTGCGTCACGCCGGTCACGTTGCTCTTCCAGCGTGTTTGCAGGTGCTCGAGCTCCATCGCGCGTTCGGCGAGAAAGCCTTCGACGTAATACTGCTGCAGGTTGATGAACGCGGGCCGCGAATGCCCTGTTTCCGGCAGGAGATTGAACGTGTAGACGAGGTCGTCATGCAGAAAGACCTTGCCGACATTCCAGCTCACGCCCTTCTCTATCATTCTGTCGCCGCAGCCGAGGCGATCGAAGATTTCCAGCGTGCGCTTGGCGAAGCAGATGGCGCGCGAGCCGGTCGAGACCGTGTCGTCGTTGTCGAGCAGCACGGTGCGCACGCCTTGCTGCGCGAGTTCGATCGCCGTTGCAAGACCGACGGGGCCCGCGCCGATCACGGCGACGGGATATGGCGATGACACGGGCGCATCGTGCTCGGGTGCGCGCTCGTAGTCGAAACGCAGACTGGCGTAGTTCACGGACATTCGATCGTCTCCATCGTCGGGCCTTTTGTCGTCTTTGCAAGACGCGTTCAGCTCGGGTGCGAATCGCTTCGCTCTGGGTTAGTTGTTTATCATTGTACAAGTTGTTTTATATTGTTGAATTTAGGTTTACCCGTAGGTTGGTTCCGTTTTGCGGGGTTGGGGTGGGGGGCGCCGGATCCCGGTTTCGTGTCGGTTTATTAGCACTGCCCCTGTGCGGGGCGGCAGTCATTTTCTTTGCTGCTGCAAAGAAAGTAACCAAAGAAAGCAGCTCGTTTAAGCCCGCGGTCACACGCACGTTGGCCACGCTTGCCAGCCGTCAATGGCACTCGCCTAAGTGTCGCCCTCACAGGCCCCATCGGGCTTGGCTCGCGCACGGTCTGCCGCGCTAGAAGTTTGAGCGCGCTGGTTCAGCACCAAATAGCTTCGGCACAGCGCTACGCGCTGCCGTCGGGTATGCAAGGGAAACAAGCGGAATATATGTGCAGCGCGTTGAGATGGTGGCGTTAGCACGAAAGTACGCGCGAACCCGATTGACCCATCGGCCGCGAAGCGGGCCGGAGCTATTTCGTGCTGAACCAGTTTGTTCTGTGGTGCGATGAGTCAGACCGTGCGCGAGCCAAGCCCGATTGGGCCTATGGGGGCGACACTTAGGCGAGGGCCACCGCGGGCTGGCAAGCATAGCCAACGTGCGTGTGACCGCGGGCGGTGAGAAGCTGCTTTCTTTGGTTACTTTCTTTGCAGCAGCAAAGAAAGTGACCCCCGCCCCGGGGAGGGGCAGTGCTAATAGACCACCGCGAAACCGGGATCCGGCGAAACAAACCCACCACACCCACGGTCGCTTTCGAAATTCGCCAAAAATCAGACCGCAACAAACCCCAACATCTTCGACACGCGCAGCGCACACGCGTGCAGCGCCCTCGCGATGCCCCCATCCCAGGCACCATCGAACGACCCACTCGGTCCAATCGCCGTAATCGCAAGCACGATATTGCGCGTGTGATCGAACACCGGCGCGCTGATCGCGCTAATCCCGGCGACCGGTTCGTCGATCGCTCTCGCGATGCCATGCTCACGCACTTCGCCGAGCATTGCGTCGATCTGCGCGCGCGTATAGTCCCGACGCCCGGCACCGATCTGCAACGCGCCCGCGCGCTCGATCGCGACGAGCGCATCGACCGTCATCGGCGGCAGATAAGCGGCGAATGCGCGGCCCGTCGCGGTCTGCAACAGCGACATCACCGTGCCCGTGCGCATCGTCACGTGGATCGGCACGCTCGCCTGCTGAATATGCACGATGGTCGGTCCATAGCTGCCCGCGCTCGCGAGCGCGACCGTATGCTCGATGCCCGGCGTCATGTTCCCCACTTCCGCAATCGCGAGACGCACCGGATCGACGCGCTGCAGGCTGATCAGCCCCATTTGCAACGCGAACGGCCCGAGCTCGTATCGACCCGTCGCGGCGTCCTGCTGAATCAGCCCGAGATTGCCGTACGACACGAGATACGGATGCGCCTTCGCCGACGGCATGCCCGCCTTCCTGGCGAGATCGCCGAGCAGCATCGGCCCGCCATGATCAACCAGCGCACGCAAGAGCGCGCCCCCGACTTCGATCGATTGAATCCCCCGGCGCACTCCGCTCATGCCTGACCTTGTGTCGTTGTCGATGATGCGCGCGATGATAACCGCACTCGCATCGTCATGGTTTGGGGCCGAGCCGGGCGATCAGTTCGCGATGTTGCGGATAACGTGCTTCCAGCGTGCCCCGCGCCGCGAGTTCGAACTCGCTGAACTCGAAGCCCGGCGCGACCGTGCAGCCGACGAGCGCCGCGCCCTCTTCATCGCGACACTCGGCCGCGAACCAGTCGCCCGCTTTGACGACCGCCTGAAACACCGTATCCGCATGTTCGAGCGCGTTGCCGAGACGATGCGTGACGAGCGTGCCGTTCGCATCGAGCACATGCACGTCGATGGGATCGCCTGCATAAAAATGCCAGACTTCGTCGGAGCGGATGCGATGCCATGCGGAATGCGCGCCGTCGCATAACAGGAAGTAGATCGCGGTCGACGCCGAACGCAATTCGCCTTCGTTTTCGCGCGTGACGTTGCCGCTCGCGCGATACGTCTCGCGAAAGAATCCGCCTTCGGGATGCGGTTCGAGCTTCAGGCGCGCGATCAATTCCCGGCTGTCGATGCGTGTGCGTTGCATGTCGTTCCTTTGCCAGAGCGGTTGCGGTTCGCGTATTCTGCATCGGATTGCTCGTGTGGCCACTTCCCTTCATTCAATCGACTCACACCATGACTCTTTCCTCTTCCTTGCTGAATGCCTTCGTGCCGACGGGCACGCTGCGCGCATCGATCAATCTCGGCAATCCGATTCTCGCGCACCGGACCGGCAGCGGCGAGCCGGGCGGCGTATCGGTGGATATCGCGCGCGAGCTCGCATCGCGGCTTGGGGTACCCGTCGCGTTCACGTCGTTCGACCGCGCCGCGGAGTCGGTCGAAACCGTCACGAACGGAGGCGCCGACATCGGCTTCTTCGCGATCGATCCGCTGCGCGGCGCGGGCATCGCGTTCACCGCGCCTTACGTGCTGATCGAAGGCTGCTATCTCGTGCGCGATGCGTCGCCGCTCACGCGCAACGAAGACGTCGATCGAGAAGGCAACCGCATCATGGTCGGCAAGGGCAGCGCATACGATCTCTTTCTCACGCGCGAGATCAAGCATGCGCAGATCGTGCGCACGGCGTTGTCGCAAACGGTGGTCGAAGAGTTTCTGCGCGATAACCTCGAAGTCGCGGCAGGCGTGAAGCAGCAACTCGAAGCCGATGCGGCGCGCACGCCCGGCCTGCGTCTTCTCGACGGACGTTTCATGGTGATCCAGCAGGCGATGGGCTTGTCGAAGACGCGCGGTGACGAAGCCGCGCGCTATCTGAGCGAATTCGTCGAGGATGTGAAACTCTCGGGCTTCGTCGCCGAGGCGCTCTCGCGGCACGGCATCAAGGGCGCATCGGTTGCACCGGCCGCGCAGAGCTGAGCGACGCGATATGAGCGCGGACGTCACGCTCGCGGTGACCGACTGGATCGACGCGACCTTCGAGCAGGACGTCGCGGGCGGCCTCGCCGCATTCAATCGCGCGCGACTCGGGCCGAGCCAGCAGCGCGATCTAGCCGTGTCGCTGTACCGCGATGACGATTTCCTCGGCGGGCTCGCGGGCTACACCGCGTGGGGCTGGCTCTTCGTGAAATGGCTGTGGATACGCGAGGACGCGCGCGGCGCCGGACTCGGCGCACGCGCGCTCGAAGCCGCCGAAAACGAGGCGAAAAAACGCGGCTGCCGCGCCGCGTGGCTCGACACGGTCAACCCCGCGGCGCGCGCACTCTATGCGCGCCGCGGTTACGAGACCTTCGGCGAACTCGCCGATTTTCACGCCGGCCAGACACGTTATTTCATGCAGAAGCGGTTTTGATCGTTTTGCGTTTTGCATTACGCATGCATTGAACCATCTTGCATGATGCGTTTTGCATTACGCATTCAATTTCAGGCGCTCCGCCACGCGCGCCGTGACCGCGCCACGCTGCGCCAGCGATGGCGCGCACCGTTCGCGCACATCGCTGACGACTTCCGCGGGCGCGTGCGCCGGATCGCCCGAATCGAACGGCGGCGCGGGCGCGTATTCCATCTGCAGTTGAATCGCCTGCGCCTCGTGTTCGCCGACGAGTTCCGCCGCGAGCGTCAACGCGAAATCGATCCCCGCCGTAATGCCGCCGCCGGTAAACACGTTGCCGTCGCGCACCACACGTCCGTGCACCGGCGTGGCGCCCAGTTCCGCGAGCAGTTCGTGATACGCCCAGTGCGTCGTCGCGCGTTTGCCGCGCAACAGGCCGGCCGCGCCGAGCACGAGCGAACCGGTGCAAACCGACGTGACGTATCGCGCACTCGCCGCCTGCTTGCGAAGGAACGCGAGCGTCGCCTCGTCCTCCATCAGGTCACCAACGCCCGATCCGCCCGGCACGCACAACACGTCGAGCGCGGGGCAATCGGCGTAGGTCGCGTCGGGGGTCAGAATCATGCCGGCGCTCGATCTCACCGGTTCGCCCGTCTTTGCGACGAGATGCACCTTCACGTCGGGCATGGACGCGAAAACGTCGTAGGGGCCGGTCATGTCGAGTTGCTGCACGCGCGGGAACAGCAACAGGCCGATATGTAGCGTCATCGTCTTCTCCTTGGTCGATTGTATGCAGTAGACGAACCGATGCTACGCCGCTACGCTATGGCGAAGTTGACACAGAACCCACGTTTTCCGCCAATTCCTCCGGGAGACCGTTATGCCGACCGACGCCCCACGCACCATCGACGTGCTCGCCTTCCCTGACGTGCAGTTGCTCGATGTCGCCGGTCCCTTGCAGGTGTTCGCGTCGGCGAACGATTTGGCGGCGGCAGCGGGCTTGCCGCCGCCGTATCGTCCGCGCGTCGTATCGCGAAGCGGCACGGTCAACGCGTCGGCGGGCCTGGGGCTCGTCGGCGACGTGTTGCCCGACGCGAACGAAGCGTGCGACACGCTGATCGTCGCGGGCGGATGGGGCGTGCACAGAGCGGTGCATGACCGCGAACTGGTCGACTGGGTGCGCGCGCGCTCGACGCACGCGCGGCGCACCGCGTCGGTCTGCACCGGCGCGTTTCTGCTCGCGGCGGCGGGCCTTTTGAACGCGCGCCGCGCGGTCACGCACTGGACGCGCTGCGCGGAACTCGCCACGCGCTTTCCGTCGGTCCATGTCGAGCCGGATCCGATCTTCATCCGCGACGGCGACGTGTGGACGTCTGCCGGCGTCACGGCGGGCATCGATCTGTCGCT
The DNA here is from genome assembly GCF_964261745.1 of Caballeronia sp. S22. Classification (NCBI taxonomy): domain Bacteria; kingdom Pseudomonadati; phylum Pseudomonadota; class Betaproteobacteria; order Burkholderiales; family Burkholderiaceae; genus Caballeronia; species Caballeronia sp. S22. Next base: position 512,189 of record NZ_OZ180036.1, on the reverse strand, counting down.
CGCGCTCGTCGAGGACGATCTCGGGCGCGCGCTCGCGCTCGACGTCGCGCGCCAGCTCGTCGTGTTCCTGAAGCGCCCCGGCGGGCAGGCGCAGTTCAGCGCGGCGCTGTCGCTTCAGAAATCGGGCGAACGATTCGGCGAGTTACACGCGTGGATCGCCGAAAACCTGGCGGCGGATTTGTCGGTCGGCGTGCTGGCCGCGCGCGTCGGCATGAGCGAGCGCAGCTTCGTGCGCCATTACCGCGCGCAGACTGGCACGACGCCCGCCCGTTCGATCGAGCACATGCGCCTCGAAGCGGCGCGGCGGCTGCTCGGCGATACGGCGCTGCCTGTGAAGCGTGTCGCCGCGCGCTGCGGCTTCGGCACCGAGGAAACCATGCGCCGTGGTTTTCTGCGTTCGCTCGGCGTTTCGCCACAGGCTTATCGCGAGAGATTTACCGGGCACGACCGCGCCGACGCCGCACATCCGGCATGAATGCCCATATTGTTTCGTCGCCCCGGCTTTTTTTGTCCCGCGCACTCAAGCCTGTATGCTCGCTGCCGTTACCCCATTTAGAACGTTTGCTTGAGACGCGCGCCCGGGGCCGCGTGCGCACGCAGTCGCTGAACGAGAACCGCCCGCCGTGGCGACAATATGGCCTGGAGCGCCGATGAGTGTGTTTCCCGCGTACGACGCTCAGGTTGCCCGCGCAACCGCGGTCAAACCTGCAGCCGCGACGGCGACCGACGACAAGGTCTTCGCCCGCGTCGCGCCATCGATCGACGCCTTGCTGCGCGAGGCCGCCGCGACGGGCTGCCCGCAGCAATGGGCGTGGTATCGCGCGGGCGAGCAATTGCATCTGGAGCGGCGCGGCGATGCACCGCCGCCCCACGCGCAGGCATGGCCGCATGACATCGCGGAAGAACGTCTCGCGGACCTATGCGCGACGCAGGGCTGGCATGCGTGGCCAACCGGGCGCGGCGAAAGCGCACTCGGCTGGCTGCTCGCGCCTGTCACGCATCGCGACGACGCGCATCTCGCCGAACTCGCGCGCACGCTCGGCGAGCGCGTGCAGGCCGATGTTCTCGCGCGCGCGCAACTCACGCAGCGCGTGCTCTATGAAATCGCTTATCTCGCGAGCTCCGTGCCCGAGCGCGCCGATTTTCTGCGCGGCGTACACGAACGGCTCGGCACGCTCATCGACGCAGAGAACTTCTATCTCGCGCTCTACGATCGCAAGACGGGCCGGGTCACGTATCCGTATTACGTCGATGTGATCGATACCGATGTCGTCGCGGCAGAGAACTACGACATCCTGAATCCGGCGCATCTATCGATGACCGGTCAGGTGCTCACGAGCGCGCAACCGCTTTTCATCACCGCCGCCGATATCTGCGCGGCCGAGCGCGCGGGCCGTTTCTATTGCATCGGCGATCGCCCCGAGTTCTGGATGGGCGCGCCGCTCAAGAACGCCAGCGACGAAGTGTTCGGCATGCTGGCGATGCAGGTCTACGACGTGTCGCGCATCTACACCGCCGAGGACCGTGCGCTCTTTCTCGTCGTCGCGCGCCATGTGGCGATGGCGCTCGACCGTATCCTGCACCGCGCCGATCTCGAAGAGCAGGTCGCGCGGCGCACCTCCGAATTGTCGAAGCTCAACGCGGCGCTGCGTCATGGCATCGCGGAGCGCGAGCGTTCCGAGCACTTGCAGGCAGCGCTGTATCAGATCGCCGAATTGTCCAGCCGTCCGGGCGACACGATGGAGTTCTTTCGCAGCCTGCACGGCATCGTCGGCGAGCTGCTCTATGCGCGCAACTTCTATATCGCGCTCTTCGAAACGAAGACGGGCGAAGTGTCGTTCCCGTATTACGTCGATGAGATCGTGCAGGAGCGCCCCGCACCGCGACGCAATCAGCGCGGCCTCACGGAATACGTGATTCACGAGCGGCGCGCGCGGCTCATCGATCATTCGGAAGCATTGCGTCTCATCGAAGAAGGCGCGTTCGAGATCGAGCACAGCGAAGTGCGCCTGCGCTCGTGGCTCGGCATTCCGCTCTTCGATGGCGACGTCGTGCGAGGCGTGCTCGCCGTGCAAAGCTATTCGCCGCTGGTGCGCTATTCGTTGCGCGATCAGGAATTGCTGACCTTCGTATCGCGCCATATCGACACTGCGCTCTCGCGCCGTCGCGACGCCGAAGCGCTGCATGCCGCGAACCTCGAACTCGAAGCACGCGTGCAGGCCCGCACGCGCGAACTCGACGATGTCAACGCGCGCCTCCTCTACGAGAACTCGCACGATGCATTGACGGGCCTGCCCAATCGCAGCCATCTGATGCAGAGGTTGCGTTGCGCATGGCGTGACTATCAGACGCGCGACGAACAGCTTTCGGTGATGTTCATCGACCTCGATCGATTCAAGGTCGTCAACGACAGTCTCGGCCATCACTTCGGCGACATGCTGCTCGTGCAGGCCGCCGCACGTCTGCGCGATTGTCTGCGCTCGACGGATTTGCTCGCGCGTCTGGGCGGCGATGAATTCGCCGTGCTTTCGCCGAATGCGCACGTGCGCGATGCGGTATCGATTGCGAAGCGCATTCTTGCCGCGTTCGATCTGCCGTTTCATATCGAAGAGCATGTGGTGTTTTCGTCGTGCAGCATCGGCATCGTGAGTGCCGACAGTCAGTTCCATACCGAGCCCGCCGACCTGTTGCGCGATGCCGATACCGCGATGTATCGCGTGAAGAACGCGGGCCGCGACAGCTTCGTCGTGTTCAATCAGGAACTGCGACGCCAGGTGTCGGACCAGGTGGAACGCGAGGGCGCGCTGCGCAATGCGATCAAGCGCGACGACGAACTGCTGCCCTACTTTCAGCCTATCGTCGATGTGAAGAGTGGCGAAGTCGTCGCGCTCGAAGCATTGATACGCTGGCGTCAGCCCGATGGACGCCTCGTCGGGCCGGGCGAGTTTCTTCCTTCGGTCGAAGGCTTGAGACTCATCGGCAGGCTCGATCTCTACATGCTCGAGCGCGTTGCGGCGATTCTCTCCAATGCGCATTTTGCGCACTGGCCGCCGGTGCATGTGAATTGCTCCAGCTATAGCATGACGCGCCCTGAATTCGCCGATGACGTGCTCGCGCTATTGCGACGTTATCGCGTGTCGCCGTCGCGCGTATGTCTCGAGTTGACGGAAGGCGCGCTCGTCGCCGAACCAGCGCTCGCGCGTCGCACGATGCAGCGCCTCGCGGACAACGGCATGTCCGTGGTGCTCGATGATTTCGGTGCCGGCTTCTCGTCGCTCAGCTATGTGCACCAGTATCAATTCACAGGTTTGAAGATCGACAAGTCTTTCATTCTCGAACTGACCGAAAGTCCGCGCAGCCGGGCGATCGTGCGGGCCATCGTGCGCATGGCCGAATCGCTCGATCTGACGCTCGTCGCGGAAGGCGTCGAGGATGCAGCTACGCTTGCGGTGCTGCGCGACATGGGCGCGGCGCAAGCGCAGGGCTATTTCTTCGACAAGCCGCTGCCGCTCGACGCACTCACGCGCGCATCGCTCGCGCCGCGTTCGACGACGGCAAGCGCGGCGCTATAAGCCGCTTATAAGCCTCCAGACGCGACGGGTACGCGCGTTGCTGATTCGTAAGCGTTATCGTCGAATCGAAAGGAGGCGTAAATGGCACAGCATCCCGCGCATTCGCAGAATCATCGACATCCGGATGAACCGCCGCCGGAAGAGATCGCACGCGCACTCAAGGGCGCCGATTATCCGATGGGCAAGGAAAAGCTCATGGCCCTGGCAAAAAGCAATGGCGCGGACGGCGAAGTCATCGCCGTGCTCGACAAGATGACCAATCGTCATTTCGACAGCGCGGACGCGGTGATGCGCGAGGCAATGCGTACGGGCTGATCTCGCACGAGTTTTGAACGGATATCGCGATGCGGCATTATTATCGGAGCAATACCGTCTGTATAGGGTAATCCCTTGTACAGAATCGATCGATGGCAGACGCTATAGATAAATTAAATGAACGCCGGTGCAATTTCTAATCGTGCATCATGAGTTATCGCGCTAGGATGAAAGAGCGTCGATTTAGGATGCGCGGCTTTGCACGGCGCCCGCAGCAGATGAACCGCGCAATGGCCCGGCATCCGTCTGGCCAATCAAGCACAAGGAGGCTCTATGAAGTGGGAAACCCCGAGTTTCACCGATATGCGCTTCGGCTTCGAAATCACGATGTACATAGCCACCCGCTAATCGGAAATGACAAAACGGCCATAAAAGTGGCCGTTTTGTTTTTTGGGGCTATCGGAAGATCTCTATTTGCGTTGCAGCGGTTCCATATGCTTATTCGCTGGACGCGGAAGCTCCGCATCCTGTGCATCGAAACCTCCCTTTCCCGCGACCTCCGGTTCATTGCCCGATCCATAGGGCACTTCCGCCGTCTGATGCGGATGCTGATCCAGCCGCCGATTCTCCGGTTCGATTTCCGCAGCATTCGGATTAGGCGCCGAATGCGGTTGCTGATGGCGCTTCTCTTCACTATCGCTCATCGTAGGTCTCCTTTCGATCTGGCCGAAAGCTAAGCAGCAACGCGCGTACCACTTCGTGCCAAATAAAAAGGCCCGCATCTTTTGCGGGCCCTCGTTACCACCACAGTTGCAAAAAGCTCAGATCGCCTGCGTCGTGAGCGCCGAGCCGATTACCTCGTTCGCCACCACATCCACGGCCTGCTTCACGATACCGACGATTTCGTCCACTTCGGCGCGCGTCGTGACGAGCGGCGGCGCGAAGCCGAGGATATCGCCATGCGGCATCGCGCGCGCGATCACGCCGCGTTCCAGCGCTGCCGCCGATACCTTCGGGCCGACCTTCAGCGCCGCATCGAACGGCGTGCGCGCGTCCTTGTCGGCCATGAATTCGAGCGCCGCGAGCATGCCCGCGCCGCGCACTTCACCGACGAGCGGATGCGCATCGAAAGCCGTGTGCAATTGCTGCTGCAAATACGCGCCGACATCGGCGGCATTCTGCGTGAGGTTCTCACGTTCGAGGATATCCAGATTGGCGATCGCAGCGGCCGCGCAAATCGGATGTCCCGAATAGGTCCAGCCGTGACCCATCGGCCCGAATTCCTGCGAACCCTTTTCGATAACATCCCACACCTTCTCGCCGACGATCACGCCCGACAGCGGCGCATACGCGCTCGTCAGCCCCTTCGCGACGGTGATAAGGTCCGGCTTGATGCCGAAGTGCTGCGCGCCCATCTTCGAGCCGAGACGGCCGAAACCGCACACGACTTCATCGGAGATCAGGAGGATGTCGTGCTTCCTGAGCACGTCCTGGATCGCTTCCCAGTAGCCTTGCGGCGGCGCGATGATGCCGCCCGTGCCCATCACCGGTTCGGCGATGAATGCGGCGATCGTATCCGCGCCTTCTTTCGCGATCAGCTTTTCCAGTTCTTCCACGCAATACGCGGTGAATTGCGCTTCGCTCATGCCGGCCGGCGCCTTGCGATACCAGTGCGGGCAAACCGTGTGTTTCACGCGTTCGATCGGCAGATCGAAGTTCTGATGAAAGCTCGGCAATCCGGTAAGGCTGCCCGTCACGATGCCCGACCCGTGATAGCCGCGCTCGCGCGAAATGATCTTCTTCTTGTTCGGACGGCCGACCACATTGTTGTAGTACCAGACGATCTTGATCTGCGTTTCGTTCGCATCCGATCCCGACATGCCGTAGTACACCTTCTTCATGCCTTCGGGCGACCAGTCGATGATGCGCGAGGACAATTCGATGATCGTATCCGTCGAGTGGCCGACATACGTGTGGTAATACGCGAGCTTTTTCGCCTGCTCATAGATCGCTTCCGCGACTTCGGTGCGGCCATAGCCGATGTTCACGCAATAGAGACCCGCGAATGCATCGATATAACTTTTGCCCTGATGATCCTGAATGCGGATGCCCTTCGCGCCCGTGACGATCTTGCCGGGCAGCGCGCCGCTGGCGTGATCGTGCGCGTGAGTCGATGGGTGCATGAAATGCGCGCGGTCTTCGGCGAACAGTTGATCGAGCGATTGATTTTGCTGGGTCATATGCTTCTCCTTGATTCGATGATGCGTGTCTTTGAGGATGTTTCTTTCAGGCCGCGCTCGTGAGCGGCAGGCCGAGATTGCCGAGGCAAAAGTATTTCGTTTCGACGAAGGGCTCGAAACCTTCCGCGCCGCCTTCGCGGCCGAGACCCGATGCCTTCATGCCGCCGAACGGAATCGGTGCGCCGGTGAACTTCACGCCGTTGACCGACACCATCGCGAAGTCGAGCCGGCGCACGAGCTGGAAGATCGTGTCGATGCGATTCGCGCAGACGTAGGCGGCGAGGCCGTACTCCGTGTCGTTCGCGCGCGTGATGGCTTCGTCGAGCGTATCGAACGGGGAAATCGCGGAGATCGGCGCGAAGTTCTCTTCGTCGTAAATGCGCATGCCTGGTTTGGCATCGGCGACGACGGTCGGTTCATAAAACCAGCCGCCGAGCGCATGCGCGTTGCCGCCCACGGTGATGCGCGCGCCCTGCGCTTTCGCATCCTCGACGCGTGCGACGGTCGCATCGAATGCGGCCTGATGCATGAGCGGGCCCACATCGACATTCGCTTCGAATGCGGTCCCTACTTTCAGCTTTTTTACCGCTGCCGTATAGCGTTCGACGAATTGTTCATAAAGCGGACGCGCGACGAGAATGCGGTTTGCAGCGCAGCAATCCTGACCCGACGTTTGAAACTTCGCGCCCACTGCGACGCGCACGGCCTGTTCCAGGTCCGCATCTTCCGTCACGATGAAAGGCGCATTGCCGCCCAGTTCCAGCGCGAGCTTCTTGATGCCCGCCTGCGCCGCTGTCCTGGCCACGAGACCGCCGACGCGCGTCGAACCCGTGAAGCTCACGGCGCGCACACGTGTATCGCTGACGAGCGTTTCCATCGCCATTTGCGGTTCGCCGATGACGACGTTGAACACGCCCGGCGGGAAGCCGGCTTCTTCGGCGAGTTGCGCGAGCGCGATCGCGGAGAACGGCGTTTCGTGCGCGGGTTTCACGACGACGGTACAGCCCGCTGCAATGGCGGCGGCGGCTTTGCGCGTGATCATCGCGACCGGAAAGTTCCACGGCGTGATGAGCGCGGCGACACCGACCGGCTCCATCACCGTGCCGAGATGCGCGCCGTCGATATGCGTGGGAATGGTGCGGCCCGTCAGACGCTTGGCTTCGTTCGCGAACCATTCGACGAAACTCGCCGCGTATGCAATCTCGCCTTTGGATTCGGCGAGCGGCTTGCCCTGTTCGAGAGACAGAATGCCCGCGAGGTCGGACTGATGACGCATGATGAGTTCATGCCAGCGCAAGAGCAGCGCGCTGCGCTTTTGTTGCGGCATCCAGCGCCAGGACTGGAATGAGCGATCGGCAGCGTCGATTGCGTCTTTGATTTGCGATTGCTCGAGCATCGGGACGTGGCCGATAACTTTTTGATCCGCGGGATTGGTTACCGCGATCGATGCGGCGCTTTCGCTATGAACCCAACGGCCGTCGATGTAACACAGCGATTTGAATAGAACGGGATGGCCCAGCAGCATGTTTGTCTCCTTGCTCACAGCGTGCGTTTCGCTTGATTGATTCGATGCGTCTAGTTTATGGGGCTTGCGGTTGGTCGTTTTTTTGTTATCGCTGGGGCAGGTTGGTGTTTTTTCTGTTTGGGGTTGTGGTTCTTAAGGTTTCTCGGCTTTCGTGGAATCCTGTGTTCGTGTCGGTCTATTAGCACTGCCCCTCCCCGGGGCGGGGGTCACTTTCTTTGCTGCTGCAAAGAAAGTAACCAAAGAAAGCAGCTTCTCATCGCCCGCGGTCACACGCACGTTAGCCGCGCTTGCCAGCCCGCGGTGGCACTCGCCTAAGTGTCGCCCTCGAAGGACTAACCGGGTTTGGATCGCGCACGGTCTGCCGCGCTAGACGTTTTAGCGCGCTGGTTCAGCACCAAATAGCTTCGGCACAGCGCTTCGCGCTGCCGCTGGGTATGCGGAGGAAACCATCGAAGAAGAAGCGCGCGCAAACCCGATTGACCCATCGGCCGCGAAGCGGGCCGGAGCTATTTGGTGCTGAACCAGCGCGCTTAAACATTTGGTGCGTCAGACCGTGCGCGGTCCAAGCCCTTGTCTGCTTGTGGGGGCACTCGCTACTGCCGGGCCATTAGGCCAATCGCCTGTGCCGCGGCCGGTGTGAAGTGCTTAGGCTGGGGAACGCTGTTTCTTTGGTTACTTTCTTTGCAGCAGCAAAGAAAGTGACCCCCGCCCCGGGGAGGGGCAGTGCTAATAGACCAACACGAAATCAGGATTCCCCGAAAGCAAAAGCGAAAGCAAAAACAAAAGCGAGAGCAAAAAAGATCACACCAAATCATCAACCCCATCTGGCGGGCCACCCGCCACATCCTTGACGACTTTAGTAACGATATAAGTGAAATACCTCTCGATCCCCAACTCCTCGACGAGCAAAGAATCGATGAACCGCTGATAGTGATCGATATCCCGCGCCACGACATGCAGCACATAATCCACGCCACCCCCGGTGGCAAAACATTGCACGATCTCGGGAGCAGAACAAACACGTTCCTCGAAACGCCGCATATCCTGCGCGGTATGACGCGAAAGCGTCACCTCGACAACGATACGGCTGCCCTTAAAAGCAGCCGTCCAGTCGATATCCGCGCGATAACCCTTGATGAGTCCGCTGTCTTCGAGTTTCTTCACGCGCTCCCATGCGGGTGAGATCGACAGATTGACCTCATCCGCCAGGCGCGATTTCGTAATGCGGCCATCCCGCGCAAGAATGCGCAGGATGGCCAGATCGTAGCGGTCGAGCTTGATCAAATTACACGCTCACAGCAATGTTGCGTTCGACGATATCGGCGACTACAGCCACGGTATCACCCGTTTGTACAAGACCCGGAAAATGCCGCGCCGCCAGCAAGCCATCACGCTTCGCGCGATATTCGACCGGCGCCGCGCCCGTGCGCGTGATGTCATAGACCCGCGCGAGCACGTCGTTCACTTTCACCATGTCGCCGAGATCGCGGCACATTTCGAGCAGGCCCGTATGCTCGCTCGTCGTGTAGCAGGAACCGTCCGGCATGTCGAGCAGCGTCGTCGTGCGCGCCTCGCCGCGCGTCACTCCTTTTTCGATGATGCCAGCATACGCGAGAAAGCCATGCACGCCACGCTCCGCGACCGCGACGCTCTTCGCAGTCGACGAGCCGCCGCCGCCCAGTTCCGTCGATACGAACACCTTGCCCGCTTCCTCCGCCGCGCTGTCATAGAGACCGATGCTATCGAGCTCCAGCATGCGCATCGAGTACGGCGCGCCGAACGCGCGCATCGCGGCTTCGCAACGCGATTGCTGCGTCGCGTCGTTCAGCACGTGAATCGCCGCGAACGGCAGGAAGTCGAGCGTGCGGCCGCCCGCGTGGATATCGAGCACGTAATCCGCAAGCGGCAACAGATGACGCTGAAAGTAATCCGCGATCTTCTCCGTCACCGTGCCGTCCGGCTTGCCGGGGAAGCTGCGATTCAGGTTGCCCGCATCGATCGGCGAGGTGCGCGAGCCCGCACAAAACGCGGGGTAGTTCATGAACGGCACGATGATCACGCGGCCGTTCACGTCGCTTGCCTTCAGTGTCGATGCGAGCTTCGCCAGCGCGATCGGCCCTTCGTACTCGTCGCCATGATTGCCGCCCGTGAGCAGCGCCGTCGGTCCGTCGCCGCGCTTGATCACGGTGACCGGAATCATCACGGCGCCCCACGCGGAGTCGTTGCGCGAGTACGGCAGCTTCAGGAAGCCGTGCTGTTCTCCATCGGCGTCGAAGTCGACGGTCGGACTGATCGGTGACGCGCGCATCGTGCTACTCCTTCACGAACAATTTGCGAGGCGTGTTGCAGAAGGTCTCGACGCCGGTATCCGTAATCAGGATGCTCTCCGTGATTTCGAGGCCCCAGTCGTCGAGCCACAGGCCCGGCATGAAGTGGAACGTCATGCCGGGTTCGAGGACAGTCTTGTCCCCCGGACGCAAACTCATCGTGCGCTCGCCCCAGTCGGGCGGATAGCTCGCGCCGATCGGATAGCCGCAGCGGCTGTCCTTCTCGATGCCGAACTTGCGCAGCACCGCGAAGAACGCATTGGCGATGTCCTCGGTCCTGTTGCCCGGCTTCGCCATCGCGAGACCCGCTTCGATGCCTTCGACAACCGCTTTCTCGCCTTCGATGAAATGCTGCGGCGGCTTGCCGAGATACACCGTGCGCGAGAGCGGGCAGTGATAACGCCTGAAACAACCGGCGATTTCGAAGAACGTGCCCGCGTTCGCGGTGAATGCCGAGTCGTCCCATGTGAGATGCGGCGCGGCGGCATCGGAACCGGTCGGCAACAGCGGCACGATCGCCGGATAGTCGCCGCCATAACCATCCGCGCCCGTAATGCCCGCCTCGTAAATCTGCGCGACGAGGTCGCTCTTCTTCATGCCCGGCTCGACCTTGTCGAGAATACGCGCATGCATCTTCTCGACGATGCGCGCCGCAACGCGCATGTATTCGATCTCGCGCGGCGACTTCACCGCGCGCTGCCAGTTCACGAGCGCGGTGGCATCCACGAACTTCGCGTCCGGCAGATGCTGCGTCAACGACGCATACGCCTTCGCGCTGAAGTAGTAGTTGTCCATCTCGACGCCGATGCGCTTCTTGTCCCAGCCGCGCGCCGCGATCACTTCGCTCGACAGGTAATCCATCGGATGGCGCACCGACGACTGCACATAGTGATCCGGATAGCCGACGATGTTGTCGTGCGACATGAACACCGTGCGCTTTGCTCCGTTCGCGTCCTGGCCGCGGCCGTACCAGACCGGCTCGCCTTCCATCGCGAGCAGCACGCATTGATGCACGTAGAACGACCAGCCATCGTAGCCGGTGAGCCATGCCATGTTGGTCGGGTCGGTCACGATCATCAGATCGATGCCCGCCTTCTCCATCGCACGCCGCGTCTTCGCGATGCGCGCGTCGTACTCGCTGCGCTCGAACGGCAGGCGTACCACGGGCGCCCCTCGTTCATCCGCTTTCTTCTGTTGCATGATTTCGGACATCGTCCCCTCTATCAAGCGGTCACATCGTTGTGGAAAATGGTTCCTGCATGACTCGCGCGCGCACGCTGAATGGCGAGCGTTGCGATCGCGGTGTCCTGTGCGCCGGTGCCGGTGAGATCGCACACGGTGATTTCGTCATCGTGCGCACGGCCCTGCGCCTTCTGCGCGATGACTTCGCCGAGTTCGGCAAATGAAGCATCGGCAGCGATCACGCCTCTTTCGATCGCATGATGCAGTTCGCCCAGCACGCGCACTTGCTGCAAGCGGTCGCATACATAGCGCGCTTTCGCAAACACGTCCGGCGCGATTTCGTTCTTGTGCTCGGCATCCGATCCCATCGCCGTGATATGCAGGCCGGGATGCAGATCGCGCGCGTGAATCAAAGGCTCGCGGCTCGGCGTCGTCGTGATGGCGATGTCCGCATGCTTGAGCGCCTCATTGACGCTGCCTGCGACATCGCACGGCAAGCCTTCGCAGTCACGCGCGAATCGATGCGCGCTTTCGGCATCGCGCGCCCATACGGTGACATGCTCGATATCGCGCACGAGCCGCAACGCCTTCAGTTGCAGACGCGCCTGCTCGCCCGCGCCGATGATCGCCACGCGCTTCGCATCCTTGCGCGCGAGCCAGCGTGATGCGACAGCACCCGCCGCAGCGGTGCGCACCGCGGTGAGATAACCGTTGTCGAGCAACACGGCCTCGGTGAGACCCGTGCGCGCCGACAGCACCAGCATCAGACCGTTCAGGCTCGGCAAACCGAGCGACGGATTGTTGAAGAAGCCCGGGCTCACCTTGATCGCGAAGCTCGGAAAGCGCGGCAAATAAGCGGTTTTCACATCGACTTCGCCCGCGTGCTCGGGAATGTCGAGACGCAAGATCGGCGGCATCGCAACGGCTTCTGTCGCGAGCGATCTGAACGCGGCTTCGACTTGTTCGATCGCGTCGAGGTCGAGCGGCACGAGCTTGCGCAATTGCGCCTGCCCGAGCAGCACGGTGGAGGTATCGATGTTGGACATGGGTTCAGGCCGCTCCGATCAGGCGACGATGTGTTTCGATATCGATGTTGCTGCCGCTCACGACGATGACGATGGGTCCGTCCTGCACGGCGATCGCGCCATCGAGCAGCGCGGCGATGCCCACCGCCGCCGCGCCTTCGACGACGAGCCGCTCTTCGCGATACGCATGCACGATGCCGCGCGCGATCGACACTTCATCGAGCAGCACGATGTCGTCGATGAGATCGCGCGTCATGGAGAACGTATGCCGGTTATCCAGGCCGATGCCGCCGCCGAGCGAATCGGCGAGCGTCTCGAGTTCATCGACGAAGACCGGCTTGCCCGCCGCGAGACTCGCGTGCATCGCGGCGCCGCGTTGCATGGAGACGCCGATCAGCTTCACGTCGGCGCGAATGTTCTTTGCAGCGAATGCGATGCCGCTGAAGAGCCCTCCGCCCGACAAGGGCACGACGATGCTCTCCGTATCCGGCAGCGCTTCGAGAATTTCGAGGCCGATGGTGGCCTGTCCCGCGATCACGCGTTCATCGTCGAAAGGCGGCACGAACGCATAGCCTTCCTCACGCACGAGACGTTGCGCTTCCCTCTGCGCATCGTCCTGACTCTTGCCCTCGATGACGACGCGCGCGCCGAGCGCGGCCACGGCATCGACCTTGTTCTTGGGCACGAGCGACGACATGCACACCGCCGCTTCGATGCCGAGCGCGCGAGCCGCGTGCGCGACCGCGCGGCCATGATTGCCCGTCGATGCCGTGACGACACGCGTGCAGCCTTGTTCCGCGATCTGCGCGAGTGCATTCGTCGCGCCGCGCAACTTGAAGCTGCCCGTGGGTTGCAGCGTTTCGAGCTTGAGATGAACCGGCACGCCCGCGAGGCGCGAGAGCGACAACGAATGAACCAGCGGCGTGACGAGCGCGCGGCCTTCGATGCGCTGGCGGGCGCGGTAGACATCGGCGAGCGTGAGTGCGGACATAAGTGACTGAGCTGCGAGTTCGGGTATCGATGCAACCCAGTCTAATGTCCTAAAAAATCGTTTTCGATTGTCCTAGTTCATTTAGTTGAAGTCATGTACGTGCGGGAACTGGCCGAAGACTTCGCGCATGGTTTCGACAGCCGTGCGGAACGTGCTCTCGCCGACTTCCGCGCCCACGCACAGCCGCACTGCATTGGGCCGGTCCGCGCCGCGCACGAGAAACGGATCGGGCGACGTCACCGCGATATTGCGATTGCGCAGTTCGCGCGTGATGCGCTCCGCTTCCCATTCGTCGGGCACGCGCAACCAGACGGATAGCGCGTTCGGATGACTGCCGAGCACATATTCGCCGAGCACTTCGCGCACGACGCTCTGACGCGCCGCAAGCCGTTCGCGCTGAATCTGCACGAGACGCTGCGCCGTGCCGTCCATGATCCAGCGCGCGCTGACTTCCGCGATCGGCGACGTCGCCATCCAGCAGCTCACGCGCAACACGCTTTCAGCACGCAATGCGAGCCGCCGCGGCACCGTCATGAAACCGGTACGCAGACCGCTCAGCACCGACTTGGTCATGCTCGTGCAATAGAACGCGAGTTCGGGAATCAGGCTCGCGATGGGCGTCTGCGTTTTGGCGGGCAATGCGCCGTAGACATCGTCCTCGATCACATACACGCCGTAGCGCTCCGCGATGCGCGCAATCGCGCGGCGGCGCGAATCGGTCATCATCGCGACCGTGGGATTGTTCAGTGTCGGCGTGCAGACGAGCGCGCTCACACGCTCGCTGTCGCAGACTTCCTCGAAGTGCTCCGGGCGAATGCCGTGCTCGTCGATCTCAAGACCCTTGAGCGTAAACCCCAGCACGTTTGCCGAGCCGATCACGCCGTGATCCGTGAGGCTTTCGCACAGCACCGTATCGCCCGGCCCGACGATGCTCGCCAGCGCCAGAAAGATGCTGTGCGCGACGCCATTGGTGACGAGCAGCGTCTCCACCTTCGCGGGCATGTTGAGCGACGCGAGCCATTCGACGCCCGCCTGACGATGGCTGTCGAAGCCCGCAATCGGCCTGAATGCGCGAATCCACGGCTGATCCTCGATGGTGGACAGCGTCGCGCAGACCTTGCGCCACATCGCGTCGTGCTCGGGCGTATGCACGATGCGCGCGATGGAAAAATCGACCACCGAGCGCTCGGCGGTGTCGAGCATGTAGTTGGACATCGTTTCGGTCACGCGCGCGCTGACGAAGCTGCCGCGCCCGACTTCGCAACGAATCAGCCCTTGCCGTTCGAGTTCCTTGTACGCGTTGGTGACGGTCTGCACGCTGATCGCGAGATCCGCCGCGACTTCGCGTTGCGGCGGCAAGCGTTCGCCCGATGCGAGCGCGCCGCTTTCTATGTCGGCGGCCATCGCCTTGACGAGCCGCTTGTATTTGGACTGCACGCCCTGCACCGTGCGCACGGCGTCGCGCCATCGTTCATTCACTTGCTGCTCCTCACATGCCTCGTTCCATGCGCAATAGTGGCGCAAAAGCGCGCATGAAAATAATTGTCCTAGAGCAATCGGAACAAATATATGGCTTTGTATTCTGCGTCGGTGGCTGCGCTGCGAGTCGCTTCAAAGCCCTGCGGAATAAGGGTTTTCTCTGTGTCTCGCGCGTTCGCGCCATTGGATTGCCTACTCGACCACGCTTGAAGAACCATCACAACGGGAACGATATGAACACGAAGCGACTGTCTGTCATGCTGGCAGCGGCGTGCGTCGCGGCAGCGAGCCTTGCCGCCTACACCACGAGCGCGAGCGCGGAAACCACGTTGCAGCGCATCCAGCGCACCGGCGAGGTGCGTATCGGCTATGCGAACGAAACGCCCTTCGCCTACACGACGCCCGATGGCACCGTGACCGGCGAATCGCCCGAGATCGCGAAGAAAGTGTTCGCCAAGCTCGGCGTGAAGAAGGTCGATGCAGTGCTGACCGAATGGGGCGCATTGATTCCGGGCCTGAAGGCCGGGCGCTTTGACGTGATCGCGGCGGGCATGTACATCACGCCGGAACGCTGCAAGCAGGTGGCCTTCGCCGATCCGCAATACCAGATTCCCGACACGCTGCTGACGATGAAGGGCAATCCGAAGGCCCTGCACAGCTATGCCGATGTCGCGAAGCAACCGGACACGAAACTTGCTGTGATGGCAGGGACGGCCGAACTGGGCTATGCGCGCCAGGCCGGTATCAAGGACGACCAGATCCTGCAGGTTCCGGACACCACCGCGCAATTGCAGGCCGTGCGCGCGCGCCGCGCCGATGCAGCGGTCGGCACCGCATTGACGATGAAAGGTCTCGCCGAAAAGGGCGGCCCGCAGGTCGAAGCGATCAGCCAGTTCAACGACGATCCGAAGCACACCGGTTACGGCGCGCTCGCGTTTCGCCCCGAAGACACGGACCTGCGCGATGCCGTCAACAAGGAACTGCATCAGTGGCTCGGCACCGACGATCACCTGAAAACGGTCAAACCCTTCGGCTTCGACAAGACCAACGTGACGACCAAGAAAGCGCCGGAGCTGTGCGCCGGTTGAACATCGTCGTATAGCGACGCGCAGCGTTCATCAATTTGCGAGGAACCGTCATGAGTGACCTCAATGAGCTTCTGCCCCTGATGATGAAGGGCACGCTCGTCACGATCCAGATCGCCGTCATCAGCATCCTGCTCGCGATCGTCATGGCGGGTGTCGCGACGGCGTTGCGCGCCGCGCCTTACCGCGCCGTGCGCTGGGCCGGCAACGTGTATGTCGAGGTGTTTCGCGGCACGTCGCTGCTGGTGCAACTTTTCTGGCTCTTCTTCGTGCTGCCGCTGCCGCCCTTCAACGTGCAACTGACGCCGTTCACGGTTGCGATCGTCGGTCTGGGATTGCACTACGGCGCGTATGGCTCCGAGATCCTGCGCGGCGCGCTTCGCTCCGTGCCCGGCGGCCAGTATGAAGCGGCGCTTGCGCTGAACATGCCCGCCGCCGCGCGGTTGCGCCGTATCGTGCTGCCGCAGGCGATGATCAACGCGCTGCCGCCCGCGACCAACCTGATGATCGAGCTTCTGAAGGGCACGTCGCTCGTCTCGCTGATCACGCTCTCGGACCTCACGTTCCGCGCGCGCCAGCTCGACGAGGCGACCTTCAAGACGGCGGAAGTCTTCGGTCTCACGCTGCTGATCTACTTCGTGCTTGCGCAGGTGATCGTCGCCGTCATGCGCGTGTTCGAGCGGCGCGTGAGCAGTCATGTCGCCATTCGCCGCACTGTTCCGAGGGCTGCATCATGACATCGCTGGGTCAACTCTTCGATGTGAAATACGCGCTGCATATCCTGCCCGAGCTGGCGCGCGCGGCGATTTACACGATCGGCATCACGCTCGTCGGTTTCGCGATTGCGCTCGTGCTCGGCCTCGTGCTCGCGATCATGCGGCGCAGCGATTTCGCGCCGCTCGCGAAGACGACCGCGTTCTTCATCGAGTTCATTCGCAGCACGCCGCTCCTGATTCAGGTGTACGTGCTCTTCTATGTCGCGCCGCTCTATGGCTTCACGATGTCCGCGCTGCTGGCGGGCACGCTCGGCATCGCGGTGCACTATGCGTGCTATGTCTCCGAGGTGTATCGCGCGGGACTGAACGGCGTCGCGCGCGGACAGTGGGAAGCATCGTGCGCGCTGTCGCTTTCGCCGTGGCGCACTTATACCGGCGTGGTTCTGCCGCAGGCGATTCGCCCGGTGATTCCCGCGCTCGGCAACTATCTCGTCGCGATGTTCAAGGACACGCCGGTGCTCTCCGCGATCACGGTCGTCGAACTGATGCAGCAGGCGAAGAACATCGGTTCCGAGACGTTCCGCTATCTCGAGCCGATCACCATGACCGGGATCTTCTTTCTTCTCATCAGCGTGACGTTCGCTTCGGGCGTGCGTCATCTCGAACGGCGCGTGAGGCTGCCATGATGGTTCAGCCTCGCGTATCGACCACTCAGACCCCGCTGGACGGCGCACGGTAATGCAACTCCAGGAGCAGCAGATGAAACGAGACCTCGACCCGGCGCTGGGTGCAGCGGCCGATGCCAGCGCGAACACGCCGATGGTGCGCTTTCGCAATGTCACCAAGCGCTATGGCGCGCTCACCGTGCTCGACGGCCTCGATCTCGATGTCGCCCGCAACGAGAAGGTGGCGATCATCGGGCCGAGCGGCTCGGGCAAGTCCACGCTCTTGCGTGTGCTGATGACGCTCGACCCGCTCACCGATGGCGTCATCGACGTGGACGGCGAACCGCTCACGCATGAGATGCGCGGCGGCAAACTCGTGCCCGCATCGCCGCGACATGTTCGCCAGGTGCGCAGCAAGATCGGCATGGTGTTTCAGAGCTTCAATCTGTTTCCGCACATGAGCGCGCTCGCGAACGTCATCGAAGCGCCGATGAGCGTGGCCGGGTTGTCGAAGAAGGAAGCAACCGAGCGCGGGCGCGACCTGCTTTCGATGGTCGGCCTATCCGAAAAGTGCAATCACTATCCGTCGCAGTTGTCGGGCGGACAGCAGCAGCGTGTCGCCATTGCGCGCGCGCTCGCGATGCGTCCGAAAATCATGCTGTTCGATGAAGTGACGTCCGCGCTCGATCCGGAATTGTGCGGCGAGGTGCTCACCGTGATTCGACGGCTCGGCGCAGAGCACAACCTCACGATGCTGATGGTCACGCACCAGATGGGTTTCGCCAAGGACTTCGCCGATCGCGTGTGCTTCTTCTCGCAAGGCAAGATCATTGAGCAGGCGCCGCCGCAGCAGTTCTTCTCCGCGCCGCAACATGAGCGCACGCGCCAGTTTCTACGAGCGGTGACCGAAGCGCTTTAAACAGGCGCTTTTTCGCGGTCCGATAATTGCTTCGCGCTCTTCGCATGGCCTGATGCTTCAGCCAACGGAGAGTGCGATGTCCCCCACCCTGCATAAAGTCGCGCGTTTCGCGGATCTTTCCGCCGAGCGCGGCACACGCGTGTGCGTCAAAGGCGGCGACGACGCGAAGGAAATCCCGATCCTGCTCGTGCGCGATGGCGACGACGTGCGCGCCTACACCGCCGAATGTCCTCACGCGGGCGGCCCGCTCGATGAAGGCGCGATCTGCAACGGCCGTATCGTTTGTCCCTGGCACAAGGGCACGTTCGAAGTGCGCGACGGCAGTCTCGTCGAACCGCCGCCGCTGAAGGCATTGACGCGCTACGAAGCGACGATCACGGACGGCGACGTGTACGTGTCCGCGCAGCCCATCGACAGCGGCGAAGCGTCGAAGAAGCAGACGAACGCGAGCCGGACCATGCTCATCGTCGGCGCGGGCGCAGCGGGCGCGGCCGCATGTTCGGCGTTGCGCGAAGCGGGCTTCGACGGACGCATCGTGCTTGCGGGCGACGATGCGCGCGAGCCCTACGATCGCACGTCGCTCAGCAAGTTCACGCTTGCAGGCGACATGCCGCCCGATGATGTCCCTCCCCTGCTCGACGACGATTTCTTCGCGAAGCACGACATCGAACGCATCGAATCGCAGGCCGTTCATCTCGATCCGAAGGAGAAGCGCGCCGAACTCGCGAACGGACAGAAGGTCGATTATGAAGCCGCGCTCGTGTGCACCGGCGGCGTTCCGAAGCCGCTCGATATTCCCGGCGCGAAACTCGAACACGTGCATCTGCTGCGCACGCGCGAAGATGCGCGCGCGATTCTCGCGTCGCTCGAGGGATGCAAGCACGTAGTGATCGTCGGGGCGAGTTTCATCGGGCTCGAAGTGGCTTCGTGTTTGCGGAAGCGCGAGATCGACGTAACGGTCGTCGCGCCGGGCAAGGCGCCGTTCGCGAAACAGTTCGGCGAACGTATCGGCGAGATGTTCAGGACGCTGCACGAGAAGAACGGCGTGACGTTTCATATGAATGCGCGCATTAGCGAATTCGCAGGCGAGAACGCCGTCAGCGAAGTGATCCTCGATTCAGGCGGGAAGATCGCGGCCGATGTCGTGATCGCGGGCACGGGCGTCGAACCGGCGACATCGTTTCTGTCGGGCCTCGCGCTCGCCGATGATGGGTCCGTCAACGTCGATGCAACGATGCTAGCCACGCCCGCGCTATACGCCGCTGGCGATATCGCGCGCTTTCCTCTGCCGCGCTCGGATCAAAGTGTGCGGATCGAGCACTGGCGCGTTGCACAGCAGCATGCGCGTGTCGCCGCCTATAACATGGCCGGCAGCACACGCGAGTATGTCGGCGTGCCCTACTTCTGGACGTATCACTACGAGAAGACTTTCGACTATCTCGGGCATGTCGAAAAACCGGACGACATCGAGATCGATGGCGATCTCGACGCGCAGCATTTCATCGCCTATCTGCTGAAGGATGGACGCGTCGGCGCGGTCATCGCATGCGAACACGACGTCGCCGTGTGCCGTCTCGCCGAAGCGATGCGCGAGCCGCTCACGCTGGAGGACGCGCGGCGCATCGCAAGCGAATGAGCGAGCAGACATGGCCACGAAACAGCCTGGCGTCGAACCGGACCAGACTCCGGAATCGCTGGACGAATGCCGCCGCTGCGCACTCTGGGAACATGCGACGCAGGCGGTGCCCGGCAAAGGTCCGCGTCACGCGCCGATGATGATCGTCGGCGAGCAGCCCGGCGATCAGGAGGATTTGCAGGGCAAGCCGTTCGTCGGGCCAGCGGGCGCGATGCTCGATCGCGCGCTCGAAGAGGCCGGCGTCGCACGCAAGGAGGTGTACGTGACGAATGCCGTGAAGCACTTCAAATGGGAACCACGCGGCAAGCGACGTCTGCACAAGACGCCCGCGCAACGCGAGATCGACGCGTGTCACTACTGGCTCGATCGCGAGACGGGCGATATCGCACCGAAGGTGATCGTCGCGCTCGGCTCGACCGCGCTCAAGTCCGTGCTGCGCGATTCGAAAGCGACATTGCAGGCGTCGATGGGGCATGCAATCGAACACGAAGGCCATGCGATCGTCGCGACTTATCATCCGTCGTTCGCGTTGCGGGCGCCCGATCCCGGCACGCGCGAACGCGCCTACAAGGCAATCGTCGATGCGTTGCGCGAGGCGCATCGGCTTGTTACGCATCATCGTAAAGCGCGTTGAGGTGAGGCTATGGCAACGACTACATCGAAGAAGAAAACTGGCGGCGGCAAGCGGCCCAGCACACGGCAAAGACATTCGCTTGCGAGCGCTCGAAAGAAGCCGGAGCGCGCCTCGCATCGCTGGTCGCATCACGTGATGGAAACGAGCGACGCGATGGATATCCAGCGCGATATCTTCAAGACGGGCAATGCGCAGGAAATCGCCGACTCGCTCAAGCGCTCATCGACACGCAGCACGCGGCGCAAAGGCTCGCCGTTTCAATCGGCGATGTCGATGCTCAATTTCTATATCAATCGCGCGGGACGCAATCTGCCGAAGTCGCGCAAGAGCACACTCGAACGCGCGAAGAAACGCTTGCGCGAAGCATTCGGACGCAAGCCTTGAATACGAGCGCGCGCGGCCTCGTCAAAACGAAGCCGCGCGCGTTGCTTCCTGCCACTTCTAACAACCATCAGGGTTGACGCTGGCCGCCCTTATGCTGCGGCAACGGCTGGTTCTGTTGCCGCTGACCGGACTGATGGTCTTGTTGCGGCTGCCCCGGTGACCTTTCCTGCTGGCCGTGTTGCCGCTGCGACGGATTCGATTGATTCGGCGTCGACGGCTGGTTGCCCATCTGCTTTTGATTTCCGCTCATGAAACCCTCCTGGCTATGTCATCGCGCCTTGAAACGCTCGATGACGTTGCAGTGGTGAAAGCCACGGCTCGCGCCGCATTATGGTCCGAGCATCATGCGTACCAGACGACACAGCCGCCTGTGCACGCGCGTGCCACGACGCCATGAACGCCGCGCGCCTGCAAAAACTGCCAGTTCAATGGAAACCCTTGCAAGGAACGTCGCTTGCTCCCTTCTTCCAGGAAAACAACCCAAGGAGACGGCGATGGCCCAGGAACCCCCTCTCAATCCCGGCGATGAAGCCGAGCCCGGCGCGCCAGGCACAGGCGAAGACATTTGTCCGGACTGCAACGGCTCGGGCAAGCTCGATGGCGCCGACTGCAAGACTTGCGGCGGCACCGGCAAGGTCACGCAAGGCATCGGCGGCGGCTGACCCATCAGGAGCGCAAGTTTGAAAACGCAAATAAAGCAACTCACGCGAGCAATGGCGCTTGCCTTGCTGCTCGCGAGCGTCGCGGCCATCGCCGATGACTACGCGCAGGGCTTCGGTCCGAATCCCACGCTGCCCGCGCCGCGCAAGTCGCTGATGCCCACTGTCAACATCGCCCCCGCCAGACCTTGGGCGCAAGGACAAAAGCCCATCGCGCCCGCAGGCTTCGACGTGACCGCTTTCGGCGCGGGGCTTACTCATCCGCGCTGGATCGCGACGCTGCCCAACGGCGATGTGCTCGTCGCCGAAAGCAACGCACCCGCGCAGCACGATGAAAACGCCGGCATCAAGGGCTTCGTGATGAAGAAGGTCCAGAAACGCGCGGGCGCCGCGGTGGAGAGCCCGGACCGCATCATGCTTCTGCGCGATGCCGATGGCGATGGCGTCGCCGAGACGCGCACCGTGTTCATCGACAAGCTGCATTCTCCGTTCGGCATGGCGCTCGTCGGCGATGACCTCTACGTCGCGGATACCGACGCGATCCTGCGCTTCAAGTACGAAAACGGCGCGACGCAGATCGCGACGCCCGGCGAAAAGTTCATCGACCTGCCCGCCGGCGATATCAATCATCACTGGACCAAGAACATCATCGCGAGCCGCGACGGCAAGAAGCTCTATGTGACGGTCGGTTCCAACAGCAATGCCGCGGAGAACGGTATCGACGCCGAGAATGGCCGCGCAGCGATCATGGAAGTCGATATCGAATCGAAACAATCGCGTCTGTTCGCAACGGGCTTGCGCAATCCGAACGGGATGTCGTGGCAACCGCAAAGCGGCGCGCTCTGGACCGTGGTGAACGAGCGCGACGAACTCGGCGACGACCTCGTGCCGGACTATCTGACCTCGGTAAAGGATGGCGCGTTCTATGGATGGCCGTACAGCTATTACGGCCAGCATGTCGATGACCGCGTGAAGCCGCAGCGCGCGGATCTCGTTCAATCGGCGATCGCGCCCGACTATGCGCTGGGCGCGCACACCGCATCGCTCGGACTCACGTTTTACGACGGCAAGGCGTTCCCGGAGCATTACCGCAACGGTGCCTTCATCGGTCAGCATGGCTCGTGGAATCGCAAGCCGAGGAGCGGCTATAAGGTCGTCTTCGTGCCGTTCGAGGACGGCAAGCCTGCGGGTCCGCCCGAAGATATCCTGACGGGCTTTCTGTCGTCGGATGGCCACGCGCTCGGGCGGCCCGTCGGCGTCGCGGTGGACAGCAAAGGCGCGTTGCTCGTCGCCGATGACGTCGGCAACACGGTGTGGCGGGTCGCGCCCGCCGCGAAGTAAATGGCCGCGAAGAAGCCGAATCGCGCCGCAAAGAGCCTGTTCGCGCTCGCGGAAAGGCAGATCGTCGGCCTGTACGATGCGGGCGTGATGTCGCCCGCCGTATTGCATCACGTCGTCGCGGCGTATGCGGATAGCGGCATCGACTGGAATGAGGACAGCGCGTTGAAGACCGTGGATGGACATACGGTGCATGAGGCCGTCGTGCTCGTCATGATGCCGGGACGTGCGCTCAAGAACGCACGGAAAGACTTCATGTCGGTGGTCGCGCATCTCGCGGGCGGCGAATCGCCCGCGGACGACGAAGCAACGCAAGCCGAGGACGACGAAGACCTGCTCAGTCAACTTGGCGGGAATACGAGCTCGAAGACGCCCAGGAAGAGCACGCAGGCAGCGCAGCCGAAGCGCGCGGCGTTCAATCCGCTCGTCGGCGCGCGTGCCGTGCAGGGACGCGACAAGCGCTGATCGCGATCAACGCCGCACGCCCGGCGCGATCAGATCGAGCAGATCGTCCATATTGAAAGGCTTCGCGAGGATCGGCACGCCGAGGTGCTTCGCGCGCTCCAGTTCATCGGCATAGCCTGTCATCAGCACGAGTTTTTGCGAGGGACGGCGCTTGACGATCTCCTCGGCCAGATCGATGCCGTTCATGCGGCCGGGCATCTGCACATCGGACAGCACCAGATCGAATGCATGGCCTTCGCTCAATAGCGCGAACGCGGCATCGGCGCTCTCCTCGTGATGCACCGTGCAGCCGAACATTTCGAGCACCGCTGTCACGCCCGCCGCGACATCCGCGTTGTCCTCCACCAGCAGCACCGACTTGCCGCGCAGCGGCTCATCCTGGTCGTCCGTCGCGGGCACGAGCGACAGCGTCGCGAGATCGGACGGCATACCGGCTTTCGATGCCTCGGGCACCGGACCATCATGACGCGGCAGATAGAGCCGGACGGTGGTGCCCGCGCCCGTCACGCTCGCGATGCGCGCGGCGCCGCCCGCCTGCTCGCACGCCGCGAGCACTTGCGTCAGACCGAGACCGGTGCCCGCGCCGCGCTGCTTCATCGTGAAAAGCGGTTCGAATGCGCGCCGCTGAACCTGCTCGGTCATGCCTTCGCCGTTGTCGGTGATCGAAACGAGCACGTAATCGCCATCGGGAATATTCGTTTCCGCGCCGCGCATCGGCGCATTCTGGCAACGGATCAGCATGCGCCCGCCATCCGGCATCGCATCGTTCGCATTCACTGCGATATTCACGAGCGCGAGTTCCAGCTCGACCGGATCGGCCATCACCTTCCACAGACCGGGCGACAGCTCCAGCGTTACCGTGACGGACGGATCCATCGACTTCTTCACGAGATCGAGGACGCTTCTCAACCAGTTGGCCGGATCGATCAACTCCTGTTTGAGCGGCTGTTTGCGCGCGACGCTCATGAGCCGGCGCGCGAGCGACTTGGCGCCGGCGGTGGCGCGCTCCACCGCGAGCACTTCGCTCTCGACGTCGTTGAAGCGCTTGCGCCGCGCGAGCTCCATGTTCGATCCGACCACCATCAGCAGATTGTTGAAGTCGTGCGCGACGTTGGCGACGAGATTGCCGAGCGCGCCCGTGCGCCGCAATTGCCGGCTCGACGCTTCGTTGGAAAGCCGCGTTGCGACTTCGGCCTGCCAGTGCTCCCATGCGGCCTGTTCGGCATCGAGCCGGCGAATCGAAAACGCGATCAGCAGCCACACCGCGATGCACGGCATCAGCGCGATCGCCACGACGAACGCGAGGTTGTCGCGCCAGCGCGTCTCGACGGCGGACGTCGCATAACCGGTCGATACATAGAGCGGCGCGTCGCCCACGCGCCTGAAGGCGAGCAGCCGCTCGACTTGATCGATGCCCGAACGCATGCGCGTGCTGCCGTACAGTTCGTTGTTGCGAAACTCGCTGGTAAAGGGCGTGTTCGTCGCAGGTTCCGTGCTGTCCGCGCTCTCCGGAAAGCGCGCAAGGATATTGCCGTCACGACGATACAGTTCGATGACGAGCGCGCGATCGCCCGCCGCGAGTTCGCGATAGAAGTCGGTGAAAAAGTCGCGCTTCAACGCGATCGACACGACGCCGAGAAACTGTCCGTTGCGACCGATGCGGCCTCTCGTCGTCGTGAACACATCGGAACGCGCCACCTTGCCGAGCAACGGCAGCGAGAAGTACGTGACGGGCGCGACCGCGCGCGCGGACTGAAAATCATCGCGCTCCGCAATCGACACGGCAGGCGCCGGATACCAGCGGCTATTCGCGAGCAGCGCGCCTTTTACGCCGAAAACTGAAATTGCGGCGATCTGCGCGAGCGTGCCGCTCATGTCGTCGAGCGTGCGATGCAGTCCTACCTCGCGACGTTTGATGGAGGCATCGTCGCTGTCGCCGAGCAGATCGACGATGCGCGTCTCCAGTTGCCGATTCAGGTCGATCACCTTCAGCGCGTGCTCGTCCGCGATGCGCGTGAGGCGCCCGGTCAGTTCCTGTGCTTCCGCAAAGCGGCGCTGATGATCGTGGTAACCGTAAATGCAAAGGCTCGCGAGCGGAATCACGACCGACGCGCAGAGCGCAAGCAGCAGCATCTTTCGCATCGACGCGAAATTGCGAGCGGGCAGCGGCAAATCGAATGTCGCGGTCTCGGTGGAGTCCAACGTTGCGTCTCCGAGAAATCGACCGGTACCCAATACATCGTACCCGGCGTGCGCCGGAAAGCGACATCAACTATGAAATTTGCCGTTCAGCAAAGCGCCTGCATGCGCCAGTCGTCATCGGGTGTGATCGGCAACGCGCGCTTGTGATGCGTCGCGTCATGGAAGCGGTAAATGGTCGCGTAGACCATATCGGAAACCGGCTTGCCTTCGAGGAAATCGTCGATGTCCTCGTAGCTTATGCCGTAGCTGTCTTCATCGGGCTTCATCGGCGTGAGGGTTTCGAGGTCGGCGGTCGGCACCTTTGCGTATATCTCGTTGCCCGCGCCGAGCGCTTCAGCGAGCGCGCGCACGCGGCGCTTGTTCAGGCCGTAGAGCGGCAGCACGTCCGCGCCGCCATCGCCGAACTTGGTGAAGAAGCCCATCAGCGATTCGGCCGCGTGGTCCGTGCCGATCACGACGCCCGCGTGCGCGGCGGCCACCGCGTATTGCGCGATCATCCGCTGGCGCGCCTTGATGTTGCCGAGCACGAAGTCCTCGTGCCGCTCGTCGCGATACAGCAGGCCCGATGACGCGAGCGATTCGCGCATCGCGTCGGCGGCAGGCTTCACGTTGACGGTGAGCGTTTCGTCGGGTTGGATGAATGCGAGCGCGCGTTGCGCATCGGCTTCGTCGCGCTGCTCGCCGTAGGGAAGACGCATCGCGATGAAGCGCGCATCGACATGACGCGCCCGCAGGCGCTCGACGGCGAGTTGTGCGAGACGACCCGCCGTCGACGAATCCACGCCGCCGCTGATGCCGAGCACATAGGTGCTGAGTTTCTGCGCTTCGAGATAGTCGGCCAGAAACGCGATGCGGCGTTCGCGTTCGGCGTCGAGATCGAAGACCGGCGCGACCTTCAGTTCCTCGATGATGCCGCGCTGGCGTGAGGCGTGATCGTTCGGCATCGTGTGCTCGCTTGGGCTGATGAACTCGTAACGCTACAGCAAAGCGCGAGTCTGTGGCGTCAGCCCGCCATTTCCCGGTCCGGCGTGGCCGAAATGCGATGGATCGCGAGATCGGCGCCGTTGAATTCCTCCTCGCGATCGAGCCGCAAGCCGACCGTCAACTTGATCGCGCCATAGACCGCCGCGCCGCCCGCGAGCGCGAGGGCCACCGCGCCGACCGTGCCGATGACCTGCGACCACATCGACACGCCGCCGATGCCGCCGAACACCCTCTGCCCGAAGATGCCCGCAGCGATGCCGCCCCACGCGCCGCACATGCCGTGCAGCGGCCACACGCCGAGCACGTCGTCGATACGCCAGCGGTTTTGCACACACGTGAACATCTGCACGAACAGCACGCCCGCGACCGCGCCGACGATCAGCGCGCCGAGCGGATGCATGAGGTCCGAGCCCGCGCACACCGCGACGAGACCCGCGAGCGGCCCGTTGTAGGTGAAGCCCGGATCGTTGCGTCCGGCGACCCACGCGGCGAGCGTGCCGCCGACCATCGCCATCAGCGAGTTCACCGCGACGAGGCCGCTGATCTTGTCGACCGTCTGCGCGCTCATCACGTTGAAGCCGAACCAGCCGACCGCCAGCACCCACGCGCCCAGCGCGAGAAACGGAATGCTCGACGGCGGATGCGCGGCGATACGTCCATCCTTGTGATAACGCCCGTGGCGCGGCCCGAGCAGCAGCACCGCCGGCAGCGCGACCCAGCCGCCGAACGCATGGACGACGACGGAGCCCGCGAAGTCGTGGAACGGCGCGCCGAATGCCTGCGTCAGCCAGCCCTGAATGCCGAAGCGCTCGTTCCACGCCACGCCTTCGAGCAACGGATAGATGAAGCCGACGATCACGCAGGTCGCGAACAGTTGCGGATTGAACTTCGAGCGCTCGGCGATGCCGCCCGACACGATCGCCGGAATCGCCGCCGCGAAGGTCAGCAGAAAGAAGAAGCGCACGAGCGCATAGCCGTTGTGCTCGGCGAGGATATCGGCGCTGTGCATGAACTGCACGCCATACGCGATGTTGTAGCCGATGAAGAAGTACGCGAGCGTCGATACCGCGAAGTCCACGAGAATCTTCACGAGCGCGTTCACCTGATTCTCGCGGCGCACCGTGCCGAGTTCGAGAAAGGCGAAGCCCGCATGCATCGCGAGCACCATCGCGGCGCCCAGCAGCAGGAAAAGAGTGTTGGTTCCGGATTGAAGTGCCTGCATGTGTCGAGCGGTCGGGTCTGAAGGAGGCGCTAATTTTGCAAGTTCCGGGCCAAGTTGGCGCAGAAAGCATCGAAACGGTGCGCGGGCGTGAATCGGCGCGGTAACGCATGGTGCAACGTGCGCCGCGAAGGTTCGTATCGTTTCGCTCGATGTTGGTGCAATGCCCCGTCGTGTCGCATGACATGCACCGGACGCGGGCCAAAAATTTCACTTTTGCAAGTATTCGACGCGGCGCACCGACGCGTCGCGCGGCGAGTATCCTGAAGTCTGCATCGCGCAAAAGGAGGCGTCGATGTCCGTCGAATATCTGGGCGAGCACGTGCGCATGGAACCGCACGCGCTCGATCCGCGTGTCGTCACGGTCGTGCTCGATCGCGCGCAACGGCGCAACGCGGTGGATCGCGAGATCGCTGATGCGCTGCGCGAAGCGTTCGAGCGCTTCGACGCCGACGACGCGTTGTCGGTCGCCGTGCTGTGGGGCGCGGGCGGCACGTTCTGCGCGGGCGCGGACCTCTCCGCGCTCGACGACGACACGCGCCGCAACGAGATCCATCCCGACGGCAGCGGCCCCGGCCCGATGGGACCGACGCGCCTCGCGCTGAACAAGCCCGTGATCGCGGCGATCGCGGGACATGCGGTCGCGGGCGGGCTCGAACTCGCGGCGTGGTGCGATATGCGCGTCGTCGAGGAACACGCGGTGCTCGGCGTGTTCTGCAGGCGCGTGGGCGTCCCGCTCATCGACGGCGGCACGATACGCCTGCCGCGGCTCATCGGCATGTCGCGCGCGCTGGATCTGATCCTCACCGGGCGCGCGGTCGATGCGCACGAGGCGCTCGCCATCGGCCTCGCGAATCGCATCGCGCCGCAAGGCGAAGCGCGCAGCGTGGCGGAAGCGCTCGCGTGCGAACTGGCCGCGCTGCCGCAAGCCGCGTTGCGCGCCGACCTGCGCTCGGTGCACGAGAACGCGTTCGACGCCGACATCGCCCGGGCATTGCAGCGTGAAGGCGCGAACGGATATCGCTCGATATTCGATGAAGGTCTCGACGGTGCGACGCGTTTTCTTTCGCGCGCGTCGAGCCCGAAAGGACAGGCGACATGAACTCAGTGTTCGAGAATCGCAGAGCGGCGGGCCGCGAGCTCGCGCAGCATCTCAGCGCTTATGCGGGCCGCAACGATGTCACCGTGCTCGCGCTGCCGCGCGGCGGCGTGCCCGTCGCGTATGAAGTGGCGTGCGCACTCGGCGCGCGGCTCGACGTGCTCGTCGTGCGCAAGCTGGGCGTGCCGGTTCAGCCCGAGCTCGCGATGGGCGCGATCGCATCCGGCGATGCGTTCTATCTCGACGAGCGCATCGTGCAGTACGCGGGCGTCGCGAAGGACGATCTCGAACGCGTGATCGCGAAGGAGCGCGCCGAACTCGCCCGCCGCGAGAAGCTGTATCGCGGCTCGCTGCCGCCGCTCGATGTCGAGGGCCGCGTCGCGATCGTCGTCGATGACGGCATGGCGACCGGCGCGACCATGAAGGCCGCGGCGATGTCGCTGCGTCACGCGCATCCGTCGAAGATCGTCGCGGCGCTGCCGGTCGCGCCGCTCGATTCCGAAGCGCGCGTGGAAGAAGTCGTCGACGAATTCGTCTGCGTGATGCGCCCGCGCCATTACTTCGGCGTCGGGCAGTTCTATATCGACTTCGATCAGACAAGCGACGACGAAGTGCGCGAACTGCTCGACGCGGCGCGCAAGGCCGCCTAGCGCATCCAGGGCGCGTCGTGCGCTTCGTGCGTCTTGCCGTATTTCTCGCGGGCGGCCTGCAACATCGTTTTCTCGATAACACCTTCGTCCACGAGCGATTTCAACGCGGCAATCACGATCGACACGCGATCCACTTCGAAGAACGCACGCAACGATTGACGCGTATCGCTGCGGCCGAAGCCATCGGTGCCGAGCGTGACGTAGCGGCTCGGCACATACGCGCGAATGAGTTCCGGCACCGCGCGCACGTAATCGGTCGCGGCGATCACGGGACCGCGCGAGCCTTCGAGCGCACGCGTGACGAACGGCACGTTCGCATCGTCGTCATGCAGGCGCGCGAGACGCTCGCATGACGCGCCATCGCGATGCAATTCCGTGAAGCTCGTCACGCTCCACACGGCGGCGCCGATGTTCCAGTCTTCCATGAGCATCGTGCGCGCGACGATGGCTTCGTTGAGAATCGCGCCGGAGCCGAGCAACTGCACCTGGGCGTCGGGCGCATCGCCGCCGATGCGATAGATGCCGCGCAGAATGCCTTCGCGCGTGTGCGCATCGAGCGAATTGCCGGGCGCGGACGGCTGCGCATAATTCTCGTTGGTCACCGTGACGTAGTAGAACACGTCGTTCTGGCGCTCCATCATGTCCTTCATGCCTTCATCGACGATCGCGGCGACTTCGTACGCGAACGCGGGATCGTAGGCGCGGCAGTTCGGAATCGTCGATGCGGCGAGATGGCTCGTGCCGTCCTGATGCTGCAAGCCTTCGCCGCCGAGCGTCGTGCGCCCCGCCGTCGCGCCGATGAGAAAGCCGCGCGAACGCTGGTCCGCCGCCGCGAAAATCAGATCGCCGATGCGCTGAAAGCCGAACATCGAGTAGTAGATGTAGAACGGCAGCATCGGCAGATCGTGCACGCTGTACGATGTCGCCGCCGCGATCCACGACGACACCGCGCCCGCCTCCGAGATGCCCTCTTCGAGAATCTGCCCGCGCGTGTCCTCGCGGTAATAGAGCATCGAGCCCATGTCCTCCGGCTCGTACAACTGGCCGAGCGGCGAATAGATGCCTATCTGCCTGAAGAGGTTCGCCATGCCGAACGTGCGCGCCTCGTCCGCGACCACGGGCACGACGCGCGGGCCGAGCGTCTTGTCCTTCAGCAGGCTGCCGAGCATGCGCACGAAGGCCATCGTCGTCGACATCTCCTTGCCGGATGCGTCGAGGGCGAATTGCCCCCACGAATCGAGCGCGGGCGGCGTGATGCCTTGCGACGCCTTCGCGCGACGGCGCGGCAGATAGCCGCCCAAAGCCGCACGACGCTCATGCAGATAGCGCATCTCGGGCGCGTTATCCGCGGGTTTGTAGAACCTGACCTGCTCGACGTCTTCATCGGAAAGCGGCAGGCGGAAGCGATCGCGGAACTGCTTGAGATCGTCGAGATCGAGCTTCTTCTGCTGATGCGTCGTCATGCGGCCCTGTCCGACCGTGCCCATGCCGAAGCCTTTCATCGTCTTGGCGAGAATCACGGTCGGCTGGCCCTTGTGCGAAAGCGCTTTCGCGTAGGCAGCATGCAGCTTGCGCACATCGTGGCCGCCACGGCGCAAGCGGTCGATATCTTCATCCGACATATGCGCGACGAGCGCCGCGAGTTCCGGATTCTGGCCGAAGAAGCGCTCACGGTTATAGCGGCCGTCGTTGGCCGAGAAGGTCTGGAATTGGCCATCGACGGTATGCGCGAAGGCGCGCAGCAACGCGTTCGTGCGATCGCGCGCGAACAGCGCATCCCAGTCCGATCCCCACAGCACCTTGATCACGTTCCAGCCCGCGCCGGTGAACTGCGCTTCGAGTTCATCGACGATGCGTCCGTTGCTGCGCACGGGACCGTCGAGCCGCTGCAGATTGCAATTGATGACGAACACGAGGTTATCGAGCTGTTCGCGCGCCGCGAGCGACAACGCGCCGATCGATTCGGGCTCGTCCATTTCGCCGTCGCCGAAGAAGCCCCACACCTTGCGCCCTTCCGTGCGCTGCAGATTGCGGTTCTGCAAATAGCGCATGAAGCGCGCTTGATAAATCGAGTTGATCGGACCGATGCCCATCGAGCCCGTCGGGAATTGCCAGAAGTCGGGCATGAGCCACGGATGCGGATACGAGCACAAACCCGGTCCGGCGATCTCGCGCCGATAGTGCTTCAGATGTTCTTCGCCGAGAAAGCCTTCGAGATACGCGCGCGCATACACGCCCGGCGACGAATGCGGCTGGAAGTAGACGAGGTCGCCGCCATTGTTTGCATCGGCGGCTTTGAAGAAGTGATTGAAGCCGACTTCGAACAGATCCGCCGCCGACGCATAGCTCGCGATATGGCCGCCCAGTTCGCCGTACGCGCGGTTCGCACGCACGACCATCGCGAGCGCGTTCCAGCGCAGCACGGCGGCGAGCCTTTCCTCGATGTCGAGATTGCCGGGATAAGGCGGCTGCTGCGACACGGGAATCGTGTTCGCGTAGGGTGTCGCTCGCGCCCGCGCCGATTCGACGCCCACCGACAACGCGTGCTCCGCGAGCCTGTCGAAGATATATTGCGCGCGGTCCCGTCCGACATGCGCGACGACGGCATCGAGCGCCTCCAGCCATTCGGCGGTTTCGCCGGGATCGGTGTCCTCGCGTCCCTTGGCGATGGAAAGAAGCTGGTTGGTTCCGCTCGATAAGTCGGTCATGGCGCGACTCCGCTGTGGCTGAAGGATGATCCAAGCATATCCATTGATGCGCAGAATGTGCGTCTCATTTGGCTGGCGCCGCGGTTTGCGGTAGTGTGTTTATTCTTCGAAAACGCCAGAAACCGGAATGTTTCGACTATGACGGCAAATACCAAGAAGCGCCTCGACCGCACCGACATCGGCATATTGAATCAGCTTCAGCAAAACGCGCGCATCACAAATTCGGAGCTTGCGCGCGCGGTGAACCTCTCGCCGACGCCCTGCTTCAATCGTGTGCGCGCACTGGAAAAAGCGGGGCTCTTCAAGCAGCACGTCACGCTGCTCAACCCTGAGGCGCTGGGCCTTTCCATCAACGTCTTTATCCAGGTCAGTCTGGAAAAGCAGATCAAGGACGCGCTCGCGCGCTTCGAGCAGGCGATCAGCGAGCGTCCCGAAGTGATGGAGTGTTATCTGATGACAGGCGATGCGGATTACCTGTTGCGCGTCGTACTGCCCGATGTCGCCGCGCTGGAGCGCTTCATCCTGGAGCGGCTCACGAAAATGCCGGGCGTCTCCAACATTCGTTCGAGCTTCGCGCTCAAACAGGTGCGCTACAAGACCGCGCTGCCTTTGCCCGCATCCGGACTAACCCTGCCCGATCAGAACGCAGACGAAGCAGAATGGACATGACGCTCGCGCGACCCGCGGGCAATGCTTCCGGTCGAACTTAACTGCTCCTGTAATTCTTGCGATGACGCGGTGCGTCGCCTATAACTCGTGTGGCCCATGCGGCATGTTTTCCCGGCTTGACGTGTTCCTCTGACAAAGCTTCACGCACGCGAGAACGACATGAACCTCGATACCGTACGTGTTTTCATCATGACGCGCGGCGTCGATTTCGCGATCATGGTCGCCGGCGCGATTGCGCTCTGGATCATCGGCCGCTGGCTCATCAACCTCGTCACGGGCACGATGCGCAAGCTGCTCTCGCGTAACGGCCGTGTGGATCCGACACTCGCGCATTATCTCGGCTCGATCGTCGGCGTCATTCTCAATCTGCTGCTCGTCCTCGCGATTCTGCAGATCTTTGGCGTTCAGACCACGTCTTTCGCGGCGCTGCTCGCGGGTCTCGGTCTCGCCATCGGCACCGCGTGGGGCGGGCTGCTCGCGCACTTCGCCGCGGGCATATTCATGCAGGTGCTGCGGCCGTTCAAAGTGGGCGATTTCGTGACCGCGGGCGGCGTGACCGGCACCGTCACCGAACTCGGCCTCTTCGGCACGACGATCACGACGCCGGACAACGTCGCCGCGATCATCGGAAACAACAAGATCTTTTCCGACATCATCTGGAATTTCAGCTTGCTGCCGCATCGGCGTGTCGAACTGACGGCGAAGATCGCCAATGGCGTCGATCCGCTCGATGCCATCGCGCGGCTGAAGGAAGCCGTCGCGAAGATCCCGAATGTCGCGACCACGCCGCCGCCGGATGTGGAAGTGCTGTCCTTCACGCCCGAAGGCCCGCTGTTGTGCGTGCGGCCCTATACCAATACCAACGACTACTGGCAGGTCTATTTCGATACCAATCGCGCGATCATCGAGACATTCAAGCAAGCCGGCTATCCGACGCCGGAAACGCCGCTCGTGCGCCGCGTCCTGAACTGATTTTCATGCGCCATTGCTGAACTAGAATGGGTGGAACCGGCGCCGCTCGCGCCGGATCACCGCGCGCGCGCGGAGGATGCCATGCCGACTTATCAGTACCGTTGTCAGGATTGCGGCGAGAACTTCGAGCACGCGGAGCATATGGCCGAGCATGCAACGGTGCAGCTCAAATGTCCGAAGTGCGGCAGCGAGAAAATCGCGCACGCGCCCGCGCCGTTCGTCGCGAAGACCACGAAGAAAAGCTGATCTTTACCTTTACGCCGCGCGGAACCGCACCTCGTGTGACGGCAGGCCGCCCAGACGCTGCGCGACGTGATCGATGAACGCGCGCAGACGCGGCGCTTCGTGACGGCTCGGCGGCCACAGAATCTGGAACACGCCTTCGGTGCGCATATGCGCGCCGAGCACCGCGCGCAACAGACCGCCTTCCAGCGCGCTCTTCGCGACGAAATCCGGCACGCACGCGAGGCCCAGGCCGGAGATGCAGGCGGCAAGCACCGCTTCCATGTCGTTGAACGTGAGCGTCGCGTGCGGATCGATGGCGAAGGTGTGATCGTCGCGTGCGAAGCGCCAGGGTTCGGGCCGGCCGCTCGCCGGAGAGCGGAAGCGGATGCACGCGTGGCCTTCGAGATCGGTGGGCGTCATCGGCTCGCCGTGTCCCGCGAAATAGGCGGGTGAGCCGACCACCACCGGCCCGTACTGCGCGAGCGGCCGCGCAAGCAATTGCGAATCGGCGAGGCGGCCCGTGCGGATCACGGCGTCATAACCTTCCTGCGTGATATCGACCACGCGGTCGCTGAAATCGATGTCCAGTTCGATATCCGGAAAACGCCGCCTGAATTCCGGCACGAGCGGCATCAAAAGCCGGCTGCCGAGCGACGGCGCGGCGATCCGTAACCGTCCGCGCGGCGAAGAGGTCGAATGGAACAGCTCGCTCTCCGCTTCTTCGAGATCGGCGAGCATGCGCTTGCAGCGCGCGAAGAAGCGCGCGCCTTCGTGCGTGAGACCGATCCTGCGCGTCGTGCGATTGAGCAGTTGCACGCCGAGCTTCGCTTCGAGGCGCATCACGCTCTTGCCCACCGCCGACGCCGACAG
Organism: Caballeronia sp. S22; assembly: GCF_964261745.1. Taxonomy (NCBI): domain Bacteria; kingdom Pseudomonadati; phylum Pseudomonadota; class Betaproteobacteria; order Burkholderiales; family Burkholderiaceae; genus Caballeronia; species Caballeronia sp. S22. The sequence goes on along the minus strand of NZ_OZ180036.1, from coordinate 477,494 downwards.
CCCGAGCGCGCGCCCCGCCGCCACGAAACTGCCCGACTCCGCCGCGCGCACGAACGCGACCATGCCGGAGAGACTTTCTGTCGAGGGAGACGCCCCGGGGGAATTCCCGGCAAGAGACCCGTGCGGAGCCTGCGATGGAACGGTCGTCATATTGTTCATGATCTGGCGGGAAATGAGGCGCGACGGAATGCGCCTGTCTCCTGCATGAACGTTCACGACGCCGATTTATTCCCGCAATTTCGTATCGCGCGCGCTTACCAGACGAAGGGCACGAGCCGATAGCGCACGCGTTGCGCATATTGGGCATAGCCTTCGAGATGCGCGACGAGTTCGCGCTCTTCCATCACCGTGCGCCAGACGATCCCCGCGAGCAGCAGCACGGAGAACACGAGGCCCCACCACGAGCCGAGCACGAGCGCGCTCGCCGGAATCATGATGCAGGCGGCCGCATAAAGCGGATGACGCACGATTGCATACGGCCCGCTCGATATGACGCGATGCCCGCGCTCCTTTTGAATCTTCACGACGGGCGCGAGAAACGTGTTCGCGAGAAACACGCGCGCGACGAGCCAGAACGACATGGCGACGAGCGCCGCGCCGACCGATGCGAGCCAGAGCGGCATGACGGACCAGCGAAAGCGCACGGCGTCGAGGCCCATCAGCACGAGCCATGCGCACCACAGCACGCCCATCGCGACGAGAAAGAGCTTGTCCCATAGCGGCTGATCGGGCTGCATCGGCGAGCGCATGCGTTCGGCGAGCAATGCCGGATCGCGCTGCGCGATGAGCACGGTGACGACGCCGCCACCGGCGAACATCAGGAACATCCACGCCCAGCCCGCGCCCCATTCGAGCGTACCCGCCGCGCCGAACAGCAGCGCGACGAACACCGCTGCTTCGACGATGACTGCAATCGCAACTTTCGATGCGAGCGGCATGGCGTGATGGCGCGTTGGCGTTCCGTGCGCCTCAGCCGTTCAGTTCCTCGTGCAGCGCGACATATTCCTGCGCGAGCTTGTGACGAGGTTCGAGGTAGATCATCGGGCGAGCGTGCTGATGGCTCTCGCGAATTTTCACGGAGAGCGACAGATGCGAATTGAGCACGGGCAGATCTTCCTTGCGCAGTTCGTCGACGAGTTGCTGCGGCAGGCTCGCGCGCGGCTGAAACTGATTGATGACGATCCCTTCGACGCTCAGGTCCGGATTGTGATCGTGGCGGATTTCCTGCACGTTATCGAGCACGGAATAGAGCGCGCGACGCGAGAAGTCGTCGCAATCGAACGGGATCAGGCAGCGCTCGACCGCGATGAGCGCCGAGCGCGTGAAGAAGTTCAGCGCGGGGGGCGTGTCGATATATACGGCGTCGTATTGCTGCATACCCTTTAGCGCGTCGCGCAGCTTGTAGATCTTGTATCGCGATTCGAGCTTGCTTTGCAGCGCTTCGAGAGTCGGATGCGACGGTACGATGTCGAGATTCTCGAAAGGCGTCGAATGAATGAAAGATTCGAACGCCGGTTCGCGAAAGCTATAACTCAATGCGGATTCGAAGAAGCTCGCGAGATTCGGCTGGGCGTCGCGGGATTCGGCGCCGAGCAGGTACTGGCTCGCGTTGCCTTGCGGATCGAGGTCGATCACCAGGGTGCGCAGGCCGCGCGAGGCGCTGATCGCGGCGAGATTGCAGACGATGGTGGACTTGCCTACGCCACCCTTTTGATTGAAGACCACACGGCGCATCGGGTTATTCATCCTCGGTTTATGAACGCTCGGTTTTTTTAAGGCGTTCTGGGTGGGTCGCGATTCGGCTCCCGAGGTGTGATCTTAGCGCATTGGTTTTTGTTTTTTTGCCGGATCCCGGATTCGTGTCGGCCTATTTGTGTTGCCCCTGTGCGGGGCGGCAGTCACTTTCTTTGCTGCTGCAAAGAAAGTAACCAAAGAAAGCAGCTCGCTTAGGCCCGCGGTCACACGCACGTTGGCCACGCTTGCCAGCCGCCCGTGGCACTCGCCTAAGTGTCGCCCTCGAGGGACTTACCGGGCTTGGATCGCGCACGGTCTGTCGCCCGAGACGTTTAAGCGCGCTGGTTCAGCACGAAATAGCTTCGGCACAGCGCTTCGCGCTCCCGCTGGGTATGCGAGGGAAACCATCGAAGAAGAAGCGCACGCAAACCCGATTGACCCATCGGCCGCGTAGCGGGCCGGAGCCATTTGGTGCTGAACCAATAACGCACGCGATGCGACGCGACAGACCGTGCGCGAGCCAAGCCCGATTGGGCCTTCGAGGGCGACACTTAGGCGAGTGCCACCGGCGGCTGGCAAGCATGGCCAACGTGCGTGTGACCGCGGGCGGTGAGAAGCTGCTTTCTTTGGTTACTTTCTTTGCAGCAGCAAAGAAAGTGACTGCCGCCCCGCACAGGGGCAACGCTAATAGACCAACAACAAACCGGGATCCGGCAAAAAACAAAACCATCAAGGAAAAGCCGGAATCGTAGGATCGGCCCCCTCGACATCGGCCTCCGGATGATGACTCTTCACCAGCGCTTCGATCTCCTCGACCCGATCCTTCGGCACATCGACCATCATCAGCAACTCGCCTTCTTCGATCGCGTGCTCGAAGCGCCGCAATCGCGTATTCGGAATACCCACTCCGATCATCGTCGCGGCCCACGCGCCGAACCCCATGCTCGCGAGCGTCATGCAGACAACCGCGCCGCCGGCTATCGTCAAACCCGCGGGTGGAAACGCCATCGCCACGAGCCCCGCGAGCACGCCCGTCACGCCGCCGGCAGCCGTTCCCCGCGCCAGTGCGGGCAAGAGATCGCTGCGTTGAACGAGTGTCGCCTGCGGCAAATCCTCCAGCGGTTCATGAGGCCGCGCGAGCACATGCATATGCCGCCATTCGATTCGCTTCAGCAGCAGTTCGTCGATGATCCCCTTTGCGCTCGCCACGTTCGGGAGCAGAAAATAGATGCGCCTCATGTCGCACCTCCATATCGGATCGTTATAAATCCAATATAGACCACACGCACGGGAACGCTTCGCGGCACGCCTGAAGGCTTACGTTTTTCAAACGGTCGAGCGAATGCGCGCGCCGCTCTCATCGAAGAAATAGATGCGCTCGCGATTCACGCGCACCCCTGCGCCCCCGCCGATCTCGCCCGCAAAAGTATTCGGCACCTTCACGACCACCTGCTGCTCACCGACGTTCATCGTGACGAGCGAATGATCGCCGATCAGTTCGACCGAATAGATGCGCCCCTGCAATTCGCCATCACCTTGCGCCACGAGCGAACATTCCTCAGGACGCACGCCGAGCACGGCCCGGCCCTCGTGACGAGCCGAGGTGTCGAGCGAGATGCCGGGCGCATCGAAGCGTCCTTGCGCGAGCGTGCCGCGCAGAAAATTCATCGGCGGCGAACCGATGAAGCCCGCGACGAACAGATTCGCCGGGTCCGAATAGATGCGCGCGGGCGTATCGAGTTGCTGCAGCGCGCCCTTGTCGAGGACGGCCACGCGATGCGCGAGCGTCATCGCTTCGATCTGGTCGTGCGTCACATAAATCGTCGTGATGCCGAGTTCGTGCTGCATGTGCTTCAACTCGGCGCGCATGTGGCCGCGCAGCTTGGCATCGAGATTGGAAAGCGGCTCGTCCATCAGGAACGCCGCAGGCCGGCGCACGATCGCGCGCGCGAGCGCCACACGCTGACGCTGTCCACCGGACAACTGTCGCGGAAAGCGCGACAGCAACGGCTCCAGTTGCACGCTCGCGGCCACTTCGCGCACGGCGGCTTCGATCTCGGCCTTCGGGCGCTTTCGCACGATGAGCGGATACGCGATGTTCTCGAACACGGTCTTGTGCGGATAGAGCGCATACGACTGGAACACCATCGCCACATCGCGATCGCGCGGCAACTGATGCGTGACATCGGTATCGCCGACGAACACCGCGCCTTCCGTCGCCGATTCGAGTCCCGCGACGATGCGCAGCGCCGTCGTCTTGCCGCAACCCGATTCGCCGAGCAGCACGAGAAATTCGCCCGCCTGCACGTCGAGCGACAAATCGCTCAGCACGCGCGTATCGCCGAACGTCTTGCCGACGTTTCTCAACGACACGCTCTTCGACTGGCGCGCCGCCGCGATCTTCGTCAGGCGGGCGTCGTCGACCTTCACCGCCTCGCTATCCATGACCGTCATCCTTTCACGGCTCCCACGAGAATGCCCCGCACGATGAAGCGCTGCAGCGTGAGCGTCAGCAGCATCACCGGCAGGATCATGATGAGTATCAGCACCGACATGTTCCACCATTGCGGTCCGCGCGTCGCGTTCTGCGCGGCGACGAGCAAGGGCATCGTCTGCGCGTTCGCTGTCGTCAGAAAGAGCGCGAAAAGGTACTCGTTCCACGAGAGGATCAGCACGAGCAGACCCGTTGCGACGAGACCCGGCGCGACGAGCGGCAGCACGATGCCGAAGAGTATCGAGAAGCGCGTCGCGCCGTCTATCTGCGCGCTCTCTTCGATCTCGCGCGGGACGCCATCGAAGAAATCGAACATCAGCCACACGACGATCGGCAGGTTCGCCGTCGCATAGGTGATGATGAGCGCGAGATGCGTGTCGAGCAAACCGACGTCCCTGAAGGTGAGATAGATCGGGATCACCGTGACGACGGGCGGCAATATGCGCTGCGATACGACCCAGAAAAGAATGTCGTCGTTGCTCAGATGCCTGCGCGCGCGCCGCACGATCGGGCGCAACAGCAAGAGGAACAGCGCGAGCGCGACGGCGAGCGCGATGCGCAGATCGACATGTCCCCACGCGACCGCCGCGATCAGCAGCGCGATCAGCACGATGCCGAAACCCACCGCCGCAACCGGCGGCCGATACTCGATGCGCGCGAGTGCATACGCGGCCATCGAGCCGAGAAAGACCGAAGCCGCCGTGCCGCATGTCGCGACGATCAGCGAGTTCATATAAGGCCGATACGTGTCCGGCCCGAGATCGACGAAGATGTAATGCCACGCGTCGAGATGCGGCTCGAAGTCGACGAAGGGAATGTAGAGCGGTCCCGTCGATACATCCACCGGCAGCTTGAACGACGTTATCGCCATCCAGTAAAGCGGAAACAGCACGACGAGCGACCAGAACCCGAGCAACAGATACGCGATCGCCTTGCCGCCGATGGGCAGCTCATCCAGACGCGCGGGCACGAACCAGCGGTTGAACGCGTTCATCACTGATCTCCCCGCGCGCGCCGCACGACGAACTGGAAGAACGACACGCATGCGATCGTCGAGACGAAGAACAGCATGTACGCCACCGCCGAAGCGCCGCCGAGATTCAGCGCGCGCCATTCGATGAACGCGTGCAGCGTCATCGATTCGGTCGCGATGCCGGGGCCGCCATTCGTCAGCACGTTCGGCAAGTCGACGATCTTGAACGCCTCGATCAGCCGGATCAGTACCGCGCTCGCCGCAACCGGCGCGATGGACGGCCACGTGACATCGCGGAACACGCGCCACGCCGATGCGCCATCGAGTTGCGCCGCTTCGATCTGCTCGCGCGAGGTGCCTTCGAGCGCGGCGAGCATCACGAGGAACATGAAGGGCACCCATTGCCATGTATCGCCGATCACGACGACGAGCCGCGCAAGCCACGGGTCCGCCGCCCACGAAATCTGGCCGAGGCCGAACCACGACCATACCGGCGCGAGCGGCCCGATGGACGTATCGGCCATCATGCGGAACATATAAGCGATGCCGACGGGCGTCACCATCAGCGGCAGGAAGAAGAGGAGCCGGAAGAAGCGCCCGCCCCTGAGCGGCAGCGTGCACAGATAGGCAAGCCCGAGGCCGACGAGAAATTGCAGCGCGACGCCGAGCACGACATAGAAGATCGTCACCATCAGGCTGCCGAGCGCGCCGCCGCCGCCGAGCGTGTTCGCCGCGAGCCACACGAGCGCGAGAAACGCGGCCGCGCTGATCGATCGGCCGAGCGTGCCCATGATCGAGCGCCCGTCGCTCCTTAGATAGCGATAGAACCAGTAGATCACCGCGAGCACGGCGACCACGATAGTCGCAATGCTGACGATTCCCGGCGCGCGAAACACGCCGGTGAAGTGATATTGCTGGCTGCCGGAAAAGAGCCGCACGTAGTTGCGCAGGCCCGTGAAGGTCAGTTGATAGCCGCCCTCCCCGAGTTCGAAACGCGTGAGCGAAAGATAGGCCGACGCCACGAGCGGAAAGATCGAGAACGCGAGAATCAGCAGCACCGTAGGCAACACGAATACGAAGGGCGCCTGCCGGTCGAGCCAGTTGGCGACGCGCGCGCGCGAGCCTCGCTCGTTCGCGACCACGGACGATGCGTGGGACGGCGTATTCATCGAATCTCCATTGCGACGCGGGCGCGTCGGGAATGAACGCGCCCGCCTTCTTCGTCACTTCGCGCCGATCGACGCCTTGTATGCGCGCAACTGCGTGTCCTTGCCGAGATCGTCGGTGATTTCGCCCCAGCCGCTATCGATGGCTTTCATCGTGGCATCCGCATCGATTTCGCCAGCAACGAAGCGCGCGACCGCCGTATCGAGCACGACCTGTTCATAGCGCTGGTTCTGCGGAATGCGCAGGTCGATGATCATGTTCGGGCTTTGCAGGCTCTGCTGGATCGCGCCGAGATACGACTTGGCGGCCGCGTCGCTCATGCCCGCCTTCTTCCACGCCGACATGTCCGTGAATTGCGAACGCCGATACGGATTGAAGCCCGATGCGCCGATCGTCACATCGACGTTCGATTGCGCCGGCTGGCTCATGAACGAGAGAAACGCATAAGCGGCGTCCTTCACCTTCGGCTTCGCCTTCGCATTGATGCCGCCCGACCAGCCGCCGAAGGCCGCGAACGGTGCGTGATTCACGCCGTCGATCGCATAAGGACACCGGGTCTTGTCGCACGGCACGAGCTTGCCCGTGTCGCGATCGACCACCTTGCGCGAGCCGGGCAGAATCACCGCCCCCACTTTGTCGATCACCTTCGACTGCTTCGGATCGATCGCCAGCACGCCGACATCGCCCCAGTCGAGCGTCAATGCGCAATGGCCGGAGATGAACGCGCTGCGCGTGTCGCCGACATCGAGATTGATTTCGTTGGGCGGTCCGTACGTGGTCGATTCCTTGTAGACGCGCAACGCTTCCTTGAAGCCGTCGTTGTTCACGAGCGCCTTGAAGTTGCGCGGATCGAAAAACGCGCCTTGCGCCGTGCCCTTCGATTGCAGGTAACCGCCCGCGATCGAGATGATCGCCCAATACGCCTGCGCGTTACGCTTCTTGGAAATGCACGAACCCGCGACCGGCTTGCCGTCGCCGCCGAACGCCTTGCCGTTCGCGGCCTTTGCGATATCGAGGTAATCGTCCCAGGTTTTCGGCGGCTGCTTGCCGAGTTGCTGAAGGATATCCGTGCGGTAGTAGACCATCTGGAAGTCGCCATCGAGCGCGACGAGATAGGTCTTGCCGTTGTACTTCTGCGAGAAATCGACGAAGAACGGCATCACGTCGTCTTCCTTCAACGCCGTGTCTTTGGCGACACGCTGCGTCAGGTCTTCGAGGAAGGCGCCCTTCGTGTAATCGACCATCCATTGCGGCGCGAAAACCGCCGCATCGACGGAGTTCGTGCCCGACGCCCAGTCCGTCAACAGCTTCTGATAAAGGTCAGAGAACGGCACCGTCAGCACATTCACCTTCGCGCCCGTGAGCTTCTCGAACTCGGGCGCGCGGCGTTGCAGCGGCTCGGCGATCTGCGGACCGACGAAAGTCATCACGTTGACGGTCACGCCCTTGAAGTCCTCGGCCGCGATCGCCGGCGAAGCGGCGAGACATGCGGCCGCGAGCGCGGTCACGGCGCCCATTTGCTTGAACAGGTTCATTGTGTCTCCTCCATTGCGGTTGACCACATGTATCACTCGTCTTTCTTGTCTCCTACTCCCTGAACAGGTCCGGTCTTTCAGCGGAAAAGCGCCGCAGCTCCGCGACGACTTCATCCAGGTGATCGTGCATCGCGCGCGCGGCGGCATCGCCATCGCGTTCGCGGATCGCATCGGCGATACGTCTGTGCTCGGCGAGCGTATGCGCGTGACGCTCGGGACTCGCCATCAGACGGCGCGCGCGATCGAGCGCATTGCGCGATGCAGCGACGATTTCCTTCACGCGTGGCAAGTTGATTGCATCGAGAAGCAATTCATGGAACGCGAGATCGAGCAGATGAAACTCGCGGTGCAGACCTTGCTGCACTGCGTCGGTTTCGCGTTCGAGGTTCGCATCGAGCGCATCGAGCGTGGCTGCATCGCACGCAACGGCAAGCGTGCGCACGGTCTCCACTTCGAGCGCGCTGCGGATGAACAGATGCTGACGTATATCGTGCATGACGATGGGCATGACGCGTGTGCCGCGCTGCGGCAAGACTTCGACGAGCCCCACGGTTGCGAGCTTGGCCAGCGCGGACGAGACCGGAAAGCGCGATACGCCCATGCGCTCGCACACCGCGAGCTTGTCGATCATCATGCCGGGCTCCATCGCCAGATTGACGATGGCCGCGCGCAGCGCCTCCTCGACGGCGTCGGTGAGGCTGCCGCGCTCCGAACCGTGCAAGCGGGGCAATGCGCGGTAAGGGTCGGCGGCAAGACTGTTTTCATTCGTCGATGAGCTCACGCCGCCCTTGATTTCGCACTAACATGCTAGCAGGCTAGGAGGTGCAACACGGGTTGTCAATGTCCATTGCGCCCGTGCGTTGCAGCATATTCGTGCCTTTATAAAGGCCTCCGTTCGAACCCTGAGCATCGCCGTCACGCCACCATCTGAGGAGATGAATATGACCAGCATCACGAAGCTCTCCGTGCGCGATATCCGCTTTCCCACTTCGCGTTCGCTCGACGGCTCGGACGCGATGAACGCCGCGCCCGACTATTCCGCCGCCTACGTGATCCTCGAAACCGATGCGCCCGGACTCGCGGGTCATGGCCTCACGTTCACGATCGGACGCGGCACCGAAGTCGTCGTCGCGGCGGTCGAGGCGCTGGCGCCGCTCGTCGTCGGCAGGAGCATCGAAGATATCGCCGCGGACATGGGCGGCTTCTGGCGCGCGTTCACATCCGATAGTCAATTGCGCTGGATCGGCCCGGAGAAAGGCGTGATCCATCTCGCGACGGCTGCCGTCGTCAATGCCGTGTGGGATCTCTGGGCGAAGAGCGAGAAGAAGCCCGTGTGGAAACTGCTCGTCGATATGAGTCCGGAGCAGCTCGTGCGCTGTCTCGACTTCCGCTATGTGACCGATGCGATCACGCCATCGGAAGCGCTGGCCTTATTGAAGCGCATTCATGGAACACGCGGCGAACGGGAAAAGGAAATGCTCGCTCAGGGCTTTCCCGCGTACACGACATCCGCGGGCTGGCTAGGTTACGACGACGACAAGATTCGCCGGCTCGCGCGTGAGGGCGTAGCAGCCGGCTGGACGCATTTCAAGCAGAAGGTCGGCGGCAATCTCGACGAAGATATGCGGCGCGCGCGCATTTTGCGCGAGGAAATCGGCCCCGGGCGCAAGCTGATGATGGACGCGAACCAGGTCTGGGAAGTCGATGAAGCGATCGCGAACATGCGCCGTCTCGCGGAGTTCGATCCGTGGTGGATCGAAGAGCCCACGAACCCTGATGACGTGCTCGGCCACGCCGCGATCCGCAGGCGCCTTGCACCGATGATCGGCGTCGCGACCGGCGAGCATTGCCAGAACCGTGTGATCTTCAAGCAGTTGCTGCAAGCGGAAGCGATCGATTTCTGTCAGATCGATAGCTGCCGGCTCGGCGGTCTCAACGAAGTGCTCGTCGTGCTGCTGATGGCCGCGAAGTTCGGCGTGCCGGTGTGTCCGCATGCGGGCGGTGTCGGCTTGTGCGAGTATGTGCAGCATATTTCGCTGTTCGATTACATCTGCGTGTCGGGCTCGCTCGATCGTCGCGTGCTCGAATACGTCGATCATCTGCACGAGCATTTTCTCGATCCCGTCGTCATCGAAAACGGGCGCTATATGCCGCCGCAGGCGCCCGGCTACAGCATCGAGATGCACGCGGCATCGCTCGATCGATACGAGTTCGGCAAAGGAGAAGCATGGCGCGAATGAACGCCCCTTCGTGGCAGGACGTCGTCACGCAAACGGAACGCGCGCTCGCGTGCGGCGCGCTGCGTTCCTTCGACACGGTGCAAAGCGTGATCGAAGATGGCGGCGTACCGTTTCTCGTGCGGCAAGCGGCGAACCTCGCGCGCAAGGAGGAAGCGTCGAAGCTCGCGGCGAAGGCCACGGCGGACGCCGCGAGCGCATGGCGCGATCCGTTTTCTCCCTGCGAGGAAGCGCTGCGCGTGGGCGATATCGGCGAGCGGCACTTTCTTTTGCTCAACAAGTTCAACGTGCTCGCGCATCATCTGCTGATCGTGACGACGGATTTCGAGCCGCAGGAATCGCTCATCGGCGAGGATGACTTCGCGGCGCTCTTCGCTTGCCTCGAACGCTTCGATGGGCTCGGCTTCTATAACGGCGGCACAGTCGCCGGATCGAGCCAGCCGCACAAGCATCTGCAGATCGTGCCGCTGCCGCTCGATGGTCACGCCTTGCCCATCGAACCGTTCATCGACGCCGCGCGCACGAGCGGCATTTTTCGCGCACCGCAACTCGCGTTCGCGCACGCGGCCACATGGCTCGACAACGATGATCCCGCGAACGCCCACGCAATCTATCTGCAACTGCTGGACGCGATCGGCGTGCAGCCGCTCGACGTCGCGGGCGTCGCGCATCAGAGCAGGCCTTACAACCTGCTCGTCACGCGCCGCTGGATGCTCGCGGTGCCGCGCGGGGTCTCGCACGTCGAAGGCGTCGCGGTGAATGCGCTCGGCTTCGCCGGCTCGCTCTTCGTGCGCGACGCCGCACAGCGCGACGTCGTCGAATCGCTCGGGCCGATGAAGCTGCTCGCAAACGCAACCATCTCTTGAAATCGGCGGCGGCGACCCGCATGTCGGCTTCCAGACATCTGGAGTTCTAGGAACATGGGAAGCCGGCCTCAATTCATCGACGATCTTGCGCGCGGGGCGCAGGACGCCGCGCCCTCCGCCCCGCTCGGCAATATCGACGATTCAGCCCTGCTCGACGCCTATTCGCGCACGGTCATCGGCGCACTCGAGCGCGTGCAGCAAGCCGTAGTGTTCATCGCAGTCGAGCGCCAGGTCGCCGATCCGCGCGGCACGCGCCGCAATGTCGGCGGCACGGGCTCGGGATTCATCTTCACGCCGGACGGCTATCTGCTGACCAATAGCCATGTCGTGCACGGCGCGACGCATATCGTGGTCACGCTCGCGGACGGCGCGCGCTTCGATGCCGACCTCGTCGGCGACGATCCCGCGAGCGATCTCGCGGTGCTGCGCATCGGCTCGGCGGAGCCGCTGCCGCATGTCGAGCTCGGCGATTCGGGCAGCCTGCGCGTCGGGCAGATCGCGATCGCGGTGGGCAATCCGCTCGGGCTCGCGCAGACCGTGACGACAGGCGTTGTGTCCGCGCTCGGCCGCTCGCTGCGATCGACCTCGGGGCGCATGATCTACGACGTCATCCAGACCGACGCCGCGCTCAATCCTGGCAATTCGGGCGGGCCGCTCATCAATTCGGCGGGGCAAGTGATCGGCGTGAACACCGCGATCATTTCCGGCGCGCAGGCCATTTCCTTCGCCACCGCGATCGACACGGCCAAGTGGGTCATCATGCAGATCTTCGCGTATGGGCGCGTGCGGCGTGCGTATATCGGCGTGGCGGGTACGACTACGCCGATCTCGCGGCGCGTGCAGCGCTTCTTCGAACTCGCATTTGCGAGCGGCGTCCATGTGATGGAGATCGTGAAAGGCAGTCCGGCCGCGCTCGGCGGTTTGCGCACGGGCGATCGTATCGTCGCGGTGGATGGCATCGCCGTCGATAGTGTCGATGGCTTGCAGCGCACGCTGGATGCATCGCGTATCGACAAGCCCGTGAAGATCGCGGTGCTGCGCGGCACGCAGAAGCTCGATATCGACGTGACGCCCGTCGAGCAAACGGGTTGACGCTGCGGCGGCGCATGTCGATCGTCCGATCGTCACACGCGCCGCCACGCACGTCGCTTCGCTTCATTTTCTGCTGCCGGTCTCCCGCGCCGGTTCTCCCGCGTGCCCCGTATCTCGTTCGTGCGCATCGGCGAAAACTTCCGCCAGGCGCTCGCGCAACGCGGCCGCATCGCGCCGCAGCGGCTCGTTCGTCGATGCGACGATCAACGCATCGATGCGCCGCTGCCAGTACTCCGGCCGCATGACCGCATACCGTTTCGGTTCGCCGCGCTCCGTCGCCGCGACGCGCTCCAGTTCCGCGATCATCCGCCCGATGTGCGCGAGCTCCTCGTGCGCTTGTTGATCGGCGCTCACAGGCTTCTCCTCCCTCGTCCCGCGTCTCGGTTCCCGCGCGGGTTCACACATGCTAAACGGCACAGTCGAACGGTTTATTCCAGCGGTGAAAGCAAACGAGACCTAAGCACATACCCGGGTCCGCGCTTTGCGCTATCTGTCATGTCTTGACGGCTATGTGCGCTAACAGCCGGTCGCGCGTGCGCGGCTCCGGCTTAATGTGAAAGCAGCAGGCAGCGTTCGCGCGCACGGGCCGCCCCGTCGAACGATCCTGCCCTGTCGGGGAAGGTCCTAAAAAGGATTGCCATGACCACGCACAAGAAAAACCAGACGGCTCCGCGCCGCGAAGCATTCCGTTGCACCGGCGCGCAACTCGACGCCTTATTGCGCTTCGCCGAGGAACGCAAGCTCGACGATCAACCGCTGCATATCGTCGTCGCTGAATACTGGCGCTATCAGGCGCACGCGAAGGCGGCCTGATCGTTCGCACTTCTCGCGGGTTTCGACGCATCGCCCATGCGGGCCGAGGGCGTCATTGTCCCGATAGCACGCGCTGCTTGAGCACCCAGATCGCGGTGGGCACCGCGTAATAACCGCTGACGTTGCCGGTGACGAGTTTGCCCGTCACCTGGATGCGCGCGTTTTCCGTGGGTGTTGCATCGATGATCTGCACCGCCGACACGTTCGACTGCTGCCGCGCGTTCTGGCCCGTGCTCGCGCTCAGCACGCAGATCGGGCCCGACAGCGAAAGCACCCACGCGGGCTTCGCGGACGCATCCCCTTCATGCGCGGCCTGGCGCGTCGCCGTGCCTTCGAGCGTGACGACATCGCCGTCGTTGTAGCAAGGCGCCGCCGCTGCGGAGCCTGCCATCAGTACAAGTACCCAAGCACAGGCTTTCGCAATCATTCGAACCTCGCGAAGAGCGCGTTGCGTGACGCGCGGATCCGGGAAAGAAGCTCAGCTACTTTAGGTGATAGCCGTTGGGGTCGCAACCTGCGGGAAACGGCTCATTGACACTCATCTTTCAAAACCATCATGCGGGAACGCCCGTTGCTGGAGATCATCTGACGAATCGAACAGCGCGGAAGCGAATCGAAGACCGCGCAGGATGACATCAGTTGCTTGGTTCGAGGAAACGATGCGGGCCGAGAGAGGGGGCGACGATGAATCAGGTCATAGTTGGGGTGTTCGGATGCTATCGCGACGGACATGACGCGCTTCGCGCATTGCAGCTCGCAGGCCTGCGACGCGACGATGCGCATCTTTACCGGGCAGGACGCGGCGAAATCGACATCGATGCGCTGCTGCCACCCACGCACGACGAAGACGATGCCGAGTACGTTGCGCACGGCGAGCATCAGGGCGTGATCGGCGCGCGCAACCGCTACGTGCCGCATGAGCCGCTACAGCAACCGCAGACGCCGTCAGTCAGCGACGACGCCGCGCCGCAACGCACCTTGCTCGTCATCCGTATCTCCGACGACATCAAACCAGGCGCCATCGGCGAAGTGCTGCACGAGCATGGCGCGATCGCCGTAAAGGACGCGAGCGGGCACTGGCGTTTCTCGCCGTTCAGGAATCCGGCAGGCGTTTGAGCGTGCGCATTTCAATGCATGCCGGGATGCGGCTTGCGGACAACCGGTCCGATCTCCGGTTCGGCACGCTCGTCCTCTTCGGATGTCCCGACGGACGACGTTTCGTTGGCGAGGTCGCGCACTTCCTGAGCTGCCGCCGCAGCACGCAGGTTTCGGCAATGCGCCGAATGACGGAATGTCGCGAGCATGCGTACGACTTCGCGAGTTCTCGTTCTCATTGTTGCCTCCGTTGAAGCAGTTCAGAAACTACTTTAAGTGTAGGCGTCGGAGCGAGGTTGGCAAGGCTTTCGTGTGAAACAAACAAGTCCGGTTCCGATGCTTTCCCGACGAATGTCGCGCTACTGATACGACATCGTGAAGGTTGCCTTGCCGTGAACGCTTCCCGGGATGAGCGTGCCTGACGTGCGAACGTAGCGCGCCGTGAGCGGAATCTGCATGGCGCCGCCGCTTGCCGTGCCCGCCGTCCACTGATTCGTGTTGCCCGCAACCGCCGAATCTGCGCCGAACGCCACGGGAGTCGTTCCATTCAGGATTTGCAGGCCTATTCCGGCAGCCGATGATTCGGGAGCCAGGCTCAAGGTGGTAGACCGGTTCTGTGGACTGACGACGTCCGACAGCGTCACGGCAACCTTGACGCCCGCAGCGCAGTTCAGACCGAGCGACACGGTCGTATCGCCCGAAGTGGCGCCGGGCGCGACCAGATCCTTGCTCAACCCCTTCGGAAGCGCAAAGTCGAGGCTCGGCGTGGTCACGCTACATGTGTTGCTCGTCATCGCCACGCTGCCAGTGAGGTACTGTGTCGCCGTCACGGTCGTCATGCAACTGCCCGTGAACGTCACTGTCGCGGAAGGCCACGTTGCAACGGCGCCACTGCCGACCGGCCCCGTTACCACCAGATCGGCCCGCATGTAGTGCGCCGTACTTCCGTTCGGCTGTGTCAGCGTCTGCGACACCGGCACCGATACCCATGAGCCGCCCCATCCGCTCGTGATGTAAAAGTGCACGCCGATGCCCGGGACGCTCGTCTGATAGACATTCGTGCTTCCCGGAACGAGCGTGCCGCTCACCGTCACATTCTTCTGCACATCGCAGGTGAAGCCGGTGGCGGCAAGGCCCCCGTTGCCCGCTGCCGTATTCAGAATGCTGCCGACGGGTGCATCGCGCGACGCTGACAGGGTGGCGGGAAAGCTCAGGACAGGCATGGAACCGGCGGTCGGAAATGTCAAGGTGCCTGCCACTGCCTGGAGACACGACGCAGCGAGCGCGAGGATCGCGCATGTTTTCGCTGCTTCGCCTTTCGAAATGATCCTGCACATCGCGCCCGAAGCGTTGGGCGTGCGGTCCTTGCGAAGCGTGTTCATCCATTCGCCTAAGCTCATCTCGATCACCATCGGTCTTGAGAACCCGCGTCGCCGGCTGACGCAGCAATGAATGCATGCGAAGCCACGCAATGCGACTCCACCGACACATACCCCGCAGTCAACTTATTGCTTTTCGTGGGCAACGCATACGCGATGCTGCATTGCTCTCTCGCCCCGTTGCCCCACTTGACGACGAGCGTGCCCTTCTCCTCGACGCCACGCGCGAAAATGCGGCTGTCCTGCGCAACGACGCCCACCACATGACCCGCGCCATCGGACACTTCCGCGCCGAACGGCAGCGCATCGCCGCCGAGGCGCGGTGCGCGGATCAGCGCGGCGCGTCCCGTTACCGTCTTGTACTTGAGCATGACGATCGAACCGGAACGCGGCGCCACCTGTTCGGACGTCGACTGAAGTTCCGTATCGAGCGAACTGCCCTTCGGATCGATGTCCACGTTATTCATGCTGTAGGGCGTGAGATAAGGCACGACCGCGTAACCGTGCGAATCGATCTTCACGCCGGTCGCGCTCGACACGCTGGCGCCCTCCGCGCCCTTCGCCTCGACGATGCCGAAAGTATCGCCAACCGTCTGCGAGAACGTCACGCCGCCCGGATGCGCGACGATCGATCCGCTCACGCCCGCCGACACCTGCGATGAGCCCGGCCCGCCGCTTGCCGACGCGCTGACCTGCGCACGCGGCGCGCGCCACGCGCCGCTCACGCCCGCGTTCGAATCGATGGCGGTGCCCGGCTGCTGCCCCAGCGAACCATACGCGTTGTACGAGTACTGATTGCGTTCCCCCGCCGATCCACCGATGTTCGCCTGCATGTTCGTCGCGCCGCCGCCCGTGTTCAGACTCGTCGTGAGTTGCGGCGCATGACGTGAATGACCAAGCGGAATGGTCGTGCTCACCATCAACCGATTCGACATGGCGCCGTCCGAGTTCTGCGTGCGGTCCGCAGTCACACTATAGGTGCCGTATTTGAAACGGTTCGAATAACCCGCCTGAAAAAACGTGTCGTTTCCCGGACGGTTCCAGTAGCTTTGCGACGAGACCGTCGCAAACACCGATCCTTGATTGCCGAGCCGCTGATCGATGGTCAGTTGCACGCGGCCGCGATTGCGATCGGCCGGATTGCCGCCGTCTCGCGCGGCGTCGCGCACGCGGGCGGCATCGGCGAAGGAAAGATAGCTGCTGTCGGAATAACGATATGCGCCGAGCGTGAGGTTGGTGCCGGTCGGATCGACGAATTTGGCATAGCCGATATGCAGGCTCTTGCCCTGCATCGCGTGTTTGCCCGGAACCTGCGTGCGCGCGACCGTGATATCGCTCGCAAATGCACCGTACTTCGTATTGAGCGCGGCGCCGGCATTCACGGCGGCATAGCCCTCCGATGCGATCGCGCCGCCATAGAGCGTGACCAGATTCGTCAGGCCGCGCTGCAGCGTGAATTGCGCGAAGCCGGGCTTCGTGCCGAGCGAATCGTCGCGGAGTTGTCCCGCCGTGACCGCGAAGCGCGTCGTGCCCGGACGCAGCGATTGCGCAACCGATGCATACGGCACCGTGAAGCGCTTTGCGCGTCCGTCGGCTTCCATGACGGTGACATCGAGATTGCCGCCCGAACCCGTTGCATAGAGATCGCGGATTTCGAACGGGCCGGGCGTCACGCCCGTTTCGTAGATGATCTGCCCGTTCTGACGCACAGTCACGAGCGCGTTCGAATCCGCCGTGCCACGCACGACGGGCGCGAAACCGCGCAACGACTCCGGCAGCATGCGATCGTCCGTGGCGATCTGCGCACCGCGAAACGCCACGGAGTCGAACACGTCGCCGGTCGTCTGCACGTCGCCGATCACGGCTTGCGCGCGCAAGCGGGTTAGGTCGTGCTGGACGTAGGTCGCGATGTTGTCGAACTGCGTTGCCTGCCCAGTCGATGTAGTCAGCGACGACTGATGACGCAGGTTCCATCCACCGACGTTCACGCCCGCGTTGAGCCCCAGATAATTCTGCGTCGATTGCTCGCCGCCCGCCCGCGTCCGATAGGTGTTCGCGTTGTAACTCAGGAAGCCCGCATTCACGCCGCGATCCCACAACTCCGGCGACACGTATCCGCGCGCCGATGCGCGCATGTAACGCTGCGGAATGGAAAGCGCCAGTTTCTGCTCGCTGAAATCGAAGTCGATTGAGGCTTCCGGCACGAGCGCGCGCAAGTCGATGCAGGCGTCGGCCGGCGTCTCATCCTTTTGCCCGCGCTCGGCCGCGAGTCGGGCGAGATCGAGGCCCGCGCTTTCGAGCATCTTGCGCGTGAGACACGGCATCGCGTTGCCGCCTTCGTCCACCGCCACGAAACGCACTTCGTCACGCGCGACGCGATTGTCGTTGACGACGATATCGACCGCGTAGACTCCCGGTGACACGACGTTGCCGCGTGAAAATCGCTTTGCATCGAAATCGCCTTTCGAATCCACGCGCAGGAACGTGGTGTCGAACTCGACCACGCCGGGCGCTTCGCTGGCGAGCGCCCGCTCCGTGCTCGCAAAGGCTGCCGTTGCGAAGGTCATCAGGACCAGCGCCGCCGTGCGGCTCAATTCGAGGGTAGAAAGCGATTGATGACGATGGGACTTCATATCTCAGCGGTTTCGGTTTCTCGGATATCGAAGGATCGATGTCCAACAAACCGATGCTATTTTTTATCGAGATAGAAGTACCTAGGACGAGTTCGAATTTTGAGATAGGTGAACGGTCTGTTTCAAAAAACCGTCGGCACGATTGAACTCGCGCGCTCGATTATTTCGAGACGAGAAACGCAATATGCGTGAAGACGCGGCGGATCGCTTGGGCGGCGCTACTGTCCGATGGTGGCGTCGCCCTCGATGGGACCGCCGTAATCGCTGATCGCGATGAAACGAATCTTTCCGCTGGTGACGCCGCTCATCTGCGGCACAGGGATGATTTGCGTGGAACGTGGCGCGACCATGCCGCCCATTTCGTTCTTGTAGGTGCGTCCATTGGATGAAACGGAAATTTCGCTGAACGAAACGTGATACGCACTCGGATTCGACACGGAGAGCGCCAGGCCCGCGCCCTGAGGCGCCGGCACGACGCGCCATTCGAGTGTTTTCGGTGCTTCGTCCGGGCTGCCCACGAGGCGCGGCGGCCGCACGAAGACCTTGATCCGCGTGCGATAGGCCATTTGCAGCGTATTGGTATTGGCATCGCCCTTGGCGTCGACCTTGGGCGGAACGTCGAGCACGTTGAGCCAGAACACCGACTCGCGATCTTGCGGCAAGGCGCCGCCGCCATACATCAGGCGCAAAGTCTGCGATTTGCTCGGGTCCATGCGGAAAATCGGCGGCGTGATGACGAAGGGCGTCTTGATATCGCCGGGCTTCGCGTCCGCGTTGCCATCGTCCATCCATACCTGCACGAGCGCCGGCGTGCGGCTATCGTTGTTCAGCTTCACGCTGACTTCCCGCTGATCGAGCGGATAGATCACGCGCGTGCCGCTTATCGTGACGCTGGCATGCGCGGCGACGGCGAACAGAACCGTGAGTATTGTCGATATCGCAATCAACCACTTCGCTATTTTCATTACCGCTACCTGAATGTCCCGTCGTGCGCAGACGCCGAGCCGGACCATGCCTCATCGGGACGGTCCGGCGCGCTCATTACTGATATTGCAACGTGTATTGCACCGTGGTGTTGACGCTGCCCGCGGTTGCTTTGCCCGTTGCGTAATACTGGGCGAAATAGTTCAGCATGGCGGCGCCGCCCGAGATGGCTGCGCCGTTCGTGGCCAGGTCGTTGTTCTGGTTGGTGAGGATATTGATAGGCTGCATTTTGGCGTTTAGCAAGCGAACCTGCACGTTGCCCGCCGGCGATGCCGACGCCTGGTTCACCAGATTGCCGCTGGTCTGATCGACCGTCGGACCGTTTTCGAAACGCGCGACGGCTTTCGTCGCCGCGCCGCCGCAACCGGTCAGCGCGAGCTTGATGTCGCCGAGACTCGACGTGCCGGCCGTCGTGCCCGCGGCCGGCAGCGAGCCCGAGTCCACGTTCGGCAGCGTCGCCGTGACGTTGGCCGGCGCCCCGGTCGCGACACCGTTGATCGAGCACGTCGTGTCCGAAAGCGCGCCGTTGATGGTGATGGTGCCGTCGGCGGCGTGCGCGTTCATCGACATCAAAGCGACGACGCTCATGGAAACGAAGGCGGCAGCCAGGGTAATGCGCTTTTGCATGTAATGCTCCAGAAAACTCGTGATGAATGACTTCGGACTGATTCGGCGCGTATGGCTGAGCTTGCATGCCATGTCGCATCGGAGAACGCGTTGCGCTTTCATCCAGCGTGATGCCTGGTGGCTGGCTGTCGCGGCGATCTGCGTTGAAATGAATAGTAAAAAAGTGAGCCTAAGAAAGCTCTAATCCAAATCTCAAATTGAGATGGGCGTTCTTTAGGAGGCGAATGCCGAAGTGGACGGATCGAAGCGCTTTTCCTGTATTAGTCCGATGATTGACCGCCCTCGCCCGCGCCGAATCCCAATTTGTCCGAACCGTCTAGTACATTTCCTGTATCGTGACCTGAGCACAACAAGGCGGAAAAGAACTTTACTGTCGCCTTGCCAGCGCCCGGCGATGCCGGGAGAATCGAAGCAACGGTCTGAGAGCCGTTCCTTCATATATGCCGTCAGCAGAAACGCCGGGCAACGGTTCGCTGCGCGTGGCGGCGAATCACGAGAACTCGATGGCAACCGCAGAGGGCAAGACGCGATACCGCATTGATACCGATAACACCGGCGCCGGAATCGCCATCATGATTCTGACGACCGCGACCTTCGCGGCAAGCGATTCCACCGTCAAGCTGATCGGCACCGCGGTCCCTCTACTGGCGCTACTCTGGGTACGCTATCTCTTTCAGATGATCGTGATGGGCGTCTGGCAGGTGCGGCGCCGCGCATTCGGTCTCTTTCGTTCGGGCAGCGTCAAGCTGCAGATCGTGCGGGCGGTGCTGCTGCTCAGTAATTCCGCATGCACGTTCGCGGGCTTGCGGCATCTGCCGCTGCCGGTTTCGACTTCCCTCGCGATGCTCGCGCCGCTCATTTCCACGCTGCTCGCCGCGCTCGTGCTCAAGGACGAAGTGCCGCGCAGCAAATGGGCGATGGTCGTACTCGGCTTCATCGGCATGTTGCTCGTCGTGCGGCCGGGCGGCAGCCAGTTCAGCTGGACCGTGATCTTTCCGATCGGCGCGGCGACGACATTCGCGTGCTTTCAGGTGGTGTCGAGCCATCTCACGCGCGTCGACGATGCAATCACGACCAACTTCCTCACGGCGCTCGTCGCCACAATCCTGCTGTGCGTGCTCGTCTGGATGGATCAGGCGGAAACCTTGCCCGCGGTCGCGCAGGTGCGGATCGGGAGCTGGCTGCTCGTCGTCTTCATGGCGACGATGGCGACGCTCGGGCACGGACTCATGCTTCAGGCGCTCAAGCGCGCCCCGCTTTCCGTGCTGACGCCGTTTGCCTATGGCCAACTCGCGTTCGCGGCGCTCTTCAGCTGGCTGCTGTTCGGACAGGTGCCGGACCTCTGGATGGCAATCGGCATGTGCGTGATCGCCGCGAGCGGCATCGGCACCGTGCTCCTGCACGGACGCAAGACGGCACCGGCCGTATCGACGGAAGTCTGACGCTCAGGGGAAACGCGAGAGCCGAAGCGGACGCAGTCAGTTGGCAGTGTGCGCTTGCTGCGCCTGGCCCGTGCAGAGCCAGTGCGGATCGATGTCGAGCGCCCGCGCGATTCGGCTGAATGCCGCGAACGGCGGGACCGTGATGCCCCGACGCCAGAATTGCACGTCGTGCTCGCTCACATCGAGCCAGCCGGCGGCTTTGGCGGAACTGACGTTTGCCTTCTGCAAGGCGCGGTCGAGTCGTGCGGCCATGGCGCGCCGCAAGGTGTTGTCTTCGTGACTACGTTCAAGGTGGCCAAGGGTTTGGGAATGTCGCCCCATTTTCTTCAATTCTCTCGATTTATATCTTTATGCCGTTCAGCGCCGGCTCATTCGCGCGAGGTGAATCCTACGGATTCACGATGACGAGGCAGTGACAGAAATACCGGTAAAGACCGTGTTCGCCGAATGCCCCGATGCGCGTGTTGCAGTGCGAGATTCTTCCAATTACCACACCAATGCGTCAAGTGGGGAAACAACGCATTCGGTAAGTTTGGGCTTAGGTGTTTACGCGGGTGCGGCCTTCCCCACTTAGCGGACAGAGCTAAACCGCCGCGTATCTTCACCGTCCGACTGGTCGGATTTTTCCGCGTACTGGAATACTGTCGAAAAGCAAATGGTCGTTCGGATTATGTGATGTGTGATCAGACCGCTTGCTTTTAATGAGCCTGCTCATTTACTTATCGCGAGCCGCGATTTTTGAATAATGGGCGACATGGTTTAAAGTCAAGCGGGGAAAACGTAATTGACACTCCACATCGTTCCCTTAGAATAGACCAATCGCTGCACTGCACAAATTCATCGCGTATTCAATTGGCAACTTCCATATGGAGTCGAGCATGAGCAGTTTTACGCCGGAAAATGTAATCGCGTCACAGAAGGCGGGCGTCGACACGACTTTTGGTCTCGCCACACAGGTTGTCGGGGGTTTCGAAAAGCTGGTCGATCTGAACGTGCGCACGGCCAGGACGGCGCTCGACGAACATCAGGCGCTGCTCGCCAAGACGTTCTCCGTGCGCGATCCGCAGGAATTCTTCGCGCTCCAGAACCAGCATCTGCAAAACAGCGCGCAACGCGTGCAGGCGTACTGGACGAGCATCAACGAGATCACGACGGGTGTGCGCGGCGGGTACATCGAAGCGGCGCAGGATCAGATCGAAAAGTCGCAGCGTAACGCGCAGGCATTCTTGGAAAGCCTCGTGAGCAACGCGCCTGTCGGCAGCGAAGCCGTCGTGACGGCGTGGAAAACCGCGATCGACGCCGCGACCCAATCGGCGAATTCGGCATACGAAGCCGCCAAAAAAGCTGCGAAGCAAGTGGTCGAAACTGCGCAGAACGACGCCACCGTCGCGACCCAGACGGCCGTGCGCGCCGTATCGTCGAAAACGGCAAGCGCGAAGAAGTAATTTCGCGGGATATCGGTAAGCAAGGCGGACGCGTTCCGCCTTTTTCTTTTTGAGCGTCAGCCGCCCAGACTCTTCAGCACGAGTTCATGCGATCGGCCAATCCAGACGGCTGAATCGCGATGGTCGACGAGCGCGTCGCCGGTATTCGGATGCATGAAGACATCGAGCGCGTCGTGATTGAGCGTGAGCCAGGCGAGCATCGGTGCGAGCAGGTCGCCGCCGAATCCCAATTGAAACGACCACATCGGATGCGGTCCGACCGGACGTTCATGAAAGCGTCCCAGGCGCAATGCGCCGCTTTGCAACTCCATTGCAAAACGTTGCTCGATCACGAGCCGAAGCTGCCATGCGGCGTCGCGGCTCACGGCATCGAAATAGATGTGCGCATGCCAGTCGGCGATCGTGCGGGTGTCCGTGGCGTTCATCGTTTCATCCGTGCGCGGCAATATTGAGACACGCTTCATTCTACCGAACCGCTTTCAGCCATGTTCGAGCGTCCAGAGCACGGCGTCGTCGACGAATGCGCGATGTTGTGTCGCCCGCATGCCGATGCCCGCGCCGAGCTGCGACAACACGAACGCGTCGGCGAAGCGCGTCAGTCCGCCGATCGCATGCGACGACGACATCGCTTCTTTCGATAATCGCTCGATCCACAGCCAGCCCGCATCGCCGGAAAGCGACTCGACGCGCGCGCTCGCGAGACGTGCTCGCCGCAACAGCACGCGGCTTTGGGGCAACGCTGCATCGATGACCCAGGTTCGCGTCGATGCCCGCGCCGCCGCGCCAACGGAAATCCACGGCAATCCGGACGCCCCCGCCGCAATGAGAAACGCGCGCCGCGTCGTGCTCATCGCCCTTCTCCTTCCGCTGCATCCGGACGCTTCGCCGGCCAGATACCCTGCTTGCCCGGCGACAGAATTCCGTTCGGATCGAGCGCCGCCTTGATCGTGCCGGAGAGACGCATCAGCGCGTGATCGTTGAAGTCGTATTGCGCGGCGGCCAGATCCATATACGAAAGATGCGTCCGATATTGCCCATAACCCGCCGCGCCCGCATCGCGGATCAGCGCTTCGATCAGCGCGCCGGCGTCGCGCGATTGTTTCGGATCGTCGCGATCGAAAATCGCCGCGAAGATGTGATGCATCGCGCGCTGGCCCGCCGTGAAACCGCCGTAATAGTCGAAGCCGAATTGCGCCGCGCGCTCGCGCACCATGCGCGCCTGCTTCACGGCGTCGCGTCCGATGGGCGGGCAAATCGGCGAGAAATCGATATGCGCGCCCGAGCCGCCGCGCCAGTTCAGCAAATTGAATGCTTCGAGCCCCGGAATGCCGACTTGCGCGCGATCGCCGCCGCCTTCGGGCTCGACGGATGCATCGCGATACGGCATCTCGAAGAGCGTCGCGCCCGCGATCGGCTTGAAACGCGCATGCACGATATCGCGCCGCGCGTTGACGAGCGACGGCGGCCCATACAGACAGAAGCGCAGATTCCAGCGCCCGATGCCGATCTTGCGCGCCATCACGTCGATGGCGTCGTCGGGCATCGCGCCTTTGCCGTCGTACCAGGTCTTTCGCGTCGATACGCCCGCCGCCCAGCGCACCGCGCTTTCGATGACCGCGTTGCTTTGAATCGTGCCATCCATTCTGAGCGGACGCAGCGTATCGACGACGCGCTCGAGATCGTCCTCGCGTCCGAACGCGTAGCGGCAAATCATGTAGCCCTCGGGCGCGGGCATGAGCCAGATGCCGAGCTTCGTGACGACGCCGAAGTTCGACTGCATGAACATGTCGTCGTAAGACGGCCCGAAGCCGCCTTTGAAAACCTGCCAGTCACGGCTCGACGCCATCGCGCCCATGCCGGTGCGCACGACATCGCCGTTTGCAAGCACGACCTCCATGCCGCACTGATGCGCCGCGTGGTCGCCGTAAGGCGTCGTGCCGTAGCCGCGTTCGAGCGTGTTGCCGATCACGCTGCCCCAGCCCGCCGCGGGCGGATCGAGCCAGAACTTCCGTGGCGTGCCGAGCGCGCGATGCAGGTCGTAGTACGTCACGCCCGGCTCGACCAGCGCGAAGCCGAGCGTCTCGTCGATCTCGATGATGCGGTTCATCCGCCGCAAGTCGAGCACGACACAGCCGCTCATGCGTGGCGCTGCGCCGCCGTAAGCGAAGTTGCGTCCCGTCGATACGGTCCAGAGCGGCACGCGATATCGATTCGCCACCGCCAGCGCCGCGCGCACGCCTTCGACATCTTTCGGCAACACGACGGCGGACGGCGCATGCGCGAGCGCGTCGCCGGGCGCGAATGGATCGAGATACGAAGCGGTATCGTTCGACAGCACCGCATCGCTGCCGAGCGCCGCCGCGAAGGCCGCGAGCGCCGCTCGAAACTGCGCCGCCGACAGTCCCGGCGGCAGCGTCTGCGCGGTCAATATCCGCCGCTGCTGCCGCTGCCGGATGTCGTGCCCGACGATGTCGAACTGCCGTCGGTCTGACATCCCGCGAGCAGACCGGCGAGCAAGGCGAGCATGACTGTTGCGATTCTGGCGAGCTTCATGAAAGCACCTCCGAAAGGTTTGAAAAGCCGGGCGCGGCGATTAAGCCGCTTGCTCATTAAACGCACGGCGACGCGTGGATATTCCTTCGCGAACCCGTATGAGACAATTTCGCGCCCCCTCTCCCAAGCACGCGATGAAGCGCTACCAAGCCCTTGCCGACACGATGGCCGCCGAGATTCGCGCGGGCCGCTTGCCTGTCGGCACGCGCCTGCCATCGGTGCGGCATCTGACGACGCAATACGGTGTTGGTCAGTCGACCGTCTTTCGCGCATATTACCTGCTCGAAGAATGGGGCTTGATTCGCGCGCGCGAACGTTCCGGCTACTTCGTCGCGCCCGGCGCGAAAGTGGCGACGCAGACAGCCTCGCCCACGCCGATCGCGGAGCCTGCGGCCATCGACGTGAGCAGTCTCGTCTTCTCCGTGCTCGATGCGGTCAAGCGTCCGGATGTCGTGCCGCTCGGCTCCGCGTTTCCATCGCCGACACTGTTTCCGCTGGCGCGTCTCGCGAAGTCGCTCGCGCACGCGGCGCGCATGCTCGATCCGTGGAGCACGGTCGTCGACATGCCGCCGGGCAACGAGCAATTGCGGCGGCAGATCGCGCTGCGTTACATCGGCATGGGCATCGCGCAGCCGGTCGAGGAACTCATCGTCACGAACGGCGCGATGGAAGCACTCACGTTGAGCCTCATGGCCGTCACGAAACCGGGCGATGTCGTCGCGATCGAATCGCCGTGCTTCTACGCGGCGTTGCAGGCGGTCGAGCATCTCGGCCTGCGGGCGGTCGAGATTTCCGTCGATCCGCACGCAGGACTCGATCTCGACGTGCTCGCCGAAGCGCTCGTCAAGCATCCGGTGCGTGCGTGCTGGTTCATGACCAACTTTCAGAATCCGACGGGCGTAACGCTTTCCATCGAGAAGAAACGCGCGCTCGTCGATTTGCTCGCGAAGCATGACGTGCCGCTCATCGAGGACGATGTCTACGGCGAACTGCATTTCGCGGCAGATCGTCCGCCGCCCGCGAAAGCCTTCGATACCAAAGGGCTCGTGATGCATTGCACATCGCTGTCGAAGACGCTCGCGCCGGGTTACCGGCTCGGCTGGGTCGCGGCGGGCCGTTTCGCGGACGCGATCCGGCGGCTCAAGCTGATGACGAGCATCTCGACCAGCATCCCCATTCAGGCGGGCATCGCCGATTATCTCCAGCACGGCGGCTTCGACAAGCACCTGCGCAAGCTGCGCGGCGCGCTTCTCACGCAGCGCGGCGCGATGGAACACGCCATTGCGCGCTGGCTGCCGCCGGACGTCGGATTCGTGCAGCCGGACGGCGGCTATTTCCTGTGGCTTCAATTGCCCGAACATGTCGATGCGATGCAGTTGCACAGGCGCGGGCTCGAACACGGCATCAACGTGACGCCGGGGCCGATCTTCTCCGCGCGTCACGCGTTCGGCAATTACGTGCGCATCAACTTCGGTCATCCGTGGTCGCCGCAGGTCGAAAGCGCGATGAAAACGCTCGGTGAACTGCTGCGCGCGGAGTCGTAGAAGGCGCTTTGACGCCGATGCCTGCGTGCTAGACTGCTGTACATGCATACAGTATCCGAGCCTGCCTACACCGTCGCCGTGCGCGCGCTGTGCGAGTTCACCGCGAAACAGGGCGATCTCGATCTGCGCTTCACGCCGACGCCGAGCGCGCAGGAAGGCGTCGCGGGCCACGTCACGGTGACGAGCCGGCGGCCGGCCGGATATCAGAAGGAAATCTCGCTGTCGGAAACGTATGGGCCGCTGTGCGTGCGCGGCCGCGCCGATGGCTACGATCCCGCGCTCAACCGTCTCGAAGAGATCAAGACGCATCGCGGCAAGCTCGAATCGATGCCGCAGAATCATCGTCATCTGCATTGGGCGCAGGCGCGCGTGTATGCGCATCTGATGTGCCGCAAGCTCGGGCTCGATGCCATCGAGATCGCGCTCGTGTATTTCGATATCGCCGATCAGACCGAGAGCGTGCTCATCGAGACGCAGACGGCCGAAGCGCTCGCCGCGCATTTCGAAACGCAGTGCGAGCGCTTCATCGCGTGGGCGCGGCAGGAGATGCAGCACGCCGCCGCGCGCGATGACGCGCTGAAAGCGCTCGCCTTCCCTCACGCGGATTTCCGGCCCGGCCAGCGCGCGCTCGCGGAAGCGGTGTATCGCTCGGCGGTGTCCGGCCGATGTCTCGCGGCGCAGGCGCCGACCGGCATCGGCAAAACGGTCGGCACGCTCTTTCCGCTGCTGAAGGCGTGGCCGGGCCAGCGGCTCGACAAGATCTTCTTTCTCACGGCGAAGAGCGCGGGACGGCAGCTCGCGCTCGATGCGCTGACGACGCTCGCCGCCGAACGGTTGCGCGTCGTCGAACTCGTGGCGCGCGACAAGGCGTGTGAATATCCCGATCGCGCGTGTCACGGAGAATCGTGTCCGCTTGCGCGGGGCTTCTACGATCGCCTCGCCGGGGCGCGCGCCGACGCGCTCGAATGCGCGCAACTCGATCGCGCGTCGATCGCCGAGGTCGCGCGGCGGCATGAAGTCTGTCCGTATTATCTGAGCCAGGAACTGTCGCGCTGGAGCGACGTGATCGTCGGCGACTACAACTATTACTTCGATACGAGCGCCATGCTCTTCGCACTCGCGGAGGCGAACCGATGGCGCGTGTCGGTGCTCGTCGACGAAGCGCATAACCTCGTCGAACGGGCGCGCGGCATGTATTCCGCGACGCTCGGTCAGGCCGCCTTCAACGCGATGCGACGCGGCGCGCCGCCCGTGCTGAAACAGGCGCTCGGGCGCGTCGGGCGATGCTTGCGCGAACTCACGCGCGAACAGGCAGCGGCGAACATCGACTATGCGGCGCATACGGAAACGCCCGCGCGCCTGCTGACGGCGCTCGCGCAAGCCGTCTCGCTGATGACCGAAACGCTCGGCGAACAACCCGACGTCTTCACGCCCGAAACCTTGCGCTTCTATTTCGATGCCATGCATTTCACGCGCATCGCGGAACGCTTCGGTTCGCATTCGATCTTCGACATCACACTCGGCCGAATGAGTTCGAACGCCGGGAAGCGCAATGCCGTGCTCTGCCTGCGCAACGTGATTCCCGCGCCGCATCTCGCGCCGCGTTTTGCGCGCGCCCACAGCGTCGCGCTTTTTTCCGCGACGCTCACGCCCGCGCATTTTTACGCCGATACGCTCGGCCTGCCGGAGTCGAGCGTGCGCGTCGATGTCGAATCGCCCTTTTCCGCCGAACAGCTCGACGTGCGGGCCATCGCGGATCTTTCGACGCGCTATCGCGACCGCAAGCGCTCCGTCGACCGCATCGCCGATCTCATCGCCGCGCAGTTCGAAAGCGCCGAGGGCAATTACCTGAGCTTCTTCAGCAGCTTCGAGTATCTGGCGCAAGTCGCGGCGGCGCTCGCGGCCCGTCATCCGTCGATTCCATGCTGGCAGCAGTCCCGCGCGATGAGCGAAGCGGCGCAACGCGAGTTCCTCGCGCGTTTCGTCGCCGACGGGCGCGGCGTCGGCTTCGCGGTGCTGGGCGGCGCGTTCGGCGAAGCGATCGATCTGCCCGGCTCGCGGCTCATCGGCGCGTTCGTTGCAACGCTCGGTCTGCCGCAACTCAATCCCGTCAACCAGGAAATGAAAGCGCGCATGCACGAGGCGTTCGGCGAGGGTTACGCGTACACGTATCTTTTTCCCGGCGTGCAGAAAGTCGTGCAGGCGGCCGGGCGTGTGATCCGCGGGCCGCTCGATCGCGGCGTGCTCTATCTGATCGACGACCGCTTCGCGCGCGCGGAAGTGCGGCGTCTCCTGCCCGCGTGGTGGCAGGTGAAAGTGATGCGGCAACGCGACCTGGCTGAATCGGGAAGACCGACTATTTAGACGCGCGCGACGCCGCCGTTAACTGGTCAATCGCGGGCATTCAACTTGCTGCTCCCGGGCGCCTCAGGGACACGAAGATGCCCCTACAGGGCCGAGAGAGCCCACTAATGGAGAACCCACATGTCTGCCGCTCATACCCCGCGACCCATTGATGCGCTCGACATGCTCGAAGCCGATCACCGCGCCATCGAACAGCTTTTCGATGCCTTCGAACGCGCGGAACGCAACGATTTCGAGCGCAAGAACGCGCTCGTTCAGCGCGCGTGCGAGTTGCTGACGATCCACGCGATCGTCGAGGAAGAAATGCTGTATCCCGTCGCCCAGAAAATGCTGGCCGAAGACCAGCGCATCGACGTGGACGAAGCCTACGTCGAGCATTTTCTCGTGAAGACGCTGATCGAAAGGTTCGCGAACCTGAAGGCCGGCGACGATGGTTTCGACGCGACCTTCAAGGTGCTCAAGGAGAACACGACGCATCACATCGAGGAAGAGGAAACCACGCTGTTTCCGGAAGTGCGCAGGACGCAGATGGACCTCGTCGCGATCGGCGCGAAGATGGCCGCGCGCAAGGCCGTGCTGAAGGAGCGCATCGCAGAGAGCGCGATGGCGCACTGATGCGCGGCGCGAATTGCACAGCAAGACCCGGAGTGCGTGCGACGCGCGCGTAGCGCACACTGCAGGCAACTTATGCACATCCGGAGAAATGACATGAAGGTGCTCGAACGCGCGACGTCGGAGGATATCGGCGAACGGATCGACGCGCTCGACTGGGCCGATCTCGAAGCGCAACTCGACAGCTACGGCTGCGCCACGGCGCCCGCGCTCTTTTCGCGCGACGAATGCGAAGCGCTGGCCGCGTTGTACGATCGCGACGGCATCTTTCGCAGCCGCGTCGTGATGGAGCGCCACGGCTTCGGGCGCGGCGAGTACAAGTACTTCGCATATCCACTGCCCGAAACGCTCGAAGGCGCGCGGCGTGCGGTCTATCCGCATCTCGCGCCGATCGCCAATCGCTGGAATGAGGTAATGCGCATCGAGACGCGTTATCCGCGCGAGCACGCGGCGTTCATCGAGCGCTGCCATCGCGCGGGGCAGACACGGCCGACGCCGCTCCTGCTACGTTACGTGCCCGGCGATTTCAACTGCCTGCATCAGGATCTCTACGGCGAGCATGTCTTTCCGATCCAGATGGCGATTCTGCTTTCCGCGCCCGGCCGCGATTTCACCGGCGGCGAGTTCGTGATGACGGAGCAGCGTCCGAGAATGCAATCGCGCGTGGAAGCGGTGCCCCTCTCACAAGGCGATGCGGTTTTCTTCGCCGTGCATCATCGGCCGGTGCAGGGCACGCGCGGGCCGTATCGGGTGAACATGAAGCACGGCGTAAGCCGCCTCAGGTCGGGGCGGCGGCATATGCTCGGCGTGATCTTTCACGACGCGCAGTGAGCGCGCGGCTTATTCGTTTTCGTCGAAGTAATGCCCGAAACGCGCCTGCTTCGTCTTGATGTAGCGCTCGTTTTCCTCGCGCATCGGGATGGCGAGCGCGACGCGTTCGCACACGGGAATATCGTGCTTGAGCAGCGTGTCGAACTTCGACGGATTGTTGCTCATGAGGCGCACCGACTTCACGTTCATCGAACGCAGGATCGCGGCGGCGGAGTCGTATTCGCGGGCGTCGTCGGGCAGGCCGAGATGCAGGTTCGCATCGACGGTATCGAGCCCCTGCTCCTGCAGCGCGTACGCGCGAATCTTGTTCGCGAGGCCGATGCCGCGCCCTTCATGCCCGCGCAGATACAGCAGAATCCCGCGATCCTCCGCCGCGATATAGCGCAGCGCCAGATCGAGCTGCTCGCCGCAATCGCAGCGGTATGAGCCGAACACGTCACCGGTCACACATTCGGAATGCAGCCGCGTCAGCACCGATTCTCCGTTGCTCACGTCGCCCATCACGAAGGCGATGTGCTCGACATCCGTGTGCTTCACGCGATAGACGTACGAATCGAAGGTGCCGTAGCGGGTCGGAATGGTGGCCGTCGCCACGAGTTCGACATCCGCGCACTCGTCGCACTCGCCGAAGCGGTGTTGTGGGTCCTGCAAGTCCTGCGGGGGAGAAGCGGTTTTCATAGATCAATCAGCGAGTCCACGGCGCCGGACGTCGGCCGATGGATCATGCACCATCGCGCCAGCCCGGTTAGTCATGGTAAAGCCCATCGGGAAAGTTTGCAGATTGTCGCACGGCACGCGTCCCTTTCTGCGTTTTTCCGTACGGGCGTTCCGCTCATCGGCAGCCTTCTCTTACGCCGGATTCTCGAAAGTGCCCGGACTCCTGTCCGTCGCGCGCCACTCGGGCTTGCGCACCGGATCGGCCTTTTGCAGCCCCGCGCGCACGCCGGCAGCGTCGAAATCGCCGGTATAGACGGGCGTCGCGGGCTGCTGCCGCCATGAATCGTCGATAGCGCCCGCATCGACGGGATCGAAGCCGATTTCATCGACGAGCTTCATCACGACGGCTTTCGCCTTGGCGTCGTCGCCCGCGACCGGCAGCGCGATACGTCCCGGCGTGCCCGCCGGCTTGCCGTGATTGCGCAGATGGTCCGCGTAAATATTGTTGAACGCCTTCACGACCGGCCGTCCGATCTGCTGCTCGACCCAGCGGCTTTCCGTCGCGCCCTTCTCGATGCCGTCGATACGCCCGTCGCGCTGCTGCGGATAGTAGTTGCCCGTGTCGATCACGACGACGCCCGCCGCAACGCCCGCGAACAGGTCCTTGGGCAGATTCGGCACTTTCGCCTCGGGAATCGTCACCACGACGACGTCCGCGTCCTTCACCGCGTCCCGCGCCTCGACGGCCGTTGCACCGGTTTCGCGCTCGACGTCCGCGAGCGATGCGGGCCCGCGCGAATTGGCGATGCGCACCTCATGGCCGTTTTCGCCGAACCGCAGCGCAAGCACGGACCCGATATTCCCGGCGCCGATAATTCCGATCTTCATACTGCCTCCTTGAAATAAACGCGAAAGCAACGACGTGCTTTCAAAGGAACCTCTGAGAGGCGCGCGCAATCACAGTGCCTCATGCGGGAAAACGCCAAATATCGGTACGATAGCCCTGCGCTATCCCGACAATAAAATCAATCCACTTCTCGGATACGATAGCTTTCCTGTATAGTTCACTTACTTCTTCAACACCACTCCAAAAGGAACCTGGTAAATGCCTATCATCAACAGCCAAGTCAAGCCGTTCAAAGCAACCGCCTACCACAATGGCGATTTCGTGACCGTCACCGATGAAAGCCTGAAGGGCAAGTGGTCGGTGTTCGTGTTCTACCCGGCCGACTTCACGTTCGTGTGCCCGACGGAACTGGGCGACCTGGCTGACCGCTACGAAGAATTCAAGAAGCTCGGCGTGGAAATCTACTCGGTCTCGACCGACACGCATTTCACGCACAAGGCATGGCACGACACGTCGGACACGATCCAGAAGATCCCGTATCCGATGGTTGCCGATCCGACGCTCGCGATCTCGCGCACTTTCGACGTGCTGATCGAAGAAGAAGGCCTGGCGCTGCGCGGCACGTTCGTGATCAACCCGGAAGGCGAGATCAAGCTGTGCGAAGTGCACGACAACGGCATCGGCCGTGACGCCGGCGAACTGCTGCGCAAGGTTCAGGCTGCTCAGTACATCGCGAAGAACCCGGGTCAAGTGTGCCCCGCCAAGTGGACGCCGGGCGCTGAAACGCTGACTCCGTCGCTCGACCTGATCGGCAAGATCTAAGCCTCGTTTCCACGAGCGCTGTATCGAGCTTGCCGCGGTTCAGCGGCAGGCTCACCCCAGAAAACGCCTTCGTCCGGCGCTGCGATCATCGCAGCGGCGCGGCGAGGCGCGTCTGCGACACCCCAGTCAAGGAACGGACATCGCCATGCTCGACGCCAATCTCAAGAACCAGTTAAAAGCGTATTTGGAAAAAGTCACCCGGCCGATCGAACTCGTCGCCTTCCTCGACGACGGCGACAAATCGCGCGAGCTGAAAAGCCTGCTCGACGAGATCGCCTCGCTGTCTCACCAGATCAGCGTCGTCGAGAAAGAGGACGCCAGCGTGCGTCGTCCGTCCTTCACCATCGGCGAGGCGGGCAAGACCGCGGGCATCCAATTCGCCGGCATCCCGATGGGCCATGAATTCACGTCGCTCGTGCTGGCGCTGTTGCAGGCGGGCGGCCATCCGATCAAGCTCGACGACGCCACCATCGAGCAGATTCGCAATCTCGACGGCGATTTCGCGTTCGAGACGTATTTCTCGCTGTCGTGCCAGAACTGCCCGGAAGTCGTGCAGGCGCTGAACGTGATGGCGATCATCAACCCGCGCATCAAACACGTCGCGATCGACGGCGCGTTGTTCCAGCAGGAAGTGGACGAACGCCAGGTGATGTCCGTGCCGATGATGTTCATCAACGGCGAGAGCTTCGGCTCGGGCCGCATGGGCGTGAAGGAAATTCTCGCGAAGCTGGACACGGGCGCATCGGCGCGCGCGGCTAAGGAACTCGAAAACAAGCCCGTGTTCGACACGCTGATCGTCGGCGGTGGTCCTGCCGGCGCGGCGGCGGCGATCTACTCGGCGCGCAAGGGCATCGCGACGGGCGTCGTCGCGGAGCGCTTCGGCGGTCAGGTGCTCGACACGATGGCGATCGAAAACTTCGTCTCCGTGAAGGAAACCGAAGGACCTCAGTTCGCGACCGCGCTCGAACAGCACGTGAAAAGCTATGAAGTCGACGTGATGGACGTGCAGCGCGCCGAAAAGCTCGTGCCGGGCCGCATCAACGAGATCCATCTGGCGAGCGGCGCGGTGCTGAAGGCGAAGACGGTGATCCTGTCGACCGGCGCGCGCTGGCGCGAAATCGATGTGCCGGGCGAGCGTGAGTATCGCGGCCGCGGCGTGGCGTACTGCCCGCATTGCGACGGCCCGCTCTTCAAGGGCAAGCGCGTCGCGGTGATCGGCGGCGGCAATTCGGGCGTCGAGGCGGCGATCGATCTCGCGAACCTCGTCTCGGCGGTCACGCTGATCGAGTTCGGCAACGAGCTGCGCGCCGATGCGGTGCTTCAGAAAAAGCTGCGCAGCCTGAAAAACGTGACCATCGTCACACAGGGGCAGACGACCGAAATCACCGGCGACGGCAAGAAAGTGAACGGCATCACGTACACGGACCGCGCGACCGGCGCGAGCCATCATGTCGAGCTGGAAGGCGTGTTCGTGCAGATCGGCCTCGTGCCGAACACCGAATGGCTGAAGGGCACGGTGGAGCTGTCGAAGCACGGCGAGATCGTCGTCGATGCGAAGGGCGCGACCTCGCTGCCGGGCGTGTTTGCCGCCGGCGACGTGACCACGGTGCCGTACAAGCAGATCGTGATCGCGGCCGGCGAAGGCGCGAAGGCATCGCTGTCGGCGTTCGATCATCTGATCCGCGCGTCGGTGGAAGACGAGGCAGTGGTCGAAGAAGAAGCGGCAGCCTGAGCGTAGCGCGGGCGTCGTAGTGACCGGAAGGCGGACGGGGCGACCCGTTCGCCTTTTTTGTTTTATTTCGCTTCCGCCGGCTTCGGCTTGAGCACGAGCGGAAACGTCACCTCGAATACGCTGCCGTGCCCTTTCGACGACTGGAACCGCAACTCCCCGTCCAGCGTGCGCGACAATTCCTTGACAATCGCGAGCCCGAGCCCCGCGCCGGGGATATCGTCGGCGGCGGCGCGCTCGAACTCCTCGAACACGCGCTCCTGATCCGCCACGCCGATGCCCACGCCCGTGTCCGCGACGCGCAGCTTCCAGCATTCGTCCGGCGCCGCCGCGATCGCCAGCACGATCTCGCCCGACGACGTGTACTTGATCGCATTTGTCAGCAGATTCAGCGCGACCTGCTTCACCTTGAGCCGGTTCGATGTGACCGTGCCGAGCACCGGATCGAACTGGCCGATGAGCTTGAGCCCCTTCGCCTCGGTCGTCACGCGGCACGCCTGCATCAGTTCGTCGAAGAGGCCGACGAGATCGAACGGCTCGATCGTGAGCAAGGAATCGTCGCCGAGCACTTTCGAATACTCGACCATTTCGTCGACGAGCGTCGCCATGTCGGCGACCTGCCGGTTCGCGAGACCGAGCGCCGCGTCGCGCTTCGCGGGCGAGCGCGTGGCGAGTTGCAGCGCCGTCGAGAACACGTTCAGGAAGTTGCGCAGATCGTGCGCGACGCGACGCGCGATCTGCATGCGCGTTTCATATAGATCGCCGATGAGTTTTTGCCGCAGCGTCAGCTCGTAGTTCGCGCGCTCCAGCATGCCGGTGTATTCGTCGATCTTGCGATCGCGCTCGCCGATCGCCTCGCGTATCGACGCGAGCGTGACGAAGCTCACCACCTCGTCGGTCATGAGGCGCGCGTGCTCCTCGTCCGCGCGCGAAAAATCTTCGTGCGTGCTGGCGTACTCGCCGATCGCGAGCAGCAGCACCTGACGAAACAGATCGAGCTCGCGCACGAGTTCATCGACACGATAACCCTGCTGCCAGCGCCATTGACCGTGCTGGCGCGCGTCGCGCTCGATCGCGCCTTCCTGGTCGCGCAGGTTGCGCGATTCCAGCACGATGCAGATTTCCTCAAAGATGCTCGGCAGATGATCCGCGAGCTGACGATAGGTGAGTTGATCGGAATGTTCGACTTCCTGATCGCCGAACACGAGCTTCATCCATCGCTCGGTGAGCGCGGGTTGTTGCTCGCGCAGCGCGGCCACGAGACCCTTCAAGCCGCCGACTGACGTGTCGCTCATCTGCGAGTTCCTGATAGCTTGAGGCGCCGGAGGGCGGCGCGCGTGGTGATCGTGATATGCAGTCGAAAGCATTTCCCATGTCGCCGGAGCCGACCGCGAATGCTTCGCCAGTATAGGCGCGATGCCCGCGCCGATGGTGCATATCCGAGTTTTCCCTTCCACTTTGCGACGCACCGGATTCAGTATTCCATTCAGATGCCGCCGACTGGTTTCGCGAGCATGGCGTAGAGCGCCTGCGCCGCCGGCGACAACGACGCCGAGCGGCGCGTCACGAGCACGAGCGAGCGCGTGACCGTCGGCTCGACGAGTTCGATCGCCCGCACCGTCGGGTACGCGTCCTTCTGAATCGCGAGCGCCGGCACAACCGCCGCGCCGACGCGCTGCGCCACGAGCCCGAGCGCCGTGGAGCTGCGCTGAACCTCGTAGAACGAATGCAGTTCGATGCCGCTGCCTTCCAGCGCGGCGTCGATCAATGCGCGGTTACCGCTCACGTCGCCCGCGAGAATGAGCGGATAGTCCGCCAGCGCCCGCCACGCGATCCGCTTGCGCCGCGCGAGCGGATGATCGCGATGGCACACGACCACGTAGCTATCCTCGACGAGCGGCTCGGTGTGCAACTCCGGATGATGCTCGCCCGCGATCTTGATGCCGAACTCCACTTCACGATGCAGCACCGCCTGCGCGACCGCCGACGACGCGTGATCCAGAATCCGGACGCGGTTATGCGGATAGCGCGCCGAATACGCCTGCAACACGCGCGGCAGATACTGCACGCCGACGGTCGGCACGCACGCGATCGACACGTCGCCACGTTGCGCCATGCCCGTCTCCCGAATCTCCATCAGCGCGGCCGACAGTTCCGCGAGCAGACGCCGCGCTTGCGGCAGGAACGTGCGCCCCGTTTCGGTGAGATTCATCGAGCGCGTGGTGCGCTCGATGAGCGGCACGCCGAGAAAATCCTCCAGCTTTTGCAGACGCTGGGTGATCGCCGTCTGCGTGATATTGAGGCGCTCGGCCGCGCCCCTGAAGCTTCCCTGATCGGCGATGGCGACGAACGCCTGCACGCCCAGCGTGTCGATTTTCATAAGAAAAACCAAATAATCCGCAGCATAAGTTCATTTTACGCTGGGCGCGGGCGCGTTCAGAATCGCTGCTGTCCCCTGACATACACATCGAATGGAGCCCGACATGACGACATCATCGGCCGACTGGCAAGCCCGCCAGTACACACTCTTCGAAGCGGAGCGCACGCGTCCGGTGCGCGATCTGTTGAACGCGACACAAGCACAGACCGCGCGCACGGCGGTGGATCTCGGCTGCGGCCCCGGCAACTCGACCGAAACGCTGATCGCCTACGCGCCCGACGCGCGCATCATCGGCGTGGACAATTCGCAAGACATGATCGATTCGGCGAGGAAGCGCCTGCCGGACGTCGACTTCCAACTCGGCGATATTTCCGCGTGGCCGGGCGAAGGCCCGTTCGATCTGATCCTCGCGAACGCGTCGCTGCAGTGGGTGCCCGATCACGAGACGCTGTTTCCATCGCTCGTCGGCAAGCTTTCGAAGGGCGGCCGGCTCGCCGTGCAGATGCCGGACAATCTCGACGAGCCCGCGCACCGGCTGATGCGCGAAACCGCCGCCGACGGTCCGTGGCGCGACAAGCTCAAAGGCGTGGAGCGCACCGAGCGCTACAGCGCCGACGCGTATTACTCGCTGCTCAAGCCGCATTGCGCGCGTGTCGACGTGTGGCGCACCACGTACCATCATCCGCTCGATGGCGGCGTCGATGCGGTCATCGAATGGTTCAAGGGAAGCGGGCTGCGGCCGTTCCTCGCGAAGCTCGACGAGCAGGAAACGACCGCTTTCCTCGAACGCTATCGCGCCGGGCTGCAAGCGGCCTACACGGTGCTCGGCGACGGCACGGTGCTGCTGCCCTTCCCGCGCATCTTCATCGTCGCGACGCGCTGAATCTCAATGCGGCCGGCTCTGTTCGCGCAGCATCTGCACGAACTGGCGCGCGGCCGGCGACAGTTCCCCGCCCTTGCGCGTGACGATGCCGTACGTCTGCGACTTCGATTTCATGCGCACCGGCAGGATGCGCAGCATGCCGTGACGCTCGAAAACCTTCGCGACGCTCGCCGGCAGGATGGACACCAGTTCCGGGCTTTCCTGCAGCAGCGTCACCGTCATGAGCGGCGAGGCGGTGGAAATCGGATTGGCCGGCATCGGCAGGCCGGCGAGATCGAGTTCGCGTTCGAGCAGCGCGCTCATCGGCATGTAGCTCGGATAGGTGACCCAGCGATAGCGCGCGAGGTCCGCGAAACCGACTTTCTGTTCGCCCGTGCGTTCGTGGCCGTGCCCGACGACGATGCAAAGCGGTTCGTCCGCCAGCGGCTGATAGTGATATTTCGACGGCTGATCCGACACGCTCGACCTGCCGATCACGAGATCGACGCGGCCGTCGTCGAGCATCGGCAACATGCGCGCGCTCGTATCCTCGACGATTTCGATGGCCAGATCCGGATGCCTGGCGTGCATTTCATTGACGATCGGCGCGACGACGCCCGGCACCGCGCCCATGATTGTGCCGACCGTCAGACGTCCGCCCGTGCCCGCGCGAATCTGTGCGACTTCCTGGCACAGCGCGTTCAGATCGGCGGCCAGCACGCGCGCATAGCGCACCACGCAGCGGCCGAACGGATTCGGAATCAGCCCGCTCTTCGCGCGCTCGAATAGCGGCGCTTCCAGCATCG
Source organism: Caballeronia sp. S22 (assembly GCF_964261745.1). Lineage (NCBI taxonomy): Bacteria > Pseudomonadati > Pseudomonadota > Betaproteobacteria > Burkholderiales > Burkholderiaceae > Caballeronia > Caballeronia sp. S22. Next base: position 438,971 of record NZ_OZ180036.1, on the reverse strand, counting down.
ATTCGAGTTCGGCGAGTGCCTTGCTCGCGGCGGATTGCGTCATCGCCATCGCGCTCGACGCCTTGTGCAGCGATTTGTGGTCGTCCAGCGCGATCAGCAACTGCAACTGCTTCATGCGCAGCCGCGACATCAATACTTCCAGCGTATTCTTCATCCGTCGGCCTGCGGGAAAGCGTGGGGTGATTCCAAAAAGCGATCAAGCGATGGAAAGGTTTCACTATACAGGTGCACGCGCGAAGCCGTATAGTCGGGCATGAGACAGTCATCGTACAACTGACTGCCACGAATCACTCCAAGCAAGGACGAGACAACATGCAACTCACTGGCAACCTGCTGATCGGTCAGGAATCGGTCTTCGGCTCGAACGGCTCGATCAAGGCCGTCAACGCATCGACGGGCGCGGCCATCGAACCGGCTTTCGGCGGCGCGACGCTGGCCGATCTCGACCGCGCGTGCGCCCTCGCGTGGACCGCGTTCGACGTCTATCGCGAAACCGCGCCGGAAGCCCGCGCGAAGTTTCTCGACACGATCGCGCAAAATATCCTCGATATCGGCGACGATCTGATCGAGCGCTGCATGATCGAAAGCGGCCTGCCGCGCGCGCGCCTCGAAGGCGAGCGCGGCCGCACGGTCGGCCAGTTGCGCATGTTCGCCGACGTCGTTCGCAACGGCGACTTCCTCGGCGTGCGCATCGATCCGGCGCAGCCCGAGCGCAAGCCGCTGCCGCGCGTCGATCTGCGCCTGCGCCACATCGGCGTCGGCCCGGTCGCCGTGTTCGGCGCGAGCAACTTCCCGCTCGCATTCTCGGTCGCCGGCGGCGATACGGCGTCGGCGCTCGCAGCCGGCTGCCCGGTCATCGTGAAGGCGCACTCGGCGCATCCAGGCACGGCGGAGCTGGTCGGCCGCGCGGTGCAGAAGGCGGTCAAGGACTGCGGCATGCCCGAGGGTACGTTCTCGCTCCTGTTCGACAGCGGCCGTGAAGTCGGCCAGGGTCTGGTCAAGGACAATCGCATCAAGGCCGCCGGCTTCACCGGCTCGCGCGGCGGCGGCGTGGCGCTGATGAAACTCGCGGCGGCACGCACCGAGCCGATTCCCGTCTACGCGGAAATGAGCAGCATCAACCCGGTTCTGCTGTTCCCGGCGGCGCTCGCGAACCGCGGCGAAGCCATCGCCAAGGCCTTCGTGGGCTCGCTCGTGCTCGGCGCGGGCCAGTTCTGCACGAACCCAGGTCTGGTGCTCGCCGTCGACGGTCCCGATCTCGACAAGTTCATCGCAGCGGCATCGGCGGCGCTGTCGGAAACCGCCGCGCAGACGATGCTCACGCCGGGCATCTGCAAGACGTATCAGGGCGCCGTCGAGCGCGCGGGCGAGCATGCGGGCGTGACGACCGCCGCACGCGGCGTCGAGGCGAAGGGCGAGAATCAGGGCCGCTCGGCCTTGTTCGTCACCACCGCCGACGCGTTCCGCAAGAGCCACGAACTGCAGGAAGAAATCTTCGGCGCGTCGTCGCTCGTCGTGCGTTGCCCGGATCTCCCGACCATGCTGGATCTGGTCGAATCGCTGGAAGGCCAGTTGACCTCGGCGCTGCACATCGACGAAGCGGATTACGCCGATGCCAAACGCGTCCTGCCCGCGCTCGAACGCCGCACCGGCCGCCTGCTGGTGAACGGCTTCGGCACGGGCGTGGAAGTCGGCCACGCGATGGTCCACGGCGGCCCGTTCCCGTCGACGGCGGATGGCCGCTCGACCTCGGTCGGCAGCCTCGCGATCAACCGCTTCCTGCGTCCGGTGAGCTATCAGGATCTGCCTGACGCGCTCCTGCCCGACGCATTGAAGACGGACAATCCGCTCGGCCTGAACCGCCGTATCGACGGCAAGCTGCAACTGGCCGAATAAGGCTTCCGCCTACGGTCGGACTGACGAGGGCCGCGGCGCGAATTTCGCGTCGCGGCCCTCGCCGTTTGGGGACAATGCCGGCTGATCGGACGATGCTTCGGATGCCTGATCAATCTTCGATCGACATCCGGCGATCCGGCCAATCCGTGTTTCCGCGTCCGCCGTGGGCACGAAACAACGTTTTGCCAGGCGTGCGAATCGCTTTGGCATCAGTGGGTTATCCGGCGATCGCGCGCCCTTGTCGTTTAACGGCTAAGGATTGGCGGTTCAAAACCGCCGGCGCGATCCCAAAATGTCAGAAATTATCGTGAGCGAGAGAAGCGAGGCGCGCGGCGTGCCGATTCGAAGTGGTACGCGCGTCGATCCGACGCTTTCACATCGACATCAGGGCCAATGTGCGGAACTCCGGTCCGTACGCCATCAGCCATACGACGCGCGGCGCAATGGTGTAGTCGCTTAAGTTTCGCGGCCCGGAAATAGGTGCGAAAGGCAATTGACGTCCGATAGTGGTTGAACCATAGTCGGAATGTCGTTTCCCGCCGGCGCGCATGGCGCGCGGGGAGAGAATACGAAGGATTGCTGTTGCGGGACTGCGTTCCTGCGTACAGGCGCGACGACCCGGCGCGCATTGGCGGCCACGCGATTTTGGCAACCTCACGCACATGTCCTTCGAGGGGCTCCAGCATGACCACGCGTCTGACGTTTCCCGCATCCATGTTCTCCGTCGTCTGCCAGCGGTGCGGCAGCACGGTGCGCAAAAACGCCGACAGTTGCCCCAATTGCGGCGCCGATCGCAACGCCGCGTTCGGCCAGCAGCGCGAAGCCGCATCGGGCAAGCCGCGCACGAACGTTTTCGAAGAAGCGGGCGCGCCGCTCGCATCGGCGGCGGCTTCGGCATCGACTTCTTCCGCCGCGCTCGGCACGGACGGCGCCGAGCGCGTCGAGCCGGGCATGCGCTCGCGCTGGACCGAGCGCGCGAGCGAGCGCATCGCGCAGAAAGCGGCGGAATATCGCGCGCGCCGCGCCGAAGAATCCGCGCGTAACGCCTATGCCGAATCCGGCAACGATCCCGACGCCCTGCCCGGCTCGGAGCGCTGGAACACGAAGAAGACGGTCATCGCGGGCGCATGCGGGCTCGTGCTGCTGCTCGGCGCGATGTTCTATTACCAGCTCGGCGATTCCGATGGCGGTGGCGGCACGCCTTCCGCCGATCACAGCGTCTCGGGCGCGATCGATTCCAAGGTCGGTTCGCTCATGCGCGGCGCAACGACGGACGCTCCGGCCGTCGCCGAACGTCGCGTCCCGGCGGACACGCGCGTGCCCGGCGGCGATACGCTGCAAGGCGTGCGCACCGCTCTGGATCAGCACGACCTCGCCACCGCCCGCGCGCGGCTCAGAGTCCTTCCGGCGCAGCAGCAGGCGCGCGCGGACTACGAAAGCCTGAAAGACGAACTGCTCAAGCGCGAATCGCAACGCGACGCCGCGCTGCAACTCGCGCGCGCCTGCGAGCGGACTTCCGCATGGGCCTGCGTGCAGCAGAATGCGGGCGAGGCGCTCGCGCTCGACGGCAGCAACATGGAATCCCAGGCCATGCTCGAACGCGTGGTCTCGCATGCGGGCTGGCTCGCGCCGACGGCAGCGGCGGCGCTCGCCAAGAAGGTTCCGGGCACGGCGCCTCCGACGGCTGCGCCCAATACGCCCGACGCGACGAACACGGCAGCCGCCACGCAGCCAAAACCGGCCGCCGCGATGCCCTCGCCGCTTCCCGCGCAGGCAAACGTTGCAGCGGTCGCGCCGGCCACGAAGCCGAACACCATCGCGCAGAAACCCGCCGCCGACCGGCGTGTTGCACAACGCAGCGCCGCCGCACGCCACGCCGAGGACGACGCCGCGTACGAAGCGCGTGAGGAGAAAATCGCGCGTGCTCAGGCGGCGACCGCCGCGATCACCGCGACGACCGTCGCACCGCCCGCCGCGCCCGCCGCGCCCACCGTCGCCACGACGATGACGAAGCCCGCGCCCGCCGCACCAGCGCCCACGCAGGCCACGGCGGCCGCGCCTTCGCAGCCGGCGGCGAAAGCGGCTCCCGCGCCCGTCACGCAGGCGGCGCGCACGCCCTACTATCTCGGCGACGAAGACGCGCAGCCTTCCGCGGCGGCCAACAACAACACGCGCCCCGCCAATCCGCGCGCGCCCTACTATCTCGGCGATGAGCCGCCGCAGCAGGCCGCTCGCCCGGCGAATCCGCGCGGCGCGTATTACCTCGGCGAAGATCCCCCGCAACCGTCGGCGCCAGCCACGCGGGCCGCTGTGCCGCGTCCGCCGCAACCCGGCAACCAGAGCAGCGCGCTGCCGCCATCCACGGCGACGACGCAGGCCGCCGTGCCGCGCCCGCCCGCGGCGCAACCGGTCGCCCAGACTGCCGCCGCGCAGCGCGTCGCGCCGGTCGTGAGTCAGCCCGTCGCGCAGACGAACGCACCGGCGCGAAGCACGCAGGCGAGCGCCGGCGCGTCGCCCCAGTTCGCCAATATGCCGGCGGGTTCACACCTGGACTCCGACAAGTCCGAGGAGCTCGAACGCGCCATCAAGCAATACGGCTGGAGCGGCGGCGATCCGGCTTCGAAGCCGTCGCGCTGAGCAGAAAAGCAAAAGCAGAAGAACACACCGAGACAACAACGACGCACGGCAAGCACGCGCCACGCGCCTTCGCGTTGAGCCGCATGTGAGTGACCGGGCATGAGCGAATTGCGCGCTTTGCGGACTCTTTCCGCGTCGCGCGAGTTTCAAAAGTACCCGTCCAACTCCGATTAAAGGGTCAATCATGTTCACCACAAAAAGCATGCGCAACGCCGCACGGGGTGCGCTGGCGCTCCTTGCCATCGCCGGGCTGATCGGCGCGGGATCGAGCTTCGCCGCCGATCCGATCCCCTACAAGATCACGACGGGGCAGGAACGGGGCACGTATATCCAGATCGGCCAGGACTTGTCGAAGTACGTGGCCGAACCGGCGGGCATCGAGCTGGAAGTGCTGCCGTCGAAGGGCTCGGCGGAAAACGTGCAACGCATGCGCTACGAGCCCGGCGTGAAGTTCGCGCTGGTGCAGTCGGACGTGTATCAGGCATACATGGACATGGCGACCTCGGGCAACGCGGACGCGGGCAAGATCATCAAGCCGTTGCGGCTCATCATGCCGCTCTACGACGAGGAAATTTACTTCGTCACGCGCGCCGACTCGCCGATGAAGTTCATCCACGAAATCAAAGGCAAGAACATCAGCGTCGGGCCGATCGGCAGCGGCACGGCGCAATCGGCGGAGACGCTGTATCGGCTGATGTTCGGCGAGCCGATCGCCGAAGCGAACGAGCAGCATCTGAACAACGAAGATTCGCTCGCGCGGCTGATCGTGGGCAAGATCGATGTGGCGGTGATCGTCGCGGGCCAGCCGGCGAAGCTCTTCCAGGACATGAATCCCGAGCTCTTGAAGCAGATCAAGCTGCTGCGCCTCGACTCCAGCGCGCAGGAAACCGCGCGCGCGAAGCAGACCTACTTCCCGGCGACGATCCGCACGTCGAGCTATCCGAACTGGATTCAGGAAGATACGCCGACGCTCACCGTGAAGGCGTTCCTCGTGACCTATGACTACGGTTTGCGCGGCACGGTCGGCGCGCTGTCGAAATTCGCGGATTCGCTGTGCACGAACTTCGACACGCTGCAGGCCAACGGTCATCCGAAGTGGAAACAGGTGCACCTCGAACTGCCGCCGCTCACGCGTGGCTGGAAGTACTATCCGCCGATGGAAAAGCACCTGCGCGCGTGCATTGCGCAACGCACGGCGGCGGCCGAGCAGTCGCAGACTCCGGCGCGCAAGGTCGCGGCGCGCGACGCTGATGCGGCCGCGCAGAAACCCAAGAAGGCGAGTTGCACCGCGCAGGAAAAGCTCTTGCTGCTGTGCGATCAGTGATACCGCGATGCTAGCGGGCGAGCGTCGGCATGAGCGCGGCGAGCCGCTTCATGCCGCGTTCGATCGCCGCGGCGCTCGTTCCGCCGTAGCCGAACAGCACGCCTTGCTGCGCCGGCTCGCCCGCGTAGAACGCGCGGATTCCGTACAGTCCGACCGATACCGCGCGCGCCGCCGCGACCACGTCGTTCTCGTGCAATGACCCAACAAGCCGCGCGACGAGATGGATGCCCGCCGTCGATGGCAGCGGCTCGAACCAAGGCGCGAGCTCGCCTCTCAATCGCTCGATCAGAATCGCGCGGCGTTCCGCATAAGCCTTGTGCATGCGGCGCAGATGCTTCGCGTATTCGCCGTCGAGCATGAACGCGCCGAGCGCCGTTTGCGTCAGCATGCAACTGTGCCAGTCGCAGGTCTGCTTCGCATTCCAGATCGGCTCCGACAAGGTCACGGGCGGCACGACATAACCGAGCCGCAGATCGGGAAAAAGCGTTTTCGAGAAGGTGCCGACATACGCGACGAGCCCCGCGCGATCCAGACTCTTCAGCGATTCCACCGATCTGCCTTCGAAGCGGAATTCGCCGTCGTAATCATCCTCGACGATGACCGCGCCGCGCTTCGCGGCCCATTCGAGCAATTCGATGCGCCTCTCGAGGCTCATCGGCATGCCGAGCGGAAACTGGTGCGACGGCGTCACGTAGACGAGGCGGGTATTGCGCGGCAGCTTTTGCACGACGATGCCTTCGCCATCGACCGGCACATGCGCGATGCGTGCGCCGAGCGCCGCGAACAGCGCGCGGGCGGGCGGATAGCCCGGCTCCTCGATCGCGACGACATCGCCCGGCTGGATCGTGACGCGCGCGAGCAGATCGAGCGCCTGCTGCGCGCCCTGCGTCACGATCACGTCCTGCCAGTTGCACACGACCGCGCGGCTGAACCCGAGATAACGCGCGATGCCGAGCCGCAATTCCTGCTCGCCGCCCGGATCACGATAGCCCGCGAAGCCGTCGGTCGCGCGCGCCTGCGTGCGCAATGCCTGATTGAGACAGCGCCGCCACGCATCGTAGGGAAACAGCGTCTTGTCGGTCACGCCACCTTTGAAATCGCAGTCGAGCGTTTCGTGGGCGGGCGGCATCGGCATCGCCATGCGCTTGGGCATCTTGCGCCAGATGCCGGTCGCACGGGCGCGGGCCGAGACGGGTTCGGCCTGCGCGGACGGGAGCCGCGTGAGGCCTTCGGCGACGAACGTGCCGTCGCCCGCGCGCGTGTGCAGATAGCCCTCGGCGATGAGCCGCTCGAAGACATCAAGCGTGGTCTTGCGCGAGACCCCGAGCTGCGCGGCGAGATCGCGCGTGGACGGCAGCCGCGCGTTCGCGGCGAGCCGGCCTTCGACGATGCCCGCGCGCAACTGGCCGTAGATCTGGCCGGTGAGATCGCGACGGCCGTGCAGGGTGATGTGGATGTCCAAGGGCGGTAGCGACCGGCGCGACTAAAGTTGATAGGGCATCCGGACGCCTGGATCGTCGGGCGGGAAGTCCTTCGAGTTTCGTGAAACCAGAAGTGCATTCACCGATTGCGCCGACGCCCACACGATGGCGTCCGGCAGCTTGATGCGCGACTTCTTGCGAATCCCGATGGCGAGGTTGGCGACGGCAGTATCGAGCGGTACGAGATCAAAGGTCGCGAGCCACGCTCGAAGCGACGATTCGTTGTCCGGCGTGGCGCCCACGAGGACCTCCATCAACGTGATGATGCTGATCGAACGCTCTTCATAACGCTCGATCTCGATCCTTGCGGCAGCGATGCCCAGCAGGTAATCGATCAGGATGTTCGTGTCGAAAAGCGCTCTTACCATTCTTCGCGCAGCTCCCGCTGATACTGCAATCCATCGATCTTTCGCTCTTCCCACAAGCCAAACACGTCGACGGCAGGACGGCGCTTCTTGCTGGCGACATAAGCGCTGATCGCGTCCCGGATGATGGCGGCGCGCGGGCGTTGCTGCGCTTCGCCAATCGCCGCAAGCTCGTCTATCTGCTCGTCAGGCAGGTCGATCAAAATCCGTCCCATCTTGTCCTCGCTATACGATATACATATCGTATATCAGTTTAGTTCATTTTTCAGCTTTCCGTGTCCCCGAAGACCGATTGACACAAATTCACGCCCTCCTCCGTCAACCACGCGCTGCCCGTCCCCTCCTCGCTCATCTGCATCTCGACCAGCCCGCCGTCCGTAAGCCCGGTCAATTGCCGCCTCAATGCGCTCATCGGCAAACCGGCCTGTTTGGCGAGCTTGGCGAGCGACCACGCGCGCCCCGGCGTTTCCGTCCGCGCGCGCCACAACTGCGCCAGCACGGCGACGAGCGCCGGATCGATGTCATCGCTCATGCGCGTTCTCCCATATTCGTGTCCTTGCTCGCACGCGCGCCGATCTCCCCGACGAGCTCGCCCAGCCGCTGCAAGGCGGTCTCGCTCTGCGCAGTCCACGGATAACTGTAGTTGAGCCGGATGAAGTGGCTGAAGGCATTGCGCGTCGAGAACATATAGCCAGGCCCGACCGTGATGCCGCAGTCGAGCGCCGCGCGATACAGCAGCATCGAATCGACGCGCTCCGGCAATTCGACCCACAGCACATAGCCGCCCTGCGGCGCGGAAGTCCGCGTGCCGGGCGGAAAGAAGCGCTCGACCATCGCGCTCATGATGCGCGACTGCTGCCGATACAGCCTGCGCACGCGCCGCAGATGCCGGTCGTAGCCGTCCTGCCGCAAATAATCCGCGATCGCGACCTGCGGCACGGAGGGCGTCGTCAGCGTGTTGAGGAACTTGAGTTTCTCGACCTGCGCGCGATACCGCCCCGGCATCGCCCAGCCGATTCGATACGACGCCGTCAGGCTCTTCGAAAACGACGCGCAATGCAGCACGAGTCCTTTCGTGTCGAAGTTCTTGAGCGTCGACGGGCGCGCATCGCCGTAATAGAGCTCGTGATAGACATCGTTTTCGATGACCGGAATCTCGTGCTCCGACAGCAGATCGACCAGTTGGCGCTTACGCTCGTCGGGCATCTGGAAGCCGAGCGGATTCTGGAAGTTGGGCATCACCATGCACGCGGCGACCTTCCCGCGCGCAATGATCTGCGACAGCGCCTCGATGTCGATGCCCTCGGCCGGATGCGTCGGCACTTCGATCGCGCGCATGCCGAGGCGCTCAATCGCGTGCAGCATCGCGTAGTAAGTCGGCGATTCGACCGCCACCGTGTCGCCCGGCTTCGCGACGGCCTGCAGGCTCAGGTTGATCGCCTCCGTCGCGCCGACGGTGATGACGATCTCGTCCGGATCGACCGGCACGCCGTTTTCCGCATAACGCCGCGCGATCTGGCGGATCAGTTCCGGATTGCCCGGCGGCAGATCGTCGATGAGATTCCAGCTCGCATGCCGTCGCGCAATCGCGTTCGCGTACTGGTTGATGCGTCGCCACGGAAACGGCCCGGGATCGGGATACGGCGAGCCGAACGGCACGGCGTCGTGCGCGCCGATGCTGCGCAGGGTCGAGAGTACGAGCCGGCTGACATCGACTTCCGACGCCGTCGCGATCACGCGCTTCGGCCGACTCTGCGCCGCGCCCGCCTGCGGCTTCGCGCGCACGAAATAGCCGGATTGCGGGCGCGTCTCCAGAATGCCGCGGCTTTCCAGGATCGCGTAGGCGTGCAGCACGGTCTTGATGCTCACGCCATGCTGCTGGCTCGCCTGCCGCACGGACGCGATCTTCTCGCCCGGCGCGAACACGCCGCGGCGCACGGATTCCTCGATTTCATCGGCGAGCTTTTCGTAGAGCTTCAACGCGCTGGCCCCTTTCGTTTCGACGTGATTGCAGTCTATGTCAAAACGTCGCAACTGTACTCCTCCGATTTCATATTTTCTGTGCGCCGCGTTCGATTCGGGACACAGTAATCTTGGTCCCATCGCATGCTTTATCGAAGACAAACGCCATGAAGAAGCCGGAACCACGCATCGAACCGTACACGCACCCCGCCGCGGGCTGGGGCGCGCTGAAGCAGGTCGCCATCAATCTCGTCAAGGAGAAGGTGGCGGGCGGGAATTATCGGACGCTCTTCAAGCAGAATCAGCCCGACGGTTTCGACTGCCCCGGCTGTGCGTGGCCGGACCGCGAGCACGGCTCGACCTTCGAATTCTGCGAGAACGGCGTCAAGGCCGTCGCCGCCGAAGCGACCAGCAAGCGCGTGACGCCGGCGTTCTTCGAAGAGCACACGGTCACCTCGTTGATGACGCAAACCGACTACGAACTGGAGCAGCACGGCCGGCTCACGGACCCCCTCGTCTACGATGCGAAGCGCGATCGTTACGTGCCGATCGAATGGGACCACGCGTTCGAACTGATCGCCGCGCATCTGAAAAAGCTCGACAATCCGGACCGCGCCGCCTTCTACACGTCAGGCCGCGCGAGCAATGAAGCCGCGTTTCTGTATCAACTGTTCGTGCGCATGTACGGCACCAACAATTTCCCCGATTGCTCGAACATGTGCCACGAAGCGACGAGCCGCGGCTTGCCGCATACCGTAGGCATCGGCAAGGGCACGGTCACGCTCGACGACTTCGAGCACGCCGACACGCTCCTGCTCTTCGGCCAGAATCCGGCGACGAATCATCCGCGCATGCTCGGCGAGTTGCGCGACTGCGCGAAACGCGGCGCGACCATCGTGTCGATCAACCCGCTGAAAGAACGCGGCCTCGAACGCTTCGCAAGCCCGCAGCACACGCTCGACATGCTTTCGCCGAAGGGCGTGAAGATCAGCTCGGTGTTCATTCGCCCGAAAGTCAGCGGCGACTTTGCGCTCATCAAGGGCGTTGCGAAACGCGTGATCGAACTGGACGACGAGGCGTGCGCGAACGGCGGCGAGCGCGTGCTCGATGTCGATTTCATCGCGCAGCACACGGTCGGCTTCGACGCTTTCGCCGACGACCTGCGCGCCGAAAGCTGGGACGCGATCATCGCAGAATCCGGCGTGGAGATGGACGACGTGCTCAAACTCGCCGATATCTACGCGAAAGGCCGCGCCGTCATCTCGACGTGGGGCATGGGCCTCACGCAGCACAAGAACTCCGTGCCGACGATTCAACTGCTCTCGAACCTGATGATGATGCGCGGCAATATCGGCCGGCGCGGCGCGGGGCTGTGCCCGGTGCGCGGCCATTCGAACGTGCAGGGCGATCGCACCGTGGGCATCGAGGAGAAGCCGACGCAGGAATTTCTGGACCGGCTCGGCGCCGCCTACGATTTCGAGCCGCCGCGCGAGCACGGCTACGACGTCGTCGAGACTATTCACGCGATGCTCGAAGGCAAGGTGAAGGTGTTCATCGGACTGGGCGGCAATTTCTCCATCGCGACGCCCGACACGCCGCGCACCTGGGAAGCGATGCGCTCGTGCGATCTCACCGTGCACATCACGACCAAGCTCAACCGCAGCCATCTCGTGCACGGCCGCGACGCGCTCATTCTGCCGACGCTCGGCCGCACCGAAATCGATCTTCAGAACGGCGTGCCGCAAGGCGTGAGCGTCGAGGATTCGATGAGCATGGTGCACATCTCGTACGGCATGAACAAGCCGGCCTCGCAGAATCTGCTGTCCGAAGTGGCGATCGTCGCGCGCATGGCGCATGCGACGCTCGGTTCATCGAAGGTCGACTGGCGGGCGCATGCCGGCGACTATGCATTGATCCGCGACGGCATCGAGAAAGTGCTCGATGGCTTCGAACGCTACAACGAACGTCTGAAGCAGCCCGGCGGCTTTCATCTGGGCGTGGCCTCGCGGGACCGCGTGTGGAAGACGCCGAGCGGCAAGGCGCAGTTCATCGTGCACGAGATCGCGTTCGATACACCGATTCACCGTGCGCGCGCGCTGTACGGCGAACGCCTGATGACGCTCATGACCACGCGCTCGCACGATCAGTACAACACGACAATCTACGGCCTCGACGACCGGTATCGCGGCGTCTACGGACAACGGCACGTGCTGTTCGCCAACCGCGACGATATCGATATGCTCGGCTTCGAGCCGGGCGAGCTCGTGGATATCACGAGCGTGTGGGACGACGGCGTGGAGCGCCGTGTGAACGGCTTCAAGCTCGTTGAATACGACATTCCGCGCGGCTGCCTCGGTGCGTACTATCCGGAGACCAACCCGCTCGTGCCGTTGTCATCGGTTGCGGATGGCGCCGGTACGCCGACGTCGAAGTCCATTCCCGTGTTGTTGACATCGTCCAGTCAGGCCATTGCTGCCTGAAGCTGCTCGCCGCCGACATGTTGCAAAGCGCGTAGAGACGCGCCTTCTCTCGCTGGCGGATGCGGCGTTCGAGTGCGGCTGCGCCGCTGAACCGGCGATCGATGAATCCGCCCAGCATGGCGAGGATCGCGACCCACGCGATCCATCCGGCGGCGAAGCTGTCGAATTTGTCGCTGAACCATGCGCCGCCCAGCATGGCGGCGGCGAACACCAGCATGACCAGGGTGAGCGGCGGACAATACTCGTGTTCGACATGGGTATTGCGGCTTCCCATGCCTAACTGATAGCCGCTCAGCGAATACGCCCCGAGGGAGTGATTCATTCTGTCCTCCGAACTGTCATCGATCTGTAAGTGCACAAATCTACGCAGTCGAGGAGAGGGGCAACACCAGATTATTCCGAATATCGGTTTCGGCGTTTCACGATTGACTTTTCCGAAAACGCCGAAACCGGGCGGCGCGCTCTTTACTATTTAGCCCCGGCGAACTCCTGAATATCGGCATCGGCTTCGCCGGCGAGCGGCACGACGCCGGACGGTCCCGTCGCATGCGGCTGCAACAGCAGCGCGACCAGTCCGCTCCAGCCCGTCTGATGCGATGCGCCCACGCCGCGCCCATTGTCGCCGTGGAAATACTCGTGAAACAGAACGAGATCGCGTGAGCGCGGATCGGCCTGAAGCAGCGGATACGCGGCCATCACCGGACGTTCGCCGTTCTTGTCGAGCAGAAAGAGCGTCGTCACGCGGCGCGCGAGTTCGTCGGCGATCTGCGCGAGCGAGAACTTCTGCCCCGAGCCAGTCGGATATTCGACGCGGAAATCGTCGCCGTAATAGCGATGAAACTCGTGGATCGATTCGATCAGCAGATAGTTCACCGGCATCCACACCGGTCCGCGCCAGTTCGAATTGCCGCCGAACACGCGCGAGTCCGATTCCGCCGGCAGATAGCGGATGCTGAAGCTCTCGCTGTTGTGATAGAAGACGAACGGATTATCGAGATGCACGCGTGAGAGCGCGCGCACGCCGTGATCGGAGAGAAATTCGGTTTCGTCGAGCATGCGCCGGAGCAACGCCTTCATGCGATGCCCGCGCAGCAGCGACAGCAGCACGCTGTTGCCCTGCCCCGCGACGTTCCAGCGCGACACGAGTCGCGCGAGGTCGGTGCGATGCTCGAGGAACCAGTGCAGGCGCTCGCGCAACTCCGGCAGCGAGCGATACACTTTCGGCTCCAGCACGTGCACGGCGAAAAGCGGGATCAGTCCGACGATCGAGCGGATGCGCATCGGCACGTTCGAGCCGTCGGGCAAGCGCAGCTTGTCATAGAAGAACTCGTCCTCGCTATCCCAGAGACCGGTGTCGCAATTGTCCTCGCAGCTCACCGCCTCCGCGATATACAGGAAGTGCTCGAAGAACTTCACGGCGATATCGACGAACACCTTGTTCGCATACGCGAGCTCCAGCGCGATGCGCATCAGGTCGAGCGCGTACGCGGCCATCCACGCGGTGCCGTCGGCCTGATCGATGTGGCCGCCCGTCGGCAGCGGCGACGAGCGATCGAAAATGCCCACGTTGTCCAGCCCGAGGAAGCCGCCCTGGAAGACGTTCTTGCCGTCGGCGTCCTTGCGGTTGACCCACCAGGAGAAGTTCAGCAGCAGCTTGTGGAACACGAGCTCCAGGAAGTCGCGGTCGCCCTTTCCGGTGATCGCACGGTCGATCTCGTAGACGCGCCACGTCGCCCATGCATGCACGGGCGGATTCGCATCGCTGAAAGCCCATTCGTAGGCGGGCAACTGGCCGTTCGGATGCTGATAGCGGTCCTTCACGAGCAAAAGCAACTGGCGTTTCGCGAATTCCGGATCGATCAGCGCGAACGCGGCGGCATGAAAAGCGAGATCCCACGACGCGTACCACGGGTACTCCCACTTGTCCGGCATCGACACGATGTCCGCGTTGCACAGATGCCGCCAGTCGACGTTGCGCCCCGAGCGCCGCTGCTTCGGCGGGTTCGGTTGCAGCGGATCGCCATCGAGCCAGCGCTGCACGTCGAACTGGTAGTACTGCTTCGACCACAGCATGCCCGCGAGCGCCTGGCGCTGCACGAGCCGCTGATCGGCATCCGCGATATCGTGTTGCAGCGCGCCGTAGAACTCGTCCGCTTCCGCGATGCGGCGCTCGAAGAGCCCGTCGACGTCGAGCGGCACGGCGTCCGGCGCGGACTCGGGCCGCCAGCGCATGTACACCACGGCCTTGCCGTGCGGCTCCAGTTTCAGATGCGCGTGCGCCGCGGCGCGCGTGCCCTCGTCGCGGCGAACGGCGTTTTCGTCGCCTTGCAGGATGTAGTCGTTGAAGCCGTCCTTGAACGGTCCCGCGCCTTCCATGTGAAAGAGACGCCTGACGTTGGTCTCGTTTTCGCAGAAGAGCCATTCGATGCCGCCGGCATCCGGCGACCATGCGGTGACGACCATCGGCTCGTGATTGCCCTGTTGCGCGAGCACGTAGGTGCCCTCGCCCTGCACCGTCTCCACTTTCAGCGACGGCTTCACCGGCGCCGGCTTCCACGACCACGTATTGCGCGCCCAGATCTGCGGCAGCGCGTCGAGCGTGGCCCACACGTCGCCGCGATTCTCGATCGTCACGCGCATCACGATGTCGTCGGCGGTGTGCTTCGCGTATTCCACCTGCACGTCGAAGTAGCGCTCGTCGTCGAAGACGCCGGTATCGAGCACTTCGTACTCGGGCATGTCGGCGCCGCGCCGCGCGTTTTCATCGACGAGATCGGCGTACGGAAACGCCGCATGCGGATACTTGTAGAGCATGCGCATGTAGGAATGTGTCGGCGTGCCGTCGATGTAGAAGTACAGTTCCTTCACGTCCTCGCCGTGATTGCCCTCCTGGTTCGTCAGACCGAAGAGCCGCTCCTTGATGATCGGATCGCAGCCGTTCCAGAGCGCGAGCGAGACGCACCAGTTGAGCTTGTCGTCGCCGAAGCCGGCGAGACCGTCCTCGCCCCAGCGATACGTGCGGCTGCGCGCATGATCGTGCGGAAAGTACTCCCACGCGGTGCCGAATTCGCTGTAGTCCTCGCGCACCGTGCCCCACTGGCGCTCGCTCAGATACGGCCCCCAGCGCTGCCAGCGCGAGCAATCCTTCGAATGGAGCCTGGAGCCCTCGACGGTATCGAGCTGGTTGACGGGGCGCGATTTCGGCATGGGGCTCTCCTCGTTGGCGGCGTGCAAAACTGCGGGCAAGACACGTAATTTAGCGCGTTTCGATGGCGGCACGCGCGCCGTGCGCCTACGGTGCGCCGAGCAGTTTTTCGATACGCAGGAGTTCCGCGAGCGACCACGCCTGGAACGGCGTGCCGCCGGGCGCGTGAGGCGCGTCGCCATCGGCGACTTCGCTGATGTGATCGAGGCCGTAATGGTCCAGATGCGCGTAAAGCGGCGCGAGAAAGCGCTCGCGCGCGCCCGCCACGCCGTGCATGCGCACCCACGCTTCCACGAACGGACCGATCAGCCATGGCCACACCGTACCCTGGTGATACGCGCCGTCGCGCTCCAGCACACCGCCCGCATAGAGCGCCTTGTAGGCCGGATCGGACGGCGCGAGCGTGCGCAGGCCGAGCGGCGTGAGAAGCTCCGTCTCGACTTGCGCGACGACCGCGCGGGCGATATCGCCATCGACGAGCGGAAACGGCAGCCCGCCGACCGCGAAGATCTGATTCGGACGAATCGAGCGATCGACCTTGCCAGGCTCGTGATCGACGTCGACGACATCGAAGAGCGTATGCGTGCCGGGATCGACGAAACGCGCGGCGAACGACACCAGCGCCTGATCGCGCAACGCCTGCCAGTGCGGATTCCACGCACTGGCGATAGAGAGCGCGTTGATCCACAGCGCCTGCACCTCGACCGGCTTGCCGATGCGCGGCGTCACGACCCAGTCGCCCGCCTTCGCGTCCATCCACGTGAGTTGCACGCCGGGCGTGCCCGCGCGCAGCAGGCCGTCCGTATCGGCGGCGATGTTGAAGCGCGTGCCGGACGAATAGCCCTGAAGGATCGCATCGGCGGCGCTCTGCAGACGGCTCGTCGTGGCGGCGTGGGCGTAGCCGGTCGCCAGAAAGTCGTGCACGGCGACGACGAACCACAGCGATGCATCGACCGAGTTGTACTCCGGCAGACCGCCGCTGTCCGGGAAGCGGTTCGGCACCATGCCTTCGGAGATCGTGTCGGCCCATTCGAGCAGGATCGATTCCGCTTCCCGATGCCGGCCGGATGCGAGCAGGAGGCCGCGCATCGAGATGAAGGTGTCGCGGCCCCAGTCGGTGAACCATGGAAAGCCCGCGATGATCGTGCGCCCGACGTTGCGATTCACGACATACGCATCGGCCGAGCGTGCGAGCCGCGAGCCGAACGCCGCGCGGCGCGCCGTCTCCCGCGATGCCAGACGCGACGCATGCGCGAGTGCGCTGTCTTCGAACGGCTTGTCGTGGCCCACGTGCGCGTGCAGGATCATCACGGCTTCGCTGCGCGTGAAATCGAAGGAGAAGGTGAACACGCCGGGCGTGGCGAGGTCTTCGGTGAAATCGAGTCCGCGTTCTCGCTCGCGCGCATAGCAGAAATTGCGATACCAGTCGGGCGCGTGCTCGTAGGCGCCGTTCGACGTTACGCAGATCGCGGGCAGATCGCCATACGGCTGCCATTGCACGCGCTCGCCTTCGAGCGTGGCATCGAATGACAGCGCCGGATTCTCGTGATGCAGCGCGTGATAATCGCGGCCGGAAAGTAGCGGACGCACTTCGAGTTTCGCCGCTATCGATGCCCCTTCGAGACGCCAGCGCAGCACGGTTTCGCGGCTTTCCTTCGCGACGAATATTTCCGCGACGATGATCGTGTCGTTGCCGATCGCGTATCGCCATGTCGGCCAGGGTTCGGTATCGAAGGACGACAGGCTCGCGGATGCGTCGGGATAGAGCACATCGGGCGCGTAGCGTTGCATCGTCAGCGGGAAGCGTTTGCCGTCCAGTTCGAGCCATGCTTCGATGCCGTTGACGAGCACGACGCGGCCCGCGGGCGGCTGCGTCGCGGCGAGTAGCAGCGCGTGATAGCGCCGCGTGCGCATCGTGCCGACGGTGCCGGATGCAAAGCCGCCGTTGGCATCGGCTTCGAGCCATTCGTCTTCGAGATTGCTTGCGTCGGGGCGGTCGATCCGGGTCATGGCGTCGATGCCTTTTGACGATAGTCCCTGAGCGCCTTGCGCGCCTTCCCCTGGATCGCGCGCTGCATCTGCGGCGTCCAGCCGAATAGCCAGCCGCTCACGCCGAGCGCCTGACGGCTCCAGCGCCAGAGATCGAAGACATCGGTTTGTTCGACGATGAAGCCGTCGCGGATCGCGAAGCGCGAGTCGATTTCGTTGACGACGCTGTGGCCCGTCGCCGAATACGTGTAGCGCGCGATGGCTTTCGCGCTTGCCGTCTGGCCGGTCGATGCGATGTTGTCGTAGGTGAGCGTGAAGTCGGCGGCGCGGCCGAGGAGCATGCGCCACATATCGCCGGCTTCCTTGCCCCGCAGCACGCCGAAGGCGGGGTCCTGGAACTGGATGCCGGGGGCGTAGCAGGCGGACATCGCTTCGGCATCGCGGTTCTGGAACGCTGTGTAGAAGCGTTCGATCAGGTCGGTGTTGGCGTTGGGCATTGGTTTTTTTGCGCTTTCGCTCGGCGGTGGGGGGTTGCTTGTTTGTCCTCTTTGCGCTTGGTCGTGGAATCCTGGTTTCGTGGTGGTCTATTGGCACTGCCCCTCCCCGGGGCGGGGGTCACTTTCTTTGCTGCTGCAAAGAAAGTAACCAAAGAAAGCAGCTTCTCACCGCCCGCGGTCACACGCAGTTTGGCCATGCTTGCCAGCCGCACGTGGCACTCGCCTTAAGTGTCGCCCCCAAAGGCCCAATCGGGCTTGGATCGCGCACGATCCGCCGAACTAGTTTTCTAACTTTTTGGGTTCAGCAATCATACATCCGGCACAGCGCTACGCGCTGCC
Organism: Caballeronia sp. S22; assembly: GCF_964261745.1. Lineage (NCBI taxonomy): Bacteria > Pseudomonadati > Pseudomonadota > Betaproteobacteria > Burkholderiales > Burkholderiaceae > Caballeronia > Caballeronia sp. S22. The sequence goes on along the minus strand of NZ_OZ180036.1, from coordinate 420,796 downwards.
GTTGGGTATGCGAGGGAAACCAACGGACGACATGTGCAGTGCATTGATGGCGATGTCAGCACGAAAGCACGCGCGGACCCGATTGACCCATCGGCAGCGAAGCGGGCCGGAGCCATTTGGTGCTGAACCAATAACGCAAGCGATGCGATGCGGCAGACCGTGCGCGAGCCAAGCCCGATTGGGCCTGTGAGGGCGACACTTAGGCGAGTGCCACATGCGGCTGGCAAGCATGGCCAAACTGCGTGTGACCGCGGGCTTAAACGAGCTGCTTTCTTTGGTTACTTTCTTTGCAGCAGCAAAGAAAGTGACTGCCGCCCCGCACGGGGGCAGTGCTAATAGACCACCGCGATAACGGGATCCGGCGAACCCAAAACCAAACCCGTCACCCCACCCAAACCATCACGGCGTGAATCAAAATCCCCACCGCTCCCCCCACCAGCGTCCCATTCACCCGAATAAACTGCAAATCCCGCCCGATATTGAGCTCGACGTCCCTCACAAGAGTCGCGTCATCCCACTGCTTGACCGTCGCGGCAATATGCTTCGCGATCCCATCCCGCAACTCCGGCGCCAGCGCCTTCAACGCATCGCGCATATGCTCGTTGATCGAATCGCGCAACGCCGGATCACTGCCGAGCGCTTCGGCAAACCCTCCCGCCATCGCCACGACCTTCGCGTGCAGCGCCGAATCCGGCCGCTTGATATCCGCATCGAGCCACGCGATGAACTCGTCCCACAGCCCGTTCACATAACCGCGCAGTTCAGGCCGCTCGAGCCATTCACGCTTGTGCTCGTCGATGCGCGCCTTGAACGAAGGATCCGTCTTCAGCCGCCCGACGAATCGCTCCACGGCCGCATCGAAAGCCTTGCGGCGCTCGTGCTCCGGATCGCTGCTCACGTCGTGCAGCCATTGATTCGCGCCGCGCACCAGACCCGCCGCGAACTTGTTGCCGAGATCCTCCGCGTTCAGTCCGACGAAACCCAGCATGCCGATGAGCTTCGGATACTCTTCGCCCGCCACCGCGACGATGCGCGTCGCCAGCATCTCCTGCACCTCGGGCTTGTCGAGCCACGCGGCCATCTGCTTCAGACCTTCATCGAGCAACAGTTGATGCCGACGGTCGGAGGTCAGCGTCGACAGCACGCTGCCCGCCGCGCTCGCGAGATCGAATGAATCGGCGCGACGGCGCAGCGTGTCGTAGAGCATCGTCTTGACGCGTTCATCGTCGACGAAAGACAGCAACTGGCCGACCGCCGTCACCGCCTTCTTGCCGAGCAGCTCCGAATTCTTCGGCTCCGCGAGCCACGTCGACAGACGGCTCGCCGGATCGAACGCGTTCACCCGCGCGACGAGCGCATCGGTGCCGAGAAAACGGTCCCGCACGAATACGGCCAGGTTGTCCGCGACGCGCGCCTTGTTCGCCGGCAGGATCGCCGTGTGCGGAATTGGCACGCCGAGCGGATGGCGAAACAACGCGACGACCGCGAACCAGTCCGCGAGCGCGCCGACCATCGCGGCTTCCGCGAACGACGATACCCATGCCCATACGCCCGCATCGTGCTGGCTTTTCGCGAGCGCGAACAGGCAACCCGCCGCGACGAGCAACGCGGCGGCGAACCATTTCATTCTTTTCAGCGCGACGGCTTTGTCCTGCGTTTCCATCTATGTCGATTTCATGGTTTTGGTGAGGCCGAAAGCTTACCAGCAGTGCGCTGCAAATCCCGCAGGACATCGACGGCCCGCTCGCCATCATCGACGGGAACGAAGATGTGATCGTGGTACGCCGCTGCGATCACATTGCAACTGATATTCGCGTCGCCGAGCGCACGCGCGAATGCCGCCGTCAGACCGACCGCGTTCAGATCCGAATGCACGGTCAGCGTGATCCACGCCGCGCGAAACAGCGGCGCGATGCCCGCCGCCTGCGCCGCGCGCTCCTCCATCACGACCGTCAATCCTTCGCGCTCGCGAAACGTCGCGACGATGCCCCCGCCGCTCGTCACCGCATCGTGCGGCAACGAGGCGAACACGTAGACGCCCGCTTGAAGCTCGGGTTGCATCGATGCGATCAGCGTATCGAGATCACGCAGCATTCTCGGCCTCGCGTGTGCGTCCCAGAACCGGCCGCAGCGCCGCGCCCGTGTGGCTGCGCGGATGCGTCGCGAGCGTGTCCGGGTCCGCCGCCGCGACGATCGTGCCGCCATTCACGCCGCCTTCCGGCCCGAGATCGAGCACCCAGTCGGCTTCGGCGATCACATCGAGATCGTGCTCGATGACGATCACGCTATGCCCGCCATCCACCAGCCGATGCAGCACGCGGATCAGCTTCGCGACGTCCGCCATGTGAAGCCCGACGGTCGGTTCATCCAGCACGTAAAGCGTATGCGGCGGCTTCTGGCCGCGCCGCGTGATGTCGTCGCGCACTTTCGACAACTCGGTGACGAGCTTGATGCGTTGCGCCTCGCCGCCCGACAGCGTCGGCGAAGGCTGGCCGAGCGTCAGATAACCGAGGCCGACATCGCGCAGCAATTGCAACGGATGCGCGATGCTCTGCATCGACGCGAAGAATTCGACGGCCTCGTCGATCTCCATCGTCAGCACTTCGCCGATGTTCTTGCCGCGCCAGGTCACCGCGAGCGTCTCCGGATTGAAGCGCTGTCCGTGGCAGACGTCGCACGGCACCTTCACGTCGGGCAGGAAGCTCATTGCGATGGTGCGCACGCCCTGGCCTTCGCACGCCGGGCAGCGCCCTTCGCCCGTGTTGAACGAGAAGCGCGACGGCGTATAGCCGCGCGCGCGGGCTTCGAGCGTATCGGCGAACAGCTTGCGGATCGTGTCCCACATGCCGATGTAGGTCGCCGGACACGAGCGCGGCGTCTTGCCGATCGGCGTCTGATCGACTTCAAGCACGCGGTCGATCGCCTCGAAACCGGTCACGCCACGGCAACCCTGCCACGCGTGCGCGACATCGAACTTCGGACGCGGCGCCTCGCGCGCGAGCACGCTGGCGCGCGATCGCGTGACGGGTGCATCGGACTGCGCCGCCTTGCGCGCGCGCCGCACCGCGGGCGACGACAGCACCGAGCGGCCGACCGCATCGAGCAGATTGGTCATCAGCACGTCGCGCGCGAGCGTCGACTTGCCCGAGCCCGACACGCCCGTGATCGCGACGAGGCGATTCAGCGGCATGCTCGCCGTCACGTTGCGCAGGTTGTGCAGCGTCGCGCCTTCGACCGTGAGCCATTGTTCGGGCGTCGCCGGACGCTTCGCGGTCCCGGCACGCACTTCGCGGCGCGGCTGCAACGGATGCACGATCGGGTTCGCGAGGAACTGGCCCGTCAGCGACGCCTCGTGCGCCGCGAGATCCGTCACGGTGCCTTGCGCGACCACCGTGCCGCCGCGCTTGCCCGCGCCCGGCCCGATATCGATGATGTGATCCGCGCGGCGAATCGTGTCCTCGTCATGCTCGACGACGACGAGCGTATTGCCCTTGTCGTTCAGCTTCTTCAGCGCTGAAAGCAGGATGAGGTTGTCGCGCGGATGCAGACCGATGGTCGGCTCATCGAGCACATAGCACACGCCTTGCAGATTGCTGCCGAGCTGCGCGGCGAGGCGAATGCGTTGCGCTTCGCCGCCGGAAAGAGTCGGCGCGGCGCGATCGAGGCTCAGATAGCCGAGCCCGACTTCTTCGAGAAACTGCAGACGGCCTTCGATTTCGCTGATCACGTCGCGCGCGATATCCGCATCGCGGCCTGTCAGCTTCAACGCGGCGATCCACTCGCGCGTATCGCTCACGGTCCAGCGTCCGACTTCCGTGATCGGATAATCGCCGAAGGTCACGGCGCGCGCGACCTCGTTCAGACGCGTGCCTTCGCAGTCCGGGCACGGCTGATCGACGATATCGTCCGGTTCCTGATCCACCGAGCCGATGCTCTGCTCGCGCCCGCGATCGTCCTGCGCGAACAAGGTGTCATCGAATGCGGCGCGCTGTTCGCGCGTGAGCTTCACGCCCGTGCCGACGCATGTATTGCACCAGCCGTGCTTGCTGTTGTACGAGAACATGCGCGGATCGAGTTCGGGATAGCTCGTGCCGCACACAGGGCACGCGCGCTTCGTCGAGAACACGCGGGTTTCTTCTTTGCCGCGACGCGCGCCGTCCTGCCACGAGCCATGCAGATCGTCGAGCGGCGCGCACAGATGCATCACGCCCTTGCCGATCTCCAACGTTTCGTCGAGCAGGCGGCGCAGATCGGCCTCGTTGTCCGCCGATACGACGAGATCCGCCACCGGCAATTCGATCGTATGTTCGCGGAATCGATCGAGCTTCGGCCACGGACTCACCGGCAGGAATTCGCCGTCCACGCGCAGATGCGTGTTGCCGCGCGCCTTCGCCCATTTCGCGAGATCGGTGTACACGCCTTTGCGGTTCACGACGAGCGGCGCGAGCAGCCCGACATGCTGCCCCTTGAAATCGCGCATGATCTGCGCGGCGATCGATTCCGAGCTTTGCGACTGCACCGGCGTGCCGTCGTGGATGCAATGCTGGATGCCGAGCTTCACGTACAGGAGACGCAGGAAGTGCCAGACTTCCGATGTCGTCGCCACCGTGGACTTGCGCCCGCCGCGCGACAGACGCTGCTCGATCGCGACGGTCGGCGGAATGCCGTAGACGGCATCGACTTCGGGACGGCCCGCGGGCTGCACGATGGAACGCGCATACGCATTCAGCGATTCGAGGTAACGCCGCTGGCCTTCGTGAAAGAGGATGTCGAACGCGAGCGTCGATTTGCCCGAGCCGGACACGCCCGTCACGACGTTGAACTTGTTATGCGGGATATCGACATCGAGCGACTTCAGATTGTGCTCGCGCGCGTTGACGATGCGCACGACGTCCTCGCCCTGCAATGCGCGCCGCGCGCTCGCGACTTCCGCCGCGAGTTGCAGCGGCACGCCCGCGCGCTTTTCCGCCGCGCCGGGCGCCATCGCTTCTTCGTATTCGATCAATGCGCGGCCCGTATGCGACTGCTCGCAAGCGGCCACGTCATCGGGCGTGCCGACGCACACGACCTGTCCGCCGCCATCCCCGCCTTCGGGACCGAGATCGATGATCCAGTCGGCCGCGCGAATCACATCGAGGTTATGTTCGATGACGATCAGCGAATGCCCGCGCTCCAGCAGTCGGCGCAGCGCCTGCATCAGCTTGGCGATGTCGTCGAAATGCAGACCGGTGGTCGGCTCGTCGAACATGAAAAGGCGGCTTTCGCTTGTTTTGGCTTGCGATGTTTCAGCGAGGAAACCCGCGAGCTTCAGACGCTGCGCCTCGCCGCCTGAAAGCGTCGGCACGGGCTGGCCGAGCTTCACGTATTCGAGACCCACATCGACGATCGGCTGCAGCACGCGCAGCACTTCCTTGTCGTTTGCGAAGAGCGCGACGGCTTCGCTGACCGTCAGTTCGAGCACATCGGCGACGCTCAATTGACGATCGCCGCGCTCGATCTTCACTTCGAGAACTTCAGCGCGATAACGCCTTCCGTCGCAATCCGGGCAGCGCAGATAAACGTCGCTCAGGAACTGCATTTCCACGTGCTCGAAGCCCGAGCCGCCGCATGTCGGGCAGCGTCCGTCGCCCGAGTTGAAGCTGAACATGCTCGCGCTATAACCGCGCTGCAAAGCGAGCGGCGCCTTCGCGTAGAGCTTGCGGATTTCATCGAACGCGCCGACATAGCTCGCCGGATTCGAGCGCGCCGTGCGCCCGATCGGCGACTGGTCGACGAACACGACATCGCTCAGATCCTCCGCGCCCTTCAATGCGCGAAACGCGCCGGGCGTTTCCGTCGCCTTGCCGAAATGGCGCATCAGTGCGGGCGCGAGCACGTCCTGAATCAACGTCGATTTGCCCGAGCCGGAAACGCCTGTCACGCAGACGAGACGTTGCAGCGGAATATCGACCGTCACGTCCTGCAGGTTGTGATCGCTCGCGCCTTCGAGCGTGAGACGCGGCGTGTTCGCATCGACGACGCGCCGGTTCCAGTTCGACGCATGCGCGACATGTTTGCGGCCGCCGAGATACGCGCCGGTCAGGGTGTCGGTGCCTTGAATGTCGTCGGGTGCGCCGTCGTAGACGATCTGCCCGCCGCGCTCGCCCGGTCCCGGTCCCATGTCGATGAGACGATCCGCCGCGAGCATCACTGAGGGATCATGCTCCACGACGACGAGCGTATTGCCCGCGTCGCGCAGCCGGTGCATCGCCTCGACGATGCGGTTCAGATCGCGCGGATGCAGGCCGATGCTCGGTTCATCGAGCACGAAGAGCGTGTTCACGAGCGACGTGCCGAGCGCGGTCGTCAGGTTGATGCGCTGCACTTCGCCACCGGACAGCGTGCGGCTCTGGCGATCGAGCGTCAGATAACCGAGGCCGACATCGCAGAGATATTTCAGACGCGTGCGCACTTCCGCGTGCAGCAGCTTGAGCGCTTCGTCGAGCAAGGTCGAAGGCAGCGTCAGCGAATCGAAGAAGCGGCGGATGCGCTCGATCGGCATCAGCATCAGATCGTGGACCGTGAGACCCGGCAGCGCTTCGAGTTGCGCGCGCGTCCAATCGACGCCTTCCGGCATCAAGCGATTCGACGGCGGCAACACCGCGTCGGCCTGCTCCTTCGTGCCGAGACGCCACAGCAGCGACTCGGTTTTCAGGCGCGCGCCGGCGCAAACCGGGCACGTCGTATAGCTGCGATATTTCGACAGCAGCACGCGGATATGCATCTTGTACGCCTTCGACTCCAGATAGTCGAAGAAGCGCTGCACGCCGTACCACTGGTTCTGCCACTTGCCGGTCCAGTCGGGCGAGCCCTTGATGACCCAGTCGCGCTCTTCCTGCGTGAGATCCTTCCAGGGCACGCCGAGCCGGATGCCCGCCTTCGTGCCGTACTTCACGAGATCGTCCTGGTTCTCTTTCCACGCGGGCGTCTGCAACGTCTTGACCGCGCCTTCGCGCAGCGTCTTCTTGTCGTCCGGGATCACGAGCCCGTAATCGACGCCGATCACGCGGCCGAACCCGCGGCACGTTTCGCACGCGCCGTAGGCCGAATTGAACGAGAACAGCGCCGGCTGCGGGTCCGCGTAGCGCAGATCGCTTTCCGGGCTGTGCAGACCGGTGGAGAAGCGCCAGATTTCCGGCTCCGCGTCCTCCTTCAGCACGTAGACATCGACGCGGCCGGTGCCGCGCAGCAACGCGCTTTCGATCGCCTCCAGCGCACGCGAGCGCTCCGTGTTCTGCAGGCGAAAGCGATCCGCGACGACATCGAGCATCTGCCGCGCGCCGGATTCCGTCTGGATATGGCGCTTGGCCTGCACGCGCGTATAGCCGCTCGCGGATAGCCATTGCGCGACTTCCTCGTCGCTCGCGGTATCGGGCAGTTCGACGGGAAACGTGATCGCGAGACGCGGATCGTCGGCGCGCGTGCGTTCGAGCAGCTCCGCGTAGATCGTTTCGGGCGTGTCGTGGCGCACGCGCTGCGACGTCTTCTTGTCGAAGAGCTCGGCGGCGCGCGCGTAGAACAGCTTCAGGTGATCGTTCAGCTCGGTCATCGTGCCGACTGTCGAACGCGAGCTGCGCACCGGATTCGTCTGGTCGATGGCGATGGCGGGCGGCACGCCGTCCACGCGATCGACCTGCGGGCGGTCCATCCGGTCGAGAAACTGGCGCGCATACGCGCTGAAGGTCTCGACGTAGCGGCGCTGGCCTTCCGCGTAGAGCGTATCGAACACGAGGCTCGACTTGCCCGAACCGGATGGCCCCGTCACGACCGTCATCTGGCCGGTGTGCAGGTCGAGATCGAGATTCTTGAGGTTGTGCTGACGTGCGCCGCGAATGCGGATTGCGTTGTTCGATGCCAATTTTTCAACCGGTTCAATAGGTTAGGCGGCTCTCTGAAAGCCTTGGGCGAGCTTGCACGAGTGTTCGGAAGTGCGTGGCCGCCATAGCGAACAGTACTGTACACGCATACAGTGTTTGTCGCCAAACGTGTCAGAGGTGTCCGCTTCGGTGCGCAAGACGCTCGCCTGATCGGCGGCTCACTTCAGATGCGCGATGACGGCATCCGCGACGGCGTCCGGCGCCTCGCGCAGCGGAAAATGCCCCGCGCCGTCGATGACCACGCGCCGGTATCCCGCCGGAAAATACTTGTCCTGCCCTTCCGAGCTCGCCGGTTCGTCGCAGGAATCCGCGCCGCCCTGGATCATCAACGCGGGCACGCCGATGCGTTCGATCGTCGCGAGCCGCGCATACAGTTCGGCGAGCGCCGGATCGGACGGCTGGTCGCCGCGCCAGCGACGTCGGTATGCGTTCAGTGTGATCGGCACCCAGTCGGGATTTTCGAAGGCGCGCGCGGTCGCCGCAAATTCGGCTTCGTCGAACCAGCCGGACGGCGACCATGTTTCCCACTGGATGCGCGCAAAGCCTTTGGGATCGGCGGCGACGGCATCCGGGCCGCCATCGAGCGACATGAACCATTGATACCAGAAGCGCCGCGCCTGCGAGAAATCCGGCAATTCGAAGACGCCGCGCGGCTGATAGGCGAGCGCGAGCGCGGCCATGCGGCGCACGCGATCCGGAAACAGCGCGGAGATCGTGTACGCGGCGCGCGCGCCCCAGTCGTGACCGACGACATCGAATTGCGCGATGCCGAGCGCATCGGCGAGATCGACGGCATCGTTCGCGAGCGCGACGCCCGAGCCGTCGCGCACGGTGTCATCGCGCAAGAAGCGCGTGCCGCCCGCGCCGCGCAACTCCGGGACGATGCTGCGATAGCCGGCTTCGTTGAGCCGCGCGGCGACCGCGTTCCATGCGCGCGCCGCATCGGGCCAGCCGTGGATCAGGAGAACGATGGGACCATCGGCAGGACCGGAATCGGCGTAGGCGATATCGAGCGTCGGCGTGCGGGCGTGGCGTGCGAAGTCCAGCATGGCGAGACTCCTGCTTGAGGAAAAAGCCATTCTAAAGCGAGTCGCGTACGTGAGTCGCGGGCCGGATTCAAGGGTGCGACAACAACGGACTACGGTGTTGAAAGGCCTGTCCCGTGTGTCAAATTTTCGTTCGTGATACGAAGTGCTATGATCGAAATTTATGTCGGAGTTCGACCCTTGGTTAAAGGAATGTTTTCCGTCTCTCCCGCTGCACGATGCAAGTGCTGCGACGGTCCAAGTGCGCTGTGCGGAGTGGTCGACTTGTCACGCGGCGGCGCCGACCACGCCGCAGGAAAGAAAGTCGATCCGTACTCGGGCGTGCCCATTTACTACTATCGATGCGAGCATTGCGGCTTCACCTTCACCTCCGCTTTCGACGAATGGACATCGGCGCAATTCAGCGAACATATCTATAACGCCGACTACGTAAGGCAAGATCCGGATTACGTCTTCGCCCGCCCGGACGAGAACGCCCGGACCATCGCCGAGAAATTTTCCGCGTTGGCGAAAATGAAAATTCTGGACTATGGCTCAGGATCGGGCGTGCTGGAACAGCAACTGCGCCTGCGCGATTTCCATGACGTGCGCTCTTACGATCCCTTCCACAGCAGCTCGGACCCGAATGTTCTGCAAGAACAATTCCGTGTCGTTTTCGCGTTCGAAGTATTCGAGCACAGCGTCGATCCTCGTCAATTGATGCAGACACTTGCCGCCTTGCTCGACGACGATGGCGCCATGCTCGTAAGCACCCTCTTTGTACCCGACAATACTGCATCCGAAGGCATCGATAAATGGTGGTACTGCATGCCTCGCAACGGCCATGTCTCGTTCTTTACGCCGACATCGTTGTCTCTGCTGGCGTCGCAGTACGGATTGAAGGCGGCCTCGTTCAACAGCGGCTTTCATCTTCTGTTTCGATCGGAGAAACCCGACTGGGCGAAGCCGTATGAATTCATGACTTCGCCGGACTAAAAGCGTCTCACGCCCCGATCAGCACCCCGCTTCTCACCGCCTTCTCCCCCGTCACCCGTCCCATCGGCGCGCCCGCGTACACGAATCGGATCGCGCGACGCATGTAAAACACGCCATCGTTGCTCGTGGTGACCGTGGTGACTGCATCGGTAATCGGATCGACGATATCGAACACCGGATCGCCCGCTTTCAAAATCGCGCCCACCTTCGCCCGATACACGACGATCCCGCTCACCGGCGCGCTCAACTGCTGGCTGCCCGCGAGCGGCGTCGCGGCTTGCGCGAGCGGCGGCGCGTCCTTCTCGTCGCCATCGATCACGCCGCGCGCGATCAGATAATCGACGATGGCATCGGCATCATGCGCGGCGGTCTCGTAATCGACGTCACGCTGCCCGCGATGCTCGATCGTCGCCGCGATATTCGGCGCGCCGAGCGGCGTATCGTCGCCGAGCCGTTCGCGCAGTTCGTGCCACAGCAGCGCATGAACCTCGTCGAACGACTGCCCGCCGGAATCCGTCGCCAGCAGCACGCCGTTTGCGCCGAGATGGCGCGCGAGCGGCTCGATCGCGGGCCAGCTCGCGGGGCTCGTGTAGATGTGCATCGTCGCTTCGAGCGAGCAATGCAAGTCGAGCACGATATCGGCTCGCGAAGCCAGCGTGAGCAGCGTGAGCCGCAGCGATTCGAACTCGTTCTTCGCGGTCATTTCGCCGAGCAGCTCGACGAGCGCGCCGCGCAGAAGGCGCGCGTTGTGCGCGGCATCGGCGGACGAGAAGCGCGCGCCCACGCGCTCGATCAGCGCGGCAGCGGACGGCATCGGAAAGTTGCGGTTGAAGTTGTGGCCGCTGTTCGCCTCGAAGCGCCCGAGAAACTGCCCGAGCACGTGCTGCGACAGGCCGATCGGATTCGCCACCGGCACGAGCACGATCTCACCGCGCACGCGGCCTTCGGCGTCGAGCGCGGCGAGCCGCTTCTTGAGCGTCCATGCGGTGAGCATCGCGGGCGTTTCGTCGGCATGCAGCGAAGCCTGTATGTAGACGGTCTCGCCGTCGCGCCCGGCGTCGCCGAAATGAAAGCTGACGAGTTCGCGCGACGTGCCGAGCGTCGTCGAGACGAGTGAATGGCGTTTCGTTTGCATCGAAGAATCCTTAGTCGCCGTACACGTCGAAGTCGAAATACTTGCGCGCGATCTTCTGATACGTGCCGTCGGCGCGCATGTCGTTCACGGCCTTGTCGATCTTCGCCTTGAGCGCGGTGTCGTCCTGGCGCAGGCCCATGCCGACGCCGTGATCGCCCATCGAAAGCGGCTCGCCGACGAACGCGAAGCCCGCCCCGTGCGGCGTCTTCAGGAAGCCGTGCTCCGCTTCCACCGAGCCGAGCAGCGCGGCGTCGATACGCCCCGCGGTCAGGTCGTTGAGCACGCCTTCCATGCTCTGATACGACACCACCTCGACGCCGCCCGGCTGCCAGTTCTTCAGCGCGTAGGTTTCGAACTGGCTGCCGCTCTGCACGCCGACGCGCTTGCCGCGCAAGCCCTGCGCGCTCGCGGTGAGCGGCGTGCCCTGCTTCGCGATCAGGCGCGAGCGGAACTGAAAGAGCTTGGTGGAAAACGCGATCTGCTTCATGCGTTTGTCGGTGATCGCCATCGACGACATGATTCCGTCGATCTTGCGTGCCTGCAGCGCGGGAATCATCCCCGAGAATTCGAGCTCGACCCATTGGCAGCGCATCGCGATGCGACGGCAGATTTCATCGCCGAGATCGACGTCGAAGCCCGCGACGTGGCCATCGGGCGTCTTCACGTCCATCGGCGGATAGCCGGGATCGATGCCGAGGCGCAGGGCGTCGGCGTCTTTCGCGTGAACCGGTGCCGCCGCGACGAGCGCCGCGGCCAGGAAAAGTGAGCTGAGTCTGAACATGAACGCGGTGTCTCCCGATTAGTGCCACCGATAGTACGGCCGCAAAACGCTCGCAAAAAGAGGCGTTTTGCTTATCATGATCACTTTTCGAGATCACCCGACGGAGACGCCGAGCGTGGATTTGACTCTAACGCAGTTGCGCATGTTCGTGGCCGTCGCCGAGGCGGGCAGCGTGCGCGCGGCCGCGCGGCGGCTCGATGTCGCGCAAAGCGGCATCACGCAGCAGTTGCAGAAGCTCGAAACGCTGGCGGGCGGGCCGCTTTTCGAGCGCGACGTGCGCGGCGCTCGCCTGACGCCGGTCGGCGAGCGCTTGCGCCTGCGCGCCGATTTGATTCTCGGCGAGTGCAGAAAGACCGAAGAAGAGATGCGCCAGTTGCGCGGCGAGCTGACGGGGCGCGTCGCGCTCGGGCTCGCCGCCGAAGCGACGATGCGCCTCTTCCCCGCATTGCTCGAAAGCTATCGCGAGCGCTGCCCGCTCATCGACATGCATTTGACGAGTGCGACCTCACGCATGTTGACGTCGTGGGTTCGTAACGGCAGCCTCGATTTCGCGCTCGCGCTGATCGCGCCCGATGCCGACATCCACGACATGGACACCGCGCCGCTCTTCGATACCGAAGTCGCGGTGATCGCGCGGCGCGGTCATCCGCTCGGGCGCTCGCACGCGCTTCGCGACTTGCAGGACGCCGAGTGGGTCAGCACGCGGCAGCGCGGCGGCGGTGCGCTTGGCAACAAGCTGTCGGCGCTTTTCGAGCAGGCGAAGCTCGGGGCGCCACGTATCGCCGCAACGACGGAAGCCGTGTTCGACACGCTGCACTGCATCGCATCGAGCGATTACATCGGGCTCGAGCCCGCGAGCCTCGCCGGGCATCCGTTCTTTCGCGAGCATGTCGAGATCGTGCCGATCGCCGAACGCGCCGCGAGGACACCGGTGTGTCTGGTACGGCGCGCGGGCGTGCCGCTCACGCCCGCGGCGCAGGAACTCGCGACGATGGCCGTCTCGTTTGCGCGGATGCTCCCGGCTCAGCGCGACGCGTGACGCGTGCGCGAGCCCTTCGCTGCGTTGGCGCGACGCGTCGCCCAGCCCTTCTTCGCGGCGGCTGACCGATCCGCCGCCGAGCGCCGGCTCGAAGCCGCATGCGACTGACGCGACAGCGCCTTGTGCGAAGCGGCCTTGGTGCTTTCGCGCTTGAGCGCGCGTGTCGACGCGGCCGAGCGCTTCGCCTTCGATTCGGTGCCGGGGCTCTTCTTCGTGCGATGCGAAGCCTTCGTGTCCTGCGCGGCCTTCTTGCGCGTGGCCTCGGACGTCGTGCCCTTCTTGGGCGCCTTCATCTTCACGCCTGAGCGGCGCGCTTCGGACAGCCCGATCGCGATGGCCTGTTTCGCCGACTTCGCGCCGTGCTTGCCTTCGCGAATGTGATTGATCTGCTCCTTCACGAACGCACCCGCCTGCGTGCTCGCGGACTTGCCTGCGCGCTTCGCTTTCGATGCGCGCTCGAGGGTTTTCTGTTCGGGCATGTCGGACCTCCGTATGAAGTGGACTTGCCCCCGGCGGGCGAGCAACGTGCGTGCCCGCATCCTCGCCTGCAAACGTTTGCCTTCTTATCTGGCATGCCGGGCAAACGCATACACATCCGAAAGACGGCGCTTTCGGCGAACCCCTTCGACCTCGTGATTATTTCTCAAATCGGTTAAAGCCCGTCAAGGCGTTGCCGTTAACGCGCTTATCCATACCACCCGGGTCGATTCAATTCGAGGCCTGTTTGGCCCTTGTGTTCTTGCGTTTGGCCTGGGCGGCCGTGGATGTGATCCAAAACGGTAAGCACTTCCCGCTGGCACTGCAAACCCAACTCTCACCCATCAAGGAAGCAACATGCAAAAACTTCTGAAAGCCTTCGTGCGCGACGAACGTGGCGTCAGCGCCATGGAATACGCGATTCTCGCGGGCATCGTCGTGGTCGCGCTCGTGGCCGTCGGCTCCGCTTTCAGCACCAACATGACGGGCATCTTTTCGAATCTGACCGACAAAGTGAAGGCCGCCGCGGGCAACTAAGCAGTCGCGCCCCAGGTCCGGGCCTTCACACGCCCGGACCTCGATCTGACCCAACCCGATTCGAGCCCATCGTGACCGTACTGTCTCTCGTCATTCGTCTTGTCGTGCTGGGCGCCTTGCTCTGGCTCGCGATCACCGACGTGCGCACCCGACGTCTGCCGACGAGCATCGTCCTCACGATCGGCGCACTCTTTTTCGTCGATGCGCTCATCGCCGGCATGCCGCTCGACGATGTCATCTCGCATCTGCTGCTTGCCGTCGTCGTGTTTCTGGCCTGCGCCGTCCTGTTCGCCGCGCGCATGCTCGGCGGTGGCGACGCCAAGCTCGCTTCCGTCATCTTTCTGTGGGTGGGATTCGGCCTTTCGCTCGCCACGCTGACGCTCGTCTCGGTGATCGGGACCGTGGTGTCGCTCGTGAGTCTCGCCACCCGCAACATGAATCCCTCTCAGCGCTTCGTGCCGCTGCGCGCGCTCGCGATGTTCTCCGCGGCGCGCGGCGTTCCGTACGGCGTGGCGCTCGCCTTCGGCGGCGGTTTCGTCATCGTGCTGCCTGCCCTGCTGCACCTCATCTCGACGCAATAGGACGGTCTCCATGTCCAACATCATCAAATTCGCCGTGCTGCTGGTCGGCGCACTTCTGATTGCGCTGATCGTGCGCGTCGTCCTTGCGAGCGCTTCTCACACCGCGAAGCCCGCCGTGACGAGCGAGAAGGTGCTGGTCAGCGCCGCCAATCTGCCGCAAGGCTTGCTGCTGCGCGACGAGGATCTCGCCTGGAAGGCGATCCCCAAGACGGAGATGCCCGCCAACGCCATCGTCGCGGGCGTCGCGAGCGCGCCCGACCTGAAGGGCGCGCTGCTGCGCCATCCGGTCGCGGCCGGCGCTGTCCTCGTTTCCGACGATGTCTTTCTGCCGAGCGCCCCGGGCTTTCTCGCGGCGACGCTCAAGCCCGACATGCGCGCGGTCTCGGTCGCCGTTGACGATGTGTCCGGCAACGCCGGCCTGATCCAGCCGGGCGACTATGTCGACCTGCTGCTCACCCAGCAAATGGACCGGCGCACCGAATCGCCGGATCTCGCGGTATCGAGCGAAACGGTGGTCGAGCATGTGCGCGTACTCGCCGTCGGCTCGGAAATCAAGCGGCCGAAAAACGATGGCGACAACGACGTCGCCGTGGCCCGCGCCCGCACCGTGACGCTCGAAGTCACGCCGCGCATGGGCGAAGTCGTCGCGGTCGCGGCGCGGCTCGGCAGCCTGTCGCTCGCGCTGCGCAGCTTCGCGACGGTCAGCCGCGACCCGGCGGCGCCCGCGGGGGCGTCGGCGCCCGAGCGCAAGCCCATCTGGGCCGGCGACATCTCCCGCGCCGTGCGCGATCTGCCGCGCACGCGCCCCGTTCAGTCGGGCGCACCGAGCGCCGCGCCGGCCATGCCGCGCACCGTGACCATCTACCGCGGCTCCGAGAAGTCGGATACGTCGAGCGTTGCCCAGGCGGGCGGTTCGGGCCAGGGCGTCCCGCCGCTGCCCTCCGTGCCCGCGGAGCGTTGACACCGTGCCCCCGTTCGAAAGCGTGCCATCGCCAGGATTCACATTCATGAAAACGCAGTTCAGTTCGAGTCGCACCGCGCGCCGCGCAGATAGAGCGTCGATCGCTCCGGTTCTGGCGTGCGCGGCGCTCGTCGCGTGCGCCGCCGCGCATGCCGCGCAGCCGGCCAAGATGCCGCCCTACGCCGGCGCGGCCTCGCCCGTGCGGACCGCGAACGTCGCGCGCCCCGGCATGACGGACGCGATGGCGCCAGCCGGTGCGCAAGGCGCGCTCGTACTCGACGCGGGCAAGGGCACGATGTTGCAACTGAATGAAAACGTCGTGTCGGTCTTCGTTGCCGATCCCGCCGTGGCCGACGTGCATGTGCCCTCGCCCAAGGCTGTTTTCGTGCTCGGCAAGAAAACCGGCACGACGACGCTCTACGTGCTCGGCGCCAACAACCGGCCGCTCGTGCAGCGCACGATCGTCGTCTCGCGCGACATGATCACCTTGCGCGCCATGCTCGCCGCGCGCTTTCCGAACACGAACGTGCAGGTCGCGACGGGACAGGGCTCGCTGATGCTGAGCGGGCAGGCGTCGAACTCGGCGGATGCCGACGCCATCGTTCAGGCGGTGACGCCCTTTCTCGCCGAGAAGGAAGTGCTGGTCAACCGCATGACGATCGACCGTCCGCTGCAGGTGCAGTTGCGCGTGCGCATCACCGAAGTGGATCGCAACATCACGCAACAGCTCGGCATCAACTGGCAGGCGATGGGCAACGCGGTCGGCAACTTCTATGGCGGCATCTTCAGCGGCCGTCCGATCTACAACCTGAGCCAGCCGATCACCGGCGCCAACGGCGCCGTGAGCTATCCGGTCAATCTGCCGACCAACAACGCCTACTCGATTCTCGGCGCCTTCAAGACGAACAACGTGGACATCCGCGCGCTCGTCGACGCGCTGAATCAGGAAGGCCTGCTGACGGTGCTCGCGGAGCCGAATCTCGTCGCGCTGTCGGGCCAGACGGCGAGCTTTCTCGCAGGCGGCGAGTTCCCGATTCCCGTCTCGCAGACCAACGGCGCGATCACCGTCGAGTTCAAGCAGTTCGGCGTCAAGCTCGATTTCACGCCGACCGTGCTCACGGATCGGCGCATCAGCCTGAAGGTGCGCCCGGAAGTCAGCCAGATCGACACGACCGCGAGCGTGACCACCGGCGGCGTCACCGTGCCGGGGCTTTCCGTTCGCCGAGCGGATACGACCGTCGAGCTAGCGAGCGGCCAGAGTTTCGCGATCGGCGGGCTGCTGCAGAGCAATACCAGCGACGTCGTTTCGCAGGTGCCGGGCCTGGGCTCGATTCCGGTGCTCGGCAAGCTGTTCTCGTCGACGAACTACCAGAACAACAAGACCGAGCTCGTGATCATGGTCACGCCGTATCTCGTCGAGCCGACCGATCCATCGAAACTGCGCACGCCGCTCGATTCGCTGATCTCGCCGTCGAGCGATGTCGAATACAGCTTCCGGCGCCAGAACGGCGGAGCGCCGGCACAGGCCGGACAACCGCGTCTCGTCGGCGCGGCCGGCTACGTCTATTGAGCCCGTCATGAAACACACACGACTGCTTTCGCTTCTTCTCGCCGGCAC
Source organism: Caballeronia sp. S22 (assembly GCF_964261745.1). NCBI lineage: Bacteria > Pseudomonadati > Pseudomonadota > Betaproteobacteria > Burkholderiales > Burkholderiaceae > Caballeronia > Caballeronia sp. S22. Next base: position 403,730 of record NZ_OZ180036.1, on the reverse strand, counting down.
GTTCGCCGTCGCCGCCGCGGGCTGCTTCAAGCCGCCGCGCAACATGCCGAACGAAACGGTGATCGGCTACGACGGCGCTTCGGCCGTGCCGCCCGATTGCGACAGCCTCGCCCGGCCATCGCTGCTGACGGACGCCGGCATCCGCCGCCCGAGCATGCAATGGGGCTGCGCGACCTATACGAATCTGGCCGCCCAGCTCGCGCGCCCGGAAGACGCCGTGCATCCGCAGACGCTCGGGCCGGCGAACGCGGCGGTGGCGGCGAGCGCGGTGCGGCGCTACGAGACCGGCCGCGTGATCCCGCTCGACAAATCGACCTCGCGCGACAGCAAGTGATGCGACGCACTACAGCCAGAAGCACACAAGGCCAGCCATGAGCACAGAGTTCTCCTTCTCGAAGACCAAGTCCGGCACGCGCAACGCGGATTTCATCGCCTTCGTGTCCGATCGCAAGACCGAGCAGATCGTGAAGAGCTTCGTGCTCGAACAGGCGATGCCGCACGCGCATATCGTCGTGGGCAACGTCGACGACGCGATCGCGTATCTCGCCCGCGTCGACCGCTCGCCGCTCTTCCTGCTGGTCGATCTGCAGGACTCTGTGATGCCGCTGTCCGACCTCGGCCGCCTCGCCGAAGTGTGCGAGCCATCGGTGCAGGTGGTGGCGCTCGGCGAGCGCAACGACGTCGGCCTGTTCCGCAGCCTGCTCAAGATCGGCGTGCGCGATTACCTCGTCAAGCCGATCACGGTCGAACTGCTCAAGCGCACGGTCAATGTCTCCGAGGGCAAGGTGAGCCCGGTGATGCTTGCGCGCGCCGGCAAGACGATTGCCTTCACGGGCTCGCGCGGCGGCGTCGGGGTGACCACGCTCGCGCTCAACGTCGCCCGCCATCTGTCGGAAGACACGCACCGGCGCGTCGCCTACGTCGATCTGAATCTATACGGCGGCGCGGCCAACTCCATGCTCGGCCTGCAGAGCAACAACGGGCTCATCGACGTGCTGCAGAACGTGCATCGTCTCGATCCGCAATACGTGGAGCGCACGCTCGTCGCCAAGGGCACCCGGCTCTACATGCTGTCGGCGGAACACGACTACGGCGCCGCGCGTCCGTTCGGCCCGGGCGCATTGCCGCGCGTGCTCGAACTTCTGTGCGACAGCTTCCACTACGTGATCCTGGACATCGGCACGGTGACGGACCCGCTCGCGCAGGAAGCCTTCGATCACGCCGCGCGCGTCTATGTGGTCGCGGACCGCTCGGTGCATTCGACGCGCGAGACGATCCGCCTCCTGCGTCATATCGAGGACCGCGACAACAATCCGCCGACCTCGCTGCTGCTGAACAACCCGAATGCCGTGACGAGCGGCAAGGTGCAGGCGAACGACTTCATGACGGCGATCGGCCGCAACGTTCTGTACGAAATTCCGTTCGAGGCGAAGTCGCTCGCGACCGCCGAGAACCTCGGCGAAGCGCCCCGGGAAAAAGGGGCGAACGGCTTCAATCAGATGATCACGCGCATTGGCGGTGACCTCACCGGCCAGCAGATGAACGCCGAGCGCTCGTTCTTCCAGAAGCTCCGGCTCAGGAGAGGCTGATGTTCGGACAGAAGCAGGTTCCCCGCCCCGAGCCCGATCCGGATGCGCCGCCCGGCGCCGAAGCCGCGCAGGTCGCCGAGGCGCCGCCTCCGGTCGCGCCGCTCGCGCGCCCGCACGCGTCGGAGGGCGGTGAAGTGCTGGTGCGCTCGGACCTCTTCCGGGTGATCCGCAACGGCGTGTTCGCGGCGATGAACGCCTCGGCCGCCGTCGGCAAGACACGCGAGCAGATGAAGCCGGGCGTCGAGCAGCTCGTGCTCGACGTGGCGGAGCGCGAGCGGCTGAACATCACGCTCGCGGAGCAGGGGCAGATCGTCGGCGAGTTGCTGAACGACATGTTCGGGCTCGGTCCGATCGAACCGCTGCTCGCCGACGACACCATCACCGACGTGCTCGTCAACGGACCCGATCAGGTATGGGTCGAGCGCCACGGCCGGCTCGAACTCACCAACTGCAAGTTCCGCGACAACACGCACGTGACCAACGTCGCGCAGCGTATCGCGGCGGGCGTCGGACGGCGTGTCGACGAAAGCAGTCCGATGGTCGATGCGCGTCTCGCCGACGGCAGTCGCGTGAACGTCGTGCTGCCGCCGCTCGCGATTCACGGCGCATCGATCTCGATTCGTAAATTCTCGAAGCGCAACATCACGCTGCATCGCATGTCGCAGCAGGGCAACATGTCGGGCGCGATGGCCACCGTGCTCAAGCTCGCGAGCACGTGCCGGCTGAACGTGATCGTCTCGGGCGGCACGGGCTCGGGCAAGACGACGCTGCTCAATGCGCTGTCGCACTTCATCGGGCACGGCGAGCGCACCGTGACGATCGAGGATGCGGCCGAGTTGCAACTCGTGCAGCCGCACGTCGTCAGCCTGGAAACGCGCCCCGAGAATGCCGAAGGACTCGGCGCCGTCACGCAGCGCGATCTCGTGCGCAACGCGCTGCGGATGCGCCCGGACCGCATCATTCTCGGCGAAACGCGCGGCTCCGAAGCCTTCGACGTGCTGCAGGCGATGAACACGGGCCACGACGGCTCGATGACCACCATCCACGCGAACACGCCGCGCGACGGCATCACGCGTCTGGAGTCGATGGTGATGATGGCGAACGGCAATCTGCCGCTCCTGTCGATCCGCCGGCAGATCGCGAGCGCGGTGCACATGATCGTGCAGATCGAGCGCATGCGCGACGGCATGCGGCGCGTCACGCGCATCACCGAACTGGTGGGCATGGAAGGCGAAGTCATCATCACGCAGGATCTGTTCACGTTCCGCTACGACGCGAGCGCCTACAGCGAGGAAGTGAAAGGCGTGTTCGAGACGGGCGCCGTGCGCCCGGCCTTCGCGGCGCGCGCCGCGTATTACGGTCTCGAAGATGCGCTGCTGGAGGCGATGCGGCCATGAGCAACGTCGACCTGATCACGTTCGGCACCTTCGCAGTCGCCTTGCTGCTCGGCGTCATGCTGCTCGTGGTGCAGGACATGCGCCGCCAGCGCCCCGACGCGCGCATCCAGGCGCGCGTGCAGGCCGCCTTTCCCGCGGCCGGTTCGGTTGGGCGCGAGACGCGCCATGAAGACTCCGACCTCTTCACCTTCAGCCGCAACGACAACATCTTCAGCCGCTGGTTCGCGCCGAAGATCGCCCGCCTCAAGACGGTGGCCGGCGCAAGCGGATTGCGCGCGGTGATCATCACGGCGGTGCTCGCCGAAGTCCTCGCGCTCGCGATGTCGAAGCTGCTGCCGCTGCCCGCGTTCGCGACGCCGGCGCTCCTCGTCGGCCTGCCGGTGCTCGGCGCCATGCAGGCGTACCGGTTTCTCGTCGAACGTTTCAAGCGCCGCTTTCTGGATGGCTTTCCCGATCTCATCGACCTGATCGTGCGCGCCGTGCGCGCGGGCGTCCCGGTGACGCACGTGATGGGCGTCGCGTCAGCCGAATGCGCCGAGCCGCTCAAGAGCGAATTCCAGTTGATGGGCGACGGACTCAAGGTGGGTCTCGACCTGGAAGAAGTGCTCGCCACCGCGGTCACGCGCATCGGCATCGCGGATTTCTCCTTCTTCTGCGTGTGCCTGCTGCTGCAGCGCGAGACCGGCGGGCAGCTCGGCGAGACGCTGGAAAATCTCGCGGGCATCGTGCGCAGACGCCGCGAGATCCGTCAAAAAACCAAGGCCCTCACGGGCGAGGCGCGCATCACGACCAAGATTCTCGCATCGGTGCCCTTCTTCATTCTGGGCAGCATGTTCATGCTCAACCGCGCGTACCTGATGGTGCTGTTCAACACGTCGGGCGGACAGAAAGTGCTGACCTGCGCCGCGATTTCGCTCTCGATGGGACTGTTCATCGTTCACAAGATGTCGAAACTGGATACCGCGCGATGAGTCAGGACAACATCGAAACACTCATCAACCTGCTGATGCTGCTTGCGCTCGTCGTCGCGATCTTCATCTGGTGGGCGACCAAACATGGCGGGGTCCGCGGACGCATCGCCGAGCGCACGCGGCAGGCCGCCGTCGTGCAGCGCAATGAAACCGCGCTCGCCGAAGAAGACGACGACGAAGGCTCCATGGCGCGCTTCACGCACCGTCTCGCGCGCCTGGGCGACCGGTTGCCGCTCTTCGATGCCAAATACCGCGCGAAGCTGCGCACACAGATGGTCCGCAGCGGTTATCGCAGCCAGTCGGCGGTATCCGTGCTGCTCGCGATCAAGTTCGTCGTCGGACTCATCTGCGCCGCGTTCGCCGTGATGCTCGGCTCGCACATTCCCATGGTCGGCGGTTATCCGGCGGTGCGCGGCGCCATGATGCTGCTGGTCTTCGTGGTCGGCATGATCCTGCCGGAATACGTGCTCGCCTTCTTCGCGGCGCGGCGGCGCAAGGCTATGGCGTCGTGCCTGCCCGATGCGCTCGATCTGCTCGTCATCTGCACGAACGCGGGCAACAGCCTCGGCGTGTCGATCCGGCGCGTGGCCGACGAACTGAAGACCATCTGCCCGCCGCTTTCCGGCGAATTCTCGCTGACCGCCGACGAACTGAAGCTGTCCGGCGACAGCACGCGCGCGCTACAGGCGCTCGCCGAGCGCATCGATCTGCCGTCGATCCGCGCGCTGATCGCCACGCTCACGCAATCGATGCGCTATGGCACGCCGATCACGCAGGCGCTGCGCACGCTGTCGCATACCGAACGGCTTGCACACATCGTGTCGCTCGAAGAAAAGGCGGCCAAGCTCGCACCCAAGATGGCCGTGCCGATGATGCTCTTCATTCTTCCCGCGGTGATGCTGATCGCCGCAGGGCCGGCCGTCATTCAACTCATCAGCGTCTTTGCAAAAAAATGAAGACCACACAGATCCCACTTCCCGGCATGCGCCGTCTCGGCCTCGCGGCCTGTTGTGCGACGCTCGTGGTCGCACTCGGCGCATGTACGACGACCACCCGCCAGAGCGTCGACAGCCGCCCCGTCATGCGCAATTCCGCGCCGAGCACGATGAGCGAGCTGCGCATCGCCGACACGGCGCTCGATTCGGGCAATGTCGAACTCGCCACCTCGCTCTACGAAAAAGCCGTGCAGGCCGACCCGCATTCGGTCGCGGGCCTGACGGGACTCGGCAACACGCTCTACGCCGTCGGCGACTTCACGCGCGCGGGCGTCTACTACGCGCGCGCCAGCAAGACCGACGCGAGCGCGACCGCACCGCTCATCGGACTCGCGCGCGTCGCGATGCGCCAGCGCCGCTTCGATGACGCCATCGTGACCTACCGGCGTCTGCTCGCATTGACGCCCGACGAGCCGCTCGCCTCGGCCGGGCTCGGCGCGGCGCTCGACATGAACGGCGATCACAAGGGCGCGCAGGCCGTGCTGCGCCAGGCGCTCAGGAAGAATGTCGGCGATCCGCTGCTCTCCGTGAATCTCGGATTGTCGCTGACGCTCTCCGGCGATCCGCGCGAAGGCGCGAACGTGCTGCTCGACGTGACGCGCTTTCCCGCCGCGCCGCCGCAGGCGCGCCAGGATCTCGCCCTCGCGTACGGGCTGCTCGGCAACCGCGAGGCGGCCGCCGAAATCCTGTCGCGCGATCTGCCGAAGGCATCGGTCGAAGACAATCTCCGTTACTACGACATTCAGCGCGAACTGATGTCCCGGCGCACGGCACCGGCAGCGGCCGTTTCGTCCGCGCAGCCCGCGGCGCCGTCCGCGATCCCGACCGCCCTGGTGCAGACGACGCGCCTCAAATGAAAGCCTCCGCGCGCCGCCTCCGACTGCCAGCCGTCGCCACGCGAATCCTGCGCGACGAGCGCGGCATCGCGTCGATCGAATTCGCGTTTGTCGCGGTCTTCGCGATCATCCTCTTCCTCGGCACGGTCGAGATCGCGCTGGAGATGATCGCCGATGCATCGGTGCAGGCCGCCGCGCAGGCGGCGTCGCGCGTGGGCCTGACGACGACCGCGCCGAGCACGGGCAGCCGGGTGCAGGAGGCGCAGACGATCGTCCAGTCGATCCTCGGCGGATGGAAAAACGTCAGCGGGACCATCACGGTCACCGAACTGAACTACGGCAACTACGGCTACGGCAATGTCGCCAGTTCGACCTACACGCCGACACAGGACATGGGCGGATACGGCGATGTCGTCGCCTACAACATCCAGCTCAAGATGCCCGGCATCACCGGCATCCCGAAGCTGTTCGGCGTCAACGAGCTGACCTTCGAGCGTAATTTCATCGTGCAGAACGAAAAATGATGACGAACAGCGAAACGGTGCGATCGATCTGCCGAAAGCTCAACCGCATGCTGCGCTCGGATCGCGGCAGCGTGTCCATCGAGTTCGTCCTCATCGTGCCGATGATGATGATCGTGCTGCTCGGCTTCACCGAGGTCTACATGTACATGCGCGCGGTCAGCGCCGTCGATCGCACGGCCTTCACGCTCGCCAATACCATCGGTCAGATGACCTCGATCATCGCCGACAACAACGACACCACCGATGCGAACAGCTATGCGTCGCTGTGGCGGGACGCCGCGCTGCTCGCCGCACCGTATCAGTTGCAGGCGAACGGCATGGTGTACGTGACCTTCCTGTGCGATCCGGATTCCAGCAGCAAATGCAAGGACATGGATAACTCCATGACGGCGGTCACGCCGAAGATTCGCTGGACGGCGTCTCCGACTTCATGGACCAACAGCAAGAGTACCGGCATGGCATCGAAGATTTCGAGCACGAGTCCGTTGCCCGCTTCGTGGCCTTTTCGCACGGGGGATTCGGCGATCATCGTGGAAGTATTTTTGTCGTACAACCCGTTCACCATGACCTCCAATTTAATCTCGGGGCTGCCGGGTCAGCAGACCGTGTACCGCCGCGTGTATGTGCGGCCGCGTGCGCCGAGAGCGTTCTACTGACGCTCGCGGGATCACGGACGCGCACATGGAAATCAAACGGAAAGGGTTCAGATTCATGACGATTTCGTCGACGCTCCGCTCATGCAGCCGGCTGCCGAAAAGCGCAGAGGGCAGCGTCGCGATGATGTTCGCGATGTGCGCGAGCATCATGATCGGGTCCATGTGCGTGTCGCTCGACTCGATCGACTATGTGATGACGCAGGGCCGCATGCAGATGGCGCTCGATGCCGCCACGCTGTCGGCGGGCGTCGATCTCCAGCGCTACGGCAACACGCCGACCGGCACCAGCCTCGCGAACTGGCAGAAGGACGCGCGCGCGTACTACGATGCCAACAGTCCTTCCGGCGTGCTGGGCTTCGCCATGCCTGACGCGAGCTTCAGCGCGAGCGTATCGGGCGCACCCGCCACCGGGCAGACCATTCATCTGTCGGCGTCGGGATCGCTGCCCCTGCTCGCGCCGAAGGTTTTCAGCAACACATCGGGTAGCGGCTCCGGCACGGGCTCTGGCGGCGGCGGGACATCGCCGGATACGTCGACGGTATCGGCGAACAACACCGCCCTGCGGCTGCCGCAGAGCACGCTCGAACTCGTGATGGTGCTCGACAATACGGGTTCGATGAAAGACCCCGCGAACGGCGTGTCCGGTCCGACCAAGATGAGCGGCCTGCAGGCCGCGGCCAACTCGTTGATCGGCGATCTGCTGCCGAGCGGAAGTACCTCCGCCAGCAAGAACTTCATCGGGCTGGTGCCGTTCGCGAGCACCGTCAACACGACGGGCGCGCTGCCATCCGGCGGAAGCTGGCTCAGCGCGACGCTGCCGACCTACAACACCAGCAACGTGACGACGGGCGCGTGGAACGGCTGCGTGATCGAGCCGCGCACCAACAACAATCTCTCGCCCGAAGCCTACTCGCCAGGCGACCCGCGCAAGTTCCAGCGCTACTACTACAACGTGCCGCCGAGCAAGCTGAAGGTGGTCACGTATAGCTCGTCGAGCCGGTATAACTCGTGCAATACGTCGGGCAGTTCGTCGTCGACTGTGTCGAACGTGCCGTTCACTATCGGCTCGTCGGGCTCGGCGAACAAGTGCAATAGCCCGAGCGGCGGCACGGGCACGGGCATCGGCACCCAGTTCGACGAGACCAACACGACGGGGCAGAACCTGACGCAGAATTCGGGCTGCCTCGCCACTTCGATGACCTTTCTCTCGCAGAACGCCACCACGCTCACCACGGCCGTCAACAAGATGACGCCATCGGGCTCGACGATCATTCCGGTCGGGCTCCTGTGGGGCTGGCGCATGCTGGAGCCGACGTGGTCGCAGAACCTCGCGGGCACGAAGAACGGCTGGACTTCAACCGACCCGAGCCTGCCAAAGCCCACCGATGGCTCCGTGCAGAACCTGCAACGCGTGATGATCGTGCTCACCGATGGCCTGAATCAGATCGGCGCGGCGGGCTCCATTCCCAACACGCTGTATTTCAACGGCCTGTCGGGCGTGGGGAACAACAGCCTGTCGGCGCCGACGGTGATCCGGGCCAATGGCAACAAGATGACGGACGGGCTCACGGACTCGTCGGAGCTGCATGGCGGCAGTCCCATCGACACTTCGAGCGGCAACAATGCGGGCTACCCGGACGATGCCAACACCTACCAGTTGGCGATCTGCTCGGCGATCAAGGCGGCGGGTATCACGATCTATTCGATCACGTTCGGCGCATCGGCGTCGAGCTCGACTGCGCAGACCACGATGCAGAACTGCGCGAGTCCGGGTAACTATTATCACGCGCCCGATAACACCACGCTCGATAATATCTTTCAGCAGATCGCTGGTAATTTGGGGGTGCTGCGGCTTACGAAGTGACACGCTGGCGTTTGGGCTTTTTCTTTTCGCTGGATCCCGGTTTCGTGTCGGTCTATTTGCACTGCCCCTGTGCGGGGCGGCAGTCACTTTCTTTGCTGCTGCAAAGAAAGTAACCAAAGAAAGCAGCTTTCCCCAGCCTAAGCACTTCACACCGGCCGCGGCACAGGCGATTGGCCTAATGGCCCGGCAGTAGCGAGTGCCCTCGAAGGTCTCGCGGGGCTTGGACCGCGCACGGTCTGACAAGCTAGAACGTTTAGCGCGCTGGTTCAGCACCAAATAGCTCCGGCACAGCGCTACGCGCTGCCGTGGGGTATGCGAGGGAAACCATCGAGGAAGAACCACACGCAAACCCGATTGACCGGTCGGCCGCGTAGCGGGCTGGAGCTATCTGGTGCTGAACCAGTTTGTTCTGTGGTGCGATGTGTCAGACCGTGCGCGAGCCAAGCCCGATGGGGCCTGTGAGGGCGACACTTAGGCGAGGGCCACCGGCGGCTGGCAAGCATGGCTAAACTGCGTGTGACCGCGGGCGGTGAGAAGCTGCTTTCTTTGGTTACTTTCTTTGCAGCAGCAAAGAAAGTGACTGCCGCCCCGCACAGGGGCAGTGCTAATAGACCGACACGAATACGGGATCCGGCAACAAACCAAATCCACCCTCACCCGCGGCTAAAATACCGCTTGTGAACAAGAAGCCCAAACCCATCGACTTCAGAGCCTCGTCCGAGATCGTCGCGCAACGCCTCATCGGCGCGATCGTGACCGTCGACGGTGTCGGCGGCCGTATAGTCGAAACGGAAGCCTATGACCGCGTGGACCCCGCCTCGCATAGCTTCTCCGGACCAACGCCGCGCAACGCGGTCATGTTCGGGCCGCCCGCCTACGCCTATGTCTACCGTTCCTATGGCATTCACTGGTGCCTGAACTTCGTGTGCCGCGAGGCCGGCCACGGCGCCGGTGTGCTGATTCGCGCGATCGAGCCGCTCGTCGGCATCGACGTGATGCGCGAGCGTCGTGGACTGGAGCCGATCAGACTTCTATGCTCCGGACCGGGCCGTGCCGCCCAGGCGCTCGGCATCACGCACAGAAACAACGGCATGTCGCTGCTCGAAGCACCGTTTCATATCGAGCCGCCCGAGGAAGACTTCCCTATCGTGCACGGCCCGCGCATCGGCATCACCAAGGCGATCGACGTGCCCTGGCGCTTCGGGCTTGCCGGTTCGAAGTTCGTCAGCAAGCCCTTCCCCAAAGCGTGACGCGTCATTCCGCCGGACGCAGCTTCTTCACTTCTTCATCCGATGGCTGCACGCTCGCGCCATCGACATAACGGAACGATGTCATCACGCCCTTGCCGTCCTTCTGGCCCGTCACGCCGACATACGCGCCCATCGTCGATTGATTGTCCTGCTTGCGATAGGTGATCGGGCCGAACGGCGTATCGACCGGCAAGCCCTTGAATGCGGCGGCGAGCTTGTCGGCGTCGGGCGAGCCGGCTTTCTTCAGGCCGTTGGCGATCGACATCATCGCCGTATAGCCGACGACCGAGCCCAGGCGCGGATAGTCGTGGTACTTCGCCTCATACGCGGCGACGAATTTCCTGTTCGCCGGCGTATCGATCGAATACCACGGATAGCCCGTGACGATCCAGCCGACCGGCGCTTCCTTGCCGAGCGGATCGAGATAATCCGGCTCGCCCGTCAGAAGCGACACGACCGCGCGATCCTTGAAGAGTCCGCGCGTGTTGCCTTCGCGCACGAACTTGCCGAGGTCCGCGCTGAACAGCACGTTGAAGATGGCGTCGGGCTTCGCATCGGCGAGCGCCTGCGTCACCGCACCCGCATCGACGTTGCCGAGCGGCGTCGCCTGCTCCGCGACGAATTCGACATCCGGTTGCGCCGCCTTCAGCAAGCGCTTGAACGTGGCCACCGCCGACTGGCCATATTCGTAGTTCGGATAGACGAGCGCCCAGCGCTTCTTTTTGAGCTTCGCGGCCTCGGGCACGAGCATCGCGACCTGCATGTACGTCGATGGGCGCAGACGATAGGTGTACTTGTTGCCGTCCTGCCAGACGATCTTGTCGGTGAGCGGCTCGGCAGCCAGGAAGAAGATGCGCCTTTGCTTCGCATAGTCCGCAAGCGCCAGGCCCGTGTTCGACAGATAACCGCCGAACAACAGCTTCACCTGCTCGCGTGCGACGAGTTCCTGCGCGACGCGAACGGTATCGCCGGGATTGCCGTTGTCGTCGCGCGAGACGACTTCGAGCTTGTTGCCATCGATGCCGCCCGCCGCGTTGATCTCATCGAGCGCGAGATTCCAGCCGTTCTTGTACGGCAGAAGAAATGCAGGTTGTGCCTTATAGCTATTGATCTCGCCGATCTTGATGGTATCGGCATGCGCGGCGAATGCGAGACTCGCCGCAATGGCGGCGATGGTAAAGCGCAGTGGCGTCATCGGGTTTTGTCCTCTCTGTTTGGATTCGATTCGTTCATACGCCAAGGAATTCGCGGCGCGCGGCATCGTCGCGTGCGAATGCGTTCATCGCGCCTTCATGGCGTATCTGGCCTTTCTCCAGCACATACACGCGGTCGCTCACGAGTTCCGCGAAGTGCAGGTTCTGTTCCGACAGAAGAATCGCGAGTCCTTCGCGCTTCAATTCGAGAATCATATCGGCCATCTGTTCGACGATCACCGGCGCGACGCCTTCCGATGGCTCGTCGAGCAGCACGAGGCGCGGATTGCCCATCAATGTGCGCGATACGGTGAGCATCTGCTGCTCGCCGCCACTCATGCGGCTCGCGCGGCGCTCGCGCATTTCGCCGAGATTCGGGAACACGCGAAAGAGCTTGTCGGGCGTCCATAGCGGCGCGTTCTCACGCGGCGGCTGGCGGCCCGTGTCGAGATTCTCCATGACGGTGAGATCGCCGAATACGCGGCGATCTTCCGGCACATAGCCCAAACCCCTGCGCGCGACGCGATACGGCGCCATGCCCGCGATGTTCTCGCCCATGAACGACACAGTGCCCGATGTTCGCGGCAAGAGTCCCATCACCGCTTTCATCGTCGTGGATTTACCCGCGCCGTTGCGGCCCATCAACGCGACCACTTCACCGCGGCCGACTTCGAAGCCGACGTCGAACAGGATCTGCGCGCGGCCATAGAACGCATTCAGCGCTTCGACTTTAAGAAGCGTCATGTCGATGCTCCCGCGCGCGGCGCGAACGATGCGCCCGTGCCGAGATAGACCTCGCGCACGCGTGCATCGTTGCGGATGGCTTCGGCGTCGCCCTGTGCGATGAGGCGGCCACGCGCAAGCACGATGAGCGTGTCCGCATGCGAGAACACCACGTCCATGCTGTGCTCCGTGAACAGCACGCCGATGTCGCGCTCTTTCGCGAGACGCGCGGTAAGCGCCATCAGTTCATTGCGTTCCTGCGGCGCCATGCCCGCGGTCGGTTCGTCCATCAACAAAAGCTTTGGATGATTCGCCAGCGCGATAGCCAGTTCGACACGCTTCACGTCGCCGTATGCGAGCACCGCGCAACTGCGCCGCGCATGCGCCGTCATGCCGACGAGATCGAGCAAGGCCATCGCTTCATCTTCCCTGAACGACGCGGCGCGCCCGAAAAGACTGTAGATGCGTCGTTCGCGCGAGAGCAACGCCATCTGCACGTTTTCGAGCACGGTCATCGAATTGAAGGTCGCGGCGATCTGGAACGTGCGGCCCACGCCCCTGCGCCAGATATCGCGTGGACGCATGCCCGCGATGTCGTGGCCGTCGAAGCGGATCGCGCCCGCGCCCGGTTTGAGCTGGCCGTTGATCATGTTGAAGCACGTCGATTTGCCCGCGCCGTTCGGGCCGATCAGCGCGAGCAACTGTCCTCGTTCGAGATCGAACGACACGTCGTCGACGGCCTGCACGCCATCGAATGACTTCGACAGATGCGCGATCGAAAGCAGCGTCATTGCGCCTCCCGGAAGAAGCGATCGCGCACGAAGCCCGCGATGCCTTGCGGAAACGCGATGACGAGCACGAGAATCGCGGCGCCGAGCAGCGCTTGCCAATAGTCGGTCTGACGCGCGACGGTATCCTGCAGCCACGTGAACACGCTCGCGCCGACGATAGGACCGGCGAGCGTCTGGATACCGCCGAGCAGGACCATCACGAGGCCATCGACGGAACGGCCCACGCTGATCGCTTCGGGCGAGATGTTGCCCTTCGAGAAGGCATACAGCGAGCCCGCGAGTCCGCATACGAGCGCGGCGACGACGAACGCGGCCCATTGCACGCGCGCGACATCGATGCCGATCGCTTCGGCGCGCAAGGGGGAATCGCGACCTGCGCGCATCGCGAGGCCGAGCGGCGAGAAGAGCATGCGGCGCAGCAGCCAGACGCCGATCACCGCGAACACGAGTGTGAGGTAGTAGAACGCGACAGGCGATGCAAGCCACGGCGACGGCCAGATACCCAGTATGCCGTTGCTTCCGCCCGTCACGGCATCCCATTGAAAGACGACGGACCAGACGATCTGCGCGAACGCGAGCGTGAGCATCGCCAGATAGACGCCCGACAGGCGCACGCAAAACCAGCCGAACACGATCGCGCCGATGCCCGCGATGAGCGGACCGAGCACGAGCGCGGCTTCCATCGGCAGCGCGAATACTTTGAGGAACAACGCCGCGCCGTATGCGCCGAGCCCGAAGTAAGCCGCGTGGCCGAACGAATGCATGCCGCCCGGTCCCATGATGAAGTGCAGGCTTGCCGCGAACAGCACCGCGATCATGATCTCGACGAACAGCACGGGCATGTACGGGAACGCATCGGCGGCGAGCGGCGCGAGCGCAAGCGCGATTCCCGCGACAGCCGCGGCGATCTTCATGTTGCGCGTGGCGGGACGCAAAGGCCGGTCGGCGGGCGCGGCCGAACGTGCGATCGCCTGCGCACGGCCGAAGAGTCCCCACGGACGCAGCACGAGCACGACGGCCATCACGACAAACTCCGCGACGAGCGTGAATTTCGACAACGAAAAGTCGATGCCTGCGATCGACACATGCCCGATGCCGATGCACATCGCCTTGATCTCCGCGATCAATAGCGCAGCGACGAACGCGCCCGGAATCGAACCCATGCCGCCCACCACGACGACAACGAATGCATTGCCGATGGTTTCGATATCCAGCGACAGATTCGCCGACATGCGCGGCACCTGAAGCGCGCCGCCGAGCCCCGCGAGCAACGCGCCCACGAAGAACACGCCGGTGAAGAGCCACGCCTGATTGACGCCGAGCGCGCCGAGCATCTCACGATCCGCGCTCGCCGCGCGCACGAGCGTGCCCCAGCGCGTGCGCGTGAGCGCATACCAGAGCGCGAGCAGCACGAGCGGCCCGATGACGATCAACGCGAGATCGTAAGCGGGCAACGCATGGCCGAGCATCTGCACGGCGCCTTCCAGATGCGGCGCACGCGGGCCGAACAAATCCTCCGGTCCCCACACATAGAGCGCCGCGTCGCGAATGATCAGGACCAGCGCGAACGTGGCCAGCAGATGAAACAGCTCGGGCGCGCGATAGATGCGCCTCAGCACGCTCACTTCGATCAACGCGCCGATTGCACCGACGACGAGCGCCGCGCCGATCATCGACGCCCAGAAGCCCGCGACGCTCTCGCCGAAGCGGCTCGTGAGGCTATACGCGACATACACGCCGAGCATATAGAGCGAGCCATGCGCGAAGTTGACGATGCGCGTGACGCCGAAGATCAGCGACAGACCCGACGCGACGAGAAAGAGCGCGCAGGCGTCGGCGAGGCCGTTGACGAGTTGGACGAGCAGGTTGGCGAGCATCGGGCTCAGTGAAGGTATCGGCTGAAAGAGCCGACATTATCGATGAATTGAGCAACATGCTCCCTGCCCGCCGAAATGACCACGGCGCGCGGCCGCTGGAAAAAACGTATTGACGGCGTTTATGGCTTGTATATGCTCATTGAAGGGCAATTGTCGGTATCCGCAATCGCTCTGCCAATCCACTCGCCAAACGAGTCTTATCGTGAGAGTCCAAAGCCCTCTGGCACGTCGGAGCCGCGGCTCCTGCGCCGATCGCTGCGGCAAGTTTCCCGATCGCCGCTTCCATTCGGTTCTGACCGTCCTCTCCCGCCGCTGCGTGCGGCGTCGCAACGCCATTTCCGCGCGCGCGTTCATCGCCGTGCATTGCGTCGGTGCGGCTTCGCTGCTGCCGTAGCGCCTCTTCCGTTTTCCCTTTCCTGACTGACTGGTCCGCGCGCGTGCGTCCGCACGCGTGAATGCGCGCGCCTTTCTTCTTTGCGCCTTCGATGCATCGCGAAGGCCGTGGAAGCATGCGCGCCTTTAAAACACGAGAACGAAAATGGAACGCATCGACGAATTCCTTCGCAAACATCACATCACCGAAGTTGAAGCAATCATTCCCGACATGGCGGGCACCGCGCGCGGCAAGATCATTCCGCGCAGCAAGTTCGAGTCGGGCGAATCGATGCGCCTGCCGCAAGCCGTGATGATCCAGACGGTCACGGGCGACTATCCCGTCGATGGCAGCTTCACCGGCGTCACCGATCCCGACATGGTCTGCGTCCCCGATCCCGCGACGATCCGCCTGATTCCGTGGGCCACCGATCCCACGGCGCAGGTCATCCACGATTGCGTGCATTTCGACGGCACGCCCGTCGCGATTTCGCCGCGGCGCGTGTTGCGGCAAGTGCTGCAGAAGTTCGCCGCGAAGGGCTGGCGTCCTGTCGTCGGACCCGAGCTGGAGTTCTTTCTCGTCGATATGAATCGCGATCCCGATCTCCCCTTGCAGCCGCCCGTCGGCAGAACCGGGCGCGCGGAAACGGGACGACAGGCATATTCGATCGATGCAGTGAACGAGTTCGATCCGCTCTTCGAAGACATCTACGAGTACTGCGAGGTGCAGGAGCTCGAAGTGGATACGCTGATTCACGAAGTCGGCGCTGCGCAGATGGAAATCAACTTCATGCATGGCGACGCGCTCAATCTCGCGGACCGCGTGTTTCTCTTCAAGCGCACGGTGCGCGAGGCGGCGCTGCGCCACAAGATGTACGCGACCTTCATGGCGAAGCCGATGGAGAACGAGCCGGGATCGGCGATGCACGTTCATCAGAGCGTCATCGATGAAGAGACCGGCCGCAATCTCTTCACGAATCGCGACGGCGAACCGACAGGCCTGTTCCATAGCTACATTGCGGGCCTGCAGAAATATACGCCCGCGTTGATGCCGATCTTCGCGCCGTACATCAATTCGTATCGCAGGCTATCGCGCTTCATGGCCGCGCCGATCAACGTGCAATGGGGCTACGACAACCGCACCGTGGGCTTTCGCGTGCCGCATGCGTCGCCGCAGGCGCGGCGCATCGAGAATCGCATACCGGGCGTGGACTGCAATCCCTATCTCGCGATCGCGGCGACGCTGGCCGCGGGTTATCTCGGCATGACGCAGCATCTGGAGCCGACCGAGCCGCTCGCGAGCGATGGCTATCGCCAGCCTTATCAGTTGCCGCGCAATCTCGATGAAGGTCTCACGCTGATGGGTGCATGCGAGCCGCTTGCCGACATGTTCGGCGAGAAATTCGTGCGCGCCTATCTCGCGCTGAAGGAAACCGAATACGAAGCGTTCTTCCGCGTGATCAGCTCATGGGAACGCAAACATCTTCTGCTGCACGTTTAAAGGGAGACGACGACATGAACGATCGATTCGATTCGACGGCGCAATACCGCGCGCTCGATGCCGCGCATCATCTGCATCCTTTCTCCGATATGGGCGCGCTCAATCGCGCGGGCAGCCGCGTGATCGTGAAGGCCGAGGGTGTGTATCTGCAGGACTCGGAGGGCAATCGCATCATCGACGGCATGGCGGGATTGTGGTGCGTGAACGTCGGCTATGGACGCCGCGAACTCGCCGATGCCGCGTTGAAGCAGATGCACGACCTGCCCTTTTACAACACCTTCTTCAAGACGACGCATCCGCCGGTGATCGAATTGTCCGCGCTGCTCGCGGAGATCGCGCCCGCGAAGTTCAATCGCTTTCTCTATTGCAACAGCGGCTCGGAAGCCAACGATACGGCGTTACGCGCGGGGCATCGATATTGGGCCGTGCAAGGCCGGCCGGCGAAGCGTTATGTCATCGCCCGCACGAATGCGTATCACGGTTCGACCATCGCAGGCGCGACGCTCGGCGGCATGAGCTACATGCACGAGCAGATGCCATCGAAGATCGAGCATGTCGTGCATATCGATCAGCCGTATTGGTTCGGCGAAGGCGGCGCGATGGATGCGGAAGCATTCGGCCTCGCGCGTGCGCGTCAGCTCGAAGAAAAGATCGTCGAGCTGGGCGCTGAAAACGTCGCGGCGTTCATCGGCGAGCCGTTCCAGGGCGCGGGCGGCGTCATCTTTCCGCCATCGAGCTATTGGCCGGAAATCGAACGCATCTGCCGCAAGCATGATGTGCTGCTCATTGCCGATGAAGTGATCGGCGGGTTCGGGCGCACCGGCGAATGGTTCGCGCACGAGCACTTCGGTTTCGAGCCTGATGTCATCACGATGGCCAAAGGGCTCACAAGCGGCTATGTGCCGATGGGCGCGGTCGCGTTATCGGATCGCATCGCGGATGCGATCGTGAATGGCGGCGAGTTCAATCACGGATTCACGTATTCGGGGCATCCGGTAGCGGCCGCGGTTGCGGTGGCCAATCTGAAGCTGTTGAGGGACGAAGGCATCGTCGCACGCGTCAAGCACGATGCAGGTCCGTATTTCCAGAAGCGTTTGCGTGATGCGCTGGGCGATCATCCTATCGTCGGCGAGATTGCGGGCGCGGGGCTCGTCGCGGGCATTCAGCTTGCCGAAGATCGTGCAACGAGGAAGCGCTTCCCGAACGGCGACGATATCGGCACAATTTGCCGCGACTTTTGTTTCGCGGGCAATCTCGTGATGCGCGCGAGTCACGATCGCATGTTGTTGTCGCCGCCGCTCGTCGTCACGCATGACGAGATAGACGAGATCGTCGACAAGGCCAAAGCGGCCATCGACGCAACCGCGCATCAGATCAGGAACGCCGCTTAGCGAAGTATTCCGCCACCATGTGCCTGAAGGCCGTGACGGCGGGATTGTCCTGATCGGAACGCCATGCCATGCTCATTTCGGCCTGCACGGTATTGCCGGCGATATCCCGGAACTCGACATTGTCGTAATGAAATCGCCGCGATGACGCCGGCAGGATCGAAACGCCGAGCCCCGCGCGAACGAGCGACAGAATGGTCGGCGTCTGATCGATGTATTGCGTGAAGTGAGGCTTCACTTCATCGGCGACGAGCATGCTCACGATGCGATCGTGGAAGTATTTGCCGTGCGTCGGCGAGTGCATGATGAACGCCTGCTCGTGCAACTGCGCAAGTTCGAGTCGATCGAAGCCGCACAGCGCGTGTCCTGCCGGCAGCGCGACGATCATCGGCTCGCGATCGACGAGAAGGAACTCCACTTTCTGCCGCGACGGCAGCGGCCGCATGAAGCCGAGATCGATTGCGTTCGCCTCGAAAGCTTCGATCTGCGCGACGGAAATCATTTCGAGCAATACGACATCGATATCCGGCAAATCGTGCTTCGCCGCGACGAGCAATTCGGGTATCAGCTCATAACCTGCAGCGCCCGTGAAGCCGATGCGCACGCGCCCTGTCTTGCCCTTGTTCGCGCGCCGCACCGTGCTTTCGGCCTGCTCGGCCAGATTGAGCAGGCGCGCCGCATCCGCGAGAAACACGCGCCCTTCGGTGGTCAGCCTGACCGTGCGGCCGACGCGCTCGAACAGCTTCACGCCCAGATTCTCTTCGAGCAGATGAATCTGCCTGGAAAGCGGCGGCTGCGTCATGTTGAGCAAAGCGGCCGCGCGCCTAAAGTTCAGCTCCGTCGCGGCCGCAACGGAGCAACGCACTTGTCCGAGATCGAGCATTCGTAATCGACGTTGAAGTGATAGCCGATCATTATATGTTCGCCCCGGACGGATTTTATGCGCGTGCGTCAGGTCGTGAGACTGCCTTCCGGACGCTGACCCGCGAGACCCTGCGCGAGACTCGCGAGCACCATCTCGCCCATCGCCGTACGCGATTCCACCGTCGCGCTCGCGCGATGCGCCTGCAGCACGACGCGATCCATATCGAACAATTCGGCCGGCACGTTCGGTTCATCGACGAACACATCGAGGCCCGCGCCCGCGATCGCGCCACGCGACAGCGCTTCGACGAGATCGCTTTCCACCACGAGCTTGCCGCGCGCGATGTTGATGAGATAACCGTCCTTGCCCAATGCATCGAGCACGGCGGCATTTACGATGCCTTTGGCCTTATCGGCCGCGGCGGCGAGCACGAGAATGTCGCTTTCGCGCGCGAGCGAAAGCAGATCCGGCACGAAGCGATAATCGACATCGTTCATCTGGCGCATATCGGTATAGGCAATCGGGCAGTTGAACGCGGCTGCGCGCTGCGCGATCGCGCGGCCCACTTTACCGAGACCCACGATCCCCACACGCTTGCCGCTGAAACGGCGCGACAGCGGAATCGCGCTCGGGCTCGGGTTCTTCACCCATTGGCCCGTCTTCACGAAATCGTTGCCGGGGCAAATCTCGCGCAGCGCGGTCAGGATCAAACCGATCGCGAGATCGGCGACATCCTCGGTCAACGCGCCGAACGTGCCCGTCACCGGAAGGCCGCGCGAGCGTGCGAATTCGAGATCGACGGCATCGGTGCCGACGCCGTTCACAGCGACCACCTGCAACGCGGGCAAGCGCTCGATGAGATCGTTCGAGATGCCTGTATGCCCGCCGGTAATCACGCCGCGAATCGATGCGCCGTGCTCGCGGATATACGCGTCCTTATCCTCTTGTTCGAAGAGGCGATGCATCGTGTAGAGCGCATCCAGCTTGTCGTTGATGGCGGGTACGAGGATCGGGTTCAATTGCAGAATGCTCGGCTTCAATTCGCGTGCTCCGTGGTGTTCGTTTCCGATGTGGAGCGGATGATGTCTGCTTTTGCCGAAGGCGTCCAATCCCAAAAGGCTATCAATTGATCCACGAATCGATCGATTCAATCCGGGAATCAGGTAATAGCAATAAAAGATTGGACGCTATTGCGCACCCTATCCACAATTCGAAGCATCAGAAGGCATATCGACAATAAAGCCTTGAAAATGAAATCGGAGACAACAGCGTGAGCCTGCGCCCTACCCGCATTGCATCGATTCGCCTCCTTCAAGTCGCAGCGCAAGCAGGACGGGAGGCATCGTGATGAACAACGCCGACGGCATCATTGCTCCTTCGAAGGCCGAACCTGTCGCGGAGAAACGCACGAAGCACCGCTGGGTCGTGATGGGACTGATCTTCTGCATCTGGGCGATCGCGTGTGCGGATCGCGCCAACTTCGGCATCGCGTTGCCGTATCTGAAGAAGGAATATCACATCACCAACACGCAAGCCGGTCTGATCGTGAGCCTGTTCTCGTTTGCGTATGGCTTCGTGCAGATTCCCGTCGGACTGCTTTTTAAGCGGCTCAGCGACAGGACCACTGGCTTGCTGTTCTCGGTCTTCATGATCCTCACTTCCGTGTTCACGGGATTGATGGGCACCACGTCGTCGGTCATTCTGCTGATGACGTATCGCGTAGGGCTCGGTTTATCGGAAGGGCCGCTCGGCATCGGCTGCACGAACGTCATCAATCGCTGGTTTCCCGCGAAGGAAAAAGGCACGGCCACGGGCTTGTGGATCGCGGCATCGAAACTCGGACCGCTGATCGTGCCTTCGGTATGCATCATCGTGATTCAGTTGTGGGGATGGCGCGAGATCTTCTATGTGTTCGCGGTGCCGGGCATTCTGCTCGCGGTGGTGTGGATGTTCTTCGTCACCAATTCGCCGGGCGAGAACCGCTTTTGCTCGCCCGCCGAACGCCGCTATGTCGCCGATGAAACGACCGTCGGCGGCAACGACGGCAAGTCGCTGTCCCGCGCGCACATGACGCCGATGCCCCGGCTCGACGCGATCAATCGCACGAAGCGCGTGCCGCAGCTCGAAACGATTCGTCAGGTGTTCGGCTCGTGGAATATCTTCGGCATCGCGCTCGGTTATGGCTGCATGATCGGCATCAGCAATATCTTTATCTCGTGGATTCCCACTTATCTCGTCACGGTGAAGGGCTTTGCTTCGGTAAAGATGGGCTTTCTCGCATCGGCGCCGTTCATCGGCGCGGTGACGGGCAACATGCTCGGCGGCATCATCTCGGACCGCCTGCTCGGCGGCCGCCGCAAGCCGATGATGATGCTCGGCGCACTCGGCACGATGATCATGACCTTCCTGCTCATCGATGCACCCGACAGCGTCGCGTACCTCGGCGCAGCGCTGATGCTGGCGGGCCTCATGCTCGGCATCGGCTTCGCGGGTTACTCCGCATATCCGATGGGCCTCGCGACCAAAGCCACGTATCCGACGGCCTTCGGCATCGTGAACTCGCTGGGTCAGATCGGTGGCGCGTGCGCGCCGCTGGCGGTCGGCATGCTGCTCGACAGCTATAGCTGGACCGCGGTCTTCCTGTACATGGTCGGAACGGCGGCGCTGTGCCTGTTGCTGCTCTTCAGCGTGGTCGAACCGATAGCCGATGAGACCCGGCCGGCGAAGTCGAAATAAGCAGGTGAATCGCGCCGCCCGATGCGGCGCGTTTCTTTTTCAGCGAACGCAAAATTCATCGTTTCACGAAAGCCTCTCCTCATTCGCGCGCGACCCCGGCATAGTGACAGCTTCATCGAAACCGGGAGGTCAGCGTGACCAGATTAAACGAAGCCGTACAGTCGGCACAACAGATCGAAGCAGTGCTGAAGGCATGGGCCAAAGCCGCGGCAACGAAAGACGCGCGCAACATGAGGCCGTTCTACGCGGACGATGTTGTCGTGTTCGATATCTTTCCACCGATCGCTCACCAGGGCGCCGAGGGGCATTGCGCCGTCTGGCAAGGCTGGTTCGACAAGCTCGATGGACCGATTTCGTTCGAACTCGAGAACGCCGTCATGCAGGTGAACGGCGATCTCGGCACGGTGTTCTGCGTCACCCGGATCAATACCGGGCAAACGCATGATCTCGTCAGAACCACGCTGGTCCTGTCGAAGATCGACGAAGACTGGCTGATCAGTCACGTCCATACTTCGGTGCCGCTTCCCGTGGAACTGGTGCCTTCGGTAACGCACTGAAGCCACGTCCCGCGCGACACATGCTTCAAAGCCCGCTTTCGACCATATCGAGCAGGCGCCCGGCAAGCGGCTCGATCTGCGCGCGCTTCAACCCCTGCAACGGGCCTTCGATCACGAGCAGCGCGAAGCCATGCACGGCGCTCCACGCGAGATATTCCGCTTCTGGCCTGCGCGTCGCTTCGAGCGCGCCCGCGTCCACCATCTCGTCCAGGGCGCGACTGAGCAACTCAAACGGATCGAGTCCGCTCGGCCCCGCGCCATACGTCCCGTCATGCTCTGCCCATTCCGCTTGCGGCGCCACGAAGGCCGTGCGGAAGAGCCCCGTTTCCGTCTGCGCAAAGCGCAGATAACCTGTTCCGATAGCCCGCAATCCCGCGCGTGCCGCATCGGCGCGGCGACGCTTTTTTGGGCGCGCCGCCAGTTCCTCTTCCATCGCCTGCGCAACGAACGACAGCGCCGCAGAGCGCACCGCCGATAGCAATTCCTGACGGCTCTCGAAGTGACGATAGGCCGCATTCGGAACGACGCCCGCGCGACGTGTCGCCTCGCGCAGCACGATTGCACCCGGCCCGCCTTCGCGCGCCAGCTCGATGCCCGCATCGATCAGCGCGCGTCGCAAATCCCCATGCCGGTAGGTGCTGCGCGGCTTGCCATTTGTCATTTTGATTCGTCGGGCTTTCCATATGTGGACACTGTCCATTATCTCTGCTACTTTTTGTGGACGGTGTACACAACGCAAAAAATAATTCCGTGTCGGTGCTTGCCGTTGCTTTGTCACGACGCGGCGGCATCGTGTGCAATGCGGACCATCATACGAAGGAGGCAGCCATGACAAACCAGAACGATCGTGCGCATGCGAATGAAGATGTCGCGCGTATTCGCGAACTGATCGAAGCGTGGCGGCAGGCCGTGCTCGCGAAAGACGTCGATGCGCTCGCCAGCCATTACGCGCCGGATGTCGTCGTGTTCGATGTCGTGCCGCCCGCGTCTATTCGAGGCGTCGAGCACTATCGCGAGAACTGGCGGCGCTGGTTCGACAGCATGAAAGGCCCGCTCGCGTTCGAGATGCGGGAAGTGGAAGTCGCCGCGAGCGGCGATCTGGCTTATGCGCACACCGTCAACCGCGTCGCCGTGGGCGAGCAGGAAGACATCGTGCGCGCCACCGTGTGCTTCAGGAAGATCGACGGCGACTGGCGTGTCGTGCATGAACACGCATCGGTGCCGCTCGTGATGGACATGGACCCTGACGAGAAGTCATAAACCCAAGGAGCAGACATGCAAGTGCAACCCTATTTGTTTTTCGAAGGCCGCTGCGAAGAGGCGATCACGTTCTATCGCGAGAATCTGGGCGCGCAAGTCGTCATGATGATGCGCTACAGCGAAAACCCGGAAGCCGGCAAGGCTGAAACGGCCAGCGGCTGCGGCATCCCGCCGGGATCGGAAAACAAGATCATGCACTCGGCCTTCACCGTCGGCGATTCCATGCTGATGGGTTCCGACGGCATGTGCAGCGGCAAGCCGGAGTTCAAGGGCGTATCGCTCTCGCTCACGGTCGACGACGAACAGCAGGCGGAAAAATACTTCAACGCGCTCGCCAACGGCGGGCAGGTGCAGATGCCGCTGACGCAAACTTTTTTCGCCAAGCGCTTCGGCATGGTGGCCGACAAGTTCGGCATTTCGTGGATGGTGCTCGGCGGCGTCGAAGGCAAGCCGGCGTGATCTTGCAGTACGTCCAATCGCCGCCTGGAACGCGTCTTGCGCGCCTTTCATCGCATCAATTCGAAAGGAGCCGCGACATGAGCAATTACGCCGGACGTTCTCAGGAAGACCGCATCGCGCAGCGCAAGGGCAAGCAGCAAACCTCGCAGGAACAGCCGGGCGGGCCGATGGCCGAGCCCGGCACGCAACCCGACAAGGATCACAGCAGCGGCCAGTTGTCAGAGGAAGGCAAGCAGGCATGGCGCACGGGCTCGGGCATCGATGGCGGCGGAAAAACCTGACACGCATATCGATCTTCGGAAACGTGGAACAATGGCGGGGTGCCATATGCACTAATTGCATCTTGACTGACAGGAGCTTTCGATGAGCGCCCCGCGCAAAAACCATCTTTCAGGCTCGGACATGCCCGCTGACACAGCCGATCGTCCGACCCGCGAGGAAGCCGAAGCCGCCGTGCGTGTTCTGTTGCGCTGGGCCGGCGACGACCCGAAGCGCGAAGGTCTGCTCGATACACCGGGCCGTGTCGTGCGTGCATATGAAGAGTTCTTTGCGGGCTATACGCAAAATCCGCACGAAATCCTCGCGCGCACGTTCTCTGAAGTGCAAGGCTATGACGAGATGATCGTCCTCAAGGACATTCGTTTCGAAAGCTATTGCGAACATCATATGGTGCCGATCATCGGCCGCGCGCATGTCGCGTATCTTCCGAACAAGCGCGTCGTCGGCATTTCGAAGCTCGCGCGTCTCGTCGATGCTTTCGCCAAGCGTCTGCAGATTCAGGAGAAGATGACCGCGCAGATCGCGGATACGCTGAACGAGGTGCTGCAGCCGCTCGGCGTCGGCGTCATTCTCGAAGCCTCGCATCAATGTATGTCGACGCGCGGCGTGCACAAGGCGGGCGTCTCGATGGTCACGTCGCGCATGCTCGGTTCGTTCCGCGACGATCCATCGACGCGCCGCGAATTTCTTTCCATCGTCAGCGATCAGAACGCGTTCAGCGTGTCGAACACGTAACGGCTATCGCCAACACGCGCACGTAAAAAAAAAGGGCCTCGCGGCCCTTTCGTCGTTTCATGCGCCGAATCCGTTGCCCGGCGCATCGGGCCCGCTGCCCTCGCGTATCTTGCCCTGCGACACGTTGCTGCCCGGCGGCACGCTATGCGTGAGCCACACATTGCCGCCGATGACCGAACCTTTGCCGATGGTCACGCGGCCAAGAATGGTTGCGCCCGCGTAGATCACGACATCGTCCTCGACGACCGGATGCCGCGCGTTGCCTTTGACGAGCGAGCCATCGCTCATCGAAGGAAAGCTCTTCGCGCCGAGCGTCACGGCCTGATAGACGCGCACATGCTGGCCGATCACCGCGGTCTCGCCGATCACCACGCCCGTGCCGTGATCGATGAAGAAACTCGGCCCGATGGTCGCGCCCGGATGGATGTCGATGCCCGTCAATGAATGCGCGATCTCGTTGATGAAGCGCGCGAGCAGCGGCACGCCGAGCTTGTGCAATGCGTGCGCGAGACGGTGATGCGTCATCGCCCAGATGCCCGGATAGCACAGCAGAATCTCGGTGATGTGCTGCGCGGCCGGATCGCCCGTGAACGCGGCCTGAATATCGCTGACCAGCAACGCGCGAATCTGCGGCAACTGCGAGCCGAATTCACGCGCGATCGCGAAGGCATGCGCGGAAAGCTCGGCATCGCTCGTATCGCGATGCTCGGGCAGGAAGCGCAGCGCACGGCGAATCTGTTCGTGCAGCAGACGCAAGTTGCTTTCGAGCGTCTGGCCGACGTAGTAATCGACGCTTTCGTCGGTCAGATCGGGCGCGCCGTAATGCGTGGGAAAAAGCGCCGAGCGCAAGCCGTTGACGATTTTGACGATCGCGTCGCGTGAAGGCAGTTCGCGTATGCCGAGCGGATGCCGTGTGCGATGCAGTTCTTCGCGCGACTGGCGCAAGTCCGCGACGATCTGCGCGAGGCCCCACTCGTGAGGCGTGTCGCGTGCGGTGTCGCGGGATGTTTCGATGGGCGGTAGGGTGCCGGGCGTGGGCGTGTTCTGCATGTCGGCCATGAAGCAAGAGAAACGGCCGCCGCGCTCGTGCACGACGGATGAAACATCAAGGGTAACCCGTTTTGGAGAAGCCTGCCGCCCGGCGGCCCGCGCGCCGGTGGTCCCGCTGTTTCATCCGGACATCGCTCACACTGTCACGTTGCTTGCGTCGATCCAGCGCACGGCCCAGTCGCGCGCGTGCGCGATGGCATCGGCCTCGCTGCGAAATCGCAGGTCCGATGGGAAGAAGCGGTTCGCGACGAGTTCGCCATCGCTCGATCGCGAGATCACCACATACGGCTGATAGCTGCCATCTCCGGCCCGGGCGGGCGCGCAGTTTAGAAGGTAGCCTCGATGTGAGAAGGCTGCATCGTGTTGCATGAGTCACCTGTGTGAAAGTGCCCTGCTCGTTCGAATCGCATTGCTCTTCTTCGACGGCAGCGAGACGCGCCCTCCTGATTGCTCGCATCTCTTTCTGTTGCGCTTTGCCGCCGACAGGTTCCAAATAATACTTGCAGGAAATCGGCTTGGGGTCGAAAAAAAAGCCTGAAATTTTGGGTATCCGATAAGGCGCCCTCCGGCAAGGCTCGCGGTTCCGTCGCCAAATAGCCGGAACGAGTCTTGCGTGCGGGCTTGGTCAATTCAGGTCCAACGGAGCAATGCGATGAGCAACGATGAATCGAACCAGACGCAGCAGACGCAGGACAAGCAGAAGGATCAGATCGCCGCTAGCCCGATCAAAACGCCCGCCGCGGAAACGGCTCACGTGAAGATGAGCGACGCGATGAAGGTCGCATCGGGTGGCGAAGCGCATGCGAGCGCAGGCGCTGCCGTGAAAGCGGAAACCACGAAGGAAGGCATGCATGTCGGTCCGCAGGGTCTTTATGAAAAGCCGCCGCGCGGTGTCGATGTCGCCAACGACGACGGACCCGATGACACCGTCGATGCCGACGCGAAGAGCATCCACGCGCGGCGCGAGGCGGAGATGCTCGCACGCGAGCCGGACTCGGTCATCAACTCGAATGCGACGCCGGTGAACTACGTGCCCGAACCGGGCGACGGCCTCGGTGGCTTCGACAGCCGTCCTGGACGCAATGGCGTCCTGCTTGCGCTCGAACGCGGCTATCGCCTGATCGATCGCGGCATGGTCGCGCCGACGGTGCCCGAGGTCGAAGACAAGTTCCGCTTCGAAGGCCGTGATCCGCATGGCCACACCTTGCGCGGACGCAAGCACTATGCGCTCAATCACATGCGGCCTTCGCGGCTGTTCGAACTCGAGCGTGGCTGAAGACGCAGTTCCTTCATAAGCAAAGAGCCGCATGGAATATGCGGCTCTTTCTGCCTTCAGTTGCGTTCAGCGCTCCTGCTTTTTGTTTTTCTCTTCATCATCGGATTCGATGCGCGTCACGCCGCCCGTCGCGGGCGGATCGCTTGCGGGAAAAGTGTCTTCGACAGCCTTGTCCAGATCGTCTTCGTCACGTTCCGAATGAGGACGTTGTTCCTTTACGTTGTTCATCGCGCTCTCCTGTGGTCGTTAAGTCGTCAATATGATGGGAAGCAATACGTGTTCCCCGGAGCAGGCACGGCGTATGCGCAGTGAGACGGCCAACGAAGCACCGCATCGCAGCAAATGCGATCCCGGCCAACAAGACGACCGCCCGGAATCGACCAAGGGGAAAGACCAGATGACGACGATTCACGCCTACGACGCCTGTCCGCCGGAATCCGAGGAACCGGCGCAGCTTCAGACGACGACCCGCCACACCGTTACGCCCGAGCAGCGCTTCACATCCGCGATCGCGTGCCTCGGCGCGGCCTACGCGCTCTCCTGGGCGGAGTTCGCGCTGACGCTCGCGATCGGCCTTCCCGGCGATGCGTCGAGCCATCCGCTCGCGGCATCGGTCGCTTCGCGCGTGCTGGTCGGCTTGCTGTACGTGTGCGTCGCGTCGCGGCTGCAATGGGCGCGCTGGCTCGCTGTCGCGCTCGGTTTCGCTTCGGTCGCGCTCGTGGCGCCCACGCTCGCGCTGCAATGGCATGTATTCCCGGCGGCCGCGTTCGTGAGCGGCGCGGGACTCGTCTGCAAGTTCGCGGCATCGCTCTATCTTCTTTCGCCGATGCCCGCGCGCCTCGCCACTCGATAGCCATTCGAAACCGCCGCTTTGCAATCCTTGAAGCGGACGCGCCTTTTTCGCGCGTCCGCTCGCTCGCACAATGCAAAGTTCATCAACCGTTGCGAGCTCAATCATGAAAATCGCTGTCATCGGTGCAACCGGCACGGTCGGCCGGGCGATCGCCGCCGAACTCAAAGCCCGTCACGAAGTCTTCGAAATCGGTGCGACGCGCGGTGCGCATCGCGTCGATCTGCTCGATCTCGCCAGCATCAAACGGCTCTTCGATGAAATCGGCCGTGTCGATGCAATCGTCGCGGCAGCCGGTCACGTGCATTTCGGCCCGCTGGTGAAGATGACGCCCGAGCAGTTCCGCCTCGGTCTCAACGACAAGCTGATGGGCCAGGTCAATCTCGTGCTCACCGCGCGAGATTATGTGAACGACGGCGGCTCGTTCACGCTGACGAGCGGCATCGTCGGCGCGGCGCCGATCCGCGAAGGCGCGAGTGCGGCGGCCGTCAACGGCGCGATCGAAGGTTTCGTGCGCGGCGCGGCGATCGAACTGCCGCGCGGCCTGCGCATCAACGTCGTCAGCCCGACGATGCTCGAAGAAGCCCGCGAAAGCTTCGGTCCGTATTTCCGCGGCTTCGAGGCGGCGAGCGGCGCGCGCGTGGCGCTGGCGTACAGCCGCAGCGTCGAGGGCGCGGAGACCGGACGCATCTACAACGTGCACTGACACTGACAGGCGCGAAGTGTGCATGGAGCACGGCGCGTCGATCGCTTATGCTCGGCGCTTCATGAAGATCATGGAGCGATGCGATGCAGTGGACCCGGGACGACTATCGGCTCAGCACGGACATCGATGAATTCGACTTCGATGTCGTGCACCGCTATCTGAGCGAAGTGGCGTATTGGTCGCCGGGCATCGCGCGCGAGAAGGTCGAGCGCGCCGCGCGCCATTCGCTCGCGTTCGGTCTCTTTCGCGGCAGCGCGCAGATCGGCTATGCGCGCATGATCACCGACACCACGACCTTCGCCTATCTTGCCGATGTCTTCGTCCTGCCCGAGCATCAGGGCGCGGGCCTCGGCAAATGGATGATGCAATGCGTGATGGCGCATCCCGACCTGCAAGGGTTGCGCCGCATGATGCTAGTCACATCCGACGCGCACGGACTCTACGCGCGCCACGGATTCGCCGCGAGCAGGCATCCCGAACGCATCATGGAGAAGATCGCGAAGGCCTAGCCGCCTTTGACGCCCTGCGTGTTGACGTAAAGCGAATAGAGCCCGTGGCTCGCCGCCATGAACAGGCGATTCCGATGCCGCCCGCCGAAGCACACGTTCGCGCAGCGCTCCGGCAAATCGATATGACCGATCGCCTCGCCTTGCGCGGTGAACACGCGCACGCCGTCGAGTTCCGCGTCGCCCATGCCCCAGCCGCACCACAGGTTGCCGTGAATGTCGACGCGAAAGCCATCGGGGGTGCCGGCTTCCGCATCGATCAGAGCACGCGGCTCGCCGAGTCTGCGGCCGCCGTCGAGCACGTCGAACGCATAGATCTTGCGCGGTATCGCACGCGATTCGACCACGTACAGCACCGATTCGTCCGGCGAGAACGCGAGGCCGTTCGGGCCGATGAAGGCATCGATCATCATCGTGATTTCGCCGCTTTGGCCATCGACGCGATACACGCACGGCTTGAGTTGCGCTTCGTTTTTCTCGCCTTCGTAGAAGCCGTCGATACCGAAGGTCGGATCGGTGAACCAGATCGAGCCGTCCGACTTCACGACGACATCGTTCGGCGAATTGAACGGCTTGCCGTCGTAGCTGTCCGCGATCACGGTGATGGAGCCGTCGTATTCGGTGCGCGTCACGCGCCGCGCCAGATGCTCGCAGGTGACGAGCCGCCCTTCGCGGTCGCGCGTGTTGCCGTTCGCGTTGTTCGACGGCTTGCGAAACACGCCGACTTGACCGCTCTCCTCGTCCCATCGCAGGATGCGGTTGTTCGGGATATCGCTCCAGAGCAGATAGCGGCCGTCGCCGAACCAGACCGGCCCTTCGGACCAGCGCGCGCCCTGATAAAGACATTCCACCGACGCCGATGCGATGCGCAATGCGTTGAAACGCGGGTCCAGCACACGCACGGCGGGGTCGGGGTAACGGCGCGAGTCGCTTGTCATGTGAGCTTATCTCCTTTGATGGGTTTTCTGAAAGCGCATTCTATTCACCACACGGATCAATTCGGCCCAAGTTGCCCGTCCCGCAATCTCCAGAGCAACAGCGGATTGTCGTCCGCGAGCGCCTGCGGCAACAGCGCCGCCGGCAGATCCTGATAACACACCGGCCGCAGGAACCGCTCGATCGCCATCGCGCCGACCGACGTCGAGCGGCTGTCGGAGGTCGCCGGATAAGGCCCGCCGTGCACCATCGCGTAAGAAACCTCGACGCCCGTCGGAAAGCCGTTCGCGAGAATCCGCCCGGCCTTGCGTTCGAGCACCGGCAAGAGCCGTCGCGCGAGTTCGACGTCGTCCTTCTCCATCAGGAGCGTCGCGGTCAGCTGACCTTCGAGACTGCGCGCGACGAGAATCATCTCGTCCTCGTCGCCGCACACGACGATCACCGAAGTCGGCCCGAAAATCTCTTCCGCCAGTTTCGGCTTCGCGAGAAATTCCTCCGCGCTCACGCGATACAACGCCGGCAGCGCGCCGCTCGACGCCTCGCTCTTCTCGCCCGTTGCGATGCGCTTCGCGGCCGCATCGCGATGCTTGACGCCGTCCTGATACGCCGCCGCGATGCCCGCCGTCAGCATCGTCTGCGTGCCCTTCTTTTCGAGCGCTGTCGCGGCGTTGTCGATGAAGTCATCGAGATCCGAATCCGCGAGGCCGATCACGAGGCCCGGATTCGTGCAGAACTGGCCGACGCCCAGCGTGACCGAATCGATATACGACGCCGCCAGCGTGTCGCCGCGCGCCGCCAGCGCGCCCGGCAGCGCGAACACCGGGTTGATGCTGCTCATCTCGGCGAAAACCGGGATCGGCACGGGCCGCTTCGCCGCGATATCGACGAGCGCCAGTCCGCCGCGCCGCGAGCCGGTGAAGCCGACCGCCTGAATCGCCGGATGCGCGACGAGCGCCTCGCCGATCGCATTGCCCGCGCCGACGACGAGCGAAAACGTGCCCTCGGGCAAGCCGCTGTCCGCGACCGCCTTCTGCACCGCGCGCCCGACGAGCTCGGAGGTGCCCAGATGCGCCGGATGCGATTTCACGACGACGGGACACCCCGCCGCGAACGCCGACGCGGCATCGCCGCCCGCCACCGAAAACGCCAGCGGAAAATTGCTCGCGCCGAACACCGCGACCGGCCCGACGGGAATCTTTTGCAAACGCAGGTCGGAGCGCGGCAGCGGCTTTCTGTCCGGCTGCGCGGAATCGAGCGTGGCCGCGAGCCATCGGCCCTCGCGCACGAGCGACGCGAACAGGCGCAATTGCCCGACCGTGCGGGCGCGCTCGCCTTCGAGACGCGCCTTCGGCAGCGCGGATTCGGCCATCGCGCGCTCGATCAGCGTGTCGCCGAGCGCGATGATGTTGTCCGCGATCGCTTCGAGAAACTGCGCGCGCGTTTCGAGCGGCGCGTGACGATAGTCGTCGAAAGCGGCTTCGGCGAGCTCACACGCACGCGCGACTTCCGCCGCGCCGCCGCCGCCGAACGCGGGCTCGAGATCGGCATTGCGCGCGGGGTCGAACGCGCGGAGCGTGGCGTCGGTGCCCCGCACGGCCGATGCGCCGATCAGCATCTCTCCGGTGATCTTCATGTCAGCTCCTCATCTCTGTTGGCGGTGGGCGGCAGACGCGTCGTGCGGCCGCCCGCTAAAGCGAGTGACCCGCGGCCCGCGCAAGCGTTCCGCGCGAGGCATAGAAAACCGGTCCGTCCGGCGACGCAGAAACTATAGGCGCGACCAACCACATATCAAAGATTGCGCTTCAGGACTTCGCCACCGGCGTCGCGTGCTTTTTGAACGTGATGTGCGCGATGCGCCGCACCAGAAGCGCCGCCACGAGCGCGGCGACGGCCGTCAGCATCACGCCGATGTGGATCGACTGCACGAGCGCGTCGCGGGCGGCGTCGAGGAGCGCGGGCGCATCGAGGCCGGCTGCGTTCAATCCGGCGAGGATGCGTTCGCGCAACGCTTCGTCGACGAGAATGCGCGGATCGGCGAGGCGCGGCAGCCATTGCGCCGACGCCGACGCGCCCAGCACGCTGACCGTGCGCTCCACGACGCTCGCGTAGTGATGCGCGACGATCGTCCCGACGATGCTCGTGCCCATCATCCCGCCGACCATGCGCGTCGATTGCAGCAGCGCCGTCGTGATGCCGAAGCGCTCGCGGCCCGCGATCTCCTGCCCGAAGATGTTCATGTTGTTCAGGATGAAGCCCAGGCCGATGCCGGTCGCGGCCATCGGCAATTCGATCCACAGATGCGGCGTCGATTCACGCGCGAACGCCAGCGCGACCGACGCGAACAGCAACAGCGTGAAGCCGATCGAGAGAATGTTCACCGGCTTGCGCATATGAATGACGATGCGCGTATTGATGAAGCTGCCGAGCGCGATGCACGCGGCGATCGGCGTCGCGAGCAGACCGGCGGCCTGCGGCGAAAGGCCGAAGCCGCCTTGCAGCAGGAGCGGCGCGAAGAAGATCAGCGAGAACATTACGAAGCCCGCCAGGAACGACAGCGTGAACAGCGTGTTGAGCTGCGCGTCGCGGAAGATGTCGAGCGGGATGATCGGATGCGTCGCGCGCCGCTCGCAGATTAGGAGCGCCACGGCGCACACCGCCACGCCGGCGCCGAGCGCGATATTGGCCGTCGTGAGACCGTCCTTCGGCAACGCCTCGATCAGCGCCTGGAAGCCGCCGAGCACCAGCGCGACGAGCGCCGCGCCCGTCCAGTCGATCTTCACGTCGCCCGCGCGCGGCCGGTGCAGATTCGGCAGATGCGCCCAGATGAAGTACAGCGCCGCCGCGCCGACCGGCAGATTCACGAGAAAGGTCGAGCGCCAGCCCCAGTGCTGACTCATCCAGCCGCCGAGCGACGGCCCCGCCGCCGTGCCGATGCCATAGGCCGCCGCGAGCACCACCTGCCAGCGCACGCGGGTGCGCGGATCGGGGAACAGATCGGGAATCGACGCGAACGCGGTGCCGACCATCATCCCGCCGCCGATGCCTTGCAGCCCGCGCGCGAGCACGAGGAACAACATGCTGGGCGCGAGCCCGCACAGCACCGACGCAATCGTGAACGTGATCACCGCCGCGAGCACGAAGCGCTTGCGTCCGAAGTAGTCGCCGAGACGCCCGAACACCGGCACCGTGACGACCGACGCGAGCAGATAGGCGCTCGCGATCCACGCGTAGAACTCGAAGCCGTGCAGCTCCGCGACGATCGACGGCAGCGCGGTGCTGACCACCGTCTGATCGAGTGCGACGAGCATGTTGACGAGGCCGATGCCAAGCATCGCGTAGAGCGCGGTTCTGAACGGTAAGGCGGATGGCGTTGGAGTCACGGTCGGGCGGGCGGCTTGCGAAGTGCTAAAAAGAGATCGCGCCCACGGATTTTTAAGCAGGCGCTGATGTCGAAGAACCACGAATTGTACGGCCTGCCTTGCGCGATATCGACTTATCGCAAAAAAGCGGCGCGGCGGTGCGAGCCCCGCGCTCTATGATGCAAAGGCATGAAAGACAGCGCGTGCCGTGCGCCAATCGATCGTTCCATGGGGAAACCGTCATGTTCAAACGCATTTTCGTCGCCATCGACGGCAGCCGGACTTCCGAGCGTGCTTTCGCGGCCGCGCTCGATCTCGCCGTCACGCATCAGGCGATCGTGCAGCCGTATTACGTCGTAGAAGCCGGACCGATGTATTTCGACGTGCCCGGCTACGATCCGTCCTCGCTGCATACGAGTCTGATGGAGCAAGGCGCGTCGCTTGCGCGCGAAGCCGCCGATCAGATGAAGGCGCGCGGCGTGACCGGCGAAGTCGTGACGGTCGAGGCGACCGCAAGCGACGATGTCGCGACGCTCATCACCCAAGCGGCAAACGCCTTCAATGCCGATCTGCTCATCATGGGCACGCATGGCCGCAAAGGCTTTCAGCGCCTGATTCTCGGCAGCGTCGCGGAGCGATGTCTTCGTCAGGCGACATTGCCGGTGTTGCTGATTCCATCGGCGGCGAGCGAGCTACACGAAAAAGCAACCACATAAGGTAAAAAAGTTTGACGGATATCCCGGCCGCGTCAATTTTTCACGTAGCCGGGCTGGAGGCCTATGGGACAATCGTTTTGTCATTCATCAACAAAACGAAGCCCAAATGACCGCCTTGTCCGACACTTCCCGCGCGCGGCGCAATTCGGCGCATTGCTCGACCTGTGCGATGCGGCATCTCTGCATGCCCGAAGGCCTCTGCGCCAACGACATTGCCAAGCTGGAGAACATCATCTCCGTGACGCGCAAGGTCAGGCGCGGCGACGCGCTCTTTCGCGCCGGCGACCGCTTCGATTCCCTGTTCGCCGTGCGTTCCGGGTCGATCAAGACAGTCATCACGCACGACGGCGGCCGCGAACAGGTTACGGGATTGCTGCTCGCGGGCGACGCGCTCGGCTTCGAAGGCATCGAGGAAGGCGAGCACACGTGCGCCGCGATCGCGCTGGAAGACAGTTCGGTCTGCGTCGTGCCCTATTCGCTCTTCGAGCGCATGTGCCGCGAAACCGACGCGCTGCAACGGCGCCTGCATCGCATGATGAGCCACGCCGTGAATCGCGAGGCGAATCACGTCGTGCGGCTCGGCATGTTGCGGGCGGACGAGCGCGTCGCGCGGCTCTTGCTCGACCTGTCGTCGCGGCTGGCCAAGCGCGGGTATGCATCGTCGGAATTCACGCTGCGCATGACGCGCGACGACATGGGCAGCTATCTCGGCATGACGCTCGAAACGGTCAGCCGCACGCTGTCGCGTTTCGACAAGGCGGGCTTCATCGAGACGCACGGCAAGTTCATCCGAATTCGCGACTTCGACGCCCTGCGCGCCGTCTGACGGAACATCGCCCGGCATTATTGCGCGTGCGGAAATAATCGCCATTCATATTTCGGTTGGCACGCGGTTCGCTACGGTTTAGTCTCTTTTGTTCGGCGAAATGCGGCGCTCCGGCGCCCCTTTCGGTCGAATGCGAAGCCAACTGGCCAGCCACGGAGATTGGGCGACATGAACCGCGAACCTTCCCTGCGTCATCCGCTGCTCGAGCGCCTCGCCGAGGCGCGCCGCGTGACCGACGAACTCTTCGACGTCGTCAGGCCCGAGCACCTCTACGACAGGCCGATCGCCGAGCGCCATCGCATCGTCTTCTATGTCGGGCATCTAGAAGCCTTCGACCGCAATCTGCTCGATCAGCGGCTCTTCGACCTGCCGAGCCCGAATCCCGCCTACGACCAGCTTTTCGCGTTCGGCATCGATCCGGTGGACGGCGGATTGCCGACCGATCAGCCGTCCGACTGGCCGACGCTCGACGAAGTGCGCGCGTACCGCGACACGGTCCGCGCCGAGATCGACGCACAATTCGATCCGATCAAGATCGCCGCCGAGCCGATTTCCGCCGGCGAATCGCCGACGCAATTGCTCGAAGTCGCGATCGAACATCGGCTGATGCATGCCGAAACGCTCGCGTACATGCTGCATCAATTGCCGGTCGATAGAAAAATTGCACCATCCAACGCACGTTCGGAGCGGACCTCCGATCGCGAACTTGCGCACGAGACCGTGCGCGTGCCGGCCGGCAGCGTGACGCTCGGTCTGACGCGCGAAAGCGGCCGGTTTGGCTGGGACAACGAGTTCGGCGAAGAATGCATCGACGTGCCCGCGTTCGAGATCGACCGCCATATGGTGACCAACGGCGATTATGTGCGTTTCATCGATGCGGGCGGCTACTGGAATCGCGACTACTGGGATGCCGCCGACTGGGCGTGGAAGGAGGAGCAGCGCATCGCGCATCCGGCCTTCTGGATTCCCGCCGATACCGACGATGCGCAGGACGCATGGAAGCTGCGCACGATGTTCGATGAAATCGCGCTGCCGCCCGACTGGCCCGTCTACGTGAGCCACGCCGAAGCGAAGGCGTATGCGCGCTGGTCCGGCAAGTCGCTGCCGACAGAAGCGCAGTGGCAGCGCGCGGCGCTCGGCACGCCTCCCGTGGTCAAGGGCAATTTCGATTTCCGCCGATGGGACCCGTCGCCGGTGCAGGCGCATCCGGAGAATCGAAGCGAGTTCGGCGTCGAAGGACAATTCGGCAACGGGTGGGAATGGACATCGACCGAGTTCGGGCCGCTGCAAGGCTTCGAGCCGTTTCCGTTCTATCTCGGCTACTCGGCGAATTTCTTCGACGGCAAGCACTTCGTGATCAAAGGCGGCTCGCCGCGCACCGCCGCGTGCATGTTGCGGCCGAGTTTCCGCAACTGGTTTCAGGCGCACTATCAGTACGTTTATGCCGGCTTCCGGTGCGTGAAGAACTGAGCGGCCGATCGCCCCAAAAAGAAACGCCGCGCGTTCTCACGAACGCGCGGCGTTTTTCATCGCGTTGACGAAAACGGTCAGAAGTCCGTCGTCATCGACAGCAGCACCGTGCGCGGCGCGCCCTGCGTCAGATAACCGCCGATCGTCGATGCCCAGTACGACTTGTTCGCCACGTTGAGCACGCTCGCGCGGAACGTCGTCGGCTTGCCGAACAGCACGGTCGCGTAACGTGCGCCGAGGTCGAAGCGGTCCCATGCGGGAATCGCCAGCGTGTTCGTCACGTTCAGATACTGCGAGCCCGTGTGGATCCAGCGCGCGGTCAGCGTGAGGCCGTTCAGCACCGGCACGTCGTATTCGGCGTTGACGTTGAACATCATCGTCGGCACGCCGATCGGCTTGTTGCCGTCGGTCGAGGCCGTGCCCGTATCGTACTGCGTCGCGTGAATGTAGGTCGCGCCCGCAATCAGGCGCACGCCGTGCACCGGCTCGCCGTAGATCGACGCCTCCAGCCCGCGATGCCGCTGCGTGCCGTCCGCGACAAAAATGTTCGAGCTGTTCACGAAGGTCAGCGGCTTCTCGATCTGGAAAGCCGCGAACGACGCGCCGTACTGGCCGTTGTCATACTTCGCGCCTACTTCCCATTGCTTCGACTTCGCCGGCGGAAGCTGCAAGCCGAAGTTCGCCGCGGTGTTGGGCGCCGAATCGCCGATGGTCAGCGCCTCGCTGTGATTCGCGAAGAGCGCGACGTCCTGCATCGGCTTGACGACGAGACCGAAGACCGGCGTCGTGATCGAATCGTTGTATGCCTGCGTCTGCACGCCGGCGTAGCTGTAGCCGTTCGTCAGCAGCTCCTGGTGACGCGCGCCGATCGTGAACAGCACGCGATCGTTCAGGAAGCCGAGCGTGTCCGAGATCGACACGCTGCGCATCAGGTTGAGCGTCACCGTCTGCGGATCGGACAAGTTGCCGCCCGTCAGGACCGTCGCCGGGAAAGGCACTTGCGGCGTGTCGTAGATGCTCGTCGGGAACGAGTTGCTGAACGTGAACGCCGACTTCGAATCGACGCGCACGATCGACGCGCCCGCCGTCACGAAATGCGATACCGGCCCGGTGTTGAAGTGGCCGCGCACGCCCGCTTCGGCGGAAGTGCCGTCTTCCTTGTGCGGCACGCCGAGGCGCGTCGCGGTGGTCGTGCCGTTCGCCTGGATGCTCGGCGACGAATATTCGCCGTGCTCGTCGGTGTGGCGCGCGCCGCCCGTGATGTAGGCCGTCCAGCCAGGCAGGAAATCGTACTCGGCGCGCAGAATGCCGACCGTGTCCTCGATCGAACTGAAGCTCCACGTCTGCGCGTAGTTGTAGGTCGCCGACGGCGGCTCCGGAATGAAGCTCGCGAAGTCGTTGACGGTCGGGCGGCCGCCGTTGATGCGCTGACGCTGATACAGGAAATCGCCGTAGAGACGCAGCTTGTCGCCGCGCCAGTCGAGCGAGACGGCCGTGGTGTTATCGCGGCGATGCTCGCCATCGACGCTCGTTTCGCCGTCGTGATTCGCCTGGTTCACGCGGATGCCGAACTGCCCTTCGCTGCCGAAACGCCGGCCGATATCGATATGCGCGCCGAGCTCGCCCGACGCCGTGCCTTCCAGCGTCACGCGCGTGAGCGGCTTGTCGTCCGCGCGCTTCAGTTGCAGGTTGAGGCCGCCGCCCACCGCTGAGCCGTTCGGCGACGCGCCGTTCAGAAACGCATTCGCGCCCTTGAACAGATCGACGCGCTCGATCGCATCGGTTGCGACGAGCTGGCGCGGCGTGATGCCGTACAGGCCGTTCAGCGAGACGTCGTCGCCCTGCAACTGGAAGCCGCGGATGATGTAGGTCTCCGCGAAGTTGCCGAAAGCGTAAGCAGTC
Organism: Caballeronia sp. S22; assembly: GCF_964261745.1. Classification (NCBI taxonomy): domain Bacteria; kingdom Pseudomonadati; phylum Pseudomonadota; class Betaproteobacteria; order Burkholderiales; family Burkholderiaceae; genus Caballeronia; species Caballeronia sp. S22. The sequence goes on along the minus strand of NZ_OZ180036.1, from coordinate 365,315 downwards.
CGAACGGATGGATCGTTCGCGAGCACATCGGCGATGGTGCGCGCCTGCTGGTCTTCGATCAGCTTCGACGTGTAGGTCGTCATGCTGAACGGCACGTCGAGCATTTTCTGCTGGCCGAGCACGCCGAAATCGGCGCCGCGCGCGACCTGGCCGCCCGCGAAGGTCGGCGCGAGATCGCCCGGCAACGGCTCTTTCGACGCCTGCACCTTGACGGCCGGCAGCGCGCTGTCCTGCGGCGCGGCAGCGGCGTTGTCGTTGCCGGTGTTGGCCGATTGCGCGTGAGCCGACAGGGAAAAGACCATCGCGACGGCCGCGACGATGGCGGCGCGATGCGTCAGAGTCTTCGCAGGCGCGGCCCGCGAGATTTGAATACGAGAAACGGACATGGATTCGGAAACGACGATGTTGATCGGTCTTCCGTCCCGGGGCGCTAAAGGGAATCCGGGCGGCGTTGTTCTGAGTCGAAGACCGGTCGCGAGAGAACGCGTGACGGGCGAGACGATTTATGCGCGGATTATAGTGTAAATAATAGTCGTTATCATTCAACAAATGATGTATTTGCACGAACGCAACATTCGCCCCGTCGCGACGAATTTTGTCGAGTTTTATTCCAGATAGCGACGCGGATGTCCGCGGATTCGTCAGAAGGATAGCGAGCTTCCGCGCGCCGCGCGCGCACTCGCGACGGCCGCCGAATGACGGCGCGCGGCTCGCTTCCTGAACCAGATGATGAGGCCCGTCGCGCTGAGCATCGCGACCGCGACGCCCACCGCGCTCACGAGAATGCGCCCGCCAAGCCCGACGATCCGCCCCGAGTGCAACGGAAACTGAGCCTGCATGAAGATATCGCCAGCCGAGCCGCGGCCCGGAATCGACGAGCCCGCGAGCGCGCCCGTCTGCGCGTTGTAGTAGAGCCAGGCGTTGCCGAGACCCACATCGCCGTGATCGCGGCCGGGCGCGAAGAAGCCGACGCCGTAGGCCTTGAACATCGGCGCGTAGTAGAGCGCGCCCATCGGCTCGGTGAGGTTTTCGCGCTTCGCGTCGCGCGCGGCCATCGCCAGAATCTGTTCGCGCGTGGCGGGCGCCTTGCCCGGCGGACCGGCGCGCACGAGTTCCGCGTTGTCGAGAAACGATGGCGAGAGCTTCGAGAACATCGAAACGACCGGGCGCATCACGGGCTCGGCGAGGTTCATCGAAATCGATGTGAGCGCCATCACGAGCAGCAAGCCCCAGATCCACACGCCGCCGGAGCGATGCAGATCGAACGTGAGCGCATAGCCGCCGCGCTTCACGCGAAACGCGAAGGACTTACGCCATGCCTTCACGCTCGGGAACGACAGGATCAGCGCGATACCGCTGTCGAAGAACCACAGGATCCCGACGATGCCGATCAGCCATGTGCCGATATCGAAACCCCCGACGATCGGCAGATGCAGTGTGTAGTGCAGCTTGTAGAGGAACGGCATCAGGTCGATGCGCGCGAGCGACAACGCGCCCCACATGCGCTGCGCCTGCACCTGGCCGGTCGCCGGATCGACCGCGATCTGGTTGTACGCCACGTCGTACGGCGCGTTGGTCGCCGGGTTCGTGCGCGGCATCACCATCATCTGCGCGGTGTGCCCCGGCTCGAAACCGAGCGGCATATACGTCACTTCGACGCGCGGATCCGAGGCCTCGACGCGTCGCGCGAGTTCGAGCGGCGGCAGCGCGGGACCGTCGGTGCGGGCGTGGAAGAAGGCCGGATTGAGGAGCGCATCGATTTCGTGATCCCACGCGATGATCGCGCCGGTGAGACCCGAGACGAACAGAAAGAGCGCGGTCGCGACGCCGAGCCAGCGATGCAGGCGAACCAGAATCGGTCTCATGCCCGCGAATACTCGGAGCGGCGTTCGGGCGCGACGGCAATCATTTCTTATGATGCGATGTAAATAGGAATTGTTCGCAATTATATCGATGCTCGATTGTGCGCACAAGGTTCTCGTAAGCTGCTTACGACGGCAAGCGCTCACGATGCGACGCTCAATAGCCGTGCGCAGACACAGGCATGGCTCAAGTTGGCCGGCTAGCCGACATCCCCTGAAACAACTCGCACAAAACCCCCGCCCCTTACGCCACAAGGCTTTGCGGGCGGTCCATGACATTCCATGAAATAGTTTGTGCGTGGTTTTTAACCGGGCCGATCGCCACAATGGGTTCATTCGCAACCACCCACCAAGGCGAACCATCATGGAACTGGAACTGCTCGGGAAAATCTCGCTGTACGCGATGGGCATCGTTCTCACCGCGTCGCTGATCGAAGCCATCGTCCTGCACTTCAAGCACAAGGGCACCGACCGTGCCTTCGACTGGCACGAGACCTGGATCTCGCTCGCCGACCTCATCGGCCGCAAGCTGCTCACGTTCGTGCCGATCTCGCTCGCGACGCCTGTTTTCAACTTCGCGTGGGAGCATCGCATCCACACGGTCACGACGAACACCGCGCTCACGCTCTTCCTGCTCTTCATCGGACAGGAGTTCTGCTACTACTGGTATCACCGCGCGTCGCACACGATCCGCTTCTTCTGGGCGAATCACGCGGTCCATCACTCGCCGAACCAGCTGACGCTGTCGTCCGCGTTTCGTCTCGGCTGGCTGACCAAGATCGCCGGATCGGCCATCTTCTTCACTCCGCTCGTGTGGTTCGGCGTGAAGCCTGATGTGGTGCTCGCGGTCGTGTCGATCAACCTGCTCTATCAGTTCTGGCTGCACGCAACGTGGATTCCGAAGCTCGGCTGGCTCGAATATGTGTTCAACACGCCGTCGGCGCATCGTGTGCACCATGCATCGAACGCGGCCTATCTCGATGCGAACTTCGGCGGCGTGCTGGTCATCTTCGATCGCCTGTTCGGCACCTACGTCGAAGAGCGCGCCGATGAGCCCTGTGTCTACGGTCTGACGACGCCGGTGACCTCGCATAACCCGATCGTCGTCGAAATGCAGCACTGGGTCAGTCTCGGGAAGGACATGTTCAACGCGAAGAGCGTGTCGGATGCGATCAGCTTCCTGCTGCGTCCTCCGGGCTGGCTGCCGGACGGCGAAGGTCAGACGACCGAAGCATTGCAAAAGCGCGCCAAGTCGATCGAACAACAACCGGCCCACGTCGGCCACTAAAAAGCGCAGCGAAAGACGTAGCTTCGAATCCCGATGACTGGCTCACGCCGGCATCGGGATTTTTTTATTTCTTGCGACGGATGGTCGCCGCCGCGATGCCCGCCGCAGCAAGGGCGCACGCGGCGGACAACGCGGCGACCGCGCGCAGGGCATCGGCAATCGAATCGGCTTGTGCGCGGGCGAGCGGCGTCGATGGCGCGATGGCGGTTGCATCGGCATCGAGCACGCGCATGCTCTGATGCGGCAAGTGCAATCGATCGAGCCGCGCCGACAACGCCGCGTCGTGCGACCACACGAACACGATGCCCAGCACCGCGATCGCCAGCAGGCTCGCCACGCGCGCGACCGCGTTGTTGATGCCGGACGCGATGCCCGCGCGATCGCTTCCCACCGATGCCATCACGGTCGTCGTCAGCGGCGCGACGGTGATCGTCATGCCGAGCCCGAGCACGACGAGCGCGGGCAGAAAGCCCGCCCAATAGCTGCCCGCGACGAACGGCAGCGCGAGCATCGCAAAGCCGAGACCGGCGACGCACGGCCCGACGATCAGCAACGCGCGCGCGCCGAAGCGGCTCGTCAAACCGCCCGTGAAACGCGACAGCAAGCCGATGATGAGCGGCATCGGCAGCACCGCCGCGCCCGCTTCGGTCGCGCTGAAACCATACGCGCGTATCAACGTGAACGGCAGGAAGAACAGCACGCCGCCGAGCCCGAAGTACAGCAGCAACGTGACGAGATTGGCGCCGCTGAAATCGCGCGAGCGGAAGATATCGAGCGGGACCATCGGATCGCGGGATTTCGCTTCGATCGCGACGAATGCGGCGAGCAGCGCCACGCCCGTGACGATCATGCCGAGCACGAGCGGATCGGCGAAACCGCGCGACGGCGCTTCGGTGAGACCGTAGGTCAGCGCCGCGAGTCCCGACGCCGCGCTCGCGGCGCCCGCCCAGTCGAGCGTCTGCGGCGCATCGGCGTTGTGGCTGTCGGGTACGGACGCGACCGCCAGCGCGATCGTCGCGGCCGCGAGCGGCAGATTGAGGAAGAAGATCGCGCGCCAGGAAAATGCATCGACGAGCCAGCCGCCCGCCGCCGGCCCGACCGACGACGTGATCGCGCCGACACCCGCCCACGTGCCGATCGCGCGTCCGCGTTCCTCGCCCTCGAACACCGCGCCGATGATCGCGAGGCTGCCCGGCACGAGCAGCGCCGCGCCGACGCCCTGCCACGCGCGCGCCGCGATCAGCCAGCTCGTACTCGGCGCGAAGCCGCACGCCGCCGACGCCACCGTGAACAGCGCGATGCCCGCGATGAACACCTTGCGCCGTCCGAGCTTGTCTCCCATCGAACCGCCGACCAGCACGAGCGCGCCGAGAAACAGCAGATACGCGTCGACGACCCATTGCATCGCCGCGATGCTCGCGCCGAGTTCGCTCTGGATCGACGGCAGCGCGACATTGACCACCGAGCCGTCGATGAACGCCATGCTCGAACCGAGGATCGTCGCCGCCAGGGCGAGGCGCTTGCGCCGGCACGGCTCGGCGACGCCGACGGGCTGGGCGCGGATGACGAGTTCGTCGCAGGGACTCGCCTGCGCGGCGACGGCGTGCGCGCGTTGCTGGCTATCGAGATGTCGGCTGGCCAATGTCGCTTCCCTCTCTCATCGACGAAATGCCTAAGTAGAGGCCAATCACGTCCGCATGTCCACGCCGACGACGTGGTTGGCAAGCTCAAATGATAATGGTTATCATTAATCAACCCGAGTACGCAGGCATCCGGTCGACGCAAAGGGCGAAGGAACAGGAGCCCTCGCCATGCATCAGCAGATTGCGGATTTTGCCGCGGACAAGCCGGTTTCGGACACGCCGAGCCTGTCGTTATGGGAAGCCGCGATGCGGCAAGCCGTAAAAGCCGAGCGTGACGGGCAAACCGCGCCGGCGCTCGGCAATTACGAAAGGGCGCTCGCGATCGCGCAATGCCTGATCGACGCGCCGCCCGCCGGACGCGCCGACGATTGTCTCGCCGCGCTCGTCGTCTCGCATCTCAATCTCGCCGATCTTCGCGTCGCTCAAGGCGACCCGAACGCGGCCGCCCCGGTTCTCTGCCGCGCACATCAAGCGTTGATCGCGCTGTCTCTCGACGCCGCGCGGCCCGCGTCGCTGCGGCAGGCCGCGTTGCGCCACAGCCGCGAAACGTATGTCGCGCTGATCCGCCACATCGCGCGGCACGGGCGCATCCGCTCATTACCCGCGCAATCGCCGATGCCGACGCCGCGCTTCATGGCGCGAGCCCGGCGCGGCACTGATCCCGTCCACCGATCCGAAAGGAGAATCACGATGCCTTATACCCTGCCTCCCCTGCCCTACGCCTTCGACGCGCTGGAGCCGCACATCGATGCGCGCACGATGGAAGTTCATCACACGAAGCATCATCAGACTTACGTGAACAATCTGAATGCGGCGCTGGAGAAATCGGATCATCGGGATGTGGCCGTCGAGACGCTCATCGCGCAGATCGACGCGCTGCCCGAAGCGCTCCGCCTGCCAGTGCGCAACAACGGCGGCGGCCACGCGAACCACAGCCTCTTCTGGACGATCATGTCGCCCGACGGCGGCGGCAAGCCGGAAGGCGAACTGGCCGATGCGATCGACAAGGACCTCGGCGGCTTCGACGCCTTCAAGGAAGCCTTCACCAAAGCCGCGCTCACGCGCTTCGGCAGCGGCTGGGCGTGGCTCAACGTCGACAGGCAGGGCAAGCTCGCGATCGAAAGCACCGGCAATCAGGACAGTCCGCTGATGAAAGGCATCGCGTCGGGCAATACGCCGATTCTCGGCCTCGATGTCTGGGAACACGCGTACTACCTGAAGTACGAGAACCGCAGGCCGGAGTACATCGCGGCGTTCTACAACGTGATCGACTGGCCGGAAGTGTCGCGACGCTATGCCGAGGCGCGCGGCGAATAGGCGATAGGTTCATCGGCGGCGGCTGAAGTCACGCGCACTTCGGTCGAGCGAGTTAAGCTAGGCACTTCCGCTCGCATCGAGATGACGCCATGAAGTCAGCAGACGCAGTTGCGCAAAGCCGATGGCTCGCCGACGCGCGCGAGGAAATCGCCGCGGCGCTTCGAACTTCCGACGAAACGTGGCTCCACGACATGAGCATGCGCTGGGGATGCCGTCTCGCGATGCTCGTCGCCGATTTCGGCGTGCGCGTCATGCTGCACGAAGAAGGCATTGTTATGAAGTTGGAGCCGCCGTCGGATAGCAACGGCGCGCTTCTCGATTTCGACGAAGACAAACCGGATGCCCTCGCCCGCGCGGCCTGGATCAAGCTGTCGAAATTCGAAGAGCACGCGACCGCCGTTCTCGAAGCGAGCGCGCTCATTCAGGGCGACGCGCAATGCAATGCCTGCAACGAAACCATTCTGGCATGGCGTCAGATGCTCATCGCCGCGACCGAATGGCCGCGAGAGGAAGCCGACCCGTACATCAGTCACGCATGCCGGCCCATCTTGAAGCGGTTCATGAACCTCGCATCGTGCGCGACGGGCGGGAATCAGTTCGAGCTCGCACGCGAAGGCGACTACGAAGAAGCGTGGCGCGAATTCGAAAACTTCTGCACCGACGAACGCGCTGTGCCCGTGACCGGATGGGGACGCAAATACCGGCATCGGCACGATGTTCAAGCCGAACACGCACCGCCGACGATTCCGCTCCCATACGCGATCGACACAGGCGTTCGGCCCACTCCGGATCGTCTGCTCACGCGCCCTCAGGCTACGACTCGCGCGGCCTGAAGAAGCTCGACGATGCCGCGCAGCCGGGTGCGACGCTCAAAAGCGATGCCGCAAGCCGACCGTGGCTTCGACCTGGTTGCTCGTGGACGACGGCGCCGTGAGGCCGTTGATCCACGCGACGCCCAGTGGCGAATTGCTGCCCGCGCTCACGCCTTGCCATACGCCCTGAACATAGACATCGGTGCGCCGCGAGAAGCTGTAGCCGGCCATCGCACTGACCTGGTTCCAGTGCGGATTGCCCGCACCCGCGAGGCCGCCCGCGCGTGAATACGTGTACGCCGCCGAGAGTTCGACCGCCGGCGTCAACGCGTAACGCAGATTTCCTTCGAAGTTCTGAACGTGCGTGCTCAAACCGGTCTGGAACAACTGCGTCAGATTGGTTTGCGTGTAGACGATGCCCGCCACCGCCGGCCCGAACGCGTAATTCACGCCCGCGCCCCAGGTCTGCTGACGGCTCGACAGTGCGCCAAGCGGGACCGGCTGCGTCGTGAGCACGCCGAGCAGCGAGGAACCCGTGGTATCGGTGACGGCGCCGTTCGCGTTGAGTTGTCCCGGCGTCGCGGCGTCGCTGTTGAGCTGCAGGAATCCGGCGCCGAAGTTGAGCGGTCCCCACAGATACGAAATGCCGAGGCTGTATGCGCGATTGTTCGAAAAACCGGCGGCCTGATTGGAGAAACCGTATAACGCGCCGAGCTTGAATCCCGCGAAATCCGGGCTCTGATACTTCACGGCGTTATTGATCTGGAATGAATCGTTGAGGTTATCGATATCGAATGGATGCGCGAAATGCGTGCCGCCATATTGCGTGCCCGTCAATGAAAGCGGCGCGACGAAATCCACCATGTCGTCGGTCTGACGGCCGAACGTGAGCACGCCGTAATCGCGGCTCGACAAACCAACATATGCCTGGCGATTGAAGATACGGTTGCTCGATGTGTACTGGCCGTCGTTCAGATTGAAGCCGCTTTCCAGATTGAAGATGGCTTTCAATCCGGCGCCCAGATCTTCCGCGCCGCGCAAGCCCCATCGGCTGTACTGGACCGGGCCGCTCTTCAGTTCCCAGTTGCTGTGCCCGCTGCCGGTCGTGTTGATCTGGCTGTTCGAATAGGTGATGCCGGCGTCGATGAGACCGTAGAGCGTGACGCTGCTTTGCGCCTGGGCCGTGCCGGCAAGCGTGAGCATCGTCGTCGCGCCGGTTATAAGCAACTTGTTCATTTGCCTGGGCTCCATCGATGTCGGGAAAATACACGCTCCGCTTCACCAACTTTAAGCGACCGAATCGGCAACCTGCAACCTCAAATTTTTGCTCGTGATCGTAAAGCCACGCTGACGCTCAGAAATCGTGGCGCACGGAAAAAGTCATGGCTTTTTCGTGCTCGTGATTCACGCCGAGTTGCGGATTGGCGGAGAAATGCCAGTCGTCGTCAGGCGTGATGTCGTCGCGTGGACGCACCGGAACGGGGACCGAAGTCGGCGAAGGCGGCAGCGGCGAAACCCGGGCGAGTTGACTCAGATCAGGATGCACGTTTCTGTCGTATTTCGACAACGCAACGGCGTCAAGCGCGTCCAGCGTACCTTTGAAAAGATATCGCGGATGACGAGGCCCGGCGGACGCACGTGCGTCCGCGGTCGAAATGATAGCCGGATAGGGAAAGAACAGAACACTCGCCGCCACTCGCTGAATAGGATTCAAACGAGTTTGCTCACTGGCTGACGCAAAGTTGCCGACTAGAAAAGCCACGATGCCGGCGACCCAATATCTTCGGATATGGCGTGTCATCGAATGCCCGCGAAACGCTACGGTGATAAGAAAGCCCCCGCGTTCTTAAATCATTTTAATTCATTTGACGGCGCATTGTCTGTCAATGACGCCATCGAAGAAATAATGTCTCGCGGATGACACGGAAACGAAGCTTTCGCGAATCGCGCCGGATCATGCAGCGAATCGAAATAACTTCGTCCGATTCGCACGACTCGTTTCACAAGTGCTCGCGCAGCAACTATCTTGAAGAGCGTCCCGCGATCCGCGTACGCGTTTTCCAAAATCACATCGCTCGCGCGCATGAGCGATTGCCGATGAACCTTCACCGAAAGGAGCCTTTGTAATGAGCAAGCACTCCAGGAATGGCACGTCGCAATCTTCCGCGCTCGAAGGCGACGAACTTCGCCTCGTCGATGCATGGTGGCGCGCGTGTAACTATCTCTCGGCGGGCATGATCTTTCTCACGGAGAATCCGCTGCTGCGCGAGCCGCTGAAATCCGAGCACGTGAAGCACCGCCTGCTCGGACACTGGGGCGCGAGCCCGGCGCTGTCGTTCGTGTGGGCGCATCTGAATCGCGTCATCAGGCGCGAAGACATCGACGTGATCTTCATGGCCGGCCCCGGTCACGGCGCGCCGGGCGTGCTCGGCCCCGCCTATCTCGAAGGCACGTACGCCGAGGTCTATCCGGACAAGAGCGAAGACGCCGAGGGCATGCAGAAGTTCTTCAAGCAGTTTTCCTTTCCCGGACACATCGGCTCGCATGTGACGCCCGAAACGCCGGGATCGATTCATGAAGGCGGCGAACTGGGCTATAGCCTGTCCCATGCATATGGCGCCGCGCTCGACAACCCCGACCTGATCGTCGCGTGCGTCGTCGGCGACGGTGAAGCGGAAACCGGCCCGCTCGCGACGGCGTGGCATTCGAACAAGTTCATCAATCCCGCGCGCGACGGCGCCGTGCTGCCGATCCTGAACCTGAACGGCTACAAGATCGCCAATCCGACGATCCTCGCGCGCATCAGTCATCAGGAACTGGAGGCGCTGTTCGTCGGCTACGGGTATCGGCCGTATTTCGTGGAAGGATCGGACCATGCGGAGATGCACAAGAAGATGGCGGAAACGCTCGATGCCGCCATCGCCGAAATCCACGCGATAAGGGAGAAGGCGCGCAAGGATAAGCACGTCGAGCGGCCGCGCTGGCCGATGATCGTACTGCGCACGCCGAAGGGCTGGACCGGTCCCAAGGAGATCAACGGCCACAAGGTCGAAGGATCGTGGCGCGCGCATCAGGTGCCGTTCTCGGACGTGCATAGCAACCCCGCGAATCTCGCGGTGCTCGAACGCTGGATGCAGAGCTACAAGCCCGAAGAACTGTTCGACGAAACCGGCCGCCTGCGCGAAGAAATCAGGGCGATCGCACCCAAGGGCACGCGGCGCATGAGCGCGAATCCGCATGCGAACGGCGGCGTGCTGCGCAAGGAACTCAAGCTGCACGATTTCCGCGACTATGCCGTCGATGTCGGACAGGCCGGGAAGATTCTCTATGAGAACACGCGTCCGCTCGGCGCTTTTCTGCGCGACGTCATGCGTTGCAACATGCACACGTTCCGCGTGTTCGGCCCCGACGAAACGGCATCGAACCGCCTTCAGGCAATCTATGAAGTCAGCAAGAAAGTCTGGATGGCTGATCTTCTTCCCGAAGACGAGGACGGCGGCGAGCTGTCGCGCGACGGTCGCGTGATGGAGATGCTTTCGGAGCACACGCTGCTCGGCTGGCTCGAAGGTTATCTGCTTTCAGGGCGGCACGGCTTCTTCCACACCTACGAAGCCTTCGCGCATGTCATCGATTCGATGTTCAACCAGCATGCGAAATGGCTCGATATCTGCAAGAACCATGTGCCGTGGCGCGCATCGGTTTCCTCGGAAACCATCTTGCTCTCGTCCACCGTATGGCGGCAGGACCACAACGGCTTCTCGCATCAGGACCCGGGCTTCATCGATCTCGTCACGAACAAGAGCCCTTCCGTCACGCGCGTGTATCTCCCGCCCGATGCGAACACGTTGCTCGTCGTGGCCGATCAATGCCTGCGCTCGACCGATTGCATCAACATCATCGTCGCGGACAAGCAGAAGCATTTGCAGTTCGCGACCATCGACGAAGCGATCGTGCATTGCGCCAAAGGCATCGGCGTGTGGCGGCGCGCGAGCACCGATGAAGGCGAAGAGCCCGACGTCGTCCTCGCTTCCTGCGGCGATGTCGCGACGCAGGAAGCACTGGCCGCAGCCGCGATTCTGCGCGAGCGTCTGCCCGAACTGAAGCTGCGCTTCGTGAACGTGGTCGATCTCTTCAAGATGCAGCCCGACACCGAGCATCCGCACGGATCGAGCCCACGTGAATTCGATAGCCTCTTCACGCTCGACAAGCCCGTGATCTTCAACTTTCACGGTTATCCGTGGCTGATTCACAAGCTCTCGTATCGCTTCCACAATCACGAGAATCTGCACGTGCGCGGCTATAAGGAAAAAGGCAACATCAACACGCCGCTCGAACTCGCGATTCTCAATCAGGTCGATCGCTTCAATCTCGTGATCGACGTGCTCGACCGCGTGCCCCGCTTGCAGGCACGGACCGCGCATTTAAGGGAAGACATGAAGAACGCGATCATCCGTCACCTCGAATACGCGCATACGCACGGCACCGACAAACCGGAAATCGCGGAATGGGTATGGCCGTTCTGATCAGGGCGATTCCTTGAGCACACGGAGTTCCGGCTGCGCGGCGCCGTCCGCCGCATGCCGGGCCTCCGCCTGCGCGCGCTCATCGGGGCGTGCGCGTGCGTCGCGATCCAGCGGCGACGCATTAAGCTGCATCTGCGGCAACATCATCTCGATGCCGGCTTCGTCCATCTTGAGTTTGAGCCTCGCGTTGAACGCGCGCGCCACGCTCCATTGCTGTAACGGGCGCGTCTTGATCTGCCCTTTCACCACAATGCAGTTCGCTTCGAAGCGATCGAGGCCGAACACTTCGACCGGCGCGAGTATCTCGTTGCGAAAGCGAAAGTCACTGCTCAGATCGGCGCTGACTTCCACGATCATGCGCGTGATGTCGTCCAGTTTCGAGGAGAACGGCACGCGCACTTCGAACACCGCATTGGCGAAATCGCGCGACAGGTTCTTCACGATCTTGATCTGCGAGAACGGAATGGTGTGAACCGCGCCCTGTCCATCGCGCAGACGAACGGTGCGGATCGTGAGATCCATCACGGTGCCCGCGTGTCCGTCGATATCGATCCAGTCGCCGACCGAGATCGTCTCCTCGACGATGATGAAGAGTCCCGTGATCAGATCGGTGACGAGCGACTTCGCGCCGAAACCGACCGCGAGACCGATCACGCCCGCGCCGGCGAGCAGCGGCGTCAGATTGATGCCGAGACTCGCCGCCGCGACGATGGCCGCGAGGCTCGCGACCGTCACGAAGATCGCGTTGCGCACGAGCGGCAGCATCGTGCGTGCGCGCACGCCGGGACTGAGCGCCTTGTTGCGCGAGCTGTTCGGGCCGAGCGCTTCGAGGATGATGGTATCGATGACGATCCAGATGAACCACGCGCCGAACACCGTCGCGACCACCGCGATCAGAGCGTGCCTGAAGCCGGGTGTCATCGCGCTGTGCTTGATGAGCCGCGCGATCGGTCCGCTCCAGAGTTCCAGTTCGAAACGCAGATAGGCGAGCCAGATCAGCAGCACGACGAGCGTGCAGCCGAAGTGCAGAAGCCGCGTCAGATGCGGCGCGCGGCGGCGCGCACGCGTGTCGCGCCGGCGTGTCAGATGCAGCAGCAGCGCGGAAGCGAACAGCGTGAGCACGAGCAGCGCCGCGCTCAGCAGCGATGGACGCAGCACGTCCCCTTCCGCACCGCGCCCGTCGATGATCGCGACGACCGACGCCACCGCGATCAGCAGTATCGGGATATGCCATAGCGACGCGAGGATATCGAGCGCTTCCGTCGCGAACTGATGATCGCGCCTGCGCGAATACGGACGATTGCGAATCAGATGCGTGATGGGCCGCCGGTAAGCGAGCGCGAAATAGCCGGAGAGCAACGCCGCGGCGAGACTGGCGAAGATCGACACGATGCCCGCGAGATTCGGACCGAGCTGGCGCGTGACGTCGGCGTTGGCGGTGGCATCGCCGAGCGCGCCGCATGCGCCGATCGCGAAGAGCGGCCAGGGCGTGCGCGCAAGCAGTTGCTGCACGGCGACGCGGCGATGCGCCGTGCTGAACACCGAGAACACGATCAGGCAGATTGCCGAGAAGATCGAACCCGCGACAATCGCATAAGCGATGACGAGCCCGAGCGTGCGGCCGAGCATATCGGGCATCGTGCGCACGAAGACCAGCACTGCGATGAATGCGACGAGCCAGGGCCCGGTCTGCCGCACGGCGAAGGCGAGCAGTTGGACCGATGACGGATTCGGCGCCAACGTGACCGCCTTGCCATAGCGCGCGAAAATGTGCCGCTGAACGCGGATCAGCACGAACGCGCACAGTCCCCAGACCGCGAGCGTCGCGCCCATGCCGGCGACGATGCGCCCGGACGACTCGCCTCGTTCGCCCGTGACGACGGCCTGCAGTTCGCTTGCGGCGGCGGCCGAGCGCGCGCTCCAGACACGCACCGGCGTGAGGCTATCGCCCAGATTCGTTTCGACCGACGCGATGCCCGATGCGATCGCGCCGAGCAGATCGGCATTCGCAGGCTTGGGTGTGGGCGTGGCCGGAACGGCTTTCTGCGTCGCGTCGCGCAGCACTTTCAGTTGGGCGACGAACGCGCTGCGTTGCGCATCGTTGTCGAGCGTGCCGATGAGACTGTTCAGCGAACGCACCATTTCCGCCTGACTCGCGGGCGACGGCGCGGAAGCGGCAGGCGCTTCGGAGGCCGGAGGCGAGATGAACTTTTGCATCGCGGCGGGAAAAGGCGCGGCCATCACGGACGACACCCACGCCGCACATCCAATGAAGATGCCGAGCGTGATCATCCACGCGCGAGCGTCAGTCAGGACGTGCCCCACTTCGATGCGTCGCCTGAATGCGCCCATGGAGATTCCCTCCAGCGTGACATCCCCGTTTCGCGAGATTGCAAACGAACTCGAAACACCACGAGCGCGGCCTCGCCGGCTCTCGCGCAAAGAGTAGCTTATCGGCCAGATGCGTGCCACCGGCAATGCGGATCGCCGGCGATGAAACGCCGCTTAGTCGGCGGCGCTCAGCACGACACGCCTGAAGAACTGTGCGAGCACGTCCTCGGCGAATTGCGCCGGCACCGATTGCGGGTCGGACGAATAGAAGAACTGCACGCCGTCGCACAGCGCGATGAGGCCAAGCGCCATCTGTTCCGGCGGCATCGTGAGCGGCGTGCCCACGCGCTCGGAGAATGCCCTGATGTAGTCGGTCGTGGTCTGCCGCAGCTCGCGCATCAACGCATTGAAGCTCGCGCGGAATTTCGCGTCGCGGCTCGCGTGCAGCTTCGCTTCGACCCACAGCAGAAAGCACGCGTTGTTCTGGTAACACTCGCTGTAATACTGCAGCACGCGCGCTTCCATGTCGGCGCGCGAGGCCTGGCCATCTTCGAAGAGCGTGGAGAGGCGCTGCATGATGGTGTCGTGATCGCGCTTGAGCACTTCGAGCAGCAACTCGGCCTTGCTCGAAAAATTCGAATAGAACGCGCCGCGCGTGTAGCCCGCGTCGGCGGCCACATCCTCGACGCTCGATGCGCCGAATCCCTTCTGGGTGAAAACCGCCTGGGCAGCGTCGAGCAGGCGCTGACGCGTCTGGTCACGGCTCTGCTCGCGGGTGAGACGTACAGGTTTCATGCGCAAAGTGTAGCATCGCGCGGCTTACAAATCCGGCTTTGCATTCAGATACATGTGTGTATTAGAATTCATTTCGTATTCGCGTCCGGGTCGTCGAAACCCTTGCCGGACGGGGTTGTCAGGTCGACACATTGATCTGCCCCGCTTTCGCTCGTTTCTCGAAATTGCCCGCCGGGTCACCTTTTTCCTTGCTTCGCCCATGAGCCGCGCGCAGTCGTTGCGAGGTGCGCGGCACCATGCCCTTGCGGGCGCCGAGGTTCTTGTGAAGCTCTTCCACTCAGCCATGTCGGTCGTGGCGCGCGCGGCATTCGTTCCGATCGTCTGTGTAACGCTCGTCGCCTGCAAGCGGCATGAGGCGCCCGCACCCGCGCCGCGTCCGGTCGTCGCCGTCGCCGCACAAGCGGACGGACACGCGAGCGCATCCAGCCTGCCCGGACAGATTCAGTCGCGTTATTCGACGCCGCTTTCCTTTCGCATCAACGGCAAGATTCTCGAGCGGCGCGTGCGCCTCGGCGACAGCGTGAAGGCAGGGCAAGTCGTCGCCCGGCTCGATCCCGCCGATGCCGAGAAGAACAATGCGAGCGCCCGTGCGCAGCTCGACGCCGCCGAGCATCAGCTCGTGTATGCGAAGCAGCAGCTCGACCGCGATCGCGCGCAGGCCGCGGAAAATCTCATCGCGCCCGCGCAACTCGAACAGACGCAGAACGCTTACGCGTCCGCGCTCGCGCAGCGCAATCAGGCGCAGCAGCAGGCGGGACTGTCCGCCGATCAGTTGCGCTACGCAACACTCACCGCCGATCACGCGGGCGTCATCACCGCCGAGCAGGCCGACACCGGCCAGAACGTGACTTCGGGCCAGGCCGTCTATACGCTCGCCTGGAGCGGCGATATCGACGTGACCTGCGACGTGCCCGAAGCCGCGCTCGGCGCGTTCGCCGTGGGCAAGGAAGCGAGCGTGAAGCTCGCGGCATTGCCGGGGCGGACCTTCAAGGCGCGCGTGCGCGAGCTCTCGCCCGCCGCCGATACCCAGAGCCGCACCTGGCGCGCGAAGCTCACGCTCGAAGCGCCGACGCCCGACGTGCGCCTCGGCATGACGGCGGACATCGCGTTCGCCGCGCCGAATGGCACGAAGGGCGCGTTCACCATTCCATCGACGGCGCTGTTTCACGACAACGGCCATCCCGCCGTGTGGATCGTCAAGCAGCCGGGCGATGCGCTCGAACTGAGGCGCGTCGAAGTCGCGCGCTACGGCGAGCGCACGGTGACGCTCGCGAGCGGCATCGAAGCGGGCGAGCGCATCGTGTGGCAAGGCGTGCATACGGTGTCCGCGGGCGAGAAAGTGCGCGTCGTTGCGCCGCTGCATCCCGAGGACTTCGCGTCATGAGCGACATTCGCGAAGACGACAACGCGCATCGCCACGAAGAAGGCCGCTTCAATCTCTCGGCATGGGCGTTGCGGCATCGCGCGCTCGTCGTGTTTCTCATCGCGATGTCGACGATCTTCGGCATCCTCGCCTACACGCGGCTCGCGCAATCGGAAGATCCGCCCTTCACCTTCCGCGTGATGGTCATTCGCACGTTCTGGCCGGGCGCGACCGCGCGTCAGGTGCAGGAGGAAGTGACGGACCGCATCGCGCGCAAGCTGCAGGAAACGCCGTACACGGATTTCATGCGCAGCTATTCGCGCCCCGGCGAGTCGCTCATCTTCTTTCAGATGAAGGACTCCGCGCCCGCGAAGGACGTGCCGGAGGAGTGGTATCAGATCCGCAAGAAAGTGGGCGATATCGCCGCGACCTTGCCGCCCGGTGCGCAAGGCCCGTTCTTCAACGATGAATTCGGCGACGTCTACACCAACATCTACGCGCTCGAAGGCGACGGCTTCTCCCCCGCGCAACTGCACGATTACGCCGATGCCTTGCGCACGGTTCTGCTGCGCGTACCGGGCGTCGCGAAGGTCGATTACTTCGGCGACCAGGAAGAGCGCATCTATGTCGAGATTCCCAATACGACGCTCACGCGCCTGAACATCTCGCCGCAGCAGATCGCGCAGGCCATCGACGGACAGAACGCCGTCTCGACCGCTGGCGTTTTGACGACGCCCAACGATCGCGTGTTCGTGCGCCCGAGCGGGCAGTTCACGAGCGTGGACGCGCTCGCCGATACGCTCGTCACCGTGAACGGCCGCTCGTTCCGTCTCGGCGACATCGCGACGATCAAGCGCGGCTACATCGATCCGCCCGCCACGCAGATGCGCTCGGCGGGCACGCCCGTGCTCGGCATTGGCGTCACGATGCAGCCGGGCGAAGACGTCGTGCGTCTCGGCAAGGCGCTCGACGAATCGATGATCAAGCTGCGCGCGCAACTGCCCGCGGGACTGAAGCTCACCGAAGTCTCCAGCATGCCGCACGCGGTCTCGCATTCGGTGGACGACTTTCTCGAAGCAGTCGCCGAAGCGGTCGTCATCGTGCTGATCGTGAGTCTCGTGTCGCTGGGCGTGCGCACCGGCATGGTGGTCGTGATCTCGATTCCCATCGTGCTCGCCGTCACCGCGCTCTTCATGTATCTGTTCGATATCGGCCTGCACAAGGTATCGCTCGGCACGCTGATTCTCGCGCTGGGGCTTCTCGTCGACGACGCGATCATCGCCGTCGAGATGATGGCCGTGAAGCTCGAACAGGGCTGGAGCCGCGCGCGCGCCGCCGCGTTCGCCTACACGAGCACCGCGTTCCCGATGCTGACCGGCACGCTCGTGACCGTCGCGGGTTTTCTGCCGATCGCGCTCGCGAAATCGAGCACCGGCGAATACACGCGATCGATCTTCGAAGTGTCGGCGATCGCGCTGATCGCATCGTGGCTCGCGGCGGTCGTGCTGATTCCGTTGCTCGGCTACAAGCTGCTGCCCGAACGGAAAAAAGAAGCGCATCTGCCCGACGATCACGAACACGACATCTACGACACGAAGTTCTACGGACGCCTGCGCCGCTGGGTCGGCTGGTGCGTGAAGCGGCGCTTCGTCGTGCTCGCGATCACGGTCGTGCTCTTCGTCATCGCGATGGCCGGCTTCACGCTCGTGCCGCAACAGTTCTTCCCGAGTTCGGATCGCCCCGAACTGCTGATCGACGTGAGACTGCAGGAAGGCGCATCGTTCGAAGCGACCTTGCGCGAAGCGAAGCGGCTCGAAGAAGCGCTGAAGGGCCGCGAGGAAATCGATCATGTCGTGAGCTTCGTCGGCACCGGCGCGCCGCGTTTCTATCTGCCGCTCGATCAGCAGTTGCCGACGCCGAACTTCGCGCAGTTCGTCGTCACCGCGAAGTCGGTCGAAGCGCGCGAAGCGCTGGCGCGCTGGCTCGATCCGATGCTGCGCGAGCGCTTCCCTGCCATACGCACGCGTTTGTCGCGTCTGGAGAACGGGCCGCCTGTCGGTTATCCGGTGCAGTTCCGCGTGAGCGGCGACGATATCGGCACGGTGCGTCACGTCGCCGAGCAGGTCGCCGCCGACATGCGCGCCGACTCGCGCACGACCAACGTGCAGTTCGACTGGGACGAGCCTTCCGAGCGTTCGGTGCGCTTCGAGATCGATCAGCAGAAGGCGCGCGATGCGGGCGTCTCGTCGCAGGATATCGCGAGCTTTCTCGCGATGACGCTGACCGGCACCACGGTCACGCAGTATCGCGAGCGCGACAAGCTCATCAGCGTCGATTTGCGTGCGCCGCGTGCGGAGCGCGTCGATCCCGCGCGGCTCGCGACGCTCGCGATGCCGACGCCGCACGGACCGGTGCCGCTCTCCGCGCTGGGAAGCGTCGTCGATACGCTCGAATACGGCGTGATCTGGGAACGCGACCGCCAGCCGACCATCACCGTGCAGTCGGACGTGAAGGGCGACGCGCAGGGCATCGACGTGACCCAGGCCATCGACAAGAAGCTCGACGAGATTCGCCGTGCGTTGCCGGTCGGCTATCGCATCGAAGTGGGCGGACCGGTCGAGGAAAGCGGCAAGGGCCAGGCGTCGATCAATGCGCAGATTCCAGTAATGGTGATCGTCGTGCTGACGCTTCTGATGATCCAGTTGCAGAGCTTCTCGCGCGTGATGATGGTCGTGCTCACCGCGCCGCTCGGGCTGATCGGCGTGGTCGTGACGCTGCTCGCGTTCGGCAAGCCGTTCGGCTTCGTCGCGATGCTCGGCGTGATCGCGATGTTCGGCATCATCATGCGCAACTCGGTGATTCTCGTCGATCAGATCGAGCAGGACATCGCATCCGGACACAAGCGTTTCGATGCGATCATCGGCGCGACGGTGCGGCGTTTCAGACCCATCACGCTGACGGCCGCGGCCGCCGTGCTCGCGCTGATTCCGCTTCTGCGCAGCAACTTCTTCGGCCCGATGGCGACCGCGCTGATGGGCGGCATCACGAGCGCGACCGTGCTCACCCTCTTCTATCTGCCCGCGCTCTACGCCGCGTGGTTTCGCGTGAAGCTCGACGAACGCGAAGGAGCATCGTCATGAATCGCCGGCTTTTGATGACCGTGGCGTGCCTTGCGCTCGGCGCATGCGCGTTCGGTCCCGATGGCAAGCCGCCCGCGATGCCGCAGCCCGCGCATTACGGCGCGCAGCCGCAGGCGGAGGCGAGCGTCACGGCCGAAGGCGCGTCGCAACGCTTCGTCGCGGACGCGGCGCCCGTGCCCGAATGGTGGAACCTGTATCGCTCGGATACGTTGAATGCGTTCGTCGATGAAGGCTTGCGCGCGAGCCCGAATCTCGCGGCGGCGGACAAGAGTCTCGTCGCCGCGCGCGAACAGTTGCGCGCGCAGGTCGGTTCGTCGCTGCTGCCGCAGATCGATGCAGGCGGCCAGGCGACGCGGCAACGCGGCTTAGGCATTCCCCAGGGCGGCCCGCCGACCGTGCTCTACAACCTTTTCGTCGGCCAGATTCAGGCGCAATACACGTTCGATCTCTTCGGCGCGGCGCGTTTTGCGAATGCGGCGCTCGCCGCGCAGGTCGATCAACAGGCCTTTCAGCTCGATGCCGCACGGCGCGCGCTCGCGGCCAACATCGTGACGGGCGCGATCGGCGCGGCGGCACTGCATGCGCAGATCGACGTGACCGAACGCCTCGTCGCGCTCGCCAACGACGACGCGCACGACGCACAGCGCCGCTATGCGCTCGGCTCCCTGTCGCGCGCCGACATGCTCAGCGCGCAGCAGAACGCCGCGTCGCTCGCAGCGCAATTGCCGGGCTTGCGCGCGCAATGGCTCGCGACGCGTCACGCGCTCGCGGTGTTGCTCGGACGCACGCCCGATCAGGCGCCCGACGATCTCGATCTCGCGAGCCTCGCCGTGCCCTCCGATGTGCCGGTCGTCATGCCATCGGCGTTGTTGCAGACACGTCCCGACATTCAGGCCGCCGACGCCGCATTGAAGGCGGCCGCCGCGCAGGTCGGCGTCGCGACCGCGCAGTTGTTTCCGAGCCTGTCGATATCCGCTTCGATGGGCAAAGGCGGCTTCGACTGGCCGACCGCGCTGTCGGGCGCGGGCGCGTTGTGGAGCGTGGGCGCATCGCTGTCGCAGCCGATCTTTCATGGCGGCGCGCTGCTCGCGGAACGCCGCGCGGCCATCGCCACGTATGACGCCGCCGTCGCGCAGTACAAGCAGACCGTGCTCTCGGCGTTTCAGAACGTCGCGAATACGCTGGCGTCGCTCGAAACCGACAGCGAAGCGCTCGCCTTCGCCGACAGCGCGAGCAACGCCGCACGCGATGCATCGGCGGATGCGGCGGCGCGCGTGCGGCTCGGCGCGATCCCGCCGCGCGCCGCGCGCGGCAGCGAACAGCAGTACCTCAACGCACGCCTCACGACGATCCACGCGAGCAGCGCGCGCCTGAGCGACACCGCCGCGTTGTTTCAGGCGATGGGCTCGCCCATTGCGTCGGGTTCGAGCGTCGCGCGAGCCGATAGCGGGACGCACAAGTAGCGCCACGTCCATTCGCAACCCAGGGTTATTTCGATATTTGTTGAAATGTCGAAATTCATCGGTTATGGTTGCGGGCATGGACTCGAACCTCGTCGTACGCGCGCTCGGCGCGCTCGCTCATGAATCGCGCCTCGCGATCTTCAGAACCCTGGTGGTCGCCGGACCCGACGGCATCGCCGCCGGCGAAATCGCGCAGCAAGTCGGCCTCGCGCCGTCGAGCCTGTCGTTTCATCTCAAGGACCTCTCGCACGCCGGGCTCGTGAGTTCGCGGCAAGACGGCCGCTTCGTCTTCTACTCGGCCGACTTCGACGCCATGACCGATCTCATCGGCTTTCTGACGGAAAACTGCTGCGCGGGCGCGCCTTGCGCGGCGAGCGGCCGGTCTGACTGCAAATGAGCACGACGAACGCCGCGCGCGATAAGGCCACGCCGGCCATCGGCTTTTTCGAGCGTTACCTGACGGTCTGGGTGATGCTGTGCATCGTGACCGGCATCGGTCTGGGGCAGGTCTTTGCCCCGCTCTTTCACGCGATCGGCCGCATGGAGATCGCGCACGTCAACCTGCCCGTGGGCGTGCTGATCTGGGTGATGATCATTCCGATGCTCATCCGGATAGATTTCTCCGCGCTCGCGCAGGTCGGTCGTCACTGGCGCGGCATCGGCGTGACCTTGTTCGTGAACTGGCTCGTCAAGCCGTTTTCGATGGCCCTGCTCGGCTGGATTTTCGTGCGTCACGCATTCGCCGGCTGGCTGCCTGCCGATCAGCTCGACAGCTACATCGCGGGTCTGATTCTGCTCGCGGCCGCGCCCTGCACGGCGATGGTCTTCGTGTGGTCGCAACTGTGCAAGGGCGATCCGTACTTCACGCTCTCGCAGGTCGCGCTCAATGACGCGATCATGATCGTCGCGTTCGCTCCGCTGGTGGCGTTGTTGCTCGGGCTATCGTCGATCTCGGTGCCGTGGGCGACGCTGCTCGTCTCGGTCGGGCTATACATCATCGTTCCCGTCATGCTCGCCCAATGGCTGCGCAGGCAACTGATGGCGCGCGGCGAAGCCTTCTTCAAACACACGCTCGCCCGGCTGGGTCCGTGGTCGATCTCCGCGCTGCTCGCGACGCTCGTGCTGCTGTTCGGCTTTCAGGGCGAAGCGATCGTGCGCGAGCCGCTCGTCATTGCGATGCTCGCGGTGCCGATCCTGATCCAGGTGTTCTTCAATTCGGGCCTTGCGTACTTGCTGAATCGCCGTCTGGGCGTCGCGCACTGCATCGCCGGTCCGTCGAGCCTGATCGGGGCGAGCAATTTCTTCGAGCTTGCCGTCGCCACCGCGATCAGCCTGTTCGGCTTTCATTCGGGCGCGGCGCTCGCGACGGTCGTCGGCGTGCTCATCGAAGTGCCGGTCATGCTGCTGGTGGTCGGCGTCGTCAATCGCTCGCAACGCTGGTATCAATCCGCCTGACCGTTCACTACACACATGCTTCCGAATCTCCCAAACTTGAGCGCCGGGCACATCGACATTCCCGACAGCGACAAGCTCCAGCCGCGCTCGCTCCGCGCGCATGCCCCGCGAATCCTCTTGTTATACGGCTCGTTGCGCCCGACTTCCTATAGCCGCTTTCTGACGCTGGAAGCCGAGCGGCTGCTGCAATTGTTCGGCGCCGAAACACGCGTGTTCGATCCACACGGCCTGCCCGTGGTCGACAGCGTGCCCGCCGAGCATCCGAAAGTGGCCGAACTGCGCGCGCTCTCGGAGTGGTCGGAGGGACAGGTCTGGTGCAGCCCCGAGCGTCACGGCACGCTCACGTCCGTGTTCAAGAACCAGATCGACTGGCTGCCGCTCGAATCCGCCGGTGTCCGTCCGACGCAGGGCCGCACGCTCGCGGTCATGCAGGTGTGCGGCGGATCGCAGTCCTTCAACGCCGTGAATGCGCTTCGCCTGCTCGGCCGCTGGATGCGCATGGTGACGATCCCCAACCAGTCGTCTGTCGCCAAAGCCTGGCAGGAGTTCGACGAGAACGGCCGGATGAAACCCTCGCCCTATTACGACCGGGTCGTCGATGTGATGGAAGAACTCGTCAAATTCACGCTGCTCGTGCGCGATCGGTCCGACTACCTCACGAGCCGCTACAGCGAGCGCAAGGAAGCGCGGCCGGAACAGGCGAGTGCGCTGGCCGCGGCCGCCATGAATCACGAAGCCAGCGCCGATGAGGACACCGACGAGAGCGAGGCGCAGTGATCGAATGACCGGTCGCGGTCATCGCGATGTTCACGCGCTCAGTCGGGAAGACGCTGCAGAGTTTGCTCGGACGCAGTTGCCGGCTCCTCGATGCGAGCCTGCGCGAGCACGCGATAGGTGAGCGTCGCGCCCGTCATCGCCAGCGCGGTGGGAATCAGGAAGTCGTGATTGAAGCGCGTGAACTCGATCATCAGCACCAGCGCGGTCAGCGGCATCTGCATCGACGCGCCCAGAAACGCCGCCGCGCCGACGACCGCGAATGCACCCGGCGGCGTGCCCGGCCAGAAGCCGTTCCACACGCTGCCGAGCACGACGCCGAGCAATGCGCCGTTCGCGAGGCCCGGCGTGAGCAGGCCGCCCTGCGCGCCGGCGCGCAACGAAGTCACGACGATCGTCACTCTCAGCGCCAGCAGCACGCCGGCGAGCGCGAAGTTCACGGAATCGTCGAACGAAAGACCCGCCGGGCCTTTGCCGTTGCCCGCGAGTTGCGGGAAATAGATGACGAGCACGCCGATCATCGCGAAGTTCAGGATCGACAAGAGCGGCAGCATGCGCCCGCGCGGCGCCTTCTTGCGCGCGGCGCTCGTGAGCTTCACGAAGAGCCGCGCGGCCGCGCCGAAGACGGGCCCCATGACGATGGCCCATACGATGAGTTGCGCGTTGAGCGTGAAGGCGGGCAGGCGATATTGCTGCGCGTCGCCGAGTCCGATCCACGCGACGATCGCGCCGATCGCCGAGGTGGCGAAGGCCGCCGCGATGATCGTCGCGTCGAACGTGCACAGCAGCACTTCGAGCACGAAGACCGCGCCGCCGAGCGGCACGTTATAGACCGCGGCGAGCCCCGCGCCCGCGCCGCACGCGACCATGACGCGCGCTTGCGCCGGCGTGAGGCCCGCATAGTGCGCGAGCCATCCCGCCCACAAGGAACCGATCTCGCGCGGCGCGACTTCGCGTCCGAGCGGCGAACCCATCGCCACGGTGACGATCTGCAGAAGCGTATGCGCGAGCGTGGTGGCGGGCGGCATGCGCGGATCGTCGGCGTCGATGGCCTGGCGGATGCTGACGAGCGGTTTGCCGAAGCGATACACGCACCACCAGCCGGCGCCCGCGACTACGCCGCACAGCGTCAGCACGATGAAGCGGCGTGCCGGCGGCGCGGCCGAAATGCCGATGAGGAAGCTTTCGCCGCCGGTCAGCTCATCGAGGCTATAGCCGAACGCGACGTGCTGGATCGCGTGCAGCAGGAGCGCCAGCGACATGCCGCCGAGCCCCGCGCCCAGGCCGACGAGCGCGGTGACGACGATGAGCTTCACGGCTGGTGTCGATGACGGCATCGCGCTCACCTTGACGGTAAAGGCATAGCGTAGCGCGGGGCAAACGCGCGCATCTTCGCGGGATGGATCGAATTATAGATACGCACGGAGGTGTTTCGCATCCCGCCGCTATGGTCAGACCGAAGCCCGCGTCAGTTCTTGTCCGCCACGACCTGATCGAACGTGCCGCCATCGGCGAAATGCGTCTGCTGCGCTTTTTGCCAGCTTCCGAACATCTGCTCGACTGTGAAGGTCTTCAGCGGCCGGAACTCGCCCGCATGCTTCGCGAGCACGTCCGCGTTGCGCGGCCGCAGATGATGCTGCGCGATGATCTCCTGCGCCGCGGGCGTGTACAGGAAGTCGAGATACGCCTGGGCTTCCTTGCGCGTGCCGCGCTTGTCCACCACCTTGTCGACGATCGATACCGGCGGCTCCGCGAGCAGACTCACCGACGGGTACACCGCTTCGAAATCCTTCGCGCCCGGCCCTGCGCTCATCAGGCCGACTTCGTTCTCGAACGTGACGAGCACGTCGCCGATGCCGCGCTGCGTGAACGTCGTCGTCGCGCCGCGACCGCCCGTATCGAGCACGGGCACGTTTTTGAAGATGGCTTTCTCGAAGTCTTGCACCTGCGCGTCGGTTGCGCCCTGCTGCTTCTTGTAGCCCCACGCCGCGAGATACGCGTAGCGCCCGTTGCCCGATGTCTTCGGATTCGCGATCACCGCCTGCACGCCGGGCCGCGCCAGATCGTTCCAGTCCTTGATGTTCTTCGGATTGCCCTTGTGGACGAGAAAGACCATCGTCGTCGTGTAGGGCGCGCTGGCATCGGGCAGACGGTTGCGCCAGTTGGCGGGCACGAGCTGGCCGCGCTCGGCGAGCAGGTCGATGTCGTTGGGCTGATTCATCGTCACGACATCGGCCTGCAGCCCCTGCGTCACCGACAACGCCTGCGCGCTCGATGCGCCATGCGACTGCCGCACCGATACCGTCTCGCCGGTCTTCTTCTTGTAGTCCGCGACGAAGGCCGCGTCGATGTCCTTGTAGAGCTCGCGCGTCACGTCGTAGGACACGTTGAGCAGCGTCGTGTCCGCCTGCGCGACGCTTGCCGCGATGCCGAGCGCAACGGTGATGACCAGCTTGTTATAGACCGCCATTTTTTCTCCAGAGACAGGGTTCGAACCACGCCAACGAACAAAGGCCGCCCGAAGGCGGCCATGCATCCTACACACATCCTCGCGCCGCGGTATCAGCCGTACGCGCGCGCTTCCTCTTCTTCGTATTCGGGCGATGCACGCCGCGCGAGCGTTTCGACGAAATGCTTCGCGAGCGGCCACGGCCCGAATCCCGCCGATGTATTGATATGCCCCGCATCGCCGAGATTCACGAACGCGCTGTTCCAGCGCTGCGCGAGCGCACGCGCATCGTCGAGCGGCATCCACGGATCGGTCTCGCTGCCGACGACGAGCGACAGCGTATCGAGACGGCGCGCGGTGAATGCGCCCGCGAAACGGAACTTGGCCGGGCTCGCGGGAGCGACGAACAGCACGCCCTTCACGTTTGCGGCATGCGCCTGAAACGCGCCCGCGTGCGACAGCGCGTGGGCCGTCGCGAGACATCCGAAGCTATGCGCCGCGATGACGACAGGCCCGTCGATGCTCGCGAGCACGTCGCGAACGGCGTCGCTCCAGATGGCGAGATTCGGCGTGTTCCAGTCGCGCTGCTCGACGCGCCGCGCCCCGGGCGTCTCGCGCTCGAGCCAGCTCTGCCAGTGCGCATCCTCGCTGCCGTGCAATCCGGGCACGGTCACGAGCGTGACCGGCAAGCTCGACGTTCCTGCGTCCCGCGCGCTGCGCTCATTCATCTTCGGTCCTCGCTCGACTCGAACTAACCAGGCTCCATTCTCTGGCAGCGCGCGGATGCGGCTAACCAATATTTCGTCATTTGTTTATGGCGATGCAGCCGGAACCCGCCGCTATAATCGCAACTCGCAGCAGCCGCCTCCTGCCTTCCATCGCTCATGTCCACCCGTCGCCCTTCCATCTCGCCCGAATCGCACGTTCCGCTCTACACGCAGATCAAGGACGTGCTGCGCACCGGCATTCTCGATGGCCGCTATCCGCCGATGAGCCGCATGCCCTCGGAAAGCGAACTGATGACGATGTTCGACGTGAGCCGCATCACGATCCGTCAGGCGCTCGGCGATCTGCAAAAGGAAGGGCTGATCTTCAAGGTGCACGGCAAAGGCTCGTTCGTGTCGCAGCCGAAGACGTTCCAGAACGTGACATCGTTGCAGGGTTTCGCGGAGGCGATGTCGGAGAGCGGACACGAGATCATCAACCGCGTCGTGCAATTGCGCTTCGTGCCCGCGCCCGCGGAAGTCGCGGCGCAACTCGGTCTCGCCGAAGGCAACGGCGTCGCGGAGATTCATCGTGTGCGCCTGCTCAATCGCTCGCCCGTTTCGTACGAAGTGACGTTTCTGCCCGAAGCCCTCGGCAAACGCCTTAAACGCGCGGAACTCGCGACGCGCGATATCTTCCTGATGCTGGAAAACGACTGCGCCGTGCCGCTCGGTCACGCCGATCTCGCAATCGATGCGATCGCAGCCGCGCCGGATATCGCGGATGCGCTCGACGTGAAGAAAGGCGCGCCGCTCCTGCGTATCGAGCGCCTCACGCACGATGCCGACGGCAAGCCCATCGACTTCGAATACCTCTATTTCCGCGGCGATACGTTTCAATACCGGCTGCGCATCGATCGCGAACGGTCGGCCGCAAGCGTGCCGCGCGTTATTCGAAACAGGCAGAAGCAAAGCAAAAACAATTGATTCCCTCGCGGTTCGCGTGCTTCTAGAATCTGGTCCTAACTTGTCATAACAAGTAACGATTCCAGATCATGCAAACCCACGAACTCGAATACGACATCGTCGTCGTTGGCGGCGGCACGGCCGGCCCGATGGCCGCCATCAAGGCGAAGCAGCGCGACCCGAGCTTGCGCGTGCTGCTCATCGACAAGGCGCACGTGAAGCGCAGCGGCGCGATCTCGATGGGCATGGACGGTCTGAACAACGCCATCATTCCCGGCCACGCGACGCCCGAGCAGTACACGAAGGAAATCACCGTGGCGAACGACGGCATCGTCAATCAGGCCACGATCTACGCCTATGCGCGCCACAGCTTCACGACGATCGAGGAACTCGACCGCTGGGGCGTGAAGTTCGAAAAGGATCACACCGGCGACTATGCCGTGCGCAAGGTGCATCACATGGGCGCTTACGTGCTGCCGATGCCCGAAGGCCACGATGTCAAGAAGGTGCTCTACCGCCAGTTGAAACGTGCGCGTGTGGAGATCACGAATCGTATCGTGGCGACGCGCCTGCTGAACGGCCCGAACGGCGAGATCGCGGGCGTGATGGGCTTCGATTGCCGCAGCGCCGATTTCTACGTGATTCGCGCGAAAGCCGTGATTCTCTGCTGCGGCGCGGCCGGACGACTGGGACTGCCCGCATCGGGCTACCTGATGGGCACCTACGAGAACCCGACCAATGCCGGCGACGGATACGCGATGGCATATCACGCGGGCGCGGAACTCGCGAACCTCGAATGCTTCCAGATCAATCCGCTCATCAAGGATTACAACGGCCCGGCCTGCGCGTATGTGACCGGCCCGCTCGGCGGCTATACGGCGAACGGCAAGGGCGAGCGCTTCATCGAATGCGATTACTGGAGCGGGCAGATGATGTGGGAGTTCTATCAGGAACTCCAGAGCGGCAACGGCCCGGTGTTCCTGAAGCTCGACCATCTCGCGGAAGAAACGATTCAGACGATCGAGACGATCCTGCACACCAACGAGCGGCCGAGCCGCGGACGCTTTCATGCGCGACGCGGCAACGACTATCGCACGCGCATGATCGAGATGCATATCTCGGAGATCGGCCTTTGCAGCGGGCACAGCGCATCGGGCGTATGGGTCGACGAGCACGCGCGCACCTCCGTGCAAGGACTTTACGCCGCGGGCGACATGGCGGCCGTGCCGCACAACTACATGCTCGGCGCGTTCACCTACGGCTGGTTCGCGGGCGAAGACGCGGCCGCGCATGTCGCGGGCCGCGCATCGCCGGCGCTCGATGCATCGCAGATCGAGCGCGAACGCAATCGCATATTCGCGCCGCTGTCGCGCACGCATGGCCTGCCGCCATCGCAGGTCGAGTACAAGCTGCGCCGGTTCGTCAACGACTATCTGCAGCCGCCGAAGGTCACGCGGCGCATGGAAATCGGCCTGCAACGTTTCGCCGAAATTCGCGAGGACGTGGAGCAGCTCGCCGCCGCCGATCCGCATGAACTGATGCGCGCCGCCGAAGTCGCCGCGATTCTCGATTGCGCCGAAATGGCCGCGCGCGCATCGCTCTTTCGCACCGAGAGCCGCTGGGGTCTTTATCACCATCGCGTCGACTATCCCGAGCGCAACGATGCCGAATGGTTCTGCCACGCGCATCTGAAGAAGGATGCAACGGGACGCATGACGTCGTTCAAGAAACCCGTGGAACCGTATGTGGTTCCCGTCGACGAGTCCGAGCGCGGCGCGTATTCGCGTCTGCGTGTGGCTCGCACGTCGCAGCCGGTCGCTGCATAGGAGAGAAAGAAATGGCCCTCGTGCCCCGCGAAGCGCGTATGCGCTCGAGCCTTCCCGTGATGATCGACGAAGACAAGTGCATCGCCGACAAGGGCTGCACGGTCTGCATCGACGTCTGTCCGATGGACCTGCTCGCGATCGATCCCGAAACCGGCAAGGCATTCATGAAGTTCGACGAATGCTGGTACTGCATGCCCTGCGAGCGCGATTGTCCGACCAATGCCGTGCATGTCGACATTCCGTATCTTCTTCGATGACGAGAGTTGCCTCATGACGGTTACCAACATCCTCTTCGATCGCCTCGCGCATGACGACGCCGCCGTGCGCCGTCTCGCCGTGATCGAAGCCGCCGATCTCGAAGACGAAACGTGGCTGCCCTTTCTCGCCCATGCCTTGCGTCACGATGCGAATGCCGATGTGCGTCGCACGGCCGCGCAACGTCTCGGCGCGTGGGATACGAACGAAGCCGTCGATGCGCTGTGCGCCGCGCTCACCGATAGCGACGCGGGCACGCGCGAAGCGGCAGCCGAAAGCCTTACCGCGCTGAAGGATCCCGCCGTGGGCGAACGCCTGCTGCCGCATCTCGCCGATACCGATGCCGATGCGTTCAAGCGCGCGGCGCTGCTGCGCGCGCTGCGCGAATTGCGCTTGCCGGAGGCGGCCGCGCCTGCATTGACGGCGTTATCGGATGCGTCGCCGCTCGTGAGGCGTGAAGCTGTCGGCGTCCTCGGATGGCTGCGTCATACGCATGCGCTGGAGCGATTGACGCAGCTCGCGCACAACGATACATCCGCCGATGTGCGGCACGCCGCCGTCGGCGCACTCGGATTCGCCACGGACGATAGCGTGCTCGCCACGTTGACGCACGCGCTGTCGGATGAAGCATGGCGCGTGCGGGAAGAAGCCGCCGCGACGCTCGGCAAGCTGCGTCTCGTTGCCGCCCGCGATGCGCTCGAACGCGCGCTCGCCGACGAATACTGGCAGGTCACGCTACAAGCCGCGCGCACGCTCGGACGTTTGCGCGATGTCGCAAGCACGCACGCGGTATCGGCGTTGCTGACTTTCCCGATCAGCAACGTGCGCAAGGAAGCCGCGCTCGCGCTCGGCGAACTCGGCAATGCCGATGCGCTGGCCGTGCTCGAAGCCGCGCTCGGTGATGGCGATCCGGAAGTGCGCAAGGCCGTGCGTATCGCGATTGCGCAGATCGGCGAGCGGATCGCCTCGCATCGCGTCAGTGGCTGATCATCCACGGACGCGCACCCTCATCAGGGTAAACATCCATCACAAAAGCATTTTCAAATAGTTGGTGTACGGAGTATATTTCTCATCACACACAGACGTGCTGAGGAATGGAGGAAGACACCATGCAATTTCATCTGAACGGTTTCCGCGTCGGCGATCCCACGATCGAACCGGCGGCCGAGGGCGCGCCGCGCGTCGAGATGCCCGAGACAGTCGACGTGCTCATTGTTGGAAGCGGTCCTGCGGGACTCGTGCTGGCGGCGCAACTGTCGCAATTTCCGTCGATCAGGACGCGCATCGTCGAACGTCGCGGCGGTCCGTTGCTGATGGGACAGGCGGATGGCGTCGCGTGCCGCACCGTCGAGATGTTCAATGCATTCGGACTCAGCGATCGCCTTTTGCGCGAGGCCTATTGGGTCAACGAGACAGTCTTCTGGAGGCCCGACGCGCATGATCGCGATGCAATCAAGCGTACCGGTCGTGTTCAGGATACCGAAACAGGCATGTCCGAGTTTCCGCACGTGATCGTCAACCAGGCGCGTGTGCAGGACTATCTCCTCGATGTGATGCGTCGCTCGCCCGAGCGGATCGAGCCGGATTACGATCTCGAAGCCATCGACATTCAACGCGACGATGCTCACGAATTTCCGGTGCGCGTCACGTTGCGCCGCACCGATGCAGCGCGGCTCGGCGAGCAGGTGACGGTGCGTGCGCGTTATGTCGTCGGTTGCGATGGCGCCCGCAGCGCCGTGCGCACGGCCATCGGACAAACGCTGCGCGGCGATGCGGCCAACCATGCGTGGGGCGTCATGGATGCGCTCGCCGTCACCGACTTCCCGGACATCCGGCTGAAGGCGGCGATCCAGTCCGCGAGCAAGGGCAATCTGCTCATCATTCCGCGCGAAGGCGGCTATCTGGTTCGCTTCTATGTCGATCTCGGCGAGGTCACGCCGGAGAACCGTGACGGCATCAAGCAGATTTCCGTCGATCGCATCATCGAAACGGCGCAGCACATCCTGCATCCGTATTCGCTCGACGTGAAAGAAGTCGCGTGGTTCTCTGTCTACGAAGTGGGCCAGCGTCTGACCGACCGCTTCGACGATGCGCTCATGGCCGATGGAACAACTCGCGATCCGCGCGTGTTCATCGCAGGCGACGCCTGCCACACGCATAGCGCGAAAGCCGGCCAGGGCATGAACGTATCGATGCAGGACGGCTTCAATCTCGGCTGGAAACTCGGCGCGGTCTTGCAGGGCCGCAGTGACGCGGACTTGTTGCGCACGTATTCGGATGAGCGTCAGCCCATCGCGAAGGCGTTGATCGATTTCGACAAGGAATGGTCCGCGATGATGGCCGCGCCGCCGAAGGATCCGAATCGGCCGGAAGCGGGCGGCGTCGATCCTGCGGAGCTTCAGGCGTATTTCGTACGTGCGGGCCGATATACGGCCGGCCTCGCGACGCATTACCGGCCCGGCGTGCTGACGGGCGAAACGACGCATCAGGCGCTCGCCGAAGGCTTCGTGATCGGGACGCGCTTTCACTCGTCGCCGGTGGTTCGTATCGCGGATGCAAAGCCCGCCCATCTCGGACACGCGGCCCGCGCCGATGGCCGCTGGCGTCTGTACGCGTTCTCGGATGCGAAAGGCACCGCGCTCGATGCACTCTGCCAGCATCTCGCCACGTCGCCCGATTCCGTCTTGCGGCGCGTCACGCCAGAGAATGCCGACATCGACAGCGTGCTCGATTTCCGCGCGGTGCTGCAGCGGCCTCATCGCGATGTGCGTGTCGAAGACCTGCCTGCGCTTCTGCTTCCGCGCAAGGGACGCTACGGTCTCATTGACTACGAGAAGGCATTTACGAACGACGCAGCGACTGATATCTTCGGCGAGCGCGCCGTCGATCGCGAACGGGGCGCACTCGTGGTGGTCCGTCCGGATCAATACGTCGCCCACGTTCTTCCGCTCGATGCCTACGAGGAACTGGCCGCGTTCTTCCGGCCGATATTCCGCACGCACTAACCCACTCCGACACTGCGAAATTGCCGATCAATAAAAACGAGCCCGAAGTGCGCCCGACATTCACGGGCAGCCTCGTGCGCCGCGCCCAGCAGCGCCACGTGGCGGTGTGGCTCAGCGAAGTCTCCGCCGAAATCACGAGCGTCCAGTACGCGGCGCTCGAGATCCTGCACAGGACGCCCGGCGTCAACCAGCGGCAACTCGGCGATGAACTCGACGTGGACCGTTCGACCATCGCCGATCTGGTCGCGCGGATGGTCCGCAACGGCCTCGTCGAGCGCTCCGACGATCCCGTCGACAAGCGCAGTTATGTGCTCTTTCTCACGGCGGCCGGCAAGAAGCAACTGGCCGCG
This sequence comes from Caballeronia sp. S22, assembly GCF_964261745.1. NCBI lineage: Bacteria > Pseudomonadati > Pseudomonadota > Betaproteobacteria > Burkholderiales > Burkholderiaceae > Caballeronia > Caballeronia sp. S22. The sequence continues at coordinate 332,994 of NZ_OZ180036.1, read as the reverse complement.
TTGCGCCCGCGTGTCGAAGAGGTCGAGCGCATCCTCACGACGAGGTTGACCGCGCGGGAAAGCGCGGAGTTGCGGCGGCTGCTTTCAGCGTTACTGCCGCCGCGCGAGTGACACGGGCACTTACTGCGGTCCGCGAGTCCGATTCGGTCTGCCGCCAGCGCCGGGACGCGTTGAATTGTCACGCGGGCCGGATTTGTCGTGAAAATTCGGCCGGCCGGCCGGGCCGTGATCCTCGCAGATCGTCGAGATCGCGTGTTTGAAAAGCACCTGCGATCCACTGGTCGAGTTGAGGTAGACCATGTAGGTATCGAACGACTGAATATGGCCGGTCAGCTTGATTCCGTTGACCAGAAAGATCGCGACGCGTTTGCGCTCTTTCCTGAGTGCGTTCAGAAAATCGCCTTGAATACCGGGAAGACTATTGGACATTGATGATCCATGTTGAACCGTACAAGGACCGTTGGCCGACGTATTTCTCCGTCAGCGGAGCCTGCGTCCCTGTCCAGTATGTATTTGCTCGATGAGCCATTATCGCCTTTCCGGCGCGGCCGTCACCGAAAAAGAAAAGTCCCGTGGTGCAACGATGTGTTCAACCACGCGAACCACCGACCGCCTGGAAATTTTATTCTCACAATCAGCCATTTTATACGCACTTTTCCCTTAAGCCGCGGCGCTCCGGCGCGGGTCGCTCAGTTTGCGGCGGTCAGTTCATCCGCTCTGGATAAAAACATTTTCAGCACCGGCGATGCATTCGAACGGCTGTAGCCGAGCGCAAGATCGACGGTGGGCGCTTCGCCTTCCAGCGGCCGGCTCACTACCGACCACGGCAGCAGATTGTTCGCGTACTCGGGCATCAGCGAAACCCCGCGCGTCGATGCGACGAGCGACATGGCCATCGCGAGATTGTCGACGCCATGCTCGGGCTTCGGATCGATGCCGTTTTCCCGCAAATATTGCGCGACGACGTCGTGCAGGACACGCGCCTTGTTCGACGCCATGACGAAGGTCTCGCCCCGCAAATCCGACGGCCCGATGGCGCTTTTCGCCGTCAGCCTGTGATCGCTCGGCATCAGCACGACGAGTTTCTCGCGATGGATCACGTGATATTCGAGGTCCAGCCCCGGCTCCCTGCGCACGAACGCAAGGTCGAGCTTGCCGCGCGCCACGGCGTCGGCGAGATCGGGCGAGTAGCCGCTCGATACCGTCACGTCGATGTTCGGCAACTCGTCGCGCAATACCTGCATCGCGCGAGGCAGCCACGTCATTTCCTGCCCGGTCAGAAAGCCGAGTGCGAACACCTGTTTGGCGGGGCTCGCTGCGCGGCGCGCCGCCTCGACGGCCGCGTCGACCTGGGCCAGCGCGAGCCGTGCATGGTCGAGAAACGCCTTGCCGGATGCCGTCAGCTCGACGCCGCGCGCACTGCGGCTGAATAGTTCCGCCCGCACTTCGTCCTCGAGATCGCGAATCTGCCGGCTGAGCGATGGCTGCGACGTGAACAGCCGCTGCTCGGCGGCGACCGTGAGGCTGCCCGTTTCCGCGACGGCAACGAAATAACGCAGATGGCGCAGCTCCATCGTCCCTCCTGTTCTGTCCAATTCGCGGGCCATGCTTTCGAGGCATACCCGCCAGCCTACAAAGTCTTTTTTCTTTGCGCAAGCGAGGGCTAGATTGCTCATCAGCAGTCGCATTCGGCGCTGTCGATTTCAGCAAAGCGGTTCTTCAGCCATACGCCGAAGTTATCGCCCTCTATCCCTTCATGCGAAGAAAGGAGTCTCGTCATGAATGACCTCAATGGAAAAACCGCGCTCGTCACGGGCGCATCCCGTGGCATCGGCCGCGCCATCGCGCTCGCGCTGGGCCGCGCCGGTGCACGCGTGCTCGTGCATTACAGCAGCAACGAGGCGGCCGCCGATTCGACCGTCGCTGAAATCATCGCGAGCGGCGGACACGCGCAGAAAGTCGCCGCCGATCTGCGCAGCGCCGACGGTCCGCATACGCTCGCCAGTCAGGTGCGCGCCGTGGTCGGTGGACGGCTGGACGTGCTCGTCGCGAACGCGGGCATCGCGAAAGCCGCGAGCATCGAAGATACGACGGTCGAAGACTTCGACGCGCTCTTCGCCGTCAACGTACGCGCGCCGTTCTTTCTCGTGCAGCAGCTTCTGCCGATGCTGACCGACGGCAGCAGCGTCGTGCTGCTTTCGTCGCTGGCGTCGCGCGCGTCGGTCGGCGAGCTGGCCGCGTACGCAGCGACGAAGGGCGCGGTCGATACGCTCGTGCGGCACTTCGCGTCCGCGCTCGGCGAGCGTGGCGTGCGGGTGAACGCCGTCGCGCCCGGCGTCGTCGCGACCGACATGTCGAGCTTCGCAAGCACCGACGAAGGCCGCGACTACACGCTGAGCCTTCAGGCGCTGAAGCGCATTGCGCAACCTGAGGACATCGCCGGCGCGGTGAGCTTCCTCGCGTCCGACAAGGCGCGCTGGATCACAGGCGATACGCTGCGTGTCGACGGCGGATCGAAACTCTAAGTATTATTCGTTATCCGAACTAATTCAGGAGCCTCACCATGTCCACAACTACCATCACGAACACGGCGCGAACCGTGAAGATTCCCGGACCCGATCATCCGATCACGATCGAGCGCAATACTTCGCGCGTCGTGGTTACCATCGCGGGGCGCATCGTCGCCGATACGCGCGATGCGCTGACGCTGCGCGAAGCGCATTATCCGCCTGTGTTCTACATCCCGAGAAAGGATGTCGATATGGCCCAGCTCGAACGCACGGACCACGCGACCTACTGCCCGTACAAGGGCGATGCCGCGTACTTTTCGATCGCCTCGGGAGGCGAGCGCGCCGTCAATGCGGTCTGGACTTACGAAGCGCCCTATCCCGCGGTCGAGCCGATCCGCGAGCACCTCGCGTTCTACACCGATCGCGTCGATTCGATCGAAGAACATGCATAAGGAACCGGCATGAACGACCAGAAAGTAGTACTCGTCACCGGCGCGTTGAGTGGCATCGGCCGCGCGAGCGCGCTCGCCTTCGCGCGCTCGAACGCCAACGTCGTGATTTCGGGCCGGCGCGTGGACGAAGGTCACGCGCTCGCCGACACGCTGCGCTCGCTCGGCGCGCAAGCGGAGTTCATCGAGGCCGATGTGCGTATCGAAGAGGACGTGCAGGCGCTCGTCGATTATGCGGTCGCGCGCTTCGGAAGCCTGGATATCGCGGTGAACGCGGCGGGCATCGAAGGCGAGTCGATGCCCATCGTCGAGCAGACGGCCGCGCGCTACGCAGCCGTGTTCGAGACGAACGTGCTCGGCACCTTGCTCGCGATGAAGCATGAGTTGCGCGTGATGTCGGCGCAACGCGGCGGCAGCATCGTCAACGTGTCCTCGACGATGGGCGCGCGCGGCGCGGCGGGCGCATCGCTCTACGTCGCGAGCAAGCACGCAGTCGAAGGGCTGACGAAGTCCGGGGCGCTGGAAGCCGCCGCTTTCGGCGTGCGCGTCAACGCCGTCGCGCCCGGACCCGTGCAAACGCCGATGCTCGACCGGCTCACGCAGACACCGGAGCGCAAGGCCGCGTTTCTCGACACGGTGCCGCTCAGGCGCGCGGGCACCCCGGAGGAAATCGCCGATGCGATCGTGTATGTGGCGTCGGCCAGTTTCATGACGGGGGAAGTGCTGCGCGTGAACGGTGGCCGAACGGCGGCATGACGCGGCTTCTCAAGAAGACCAACTGGCGGAAGGCAGCCAGAGTCGAACTGACCAGAGAGTGTCTGACACCCCCTACCGGGTTTGAAGCCCGGCCGCACCACCGGATACGGATGCCTTCCCTGACCCACGGCGAGAATCCGTCCGGGCGTCCGATTATAACGGCGCGTCGTCACCCGCCGCTATCGTCGGGATGCGGGTGCGCACGCGGCTGTCTCCGCCGCATCAATCGATAAATGCAATACAGCAACGCCGCCGCCACGAGCACATCCACGACCGTCGCGCCATGCGATTCGAGCGCGAGCACGGCGAGATGCAATTGATGCTCGAAAAGCGCGCCGCCCAAGAGCCAGAACGACGCCCACGCGACGATTCCCGCCGTATCCCAGAAGAAGAACGCGAGCACCGCGATCTGCGTCGTGCCCATCAGCGGCGGCGTGACGAGCCCGAGCCCAGGCACGAACTTCGATACCGCGACGATCGGCGCGCCGTGCCGCTCGAACAACTCGCCCGTCGTGCGCATGCCGCTATCGACCGCATACGATCGTCTCGACAGCGCCGCGACGAGCCGCCGCCCGTAGATGCGCCCCGCCGAGAACCACACGCTGTCGCCGAGCAGTGCGCCGCACAGCGCGGCGAACAGCACGTGCCCGAAGGACAATCGTCCGCTCGCCACGGCCGAGCCCGCGAACACGAGCAACGGCGCGGAGGGCAGCGGCACGCCAAGACGCGTCAAGAGGACATTCGCGAACACGGCCGCGCTGCCCCATTGCACGATCGCCGACGGCGGAATCTGGATCAATCGGCACCTCTCGATGACCTGCGACGCATCAATCGAAACCTCATTCGGACCTCGACTCGACGAGCATCACCGGCACGCTTCCACATCCCGCACTACTCGCAATTTCGATGCCGCGCCAAGGCGATGCCTCGCCCTGATCGAAGGCCATCGGATCGACGCGCCGGTCCGGTCTCAGCACGTTGAACGGCCACGACGGACGCCGCAGGCGCTCGTGCACGACCGAACCGAGCCAGATCGGCGCAGGCGGCGCGCCCGCGCCCTGCCGCACTTCGTAATGCGTCGGCCAGAAGCGCAGCACATCGCGCTCGTCCGCGCCACGGGACGAGCGCGCGAACACGAGCTTCGACGGCTCGCCGTTATTCAGGCGCGGCAACGCGGGCAATTCGATCGCGGGCGCATTCGGCAACACCACCGACATCACGCTCTTCAAGCTTACATGCGATACCTCCGTCCAGCCGCGCGACATCAACTGCGCGCGAATCTGCTCGGGCGTCGCCGCCCATTGCACGGTGATCGGCTCGCGACGATCGCCCTCCATGTTCGCCCGATAGCACGAAAACGTGCGCCACACGGTATCGGTCCACTGTATCGGCGTGATGACGACGGTCGAAGGCGCGGCGCTGTGCGCCTCCGTGTCGTCGCTCAGTTGCAGCGCGACGCTCGCGCAGATCACGGCCAGCACGGCGATCGGCATCAGGGGCCGCGGTTTCGGCTTGCCGGGGTTGCGCCATACGGCCGTGAGCGCGATCAGAAAGACCCACGCGGCCGCGAGCGCCGCGCTGCCGAGCGCATCGGAGATGGTGAAACGGCCGAAATACAGCCCCGCGAGGCCGACCGCCGTGACGATGGCCGATGTCGCCGTCGCGATGAATACGCCCGTCAGCAGGCCCACGCGCCGCAGCAGCAAAAACGCGAGAAAGCCGTAGATCACGACGGTCGCCGCCACATGGCTGCTCGGGAAGCTGTGCTCCGTCGGCGCGAAGGAAACCGGCACCGGCTCGTGCGCGGTGAAGCGGATCGCCGCGACGAGCAACTGCGAAAACGCCACCGCGACGACCCAGTATGCGACCGTGCGCCAGCGCCGCTCGAAGCTCATCCATACGATGACCATCGCGCCGAGCGCGAGCAGCGTTTGCGTGCTGCCGAGGGTCGCCGCGCCGTCGAGGATCGAATCGGCCCAGGTCGAGCGGAACGATTGCAGCAGCCGATAGATCGACACATCGACCTGCACGATCGATGCGCCGCGCGCGACATTCGCGAGCACCGAGAAAAAGAGGATCGCGGAGGCGAGCAGCAGCACCGAGATCGTCACGATGAGGCCGGTCGCCGGATTGCCCGGATCGAGCGCGCGCGACACGAGCCGCGCCGGCAGGCCGTCGCCCGTCTGCGCCCACGCGAGCAGCGCCTCGCGCGACGCGATGGTCCAGCGCATCGCGTGCGACACGATCAGCCGCGTGAGATTGAACACGATCCAGCAGAGCGCGGTGACGATGATGAGGATCACGACGAGCCGGATCGACACCGCGCCCGCCAGCTCGATCGACGCGCCGAACACGACGCCCGGCAGGATATGCGTCGGCGCCCAGATGAGCGCGCTCAGAATGTTGACGACGAGGAACCGCGCGGGCGTCATGCCCGCGACGCCCGCGACGACGGGCACGACGGCGCGCATCGGCGCAACGAAGCGCGCGAGCACGACGCTCTTCGCGCCGTGCGCATCGAAATATTTTTTGCCGGCGACGAGCGCGCCCGGATGCGCGCGAAACGGCCACATCTGCGCGATCCTGTCCGCATAGTGCTGGCCGAACCAGAAACTCGCGGCGTCGCCGGCGATGGCGCCCGCGATCGCGCAGACGAATACCCAGCCGAGATTCAGCGCGCCCGCGCCGACGAGCGCACCGGCGATGAACATCGCGGTGCTGCCCGGCACGAAGGTGCCGATGAACGCGACCGATTCGAGAAACGACGCGAGCAGCACCACCGCGAGCGCCCACTCCGGGTGGCCCGACAAGAGGTGCAACAGCTTGAAGTAGGAATGCTCCATCGTGATCGACAGGCGAATGCGCTAATGCGCAATCGTCAGACGGACTCTTGCCAGCGGCTATCGCCGCGCAACAGGTGAAGGTCGCGGTGGAATCGAGTGTACCCAACCCGGTCGAAGAACTCCAAAATCTGTATCGCGCGTTTGCGGCCGAGCGCACTCGCATCGCGGAAAGCGGCCGCGCCGATCGCGCCGCCCTGCGTTTGCGCCTGCTGTGCGACGAGTTCCGCCAGCGCGCCGATCGACGCGCGGCAGTAGAACAGATCGCGCACGACCTGATACACGTCGCCGCGCCGTGCGAGCTTTTTGAGGAGCCTGCGCATCTCGTCCTCGCCGATGCCGTGCGCGCGGGCGAGATCGCGCACCCACGGCGGCTCGAAACGCCCTTCTTCGAGCGATGCGAGCACCGCGCGCGCCAGCGTTTCTTCCCGTTCGTCGAGCGTCACCGAGTGCGATGGCAGATGCAGCCACGGCCCGCTTCTCGCAATCGATCCGCTCGTCACCGCATCGTCGACGAGCGCGCGCCACAGCGCATCGGGCGCGAGCGGCGCGGCCATGCGGCGCAGGCGTGCGGCGTCGGGGCCCTGTTCATCGGGAAAGCGTTCGTGGAATGCGGCGAGCGCATCGATGAGACGCGCTTTCATGGCGTCCCAATGGCGCGCTGCAATGTAAAGCGTGTCCTCGTGCGTGGAAACGGCGCGCAGGCCTTCCGGCGATATCGATCGTCCGCGCAGATGCTCGATCAGCGAGCGCGACAAGCCATACGGCGCTTCTTCGAAGAGCGCATCGACGCGGCCCGTGTCCAGCATCGCGACGAGCGCATCGAGCCATGCGCGGCGTTGCGGCGTGCGGCGCTTGCGGGCGGGCGCGAACGGATCGAGCACGCGGCCGCCGCCGACCGTCCGGTTCGCCTGCGCATTGCGCACGATGAAGCGGTCGCCGGGCAGCGCGCAAACGGCTTGATCGAAGACGAGCTGCACGCGCGCGGTGTGCCCCGATGCCAGCGTGTCGGCTTCGAGCAGCGCGACATGCGCGACGCGATGCGTCGTGCCGAGATGCACATGCAAGGGCGCCCAATGCGTGAGCGTGAGCTGCGCGTCCGCGAGCAAGGTCAGTTCGACGTCGAGCCGTTCGGATGCTCGCGCGAGCCGCGTATCGACGATCCAGTCGCCACGCGCGAGCGCATCCTTGTCGATGCCCGCGAGATTGAGCGCGCAGCGCTCGCCTGCTCCACCCGTCTGCGCCGCGCGGTTCTGCGCGTGAATGCTGCGCACGCGCACGGGCGCACCGGACGGTTCGCGCGGCGCGAGCGCCAGCATGTCGCCGACGTTCGCGCGGCCCGCGAAGACCGTGCCCGTCGCGATCGTGCCTTGTCCCGTCAACGTGAACACGCGATCGACCGCGAGCCGGAAAAAGCCGTCGTCGCGACGCGTGCGCCAGTGCGCGGCGGCATCGCGAAGATGCGCGTCCAGTTCGGCGACGCCTGCATCGCCGGCTCTGGTTGCATCGGTGTCGAACAACGGTGCGCCGCGCAACGGGCCGTCCGCGAGCAGCGCTTCGATTTGCGCATGCACCTCGCGCACGCGCGATGCCTCCACGCGATCGCATTTGGTCACCGCGACCGCGCCGCGCGTCACGCCGAGCAGTTCGAGTATCGCGAGATGCTCGCGTGTTTGCGGCATCACGCCATCGTCGGCGGCGATCACGAGCAAGGCGAAGTCGATGCCGCACGCGCCCGCCGCCATCGTGTGCACGAGCTTCTCGTGTCCGGGCACGTCGATGAAGCCGAGCACGCCGCCGTCGTTCAAAGGCACGTACGCGTAACCCAGTTCGATCGAGATGCCGCGCGCCTTCTCTTCCTTCAGCCGATCGGTGTCCACGCCCGACAACGCGCGCACGAGCGTGGTCTTGCCGTGGTCGATATGCCCCGCCGTGCCGACGATCATTCGCGTGCTTCCAGTTGCGCGACGAACGCGGCTTCATCGGCTTCTTCGAGACAGCGCAGATCGAGCCGCAATGCGCCGTCCGCGATGCGCCCGAGCACCGGCCGCGGCAAGTCGCGCAGCCGCTTCTCGATGCGGTTGAGCGCGCCGCCCGGACGCTTGCCGCTCGCGAGGCGCACCGCGAGCCCGTAGCTCGGCAACACATCGACGGGCAACGCGCCGCTGCCGATCTGGCTGAACATCGGTTCGGCGCCGACCGTGAACTCGCCGCCGACAAAAGCCTGCAGCGCAGGCTCGATGCGCTCGGCCGCGAGCCTCATGGCATCGGCGGGGCGCGTGAGCAGGCGCAAGGTCGTGAGACGTTCGGCCAGCGTTTCGGGCGCGCGATACAGGCGCAACACCGCTTCGAGCGCCGCGAGCGTCAGCTTGCCGACGCGCAACGCGCGCTTCAGCGGATGCTTCTTGATCTTCGCGATGAGCTCGCGCCGCCCGACGATCAGCCCCGCCTGCGGGCCGCCGAGAAGCTTGTCGCCGCTGAAGGTGACGAGATCCGCGCCCGCCGCGACGGTCTCGCGCACCGTCGCCTCGCGCGGCAAGCCCCATTGCGCGAGATCGACGAGCGTGCCGCTGCCGAGATCCATCGCGACGGGCAGCCCGCGCGCTTTCGCGAGCGGCGCGAGTTCCGCGAGCGTCACTTCCTTCGTGAAGCCGCTCACCGCGTAGTTGCTGCAATGGACCTTCATCAGCAGCGCGGTTTTCGCGTTGATCGCTTCGTCGTAGTCTTTCAGATGCGTGCGATTCGTCGTGCCGACCTCGCGCAGCTTCGCGCCCGCGCGGCTCATGATGTCGGGGATGCGAAACGCGCCGCCGATCTCGACGAGCTCGCCGCGCGACACGATCACTTCCTTGCGCGATGCGAGCGCGGACAGCGTGAGCAGCACGGCCGCCGCGTTGTTGTTCACGACCGTCGCGGCTTCGGCGCCCGTCAGCTCGCAGATCAGGCCGTTGATGAGATCGTCGCGATCGCCGCGCGCGCCCGTGTCGAGATCGAATTCGAGATTCGCGGGCCGCGTGAGAATCTCGGCCACCGCCCGCACCGCCTCGTCGGGCAGGAGCGCGCGGCCGAGGTTCGTATGCAGCACCGTGCCCGTCAGATTGAAGACGCTGCGTACGTTGCTGCGCGCGCGCTTCGCGAGCCGCGCATCGACCGTGCGCGCGAGTTGCGCATCGCTCAGGGCATCGACGGATGCGCGGCCTGCCTGCGCATCGGCGCGCCATGCATCGAGCGTTTCGCGCAACGCGGCGAGCGTCTGCGTGCGCCCGTATGCGGCGATCACCGCCTCGAATTCCGCCGACGCCAGCACGCGCTCGACCGATGGCACGCGGGCCATCAATGCGCGCAGTTCGCCGCCCTCGCCGCCTTTGACGTCGCTCATCGATCGTCTTCCGAATGTTCGGGCCACAGCCACGGATGCGGCGACGCGCGCCGATAGCCGGCTTCGCCCATCAAGAGGTCGAGCGTGAGGCTCGCAAGATCGTCGGCATACGGCTCGAAATCATAGGCCTTCTCCTGATAGCCGATCTTGCGATACGTGCCGCATTCGTCGCACGACTCCGCCTTGAGCGGCGCGCCCTTCGCCCTCGCGGATTTCTCGCTTTCGGGTTCGTCGCCGGTGCCCATCACGTGATACGCGATGCCCTTGGTCGAATCGCAGTTCGTGCATTTGGCGCGGACCACGTGAAGCTCCGTCGCGCAGAGGCCGCATTGCGCGTAGCGATAGCCGTCGTACACACCGCCGACGCGCACGATGCTCGCCACCGGCACCGAACCGCAGACGGGACATACGCCGGGCGTGTCCAGATACGGCACGTCGTTCATGTCGATGCGGCTCGCGAGATCGGTCCACACGACTTGCAGCGCGGCCGCGATGAAGGGCGCCGCGGCCGGATCGATCTCGGCGAAGCGCAGCGCGAGGATCGCGTCGGCGTGACTGTCGAGCGTGGCGGCGTCCAGCGCGCGCAGGCGGCCGACGAGTTGCGTGAGCGCGGGTGTCAGCGCGCCCGCGGCCTCGATGCTGTCGAGCAGCATGAAGAGCACGTCGCGCCACGCGGGATCGCGCGCATCGCTAAGCGCGGGGACGATCGGCATCGAATGGCGCTGGTTCAGTTCGATCGATGCGCGCGAAGGCATCGGCGCATTGAAGCTCGTGAGCACGCGCTGCTGGGCATCGGCGAGCGCGGCCATCAGGCGCAGATAACCGGCGATGGGATTGCTCGCGTCGGCGAGTTGCAGAAGACGCGCGGCGCGCGCGGCGAATATCGTTGCGCGCTCCGGCATGCGCAAGCGCGGAATCGCCGATGGATCGAGCGATTCGATTCGCGCGGCTTCGACTATGCGTTGGACCACGGAAGGTTTCCTCGCGGAGTTCTGATTCTGGTTGCTCGACGCTCCATCCAAGGATATCAGCTTGTTCGAAGGAGCAGACTGACCGAATTGCCTGCTCCCGGTCAGCCAATGTATCTACAATGAAGATACATTGGCGTTGACCGCCGAGGCCAACGTATCTACAATGGAGATACATCTCGGAGATTGAAATGGAACTCTCGATTCAAAAATGGGGCAACAGCGCGGCGGTCCGGCTTCCTGCGACGTTGCTCGACCAGGTTCATCTCTCGTTGGGCGACAGGTTGACCGTGGAAGTTCGCCCCGAGGGCATCGTGCTTGCGCCGGCGCGTCCCAGATATTCGCTCGAGGATCTGGTTGCGCAATGCGACCCGAAGGCGCCGCTTCCCGAAGATCTGGCTGCCTGGAACGACACTAAACCGGTGGGACGTGAAGCATGGTAAGACGTGTCAAGTTCGAGCGCGGCGACATAGTGCGGGTGAATCTGAATCCGGCCCTGGGACATGAACAACAGGGAGACTTCCGGCCTGCACTCGTGCTTTCGCCTGCCGTGTTCAACGCGATGGGCGTCGCGCTCGTCGCGCCCATTACGCAAGGCGGCAACTTCGCGCGTTTCGCCGGATTCGCGGTCCCTCTGTCGGGCTCGGGAACGGAAACGCAGGGAGTTGCGCTCGTCAACATGATCCGCACACTCGACCTTGAAGCCCGCGGCGCGCGGAAGATCGAACGCGCCCCGGCCGAAGTCATCAACGATGCACTCGCGCGTCTTCAAACCATTCTCGACTGAATCCCGGCCTCTACTTCCCGATCACATCCCTGAACCACCGCGGATGATGCTTCCTCGCCCATCCATACGTGACCGTGCCGCGCGTCATCGCGCCGATCGACCCTTTCACCCACAGCGCGGCGTAGATATGCACGATGATCGACACGATCAGCACGAACGCCGTCGCCGCATGCACGACCGACGCGATGCGGATCACCGTGATCGGAAAATAGAACGCGAAGTACGCGCGCCATATCACGATCCCGCTCAGCAGCAGCAGCACGAGGCTCGCGACCATCACGAAGAACAGCAGCTTCTGTCCCGCATTGTATTTGCCGATTTCCGGCAGACGATCCTCGCGATTGGTGAGCACGTCGTTCATCTGCTTCATCCACTGGATGTCGTTCCTGTCCAGATAGTTGTGATGCCAGAAGCGCAGCGCGAGGATCAGGAACGAGATGAACATCACGCAGCCGACGAACGGATGCAGAATCCGCGTCCACTGCCCCCCGCCGAAAATCGCATACAGCCATGACATCGACGGATGGAACATCGCGAGCCCGGAAAGCGCGAGCAGCACGAACGTGATCGCGGTGATCCAGTGGTTCGTGCGTTCGTTCGGCGTATAGCGCACGATCAGACGATGGCCCTTCACGTCACGCAGTTCGCTATCGTGTTTCATCTTCGCGCTCCTGTCCGCCTTCCCGCCGACGCCGCACCTCTTCCGCTTCGCGATGCGCTTCCAGTTCGTCTTCCTCGCTGACTTCGTTCGGGCCGATGCGCGTGTAATGGAAGAAGCCCGCGAGCGCCGCCAGCGCGATGCCCGCCATCGCGAGCGGCTTCGTCACGCCCTTCCAGATCGACACGAGCGGGCTGATGTGCGGATCCTTCGCAAGCCCGTGATACAGCTCCGGCTGATCGGCGTGATGCAGCACGTACATCACATGCGTGCCGCCCACGCCCGCCGGATCGTATAGTCCCGCGTTCGCGAAGCCGCGCTCCTTCAGGTCTTCGATACGCTCCGCCGCCTGCGCCTGCATGTCCACCTTGGTGCCGAACATGATCGCGCCGGTCGGACACGTCTTCACGCACGCGGGTTCCTGCCCGACCGCGACGCGGTCCGAACACAACGTGCACTTGTACACGCGATGATCTTCCTTCGAGAGCCGCGGAATGTTGAACGGACAGCCGGTGATGCAGTACCCGCAACCGATGCAGTTCTCCTCGTGAAAATCCACGATGCCGTTCGTGTACTGCACGATCGCGCCCGGCGACGGACACGCCTTCAGACAGCCCGGATCCTCGCAATGCATGCAGCCGTCCTTGCGGATCAGCCATTCGAGGTCGCCCTTCGGATTCTCGTATTCGGTGAAGCGCATCACCGTCCACGAATGCTCCGTGAGGTCGCGCGGGTTGTCGTAGACGCCGGTCGTGTGACCGATGTCGTCGCGCAGGTCGTTCCACTCCATGCAGGCCGTCTGACACGCCTTGCAGCCGATGCACTTCGACACGTCGATGAGCTTCGCCACCGTCCCCGTGACCGGCTCGCGCACCTGCGTCTGCGGCACGGTCGTCGCCGAGAGTCGCTTGATATCGAGCGATTGCAGAGCCATCTCGTTCCCCCTTATGCCTTCTCGACCTTCACGAGAAACGACTTGAACTCCGGTGTCTGCGAGTTTCCGTCGCCCACGGAAGGCGTGAGAGTGTTGACGAGATAGCCCGGCTGCGCGAGGCCCTTGAAGCCCCAGTGCAACGGCAGGCCGACGGTGTGCACCTTCTTGCCCTCCACGGTCAGCGGCTTGATGCGCTTTGTGACGAGCGCCACCGCGACGATATGCCCGCGATTGCTCGACACCTTCACGCGATCTCCCGCGACGACGCCCACTTCCTTCGCATGCTCCTCGCCGATCTCCACGAACTGCTGCGGCTGCACGATCGCGTTCAGGCGCGCGTGCTTGGTCCAGTAGTGGAAGTGCTCGGTGAGCCGGTAGGTGGTCGCGGTGTCCGGGAACTTGTCGGCGGTGCCGAACGCGGCGCGATCGTCGGCGAATACGCGCGCGGCCGGATTGCTCGTCACGGCCTTGTTGTCCGGGAAGAACGGGTTGTAGCCGAGCGGCGTTTCGAACGGTTCGTAATGCGCGGGGAACGGCCCTTCGTTCATGCCGTCGCGCGCGAAGAAACGCGCGACGCCTTCCGGGTTCATGATGAACGGGCTCATGCCCTTGTCCGGCGGCTCGTCGACCTTGAAGTCGGGGATGTCCGGTCCCGTCCACGCGCGTCCGTTCCACGCGACGAGCTTTCTCGACGGATCGAACGGCTTGCCGTTCACATCGCACGATGCGCGGTTGTACAGCACGCGGCGATTCGCCGGCCACGCCCACGCCCAGCCGAGCGTCTGGCCGATGCCCGTCGGGTCCGAGTTGTCGCGCCGGCCCATCTGGTTGCCCGCCTGGGTCCACGAGCCGCAGAAGATCCAGCAGCCGCTCGCGGTCGAGCCGTCGTCGCGCAGTTGCGCGAAGCTCGCCAACTGCTCGCCGCGTTTCGCGAGCACTTTCGTCTGATCGGCGGGATCGGTGACGTCGGCGAGCGCGCGGCCGTTGAACTCCATCGCCATCTCTTCGGGCGTCGGGCTCTCCGGGTCCGCATACGGCCACGTCATCTTCAGGATCGGATCGGGATACTTGCCGCCTTTCTCCTGATAAGCCTTGCGCATGCGCAGCCACAGGCCCGACATGATCTCCAGGTCGCTCTTCGCCTCGCCGGGGGGCGTCGTGCCCTGCCAGTGCCATTGCAGCACCCGCGACGAGCTCACGAGCGAGCCGCGCTCTTCCGCGAAACAGCTCGTCGGCAGACGGAAGACTTCAGTCTGGATCTTCGACGCATCGACATCGTTGAATTCGCCGTGGTTCTTCCAGAACTCCGACGTTTCCGTCGCGAGCGGGTCCATGATGACGAGCCACTTCAGCTTCGACAGGCCCAGCCCGATCTTCGCCTTGTTCGGCGCCGCCGCGAGCGGATTGAAGCCCTGGCAGATATAGCCGTTCATCTTGCCCGCGGCCATCAGCTCGAAGACCTGCAGCATGTCGTAGGACTTGTCGAGCTTCGGCAGGTAGTCGAAGCCGAAGTTGTTTTCTGCCGTCGCGTTGTCGCCCCACCACGATTTCATGAAGCTCACGTGAAACGCACGATAGTTCTTCCAGTAGCTCAGCTGATTCGGCCGCAGCGGCTGCGCCGCGCGCTTCTTGATGAACTCCTCGTAGTCCTGTTCGCCTTCCATCGGCAAGGTCATGTAGCCGGGCAGCAGGTTCGACATCAGGCCGAGGTCCGTCAAGCCCTGAATGTTCGAATGCCCGCGCAGCGCGTTCATGCCGCCGCCCGCGATGCCGATGTTGCCGAGCAGAAGCTGCACCATCGCGCCCGTGCGGATCATCTGCGCGCCGACCGAGTGATGCGTCCAGCCGAGCGCATAGAGGATCGTGCCCGCGCGATTCGGCGCGGCGGTCGTCGCGAGCATCTCGCAGACCTTGAGGAACTTGTCGGTCGGCGTGCCGCAGACTTTCGTCACCATCTCGGGCGTGTAGGCGGCGTAGTGCTGCTTGAGCAGGTTGTAGACGCAGCGCGGATGCTGCAACGTCGGGTCGGTCTTGACGTAGCCGTCCTCGCCGCGCTCGTAGTCCCAGCTCGATTTGTCGTACTTGCGCTTTTCGGCGTCGTAGCCGGAGAACAGGCCGTCCTTGAACGCGAAGTCCTCGCGCACGATGAACGACATGTCCGTGTAATTCTTCACGTACTCGTGCTGGATCTTGTCGTTCGTGAGCAGATAGTTGATGACGCCGCCCAGGAACGCGATGTCCGTGCCGGTGCGAATCGGCGCGTAGAAATCCGCGACCGATGCCGTGCGCGTGAAGCGCGGATCCACGACGATGAGCCGCGCACGCCGATGCGCCTTCGCCTCGGTCACCCATTTGAAGCCGCACGGGTGTGCCTCGGCCGCATTGCCGCCCATCACGAGAATCAGGTCCGTGTTCTTGATGTCGACCCAATGGTTCGTCATCGCTCCACGGCCAAACGTCGGGGCAAGACCTGCCACCGTCGGGCCATGTCAGACACGCGCCTGATTGTCGAATGCGAGCATCCCCCAGCTGCGCACGGTCTTGTGCGTCAGATAGCCGACCTCGTTGCTCGCAGCCGACGCCGCGAGAAAGCCCGAGGTCAGCCAGCGATTGACCTTCTTGCCGTCGGGCGTCGTCTCGACGAAGTTCGCATCGCGATCTTCCTTGAGCAGCACGGCGATGCGGTCGAGCGCCTCTTCCCACGAGATGCGTTTCCACTCGTTCGACCCCGGCGCGCGATGCTCGGGATACGACAGCCGGCTCGGGCTATGAATGAAGTCGATGAGCGAGGCGCCTTTCGGGCAGAGCGTGCCGCGATTGACCGGATGATCCGGATCGCCTTCGATATGGATGATGCTGGCCTTTGCATTCTTGGCGTTGTCGCCGAGGCCGTACATCAGGATGCCGCACCCGACCGAGCAGTACGGGCAGGTATTGCGCGTTTCCGTGGTGCGCGACAGTTTGTACTGCCGGACTTCGGCAAGCGCGGGTGCCGGAGAGAAGCCCATTGCCACCAGGCTCGAACCGGCCAGCGTGCTCGCGGAGACCTTCAGGAACTGTCGCCGTGACATCTGGAGCATGATTGCCCTCGACGCGTCGTAAAGTGGGTTTCTAAAGTATATGGTGACCGATTACATCTCGCAGACGCGTTGACACGGTGTTTGCACCAATGCGCCCGTTCGCCGACACAAACTTCGCTCGTTTAGCAAATCGCAGGCCCGCTTGCGCATGTTCTGGAATGGAACGTGCTCGAACGGATGAACGTCGCCGGGCATCCGCGCTCCATCATCGAATCGAGAGGTCGTCATGAGTTCCGTGTCCACGCAGAAGATCGAAGCGGTCGTGAAAAAAGATGCTTCCTGGGTGCTCGGTGCGCTCAAGCAGTTCTCGGAAAACCGCTGCGCCGCGATGGCCGCGAGCATCGCCTTCTACTCGGCGTTCTCGCTCGCGCCCACGCTTGTCATGGTGATCGCCGTCGCGGGCTGGGTGTTCGGGCCGGAAGCCGCGCGCGGGCAGCTCTTTCATCAGGTGAACGGACTCCTCGGCGATCAGGCCGCCTCCGGCGTGCAGAGCATCGTGGAGAACGCGCATCGCAGCGGCGGGACCGGCATTGCCGCGATCATTTCGTTCATGCTGCTGGCGGTCGGCGCGTCGGCGACGTTTTCATCGCTCAATACGGCGCTCAATATCGTCTGGCCGATGACGGGCGATCAGCGTTCCAGCGTCATGGCGATGGTGCGCGTGCGGCTCGTGTCGTTCGGGCTCGTGCTCGGCGTCGCGTTTCTGCTGATCGTTTCGCTCGTACTCGATACCGCGATTCAGGCGGTCGGCATGTGGCTGTGGGCGAATTCGCCGTTCGTGATCGTCGGCGATGTCGTGCAGCTCGCCGTCGGCCTCGCGATTCTCACGGTCGCGTTCGGCGCACTGCTCAAGTTCTTGCCCGATGCGCCGGTGGAATGGCGCGATGCGCTCGTCGGCGGGCTCGTCGCTGCTTTGCTGTTCTCGGCGGGCAAGAAGCTGTTCGCGCTGTATCTGACGCACGCGGGCACCGCGAGCGCGTTCGGCGCGGCGGGATCGCTCGCGGTGCTGCTGATGTGGCTGTACTTCTCCGCCGCCGTGCTCCTGCTCGGCGCGGAGTTTTCGGCGGCGCGCGCGCGTCTGCATGATCCGCGCGGCGCGTGGGGACAGCAGAACAATGGCCATGTACCTCCAGGAAGCCGCGCGAAGATCGGCTCGATGCTCGCCGCATCGACGCGCTCCGCGACGCCGCTTGCCGCTGGCGCGTCGACGGACGCGCCCATCACGCCGGCGAGCGCTCGCATGGACGCGCCCGTCCCGGTGAGCGCGCGACGTGCGATCGGCGCCCGCGCGCAGCATGCGCAGCAACTGACAGGACAGGCGCGCAAGAAGGTGTCCGCCGTGGCGCGGGCGCTGGAGTTGTCGCGCAAGCTGGCGCGGGCGGAATCGACCGCGACTCGCGTCACCGCGCTCGCGATGGTCGGCGCCGGCCGCAAGGCGTCGAATGCCAACGCGGCGGTGCGGCGGCATCCGTGGCGCGCGGTGCTTTTCGCGGCGAGCGCGGGAATGGCGGTTGCGCTTTTGTCCCGGCGCGATTCCGCACGTGAAGACGCATCGGACTTTCGAAACTGACTTTCACGCGCTGCAACACGGCTGTCCATCCAATCCGAAAAATCAGCCGTCGAGAAAGCGGTTTGTTATTTGAATCGAGCGTAATCGAATATCGGCGCTAAAAATCCCGATTCGAATGTCCGATTGCGCGCGGAACTTTTCCAAGACACGCCTGTCTCCCAAAATTCGTTTTTAGACTGCCGGAAAAACCTTTACAGGCGGGCGTCAGACCCGAGTGTGTGTTTTTCGAGACAGTCAATATTTTTTCGTTTCTTAAGTTACGAAACGTTGCGTTATTCTCTGCGCCGGCAACAACGATTTTAATCATTCGCGTGGAGAATTCGATGAAACGAATCGCACTGACGTCCCTCTCGCTGGCGCTCCTCGGCGCAGCAGGTGCGGCGCAAGCACAAAGCAGCGTCACGCTCTATGGCGTGATCGATACCGGTCTCGCTTACGTGAGCCACGCCAACGAAAACGGCGACCATCTGTTCGGCATGGTCAACGGCACGCTCTCCGGCCCGCGTTGGGGCTTGAAGGGTCAGGAAGACCTGGGTGGCGGCCTGAAGGCAATCTTCCAGTTGGAAAGCGGCTTCGATCCGGGCACGGGCCAGTCGAACCAGAACGGTCGCCTGTTCGGCCGTCAAGCGTTCGTCGGTTTGAGCGGCAACCAGTGGGGTACGGTCACGTTGGGTCGTCAGTATGACCCGTCCGTCGACATGGTTCAGGGCCTCACGGGCGACAACTACTGGGGCGCTGCAGTCGCAACGCCGGGCGACGTCGACAACTACGACAACAGCCTGCGCGTGAACAACGCCGTCAAGTACGTTTCGCCGGTGTTCGGTGGCTTCCAGTTCGAAGGCATCTACGGCTTCAGCAACCTGGCGGGCACGACCGGCCAGGGCCAGACCTGGGGCGGTGCGGCAACGTACGGCAACGGTCCGTTCTCGATCGCGGCCAGCTACCTGTACGTGAACAACCCGTCGGCGAACCGCGCGGCCGGCTGGAACAGCCCGTCGTCGGACTCGCTGTTCAACACGGTCATCAACGCCGGCTACGACACGGCCCACGCGATCGGTATCGCGCGCGGTGCAGGCCAGTACGTGTTCGGCCCGTTCACGGTCGGCGCTTCGTACAGCTTCGCGCAGTACAAGAACGACGGCAACTCGACGTTCACGGAACAAGAGAAGTTCAACGTGGCCAACACGTACCTGAACTTCCAGCTGACGCCGGCAACGCTGCTCGGTCTGGGCTACACGTACACGCACGCAAGCGGCGATACGTCGGCGAACTACCACCAGGTCACGATCGGCGCGGACTACTCGCTGTCGAAGCGCACCGACGTCTACGCTGTCGGCGCCTATCAGCACGCGAGCGGCACGCAGCGCAACGCGGACGGCACGACGCAAGAAGCGCAAGCCTCGATCAGCGACTTCGGTTTCGCCAGCGGCCGCAGCCACCAGGAACTGGTGCTCATCGGTCTGCGCCACAAGTTCTAAGAACAACCGACTGGCGCGGCACGCAAGTGCCGCGCCGGGAGGACCGCAGTACCCTCGAACAGCCATCGGTTTTCCGATGGCTGTTTTTTTTCGTGCTCGCGATTGTTACGTCAGAGCTGCGGCGCGTTGCCCTTTTCGACGTCTTCCGCGAGTGTCTGCGCAGGCGCGCCCGGACACGGCAGGTCACCGATGACGAGCCGCGGAACCGTGCTGCGCGTTTCGCGGGGGCGCAGCGGGACGTTGTCGAGCTCGGTCCAGGAAGGGTTCGGAATCTCGCCGAAGAGCTGCCTCAGACGCTCGCCCCACGTCTTGTTGATCATCTGGTAATAGGCGCTGTTGTTGTCGAGCGTGGCGAAGCGCGTGACGCGCAGCGAGTCCTTTTCATAGACCAGCAGATCGAGCGGCAGACCGACCGAAAGATTCGAGCGCAGTGTTGAATCCATCGAAATGAGCGCGCATTTCGCGGCTTCGTCGAGCGGCGATGCCGGCGTGATGACGCGATCGATGATCGGCTTGCCGTACTTCGATTCGCCGATCTGAAAATACGGCGACACGCGCGTCGATTCGATGAAATTACCCGCCGCATAGATCATGAAAAGACGCGGGGGCTGGCCGCAAATCTGTCCGCCGAGGATGAAGCTGCAATTGAAGTCGACGCTGAACTCCGCGAGCGACAGCGCGTCGCGCCGATGCACCTCCCGCACCGCATCGCCGACGATACGCGCCGCTTCCGCCATCGTCGGCGCGCTGTAGAGCGTGGGTGCGCCGGGGTCGGTCGGTTCCGCGAGCAGATGCGTCACGGCCTGGGTCAGCGCGAGATTGCCCGCCGCGAGCAAAACGATCACGCGCTCGCCCGGTTGTTCGAAAACAACCATCTTGCGCGCGGCGCTCACGTGGTCCACGCCGGCGTTGGTGCGCGTGTCGGACAGGAACACGAGTCCCTCCTCCACGCACATGCCCACGCAATAAGTCATGTCAATCGATCCTGAAACAAGCAAACCCTCATTGTACTGAGCGCGAACGCGCGTCGCATCCCTCCCGTTACTGATCCCACAGCGTGTCGATACCGACGTGCACCGAGAGCGTCTCCTCCTTGCCGCCCACACGCGAGCCGCGCATCGGCGCTGCCGCCTCGTGGTCCCGCGCCACCGCGAGCCGGCAGTGGCGCTCGCCCGCGAACGCGCCCTGGGTCGCATCCACCGATATCCAGCCGTGTTCCACCCAGACATCGGTCCATGCGTGCATCGTCACGGCCTCGTCCGCGCCGGCGTCGAAATAGCCGCTCACGCAGCGCGCGGGCACGCCTCGCGCGCGGCAGCACGCGAGCAGCAGATGCGCGATATCGCGCGCGTCGCCTAAGCCGCTCGCGATCGCCAGCGCGGCCGTGCCCGCGGCATACGCCGGCTCGCTGCGATACAGCACGCGCTCGCCGATGCGCTCCGCCAGCGAGACGAGCGACGCGGGCGTATCGAGCGACGGCACGCTGTGCGCGAGCGCGCGGATCGCGGCATCGGGCATCGTGAGCGGCGTCGCGCAGGTGAAATGCTCGAGCGGAATCGGCCCGGCTTCGTCGAAGAGACGGCCATCGGGCAGCGCTTCCGTCGCGACTTCGCCCGTCACGCTCACGTGAATCTCGCTGTGCGGCTTCGTCAGCACGAGCGTGTGCAGCGCGTTGCCATAGGCGTCGCGCGCCGCATCGAGCTTGCCCGGCGCTTCGACATGCCAGTGCCGCACGATCTGCGAAGCGCCGCTCGCCGGGCTCACGCGAAACTGCCGGATCGAATACGTCACGGGCGTGGCGTAGTGGTAGCGGATGTCGTGGCGTATGGTCAGCAGCATGATTCACGCAATCTGCAACATGAGGAAGGTGTGCATCACTTGCAGGCCGAGTTCATCGACGCGCTTCAGGAACTGCGTGAGCCACGCGTGCACGCCCGTCTCCAGAATCAGCCGGATGTCGGAGTACAGCACGTCCGCGCGCAGCTTGCCCGCGAAGCGCTCGCAATCCTTCGACGCATCCGTGCGCAGCTTCGCGAGCGTATCGCAGACGCCATCGAGCGAGGCGAGCAGCGAGCGCGGCATCTGCTCGTTGAGAATCAGCAGTTCGACGACGCGCGCCGGCGTCACGACATCGCGATACACCTTGCGATATATCTCCAGCGCCGACACCGAACTGAGGATCGACGTCCAGTAATAGAAGTCTTCGAGCTGGCGCGCCGCCTCGCGCGAGTTGGGCGTCGCATCGGCGAAGCGCACATCGAGAATGCGCGCCGTGTTGTCCGCGCGTTCGAGATAGGCGCCGAGCTGCATGAAGAAGAACGCGTCGTCGCGCAGCGCGGTGCCCTGCATCACGCCGCGGCACAGATTGGAGCGGTACTTGACCCATTCGAACAGCGCGTCCGGGCCCGTTTCGAGTTCCCTGTTCGCAAGCCGCTGATTGAATTCGAGCCACGTGAAGTTGATCGTCTCCCAGCCTTCCGTCGTGAGCGTGCCGCGCACCGCCCGCGCGTTCTCGCGCGTCGCCTGGAGGCAGGAGAGGATGCTCGACGGATTGCGCGCATCGGCGACCATGAAATGCAGCATGTCGTCGCGCGAGGACGATCCCGGATGACGCTCGTCGAACATCTCCTCAAGCTCGGATATCTTCAGCACCGAGCGTTGCCCGCGCGCCTCCTGTTCGGGCGTTTGCGGCAGGAGCGCGCCTTCCATGTCGATGTCGAGCATGCGCGCGGTATTCTCCGCGCGTTCCATGTAGCGCGCCATCCAGAACAGGTGATCGGCAGTGCGGCTCAGCATGAGGTCATGTGCGGTAAGTGAGTCAATCGACCATCCAGGTATCTTTCGTCCCGCCGCCTTGCGACGAATTGACGACGAGCGAGCCTTCCCGCAGCGCGACGCGCGTGAGGCCGCCCGCGCACATCGACACTTCGCGGCCGGAGAGCACGAACGGCCGCAAGTCGATATGACGCGGCGCGATGCCCGCATCCACGAAGGTCGGGCACGCGGAGAGCGCGAGCGTCGGCTGGGCGATATAGCCTTCGGGCCGCGCCAGCAACAGCGCGCGAAACGCTTCGATCTCGTCCTTCGTCGATGCCGGCCCGACGAGCATGCCGTAGCCGCCCGCGCCGTGCACTTCCTTCACGACGAGCTCCGCCAGATGCGCGAGCGTGTACGCGAGATCGTCCGGCTTGCGGCACTGATAGGTGGGCACATTGTTGAGGATCGGTTTCTCGCCGAGATAGAACTCGATCATGTCGGGCACGAACGGATAGATCGATTTGTCGTCGGCGATGCCGGTGCCCATCGCGTTCGCGAGCGTCACGCGGCCCGCGCGATACGACGTCAGCAAGCCCGGAATGCCGAGCGCCGAATCCGCACGGAACGCGAGCGGATCGAGAAAGTCGTCGTCCACGCGGCGATAGATCACGTCGACGCGGCGCGGCCCGTGCGTCGTGCGCATGAAGACGTAGTTGTCGTCGACGAAGAGATCCTTGCCTTCGACGAGCTCCACGCCCATCTGCTGCGCGAGGAACGTGTGCTCGAAATACGCCGAGTTGTACATGCCGGGCGTCAGCACGACGACGGCCGGGTCGTCGACACCTTCGGGCGCGATCGAACGCAGGGTCTCCAGCAACAGATCGGGATAATGCGCGACCGGCGCGACGCGGTTCTGCACGAACAGTTCGGGGAAGAGCCGCATCATCATCTTGCGGTTTTCGAGCATGTACGAAACGCCCGAGGGCACGCGCAGATTGTCTTCGAGCACATAGAACTCGCCCGCGCCACCCGCGCGCACGACATCGACGCCCGCGATATGCGCGTACACGTCGAGCGGCACGTCCACGCCCTGCATCTCCGGCCGATACTGCGCGTTCGTATAGACCTGCTCCGCGGGAATGCGCCCGGCAAGCACGATATCGCCGTTGTGATAGACGTCGTGCAGAAAGAGATTGAGCGCCTGCACGCGCTGCCGCAAACCGGCTTCGAGCACGCGCCATTCGTCGCCGGGAATGATGCGCGGAATCATGTCGAAGGGAATCAGCCGCTCGGTGCCGGACAGGTCGCCGTTCACCGCGAACGTGATGCCGACGCGCCGGAACAGCACGTCCGCCTCCGCCCGCTTGCGCGCGATCGTCTCGGGGCTCTGCATTGCGAGCCAGCGCGAAAACCGTGCGTAGTGACGGCGCACGGAGTCGTCCTGACGCATTTCATCGTAGATCTGCATCATTGCGTCCTTCGCGTTGTTTCAGCGGCTTTTTCGCAGTATCGAACGAAAGCACTTCGCGCGTGCGAATTTTTTAACGTGCCGCAATGGTGCATGCCCGTTTGCGCTAGACTCGGCGTTCATGCTCAACGTTTCACCCATGTCCGACACGCTCGAAGAAGAAACCGACTCCCTCGCCGATGCCCTGCTCGCGGGACTCGCGCGCCCGATCGTGTTCGTCGATCTGGAAACCACGGGCTCGAACGCAACCGAGGATCGCATCACCGAGATCGGCGTGGTGGAAGCGAGCACGGCGGGCATCGAGCGCTGGAGCGTGCTCGTCGATCCGGGCGTGCCGGTGCCGCCTTTCATCTCGCGCCTGACCGGCATCGAAGATTCGATGCTGCGCGGCCAGCCGAGCTTCGAATCGCTCGCGCCCGCGCTCGCCGAACGTCTTCATGGCAAGCTCTTCGTCGCGCACAACGCGCGCTTCGATTACGGCTTTCTCAAGAACGAGTTCCGGCGCGCGGGCATCGCGTTTCGCGCGGATACGCTGTGCACGGTGCGGCTCTCGCGCGCGCTCTTTCCATCGGTGGAGCGGCATGGTCTCGATGCGCTCATCGCGCGCCTGAATCTCGCGCCCGAAGGACGCCATCGCGCGCTCGCCGATGCCGATCTCCTATGGCAGTTCTGGCAGAAGATTCACGCGCTCTATTCGCAGGATCTCGTCGATGCCGCCATCAAAACGCTGGTGCGGCGCGCGAGCTTGCCCGCCGCGCTGCCCGAAGGCGCGCTCGATGCGTTGCCATCGACGCCCGGCGTCTATCTCTTTCACGGCGACCAAGACGTGCCGCTCTATGTCGGCAAGAGCATCAACGTGAAACAGCGCGTCGCGGCCCATTTTTCGGGCGATCACAGGCTTCAGAAGGACTTGTCGATCTCGCAGGCCATCCGTCGCATCGAATGCCGGGAGACGGTCGGGGAACTCGGCGCGCTGCTGCTCGAAGCGAAGCTCGTGAAGGCATTGAAGCCGACGCACAATCGCCTGCTGAAGGGCGCGTCGGGCACGTGCGCATGGAAGTGGCTGCCGGGCGCGAGCGCACCGGCGCTCGTGAAGGCGAACCGGCGCGATCTGTCGCGCGAGGATCATCTATTCGGCGTGTTCGCATCGCGCGCGAAGGCGCTTGCGTTCATGCGCCGTGTCGCCGACGAACACACGCTCTGTCACGCGACGCTCGGACTCGAAAAAGCGCCGCTGTCCCTTGGCCGCGGCTGCTTCGGCTATCAGGTGAAACGCTGCCTCGGATCGTGTGCGGGAGCGGAAGCGCTCGCGGATCACGCGACCCGCGCGCTTGCCGCGCTCGATCATGCGCGCCTCGTGAAATGGCCGCATGAAGGGCCGATCGCCATTGCCGAGCGCGACGAACAAACCGGCCGCGAGGCATGGCACGTGATCGATCGATGGAGCTATATCGGCACATGCGCGACGCGTGCCGACATCGCGCCGCTGCTCGCCGATGCACCCGATCTGCGTCCTTTCGATTCCGACGTGTACAGCCTGATCGCGAAACGTCTCGCGTCAGGACAGCTCGCGTGGATCGCCTGCGATGCGCGGCCGGCGTTTCATCTCGTCGTGCAGGACGCGCCTGTGCGCGCGGTCGCCGCAACCATCACACAGCAGACGAAACGCGCGACGAAACCCCGCGCCATCGCCATCGATCAGTTCGCGCTGATGTTCTAGGCGCGGCTCACGCGATGCCGCCGTTCGCGCGCAGCACCTGTCCGTTGACCCAGCCCGCATCCGGCCCGACGAGAAACGCGACCACCGACGCGATATCGTCCGGCTGACCGAGTCTTTCCAGCGGCGGCATCTTCGAGAACGTGGCGATCTGTTCGTCGGTCTTGCCGTCGAGAAAGAGCGACGTCGCTACCGGCCCCGGCGCAACCGCGTTCACCGTGATGCCGCGTCCGCGCAACTCCTTCGCGAATACATGCGTGAACGATTCGATCGCGGCCTTCGTCGCGTTATAGATCGCGTAACCAGGCATGTTGAGCGCGAGCGTCGTGCTCGAGAAATTGACGATGCGTCCGCCGCCGTTCATGCGCGCCGCCGCTTCGCGGAGCGTGTTGAAGGTGCCACGCACGTTGATATCGAAGGTCTGCTCGTAGAGCGCGTCACTCGTGTCGGCGAGCGGCACGGTCTTGAGCACGCCCGCGTTATTGATCAGCGCATCGATCTTGCCGAGTTCCGCTTCGACGGTCTCGAACATGCGGTGCACGTCGTCGGCGTTGGCGACATCCGCCTTCACCGCGATCGATGCGCTTCCCGCTTCGCGCAATTCGGCGACGAGCGCATCCGCTTCCTTCGCGCTCGACGCATAGTTCACCGCGACCGCGAAGCCGTCGCGCGCGAGACGCCGCGCGATCTGTGCGCCGATGCCGCGCGATGCACCCGTGACGACGGCCACGCGCTTCGTATTGATCTGACTCATGATGTGCTCCTCAAGGAAAGCTGTTCGATGGGAAGCATGATGAATCATTCCGTTTCCGCGATCATCGCGTGTGGCTTAGTATCATCGTTCCAGTTGCTTCAACAATCTCGAACTCATGGATCGATTCCAGGAAATGCAGGTCTTCGTGCGCATCGCGGAGCGGCACAGCTTCACGCAGGCCGCCGACGATCTGCAGATACCGCGCGCCACCGTCACCAATCTGATGAAGCGCATGGAAGAGCGGCTCGGCGCGCGCCTGCTCGAACGCACGACGCGCACCGTGCGTCTCACGCATGACGGCGAGGAACATTATCGGCGTTGCGTGCGTCTGATCGCGGATCTTGAGGAAGCGGAAGGCTCGTTCCGACATACTGCGCCGAAGGGTCTGTTGCGCGTGAACCTGCAAGGCACGCTCGCGCGGCACTTCATCATGCCGGGACTGCCCGCGTTTCTCGAACGGCATGCGCAGATCGAACTGCATATCGGCGAGGACGACAGGCTCGTCGATCTCGTGCGCGAAGGTGTGGATTGCGTGCTGCGCGCGGGCACGTTGCAGGATTCGTCGATGATCGGCCGGCGCGTTGCGCTGCTCGAACAGGTGACCGTCGCGAGTCCCGCGTATCTCGCGCGTGAAGGCGTGCCGCATGATCTCGAAGCGCTGGCGTCGCATCGCGCGGTGAACTTCGTATCGAGCGCGACGGGCCGCGTGCTGCCGCTGGAATTCACGGTCGATGAGCGTATCGAGACCATCGAACTGCGTGCGGCGATTTCGGTGTCGGGCGTCGAACTCTATACGCAAGCGGCGATCGCAGGGCTCGGCATCGTGCAGGTGCCGCGCTATCACATCGACGATGCGCTCGCCGATGGCCGTCTGCAAGTCGTGCTTCCCGACCTTCCGCCTCCGCCCATGCCCGTCTCCGTGCTCTATCCGCAGAACCGTCAGCTCTCCGCACGCGTACGGGTTTTCGCGGACTGGTTGAGCGAGGTCTTCGCGCCATTCAACGTGCGCAGCTGATCGAAACGCACAAGCAAAAGAGGCCAGCATCCCACTGAAGGGAAGCTGGCCTCTTTTTCATCGAGCTTCGATTTCACCAACGAAACCAAAGCCGCAACGCAGGCTAGAGAAACTTAAGCCGCTGCGTCCTTCAGCTTCTTCAACGCGCGCGCCTTGATGCGAACGCTTGCCGGCTTGGCCGGGAACCAGCGCTCTGCGCCCGTGAACGGGTCCTTGCCGAAGCGCTTCTTCTTCGCCGGCACGGATTGCGCGGAGATCTTCAGCAGGCCCGACAGCGTGAATTCGCCGGCGCCCTTCTTGTGGATCGAACCGAGAATGGTGTCTTCCAGCGCGACCAGCACGGCCTTCACAGCCTTGAGATCGACAGCGGCGCGATCTGCGAGATGCGTCGCGAGCGATGCCTTCGTGAACGTATCCTTGATCGGCGAGGGAGCGCCCGTGGTCTTCTTCGCGGCTACTTTCTTCGCGGCAACCTTCGGTGCTGCAGCTTTCTTCGCCGGTGCGGCGGCGGTCTTCGCCGTGGCCTTCTTGGCCGGGGCCTTCTTTGCAGCGGTTTTAGCGGAAGTCGGCATGTTTCTCCTACCTGTTTTTTGGTCAGTGATATTCGAATACGTTCGCACCGATGCGTTCGTATCACGCCGGATTCTACATAGGCCAAGCGAGTTCGTGCGAGTCTTTTGCGCTTTTATATCGTTTTTATAGGGGTTTTTCGTGGTGTCGCGCTGACACGCGAGCCATGAAGGCATCCTTGGCGATGTTCTTCGCTGCGTTTACATCGAACACGTCATGCGTTTTAACCCTGCATGGACGATGCAAACGCGCGATGCGCGATGTGAGCGATGAGCGGATAGTGATCGGAAGCGACGCGCGACAGCCGTGTGCGATGCACGTCGACACGCATGAGACGCTCGCCGGGATGCACCCAGATGCGATCGAGCGCGAAGAGCGGATAGCGCGTCGGAAAGGTGCGCAACGCGCTCGCGCGATGAAAGTGCGTGACGAGCCGTCGCAACGTGCGGCCATAGACGAACCACTCGTTGAGATCGCCGAGCAGGATCACGGGCAGCGCGGGCGTATCGAAGTTTTGCAACACTCGCTCCACTTGTGCACGCCGCTCGCTCGATGCAAGACCGAGATGCGTCGCGACGACGCGCCACAGTTCGCCGCCGCAATCGATGTCGGCATCGAGTGCGCCGCGCGGCTCGCGGCTTCTGAACGACAGATCGAGCGTGCGCACCGCGCGCACCGGATAGCGCGTGAGCACCGCGTTGCCGTAACGGCGCTCGGGCGTATCGAGCGTCGGGCCCGCGACCGCGTGAAGGTTCGTCATGCGTTGCAGCACGTCGAGCACATCGGGCGAGCCGCTGCCGCCGAGCGGCACTTCCTGCAGCGCGAAGATGTCGGCATCGATCTCCGCGAGCACTGCGCCGATGCGCTCGGGCGAGAACTTCCCGTCGATGCCTATCGCGCCATGCAGGTTGTATGTCGCGATACGCAGCTCTCCACGCATCGACGTCATGAGTTGACCTCGTCGGGCCGCTCGTTTCTCGTCGATGCGCGCGCCGCCGCATCGCGCGGCATCGTGCCGTTCTCGCGCAGCTCGCTCGCGCGCCGGGCTTCGTCGCTTGCGCGCGGCTTGTCGGCATCGCCCGGCGCGCCTTCGTGGGCTTCCTTCTGATCCGCGCGGCCGAGAAAGCGTTGCAGCAGCAGCGACACGCCGATCAACACCGCGCCGATGCCGATCAGCACCGCGAACGAGCCGATCGTCGGCCGATGCAGCGAAGCGACGAGCTGATGCGCGAACGCGACCGTCAGAAGGATGCCGGGACCCATGCCGAGCATCGTGCCGATCATGAAGTCGCGCATGCGGATATGCGATGCGCCCGCGACCAGATTGACGATCGCAAACGGCGCGACCGGCAGCAGCCGCAACACGACCACCGCGACGATGCCGCGCTTCGCGACGCGCTCGGACAGCCGGTTCACGCGCGCGCCCGCGAGCTTGCGCACCGCATCGCGGCCGAGCCAGTTGCCGAGCGAATAGGAAATGGCCGCCGCGATCGTCGTACCGAGGAACGCGTAAGCGCCGCCCCATGACGCGCCGAAGACGAGGCCCGTCGCCGCGATGAGCAGCGTGATCGGCACCGACATGACCGCCGCGACGACGTAACAGACGACGATCCACAACGGCGCGAGCGGCAGCGAGTCTATATGGCGCGTTGCGCTCGTGAGCGACTTCAGGTTCGCGTAGTCGCCGAGCGGCGTCCAGTGCCACAGCGCCGCCACCACCACGATCATCAGCGCGAACACGCCGAGCAGCGCGAAGCGTCCGATGAGCGGGCGCGTCTTCTCCGCGGGCACGAACTGATCGACGAGTTCGTCGGCGGCGATCGGCGTTTCGGGATCGATCAGCGCTTCGGGCGGAATCAGCTGATCGAGTTCCGTCGACACTTGCGGGTCGAGTGGCACCAGCGTGCGATGCTCGTCGCGATCGCGCAGCAGCGCCTGGATCGCGGCGTTCATGCCGCCGCGTGCGTCGCGCTCGCGCACGACATCCGCGACCTCGCAGCCGAGATGCTCCGCGAGCAGCGTGTCGCGCATCGTCGCGATCGCGCGGCGGATGCGCGCATCGGCGCCCGCGTCGATCGACACGTTGCACTCGCTGTCGAGCACCATCGAACGATTGTTCAGGTTGGCCGAGCCGACGATCAGCAATTCATCGTCGACGATCATCAGCTTGCTGTGCACGTTGACGATTTCGTCGCCGAGATTCGGCACGCTCGGGCACAGCAACCGGTAGCGGCCATGCGTATCGGCGCGCCTGAGCAGCGTGTGCAGACGCGCGCGCAGCACGCCCATCGTCACTTCCTGCAGCCAGCCGCTCTGATTGCGCGGCACGACGATGGCGAGATCGGGGCCGTCCTCGCGCGCGAGCGAATCGGCGAGCGCAGCGCCGACCGTGCCGGATGTGAAGTACTGGTTCTCGATATAGATGCTGCGCCGCGCCCGCGCGATGGCGTCGAGATACTGCGTGCGAATCTGCTGCACCGGCGCGCGGCCGAGATAGTCGGGCTCGGTGAGCGAGATGGCGATATCGACATCATCGAGATCGACGCGTCGCGAAGGCGGCCACGGGTCTTGCTGAAAGGCCGCGCGATGCGCGCGGATCGCGAGACGCTTGTCGCATGCGCGCGCCCATCGTTCGCGTGCTAGCAGGCCGATCTCGCGTGCGGCGTCGCCGTCGAACATCGTGTGGACGTCGTGGAACGGCTGATAGGCCGCGCCGTTCGCATCGCGGCGCAGCGGCTCGTCGGGCGCGTGCGCGGTCGTATCCCAGCGCGAGCGCGTGAGATCGAGACCGCCGACGAATGCGAGACGATCGTCGATCACGACGATCTTCTGATGTTGCGAGCCGCCGAGCGGATGCTTGCCATCCATCTGGAACGCGATGCGCCGGTTCGTGCGCCAGCCCATCTTGTAGACCGGCAGCCACTCGCGCTCGAATGCATAGAGCATCGCGAAATCCCACGCGAGAATGTAGATGCGCAGGCGTCGCTTGTCGCCCGTGATCGCGTGCAGAAAATCGCCGAGCGCTTCGGGATAACCATCGTCCGCGCCTTCGGGCGTGAGCTTCATGCGGCTGTCGATGTCCCAGCCGAGGATGAACACGGTGCGTTCCGCGCGCGTGAGCGCCTCGCGCAGCACGCGGAAATAATCCGCGCCGTCGATGAGCAAGCTGAAGCGCTCTGCATGACGCACGCTCGCGCAATTGCGTCCTGGCTGGAAAAACGGCTCGTCGTGATTGGCTTGACTCATGTGCTCTCGACAGCACTCCGCGTCGAAATAACTTTCGTTTTGCAAGCACCATGCCCGCCGCGCCGCGCGGTGATACGCTTCGTTGCATTTGCCGATTCCGGAGCGAGCTGCCCGATGAACGACAACGAAGTCAACAATCAGGACGACGAGCACGCGGGACTCGTCGCGCTCGCGGCGGCATCGGTCGTCGTGGGCGCGGTGACGGGCGCGATCGGCGTGCTCTTTCGCTTCGCGCTCGAAGGTGCCGATACATGGCGCAACGCGTTCGTCGCGTGGGCTCACGCGGGACACGACTGGGCGTTCGTGCTCGTCGTGCTTGCGGCGACGGCGGCCGCCGCGCTCGCCGCGTGGCTCGTCGCGCGCTTCGCGCCGATGGCGAGCGGCAGCGGCATTCCGCATGTCGAAGCGGTGCTGCACGGCAGATTGCCGCCCGCGCCGCTCGTGCTCATTCCGATCAAGTTCGTGGGCGGCGTGCTCGCCATCGGCGCGGGGCTCGCGCTCGGCCGCGAAGGGCCGACAGTGCAGATGGGCGCATCGATCGCGCATGCCATCGGCACGTTCTTCAGGCGCAACGTCGTCGATTGCCGCGTGCTGCTCGCGGCCGGCGCGGGCGCGGGGCTCGCGACCGCGTTCAATGCGCCGATCGCGGGCGCCGTGTTCGTGCTCGAAGAACTCACGCGCCGCTTCGATGCGCGCACGGCGGTCGCGGCGCTCGGCGCATCGGCGAGCGCGATCGCGATGGCGCGTCTTCTGCATGGCGACTTCCCCGACTTCCATCTCCCGGCGCAACCGTTTCCCGGCTTCGAGATGACCGGCGCGCATCTGTTGCTCGGCGCGTTGCTGGGTCTGCTCGGCGCGGCGTATAGCCGGCTCATCGTCTGGACGCTCGACATCGCCGACTCTTTCGGGCCGTCCGGATCGGTGAAACACGCGACGATGCGCGCGGCGATGGTCGGCGCGGCGGTCGGCCTGCTCGCCTGGTTTGCGCCGGATCTCGCCGGTGGCGGCGATGCGCTGACCGAACGCGCGCTCCTCGGCAGCGGCACGCTCGCGGGCGTCGCCGCGATGTTCGCGTTGCGCTTCTTGCTCGGCCCGGTGTCGTACGCGGCGGGCGCGCCCGGCGGCATCTTCGCGCCGATGCTCGCGCTCGGTGCGCAGATGGGCCTCCTGTTCGGCCGCGTGTGTCTCGACTGGTTCCCCGGTATGGCGCCCGCAACCGGCGACACGGGCACGTTCGCGGTGGTCGGCATGGCGGCGTTCTTCGTCGCGGTGGTGCGTGCGCCGGTCACGGGCATCGTGCTCGTCACCGAGATGACGGCGAGCTTCACCCTGCTCCTGCCGATGCTCACCGCCTGCTTCACCGCGATGGTCGTGCCGATGCTCCTGCGCGTGCCGCCGATCTACGATTCGCTCGGCGACCGGGCGGCCGAAAGGCGCTAGCGCCTGCGTCCTGCATGCGCGAAGCCGTTGCGGTAGTCTCGTCGATGGACGTTCGTTGCGCCGCGCTTCATGCACGAAGCGCGACGCCCACCGGCTTCATCCACGAGGACACGCAATGGAATATCGACATCTCGGTGCTTCGGGCTTCAGGGTTCCCGTATTGAGCTTCGGCACCGGCACTTTCGGCGGCAAGGGCGAATTCTTTCAGGCATGGGGCGAGACCGACGTGAGCGAGGCGCGCAAGCTCGTCGACATCTGCCTCGATGCGGGCGTCACGATGTTCGACACCGCCGACATCTACTCGCGCGGTTCATCGGAATCGATACTCGGCGAAGCGCTCAAGGGCCGCCGCGACAAGGTCATCATCTCGACCAAGGCCACGTTCCGCTTCGACGAAGACGACCCGAACGCCGTCGGATCGTCGCGCTTTCATCTCATTCAGGCCGTGAACGCGGCGCTTCAGCGCCTGCAAACGGATTACATCGACATCTTTCAGTTGCACGGCTTCGATGCGAAAACGCCCGTCGAAGAGACGCTTTCCACACTCGACGATCTCGTGCGCGCGGGCAAGATCCGCTATACGGGCGTGTCGAATTTCTCGGGCTGGCATCTGCAGAAATCGCTCGATGTGGCGGACCGCTACGGCTATCCGCGCTATGTCGCCAATCAGACGTACTACTCGCTCATCGGCCGCGATTACGAATGGGAGCTGATGCCGCTCGGGATCGATCAGGGCGTCGGCGCGGTGGTGTGGAGTCCGCTCGGCTGGGGACGTCTCACCGGCAAGATTCGGCGCGGCCAGCCGCTGCCTGAGACGAGCCGCCTGCACAAGACCGCCGACATGGGGCCGCCGGTGCCGGACGAGTATCTGTATCGCGTCATCGATGCGCTCGACGCCATCGCCGAGGAAACCGGCAAGACGGTGCCGCAGATCGCGCTCAACTGGCTGCTGCAGCGTCCGACGGTGGCGACGGTGCTCATCGGCGCGCGCAACGAGGAGCAACTGCGGCAGAACCTGGGCGCGGTCGGTTGGAATCTGACCGCGGAGCAGGTGAAGAAGCTCGATGAGGCAAGCACGGTCAAGCCTGCGTATCCGTACTGGCATCAGCAAGGGTTCGCGGAACGCAATCCGTTCCCGGTTTAAGCGTGACGAACGCGTGGCGGGCCGGCCCGCCACGGTCGGCATCCGTACCGGGAGGCTTCTCCGAATCTGTATCGGTACTGTACCGGTTAGCTCCCGTACACTTGGCGCCATCGAATCTGCAATTACCGGAGCGCGCCATGCCCACCGAACTCCTGAATGCCCTGCCCGCCGCCGCGCTGTTCGCGCTGGTGACGACGATCACGCCCGGTCCCAACAACACGATGCTGCTCGCCTCGGGCGTCAATTTCGGCCTGAAGCGCACGGTGCCGCACGTGCTCGGCATCAGCGCGGGCATGGCGATTCTCATGATCGCGGTCGGGCTCGGGCTGGCGCAGGCGTTCGAGCGTCTGCCGTTCCTCTATACCGTGCTGGAAGCGGCGAGCGTCGCGTATCTGCTGTATCTGGCGTGGAAGATCGGCACGTCGTCGTCGGTGCAGATGCGCGATGGCCAGGCGCGCCCGATGCGCTTTCACGAAGCGATCGCGTTCCAGTGGATCAATCCCAAAGCGTGGATGATGGTGCTCACCGCCGCGACGACCATCCACTTGCACGCGAGCCTCTCGCTGAACGCGGCGCTGATGGCGCTGGTGCTGGTCGTGATCGGGCTGCCGTGCATCACGATGTGGGCGGCGTTCGGCATGTCGCTGCGGCGTTTTCTCGCGAATCCGCGCTGGCTGCGCATCTTCAACATCACGATGGCCGTGTTGCTCGTGCTGTCGCTGTATCCGATCGTCGCTCATTTCTTCGATTGATGCGTGAGGCGAAACGCGCGCTGCATCAAAAGCGCGCGCCCTCTTTGCCTCGAACGCCGGTCCGGTGCATACTGACCTTACGCGCCGGCACGCAAAATCTGCCGTCCCGCTTGCAAGTTTGGGACTGCGTTTCTTTCTCGCCAGCATCGTCTGTCCACTTGGCCGCTCGAACGATCCTTAAGCGATCCTTTAAGGCGGCGTTTTCAGCCCGGCGCGTACATGCCTTGCTAGTCCGTTGGTTCGCGCCGAATCGTCGGCGCGGCTTTGAAATCTGTTCAAGGAGTACGCCATGTCTGGAGCCAATCGCCCATCCGGTCCCGCCACGCGCAAATCCCTCGACCTGGCCGATCAGATCGAACGCGATGAACTGGAGAACAACCTGCCGGATGCGCTCAACAGCGTCGACGACGAAGACGATCTCGACGATGATTCCGACTCCGGTCGCACCCAAGGCCGTTAGCCTCGACAGCCGGGCCTATCGCGCCGATTGAGACGCGATCCGCAACGCCGCAATGTCTTCGGTCATTGCGGCGTTTTTGCATCGTGCGCGCGCTGGGCACGCCCGTTGCTTTGAACGATGCGCGGCAAAATCCGATGAGCGAAAGCGGCGGCATCGTCCCGCCTGCGAATCAACCGGTCAACCGATCTCCAAGGGAGGGCTTCATGCTCCGTTACGCTGTCATCTTCTTCATCATCGCGATCATCGCGGCCTTCTTCGGCTTCGGCGGCATCGCCACGGGCGCGGCAGAAATCGCCAAGATCCTGTTCTTCATCTTCATCGTGATCTTTCTGGCGACCTTGTTGCTCGGCGTGTTCAGGCGATGAGGCTGTCCACTTAGCAGGCTCGACAAACGAGAACGCGCGGCCCCTGTTCGAGGCCGCGCGTTCTTTTTGCCCGTTAAAAACCGCCGCAAATCAAGTAATGATCACCCGATTCTTCCCGTCCCGCTTCGCCCGATAGAGCGCGAGATCGGCCGCTTCGACGAGTTGCTTCGACGCATCGTCGTACGTGGCCATCTGCGTCGCGCCGCCGACGCTGATCGTCACACGCCCGCTCGACGAACCGGTATGCGGCACATCGAGCGCCTCGACCGCGATGCGTATTTTCTCGCCGAGCAGCCGCAATCCCGGCGCCGACGACGACAGCAGCACCACCGCGAACTCTTCGCCGCCGAAACGCGCGGCAAGATCGGTGGGGCTATTGAGGCTCGTCTCGATCGTATGCGCGACGAGCTTCAGCACATCGTCGCCGGCGACGTGCCCATAGGTATCGTTGTAGGACTTGAAGTTATCGACATCGATCATCAGGAAACCGATGGCCGCATGCTCGCGCGCCGCACGCCGCCATTCGGCATTCAGATAATCATCGAGACGGCGGCGATTCGACAAACCCGTCAGCCCGTCCGAATGCGTCAGCCGCTGCAATTCCAGATTCGTTTCGAGCAGCTTCTGCTGCGACTGACGCAGCGCGCGATACGCCTCGTCGCGCTGCAACAAGTTCTGATACGAACGCGAGTGATAGCGCACGCGCGCGACGAGCTCGATCGTATCGGGCAGCTTCACGAGGTAATCGTTCGCACCCGCCGCGAACGCCGCGCTCTTGATGCGCGGCTCTTCCTTCGTCGAAAGCACGATGATCGGAATATCGCGCGTCGCGGGATGCTCGCGGTACTGACGCACGAGCGTCAGACCATCGACGCCGGGCATCACGAGGTCTTGCAGAATCACGGTCGGCCGCGTTTCCTGCGCGGTGCGCAGCGCCTCTTCCGGATTCGCGCAGTAGTGCAGATCGACGTTCGCCTCTTCCGCGAGCGCGCGGCGCAGCGCCTCCGCGATGATCGCCTGATCGTCCACGAGCAGGACCATCACCGGCAACTCGGCGGCGGGCGGCGCGTTCAATGCGGCCGCCAGCAGATCGGACACGGCGCGCTCGTCCGCCATCGCACGCGAGCCCGCGCGCTCGATGCTCGCCGCCGCTGCCGACGCGGCCCGTCTCGCGCGCTCGGCCAGCGGATCGGGATGAGGAAGTTTCATGAACGTGTCCTTTATTGAGTGCTTATCGGTTGGTTCGTTGCGAAATCAGTCGAATGCCGTGGCGATCGCGCCGGCGATGCGCGGCAGCGGCAGGATCGACACCGCCGCATTGAGCGCGGCCGCGGCCTTAGGCATGCCGTACACCGCGCTCGTCGCCTCGTCCTGCGCGATCGTGTGATAGCCCTTCGCGCGCATCGCCTTCAGGCCGATCGCGCCATCGCGTCCCATGCCCGTCAGCAGCACGCCGATCGCACGTCCGGTCCAGCGCTCGGTCACGCTCTGAAAGAACACGTCGACGGAAGGCCGGTAAGGCAGTTGCTCGGGATGCGCGGTGTAGCCGAGCCGCGTGGCATCGGCGAAATGGAGATGATCGTTGGTCGCGGCGAGCAGCACTTCGCCCAGCACGGGTTTGTCGCCTTCGCGCGCGACACGCACGGGCAACGCCGATTGCGCATCGAGCCACTGCGCCATGCCTTCCGCGAACGCGCGATCCACGTGCTGCACGATGACGGTGGCCGCCGCGAAGTCCTTCGGCAACGCGCCGAGCAGCGTCGCGAGCGCGGCCGGGCCGCCCGCCGATGCGCCTATCGCGACGAGCCGCGCATTGCTTTTCGGCAGGCTCATCGTGCCAGCGGACGATGCACTGGACGACGCGAGCCGCGCGCCGATCTGGTCGATCTTCGCGATCAATGCCGCCGCGCCGCGACGCGCATCGGCGCCGGCGAGCGCGGGTGTATCGACGGCATCGAGCGCGCCCGCGCCCATCGCTTCATACACGCGCCATGCGTTCGCGCCGACATCCACGGTGACGACGAGAATCGCGCACGGCGAGCGCGCCATGATGGTCCGCGACGCCTGCACGCCATCGACGTTCGGCATCACGAGATCCATCAGCACGACATCGGGCGTGTGCGCCGCGCAATAGTCGATCGCCTGCTGACCATCGTGCGCGACCCACGCGATTTCGAAGTCGGGCCGCGCTGCCAGCGCGCGCCGCAGCGCTTCCACAGCGAGCGAAACGTCGTTGACGATGCCGATTTTCATGATTTCGCCTCGCCGATGAGATCGCGCACGGCGTCGATGAGCGCCTGATCGTGGAAACTGCCTTTCGCGAGGTAGTAGTCCGCGCCGGCATCGAGGCCGCGCTGACGGTCTTCCGCGCGATCCTTGTACGACACGATCATCACCGGCAGGCCGGAGAGTTGCGCATCGCGCTTGATGAGCGTGACGAGCTCGATGCCGTCGAGACGCGGCATGTCGATATCGGTGATGACGAGATCGAAGCGCTCGCCGCGCACCGCGTTCCAGCCGTCCATGCCATCGACCGCCACCGACACGTCGTAGCCGCGCGACGCGAGCAGCTTGCGTTCGAGCTCGCGCACGGTGAGCGAATCGTCGACGACGAGCACGCGCTTCGCGCTCATCACGGCCGCGCGCGCCGCGCCCGCGCCCACGCGCCCGAGCTCGCCGCTGCCGACGAGTTTTTCGACCGAGCGCAGCCAGTCGTCGAGATCGGCGATGAGCAGCGGATCGCCGTTTTCCATCAGCGCGCCCGCCGCGATGTTGCGCACCTTGCCGAGCCGCTTGTCGAGCGGTTGCACGACGAGCATGCGTTCGCCGAGAAAGCGGTCGATGACGATGCCGTAGCTCGCCGCGCCCTGCCCGATCACGACGACGTTGAGCGCATCGCTCGCCGCTTCGAATGCGGCGGTCTGCAGAATCTGATGCGCGGTGACGAGTCCGACGCGCTTGCCGTCGAACGAAAAGTGCTGCTGGCCTTCGAGCGTGTCGATGGCGCTCGCGGGCAGCACCAGCGTGCGCGCGACATGCGCGAGCGGCAGGCCGTAAGGCTCGCCCGCGACCTCGACGATCAGGCTGCGGATCACCGAGAGCGTGAGCGGCAATTGCAACGTGAAGCGCGTGCCCGCGGCTGCTTCCTGCGTCACGCGCACGCTGCCGCGCACTTGCCGCACGACGTCCTGCACGGCATCGAGACCGACGCCGCGCCCGGAGACATCGGTGACGGCATCGCGCATCGAGAAGCCGGGCAGGAACAGGAATTCGAGCAGCTCGGCTTCGGTGAGACGATGCGCGGTGTCCTCGTTCGCCAGATTCTTGCGCACGACGGCGCGGCGCAGTGCATCGAGATCGACGCCCGCGCCGTCATCCGACACGCTGATGAAAAGCGAACCCGCGCTATGGCGCGCTTCGAGCGTGATCGTGCCGGTTTCGGGCTTGCCGAGCGCGCGCCGCAACGATGCTTCCTCGATGCCGTGATCGACCGCGTTGCGCAACAAATGACCGAGCGGCGCGTCGAGCAGATCGAGAATGTCGCGATCCACCTGCGTCGTTTCGCCCGCGATGACGAGGCGCACGTCCTTGCCGAGCCCGCGCGCGACATCGCGGACCATGCGCGCGAAGCCGCCGGTCGCATCGACGAAAGGACGCATGCGGCACGCGAGCGCTTCGTCGTAGATCTGTTGCGCGAGATGCGTCGAACGGCGATCGAAGTTTTCCAGTTCCGCGAGACGCTCGCTCAATTGCCGATGCGCTTCGGCCGTCAAACGCCGCACTTCGTCGAGCGCGGCGTGCGCGCGCGCATCGAGTTGTGTCGCGTTCGTTTCGGTGAGGGTTTCGTGCAAACGTTCGAGCGCGCGGCTCGCATCGTGCTGGATGCGCTTCACGCGCAGCATCGATTGCGAAAACGGCTTCAGCCAGCGCGATTCGACGAGCGATTCCCCCGAGTGGCTCAACAGGCGATCGAGCGTGTCGGCGCGCATGCGCAACATGCGGGCTTCGTTCGTGCGCGAAGGCGCGAGAACCGGTTCGGGCGTTTCGTCGAGCGTGAGTTCTTCCGAGAGACCCGCCGCAATGTATTTCGAAAGCGGCGCTTCGGCCACTTCAGCGCCTTCGAGACGCGCATTGAGCGCATCGACGAATGCATCCACGTCGCGTTCGAGCGCCGTTTGCGCATCGATGTCGCGCGCCTCGCCGATCTGCACGATCAGATCGACGCCACGCAGCAACATGTCGATATGGCCTGCATCGAGCGCGACGCGCCCGTCCTGCGCGGCGACGAAGCAATCTTCCATCACATGCGCGAGCGTCACGCCGACCGGCACGCCGACCACGCGCGCCGCGCCCTTCAGCGAATGCGCGGCGCGCATGCACGCTTCGAGCGTGACCGGA
Source organism: Caballeronia sp. S22 (assembly GCF_964261745.1). Taxonomy (NCBI): domain Bacteria; kingdom Pseudomonadati; phylum Pseudomonadota; class Betaproteobacteria; order Burkholderiales; family Burkholderiaceae; genus Caballeronia; species Caballeronia sp. S22. Next base: position 293,499 of record NZ_OZ180036.1, on the reverse strand, counting down.
TCGCGCGGTGCGCGTTCGAGCGCGATGAGGCCATCGGAAAGAATCTGCGCCTGCCCGCGCGCTTCTTCCTGAAAGAGTTCGAGCAACGACGACCGGCCCGGATCGATGCTCGTCATGTGAGGCTCCGGTTCATGCTGTCGATAAGACGATCAGCGTCGAGCAGGCCGACGGTCGAGTCCTTGAACGCAGCGACCGCGTGCGCATGCGACGACAGGCGCTGCGCGAGCGTCGCGGGCACGGGCTGAAGCTCTGCGCTCGTGAAACGGTGCACGCCGTCGACGGCATCGACGGGAAACGCGATCGGACCTTCATGATCGCCGTTCGCGCGATGATCGCGGCCTTGCGCGCGCTGAATCACGAGCAGACGGCCGAGTTCGCGCGCATCGAGGGCCTGGTTGTGCGATGCATCTTTCACGACGCGTTCTTCGATATCGAAGAGCCGTGCAAGCGATGCGCACACGATCAACCGGCCACGCACGTTGACGAGGCCCAGCACCGCGCGATTGCGCCGATGCGGCAGCGAATGCACCGGACGCAATTGCGCGACTTGCGCGCACACGGTCGTCGGCAGCCCGAGCCATTCGCCGCCGATACGAAACACGAGGCACGAAAGCGTGTCCTTCTGGCCGACGCTGCGCGTTTCGTTCGACGACGCCGCGCTCGTCTGCTCGATCGACGTGCGTGCTTCCACGCGATCGAGCACGCGCGATGCCGCTTCATCGTGAACCGGGCAATTCCGGCAATGCACGTGACGTTCGAGCTTCGGACACGATGCATCGCCGCGCACGCCGATGCGGTTCCAGCAATCGTCGATATCGATCGTGATGTTGATGTCGCGGGCGTTCATCGCGTGCTCCCGGTTACGCGCTCGGCGCGCGCGAGCAATCGACGTGCGCCGCTTTCATCGCCGTCGAGCGAAAGGCATGCGGCCAGATGCGTGAGCGCCTCGCGATGCGAGGGTTCGAGATACAGCGCGCGCCGATAGTGACCGCGCGACGCCTGATGCTCGCCACGCGCATCGGCGATCACGCCGAGCAGATAGTACGCATCCGCGTTCGACGGATGCACGCCCAGATACGCATGCGCGGCGTTCGCGGCGGCGTCGAGCTGCCCGGCATCGGCGAGTTCGCGGGCATGTCCGAGGCTGTTCGCAGGCTCGGGCTGAACGCGCGTCTCTTCACGCGGCCTGATAACCGGCGCAGGCGTTGCGCGCACCACGGGCGGCGCGCTGGCCCATGCGGGCAGCACGAACGCGGTCTTCATCGGCGGCGGCGTCTTCACGGGAGGCAGAGCCGGCCACGCGCCATCGAAGACGCTCATACTCTGACGCTCGGCGCGATTGAACGCGAACGCGAGCGGAATGTTCGCGGAACTCATGCCCTCGCGCATCAGCAGACCCGTCTCCGCCGGACCCACGAACAACGTGCCGCCTTGCGCGAGCAGTCCATCGAGCACGCGAAAGACAGCGCATTGTGTGTCGCGGTCGAAGTAGATCAGCACGTTGCGGCACAGAATGAAATCGAAGCGCTCGAACGCGTGCGTATCGAGTTGCAGCAGATTGGCTTGCGAGAAGCGCACGCTTTGCGCAATGGCGGGATCGAGTTGCCAGCCGCCATCGGCTGCGCGGAAATGACGCTCGCGAAACTCGAGCGCGCGTCCGCGAAACGCGTTGCGCCCGTAATGCGCGCGGCGCGCGACGGCGAGCGCGCGTTCGCTCACGTCGATGGCATCGATCGTGAAGCGCTCGGCGGGAATGCCCGCTTCGATCAGCGCCATCGCCACGGTATAGGCTTCCTCGCCGGTCGAGCACGGCGCGCTCAGCACGCGCACCGGCTTCGCGGGCCGCTCGTGCAGGCGCACGCGTGCAAGACGCGCGAGCGCGGCAAAGGCTTCGGGATCGCGAAAGAACCATGTTTCCGGCACGACGACTGCTTCGATCAACTCCTGCATGCGCGCGGCATCCTGCGTGACCGCGCGATAGTAGTCGTCCAGCGTGCCGCTCTGCTCGTCGCGCCACAGGTTGTAACGCTCACGCACCGCGCGCGACACGGAGTTCGCGCCGATCGATTCGGCATCGAGCCCGATCGTGCGATGCAGCAGTTCGATGAAGCGGCCGATGCCGAATGGCTCGCCGTGACCGGCATCGGGAAAAGGTGTCGGTAACGCGCTCATGCGCCGGTCTCCGCGAAGAGCAGCGCCTGCACGTCGTCGGGCAGCAGATGCTCGATGCGCACCCATTGCAGCAGTCCGGCATCGTCGCGCGTGAGCGGTCCGAGATAACGTGCGTGCGGCGTGTCGATGCCCGCATCGCCGAACGAAGCGGCGTCGAACGTGACGGTGCGCGTCGCCTGTTCGAGCAGCAGTCCGAGCCGATGATGCGTGATCACGCCATCCGCGCCGCAACGCGGATACGCGACGAGCGCGAGCCGGGTCGACAACCTTTCCTGCGATGCACGCGAAAGCGCGAGTGCGGCGATATCGATGACGGGCACGCTCGCGCCTTCGTAATCGAGCACGCCCCCGATCCACGCGGGCGCGCCCGGCAACGCCTTCAGCGGCGCGAGCGGCAGCATGCGCTCGATCTGCGCGCTGTCGAGCAGATAGCGGTCGGAACCGAGCGTGAACTGGACGAAGAGCATCGCGGCGCGCCTCAATGGAACGTCAAGCGGCCACCTTGAACCGCGACACGCCCGTGCGCAGGCCGTTCGCGACATGCGTGAGGTCGTCGATCGCCTGCGTCGACTGGCGCAGCGATTCGGCCGTCTGCTGCGCGGCTTCGGACAGTTGCGACAGCGCCTGCGAGATCTGGTCCGCGCCGGTGGCCTGCGTCTGCATGCCTTCGTTGATCATCGAGAAACGCGGCGCCATCGTCTGCACCTGATGGATGATCTGCGAAAGCTGGCCGCCCACTTGCTGCACGTCGAGCATGCCGCGGCGCACTTCCTCGGAAAACTTGTCCATGCCCATCACGCCCGCCGCGACGGCGGACTGGATCTCTTTCACCATCTGCTCGATATCGAACGTGGCGACGGCCGTCTGATCCGCGAGACGGCGAATTTCGGTTGCGACGACCGCGAAGCCGCGCCCATACTCGCCCGCCTTCTCCGCCTCGATCGCCGCGTTCAGCGAGAGCAGATTGGTCTGATCCGCCACCTTGGTGATGGTCGCGACGACCTGGTTGATGTTGCCCGCCTTCTCGTTGAGGATCGCGAGCTTGCCGTTCACCGAACCCGCCGCTTCCATCACGAGGCGCATGGTTTCCTCCATGCGCGTGAGGCCCGCCTGACCCGTGCCCGCGAGCGCCGCCGATTGCTCCGCCACGCCCGACACTTCGTTCATCGTGCGCACGAGATCGCGCGCCGTGGCGAAAATCTCGCGCGAGGTCGCGCCGATTTCGGTCGTCGTCGCGGCGGTTTCGCTCGCGGTCGCCTGCTGCTCGCGCGCGGTCGCGGCGATTTCGGACACCGATGTCGTTACCTGCACGGCCGACTTCTGCGCCTGTCCGACGAGCCCCGTGAGTTCGTCCGTCATGCGATTGAAGCCCGCTTCGAGCGTGCCGAATTCGTCGCGGCGCGCGAGCGCGAGCCGCTGCGTCAGGTCGCCGGTGCGCATCTTGTCGACGACATCGACCATGCGCAGCATCGGCACCGTCAGCGCCTTCATCAGCATGAAGCCGAGCACCGACGCCGCCGCGATCGCAATCAGCATGATGACGATGAGCGTCACTTCCGACTTCTGCACCGAGCCGCGAATGCTTTCCACCGACTTCGCGTTGAAGGTCTCGTTATGATCCACGAGCGCGCGCGTCGCGGTCTGTCCCGCTTCCCATACCGGCGTGAGGCGCGTGTTGAAGGTTGCGGCGGCCGTGTCCTTCGAGCTCGCGAGCTCGCGCAGCGTCTGGTCCTGAACCGGCAGGTAGAGGTCGCGCTGGCGCTTGAAATCGTTGAAGAGGCGGCGGTCTTCGTCCTCGAAGATGGTGGGCACGTAGGTGTCCATCAGCTTGTCGATCGTCGCGCGCGTTTCGGTGAGGCGCTGCGTGTCGCGGCGCGCCTGCTCGGCGTCTTTGTCGATGAACACGAGCCGTTGCGTGATCGTGTAGTTCTCGAACCACGCCGCGCGCAGGTCGTTGGAAAGCGAGAAGCCGAGCATCGAGTCGTCTTCGAGGCTCTTCGCTTCGCGATCGATACCGCCGAGCAGCGTGTACGACAGCGCGGCCATGACGAGCATCAGGAAGAGGATGATGCCAAAGCTCGCCAGAATGCGATGCCGAATGGACAGTTGCTTCACGCGATGAGCCTCATCAAAGGATAAAGACGATTGCCGCGCCGCGCGCAACCGCGAGCCCGCCTCGATAGGGAGGCGTCTCAATTGTAGGATGAATTTACGCGCGTATAGACGCGCTGTCAGGCCGTGTTAACGACCGATTGTGGCCGCGCTTGAATTCGGCGTGTCGAGATGAATCATGTCGCCGTGTTTCAGCACGGTGAACGCGTCTTCGGGGAGGCCGGCGCGGCGCACCGCGTCGGCAAGACGGCGCGGCGGCTCGTCGAGCGGCTCGTCGGTCAGTTCGAACGAACCCCAGTGAATGCCGATCGCCTTCTTCGCGTGGACGTCCTGAAAAATGCGCACGGCTTCCTCGGGATCGACGTGCTGCGCGTGCATGAACCAGCGCGGATCGTAGGCGCCGATCGGAATCAGCGCGAGATCGAAACCGCCGAAACGCGCGCCGATATCGCGGAAATCCGGCGAATAGCCCGTGTCGCCGGCGAAGTAAAACGAGTACGGATGCGCCGCGCCCGCCGGCGTCTTCACGACCCAGCCGCCCCACAGCGTTTCCGCGCGGTCGAACGGCGTGCGCGCCGACCAGTGCTGGCTCGGTACGAACCAGATATCGAGCCCGGCGGCGTGCGTCTCGTCGCTCCAGTCGAGTTCTTCGACGTTCGTCACGCCGATATCGGTCATCCACTGCCGGATGCCGAGCGGCACGAGAAAGCGCGGCGGGCCGCCCGCCTGCCGGTTGAGCGCTTCGATGCTCGGCTTGTCCAGATGATCGTAGTGGTTGTGCGAGATCAGCACGATGTCGATGTGCGGCAACTCATCGAGCGTGAGGCCGGGCGGCGTCTTGCGCTTCGGGCCCGCGAACGAGAACGGCGACGCTCGTTCCGAGAACACCGGATCCGTGAGGATGTTCACGCCGTCGATCTGCACCAGCGCGGTCGCGTGACCGATCCACGTGAGGGTATCGGCGGTGCGGTTGGCCTTGAGCCACGCGATGTCGGGATGCGCCATCGGAAAGTGATAGCCGTTCGCGGGCGGCTTCGGCAAGCCTTGCGTAAAGCGCTCCCAACGCCACTTCAGAAACGATTCGCGCGGCAGATGACCGTAGTTGTTTTCATAGCCGGACGCGGTGCGCTTCGCGTGATGCAGCGGCTGCGGCGCTTGCGATTCCGCTGCGGACGCGGGTTCCTCGCTGCGTGCCGCTGTCGTTGACGAGCAACCGGCGAGCAGCGCGAACACAGCGGACCAAAAGTAGGACATTAGGCGCATGTTTTGATGGTTTGCGTGCCGCATACGACTTTCGATTGTACGAAATGCATGACGAATCGTCTTTGCGCGCTTTTCTCTCCGCACTAAGCAAGATGCGCGCTGCACCGCCGCATAAGGCGCAACTGGAAAATGCGCGGAGCGGAATCGCGTGTCGGCCCGCTTCTTGCATTAGCCCACCCCGGCGCCGGGAAAAGGCGCCTTCGAACAATCAATCGCGGCGCGCGCTCTTTTTTTCGATGCGGTTATCGCATCCGGGCGCGTAGCACGCCAGTGCCAGAGACGGGGGTTTCATGGGCAGCAGTCAAAGAAAAAGCGCCGTACGCACCTTCAACCCGCAATTGCATACGATGCACGCGATGCTGGTATCGCGCGCGGCATCGCATGTGGCAAGCGCGTTGCAGCCCGAAGGCCGCAACGAGGCGCTCGCGGAAGGCATCGCCGAAGTGATCGCGCATTGCGGGCATGCGGGGCTCGGTCTCTTTCTCGCGGCCGTCTGGCATTGGCTCGATGAACGCGGCTATGACGAAGCCGCCGACGCCGTGCAGCACTACATCGAAAACGGCACGATGCCGACGGTCAAGGCAAAGCCGAAAGCGGCGCGACGGCGCGATGCGCGCCTCTGAACCGATCGGCCTTCGTTACGTAACGCGTTACGTCCCGAACCACCCCGCATCGACGTAATAATCGCGTGCGGTGCAGCGCGCCGCATCGTCGGAGGCAAGGAACAACACCATGCGCGCGATGTGCTCCGGATCGATCCGCTCGTGCAGACACTGTTGCGCTAGAAGCTTCGCCTCGCTTTCGGGCGACTGCCACATCTTCATCTGACGCGGCGTGCGCACCGCGCCCGGAATCACCGTATTCACGCGGATGCCGTGCTCGCCCAGATCACGCGCGAGCCCGCGCGTGAGTCCTTCGATCGCGGCCTTCGCGGTCATGTAGAGCGTGAGATCGGGCAACGCGAGATGCCACGAAATCGAGCCCATGTTCACGATCGCGCCGTGCTTCTGCGTGCACATGCGCTTCGCCGCAGCCTGCGCGCAGAAGAACTGATGCCGCAGATTGACGGCCATGCGCTCGTCCCAGTACGCGGCGCTCACGTTGTCCCACTGATGACGGTCGTCGTTCGCGGCGTTGTTGACCAGCACGTCGATGGAACCGGCTTCGCTGGCGATGTCGTCGAAAGTCTTTTCGATGGCGGCCGCGTCGCGCAGATCGCAACGCAGAAACTTCGGCGCATGCTTTTCGCTTGCCAGCGTTTGTTCGAGTTGACGCGAATCGGCCTCGGCAACATCGATGAAAAACACGCGTGCGCCCTGCTTCGCGAACGCCTCGACGATCGCAGCGCCGATGCCGCTGCCGCCGCCCGTCACGACGACACGCTTGTCCGCAAGACTCGGGTAAATGGCGTAGGACATGGCGGCTCGCTCAATGTGAATGACGCGGATTGCCGCGCGTTTCGATCACCTTCAGATACAGCGTCGCGGGCTCGAGACATCCGCCCGTCGACAACTGCCCCACGGTTTGTCGATACAGTTCCTGCCACGGCGTCTGCGCGACCGGCGCGGCGAATGCGGACTGCGCGCGGCGGCTTTCGAGTTCGGCTTCGTCGAGCAGCACGTTCACGCTGCGCGCGTTCAGATCGACGCGAATCCTGTCGTTCGTGCGCAGGAGCGCGAGACCGCCGCCCACCGCGGCTTCGGGCGACATGTTGAGAATCGACGGGCTCGCCGACGTGCCGCTCTGGCGTCCGTCGCCCATGCAGGGCAGCGAATCGATGCCGCGTTTGATCAGCTCGGCGGGCGGCGCCATGTTCACGACTTCCGCGCTGCCCGGATAACCCACCGTGCCGCAGCCGCGAATTACGAGGATGCAATGCTCGTCGATGTCGAGCGACGGGTCGTTGATGCGCGCGTGGTAATCCTCGGGGCCATCGAAGACGATCGCGCGCGCTTCGAACGCGTTCTCCGCGCCGGGCTCGCTCAAATACGTCTTTCTGAACGCATCGCCGACGACCGACATCTTCATGATCGCGCTGTCGAAGAAATTGCCCGACAGGACCATGAAGCCCGCGCCGTGCTTCAGCGGATCGTCCGTGGTGCGGATGACTTCGTTGTCGGCGGCGGGCGCATCGTTCGCGATCTCGCCGATCGTGCGGCCCGACACGGTGAGGCAATCGCGCCTGACGAGTCCCGCCTTGTCGAGTTGCCGCATGACCGCCGGCACCCCGCCCGAGCGATGAAAACTCTCGCCGAGATATTCACCCGCGGGCATGCAGTTCACGATGAGCGGCACCTGTTCGCCGTGGCGTTGCCAGTCATCGAGACTCAACTCGATGCCCATGTGCCGCGCGATCGCGATCAGATGCGGCGGGCAATTCGTCGATGCACCGAGCGCCGAAGCAACCACGATCGCGTTGATGAACGCATCGTGCGTCATGATCTTCGACGGCTTCAGATCCTCGCGCACCATATCGACGATGCGCTTGCCCGTCGCGTACGCCATCTGCCCGCGCTCGCGATACGCGGCGGGAATGCTCGCGCACGTCGGCAGCGACATGCCGAGCGCTTCGGCGAGGCTGTTCATCGAGAGCGCGGTGCCCATCGTATTGCAATGGCCGATGGACGGCGACGACGCGGTCGTCAGACGCATGAAGCCTTCGTAATCGATCTCGCCCGCCGCGAGCAGATTGCGCGCATGCCAGATCACGGTGCCCGACCCGACGCGCTTGCCCTCGTGCCAGCCGTCGAGCATCGGACCGCCCGAGAGCACGATTGCGGGCATATCGACGGTGGCCGCGGCCATCAGGCACGCGGGCGTGGTCTTGTCGCAACCGGTCGTGAGCACGACGCCGTCGAGCGGAAAGCCGTGCAGGATTTCGACCAGACCGAGATACGCGAGATTGCGATCGAGCGCGGCGGTCGGACGGCGGCTCTGCTCCGCGAGCGGATGCACGGGGAATTCCATCGGAATGCCGCCGGCATCGCGAATGCCCGCTTTCGTTCGCGCGGCGAGTTCGATGTGATGGCGATTGCACGGCGCGAGATCGCTGCCCGTCTGCGCAATGCCGATGATCGGGCGACCCGACTGCAATTCCTCGCGCGTGAGGCCGTAGTTCATGAATCGCTCGACGTACAGCGCGGTCATGTCGGCGTGCGAGGGATCGTCGAACCACTCCTGGCTGCGCAGGCGTTTGGGATTCTGTTGGGGCATGGGGTGTCTCCCTGTTTATCGTGACGTTACCGGTAACATTTCGATCGATGTTAGCACGCATCGCCGCACTGCTTCGGCTCAGGCGCTTTCGCGCGGCACCACGGAATAGGCGACGCGCACTCGCTTGCCCGATGGCCCCGCGATGCCTTCCTCACGCGCCTCCAGCGCCGCGAGCAGGGTCGCGCCGGTGCGCAGGCCGATGCCGTATGCGTCGACGGAGACCGTCGTGATCGATGGCGTGCAGCACGCGGCCACTTCGAAATTACCGAAGCCCGCAACGGCGATATCGTCAGGCACGACGAGGCCGCGCCGGTGACATTCCATTATCGCGCCGAACGCGGACATGTCGCTCACGCACATCACGGCCTGCGTGTCGGGCCAGGTGTCGAGCAAGGCGGCCATCGCGGGGCCGCCGTGGCTCATCGTGATCGGAGAATCGCCCAGACGAACGATGCGTTCGTCGTCGAAACCGAGCGCCTTCATCTGCGCGCGAAAGCCCTTCAGACGATCCAGGCCGCGCCGGTCCAGTTCGCTCGCCCCGCCGAGAAAGCCGATGCGTTCGTAACCTTTATCCGCCAGATACCGCACCATCTCTCGTGCCGCGCTGACGTTCGAGAAGCCGACGGCGGCATCGATCGGATCGGAAGGCGAATCCCACATCTCCACGACGGGCACGCCGGAGCGGCGCAGCAGCGTGCGCGTCGCTTCCGTATGACGCGAACCCGTCAGCGCGATGCAGCGCGGCTGATGACGCAACATCGAGCGCACGAGCCGTTCCTCGCGATCCAGATGGTAGTCCGTGTCGCCGATCAGCAATTGCAGGCCGTGCGGTTCGAGCGACGCGGAAAGACCGCGCACCGTGTCCGAGAAGTTGGAGCTTGCGAGCGACGGAACCAGCACCGCGACGAACTCCGAGCGTCCGGACGACAAGGCGCCCGCCGCGGCATCGGCGACATAGCCGAGTTCGTCGATGGCTTTCTGCACCCGCTCACGCGTCGCCACCGCGACGCTGTGGCCGGCGAGCACGCGGGAGACGGTCATCTTCGAAACGCCGGCGAGACGCGCGACATCGGACATGCGCGGCGGGCCGGCGGAAGGATCGAAGGAAGATGGCGGCATGCGTGATCTCGGAAGCGGAGCCTGCGGGGTCAATCCACCCGCACCCAGCCGTCCTCGCGCTGCTCCAGGATGATGTGCAGCTTCGTTTCACCGGCTTCGCGGTCGGCGGCGGTCACGTCGGGAAAGGCGCGCTTGATGTCGCGATCGTCCATCCACGGAGCGACGCTTTCGAGCTTGTAGGTGTAGGTGACGTCGGAGCGGTGAGCGGTCGGATCGGGCTCGGTCCAGCCGACGACCTTGTCCAGCTTGACGTGCGCATAGCAGAGCATCCAGGCGCGCGGGTCGCTCGTGGCGTTGGGGTCGCCGGCGGCCCGGTTGGTTTCGACCGCATACTTCTGGCCTTCGCCGGTGAGGCTGTACGCGATGCCGTTCTGCTTCGCGTTGGTGTTGGCCGGGGTCGGGGCGGCACGGGCAATGAGCCCGCTCTTCTCGAGCGCGGCGAGTTGCTCGCGCAGTGCGGCAGCGGAGTACTCGTTGAGATCGCGATTGCTATACGCCGATGGGAACGCATACGGGCCGCGTCCACTTCGGTTCAGGCATAGCAGACCACGGTTCGTTTTCATGTCGGCGGAAATCGCGTCGCCCAGGCTGGACTCGCTCGCGTCGTTCTTCTTGCCGCACGCCGCGACAAGCAACGCGGCGCTGACGGCGGCAATCAACAGGCTCGTTCTCATATGCGCTCCGGAGAGGGTCGGCATGATGGTTACAACCTTTCGACGCCATTCTACCGACTGAAACCCTTTATCGGAGACGAGCGGGTGTCGGAACGAGCGCTCTTTGCGGAATTCGACCCACAAACGCAAAAACCCCACCTTTGCGGGGTGGGGTTTTTGTTTGCGGCATGAGGAGCCTGACGATTACCTACTTTCACACGGGTGATCCGCACTATCATCGGCGTGGAGTCGTTTCACGGTCCTGTTCGGGATGGGAAGGGGTGGTACCGACTCGCTATGGTCATCAGGCATGACTTGTTGTTGTATCGCCTGTAGGGCGCTACAACCAATCCGGGAAGAAGTAGTATTGAATTCGGGTGGTGACTGTTGCACACACGGTACTCAACCAGTACTACCCCCTACGGGGGCGAGATGCTCGTAAGTGCTGAAGCACTAACGATCATCGCGAAACACACTGGTTATAGGATCAAGCCTTACGGGCAATTAGTATCAGTTAGCTCAATGCATTACTGCACTTACACACCTGACCTATCAACGTCCTGGTCTGGAACGACCCTTCAAGGGGCTCGAAGCCCCGGGGATATCTCATCTTAAGGCGAGTTTCCCGCTTAGATGCTTTCAGCGGTTATCTCTTCCGAACATAGCTACCCGGCGATGCCACTGGCGTGACAACCGGTACACCAGAGGTTCGTCCACTCCGGTCCTCTCGTACTAGGAGCAGCCCCCTTCAAATATCCAACGCCCACGGCAGATAGGGACCAAACTGTCTCACGACGTTTTAAACCCAGCTCACGTACCTCTTTAAATGGCGAACAGCCATACCCTTGGGACCGGCTACAGCCCCAGGATGAGATGAGCCGACATCGAGGTGCCAAACACCGCCGTCGATATGAACTCTTGGGCGGTATCAGCCTGTTATCCCCAGAGTACCTTTTATCCGTTGAGCGATGGCCCTTCCATACAGAACCACCGGATCACTATGACCTGCTTTCGCACCTGCTCGACTTGTCGGTCTCGCAGTTAAGCACGCTTATGCCATTGCACTATCAGCACGATTTCCGACCGTACCTAGCGTACCTTCGTACTCCTCCGTTACACTTTGGGAGGAGACCGCCCCAGTCAAACTGCCTACCATGCACTGTCCCCGATCCAGATAATGGACCAAGGTTAGAACCTCAAACAAACCAGGGTGGTATTTCAAGGACGGCTCCACCGAAACTAGCGTTCCGGTTTCATAGCCTCCCACCTATCCTACACAGATCGGTTCAAAGTCCAATGCAAAGCTACAGTAAAGGTTCATGGGGTCTTTCCGTCTAGCCGCGGGGAGATTGCATCATCACAAACACTTCAACTTCGCTGAGTCTCGGGAGGAGACAGTGTGGCCATCGTTACGCCATTCGTGCAGGTCGGAACTTACCCGACAAGGAATTTCGCTACCTTAGGACCGTTATAGTTACGGCCGCCGTTTACCGGGACTTCAATCAAGAGCTTGCACCCCATCATTTAATCTTCCGGCACCGGGCAGGCGTCACACCCTATACGTCCACTTTCGTGTTTGCAGAGTGCTGTGTTTTTATTAAACAGTCGCAGCCACCAGTTTATTGCAACCTCTTCACCCTTCTGGCGCAGGCCAGTCAAGCTACAGAGGCGTACCTTATCCCGAAGTTACGGTACCAATTTGCCGAGTTCCTTCTCCCGAGTTCTCTCAAGCGCCTTAGAATACTCATCTCGCCCACCTGTGTCGGTTTGCGGTACGGTCACTATTAGACTGAAGCTTAGAGGCTTTTCTTGGAACCACTTCCAATTGCTTCGCTTCCGAAGAAGCTCGCGCCACACCCTTGAATTATGTGCCCGGATTTGCCTAAGCACCTTCTCCAATGCAGCGACCGGGACGTCCAACACCCGGACAACCTTCCGCGATCCGTCCCCCCATCGCATCTAACAATGGTGCAGGAATATTGACCTGCTTCCCATCAGCTACGCATTTCTGCCTCGCCTTAGGGGCCGACTCACCCTACGCCGATGAACGTTGCGTAGGAAACCTTGGGCTTACGGCGAGGGGGCTTTTCACCCCCTTTATCGCTACTCATGTCAGCATTCGCACTTCCGATACCTCCAGCACGCTTTTCAACGCACCTTCGCAGGCTTACGGAACGCTCTCCTACCACACACGTGTCTTTCAACGTGTATCCGCAGCTTCGGTGACTGGCTTGAGCCCCGTTACATCTTCCGCGCAGGACGACTCGATCAGTGAGCTATTACGCTTTCTTTAAAGGGTGGCTGCTTCTAAGCCAACCTCCTGACTGTTTTAGCCTTCCCACTTCGTTTCCCACTTAGCCAATCTTTGGGACCTTAGCTGGCGGTCTGGGTTGTTTCCCTCTTGACACCGGACGTTAGCACCCGATGTCTGTCTCCCGTGATTGCACTCTTCGGTATTCGGAGTTTGCTATGGCGTAGTAATCCGCAATGGACCCCACAACCATGACAGTGCTCTACCCCCGAAGGTGATACACGAGGCACTACCTAAATAGTTTTCGGAGAGAACCAGCTATTTCCAAGTTTGTTTAGCCTTTCACCCCTATCCACAGCTCATCCCCTAACTTTTCAACGTTAGTGGGTTCGGTCCTCCAGTACGTGTTACCGCACCTTCAACCTGGCCATGGATAGATCACTTGGTTTCGGGTCTACGCCCAGCAACTGATCGCCCTATTCGGACTCGCTTTCGCTACGCCTGCCTTAATCAGTTAAGCTCGCTACTGAACGTAAGTCGCTGACCCATTATACAAAAGGTACGCCGTCACCCCTTACGAGGCTCCGACTGTTTGTATGCATGCGGTTTCAGGATCTATTTCACTCCCCTCCCGGGGTTCTTTTCGCCTTTCCCTCACGGTACTGGTTCACTATCGGTCGATCACGAGTATTTAGCCTTGGAGGATGGTCCCCCCATCTTCAGACAGGATTTCACGTGTCCCGCCCTACTTCTCGTACCCCTAGTTCTTCCAAGCTGTTTTCGTCTACAGGGCTATCACCTGCTATGGCCGCACTTTCCAGAGCGTTCGACTAACAATTCAGATAAAGAGTACAGGCTGATCCCATTTCGCTCGCCACTACTTTGGGAATCTCGGTTGATTTCTGTTCCTGCGGTTACTTAGATGTTTCAGTTCACCGCGTTCGCTTCACGTAACCTATGGATTCAGTTACGGATGACCCATACGGGCCGGGTTTCCCCATTCGGATATCGGTGGATCAAAGCTCGTTTGCCAGCTCCCCACCGCTTTTCGCAGGCTACCGCGTCCTTCATCGCCTGTGATCGCCAAGGCATCCACCACATGCACTTGTTCGCTTGACCCTATAACGAGTGTGTCTCGCAACACCCTCGTCATAGGCTGAGTATTCGCGTTGTGCCGTATTCCAAAGCAATCTTTCGATCACCTTTTCATACTTGATACAATCACTACCCTGATGCCCCTACTCACACCCATCTCTAAGTGCTTTCAGCGCATCTCTTTACTACTTCTTCCAGATTGTTAAAGAACGTTTAGCCGATCGGGTCACTTCACTACCCAACAGCATCAACTGGCTATAGTCGCCAATGCACAACGTTGAATCACCATTCAGCGCTGTGCATTGAGGACTTGGTGGAGGATGACGGGATCGAACCGACGACCCCCTGCTTGCAAAGCAGGTGCTCTCCCAGCTGAGCTAATCCCCCTACGTGGCCTGACCATGAGCTGTTGCCCCATCAGCACGCTTTTCGGGTGGTGGGTCTGGTTGGATTCGAACCAACGACCCCCGCCTTATCAAGACGGTGCTCTAACCGACTGAGCTACAGACCCTTAGCCTGTCTTAAACAACAGCCGATAAGCGTGAGCGCTTAATGTTGTGTGCGAAGCTCGAGAAAGGAGGTGATCCAGCCGCACCTTCCGATACGGCTACCTTGTTACGACTTCACCCCAGTCATGAATCCCACCGTGGTAAGCGCCCTCCTTGCGGTTAGGCTACCTACTTCTGGTGAAACCCACTCCCATGGTGTGACGGGCGGTGTGTACAAGACCCGGGAACGTATTCACCGCGGCATGCTGATCCGCGATTACTAGCGATTCCAGCTTCACGCAGTCGAGTTGCAGACTGCGATCCGGACTACGATCGGTTTTCTGGGATTGGCTCCACCTCGCGGCTTGGCAACCCTCTGTTCCGACCATTGTATGACGTGTGAAGCCCTACCCATAAGGGCCATGAGGACTTGACGTCATCCCCACCTTCCTCCGGTTTGTCACCGGCAGTCTCCTTAGAGTGCTCTTGCGTAGCAACTAAGGACAAGGGTTGCGCTCGTTGCGGGACTTAACCCAACATCTCACGACACGAGCTGACGACAGCCATGCAGCACCTGTGCGCCGGTTCTCTTTCGAGCACGTCCACCTCTCAGCAGACTTCCGACCATGTCAAGGGTAGGTAAGGTTTTTCGCGTTGCATCGAATTAATCCACATCATCCACCGCTTGTGCGGGTCCCCGTCAATTCCTTTGAGTTTTAATCTTGCGACCGTACTCCCCAGGCGGTCAACTTCACGCGTTAGCTACGTTACTAAGGAAATGAATCCCCAACAACTAGTTGACATCGTTTAGGGCGTGGACTACCAGGGTATCTAATCCTGTTTGCTCCCCACGCTTTCGTGCATGAGCGTCAGTGTTGGCCCAGGAGGCTGCCTTCGCCATCGGTATTCCTCCACATCTCTACGCATTTCACTGCTACACGTGGAATTCTACCTCCCTCTGCCACACTCAAAGCCTGCCAGTCACCAATGCAGTTCCCAGGTTAAGCCCGGGGATTTCACATCGGTCTTAACAGACCGCCTGCGCACGCTTTACGCCCAGTAATTCCGATTAACGCTCGCACCCTACGTATTACCGCGGCTGCTGGCACGTAGTTAGCCGGTGCTTATTCTTCCGGTACCGTCATCCCCCTCAGGTATTAACCAAGAGGTTTTCTTTCCGGACAAAAGTGCTTTACAACCCGAAGGCCTTCTTCACACACGCGGCATTGCTGGATCAGGGTTGCCCCCATTGTCCAAAATTCCCCACTGCTGCCTCCCGTAGGAGTCTGGGCCGTGTCTCAGTCCCAGTGTGGCTGGTCGTCCTCTCAGACCAGCTACAGATCGTCGCCTTGGTAGGCCTTTACCCCACCAACTAGCTAATCTGCCATCGGCCGCCCCTATAGCGCGAGGTCCCGAAGGAGCCCCCGCTTTCTTCCGTAGATCGTATGCGGTATTAATCCGGCTTTCGCCGGGCTATCCCCCACTACAGGACACGTTCCGATGTATTACTCACCCGTTCGCCACTCGCCACCAGGGTTGCCCCCGTGCTGCCGTTCGACTTGCATGTGTAAGGCATGCCGCCAGCGTTCAATCTGAGCCAGGATCAAACTCTTCAGTTCAAACCTGTTACTGTTTTTCGGTTCCGTTAGAAACCGGTCGCTCACTCAACGTTCTGACGATGATTGTTCATCCAAAGATGAAAAACCTTCCTCTGATACTTCGTGTGAGACTCTTGATACTTTTGCTTGTTGTCTCAGCCTAAAAGACTGAAACCGCACTCGCTATCAAGCGCCCACACTTATCGGCTGTTAGTTTTTAAAGAGCACATCGCAAGACATTCACCACTTCAACATCCGTCTTGCGTCGCTGCATCAGCAGCAGAGAACGAGATTATGACGGGCCGATGATCTCCTCGCAAGCCCCCCCACGCAAATTATTTTCTGAAGCCTTCAATACGGCGATTGCGAGCGTGGAAAGCCTTTACCGATCTTTCCCCGCTCGATAATCGCCCGACGACTCAACTTCCAAAGAACGGCGTGCAGAATCCCGCGGGCCCGACGCAATCCGACGACGGCATCGAACCATGCTTCATCGACATCGGCGTGCGCATCGAGCCGGATCCGGAAGATGCGCCGCCGGCACTCGTGCCGCCGTAGGCTTCGTTCGTCGCGTTCGCATTCTTTTGTGCAGCGACCTTCGCTTCCGCGGCCTGAATATCGGCGGGATAGTCGGCTTGCTCTCCCATGGCGGGCGAGTAGCCGGCCTGTTCGAGCTGGACGAGCTCGGCCTTCACTTGTGCGCGCGTCAGCGGAGCGTTCTGGCTCTGCGCGAAAACAAACGTGGGCGCGGCGACAACGGCGAGGGAAACGACGAATTTGGCGATGGCGTTCATGATGTTCACACTCCGACAGAAAAGGTTGACCGGATCGCACGCGATCCACGAACCTCATCGAACGCACAGGGCCCTTGCGCGGCTTCGACTCACTCGATCCAGGTTTCAAGCGTAGAGGCTTCGATTGGTTAACCCGGACATGCCGCGATCTATTCCCACGGCGACGCACGAATTGCGTCGAACGTAAGCCGGCATCGAAGGAAGTGAAGGATGGGAGCGCGGCGGACGAACCGGATGAGGAGTCCGGCAAGGCGCCAGCCAGCGCCCGTCCACCGCGATCGAATTGTGACGCAAGCCGCCGCGAAGATCATCGCTGCCCGCGTTGAAGATGCCTTGCCGATCTCGCAACAATGACGCCTGCGAAGCCGATGCTCAATGCGCGTCCGGCACGAGATGCACGCGCTTCTCGGTCGCGGCTTCGACGGCCGAGCGCGAATACAGCAACGGAAAGTACTGTCCGTCGAGCCACATCTGCGCGAGATCGCGGTAATGCGGGTTATCGGGGTCGCCCGATTCGCCCGGCAGATTCACCGCGCGCGAGTTGTCCCAGTTGCCGACATCGACGACCACACGAAACGAAGGCCCGTTGGTCTCGCGGAAATCGCTCGCACGATAGGTCGACTGGTTCGGCGTATAAGCGCTGCCTCCCTTTCCGATAGGCCCGACGTTAAGCTTCGCGCGCATATCTGCATCGACGACATCGGCGAGAGGATGCGCGTTCAGGTTCGTCTGGAGCTTGCCCCATTGCCACTGGGTTGCATCGTCGCCTTGCAGATGCCGCATTTCACCGTAGGCGTCCCGCAAACTCGAAAGCAGAACCGCATCGCGTCTGGCTTGCGCGTTATCGCCGAAACGCGCTTCAGGATGTTCGAGCGTATCGAGCATCACGGCGGTATCGGGAGCGCCGAACGATGCCGCCGCGTCCTTCGGCAGCACCGCTTCCTTGAACGTGCGTCCGAGATGACGCGACAGCCACACTTCTTCGAGCGCGGCCTGCGGTGAATCCGCGCCCATGTGCGCATCCCAGCCTTTCAGCATCGCGAGTGCGGCGCGCGTGTCGTCGTCATCGCTCGAAAGCGGCGCGAGCAATGCGACGAGCCTGCGCGCCGGAATCGAAACGATATCGTTCTGCAAGCGCTCCGAGTCTTCGATCGACACCTTGGGCAGCGACTTCAACACCTCGTCGATACGCTGATGCCGCGAGCCGTTGGTCCACTCGAAACCAAGCTTGCGCTCGGCATACGGATAACCCGCCGGCAGATTCATTTCATTCGACGTGGTGAAATAGGCTTGCGCGGGGTTATAGACGGAGGGCATCGCGTCGCGCGGCCAGAAGCCCGCCCATTCATAGCGGCCATCGCCGGGCACGGGCATGAGGCCATCCCAGTTCGGGCGTATCGGTGCGAGTCCGCTCGGCACCCAGCCGATGTTGCCGTCCTTGTCCGCATAGACCTGATTGACGGTCGGCGCGCCCCAGGTCGCAAGCGAAGCCTTGAATTGCGCGTAATTCTTCGCGCGCATGTAGCGCATCGAATCGAAGTACGGCGACATTCCCGGCGACAGCCACGCCGTGCGCACCGCGAATGCGCGATGTTTGCTTTCTTCCGTATAGATCACTGGCCCGTGGCGCGTGAACAGCAATTCGGCGTTGACAGGCGACCCGTTGCGCACCGCGATCTGCTCGTGGACGACGCGCATCGGCTCCCACTTGCCCTTGTATCGATACTGCCGTGGATTCGCCGGGTTCAGCTCGTACACGTAGAGATCTTCCTGATCGATATTGAAGATCGTGAGACCGTAGGCGATCGAACCGTTATGCCCGATCGAAATGCCCGGCGCGGATGGTTCGCCCGCACCGATGATATCGAGCGTCGGCGTGCTGATCTGCTGAATGTACCGAAGGCTCGGCGCCGCGTACGCGCGATGCGGATCGTTCGCCATGATCGCGCGCCCCGTTGCCGACTTCGATGGCGCGATCACCCAGTTGTTGCTGCCTTCGGTGACTTCCTCGGGATTGTCGGCGGCGGCGATCAATGTCGTCGATGCATCCGCGCTTTTCATCGACTCCTTCGTCACGCGCACGCCTTGCGTGGCGAGCGTGAAGACCTTGAGGACATCATCGGGGAGACATGGATCGAGGCCGGCAGGCATCTGGGCTTTCCACTGCGGCTGAAGGCCGAAGCGCAAAGCATCCGCATCGAGCGAACTCTTGCAGGCCACGCGCGCACGCGCGACTTCACTCGTCAGGTTTCGCGTGAGACCGTGACTGCGAATGCGCACGATGTCGTCGGCATTCCATTTCGCCGGCCAATAGCCGATCTTGCGAAATTCATAGGGCATGCGATCCGGATGCGCCGCGAGCCAGTCGACATATGCGTTGACGCCTGCCGCGAAGCGCGTCGCGGCAGGTTTCGCATCGGGACCATAGCGCTGCCATTCGGTCGCCATGTCGCCACGATAGAGAAAGAGCCGCGTGGCCTTGTCCTGCTCCACGTAGGCCGGGCCGAATACTTCCGAGAGCTCGCCGAGTCCGCGTCTGCGCCACAGATCGATCTGGAACATGCGATCGCGCGCCGCGTTGAAGCCTTGCACGAAGAACGCGTCGCTGTCGTTGGCCGCGTAGATGTGCGGTACGCCCCAGCGGTCGATCAGAATGTCCGATGGCTGTGAGAGCCCCGCGACGGCAATCGTTTCGTCCGCAGGCGCATCAGCGAGCGCGACTTGCGCCGCAAGCGGCCCGAACAGCGATGCGCCGATCATCAGCGCAAGCAGGCGTTGTCCCTTTCTTCCCTTCATCGTGGCGTCTCCGTTGTTATCGATGTCAATTCACGCGGATATCGCAATGTTATGCGAATGCTGCAAACGCGCAAAGGTTACATCCGGATACGCCAATTCGAAAATGATGTCGAGCGAAAGCATCTTCATTCGTCGACATGGTAATGGCGCAAACGAAGAAGCGCGCGCCGTGACAAAGGAGATACCCGATGACCATCCCCGCTGAATCTTTCGACCCGATATCGGTAGCGAAGCGCGTCTATGAAGCTTATGTCACGAAAGACCGTGATGCGATCGAAGCACTCGTCGCAGACGATTTCCACTTCACGAGCCCACGCGACAATCGGCTCGACCGGGCGACCTACTTTGCGCGATGCTGGCCGAATTCGCGCGCGATCGCCGAATTCACGTTCGTCCATCTCGTGCGCGATGGCGAGCACGTGTTCGTCACCTACGATCTGCGCATGAAGGACGACAGCGCGTTTCGCAACACGGAGGTTCTAACCATTCGTGATGGCAAGCTCGTCGAAGCCCAGGTCTTCTTTGGGTGGATGATTCCGCACGAAGCATCGGAGGGCGGATCGCTCTAGACGCGGCATGTCATTCGTTCTGGCGCGGCTGTTCCTGCAAGGCCGCGTCGCGGATGACTTCCGCAAATTTCTCCAATGCCTGTAGCGGACCACTCACGCTGTTGTATTCCTGGGTGCCGATCCGGCCTTCCAACACCACCGAAAAGCCGCAGTCCTGCGCGATCTTTAGAAGAGTGTCCATGTCGCTGTCTGATTCGCCTCATTGCAGTATCGGCGAAGCACACGCGATGCCTGCCCACGCTTACGTCCTGCTCTCGTCGTCCCGCTTGCATGCGTTTGTCCGACGAGTTATGCGAGGCGGCGCACTAACAATGTGCGCTCGCACTCGTACGCTTTTCATCGAATGTTCATAAATGGACGGAGAAGTGTCGCGTGAATGCTTTTGACACGTCGATCCAGACCTGGCTCGTGCATATCGCGGCCTCGTCCGTCATTTTTACTCACGCTGTCCACGCGATCGCCGATTTTTACCTGACAAAAGGCGTCATGCCACTGGCGATTCTCTGGGCGATCTGGTTCAAGGCCGGCGACTCCCAGCAATGGCGACGCGAGATGGTCGTCGCCGTTCTCATGTCGGGTTTCATTGCGTTTCTGCTCGGCAGGCTCGCTGCGCTCGCGCTGCCCTTCCGACCGCGACCGGTCTACGATCCGAATATTCACCTGACCTTCCCGTTGACGAACGAGACGGGCAGTTTTCTGCGCATGTGGAGTTCCTTTCCCAGCGATCATGCCGCCCTGTGGATGGCCATCGCAGCAGGCATCTTTCTCGTCTGGCGATGGATCGGCGTACTCGCGATCCTGCACTGCATCATCCTCGTGTGCCTGCCGCGCGTCTATCTCGGGCTGCACTATCCGACCGATGTGATCGCGGGCGCGGCCATCGGCGCGGTCTCGGCATGGATCGTCACGCGCGCCCCGCTGCGCTCGCGCTTTGCGCCGTTTTTCGTGCGGTTCATGGAACACTGGCCCGCCGTGGGCTATATGCTCGCGTTCCTGTTCTTCTTCGAACTCGCGACCATGTTCGACGAGCCGCGCCTCATCGCCTCTTTCCTCGTCAGAGCGCTCTAAAAGCCACGCCAGGCGTCTCGCCTGCGCCGTCCTCTCCTATGCTTGTCTTGTACGCAGAGGCGTGCGTCCCACGCACGCACCGCTTGACAGTAACGACTCGACTCGTTTATTGTTTGGTACACCAACCAAGACACTGAACGATACCTGATCATGGAGCGCGCCATGAGCCGCATGACCGGCATAACCTTCTACCTGCTTCTCGCCACGGCACTCGCGGCGTGCTCTCATCAGGACCGCGACGTCTATCAGGGCTACGTCGAAGGAGAGTTCGTCTATCTCGGTTCGTCGCAATCGGGGAAGCTCGCCGCACTCTCCGTCTCGCGCGGGCAAACGGTCAAAGCGGGCACGGGCACGTTCGCGCTCGAATCCGTCGATGAAACCGCCGCGCTCGATCAGGCGCAACGCCAACTCACCGCCGCGCAGTCGCAACTCGAAGACATCCTCACAGGCAAACGCGCGCCGGAGGTCGCTTCGGTGCGCGCGCAACTCGCGCAGGCGCGCGCGAACGCCCGCAAGGCCGCGTTGCAACTGAGCCGCGACGAGGCGCAGTTCAGTGCCGGCGGCATCGCCAAAGGGCAACTCGACGATTCCCGCGCCAATGCCGATGCCGCCGCCGCGCAAGTGCGCGATCTCGCCGAACAGGTCGATATCGCGCGCTTGCCCGGCCGTCCTCAGCAGATCGAAGCGCAGCGCGCACAAGTGGCCGCCGCGCAGGCGTTCGTCGTCCAGGCTCAATGGAAAGTCGATCAAAAACGTGTCGCGGCGCCGGCGGACGGGCTCGTGTACGACACGCTCTATCGCGTCGGAGAATGGGTTCAGGCGGGCACGCCCGTCGTGCAGATGCTGCCGCCGCAGAATGTGAAGGTGCGCTTCTTCGTGCCGGAGAACGCGGTGGGCGGTCTCGCGGCGGGGCGCGCCGTATCGATTCATTGCGACGGCTGCGCGGAAGACGTGCCCGCGAAGATCACCTACGTGTCGAATCAGGCGGAATACACGCCGCCCGTCATCTATAGCAACGAAAACCGCGCGAAGCTCGTGTTCATGGTCGAGGCGCATCCTCAGCCCGCCGATGCGGCGAAGCTTCATCCCGGCCAACCCGTCGCGGTGAGGTTGCAATGAACGCGCAGGACACGCCCTACGTCATCGACGTCCACAACCTCAACAAGCGCTTCGGCGACAAGCATGTCGTCAACGATGTGTCGTTGCAGGTCGCGCGCGGCGAAATCTTCGGCTTTCTCGGTCCGAACGGCAGCGGCAAGACGACCTCCATCCGCCTGATGTGCGGCCTGCTCACGCCCGATTCGGGCAGCGGCACATGTCTCGGCTACGACATCGTGCGCGAGAGTGAGGAGATCAAGCGCAATGTCGGCTATATGACGCAGCGTTTTTCGTACTGGGAAGACCTGACCATCCGCGAGAATCTCGACTTCGTCGCGCGCATGTATCAGATGAAGAACCGCCGCGAAGCCGTGGATCGCGCACTCGAAGCGCTGGGCTTGCAAAGCCGCACGAAGCAACTGACGGGGTCGCTCTCGGGTGGATGGAAGCAACGGCTCGCCCTTGCCGCATGCATGCTGCACGAGCCGAAACTGTTATTGCTCGACGAACCCACCGCGGGCGTCGATCCCACCGCGCGCCGCGACTTTTGGGAAGAGCTGCATCGTCTCGCTGCGAAAGGCATCTCCGTGCTCGTCAGCACGCATTACATGGACGAAGCCGAGCGCTGTCACAAGCTCGCGTATATCGCTTACGGCAAGCTGCTCGCGCAAGGCACCGCGAACGAAGTGATCGCGTCGCAGAATCTCGCTACGTGGAGCATCCACGGTCAGCATCTCAGTGCGCTCTCTGAACGCTTGCGCAAGACGCCCGGCATCGACCAGACGGTCGTGTTCGGCTCGGCGCTGCATTTGAGCGGCAGCGATCACGCTGCGCTCGAACAGGCCGTGCGTGACGCGACGAAAGACGGCGCAACCCATGCGGAGCGCATCGAAACCGGGCTGGAAGACGTCTTCATCTATCTGATGAGCCACTCGACCGACAACTTCAAGGTGACGTCATGACAGCGCGCGGCGGCTTCGCACTGTTCGCGCGCTTCTCCATCACGCGGTGGTGGAGCATCGTGATCAAGGAGTTTCTGCAGCTACGGCGCGACCGCATCACGTTCGGCATGATCGTGGGACTGCCGATCGTGCAGCTCGCGCTCTTCGGCTATGCGATCAACACGGACCCGAAGCATCTGCCGACAGCCGTGATCGTCGGCGATCAGAGTCCGTTTTCGCGCAGCTTCATCGCCGCGATGGAGCACTCCGACTACTTCGATATCGTCGAAACGTTGCCCGACGACGAAGCCGGCCGCCGCGCGCTCGCGCAAGGCCGCGTGCTTTTCGTGCTCGACATTCCCGCCGACTTCTCGCGCAAGCTGTTGCGCGGCGAGCGGCCCGCCCTCCTCGTCGAAGCCGACGCCACCGATCCGAACGCGGTCAGCAAGGCGAGCAATTCACTGTCCTCGCTCGTGCAGTCGGTGGCGAGCAAGGACCTCACCGGTCCGCTCGCGCGTTTGAATGGAGGGCCCGCCGCGTTCGACGTGCAGGTCCACAACCTCTATAACCCCGAAGGCATCACGCAATACAACGTCGTGCCGGGCCTGATGGGCGTGATCCTCACGATGACCCTCGTGATGATGACGGGCCTCGCGATGACGCGCGAACGCGAACGCGGCACGATGGAGAATCTGCTCGCGACGCCCGTGCGCCCCGTCGAAGTGATGACGGGCAAGATCGTGCCCTACGTATTCATCGGCCTCATTCAGGCAACGATCATTCTCGCGGCCACGCGCTTCGTGTTTCATGTGCCCTTCGTCGGCAATCCGCTCGCGATCTATCTCGCCGCGCTGCTGTTCATCGCCGCGAATCTGACGGTGGGCATCACGCTGTCCTCGCTCGCGCAGAATCAGCTTCAGGCGATGCAACTGACCATGTTCTACTTTCTGCCGAACATCCTTCTTTCGGGCTTCATGTTTCCGTTCGCGGGCATGCCCGCGTGGGCGCAGTTCATCGGCAACCTTTTGCCGCTCACTTACTTCAACCGCCTGATACGCGGCATTCTGCTCAAGGGCAGCGGCTGGGCGGACCTGTGGCCTTCGGTCTGGCCGATGGCGCTTTTCACCGTCATCGTGATGTGCATTGCGCTGCGCTTCTACCGGCGCACGCTGGATTAGGGAGACGTCGATGAAACCGCTTCTTTCCCTTTGCGCGCTCGTGTTGTGCGGCTGCACGGTCGGCCCCGACTTTCACGCGCCCGCGCCGCCCGACACGCAGAGCTATGTCAAGACTTCCGTCGCGATGCAAGGCTTTCCCGCCATCGATCACGCGTTGCCGCGCTGGTGGACGCAATTCGGCTCCGATGCGCTGAACCGTCTCGTCGATCGCGCATTGAACGACAGCCCGACGCTCGAACAAGCCCGCGCGAAGCTTCTGCAAGCGCATGAAGACTATCGCGCGCAAGCCGGCGCGACGTACTTCCCCGCCGTCGATGCCTCGCTTTCCGGCACGCGTCAAAAGGTGGACCCCGCTGCGTTCGGCGTGCCCATTCCGAGCCCCGGGCCTTTCACGCTCTACGATGCATCGGTCAGCGTGTCGTACACGCTCGATATCTTCGGCGGCGAGCGGCGCGCGCTCGAAGCGTTGCGCGCGCAAGTGGATTACCAGTCCTTCGAACTCGACGCGGCGCGTCTTTCTATCGCGGGCAATGTCGTCGCGAGCGCGATCCGGCGCGCTTCATTGCAGCAGCAGATCACGCTTACCGAGCGCCTCGTCGATGCGCAGATGAGGCAGTTGTCGATCATGGAAGGCCGCCTGCAAGCGGGCGGCGTCGCATCGTTCGATGTGCGCAGCCAGCGCACGCTCGTCGAGCAAACGCGCGCGGGTCTGCCATCGCTCGTCACGCAGCGCGATCAGGCCGATCATCGGCTTGCGGTGCTGCTCGGCGTCGAACCGTCCGTCGCCGATTTCGATGCGATCACGCTCGATTCCCTGCGTCTGCCGGACAGCGTTCCCCTCACGCTGCCTTCGACGCTCGCGCGCGAACGTCCCGATATCCGCGCATCCGAGGCGCTGCTGCATCAGGCGAGCGCGAATGTCGGCGTGGCGACGGCCGATCTCTATCCGAAGTTCTCGCTGTCGGCGGGCGTGGGAAGCCAGCGCACGAATATCCACGACATGCTCAACAGCCTGAACGTGTGGAATGTCGGCCTGAATCTCACGCAGCCGCTGTTTCATGGCGGCGAGCTGCGCGCGAAAAAGCGTTCTGCGGAAGCCGCCTACGATGCAGCCATGCAAGGCTATCGACAAACCGTGCTGGAAGCCCTCCAGCAAGTCGCCGATAGTTTGACCGCGCTACAGAACGACGCGAGTACCGTGCAGGCGCGCGAGATCGCGGCGAGCGAAGCACGAGCGAACCTCGATACCACGGGCGCGCGCTACACGGCAGGCGGCGTGAGCCGTTTCGATCTGCTCGACACGCAACGCCAGGCGCTGCAAACGCAGCTCGATTACACGGTCGCGCAAGCGAACCGCCTTTCGGACACGGCTGCGCTCTTCCAGTCGCTGGGGGGCGCCGGCGAGGACACGAAAGCCGCGATCAAGCCGGTTGCATCCGCGACTAACTAGCGAGCATCCCGAGCCGATGCTTGAGCACCTTGCCGCTCGCGGACACCGGCAGCGCATCGAGAATGCGGATCGAGGAAGGCCGCTTGTACGGCGCTAGCCGTGTGCTCACCCACTGAGCGAGTTCGCGCTCGTCCGCCATGCAACCCGGCCTCAGTTCGACGAACGCGAGCACGTCCTCGTTGCCCACCGCGCTTCGCCCGATCACGGCGGAATGCAGCACGGCAGGATGACTGTTGAACGCCTGCTCCAATTCGGCGGGATACACGTTGAAGCCAGAACGGATGATGAGTTCCTTGCTGCGTCCGACGATATACAGATTGCCGTTCTCGAAGCGCGCGAGATCGCCGGTTTTGAGCCAGCCGTCGGCGGTCACCGTGGCCGCTGTCTGCGCCGCATCGCGGTAGTAGCCGAGCATCACGTTCGGGCCGCGAATCCATAGTTCGCCGGTATCGTCGGCGTCGTCTGCTTGCGCGAGCGGCACGATGCGCGCCTCGACGCCCGGTATCAACGGACCGACGGATGAATCGCGTGCCGGCGCATCGAGAAGCGTGTTCGAAACGGTCGGGCTGCTTTCGGTCATGCCGTAGCCGTTGTGCAAGGGCACGCCGTAAAACGCTTCGGCCGCGGCCTTCAGCGTCATGTCGAGCGGCGAGCCGCCGCAATAGACGAATCGCAGCGACGGCGCATTCAGCCCGCCGCGCGGCGTGAAATGATCGATGAGCTTCGCGTGCATCGCGGGCACGCCCTGAAAGATCGTCATGCGTTCGTCGCTGAGTACGCGTCCCGCGCGCTCGGCATCGAAACGTGCCGCGAGCCGCAACGACGCGCCCGCATGGAGCGAGCCGAGGCACATGGACGCAAGACCGAACACATGCGAGATCGGCAACACGGCGTAGACGCGATCGCCGGAACTCACGCGGCGCAGCGTGCTCGATACCGCCGCGACGAAGAGCAGATTGCGATGCGACAGCATCACGCCCTTCGGTGCGCCCGTCGTGCCTGTTGTGTAGATGAGCGCCGCGCATTGCTGGTCCGAAGGCAGGCCGTGCGGTTCCTGCGTGGAAGCGTTATCGACGGCACTCAGTGCAAACGCACCGATCGGCGTTGCTTCGAGCGATTCGATCGCAGCGCCATCGCGTTGTGCATGACGCGCGGCATCTTCGGATGCTTCGACGGTATAGAGCGCGATGCGCGGCGTCGCATGCGCGCGGATCGCATCGAGTTCGACAGCGGACAGCCGCGCATTCGCGACCAGCGCCCATGCATCGAGACGGCTCGCGGCGAAGAGCGATGCGACCAGTGCGACGCTGTTCTCGCCGATCAGCATCACGCGATCGCCGGCTCGCACGCCCGCCGCTGCAAGACGTGCGGCGAGCGCATCGACGGCATCGTCGAGTTGCGCATACGTCAGCGTGCGCGCGTCCTCATGCAACGCGATGTGATCGGGATGCGCCTGCGCGCCGCGCGAGACGATCGCGTCGATGCGCGCGGGCAGCGACGCGATGAGCTTGTTCGTATCCATATCGGGCGATACCGTTCGTGACCCTGAGGCCCGAATGATAACGCTCATGCATCAACCCGCGAAACGCGGCTCCGGAATGCCACGCACGCCGAGGCCCGTCACCGCGAACAAGCCGCCCTTGTCGCGCTCCTTCTGCGGAATGCCCCACATCGGACGGCCCATCGTCGATACATAGAGGATATCGAGATTCGGTCCGCCGAACATCACGCTCGTCAGATTGCGCACGGGGAACGGCACGATGCGATCGAGCTTGCCGTCGGGCGCGAAGCGCAGAATGCGGCCGCCGAACACGAGCGCGGACCAGACGTAACCTTCCTCGTCGACGGTCGCGCCATCGAAGGTGCCGGCCATGTCGTGCGCGGAGACGAACAAACGCTTGTTCGTCGCCGCGCCGGTTTCGATGTCGTAGTCGTACGCGTACATCTCCTTGCTGTATGTGTCGGTGAAGTAGAACGTCTTGTTGTCGGGGCTCCA
Source organism: Caballeronia sp. S22 (assembly GCF_964261745.1). Lineage (NCBI taxonomy): Bacteria > Pseudomonadati > Pseudomonadota > Betaproteobacteria > Burkholderiales > Burkholderiaceae > Caballeronia > Caballeronia sp. S22. Next base: position 265,645 of record NZ_OZ180036.1, on the reverse strand, counting down.
GCATGGGCCGTTCGAACAACTGATGCCGCTGTCGAGGCGCGTGACCTTGCCATCCGTATCGAGCCGGTAGAGTCCGCCGCTGCGCGTCGAGCGCTGGCCGCGATCGGCGTCGTAGCGATCGAAATCGTAGGACATCGTGCCCGCGACGAAGCGGCCACGTCGATCCACCTTGCCGTCGTTGAAACGCGTCTCGGGATCGTCGCTTTCCGGGTCGGCGATGAACTGCACGGTCTGCGCGTCGAAGTCGTAGAAATGCAGGCCGTTGGCGAGCGCGACCACCGCGCCGCCTCGCTCGCGCAAGGCCATCGAGCCGATATGACGCGGCACGAAATAGCGCTTCACGTCGCTGCCATCGGCACGGCAGCTATAGATCTCCGCCGCCGTGCTGTCGATCCAGTACAACCGCTCCTCCTTGACGTCCCAGAGCGGCCCTTCGCCGAGATGATTGTTCGCATCGACCAGCAAGCGTACTTCGGGCATCGTCGTCTCCTTGGGTTAGGCTTCACCGTCCTCGATATCGCGCCGATGCGCAAGCAACGCCATCAATCGGCGATCGCGCCAGCGGCTGCGTTCCTCGATACGCTCGCGCGGCAAGACGGCGCGGCGCTCCGTATCGAGCTTATCGAGCGTGTCGGCTGGCCAGTCGAACGGCTTGCGCCCCGATGCGATCGTGCGATATGTGCCGCCGTAACGCGCCGCGTAATCGGCCACGCCGCCGGGCGCGTTCAGGTCGATGGTTTCGAACGGCCCCATGAACGACCAGCGCATCGCGAGCCCGTCGCGGATCACGGTGTCGAGATCGGCGGCGCTCGCATAGCCTTGCTCGTAGAGACTCAACGCTTCGTCGAGCAGCGCGCCTTGCAGGCGATTCAGCAGAAACCCCGAAATCTCCCGGTTGACGGTCACGGGCTTTTGTCCAGCTCGTTCGTAGATGGCGCGGGCGCGTTCCACCGTGTCATGCGAAGTCCACGGCGCACCGCACAACTCGACGAGCGGCACGAGCGACGGCGGATTGACCGGATGCGCGACGAGACAGCGCGCGCGGCCTTCGATACCTTCTGTGAATGTCGATGCGGGCAGGCCCGAGGTCGAACTCGCAAGCAGCGCATCGGGCTTCGTCAGGCGATCCAGTTCGACGAACAACGCGCGCTTCGCCTCCACCACTTCCGCGATGTTCTCCTGCACGAGATCCGCATCGGCGACGGCATCGGCGAGGCTTTCGCATGTGTTGATGCGTGAGACGATCGCGTCGACGGGTTCATCGATCAGATCGAAGGACGCGAGATCGTCCAGGCTCTCGCGGATCGACGGAATCGCACCGCCGAGCATCTCCGTCGATGCATCGTGAATCTTCACGTCGAAGCCGCTCTTCGCAAAAACGATCGCCCACGCGCGGCCGATGCGGCCCGAGCCGATCACCGCAATGTTCTTCGCTTGCATCTGTGTGTCGCCCTCATTCGAGTTGGTTCAGCCTTTCTTGTCCCGCAACGTGATGACAGCGGCCAGCACGACGAGCCCGTTGATGATGTCCCGCACCGCGGGCGGCACGGTGGTGCCCGCGAGCAAGGTCCCGAGCGCCGTGAGCAGCAGCGCGCCGCCAAACACGCCGAGATAGTGCCCGCGACCGCCGGTGATGAGCGCGCCGCCGACCACGACCACGGCAATCGAAGGCAACAGATACGGATCGCCCATGCCGAGAAACGCCTGCGAACTGAACCCCGCGAGCAGCAGGCCGACGATCGCCGAGCAAAGACCGGAGAGGCAATAAACCGCGATCAACGTCGTGCCCACGCGCACGCCCGAGAGCTTCGCGGCGACAGGCGAATTGCCGACCGCATACACGCGACGCCCGAACGGCGTGCGATGCAGCAGCACCAGCGCGATGACGAGAAACACCGGCACGCTCCACGCCGCGAGCGACAGCGGCCCGACTCGTCCGTTGGTGAATTCGCTGATCGCCGAGGGCGACCATCCTTGCGGCGAGCCGTTGCAATAGATCAGCGTGAGACCCTGCAGCAAGCCGTTCGCGGCAAGCGTGACGACGATGGGCGGCAATCCCAGCATCACGACGCCCACGCCGTTGAACACGCCGACGAGCAGGCCGACGAGCAGCACCACCGGCACCGCCCACGCGGCCGCGCCGTTCATGCCGTGCGTGAGCCCTGTCAACAGCACGCCGGACAGCGTGATGAGCCAGGGCATCGAGAGATCGAGTCCGCCCGTCAGAATCACCGCGCCCTGCCCCAGTCCGAGAATCGCGAGAAACAAGGTCAGCGTGAGCAGGCTCGTGTAGAAATTCGCGCTGACGAGCACGCCGGGACCGTAGACGAAGCCCGTGATGATCACCACCGCGAAGAACAGCAGATACGCCGGAACGACATACTTGACCCATTCGCGATTGCGTTCGATCCAGTCCGCGATCGGACGGCCCTTCAACTCCGTGTTCTCGACCGGACGGAAATCGTCGACCTCGAACGTGACGCGTCGCGCGTGACTGTCGTCGCGCGCGCGTGTTCCGGTTCGTATCGCCTTGAACCACTGCGCTGCGTGACGCGCGCATTCGTTCGCCGCCGACTGCTTGCCGATCGACGAACCGAGCACCGCGAGCATCAGGATCACGGCTTCCGCGATCGTCGTGAAGAACGCCGACACGTTCAGCACGAGCAGAATGTTCACGGTGATCATGAGCGTCATCGCGGCGAACACGGTGCCGACGCAGCCACCGCGTCCGCCGCCGAGCAGCGTGCCGCCGAGCACGACCGCGGTGAACATCGACAGCAGCAAGGGACGGCCGACGAGCGGATCGGCGGAACCCGTCTGCGCCGATACATACAGGCCCGCCGCCGCGTAGAACATGCCCGCGAGCGCATATGTCGAGATGCGATAGCGCGTGACCGGCATGCCGTTCGCGTATGCGCCATCGGGATCGCTGCCGAGCGCATAGAGACCCACGCCGAAGCGCGTGCGCTTGATGAACGACCAGATCAGCAACGCGAGAATCAGCAGGGCCGCCGACATCGGCATCTTGTCGGGGATGAGATCGGCCGTGAGCACCGCGCCGAACTGGTCGCCGACGCTGCCGCCCGGCTTGTTCTGGATCAGCAGCGTGAGGCCCTGCACCATGAACATCGTCGCGAGCGTGACGACGATCGATTGCAGGCGAAACCATGCGATCAGCGCGCCGTTCACGAGGCCGATGCCGCCGCCGATCGCGAGAATCAGCGCGGCGCCCGCCCATTGTTCGACGGGCGATCCCTGCACGAAGCGCACCGCGAGCACATTGGCGAGCGACACGACCGCCGACGCCGACAGATCGAAACCGCCCGACAACACGACGATCGTCTGACCGATCGCCGCGAGCGCGAGGGTGGTCGCACTCGAAATCACCGAGCCGATGTCGTAGAGCCCGACGGGCGTCGCGGACAGCGCGACCCATCCGGCGAGCATCGCGAGCAACGCGCTGATCGCGATGATGAGCCCGCGATGATGATCGATGCGCGCGCCCCAACCCACGCGCGCGCCCGGCCGCACGACCTCGCTATCGGGCGACGCAACGGCTATCTTCATGAGCAACCTCTCAACTGGAAAGCATCTTGCGCATCACGTTCTCTTCGGTGAGCGCGTCGCCGGTCAGCTCGCCGACATTGCGGCCGCGATACATCACCGAGACGCGATCGCATACGTTGACGAGTTCGGGCACATCGGTCGAATAGAACAGCAGGGAGCCGCCCGCCGCCGCGAACGCGCGCATCAACACGAAGATCTGATGCTTGGTGCCGACGTCGATGCCGCGCGTCGGATCGAACATGAGCCACACGCGGCTTTGCGTGAGCAGCCACTTCGCCATCGCGATCTTCTGCTGATTGCCGCCCGAGAACGACAGACAAGGCTTGTAGAGCGCGCGCGGATTCACCTCCATCTGCGCAAGCGAGCGGCGTATCGCGGCCTGCTCCCGCTTTCGATCGATGAGGCCGAAGCGCGAATAGCGGCCGATCACCGGCAGCGACACGTTCTCGCCGCCGGGCAGACGCAGGAACAGCCCTTCGGTCTTGCGATCCTCCGGCAGGAAGCTCGTCGATACGCCGGCCTTCAGCGAATCCGCCGTGCAGGTGAGCGTGACCGGCTTGCCGTCGATGCGTATTTCGCCATCGTCGATATAGGTCGCGCCGAAGAGCGCCTCGAACAATTCGCGCTGCCCCATGCCCTGCAGCGCCGCGATGCCGTGCACTTCGCCGGGCTTCACCACGAGATCGAAATCGGTCACGACGCCATCGACGCGAACATTGCGCGTCTCGATCGCCGGCGTCGCGTCGCTTATCACGGAAGCGACCTTCGGCGGATACTTCGCCTCCATCGAGCGGCCGATGACGAGGCGGATCACTTCGTCATCGGAGATATCGGCGGCGTCGAATGCGCCCACGTCGCGGCCATTGCGATACACCGTGAGGCTGTCGCAGAACTCGCGCACTTCCTGCATGCGATGCGAGATGAACACGAAGGTCACGTCGCTCGCCTTCAGTTCGTCGATGCGCCTCGAAAGCCACGCGACATCGCGGCCCGACAGCGCCGAAGTCGGTTCGTCGAGCAGCAGCACTTTCGGGCGGCGCACGATCGCCTTCGCGATCTCGATCTTCTGCCGCACCGGCAACGAAAGATCGCGGATATACGCGCCCGGACGCACATCCGGCAGTTCGAGCCGGTCGAGCCATTCCGCCGCCTGCCGCTGCGCGTCGCGCTGTTTGATGCGCCCGAGAAAACTCGTCGGCTCGTACGATATCAACAGGTTTTGCGCGACCGTGAGATCGCGCACGAGCGTCATCTCCTGAAACGCCGTCTGCACGCCCGCGCGATGCGCGTCTTTCGGGCCGCGCATATGTACGTCGCGGCCCATCACGCGAATGCTGCCCGCATCGGGCTGCATCAATCCCGACAACAGCTTGACCGTGGTGGACTTGCCCGCGCCGTTCTCGCCGAGCAGCGCATGCACCGCGCCACGTTTCACCGAGAACGACGCGCCATCGAGCGCGACGGTCGCGCCGAAGCGCTTCGTCACTTTCGACAGATCGATCGCCAATGATGCGTCGTTCATCGTCATGCCTCGATCTCAGTCCTGATTACCCGTCAGCGCCGCGTTGAAGCCCACTTCCTTCGTGTCTTCCGAGTAGATGTCCGCGAACCAGCCCGGCGGCACTTTATCCGGCGGGAACGCGGTGCAGCCCGCCTTCAGTTCATCGATGCTGCCGGTCTTGCAAAGCTTCGATTCCGAGGTCAGCACGAGCGGCAGCTTCAGGGTCACGCGCGCCGGAAAATCGCCGCCGTCGAGCTTCTTCACGGCCATCTTGAGCGCCATCGCGCCGGAGTACGGCGGCGCGCCGTAGGAAATCGAGCGATAGCCGATCGAGCGATAGCCGCCCTGTCCCTTCACTTCACCGGGCGGCAACATCTGCACGCGATGCCCGTTCGACGATTCGCCCGCGCACGGCTTGATCTTGTCGTCGGCGATACCGGCTTCGAGCTGCATCGACGCCGCCGTGAAGCAGCCCACCTGCATCCACAGGCCGTCGATCTTGTCCCAGCTATTGGTCGCGAGAATCTTCGAGAGCTCGGTCTTCGCGGTCGCCTGGCTCCACATGCCCGTGCCTTCCGCGACGATCTTGATGCCGGGGAACTTCGCGAACACGGCCTTCGCCGCTTCGGTGCGCGCGCGGTCCACGGACGTGCCCGGCACGCCCGTGATCATCACGACATTGCCTTTGCCGTTGAGCGTCTTGGCGAGCCATTCGGCGGTGACGGTGCCGGCCTGATGCTGATCGATCGTCACGTTGTGCGCGCAAGGCTCGGTCACTTCGCCGTCATACGCCGCGACGACGACGCCCTTCGAGCACGCATTCTTGATCGCGCGATTGAGCGCCGTCGGCGAGATCGGATAGATGACGATGGCCTTGGCTCCGGCCTGCACCATCGAATTGATCTGCTGGATCTGCTTCTGCGCATCGGTGCCCGCGACCTGCACTTCGAGATCGACCTTGTCCTTGAGGGCGGGCGTATTGGCCATCGCCTTGACCATGTTCGCGGCTTCCGTCTGCCAGTCGTTGCCGACATAGCTCATCGACAAGAAGATCTTGTACTTGCCGGCCGCGTGCGCCTGGCCCGAGACGGCGAGCGCCGCCGCGAACGCGAGGCCGAGCGCGGCCCGTCCCGCATGACGAATCGACTGCGTCAATGCTTTCATGTCTTCCTCCGGTCTTCGTATGGTTATGAAGCGGGCGCTTCCATCAACGGACGTGCGGCAGACGAGCGCTCGCGGGCAAGGCAATGCCTGCACTGCCGGGCACGACGTTCGGGTCGTGTCCGGGTATGACGAAATCGGCGATCTGGCGAATGCGCGAAAGCGAGCCGATCTCCGCGAGCGTTTCGTGCACGATGCCCACCGGCACGAGATCGACGATGTTCTCCATGCAGTTCGCGCAATCGCCCGCGATCAGCACGACGCCTTCTTCCGTATCGACCGCGACGGACTGATGCCCCGGCGTATGGCCCGGCGTCGGCACGACGCGCACGCCGGGCACGATATCGGTCACGCCGTTCACGAACTGCCAGCGAAAATACGCGAGCGGCTCGCGGCCGATCAGGAACTCCTGGTAATACGTGGCCTGCGTCGGCAGCGGATGGCCCGCGTATTCCCACTCCGCCGCCTGCACGATGAAGCGCGCATTCTTGAAAAGCGTATTGCCGCCGGAATGGTCGTAATGCAGATGCGTGTTGATGACGATATCGACGTCGTCCGCGCTCCAGCCGACATACTCCTTCAGCGCGCGTTCGAGCTTCTCTTCCGGCGCCTGATCGCATGGGCACACGAAGTTCGAGACCCAGCCCGGATCGTGGATGCCGGTATCGACGACGATCTTCTTCTGCGCGCCGACGATCGCCGTCGACCACACGGGCACCTTAATCTGCTGGCCGAAGTAGCGGCCATACACTTGCGACGAGCGATCGACGGTGAGCCAGCCCGTCGGCATCGCGACTACTTTCAGCCTCGCGTTCACGATGCCCTCCGTCGTCAGAAGTTGGTGTCGCTCGCGCCTTTCAGCATGAGCATTTCCCGCGCTTCGGCGGGCGTCGCGATATCGAGCGACAACCCTTCGATCACCTGCCGAATCTTCTTCACCTGTGCCGCGCTCGATTCCGCGAGCTTGCCCGGCTCGATCCACAGCGAGTCTTCGAGGCCGACACGCACGTTCGATCCCTGCGCCACGCCGATCGAACCGAGCGGAATCTGGTTGCGGCCCGCGCCGAGAATCGACCACACGTAGTCCTTGCCGAAGAGTCGATCCGCGGTGCGTCTCATATGCGCGAGATCTTCGGGATGCGGCCCGATGCCGCCGAGCAGACCGAACACGCTCTGCACGAAGAACGGCGGCTTCGCGAGCCCGCGATCGACGAAGTGCGCGAGGTTGTACAGATGCGAGATGTCGTAGCACTCGTATTCGAAGCGCGTGCCGTTCGCGCTGCACGACGTCAGGATGTACTCGATATCCGCGAAGGTGTTCTTGAACACGAGATCGCGGCTGTTCTCCAGATGCTTGCGTTCCCACTCGTGCTTGAGGTCCTTGAAGCGCTCCAGCATCGGATAGAGGCCGAAGTTCATCGAGCCCATGTTGAGCGATGCGACTTCCGGTTTGAAGTGATGCGCGGGCTTCAACCTCTCCGCGACGGTCATGTGCGGACTGCCGCCCGTCGTGATGTTGATGACGGCATCGGTATTCGCCTTGATGCGCGGCAGGAACTCCTGAAACACGGCGGGGTCCTGCGTCGGATGACCGTCGTTCGGATCGCGCGCGTGCAGATGCAGGATCGCGGCGCCTTCCTTCGCAGCCGCGAGCGCCGCATCGCCGATCTGTTGCGGTGTCACTGGAAGATGCGGCGACATCGAAGGCGTATGGATCGCGCCCGTCGGCGCGCATGTGATGATGACCTTGCGTTTCGTTGCCATGTGATCCTCGTTGTTTTAAAGGACTTCCACGTTGCCGCATACCGAGATCGCCTGCCCCGAGATGCCGCTGCCCGCGGGCGAGCACAGAAAGAGCGCGGTGGCCGCGATTTCCTCGGGCGTGGTCATGCGGCGCAGCGAAATCTTCGCGAGATATTGCTTCTCCATCTCTTCATACGGCAGGTTCAGTTGCTTCGCGCGCGCGGCGATCACGCGCTCGATGCGCGGTCCCTTCACGATGCCCGGCTGTATCGCATTGACGCGTATGTTCGACGGCCCCAGTTCGATCGCAAGGCTCTTGGTCATGCCGACGACCGCCCACTTCGTCGCGGCGTAAGGCGTGCGGAATGCGTAGCCGAGCCGTCCCGCGACGGACGACAGCGCGATGATCGTGCCGCCGCCATGCGCATCGCGCAGAAGCGGCACCGCGCGGCGCGCGAAGTAGAACTGCGCGTTCAGATTGACGTCGATGGTCTCTTCCCACTCGTTCACATCGAGTTCTTCGATGCCGCCCGTCGGCCCGGCGATGCCCGCGTTGTTCACGAGCACGTCGAGTCCGCCGAGTCCGCTCTGCACATCGGCGAACACGCGCTCGACGGCCTCCTTGTCCGATACATCCGCGAGCGTCGACGTGATCGCGTTGCACTCCGCGCTCGCTTCGGCTTTCGTCAGCGCATCGATCGCGTCGGGGCTCGCATCGCAGACGTGCACGCGCGCGCCCGCATCGATGAAGGCGCGCGCGATCACGAGGCCGATGCCCGATGCGCCGCCCGTGATGAGCACGCGCAAGCCCGCGTGCGGTTTCAGCATCTGAAGAACCGTCATGCATGTCTCCTTTTCTTGTTGTCGTTGCCGTGCAGCTCAGGCGCTTGCTTCGTTCGACATGTCGCCGCCTTGCAGGCGTTCCTGCAAATCGGCGGCGGCATCGCCGATGTCTTCCTCGATACCCGCGCGCGCGCCTTCGCCGTCGCCTTTCCAGAGCGCTTCGACGATATGGCGATGCGCGGCCATCGAACGGCGCATATGAGGAATGTCAGGTGCGACGAGATTCAGGAACGGACCGATGCGCATCCAGAGATTCTGGATCGTCGCAAGCGTGAGATCGCTCGCGCCGTGCGTGTAGATGGCGATATGAAATTCGAAGTTGCTGCGCAGATACGCGGGCACGTCGCCGGCTTCGACATGCGCGTCCATCGTGTCGAAGATCGCCTGCAAGGCTTCGAGATGCGCGCGCGTCATGCGCGACGCCGCGCGCTTCGCGACCGCCCCTTCCAGCGCGATGCGCACGTCGCGCAGTTCGTCGAGCAATTCGAGCGTCATCGGCGGGACCATCAGCGCGCGTCCGGGGCCGTCGATCAATGCGCCTTCGGCCTGCAAACGTGTGAGCGCGGCGCGCACCGGCATGGTGGAAGAGCCGACCGCTTCCGCGACGCTGCGCAGGCTCAGCAACTGTCCGGGCGCGAAGCGGCCCGTCATGATCGCCTGCCTCAGTTGCGCATAGACGCGGCCGGCCATCGTTTCGCGTGCAACCAATTCGAGCGCGGGTAAATCCGTCGTCGAGCGTGTCGCCACCATCTTGCCTCCGTACTTTCGTTCGGCTGCCGCAAGGATTCGGTTCGTGTGACCTGTGATCACACCAGTATGGCTAAAGTTTCGGACGCGCGACCGCGTGAGTCAACCTCGAATTGCTAGGTGAAAACGCTGATGCCGGAATCAGCAGCGCGATGCGGCGGTGCGAGATACTTCGATATCCTGATTACGCGAACTTCGCGGACACCGCGCGCTGAATCTCCGCAAACGCGACCGGCTTCACGAGATGATGATCGAAGCCCGCTTCCTTCGAGCGCTGGCGATCATGCGCCTGTCCGTATCCCGTCACCGCGATCAGCAAGGCGTCGGCGGTTGCGGGGCGCATGCGCATCTCGGCCGCGAGGCTGTAGCCGTCCATCCCCGGCAAGCCGATGTCGAGCAGCACGATCTGCGGCACGAAGACATCGGAGAGCGCGAGCGCTTCGATCGCATCGTGGGCCGTGCGCACATCGAAGCCGTCCGCTTCGAGCAGCAGCGCCATTGCGGTGGCGGCGTCCACGCTGTCGTCGACGAGCAGCACGCGCTTGCCGCGCGCCACGCTCACCGGCGCAACGCCTACGCCCTGCACCGCCACTTGCGCATCCTTCGCGAGCGGCAGCCACACGACGAACTCGCTGCCCGTCTGCGGTCCCGCCGAGAACGCCTCGATGCGCCCGCCCTGCAGTTCGACGAGCGTCTCCGCCAATGGCAGGCCGATGCCGAGTCCGCCTTCCGACCGTTCGAGCGAGGTCTCCGACTGCACGAAGAGATCGAAGATATGCGGCAGCATGTCCGGCGCGATGCCGATGCCCTTGTCGCGCACGACGATGCGCACCTCATCGCCGAACTGCTCGGTCTCGATCGCGATCTCGCCCTCTTCGGGGCTGTACTTCGACGCATTCGACAGCAGATTGGCGAACACCTGAGAGAGCCGCACGTTGTCGCCGAGGATATAGAGCGGCGCATCCGGCTGCTTCACGGTCAGCGTATGGCGCTTGCGTTCGAGCGCGGGCTGCACGGTCTCGATGGCCGCTGCGATGGCTACCGCGAGATCGACCGCTTCCTGACGCAGCGTGATCTTGCCCTGCGTGATGCGCGCGACGTCGAGCAGATCGTCGACGAGACGGCTCAGATGCCGCACCTGCCTGTCGATGATCGCGCGCACGGTCGCGAAGTGCTGCACGGACGGCTCGCGATCCGGATCGAGCAAGTCCACCGCATTGCGGATCGGCGCGAGCGGATTGCGCAGCTCGTGCGCGAGCATCGCGAGAAATTCGTCCTTGCGGCGGTCCGCTTCGCGCAGCAGCAGTTCGGCGGCCTTGCGCTCGGAGATGTCGTTGACAATGCCCGCGATGCGATACGGCCGCGCCGGATGCCCCGCCGCGCCGCGCACCTGAAACGCGCGCTCCGCCACCCAGCGCGGTCCGCCGCTCGCGCGCACGATGCGATATTCGACCTCATACGGCGTGCCGTTCGCGAGCAGTTGCCGATACGCGTCGGCGACATGATCGCGGTCCAGCGGAAGAATATCGCCCGACCAGTGATCCGGTCCCGGCACGGGCGCGGGCGCGCCGCCGCCCGTATCGAAGAGATGCGTGTAGGCGGGGCTCACGTAAAGCAGTTCGCCGGATGCGGGATCGAGCATCCAGAACACATCGTCGATATTTTCGGCAAGCTGGCGAAAGCGCTCTTCGCTTTCACGCAGCGCGTTTTCCGCGAGCCGCGCGCGCAACAAGGCACGCACGTGCGCGATCAGCTCGGCCGGTTCCACGGGTTCGGTGAGATAGCTGTCCGCGCCGCCTTCGAGACCGCGAATGCGATCGAGGCTATGCACCGCCGCCGCCGATGTCTGCAGCACGAGCGTGCTCGCGGTATCCGCCGACGCCTTGATCTGCCGGCAGACTTCGAGCCCGTTGATATCGGGCAGCTTCACGTCGAGCAGCACGAGATCGGGCGCGTCGGCGCGCACGCGTTCCAGCGCGGCGGTGCCCGTCGCCGCTTCGATCACGTGGAAGCCCGCGCGCGACAGGATGCGCGTTTTCGCATAGCGCGCGCCGTCGTTGTCATCGACGTTGAGGATCAGCACCTCGCTCCAGTCGCTTCTCATGATGGTCCTTTGCCCGTCACCGCGTCCAGCACGCCCGGCAGCGCTCGACCGCCGACCGGCTTTTCGATGAACACGGTCGCGCCGAGCGCCTGCGCTTCGTTGCGATCGCCGGCATCGCCGAGCACGAGGATCGGAATGCTGCGCGTCGCGGCCTGCGCGCGCAGCGCGGCGAGCCAGATCCACGCTTCCGATGGCGCGGGGCGCACGGCGAGCAAGAGCGCGGCGGGCTGCGTGCGCACGAGCAGGCGGCCGGCTTCGTCGAGCGTCGCGGCACTCATCGCACGATACGACGAATCGCGCAGCGCGGCTTCGCAGTCGAGGCGCTCGACCGGATTGCTCGCGACGATCAGCACGGCGGGCCGCGTATCGCTTGCCGCATGATGCGCGGCGTCGAAATCCGCGCCGTAGTGAGCGGGAATCGTCGCGCTGAAGGTCGAGCCGCGCCCGGCTTCACTCTCGAGCGAAACGTCGCCGCCGAGCAGCTTGCAGAGCTTGCGACACAGCGGCAGGCCGAGTCCCGTGCCCTTCACGTATTGCTGAAGCCGGTTCTCGACTTGCCCGAACTCCTCGAACACCACTTGCTGATGCTCCGGCGCGATGCCGATGCCCGTATCGCTGACGGCAAACGTGATGAGCCGGCGCGCCTCGTCGTAGCTCGCGGCGACGCGCACTTCGCCGCGCTCGGTGAACTTGAGCGCGTTCGACACGAAGTTGCGCAGCACCTGCGCGACCTTGGCTTCGTCGGTGCGGATGGGCGGCAGACCTTCGCACGATTCGAACACGAGTTCGACCGCGCCGCCCGGCGACAGCGGCCGCAGCATGCCGCGCAGCGCCGAAAACAAGGTATCGACTTCGAACTCGGCCGGGCGCACTTCGATCTTGCCCGCCTCGATCTTCGCGAGATCGAGCAGGTCGTCGACCGTTTCCGACAGATCCTCCGCGGCCTTGCGGATGAAGCGCACCTGCTTCTCCTGCTCTTCCGTCAGTTCGCCGTCGATACGGTCCAGCAGGAGCTTCGACAACGCACGGATCGACGAAAGCGGCGTGCGGAACTCGTGGCTCATGTTCGAGAGGAAGCGCGATTTCGATTCATCCGCGCGCCGCAGATGATCCGCGCGCGCATCGAGTTCCGCATAGAGCGCGACGACGCCGCGATTGGTGTCTTCGAGTTCGCGCGTGAGACGCGTCAATTCTTCCTGACGCTCGCGCAGATCGGCGAGCGCGGCGATCAGCTCGCGATTCTGGCGCTGCAATTCCGCCGCCGTGTCCGCGCCCGAATGACGCGAAAGCGCCTGGCCGACCGCCTGCATGTCGCACGCGACGCCATCGGGCAAGGCCTTCGCGAGCGAGATCGACGTGACGCCGTCCGCTTCGTCGGCGATCGCGCATTGATCCATCAGACGCTGCGCCGCGAGCAGGCCGAGCGCGGCTTGCGAGACGTCGCTGCGCATCGCGCGCAGACGCTCGCCGGCGCCTGCGCCCGCCAGAAAACGCACGACGAAGCGGCGCGGGCGCGTGGCTTGATCGACCAGGAATTCGGCGCGCGCCGGCTGCCCCGCGATCAGCACCGTGCGCGCCGCTTCGAGCACGGAAGTGGAGATGCGCGTCTGGTCCTGCGGCGAGAAGCCGAGCGCCGCGCTCGCATCGCGCGCCTTCACGCGGGCCGCGACCATGTCGCGCTCGTCTTCGATATGCATCGCGTAGAGCGGCTGCGTCATGCTGCGCCTCCGTTCACGCGGGCGACGAACACGGTGACATCGTCGCTGCCGCGCGAGAAGTCGCGGTACAGCACCGCCGCGACGAGCGCCGGGTGCCGCATGGCGAGACCCGGATAGCGCGCGAGATCCCAGCGCGACGTGAGCCCGTCCGAATGCAGCACGACGAGCGCGTCCGGCGGATAAGGCACGTCGAACAATTGCGCGCGCCGCGCCGCATGCCCGACGATGCCGCTGTGCGACACGAGATGCCTGTGCGAACTTTCCGTCCACACGCTCGCCGAGATATTGCCGATGCCCGCGAATGAAACCGGCATGCCCGCCATCGACGCGAGCGCCGGCATGCGCGCGATGCCGACCGCCGCGCCGCGCGTCGGGCGCAGCGCCACGTTGGCGACTTCCATGATGCGGTCGAGCGGCTGATCGCCGTTCGCTGCGAGCGCCTTCGCCGCTTCGATCGCCGCGACATTGGCAAGCGGACCGTGGCCGAGACCATCGGCGACGAGCACGGTGAATTCGCCCTGATTCGCATGGCATGCCCACGCATCGCCGCTGACGGTTTCCGTTTGCAGCGGCAGATTCACGACGCCATAGGTGAGTTGCGCGGCGGGCGCGTTGGCCGCGCCCGGCGCATTCCAGAACACGACGCGCAGCACGGTGCCGCGTCCCGGCGCGCTCCAGATGTCGAGCTCGTCGGACAGGCGCTCGATCGCGCCCATGCCGGTGCCGGGGCTGCCGGCGGTCGTGTAGCCGTCCTCGAAACAGCGATGCAGATCGTGGATGCCCGGCCCATTGTCGATGCACAGCACTTCGATGCCGTAGCGCTGGGACGCGCCCGCGCCCGTATCGACGAGCGGTCGCATGAGCAGCTCGCCGCGCTGTGCGTGCTTCAGCAGATTCGTGCCGCATTCGGTGACGACGATCGCGAGCTCGCCCGCGGTCGTCTCGTTGAAGGCGAGACCGCGCGCGAGTTCACCGATCGAGCGCCGCGCATAGGCGATCTGGCTCGCCTCGGCGATCTCGAAGCGCTGCTGCGCGGCCATCGATTCCTTCAGAACGGTTTCCATTTGGTGATCGAGACGTGCGTGCCCTCGCCTGGTGCCGAGCGGATGTCGAATTCGTCGCACAAGCGTTTCGCGCCGCCGAGGCCGAGGCCCAGGCCGCTGCCCGAGGTGAAGCCATCGGACAGCGCGCGCGGGATATCCGGAATGCCCGGGCCGTTGTCGACGAATTCGAGTGTGAGGCCGCGGCGGCCGTTGCGCTCGACTAAATAGCAATGCACGTCGCCGCCGCCGCCATAGATGAGCGTGTTGCGTGCCAGCTCGCTCGCCGCCGTCACGAACTTGGTCTGATCGATGAGAGACAGGCCTTGCGCGACCGCTTTTTCCCGCACGAACTGGCGCAGCCGCACGATCTGCTCGTCGGAGCGGATCGGCAGCGTGTCGGGCGGCGAAGTGGAGGTCGGCGCGGCTGTGGAGTTGTAGATCGTCATGGCGTCGTTCGCATGCGGCCGTCAGACCGTGCCATTCCTTGCAAGGAGCGCCATGCCCTTCTCCACGTCGAGCGCGGTGCGCACGCCCGACAGCGTGAGCCCGAGCTCGACCAGCGTGATCGCGACCGACGGCTGCATGCCGACGACGACCGTCTCCGCATCGAGCACGCGCGCCATCGCGGCCGTATTGCCGATCATGCGTCCGATAAATGAATCGACCACGTCGAGCGAGGAAATGTCGATCAGCACGCCGCGCGCGCCGTCCTTCACGATGCGGCTCGTCAGATCGTCCTGCAGCGTCAGCGCGAGCCGGTCGTGCATGTCGACCTGAATGGTGACGAGCAAGAGCTTGCCCATCCTGAGAATCGGAATGCGTTCCATCGCTTGGGACCCCGTTCAGTCGCGTTGCGTTCGATGCGTGCTTCGAATGGCGAGATGCGGCGTCATTCCGGTTGCAGCGAATCGAGGCCGTCGCCCGAGCGGACCGCGCGCCCGGCGTCCTGTCCGTACGCCCCCGTCACCGACTTGCCGGTGCGCTGCAGCGCGACGATGAAGGCCGCCGCGAGCGTCGCCTTGGTCGTGACGTTCGAAAGGTTCACGCCCAGATGCACGATGGTCTGCGCGATCTGCGGACGAATGCCGCTGATGATGCAGTCCGCGCCCATCAGCCGCGCCGCCGCGACGGTCTTGAGCAAATGTTGCGCGACGAGCGTATCGACGGTCGGCACGCCGGTGATGTCGATGATCGCGATCGCCGCGCCCGTCTCGACGATCTTCTGCAGCAGATTCTCCATCACGACCTGCGTGCGCGCGGAGTCGAGCGTGCCGATGAGCGGCAGCGCGAGAATGCCGTCCCACAACTGCACGACGGGCGTCGACAGTTCGAGCAGTTCCTGCTGCTGGCGCACGATGACCTGCTCGCGGCTCGTCTGGAAGACTTCGGTCGTGAAGAGGCCGAGCTCGTCGAAGAGCGTGCTGATGGTCCAGGTGAGATCGGCGAGCGTCGCGGCATCGTTGCCGAGCGAATCGCGCAGACGCGTGAAGAGCGGCTGCTTGAGCGAGAACACGAACATCGCGGTCTCGACCGGCGTAAAGCCCTGACGTGCGCGCTGAGCGGACATCTCCGAGAGAAACGCGCGCACGTCCTGCCACGCGGGCGTCCTGAAATCGACGCGCTCGGATGAAGCGAGCGCCGCCATCAGCAGCGATACGAACTGCGTGAACTGATTGCGCAACTCGGCTTCCCCGACGAGTCCGCGCCGCGAAGCGATGGCGTGCTGTTGCGCGAACCACTCCGTGAGCAGTTGCTCCTGATTGCTGGTGAACAATTGGGCAAGCCGCGTTCCGCCGACCATTTCCATGCCGAGATCCTGTGCGATTGATGTTATTTGGGCGCCGAGCCCCGGGCGTTGGTTGTTGCGTCGCGGCGAACATGATCGCAATAAACGCGGCGCAAGGCGCTCGGAATGTAGCACGTCATCTCAAAATTCGACAGTCCGGAAAGCCTTGTAGCGCGAAGGATTCGACGGCGCCGGGGGTCAATCGGCAATTGCTTCCGGTCGTTCGCTGTCGGGTGGACGAAGGCCGGTCAAATATCCTGCGGCGACGCCTGCGTTCATAGAACGATACGAAGGTCCGACATGCGATGCCGTGTATAGCAGCGCGAATATTTTTTCGGGTATGGCCCGATGCAATACTCGGGCGACCGATTCAAACGTCCTTGACCTGCCGGAGCGCACATGGCCCAAACGATTCATCCCGTCGACGAAGTGCTGCCCATCGGTCAGATGCTCGCGGTCGGCATCCAGCACGTACTCGTGATGTATGCGGGCGCGATCGCGGTGCCGCTCATCATCGGCGCGGCGTTGAAGTTGCCGAAGGATCAGATCGCGTTTCTGATCAGCTCGGACCTTTTCGCGTGCGGGCTCGTCACGCTGGTGCAATGCATCGGCGTATGGAAGTTCGGCATCCGCTTGCCGGTGATCATGGGCGTGAGCTTCGCGCCAGTCGGGCCGATGGTCGCGATGGCGTCATCCGGCGCGGGGCTGACGACGATTTTCGGGGCGACGATCGCGGCGGGCGTGTTCGCGATTCTGATCGCGCCGTTCTTCGGCCGGCTGATGCGCTTCTTTCCGCCGATCGTCACGGGCACGATCATTCTGACGATCGGCATGACGCTCTTTCCGGTGGCGATCAACTGGGCGGGCGGCGGACGCGGCGCGGCGAATTTCGGCGAGCCCAAGAACCTGATGATCGCGGCTGTGGTGCTGCTCGCAATTCTGCTGATCAACAAGTATTTGAAGGGCTTCATCGCGAATATTTCGGTGTTGCTCGGCATGGCGATCGGCTTTGTGATTGCGCTGCCGCTCGGCTTCGTCGATTTCGCGGGCGTCGGTCAGGCCGCGTGGTTCGCGCCGGTGCGGCCGTTCGCGTTCGGCATGCCGACCTTCGATCTCGCGGCGATTGCGTCGCTGTGTCTCGTGATGGTCGTCATCATGGTGGAATCGCTCGGCATGTTTCTCGCGCTCGGCGATCTCGCGATGCGGCCTGTTTCTCGCATCGATGCGACGCGCGGGCTGCGCACCGATGGTCTCGGCACGGTGATCGGCGGGATCTTCAATACGTTTCCGCATTCGTCGTTTTCGCAGAATATCGGGCTTGTCGGGATTACGGGTGTGAAGAGCCGCTGGGTCGTCGCGGTGTCGGGTGTGATTTTGATTTTGCTGGGGCTGTTGCCGAAGCTTTCGAATCTGATTGCTTCGATACCGGTTGTCGTGCTCGGCGGCGCGGGGATCGCGATGTTCGGGATGGTCGCGGCGACTGGCGTGAAGATCCTCGGCAAGGTGGATTTCGATAGCAAGAACAACTTGCTCATTATCGCGATCAGTTTGGGCGTGGGGGTGATTCCGCTTGTCGCGCCGACGTTTTTTGCGCATATGCCGGGGTGGGCGGGGCCGCTTACGCATAGCGGGATTACGCTTGCCGCCGTGTTTGCGATTCTGCTCAATGCGCTTTTTAATCGCGAGCGCGATTCGGGGGATATCGAGAAGGAAATCGCCGCGGAGATGCCGATGAGTTTGCGGCATGGGGAGGGGGATGTTCGGGAGTGAGTAGGGGTTTTTTTGGGGTTTGGTTTTCGCCGGATCCCGTTTTCTTATCGGTCTATTAGCACTGCCCCTCCCCGGGGCGGGGGTGTAGTGGTCTGGCAATCTTGGACACTTCGAAAGGTAGACTTTGATCGACCAGCGAGGTGTCAAATGGGCAGAAGAGAATTTTCAGAGGAATTCAAGCGCGAGGCAGTGGCGCTTGTGCTGGAGCAGGGCTACACGGTGACGAAGGCGTTGGGCATTGGAGAGACGGCGTTGCGGCGCTGGATCGGCAATCGCCGGCCGGTTGCGGGTGCACCGGTGAGCGCAGCCGAGGGCGGCAGCGCTGAACAGCTAAGGGTTCGAGCACTTGAGAAACGAGTGGCGGAGCTCGAACGGGAGCGCGACATTCTAAAAAAATCCACGGCCTTCTTTGTCAAGGAACTGGACCGCGATTCGAAGTGATCCGGCAGGCAGAGAAGGCATATCCGACGGCGACGCTGTGTCGTGTAGTCGGCGTGGCGCGCAGCAGTTACTACGCATGGAAGGCGCGGCAGGGCAAGGCACGTCCGGTACGTACGGGGCTGGTGCGCGAGGTGCAGGCGATTCATGCGCAGATGCGGCAAAGCTATGGCAGTCGGCGCATATCGCAGGAAATGAAGCGTCGGGGCCATGCGGTGGGACGCGAGCGTGCGCGTCGCCTCATGCGCGAAGGCGGTGTGCAGGCGCGGGTACGTCGCACGCATCGTTATGTGAAGCGCACGCAAGCATCGGCGATTGCGCAAAACCGGCTCGATCGGGCATTCACCGTGACGGTTCCAAACCGGTTCTGGGCGGGCGACGTGACGTATATCTGGACGCAGCAGGGCTGGATGTATCTGGCTGTGGTGATCGATCTGTATTCCCGGCGTGTAGTCGGCTGGGCGACCTCGGGTTCCTGTGACACGTTCTTGGTGATTGGCGCGTTACAGGTCGCACTTCAAACGCGGCGTACCGAACCGGGATTGATGTTCCACTCGGACCAAGGAAGCAACTATGCGAGTTTGACGTTCCAGCAGTTTCTTAAGGAGCACGAGATCGTGCAGAGCATGAGCCGCAGAGGAAACTGTTGGGACAACGCCGTCGTCGAGCGCTTCTTCTGTACGCTCAAAGGAGAATGCATCGGCGAGCACGCATACCGTGATCACGCCGAGGCTCGCGCCGATGTGCTGACTTACATCTTGATGTACTACAACCAGGAACGCTTGCACTCGGCCGCGCGTCACATGCCGCCGGCCGAGTTCGAGGATTTAAAGGTGCAAACTGCGTAATCGGTGTCCAAGAATACTGAACCACTACAGGGTCACTTTCTTTGCTGCTGCAAAGAAAGTAACCAAAGAAAGCAGCTTCTCACCGCCCGCGGTCACACGCACGTTGGCCATGCTTGCCAGTCGTCGATGGCACTCGCCTAAGTGTCGCCCCCAAAGGCCCCATCGGGCTTGGCTCGCGCACGGTCTGACGCCCGAGAGGTTTCAGCGCGCTGGTTCAGCACCAAAGAGCTTCGGCACAGCGCTACGCGCTGCCGTCGGGTCTGCGCGGGAAACCATCGAAGAAGAAGCCCACGCACACCCGATTGACCCGTCGGCCGCGAAGCGGGCCGGAGCTATTTGGTGCTGAACCAGTCCGTTGTGTGCTGCGATGTGTCAGACCGTGCGCGGTCCAAGCCCCGCGAGACCTTCGAGGGCACTCGCTACTGCCGGGCCATTAGGCCAATCGCCTGTGCCGCGGCCGGTGTGAAGTGCTTAGGCTGGGGAGAGCTGTTTCTTTGGTTACTTTCTTTGCAGCAGCAAAGAAAGTGACTGCCGCCCCGCATAGGGGCAACGCTAATAGACCGACGCGAATACGGGATCCGGCGAAACCAAAGCCAAACCCAATCCCAACAGCAATCCAGCGAACAAACGAAAAAAATCAAACCCACTAACATATAGGAGCCTGCAAACCCGCTCCGTGAACCTATGCGCGAAGTCCTCTGGATCCTCCTGACAGCGATTGCGCTGATCTACGCCATCGCTCTGACGGGGCTCTATTGGCTGCAAGGCCGCCTTGTCTATCCGCTGGAACAGATCGAAGCCTTCAAAAACGCGGAACTGGAAGCACGTACAGAAGCCATCAGCATAAAAACCGAAGACGACCTCGCCCTGACCATCCGCTACAAAGCACCAAACCACAAGACCGCCGCAACGGTCATCCTCTTCCACGGCAATGGCGAAGATCTCACCCAACGCGGCCATATCGCGCTCGAAATGATCGAAGCGGGCTACGGCGTGCTGCTCGCCGAATATCGCGGCTACGGCGGCAATCCCGGCACGCCGCACGAAGCCGGCCTCTACGCCGATGCCCGCGCCGCCCACGCTTACGCATCCGCGCGCTCATCGAACATCGTGCTGCATGGCTATTCGCTCGGCTCGGGCGTCGCCGTGCAACTCGCCAGCGAAGTGAAAATCAATGCGCTGATGCTCGAAGCCCCGTTCACGAGCATCGTCGATGTAGCAGCCAAGCGCTTCTGGCTCTTCCCCGTCCGTCTGCTCGCACGCGACCGCTACGAAAGCCTTTCGAAGATCGCATCGGTGCGCGCGCCGCTCCTCATCTATGGCGGCACGAATGACGGCGTGATCCCGCCCGCACACTTCCAGCGCCTTTTCGATGCCGCCCGCGGCGACAAGCGCCTCGCGCTCATCGAAGACGCCGATCATCTCAACGTCTGGACGATGGGCGGCCGCGAACACGTCATGCAATTCCTCGCCTCGCTGCAACCCGCGCGCGACACGCTGCAGGCCTAAGCGGCCGCCGCTTTCTTTCGCGTACGCCCGAGCTTGAGCGTGACCCACGTCGGCGCATGATCGCTCGCATGCGGCTCTCCCCGCACCCATTTATCGACGCCCGCGCTCTCCAGCTTCTTCGCGAGATCCTTGCTGAGCAAAATGTGATCGATGCGCAAGCCCGAGTTCGTCTGCCAGTGATTGCGAAAGTAATCCCAGAACGTATAGATGCGCTCATCGGGGAACGTCTTGCGCAACGCATCCGTCCAGCCTTGCGCAAGAAGGTCCGCGTAAGCCGCGCGGCTTTCGGGTTGCAGGAGCGCGTCCTTCAGCCACGAGCGCGTGTTGTAGATATCCTCGTCGGTGGGCACGACGTTGTAATCGCCCGCGAGCACGACAGGATGACCGCTATCGAACAACGCCTTCGCATGCGCATTGAAACGCTCGAACCACGCGAGCTTGTAGTCGAACTTCGGACCCGGCTGCGGATTGCCGTTTGGAAGATAGAGACAACCGATCAGCAGACCGCCCACGGCTGCTTCGATATAACGGCTGTGCGTATCGTCTTCGAAACCGGGCAGGCCGCGCCGGCTCAGCACCGGCTCGGCATCCTTCGCGAGAATCGCCACGCCGTTCCACGATTGCTGTCCGTGCCATAGCGCGCCATAACCCGCGTTCGCGATCGCATCGGCGGGAAACTGCGCATCCGTCGCCTTCAGTTCCTGCAGACAGACGATATCGGGCGATTCGCGTTCGAGCCATTTCAACAAGGCGTCGATACGCGGACGGATGCCGTTGATGTTGAAGGTCGCGATTTTCACTCGGCGTCTCTCCATCGGTGGATCGGAATCGATCGTACACGCGTCGCAGTTTGCGTGCCGCGGCATGCGCGAGCGCGTCGGCGGAAAATCTGCCAAAGTCACGCAAACTTCGCCACCCTGCCCGCATCCATGTCCGAAGGCTCCGTTCACTGGCAACGCAATCTCTACGTCTGCGTATTCGGCTCGTTCACCACCATCATGGCGATGACGCTGCTCCTGCCCTTCCTGCCGCTCTACGTGCAGCAACTCGGGGCGTCGTCGGTGGAGGCGGCGGTGCAGTGGTCGGGCATCGCGTTCGGCGCGACCTTTCTCGCGGCGGGGCTCGTTGCGCCGCTATGGGGACGTCTCGCCGACCGCTACGGCCGCAAGCCGATCCTGATCCGCGCGAGCCTCGGCATGGCGATCACGATGTCTCTCCTCGGCGTCGTGCAGACGGTCTGGCAACTCGTGGCGATGCGCTTTCTCGCGGGGCTCGTCGGCGGCTATGCGAGCGGCGCCATCGTGATGATCGCGACGCAGACGCCCAAGCACCGCACCGCATGGGCGCTCGGCACGCACGCGGCGGGCATGATGGCGGGCAATCTCGTCGGGCCGCTCGTCGGCGGGCTGCTGCCGGGACTGATCGGCATACGCGCGACGTTTTTTCTCGCGGGCGGCCTCATCTTCTGCTCGTTCATCATGACGACGTTGCTCGTCAAGGAAGAGCGCCGCGCGCCGGATCACGCGAAAGCAAGGCCGCGCGGCGGCTGGCGCGACGTGCCGGTCCTCACGCCCGTCATCGCGATGCTCGTGAGCGCGATGCTGCTCATGTTCGCGAACATGTCGATCGAGCCGATCATCACGGTGTACGTGTCGCAGCTCGTGAAGGACCCGAAGCAGGTCACGCTCGTCGCGGGCTTCGTGATGTCCGCCGCAGCACTCGGCAGCGTGCTCGCGGCGCCGCGCGTCGGACGGCTTGCGGATCGCATCGGCGCGCCGAAGGTGATCGTCGCGTGTCTCGCTTTCTGCGGCGTGCTGCTGATTCCGCAGATGTTCGTCACCGACGGCACGCAACTCGTCGCGCTGCGCTTTCTAATGGGCCTCGCATTGGGCGGCCTTTTGCCCGCGATCACGAGCGTCGTGCGTCACAACGTGCCCGATCACGCAGCCGGATACATCCTCGGCTACGCGACTTCGGCGCAATACATCGGGCAGGTGACGGGGCCGCTCGCGGGCGGCTTCATCGCCGCGCATTCGGGCATGCACTCCGTCTTCGCGATGACGAGCGTGCTGATGTTCGCGGGCGCGGCGTTCAATGCGTGGACGTTTCTGCGCGCGCGATGACGCCTATTTCTTCTCGCTGTCGAGATGCGCCATCTGCACGGCCTCGTAACGATCGCCTGCCGCCGCGCCCTTCGGCACCGCCGCCTCGATCGCGGCGAATTCGTCCTTCGTGAGCTTCACGTCGAGCGCACCGAGCGATTCCGTCAGACGATCGCGGCGGCGCGCGCCGATCACGGGCACGATGTCATCGCCCTGCGCCAGCACCCACGCAATCGCGATCTGCGCGACGCTCACGCCCTTCGCATCGGCGATCGTGCGTAATGCATCGACGAGCGCGAGATTGCGTTCGACATTGCCTTGCTGAAAGCGCGGACTGTTCGCGCGCCAGTCGCCCGATTGCGCGGCGTCCTTGTTCCAGTGCCCGCTGATGAGCCCGCGCGACAGCACGCCATACGCCGTGACGGCGATGCCGAGTTCCCTGCACGCCGGAAGAATCGCGTCCTCGACGCTTCGCGAGATCAGCGAATATTCGATCTGGAGATCGCACACAGGATGCACGGCCGCCGCCTTGCGGATCGTCTCCGCGCCCACTTCCGACAGCCCGAGATGACGCACATAGCCCGCCCCGATCATGTCGGCGATGGCGCCAACGGTGTCTTCGACCGGCACGTTCGCATCGAGCCGCGCGGGGCGATAGATGTTGATATGGTCGACATTGAGCCGCTGCAACGTGTAGGCGAGTGAATTCTTCACGGCGACGGGACGTCCGTCGAACGCGATGAAATTGCCCGCCGGATCGCGCATGCCGCCGAACTTGACGCTGAGAATCGCCGAATCGCGGCGCGAAGGCGGCGCGCTCTTCAACGCCTCGCCGATCAGCATCTCGTTGTGGCCCATGCCGTAGAAATCGCCGGTATCGAGCAGCGTCACGCCCGCTTCGAGCGCCGCGTGAATCGTCGCGATGCTCTCCGCGCGATCCGATGGCCCGTACATGCCCGACATGCCCATGCATCCGAGCCCGATGGCCGACGATTGCGGTCCGGTCTTGCCGAGTCTGCGTTGTTCCATGTTCGTTCTCTCCTGAAGGACGTGCGCCGCGAATGCGGGCGATGGAGAGGATTATGGGAGCAAATCACGCGTGCGATAATCCGCCTCAATGCGAATGGGCTGTGCGCCCTGGCGAACAATGAGCGAATCATGAGCGAACCCGATCTGTCCGACCTTCACGCGTTTCTGGCCGTCGCCCGCTCGCGCGGTTTCAGGCAGGCGGCGCTGTTGCGCGGCGTGTCGGCGTCGTCGTTGAGCGAGGCGATCCGCAGGCTCGAAACGCGGCTGGGCGTGCGCCTTTTGAATCGCACCACGCGCAGCGTCACGCCGACCGAAGCAGGCGAGCGGCTGATCGAACGGCTCGCGCCCGCCTTCGCGGAAATCGCGGGCGCGCTCGATGCCGTCAACGGCTTTCGCGACAGCCCGACCGGCACGCTGCGCCTGAACGTGCCGAGAATCGTCTCGCGCGAAATCCTGCCGCCGATCGTCGCGCGCTTTCTGACGGCGCATCCGGGCATCAAGCTCGAAATCAGCGCAATCGATATGTTCATCGACGTGCTCGCCGCCGGTTTCGATGCGGGCATTCGCTACGACGAGCGCATCGAGCGCGACATGATCGCGGTGCCTATCGGGCCGCGCACGCAGCGCTTCGTCGCGGTTGCCGCGCCGTCTTATCTCGCCGCGCATGGCGAGCCTAAGCATCCGCGCGATCTGGTGAATCACGCGTGCATCGGGCATCGCTTCGACAGCGGCGTGCTTGCGGTATGGGAATTCGTGCGCGGCAAGGAAGTGATACGCATCGCGCCGGAGGGTCCGCTCGTCACGTCGTCGATCGAGATCAGCAAGAGCGCGGCCATCGCCGGACTGGGTCTCGTCTATACGTTCGACGAGTTCGTGCGCGAGGCCATCGACAGCGGCGCGCTCGTGCCGGTGCTCAAGCCGTGGTGGCAGAGCTTCACCGGCCCGCGCCTTTACTATCCGAGCCGCGCGCACATGCCGGGGCCGCTGCGCGCGTTCATCGACTTCATTCGCGACGAAGATTGATCGGCGCTTATTGCTGCACGCCCCAGCGGCGCACCGTCACGCGCTCGACGGTATCGAACACGAGATGCTCGACCGCGAGCCCGATCACGATGACCGCGGCGAGCCCCGCGAACACGCGATCCGTATAAAGCTCGTTGCGATTCTGGAAGATGTACCAGCCGAGGCCGCCCTTGCCCGAGCTCGCGCCGAACACGAGTTCCGCCGCGATCAGCGTGCGCCACGCGAATGCCCAGCCAACACGCAGTCCCGCGAGAATCGACGGCATCGCGGCGGGCACGAGAATCAGCATCACATGACGCATGCCGGTGAGGCCATAGTTGCGGCCCGTCATGCGCAAGGTCGAAGGCACCGCCTGGAAGCCGGCATAGGTGTTGAGCGCGAGCGGCCACAACACCGAATGCACGAGCACGAAGAGCAGGCTTCCCGTGCCGAGGCCGAACCACAGCAACGCGAGCGGCAACAGTGCGATGGACGGCAGCGGATTGAACATCGCGGTGAGCATCGAAAGGATGTCGCGGCCGATGCGCGTCGATACCGCGAGCGACGTCAGCAGAAACGCGAGCGCCGCGCCGAGCGCATAACCGCGCAGCAATACCGACATCGAAATGCCGACCTTCTCGATCAGCTCGCCCGATGCGATGCCTTGCACGAACGCGATGAAGGTCGCGCTGAAGGTCGGCAGCAGGAGATCGTTATCGACGGCGCGCGCGGCGATTTCCCATAGCGCGATCAACACGAGCGCGATGATCGACTTGCGCAGCCACGTGCGATCCGCGAGCCGCTTCGAAAGCGGCAGCGGCGTTTCATGTTCGATACCGGCGGGCGCGGCTGGCGTGACTTCGTATTCGGGCCGAACGGGCGGCGCGATCAGATGCGGCGTGCTCAAAGCGCTGCCTCCTCTTCGAACAGCAGACGATGAATGCGCGCGACGCTCTGTTGAAACTCTCCGCGGCCCATGCTTTCCTGCGTGTATTGATGACTGTTCAGTTCGGCGCGCACGCGGCCAGGATGCGGCGTCAGCAGCAGAATGCGATTGCCGACGATGAGCGCTTCCTCGATCGAATGCGTGACGAACAACAAGGTGAAGCGCTCGTCGCTCCACAAGCGCAAAAGCTCTTCCTGCATGCGTCGGCGCGTGAGTGCGTCGAGCGCGGCGAAGGGCTCGTCCATCAGGAGCACGCGCGGCTGCATCGCGAGCGCGCGCGCAATTGCGACGCGCTGCTTCATGCCGCCCGATAGCGTGTGCGGATAGGCATCGGCGAATTTGGCGAGGCCGACCTTGTCGAGATAATGGAGCGCGCGCTCACGTGCTTCGGCGCGTCCGAGCTTGCGCGCGACACGCAACGGAAAGGCCACGTTTTGCAGGACCGTCTTCCACGGCGGCAACTGATCGAATTCCTGGAACACGACGATACGATCCGCGCCCGGTCCGCGCACGCGCTCGCCGCCGATTTCGATGCTGCCCGCGACCGGCTCGATGAAACCGGCGACGGCCTTGAGCAAGGTCGATTTACCGCAGCCCGATGGTCCGAGCAGCACGAAGCGATCCGCGCCGTATACATCGAAGCTGACATCGTGCGTCGCGCGCACGAGCCGTTCGGGCGTACGGTATTCGAGCGTCACGTTCTTCGCGCTGAGCAGCTTGCCGCTCGTGGAAGCCTGGCGATCGGCTTCCTGCGAATAAAGCGCCTGGGGATTGGCGGCCATGATCTGTCTGCTGGATTGCAAACGACCACGATACCGGCGCGCGCTTCTCACGCGAACCAATCAATGCGCATATCCAATTCGCGCTCGCCGATAAGCGCGTTCGTTCAGCTTCCGTCCTTCGTCGCCGGATCGCTGAAGAAGTAGTCCTGCCATGACTTCGGCTCGTTCCTGATCGCGCCGACGCGATGCATGAACTGCGCGAGCGCAAACGTGTTTTGCGGCGCGACCTTGAATTGCACCGACGGATCCTTGATCACCTTGATGAGCAGATCGCGGTCGATCTTCGCGTTGTTCACGCGCAGGTAGATATCGGCGGCCGGTTCCGGATGCTGCGTGATGTAGCGCGCGGCATCGGCGAGACCGGCGACGAACGCGCGATACGTCTTCGGATTTTCGTTGCGGAATTTCTCGGTCGCGTAGAGCACGGTCGCGGAACTCGGGCCGCCGAGCACATCGTATGAATTGAGCACGATATGCGCTTTCGGATTGCCCGCGAGTTCCTGCTGCTGAAACGGCGGATTGCCGAAGTGCGCGTTGATCTCCGTGCCGCCCGCGATGACCGCCGCGGTCGCATCGGGATGCGGCACGGCCTGCGTGAGCTTGTCGAGACGATCGAATTGCTTGTCGCCCCATTGCTTCGCCGCCGCGTATTGCAGGATGCGCGACTGCACCGACACGCCGACCGCCGGCACTGCGATGCGGTCCTTCTCGGTGAAATCGGCGATGGTCTTCACGCGCGGATCGTTCGATACGAGGTAATACGGAAAATTGCCGAGCGACGCGACGCCCTTCACGTTCTGCCGTCCGTGCGTGCGATCCCATATCGTCAGCAAGGGACCGACGCCCGCCGCCGCGATATCGACCGAGCCGGACAAGAGCGCGTCGTTCACGCTCGATCCGCCCGACAGCTTCGCCCAGTCGACCTTGATATCGAGGCCTTCCTTCTTGCCTTCCTGCTCGATGAACTTCTGATCGCGCGCGACATTGAGCAGCAGATACACGACGCCGAATTGCTCGGCGATGCGCAAGGTGCCTTCGGCATGAACGCTCGCCGACGTGATGCCGAGCGAAACCGCGAGCGCGGCGACGAAGGCGCGCAGCGCGCCCTTCCCTGATAGAGAATGCATCGAAAACCCCGTAAATCAAGCGATATTGTGTTTAGAAAGGCGCGTCGCCTTCGATGGTCGTGCGATACAGCTTGCGGCGCTGATCGTCCGGCGTTCCTGCCGCGAGATGCATGACCGAGCGGTTATCCCAGAACACCATGTCGCGCTCGCGCCATTGATGGCGATAGATGAACTCGGGCTGCGTGCTGTGCGCGAACAGTTCCGCGAGCAGGGCGCGGCTTTCGTCTTCGGGCAGGCCGATCACGCGCGTCGTGAAATGCTCGCTGACGAAGAGCGCGCGGCGTCCGGTTTCCGGATGTGTGCGCACGATCGGATGCGTGACCGGCTTGACCTGCGCGATCTGCTCCGCCGAAAGATTGGGCCGCCACGGGCTGCGCTGTTGCAGCTCGGCGTATTTGGCGAGATACGTGTGCTCGGCCGAACGGCCTTCGACCGCATCGCGCAGATGCGCAGGCAGCGCGTCCCACGCGAGATGCTGATTCGCGAAGAGCGTGTCGCCGCCGAGCGCGGGCAATTCCTGCGCATGCAGGAGCGACCCGAGACTGGGCTTCTCTTTGTACGAGAGATCCGAATGCCAGAAATGGCCCGCATCGCCGAGGCCGATCGGCTTGCCGTTCTCGACGATGTTCGACACGATCAGCACTTCCGGATGCCCCGCGAGCCCGAACTGATGCAGCACGTGAATCTGCAAGGGGCCGAAGCGCTTGCTGAACGCGACCTGCTCGTCGGGCGTGATGCGCTGATCGCGAAACACGAGCACGTGATGATCCAGATGCGCGCGGTGAATGCGCGAGAAATCGGCATTCGATAACGGCTTCGACAGATCGAGTCCGATCACTTCGGCGCCGAGCGGCGCGTCGAATTTGCGAATCTCGATGGATTGATCGGCGGCTTCGCCGGATGTGGCAAGTGAAGCGGGAGCAGTCTGAATCGTCACGGTCGAATCGATAACTTCGGGGAAGCTATCAATCTAACGCGCGGCGATTCAGCCGGCAACGAAGGATGCGAGCTTTCGTTATGCGCCGGTGCGATAAAGCCTTGTCGGAAGCGATACGACACGCCGATCTGCTCAGTCGCTGCCGGCGTCGAACGGCAATTCGACCTGCACCGGCTCGACGAAACCGCTTTCATCGCGCCCGGCGAGCGCACTGACGCGCACGCCGAGCAGCCTGATCCGGCGATCGAGCACGATGCGCTTCAGGCACTCGGTCGCGGCGCGGCGGATTTCGACGGGATCGGCGGTCGCGACGGGCACGGTCAGATCGCGCGTCACGGTGCGGAAATCGTCGAAGCGCAGCTTGATGCAAACCGTGCGCCCGACATAGCCTTTGCGCTGCAAGTCTTCGGCGACCCGCGTGCACAGACCCGTGAATTCCGCCGAGAGCGTCGCGCGATCCTGCTTCGGATGGAAGTCGCGCTCGAACGTGGTCTCGCGGCTCATCGACTTGGGCGTCGAGCTCACGACCACGGGCCGCTCGTCCTGGCCCTGCGCGATGCGCGCGAGCCACGCGGCATATGTGCCGCCGAAGTGCGTTTGCAGGAATCCGGGATCGGCGGCGGCGATATCGCCCACCGTCACGATGCCGAGCGACGCGAGCTTTTCGCTCGCCTTCGGGCCGATGCCGTTCACCTTGCGCGCGGCGAGCGGCCAGATGCGCGTCGGCAGGTCGTCCATGGTGAGGATGGTGAGGCCGTCCGGCTTGTCGAGCTCGGAGCCGATCTTCGCGAGCAGCTTGTTCGGCGCGATGCAGATGGAGCACGTAAGGCCGGTCGCGTCGTGCACGGCGTCCTTCATCCGCTGGCCGATATCGGCCGGCTCACCGGGAAGATCGCTGACGTCGATATAAATCTCGTCGATGCCGCGATTCTCGATCTGCGTTGTAAATGTCGCGACGGCCGCCTTGAACAGGCGCGAGTAATGGCGATAGGACTCGAAATCGGTCGGCAGGAGGATCGCGTCGGGCGCGAGCTGGGCGGCCTTCATCATGCCCATCGCGGAAAAGACGCCGAACTTGCGCGCCTCGTAAGTGGACGTGGTCACGACGCCGCGCCCCGCGTAGTCGCGCAGACGCCTGAATCGGCGCGAGCCGTCGGCAAGCGTTTCCGGCGTGGCGCTGCGGCCGCCGCCGACCACGACCGGCATGCCGCGCAGTTCCGGATAGCGCAGGAGTTCGACCGATGCGAAGAACGCATCCATGTCTAGATGCGCGATGCGGCGCGGTGCGGGTGCGTTTGCGGGAAACGGCGTGTCCATTGCGGCGATCAGAGTGTCGCCGCGCGACGAGACGCGCTCAAAGCGAAATCGACAGGAACGAACGCACCGAACATGCTGAGGCAGTGCCGCCAGGCAATAAAAATGGCTTACTGTACATCCATACAGTAATTCGCGCTAGAGCCTGCCAGTGCGCACGATTGCCGGCTCATTCCGGCGTGCGCTTTTCTGCCAGTGCGCGGCGGCAATCGTCGAACACCTGCCGCACGACATCCGATTGATAGTTGAGGTCTTCACTGTCGAGAATTTCCTCGACGGCTTCGCGCGCCCAGTCCGCTTCGAGCATCGCGCAATGCTGCGTGGCGATCTCGCGTGCGATGGCGGCGAGCTTCGCGACCGTGAGCCAGTCGGCGAGCCGCTGATGCCGGTCGAGCCATTTGTGCGCGGCCTGCACGTGAAACGAGGCGGCCGGCCAGTCGCCGTTCAGGTAATACGCGCCGAGACTGCCGCACGTGAGCCAGCAGAGCAACTCGACGCGGTCGCGGGCACTGAGGATACGAGACACATCGTTCATGGCGGCCTTCACGAGAGACGATCGACGAACGCGAATCACGCACGGCGTTTCGCATGGAAACCCGCACGTCACCCCTATAAAAGCACGATAGCACGGGATGGTGCGGCGCGGCAGTGCCTGCCCGCAGTGCGATCCGATTCACGGTGCGTTGGCGAACGCTTCGTCATGCGAAGAGCGGATTCGCGCATGAGAAGACGCTCGACCGAGCTCTCATTCCTTTCTAATTCGCGGGGCATAACCTGCTTTCCGTCGGCCCCACTCTTACCGGCCTTCTTTCAACGACCGGAGCACATCATGTTTGAACGTCTTTCGCAGTCCATCGACACCCTCTTCTCCATCCGCACGACGGACGATCTCCGCGACGCCTATCTCGCGTCGTCGAATGATCTCGCCGATCTCGAACGCCGCATGCGCCAGGTCGAAACGCAGGATCACGACTACAGCATGTACTTCTGCGGCGCGCTCGGGCGACACCACGATCAGCCATGAGCCGCGCCGCTCATGCAACGTGCGCTACTTGGCTTCCTCACGGCCCGCCTGCCCGAGCATCACGGTCCAGCCGAGGCCGCGCACGTTGCGGATCACGCCCGCGCCGAACTTCTTGCGCACCGAATGGATCAGCACGTCGACCGCGTTGCTCTCCACTTCCTTGCCCCAGCCGTAAAGGCGGTCTTCCAGTTGATCGCGCGAGAAGATCGTGCCGGGGCGTTCGAGCAGCGCGTGCATCAGCGCGAATTCACGCGCGGAGAGCACGCCCGAGGTCTCGCCGCAAGTGAGCGTGCGCTGATCGAGATTGAGGCAGATGGAATCGTCGCCAAGGCGCGAGACCGCGTAGCCCGCCTTGCGCCGCAGCACCGCGCGGATGCGCGCGAGCAGTTCGGGCATGTTGAAGGGCTTGAGCAGATAGTCGTCGGCGCCGAGGTCGAGGCCCTGAACGCGTGTGTCGACATCGTCGCGCGCGGTGAGGATCAGCACCGGCGTCGCATTGCCGGCCGTGCGCGCCTGCCGCAGCAACTCGATGCCCGTCATGCCCGGCAGGCCGAGATCGAGCAGCACCACGGTGTATTCGGCGGCGTCGAGCGCCTCGCGGCCCGCGTTGCCGTCGCGGACCCAGTCGACGGCGTAGTCCGCGTCCTTGAGCGCACGCATGAGGCTCGTGCCGATCTGCACGTCGTCTTCGATCAGGAGAATTCGCATGTTCCACCTCGCGGGTCGCGAGAATGGCGCGCGCCACGCGCCCGGAATGCGGCCGAAGGATATGAAACGCACGACCGGTCTTTTCGATTCTTTTCCGATCGATGACGATCACTTCGCGCCACGCAGCGAATGCATTGTAATCGGCGCAAAAGCGCGCGCAAATCCTTATGTGTTTAATGCCGGTAACGCGGCGTTTTCGGTGACTTCCTCGACGGGAAAGCCGATCGAAGCGACGATGCCCGAGTGCCCGTCGGCGCGGTTTCTGAGCGTGACGTCGCCGCCGTAGCGCGCGGCGATCGCCTTCACGATGGACAAGCCGAGGCCGCTGCCCTCCACGTCCGGGTTCGCACGGAAGAAGCGGTCGAACACGCGCGGCAGCAGTGCTTCGTCGATGCCCGGGCCGTTGTCGACCACATCGATCCACACCATGTCGCCGTCGCGCCGCATGCGCAGGTCGATGGTGCCGCCGTCCGGCGTATAGCGCACCGCGTTCGACACGAGATTCTTCACCGCCATGCCGATGTCCGTCTCCACCGCGCGCACGTGCGCATTCACCATTTCCTCCGCGCCGATGTCCATGCCGCGCGCGATGGCGATCGGCAGCACGTCGGCGACGGCGTCGGTCACCACTTCCGACAGCTCCACGCGTGCAAGCGGCGCGCCGTTCACGGGCGCATCGGCGCGCGCGAGCCGCAACAGTTGCGCGATGAGCTTGCCGCTGCGCGCGATGCCCTTGCGCAGTTCCTGAAAGCGCTCCTGATTGCCGGCGACGATATGCGGCGCGAGATTGTCGGCCTGAAGCTGAAGCGCGGTGAGCGGCGTGCGCAGTTCGTGCGCGGCGTCGGCGATGAACTTGCGCTCCTTTTCGATCGATGTCGCGAGGCGCTCGATCATCGTGTTGATCGAATGGATGAAAGGCTCGATCTCCGTGGGCACGCCGACCGTCGGCAGCGGTTGCAGATGACCCATGTCGATGGCCTGCACCTCCGCGCCGAGCTCGTTCAGCTGACGCAGCGAGCGCCGCACGACGAGCGCGACCGCGATCCACACGAGCGGCAGCAGGACGGCGATCGGCCAGAGCGTTTGCGTCGCCGCTTCCTGCGTGATCTCGCGGCGCACGGACGAACGTTGGGCGACCTGAATCGTCATGGTCGGCTCCTGGCGCGTGAAGATGCGCCAGTGCTCGTCGTTGACGTCGACGCCGGAAAAGCCCGGCTGCGCGTCACGCGGAAAATGCAGCGACGGGTCGGTGGTGCGGAACGGCACGTCCTCGCCGGGCTTCCACACGACGGCGACCACGTCGCGCTCGTCCTGCGTTCCGCGTGAAGGATTCTTCGGCAGGCTTTCGGCGAGTCCCTCGCGCAGACGGGCCGCCACCTGTTCGAGCCGCATGTCGAGCAGCGCGCTCATGCCGGTCTGACTCAACTGATACGAACTCACGCCCTGCACGACGCCGATCACGCTCACGAGCAGCCCGAGCGCGACGACGAGTTGATTCTTCAGTGATTTGATCATTCGGGTCCGCCGCTTCGGAAAGGAACGGGGCGATTCAACAGTCCGTTCGATTTTAGGCGACATTGCCGGAGATTTCGGTCTGAAAGACGACATGTGCGTGACCGTTGCGTCTTGAGCGCGCGGAAGAAAAAAGGCGTCGGTCCGATGACGGCCGACGCCAGGGGCTGAGGAGAGTCGAGAAACGTGGAGCGGGCCGCGAAGTGCCGGGGAAGCGTGCCGCCCGTCCACGTAAAGAAGCGTAGGCGCGAAGAATTAGCGTTGAATGAGCGCGCCGCGCGCTTCGTCGAGCAACGATTCCCGTGGCGGGATAACATTGCATCCGGCGCTTATTCATCGGCGACATTGCTTCGGCTGCAAGGATTCCGCAAGCCTGAGCGTCGCCGCCGCATCTCCATCTTTCGAGCATGGCCCGCTTGCGCGCATCGTTCTTCGATCCGCGCGGCGCGCGATATGCCATTCCATCACCGCATGTCACAGACCAGAAAAACCGTTCGTCCCCTCGTCATTGCAGCGGTCATGGCCTCGATGGCCATGGTCGCGATCGAAGCCACCATCGTCTCGACTGCGATGCCGCAAATCGCGACGCAGCTCGGCGGCCTCAATCTCTATAGCTGGGTGTTCTCGTCGTTCCTGCTCACGCAGACGGCGCTCACGGTGGTGTTCGGCAAGCTCGCGGACCTGTACGGCCGCAAGCCGGCGATCCTCGCGGGCATCGCGATCTTTCTGATCGGCTCGGTGCTCGCGGGTTTCGCCTGGTCGATGCCCGCGATGATCGTGTTCCGGCTGATCCAGGGCGTCGGCGCGGGGGCGATCCTGCCGGTCGCGCTGACGGTGGTCGGCGATCTCTATCCGGCGCGTGAGCGCGGCAAGGTGCAGGGCTATCTCGCGAGCGTCTGGGCCGTGTCCGCCGTGCTCGGCCCGATGGTCGGCGGCCTTCTGATCCGCCAGTTCTCGTGGGCGTGGATTTTCTGGATCAACGTGCCGATCGGCATTCTGGCCGCCCTGCTCTTCATCCTGTTCCTTCACGAGGAAAAGCGCCACGGCCGCCCGGCGATCGACTTCG
This sequence comes from Caballeronia sp. S22, assembly GCF_964261745.1. Taxonomy (NCBI): domain Bacteria; kingdom Pseudomonadati; phylum Pseudomonadota; class Betaproteobacteria; order Burkholderiales; family Burkholderiaceae; genus Caballeronia; species Caballeronia sp. S22. Next base: position 231,318 of record NZ_OZ180036.1, on the reverse strand, counting down.
CGGGCGCGTTCTTCTTCACCACGGCCGTCGCCGCGCTGATGATGACGCTCACCGACGCCGGCCACGCGGGCAATGCACGCGTGGCCACCGAGATCGCCGTGCTGGTGCTCGCCAGCGTGTGCTTCGTGGTTCAGGAGCGCCGCGCCGCCGATCCGATGATCTCGTTCGGCCTGTGGTCGCATCGGCCGATCGCGGCGAGCAACGTCGCGACCCTGCTCGCCGGCATGGCGATGATGGGCCTCACCACGTTCCTGCCGATGTACGTGCAGGGCGTGATGCATCGCACGCCGGTGGAAGCGGGCCTCGCGCTCACGATGATGATGATTGGCTGGCCGAGCGGCGCGACCTTTACGTCGCGCTCGTTCAGCCGCATCGGGTTGCGGCGTCTCCTGATGATCGGCCCGGTGTTCATTCCGCTCGGCGCGCTGCCGTTCGTGCTGCTCGGTCCGCAATCGAGCCCGGTCTGGGCGGGCGTCGGCTCGGCGGTGCTGGGCTTCGGCATGGGCATCACGAGCGTGTCGTGTCTCATCCTGATTCAGGAAATCGTGCAGCCGCACGAACGCGGCAGCGCGACCGCATCGAACCTGTTCTCGCGCAATCTCGGCAACACGCTCGGCGCGGCCGTGTTCGGCGCGGTGCAGAACTACGGCCTCGTCCATACGGACGGACTGCCGCCCGTGCACGCGGATCAGTTGAAGCAACTGCTTTCGTCCGTGCCCGGCGACTTCGCGGCCAACAACGAGATCCGTCTCGTGCTGCATCACTCGCTGCATCTGACCTTCACGGCGATGTTCGTGATCGCGCTCGGCACCGTCGTCGCGATGCTGTTCATGCCGAAGATCGAGATCGGACGCGCGAAGGAAACGGTCGAGAAAGTCGGCGCGGACGGCGCGTCGAATGCCGCGAAAAACGCCGCGAATCAGGCCTTCCACTAAACGCGCGGCGATGCTCTCGACCCAGTTCATCAGCCGTATCACGCTGCTGCGCGACAAGGCGCCTTCGTTCGACGCCTATCCGTTTTCGCTGCCCGCCGTGCGCGCGCTCGACACTTTGGAGCCGCATCGGAAGGTCACGTTTCTCGTCGGCGAAAACGGCTCGGGCAAATCGACGCTCCTGGAGGCGATCGCTGTCTCGATGGGCTTCAATCCCGAGGGCGGCACGAAGAACTTTCGCTTCGGCACGCGCGTGTCGCATTCGCCGCTGCATGAATACCTGCGCATCGCTAAGGGATTCAAGCGGCCGCGCGACGGCTTCTTTCTGCGCGCGGAAAGCTTCTTCAACGTAGCGACGGAAATCGAACAGCTCGACGACGAACCCGGCTTCGGCCCGCCGATCATCTCGTCATACGGCGGCAAGTCGCTGCACGAGCAATCGCACGGCGAGTCGTTTCTCACGCTGTTGATGGAGCGCTTCGGCGGACAAGGGCTTTATCTGCTCGACGAACCCGAGGCCGCGCTGTCGCCGCAACGCCAGCTTGCCGCGCTCGCGCGCATCCACGATCTCGTCAACGACGATTCGCAATTCATCATCGCCACGCATTCGCCGATCCTCATGGCTTACCCCGACGCGTGGATCTATCAGTTCACCGCGAACGGCATCGAGCGCGTCGCCTATGAAGACACCGAGCACTTCAAGGTGACGCGCGCGTTTCTCGCGAATCCCGACCGCATGTTGCGCACGCTGCTCGGCGAGCGCTGAGCCTCTTCAATCCTGCGATTGAAGCAGCGGGCTTTCGTGCTTCACCGTCGCGACGCTCGCGCTGGCGGGCTGGCTATCGCTTGCCAGCGTTTCCGTATCGGCGAGATAGCGCGACAACAGCGCGTTGTCGTCCATGTAGTACGTCATGGGGCCGTGGCCGCGCGCGAGCGCATAGCATCCGGCGATCAGCGCCGCAACGAGGACGATGCCGATGAGTCTTCCTGTCATGGTAGTGCTCCTGAGGGTTTCCAAGATTCACTTCATGGGCCCATTCGCACTGCCTGCCACAGGCTCGACCCACGAGCGCGTCCCGCCGGCGTGACCGGCAGAACGCGAAGTCATGCAACCGCACTCAGTCCTGCGCTTGCATGAGGGGGGTGTCCTGCTTCGATTTATCGACGCTCGCATCGTTGCTTTGCTGCGCGTCCTGCGCGATGGTCTGCATGTTCATGCCTTGCTGCGACATGGGCGCGCCATCCATCGGCGAGTAGTACGGCGCGGGGCCATAGCCGCTCGCCATTGCATAGGAAGCGCCCGCGAGCGCCGCGACGAAGATGATGCCTTTGAGATTGCCGGTCATGATAGTGCTCCTGAGGGTTTCACATGGTCACTTCAATCGGCCTCATTGCACTGCCTGCCAGCAAACGACCTTCTGAAATGTCCACGCAGTCTACGTGCGCGGACAGGCGTTGAAATCCCCTCAAAAGCAAGGATAGGAATGGATGGATCGATGCCTTATGTATGGAGCGCGTTGCGTATTCAGATGTTGTCCTCGACGGCGACGGATACCGCACCCGCATTGATCGTCAGTCGCGTGCGCTTTTGCAGCGGACTTTGCGGCGCGGTGCCGTCGGCGTTGAGAAACTTCACCTTGTTGAAGATCGCGATGAATTGCGTAGGCGTGACCGTCGCGGATGCATAGCCGATGCCATCGTGATCCGCGTACAGCATGTCCGGATTGTTCTGGCGGATGAAGCTGTCGAACAGCGCCGAAGAACTGATCAGCGAAGCGAGCGGCATGCCCGCCGAATACGTCTTCACGTCCTCGAAGAAGGGCTGGCTGCTGATGCCCGCCGACATCAGATCGATCATCACCGGCGTGCCCTTCGCGGGATCGGGCACATCGCGCACGATGCCCGCCTGGAACGCGTGCAGATCGCCCGTGATCGCGACGAGGTTCGTGATGTTCTGAGCCTTCACGAACGACATCAGGTCCGCCTTGTGCGACGGATAGCCGTCCCACGCATCGCAGTCGAGCACGAACACGACGTTGTCGGGCACCGGCGCAATCGACGTGAGATCGAGCCACAGGCGGTTCATCATCACTTCGTTGCCCCACACTTTCCATATCGACGTGGAGGCCTTCAGCGTGTCCTTCCACCATTGCGTCTGCGCGGGACCGAAGATCGACGGCACGCGTCCGAGCCGCTGCGTATCGGCTGCCTCGAACTGCGCGAGCACTGGCTGCGGCACGAAATAGCGCGAGCCGACGAGATCGTTGCCGTTGACCGGATCGTGCCCGAGCGCCTGCGCGATCGCCGCTTCGCTGACGACGTGATCGTCGCGATAAAGCCGCTCGTCGGTCATCACGAGATGCATCAGCGAGCCGAAGTGGAAGTCGCGATAGATGCGGATGTTGTCGTAGGCCGCGTTGTTGAGATCGAACGACACGTCGCCCCAGTCGACGGGCAGATACTCCGCCCACGCCTGATTCGCATTGCGGCGGCGCGCGGTCTGCTGGAGGTTCGCGTTCGTGTAGGTCTGGTGATCCTGCCAGCAGTCGTCGGAGAACTCGTGATCGTCCCAGATCGCGATGACCGGAAAACGCGCATGCACGTTCTGCAGACGCGCGTCGCCCCGATACGTGCGATACAGCGTGCGATAGTCGTCGAGCGTATTCGCGTAGGTGCCGCCGCTCGGCAGCGTGATCGCCGGATGCACGGGCTCCACGGTGCCCGGTTGCGAGGCAAAGCCCGCCTCGTAGATGTAATCGCCGAGATGCACGACGAAGTCGAGATCGGTTTCCGCGGCCAGGAGCGACATCGCCTGCCAGTGATTCGCGCTCCAGTTCTGGCACACGAACCATGCGAAGCGCAGTTGCGAGATCGCTTCGTTCGCGGCAGGCGCGGTGCGCGTCGTGCCGGTCACGCTGACGTCGCTGCCCGCGACGAAACGGTAGTAGTACGTCGTCTTCGCGGCGAGGCCGGTGACCTTGGTTCGCACCGTGAAGTCGTAATCCGGCACGGCGCTCAAGGGCACGCTGGCGACGAGCTGCGCGAAGTTCTGCTGCGCGGACACTTGCAGCGTCAGCGCGACGGGCGACGGCGATGTCGCCGCGTTACTCCCGTTCGCGACGCAACGGGTCCAGAATACCGCCGAGACGTCACGCGGATCGCCGCTCGCGACGCCTTGCGGGAACGCGAATGCGCCGGCCGGCGGCGGCGTGGAACCGCCGCTTCCGGGATTGCCGCCGTCGTCGTGATCGCCCGAATGGCAGGCCGCGAGCGTGCCGGTGGCGGCCGCGACGGTATAGAACGTGGACAGCGAGAGGAAGCGGCGACGGTCCATGAGAGCCTCCGTTTGCAGACGTCGATGCGGTGCACGACAGACGGGAGTTCGCTGGATGCGTCGAGCGGGCAATCCGACGGATGAGCGAGGCTCTCTTTCGGATATGAAATGATTAAAGCTATAAACCACGCCGCGCACTGTCAAGGGACGTTTCCGTGACGGCGCCGCTGGCGACCGCTTGTTACAAAGGTATCGGTACGCGACGCCATCAGCGGGTAAACTGTGTGGACGGCTTTGTCCAGCAGACGTCCACCCTCGTGCGTCAGCCAGGCCGAACCGCGATCTATCACTTCACCGCTGCGCTGACGACCCTAACCATGACCAGATCGAGATCAGCCGTCCCGGAGCTCGGCGTCGCAGGCCCGGCTTCGATCGAGCACGCGCTGAGCGACTCGCAGTATCACGCGCTCGTCGATGCGATCGAAGACTGCGCGATTTTCATGCTCGACTTGAGCGGCCGCATCACGAGCTGGAACAAGGGCGCGCGCAAGATCAAGGGTTATGAGGCGCAAGAGATCATCGGCCAGCATCTGTCGCGTTTCTATCCGGCGGAAGCGGTGGCGCGCGGCTGGCCCGATTACGAGCTGAAGCAGGCGTACGCGACCGGCCGCTTCGAGGATGAAGGCTGGCGCGTGCGCAAGGACGGCACGCTGTTCTGGGCGAACGTGGTCATTACTGCGGCGCGCAATACGAAGGGCGAGATCATCGGTTACGCAAAGTGCACGCGCGATCTCACTGCGAAGCGTGCCGAGGAGGATAAGCTGCGTCTGTCGGAAGAGCGCTTTCGCCTGCTCGTGGAAAGCGTGAGCGACTATGCGATCTTCATGCTCGATCCGGGCGGCCATATCGCGAGCTGGAACACGGGCGCGATGCGCATCAAGGGCTATCAGCCGTCGGAGATTCTCGGCAAGCACTTCTCGACGTTCTATTGCCCCGAGGATCTCGCGGCCAACGTTCCCGAGATCGAACTGCAGACCGCGATTCGCACGGGACGCGTGGAAAACGAAGGCTGGCGCGTGCGCAAGGACGGCTCGCTCTTCTGGGCGAACGTGATCATCACGGCGGTGTACGACGAGCATCGCGTGCTGCGCGGCTTCGCGAAGGTCACGCGCGACATGAGCGAGCGCAAGCGCCTCGAACAGCTCGAAGTGTCGTCGCGGCGCATCAGCGAGTTCCTTGCGACGCTCGCGCACGAGTTGCGCAATCCGCTCGCGCCGGTGCGCAATGCCATCGGCGTGATGCAGATGGAAGCGGACATGCCGCAGCGCGTCGCTGCGTGCCGCGACATCATCGACAGGCAGACATCGCATCTCGGCCGGCTCGTCGACGATCTGCTCGACATGGGCCGCATCACCACGGGCAAGATCGATCTGCGCATGGCGCGCGTGGATGTGAGCGATATCGTCGCGCGCAGCATCGAGCTCGTGCATCCGTTCACCGACGAGCGCGCGCAGCGCGTGGTCACGAAGCTGCCGCAGACGCCGGTGCATGTCGTGGGCGACAGCACGCGGCTCGTGCAGGTGGTGCAGAACCTGTTGAACAACGCGTCGAAGTTCTCGCCGCGAGCGAGCACGATCATCGTTGAAATCGAATGCGAGACGAGCGCGCTCTTGCTGAAGGTGATCGACAAGGGGCGCGGCATTTCGCAGAAGGGGCTCACGTCCATCTTCGATCTCTTCGTGCAGGAAGATCACTATCTGAATCCCGGCGAGGCGGGGCTCGGTATCGGGCTTACGCTGTGCCGGTCTATCGTCGAGATGCATGGCGGCTCGATCAGCGCGTCGAGCGGCGGGCCGAATCAGGGCAGCACGTTCACGGTGCGCCTGCCCTACGCTTCCGACGACGATGCGCCGCGGCCGCATCGCGTGCTCGCGCAGAATGCGACGCAGGCCGTGGGCGATGGTTTGCGCATCGTGGTCATCGACGACAACCGCGATTCGGCCGACAGCCTCGCGATGCTGCTGCAGATGAAGGGGCATGACGTGCGCATCGCGTATCACGGCAAGGAAGGGATCGATGTCGTCCGGCATTTTCCGCCGGAGCTGATTCTGCTCGATCTGGCGTTACCGGATATGGATGGGTATGCGGTGCTGCGGACGTTGCGCTCGCAACGGCTCGTCGGGGGTGCGACGGTGGTCGCGATGACGGGGTTCGGGCAGGAGGGCGACAAGGAGCGCTCGGCGCAGGCGGGGTTCGATGCGCATCTGGTGAAGCCGGTGGATTTCGAGGTGCTGGATCGGTTGCTGGAGAAGGTGGCGGAACGTTGAGGGGCGGCACCTGCTCGCACGCCGCTTGAATCCAGGAAGCGTCAACTTTGCGCAATTTCGCCGACAAAAAGTAACGTCTTCCTGTTTCGGCCCGCCTTTAAATCAGATACGTTAGTTATCCAGATCAATATGGCGGAGTTGAGATACGTGACATTAACAAAGCACAACGAAACATGTCGCCGAGGCAGATCATGATGCGCCGAATTGCGGTTGTCGGTGACAAGCTCAGTAACGACGGGGAAATTTGCGATTACAAGGGGATGATGTTCACGTTGGGCGCTGGGCATGAGCCAAGTCTCATGAGAATACTAAACGCTAAATCAGCCAGTCTCTTTCTTGCTCTTTTGCTGTTTTCGGGCAGCGCGATAAGTTGCCAGGTTCTGGAATTCATGGAAAGCAGGATTCCCCTCAATTCGGTAAAAATCCCAAATTCAGACCGGGTGAAAATCGCCGAGATGGTAATCGAGGCCCGTAAATGGCCGGACACACAAATTCGAGGCGTCGTGCAACCTGCGGCATACGTTCACGAGAGAAATCCGGAAGAACTTGTGAAAAAACGAGGAGAGAATCTCAAAACCTATCTGTCTCAGCTTGGCATACGAGAAGAGAATTTCTGGATCGAGCCGCACGTTCTAAGTGAAGAGGAAGCTCACGATTCGAGCGGGAATCTGGACATTCATCAGCTTGGAGTAACTCTGTATCCGATATGCGAAGGCGGTTGCGATCGACTCTGCAACGATCCTCGCGTCAAGCCGGTTATCAAGGCGATCAGATAGTCGAGGTCAAGTTCCAAGGTGGGCATCTCGGCAATCAGCTGATAGAAAGTGACTGCTGCCCCGTATAGGGACAACGCCTACCCCTCACTCCCTCACCACTCGCAACGGAAAGATAACCCTCGACGCAACCAGCCCCAACGCCCCGCCAAGAAGCGTCTCCCACGCCCGCGCCGTCAGCAGTTCCACCGAATGCACGCCACTCGCGGCCATCGTCACGATGAGCACGAAAGCGAACGCCCCGCACGCGATGTCATACCGCTCCGGCAACGCCATCGCATAGACGATCATCGCGAACGCGGACAACGCCCACACCACGAGCGGCCAGTGCTCCGCGAGCGGCAGACACACGATCCCGATCGGCACCCCGACGAGCGTCCCGTAGATGCGCCGCCGCACGCGCTCCGCCGTCCCGACCGCCGATGTCGCGACGACATACACGCAAGCCGTGATCGCCCATGCCGATTCCGCCAGCCCGAACGCGCGATTCAGCACCACGACGACGAGCGCGCCGCACGCCGCCTGCAAGCCCATCGCGGTTGCGGGCGATATCACGTGACGCCCGTAAGCCGGCTCGGACGCGAGCGCCGGCAGCAAGGCCGGATGCTCCGCCGGCCCGCTCAATACGCGCGGCACGATGGCAGCGAGCATCCCGATCAGCAGCGCGATCAGGATCGCCGATGAATCGCCGGGTCTGAGATCCATCCCGTAGGCGAGAAGCTGCCCGATATAAAGCTGCGAGCCGATGCCCGCGCCCGCGAGCCCGAAACGCTTCAGATAGCCCGCGAAGAATGCGCCCGTCACGAGAATCAGCTCGGCGCCGCCGCGCCCGAACTCGCGAAACGTCGAACCGAACAGGGCAAAGGTCAGCGCGCCGAACGCAGCGGCGATGCACAGAACGGCCAGATCGCGGCTCGACTCGAAGCGCGTCGTGCGCGCCTCCGACACGCTCGCCCACAGCGCAAAGCCGCCCGCGAGCGCGCCGACGGACACGCCCGGCGGCACGCTCTGCGTCACGTCCTGCAACGCGCCGAGCGACGCCGCGAGCCCGTACGCGGTCACGAGCCGCAAGCCCTTGATGCGCCGATGCGTGCCCGGATCGACGCGATCGAGCCACGCGAGCGCCGCCTGCCCGCGACGCGCGCCCGATTGCGCGAACGTCAGCGCCGTATCCGCGAGGCGGGTTCTCGTGTCGCCGATATTTCGCTCGTCATCCATGGGAGCCACCGAAGGAAACGCGTCTGCAACGCATTCTAGGCGATGCCGCGCGCCGGGTTGCGCCCGCGTGCGCGTTTGACGGGCGTCTTCGCCCCGCCCTGCTCCGCCGCCTCGACGATGCAGCCGGCAAGCCGCGCCGCCGCATCCGGTTCGTCCGCACGCACGCGCCGCGCGCGTTCGACCAGACCGATCTCGCGATGGAACGTGGCATCGCCGAGATCGAGCGCGACCGCGCCGCGCGGCCATGCGCCGGTGCCATCGGACACCGGCACGAGCGCCACGCCCAGGCCCCGCGCCACCAGTTGCGCGATGCCCGGCAGTTCATCGACTTCGATCGAGTCGCGCACCGCGATGCGGCGCTTCGTCAGAAACGTGTCCACTTGCCGGCCGCCGAAGGAACGCCGGTCGTATCGGATGAACGGCTCCGACTCGATCAGCTCGCGCCAGTGAGCGCCCTTCTTCGCGGCGGGCGCGAGCAGCACGAACGGCTCCGCGACGAGCGCGCGCCATCGCAGTTCCGCCGGCAGCGAGAACGGCGGGCGGATGATGACGGCCATGTCCATCTCGCCCGCATCGACGCTCGCCAGCAGATTGAGCGACACGCCCGGCACGAGCCGGATGCGCCACGCGGGCAACATGCGCCGGAACGCGCCGATCGCGTCAGGCAGCAGCGCCCCATGAGCCGACGCGATCGCGCCCACCGAAAGCGAGCCGCCGCGCCCGTCCTCGCCTTCCGGTTCGGCGAGACGCGCGTACAGCGCGATGAGTTCGTCGGCGAGTTCGAGCGTGCGCCGGCCCGCCTTGTTGAGCGTCGCGGAACGGCCGGTGCGGTCGAACAGCGTGACGCCGAGATGCGCTTCGAGGCGCTGCATCTGCGCGCTCACGGCCGATTGCGTGAGGCCGATATGCGCGCCCGCGCCCGCAAACGTGCCGTGGCGCGCCACCGCGATGAAAGTCTGAAGTTCGCGCAGCATGTCGATTCATCGAAAATAATGGGGCTGACTCCCGCAATATATCGTTTTTCAACACATTTATTTGTCAATACACTGAGATCTCGTTCCCCACACGTCGATCAAAGGATTCACCGCCATGAGCACGACCCAGCACGCCATGCCGCCGTTCCACCTCGCGTTCCCCGTTCACAGTCTCGCCGCCGCGCGCGAGTTCTATGGCGAATTGCTCGGCTGCCCGGAAGGCCGCAGCTCCGACGCCTGGGTCGATTTCGATTTCTTTGGGCATCAGATCGTCGCGCATCTCGCGCCCGAGGAAGCCGGGCATCGTTCGACGAGCGCGGTCGATGGCGACGCCGTGCCGGTGCGCCACTTCGGCGTCGTGCTGTCGATTCCGCAATGGGAAGAACTCGCCGACAAGCTGCGCGCCGCGGGCACGCGCTTCATCATCGAGCCGCATGTGCGCTTCAAGGGCGAAGTCGGCGAGCAGGCGACGATGTTCTTCCTCGATCCGTCGGGCAATGCCGTCGAGATCAAGGCGTTCGCCGACATGTCGTCGCTGTTCGCAAAGTAAGGCGGCGAGCACGACGAGTCTCTCCCTTTCCTTCATACGACACGCGCCTGACGGATAGTTTCCAATATAGAATCCGCTCTGCGCGCGCCGTGCGCGACATCGGGGAGACGCGAGTATGAGACCTTCAGAGGGACGCCGCCGCTTTCTGGGCGCGGCACTGTGCAGCACGATCGCCGCGTGCGGCGGCGGTTCGGATTCCGATGACGCCAACGCCTCGCCTTCGAACGGCACGCAAACCGGCCCCGTGCCGGACGCGCAAGTCAACGCAGCCCTCTCCCAGCTCGACACGCTCGCCAACGACCTGCTGAGCAAAACCGGCGTGCCCGGCATGGCCGTCGCCGTCGTGCGCGGCACGCAGACCGTCTATGCAAAAGGCTTCGGCACACGGCTCGTCGGTTCGGGACAAGCCGTCGATGCCGATACCGTGTTTCAGCTCGCGTCGATGTCGAAGCCGGTGGGCGCTTCGGTCGTCGCGCATCAGGTCGGCGCGGGCGGCATCGCGTGGAATACGCCGGTGCGCGCGCATCTGCCGTGGTTCACGCTGTCGAAGGACGACGTGAGCGCGGCGGTGACCATCGGCGATCTTTACTCGCATCAGTCCGGCTTGCCCGACCACGCAGGCGACAAGCTCGAAGACATGGGCTACTCGCAAACGGAAGTTCTGCAGCGGCTGCGCTTTCTGCCCTTGCATCCGTTTCGTCATTCGTACTTCTACACGAACTTCGGGCTTACGGCGGCGGCGGAGTCCGTGGCGGCGGCCGCGGGCATCGACTGGGCGACGCTCTCCGAAAACATGCTCTACAAGCCGCTCGGCATGACGAGCACGAGCTCGCGTTATGCGGACTTCATCGCGCGCGCGAACCGCGCGACCGGGCACGTCAGGCGCGGCAATCAGTGGGTGCAGGGACTGGGGACGATGCCCGACGCGCAATCGCCCGCGGGCGGCGTGAGCGCGTCGGTCAACGACATGGCGAAGTGGCTCGCGATGATGCTCGGCACCGGCGTCTTCAACGGCAATCGCGTCGTCGATGCAACCGCGCTCACCGCCGCGATCACCGCGCAAGTGCAAAGCTCGCCGCCCGGCAACGGCAGTCCCGCGGGCTATTACGGCTACGGATTCAACGTCGGGCAGACGAGTGCGGGGCGCGCGTCGTACGGTCATTCCGGCGCGTTCAGCGCGGGCGGCGCGACGAGCTTCATGGTCGTGCCGTCGACGAATCTCGCGATCGTCGCGCTAACGAACGCTTTTCCGATCGGCGTGCCGGAAGCGCTCGGTCAGCAATTCTTCGATATCGTGCAATACGGCTCGATCCAGCGTGACTGGTTCGCGCTCTACAACGAAGCGCTCGCGCCGCTTTCGGCGCCGAGCGGCTCGCTCGTCGGTGCTACGCCGCCCGCGTCGCCGCTGCCCGCGCGTGCGATGTCCACGTATCTCGGCACGTACAAGAACGATTACTTCGGGCCGATTCAGGTCGTCGATCAGGGCGGCGCGCTCGCGATTCTCATCGGCCCGCGTCCGATGACCCTGCCGCTCTCGCACTGGGACGGCGATGTTTTCACGTTCACGCTCGTCAACGAGAACGCGAATCCCGGCACGATCTCGAAGGTATCGTTCCTGAGCGATCGCGTGACGCTGGAGTATTACGACGAGGACGGTCTCGGCACCTTCGTGCGTTGAGCAAGCGCCTCAAGCGAACGGGACGCCACGCGGCGTCCCGTTCCTCATGTCATCGCGCGTCGGCCGTTACTTGCCCGAGCCGCTCGCGCTGACCGGCGCGCCCGGACCGCTCGGCGTCGCGGTGCCGCCCGGATCGGTGGACGGGCCCGCGCTCGTCGCGCTCTTTTGCATCTTCTTCGAATGCGAGGTCTTGTGCGACTTCGACTGCGCGTGCTGCGTCGTCGTTTGCGCGTTGTCGCCGGCCTGCAGGCCCGTGTTCGAGCTCGGCGGATTGTCCTGCGCGAAAGCGGAAGCACAGACGAGAGCAATAGCGCCAGCGGCGGTGGAAAGGGCGAAACGTTTCATGTCGGACACTCCTGTTTGCGGTTTGCAAAATGCGATGCTTGCGGCTTGATCTGCCTGCTGGCCGCGGCGCTCGCGCCGCGGCCGGTTCGCACCATACGGGTCAGCACGCGACATGCCACGGTCTGACGATTCGCAAACGGTGTGTCCTCGATGAAAGGCGTTCAGGTTCTGAACACCGAGACCGCGTTCTTCAGTTCCTCGGCCTGAACGGCGAGCGCGGCGGCGGCGGCCGTCGCCTGCTCGACGAGCGCCGCGTTCTGCTGCGTGACGGCGTCCATCTGTGTGATCGCGACTCCGACTTGCTCGATGCCCTGCGTCTGCTGCGACGACGCCGACGAGATCTCGCTCATGATGTCGTTCACGCGCGTGACGGACGTGAGAATCCGCTTCATCGTATCGCCGGATTGCTGCGCGAGATCCTGCCCCGCCGTGACGTTCGTCACCGATTCGTCGATGAGCGTCTTCACGTCCTTTGCCGCCGCCGCGCAACGTTGCGCAAGCGCCCGCACTTCCGATGCGACCACCGCGAAGCCGCGCCCATGCTCGCCCGCGCGCGCCGCTTCGACGGCCGCGTTCAACGCGAGAATGTTGGTCTGAAACGCGATGCCTTCGATCACGCCGATGATGTCGACGATCTTCTCCGAGCTGCCCGCGATCTTGTCCATCGTCGCGACGACGCCGAGCACGACACCGCTGCCGCTTTCGACCGTCGATGACGCGCTCGCCGCAAGCTCGCTCGCCTGCCCCGCGTTGTCGGAATTCAGGCGCACGGTCGACGTGAGTTCTTCCATGCTCGATGCAGTTTCCGCGAGCGACGCCGCCTGCTCTTCCGTACGCGACGACAGATCGTGATGGCCGTCGGCGATTTCGCGCGACGCCGCCGTGATGCCGTCCGCGACGAGCTTGATCTGCGCGATCGTCTGCGTGAGGCGCGACTGCATCGTGTGCATCGAATGCATGAGGCTCGAATCGTCGCCCGGCTTAACCTGCACGGCCTGCGCGAGATCGCCCGCCGCGATGCGCTGGCAGACGATCGACACGTCGCGCGGATCGCCGCCGATGCTCTTCAGCACGCCGCGGATGATGAGCGTCATCGCCAACGTCAGCGCCGCGCCGATCACGCCGATGAGCAGCAGCGACTTGAGCACGATCGCGTGAAAGGCCGCGTCGATATCGTCGATATACGCGCCCGTGTAGACGTGCCAGTCCCATTCGCGCACGTAGTCGCCGTAGGTGAGCTTTTGCAGCGGCTCGGTCTCGCCGGGCTTCGGATAGAGATAGGTCGTGATATGCGAGCCGTCGAGACCGTGCTTCACGATTTCGCCGGTGAAATGCTTGCCGGTGGCATCGACGAAATCGTTGATCTTGTTTTCCGTATCCGGGCGCACGGGGTTCAGCACCTGGAACATCTTCGAATCGAGGATGCCGAGATAACCGCTCGTGCCGTAGCGGATCGCGCGCACGCTGGCGATCGCCAGCTTCTTCGCGTCTTCCTCCGGCAACGCGCCGCTTTGCGCCTGCTTGACATAGAACCTGACCACGCTCGTCGCCGATTGAACTTGTTCGGCGAGCGCGTTTTCACGGTTGCGCATCAGTGAGTGTTTCGTGGAGATCGCGTTGAGCGCGCACAGAAGAATCAGACTGAGCCATACGAAGCCCACGGTGCTCATGAGCTTGGTCTTGAAGGAAAGTTTTTTCACGATCTGGTTGAAGGAGCCGATGGAAGCGCCGGGGCAGGCGCTCGCTTTGCGGCTTGCGATCGCGGGCGGTTTTACGTTTGCATGCGAGAGCGCAACGTGGCCCTGCAATCGAAAGCCGTATGCAAATTAACGGCAAGCGGATTGCGTTCTTGAGGGGTACGGGCAGCGTCGCAATGCGCCCGCACAAAAGAAAACGCCCCGCGTGACCGAAGTCACGCGGGGCGCCCACGACCTACACGGTGCTGCATCGAGTCAATGCCCGACCGGCTCCGTCGACTTGAGATCGCTCGCCATCGCCGTCTGCGGATGCGCGGCCTGCTTGATCAGCAGCGCAACCGCCGACACCAGCCCCGCCACCGCGATCGTCGCGAAGATGGCGCCGAAGCTGAAGTGCAGGCGCGCCAGTTCGGCGACGAGGAACGATCCCGCGATGCCGCCGAAGCGCCCGATGCCCAGCATCCACGCGACGCCCGTGCCGCGTCCTTGCGTCGGGTAGAACGCAGCGGCCAGCGCGGGCATCGACGATTGCGCGGTGTTCATCAGCACGCCCGCGAGGAACACGACGAGCACGAGCATGCCGACGTTGCCCACCGCCTGACCGATCAGATACACGCTCACGGCGGTCAGCGCATAGCACGCCGCGATGATGCGGTTCGCGTTGAACTTGTCCATCAGCACGCCGCACAACACCGCGCCGACGCCGCCGAGCGGGAACAGCGCGGAGATGAGCGTCGCTTTCTGCGGCGTCAGTCCGGATTCCTTGAGCAGGATCGGCATCCAGTTGATCGACGCATAGAAGATCACGAGGCCCATGAAGTAAGCGAGCCACAGCATGACCGAGCCGACGATGTACGAGCGCGACAGCACCACGCTCATGCCGCTCTGCCCGGCGGCGGCGGGCGCGGCTTCGGTCATGAAGAACGAGCCCGCCTGCGCGGCGTCCGACGAGATGCGCGCGAGCGTCGCGCGAATCTTCTCGACGGGCTTCGCCTTCGCCACCATATAGCGCACCGATTCCGGCAGCGTCGCGATGAGCAGCACCGACAGCACGAGCGGCGCGACGCCGCCGAGCATCAGCACGCTGCGCCAGCCGAAATGCGGAATCATCCACGCGGCGAGAAAACCGCCGAAAGCCGCGCCGAGCGGAAAGCCGCAGAACATCAGGTTGATGAGCGTCGCGCGGCGGTTGTCGGGGCAGAACTCGCCCATCATCGTGACGGCGTTCGGCATGGCGGCGCCGAGCCCCAGGCCGGTGACGAAGCGCAGCGCCGTCAGTTGCGTGATGTCGGCGGAAAACGACGACGCGAGACACGCGACGCCGAACAGCAGCACCGACGAAAGCAGCATCACGCGGCGGCCGAGCTTGTCCGACAGCGGCCCGGAAAGCAGCGCGCCCGCGGCGAGCCCGAAGAGCGCCGCGCTCAGGACAGGCGCGAGCGCCGGCCGGCTGATCTGCCATTCGGTGACGAGCGAAGGCGCAATGAAGCCGATCGCGGCGGTATCGAAACCATCCAGAAGGACGATCACGAAGCACATCCCGAAGATGAGCCACTGAAACGGCGAGAACGGATGATCGTTGATGAACGTCTGTACGTTCACGGAAGGACTTCTACTCACTTCATTCCCTTTTCAATGATGGGCGCGCGCCTGGAAAGGTCGCATCCCGGAATTGAAACCGCTTCCCGCAAGCGTTTTTATCGTTGTGATGCGGGCCGCGGCCACCGGTCAATCGCGCGGAATCGGTGCAAAAAGTTCGTTAGACGAACACCGATTCACATAGCGAACTCGCGTGTGACAATACTGAACAAGCTTGCGCTTCGTCAACGCGGGCTTACCCGCGTATGACGAAGCGCTGACGTGTGGCTGTCGGGAAGGAAATGAAGCGCCGCGCGTCAGGCCACGCGGCGTCCGGCGCGATAAGTCTCGCGCGGCACCTGCACGCCGTCCACCGACGCGACGCGCACGAGGTCCGCGCGCAGGCCCGTCGCGATGGCGCCGCGATCGGTCAGACCGGCCGCATGCGCCGGCGTCCACGACACCGTCGCGACCGCGCGCGGCAGCGACCAGCCCGCCTTGCTCACGAGATCGAACACGGCGATCAGCAGACTCGACGGCACGTAATCCGACGACAGAATGTCGAGCAGCCCTTCGCGCGCCAGATCGAGCGCCGACACATTGCCCGAATGCGAACCCCCGCGCACGACGTTCGGCGCGCCCATGATCGTCGCGATGCCGTGCTCGCGCGCGGCGCGGGCCGCGTCGAATGTCGTCGGAAATTCGGCGAGCGCGATGCCGTCGCGCGCCGCTTCCTCGACGTGCTCGACGAGCGTGTCGTCGTGACTCGCGAGCGAGATGTTCAAGCCCTTGCAACGCTCGACGATATCCGCGCGATGCTTCGCCGCATAACGTGCCTGCTGTTCGGCCAGCTCGGCGAGAATATTGTTCGTGTGCTCGTCGCTCCACTTGCCGTGACGCTCCTGATACTTGCGCCACTTCTCGTGGTCCCGCCATTGCCGCTGCCCCGGCGTGTGATCCATCACCGACGCGAGCCTGAAAAGCGGATGAGACGACAGCGAATCGAACACTTCGACGACATCCGTCGTGCCCACTTCGCAGCGCAGATGCAGGAAGTGTTCGGCGCGCAGGAGATCGCGCTCGACGAACTTGCCGATCGACTTCGCGCATTGCACCTGAAGCTCCCGGCCGCGCACGCCCTCTTCCGGACGCGAACCGACGCCGAGCGCATCGAACACGGTCGTGATCCCGGCGCACGCCACCTGCGCGTCATGGATGATGATCGCCGCTTCGTGGTTCCACAGCACGCCCGGACGCGGCGTGAGATGCTTTTCGATGTTGTCCGTGTGCAGCTCGACGAAACCCGGCAGCAGATAATCGCCTTCCCAGTCCACGGCTTCGCGCGCCGCCGTATTGCCCGGCGCGATCTCCGCGATGTGTCCGTCCGCGACACGCACGGTGCCCATGAACTCCTCGTCGCGCGTCACGATGCGCGCATTCTTGATCAGCATGTCTGCAACACTCCGGAATCGGTTTGAACGGATGCGCCATTGACGCTCGCGAGCCGCACAATGCGGGTCGCGACGCGCTCGCGCGTGTCCTCGTCATGAAAGATGCCGACGATCGCCGCGCCTTGCTCGCGCGCCTCGACGATCAGATCGGCGACCACGTCGCGGTTCTCGGCATCGAGCGACGCGGTGGGTTCATCGAGCAATAGAAGCGGATGCGCCGCGATCAGCCCGCGCGCGATATTCACGCGCTGCTGCTCGCCGCCCGAGAAGGTCGCGGGCGCGAGCGCCCACAGACGTCGCGGCACGTTGAGGCGTTCGAGCAATGCGCTTGCGCGAGCGTGGGCTTCGTCTTCGTCCACGCCGCGCGACACGAGCGGCTCCGCGACGAGATCGAGCGACGAAACGCGCGGGATCGCGCGCAGGAACTGGCTCACGTAGCCCATCGTCGTATTGCGCAAGCGGATGATCTCGTGCGGCGCGGCTTCGGTCAGCACGATATGGCGGGCTGCGCGGCTATCGTCACGAATCGCGATGGTGCCGCGCGTCGCGAGATAGTTGCCGTACATGCAGCGCAGGAACGTGCTCTTGCCCGCGCCGGATGCGCCCGCGAGCACGACACATTCGCCGCGTTCGACATCGAGCGAGACGCCCGACAGCGCGGCGATACGCACGCCGCCCTGCTGATGCAGCGTGAAGGTCTTTTCGATGCCGCGCGCCTGGAGCATCAGTTTGTCGTTCGTGACAAAGGCATTCATGGTCATGTCTCGCACCTCAAACGGGCAGCACGGACGCGACGAGCGTCTGTGTGTAGGGATGTTGCGGATCGTCGAGCACCTGGTCCGTGAGACCACTCTCGACGACGCGCCCGTCTTTCATCACCATCAGCCGATGCGCGAGCAGACGCGCGACACCGATATCGTGCGTGACGATCACGGCGGCCAGATGCAGCTTGCTCGTCAACGTGCGCAGCAGATCGAGCAGGCGCGCCTGCACGGATACATCGAGGCCGGCGGTCGGCTCGTCCATGAACACGAGGCGCGGGCCCGTCACCAGATTACGCGCGATCTGCAGGCGCTGTTGCATGCCGCCCGAAAACGCCGAAGGCAATTCGTCGATGCGCGCCGCATCCAGTTCGACGCGGCTCATCCAGTCGGTGGCCGTTTCGCGCAGGCGTCCATAGTGGCGCGCGCCGATCGCCATCAGCGGCTCGCCGATGTTCGCGCCCGCCGATACGTTGCGGCGCAGGCCATCGCGTGCGTTCTGGTGCACGAAGCCCCACTCGGTGCGCGAGAGAAGACGCTTGCGTGCTTCGGTGAGCGTCAGGAGATCGAGCGCCTCGCCTTCGCGCGTGGTGTACGTGAGCGCACCGCTGTCGATCTCGCTGCGCAACGCGAGCGCATTCAGCAAGGTCGATTTGCCGGAGCCCGATTCGCCGACGATGCACAGCACTTCGCCCGGATAGACATCGCAATCGACATCGACACAACCGCCGCGTCCGTCATAACGCTTCGTGAGTCGCGTCGCTTTCAGCAGTGCGTTCATTGCGTCACCTCTTCATCGTCGCGACGGCTGTGACAGTAGTCGCTGTCGGAGCAGACGAACATGCGCGTGCCCTGATCGTCGACGATCATTTCGTCGAGAAAGCTTTCGCGCGAACCGCACAGCGCGCACGCATGTTCCCACTTCTGCACGCTGAAGGGATGATCCTCGAAATCGAGACTTCTCACTTTCGTATAAGGCGGAATCGCATAGATGCGCCGTTCGCGGCCCGCGCCGAAAAGCTGCAATGCGGCGTTCATGTGCATCTTCGGATTGTCGAACTTCGGGATCGGCGAGGGCGATGTCAGATAGCGGTCGTTCACCAGCACCGGATAGTCGTAGGTTTTCGCGATGCTGCCGTGCTGCACGATATCCTCATAATATTTCACGTTGATGAGGCCGTAGTCCGCGAGCGCATGGAGCTTCCTGCACTCCGTCACGCGCGGTTCGAGCCGGTACAGCGGCTCGGGCATCGGCACCTGATAGACGAGGATCTGCTTGTCCGTCAGCGGCGTCTCCGGAATGCGGTGACGGGTCTGCACGATGGTCGCGTCCGCCGTGCGCGTGGTGGTCGCCACGCCGGCCGTGCGCGCAAAGAAGCGGCGAATGTTCACCGCGTTGGTCGTCTCGTCGGAGCCCTGATCGATGACCTTCAGCGTATCGCGCTCGCCGATGATCGCGGAGGTCACCTGCAAGCCGCCCGTGCCCCATCCATACGGAAGCGGCATTTCGCGCGACGCGAACGGCACCTGATAGCCCGGCACCGCCACCGCCTTGAGCAGCGCGCGGCGAATCATGCGTTTGGTCTGCTCGTCGAGATACGCGAAGTTATAGCCTTCGGTGAGTGCGTTCATGCCGCATTCTCCTTGTTGTCATACGGGCGATGCGCCGCGCGCAGGCGGCGAAGCAGTTCCAGCTCGGACTGAAAATCGACGTAATGCGGTAATTTAAGGTGCTGCACGAAACCGGACGCTTCCACGTTATCGCTGTGATACAGCACGAACTCGGGATCCTGCGTGGGCGCACCAATCGTTTCGCCCAGTTCTTCCGCGCGCAATGCGCGATCCACGAGGGCCATGGCCATCGCCTTGCGCTCCGAATGACCGAAGGCGAGGCCGTAGCCTTGCGTGAAGGTCGGCGGCACGTCGCCGCTGCCCGCGAACTGGTTGATCATCTGACACTCGGTGACATCGATCTCGCCGATCTCGACCGCGAAGTCGAGTTCATCGACGACCATTTCCACCGCCACTTCACCGTGACGAATCTCGCCCGCGAACGGATGACTGTGCGCGTAGCCGCGCTGAGTCGCATAGCCGATTGCAAGCAGAAATCCTTCGTCGCCGCGCGCGAGGTTTTGCAGGCGCGTCGAACGATTGGCGGGAAACGACAGCGGCTCGCGCGACAGATCGCCCGGCGGCGGCGCGTTCTCGTGCGCGCGCTCCTGCTCGATCAGGCCTTCCCTGTCGAGCATGGAGAGCACGCGCGGCATCGCGCTTTCTTCGGTTGCCTTACCAGCGATAGGTGCATCGCCAGCTTGTTGGCCTTCGGCGAGCAGGCTGAAATCGAGCAGACGCTGCGTGTAGTCGTAAGTGCCGCCCAGCATCTGGCCGCCGGGGATATCCTTGAACGCTGCCGAGATGCGACGCTCGACGCACATCGCTTCCGTATCGATCGGCAGCGTGTAGCCTACGCGCGGCAATGTCGTGCGATACGCGCGCAGCAGAAAGATCGCTTCGACGAGATCGCCCGCGGCCTGCTTGATCGCGAGCGCGGCGAGGTCTTCGTCGTAGACCGAGCCTTCGGTCATCACGCGCGCGACGGCAAGACGCATCTGCTCGCGAATCTGCGCGACGGAAAGCTCGGGCACGGCGAGATCGCCGCGACGCTGCTTCGCGAGCACGTCCCATGAACGTTCGATGGCGCGTTCGCCACCCTTGACCGCGACGTACATCAGTTCACCTCCACGTGCGTCGTACGCGGCAGGCCGACGAGCGAGCCGCCCGCGACGAAGTAGCAATCGATGCCGCAAGGAAAGAGCGTGGTGAGCGCCGCGCGCTCGCGCCAGAACTCGCGCGACAGGCCCGCTATGCCGACCGTGCGCGACTGTGCTATACCCGGACCGCGCCACACGAGCGGCTCGCCTTCTGTCAGCGAGGGCACGCGGATGAAGAGCGTCGCGGCATCCTCGGGCGCTTCGGGATCGCCGTGCGAGAACGCGTCGAGCGAAGGCATGTCGCGCGCATCGTCGATATAGGCGAACGCGGCCTCGCGGCGATCGCGTGTCAGTGACGCGCTCGCGTGGAAGCGCAGCGCATCGCCCAGCACGTCGTCTTCGTGTTCGATGAAAACCGGCGTCGAATAATCCGTCAGCGCGAGCAGGGACGCGAACGCGGCGAGCGGCACGCGCCCGGCGAGCGCATCGCGCATCGCGTGATTGTCCGGCAGCGCGGCGTCGATCGCGACGATGCTGCCCGGACGCGACAACGCATCCAGCAACGCGCGGAACACGCGCTGTGCGTCGTGGATCGTGTCGTTGAAGCCCGGCACGAGCCGGGTCATGTCGATTCTCATCATTCGCCTCTCACCATCGTGAAAAATTCGACCCTGGTCGCGGCCGCTTCGGCCTCTTTGCGACGCCGTTCATCGGCGATGCGCGCGGCCAGCGGTTCGATCAGGTGCGTCTGCAACGTGTCCGCATAGCGGGGCATTTGCAGGAGCGCGTCGGCGAGCGCGGCGAGCGTCGCGCGCTCCTTGTCGCGGCCCATGTGCACGGCGACGCCGACCGGCGCGCTGCCGTCACCGGTACGCAGTCGCAATGTCGCTCGCGTGACGGTCGTTTCGCCGAGATTGAACGCATCGCCCGTGCCGCCGATGCGCCCGCGCACCATCGCAAGCCCGATATCCGGCGCGCGCAGCCACTCGTACTCAGGCGCCTTCGCCCCTTCGAGCGCGGCGTCGAGCGCCTGTTTCAGCGCATCGCGCGGCGTGCGCGCCAGCACCGCCATCCATTCGCGGCGACCCCGAGCGTCCCGCGACTCCATTGAATTACCCATCGCTTTCCCTATGTTCGAAAGGATCTGACTGTCATATGCTACTCGTCATCTTATCTAGTCGTCTAGACGTTTGGTCATGTGGTGTGGTTTTCACATTTCCATCACGAATTGGGCACTACAATTCGATAGATCGATATTCAAACCGACAGGAATGACAGCGCAATGACATCGAACGAAAATGCCGCGCCTCTTCATGCGGTCGAGCGCGGCGCGGGGGTCGCGGTCTGGCGGCAGATCGAGCAGATCCTCGCCGCCGAGATCGCCGCGAAGAGCTTCGGCGACGAAGGGCGTCTGCCGAGCGAGGCCGAGCTCGCCAAACGCTTCGACGTGAACCGTCATACGGTGCGCCGCGCGATGTTGCGGCTCGCCGCGACGGGCCTCGTCAGCGTCGAGCAGGGGCGCGGCACGTTCGTGCAGCCGGGCGCGATCGACTATCAGATCGGGCGCCGCACGCGTTTCACGGAGAACCTGCGCCGCCAGAAGCTCACGTCGGTAGGCGTCGTGCTGAGCTCGGAGCGCGTGAAGGCGGATCCGGCCGTCGCGAAAGCGCTCGGCGTGCGAGCGGGCACGCTCGTCTATCAGATCGAGACGCGCCAGGATTCCGACGGCATCCCGATGACCTATGCGCGCAGCTGGTATCCGGCCACGCGCTTCAACGACCTGCCCGCGACCATCGAAGCGGCGGGCGGCGTGAGCGCCGCGCTGGAGCAGTTCGGCGTGAAGGATTACACGCGCAAATGGAGCCGCATCGGCAGCGTGCTGCCTTCGTCGGACGTGGCGCGTCGCTTGCAGATCAATCGTCAGCAGCCGGTGCTGTGGGTCGAAAACGTCGACGTCGACGAGGACGGTGTACCGATCAAGTACGGCATCACGCATTTCGCGGCGGATCGCGTGCAGTTGATGGTCGAGCACGATCGATGAGCGTCGCCGGACATCCGCGCGTGGCGCTCTATTACGCGCCGCCCGCGTCCTCCGCGTGGTGGCGCGAGGGATGCGAATGGCTCGGGCGCGATCCCGAAAACGGACGCGAGATTGCAACCGCCGCTTATGACGTGACGCACGCGCCGCGCCGATACGGCTGGCACGCGACGCTCGTCGCGCCCTTTCACATGGCGCCCGGCATCGAACTCGCGGACGTGCTCGCTTGTGCACTCGCATGGGCAAGTTCCGTGCAGCGCTTCGAGATGCCTGTGAAGGCCGCCGAACTGGGCCGGTTCGTCGCGCTGCGGCCCGCCGAGGCCAGCGACGAGGCGACGCTTCGCACACTCGCCGCCAGTGCGCTGCAGGCCCTCTCCGCGCTGCGCGCAATACCTTCGCGTGAAAGCATTGAACGGCGCATTGCGGAAGGCATGAGCGCGCGGCAAATCGAGCTTCTGCGCACGTGGGGCTATCCGTATGTGTTCGACGAGTATCGCTTTCACATGACGCTCTCCGATTCACTCGACGATGCGAACACGCGCGCGTCGATCGTGTCGGAATGGATGCGGCGCATCGACATGCTCGGCCCCTTGCCGATGCATGGCGCGGCGCTTTTCATCGAACCGGAGCCGGGCGCGCCCTTCACGTTATGGCAGCGCCTGCCGTTCAACAACGCACAGGACGTGGCATGACCGAAGTCGATAGCACGAAGTTGATCTACGTGATGGGACCATCGGGCGCGGGCAAGGACTCGCTGCTCGGTTTCGCGCGCGAACGTATCGGCGCGCGCGTGATGTTCGCGCACCGCTACATCACGCGCACGGTCGCGGACGGCGAGAACCATATCGCGCTTACGCATGACGAATTCACTTCGAGGCTTTCATACGGCCTCTTCGCGATGCATTGGACCAGTCTCGGGCTGCGCTATGGCATCGGCATCGAACTGGATGCGTGGCTCGCGCGCGGCATGCCCGTCGTGGTGAACGGTTCGCGGCAGCATGCGGGACTCGCGCTCGAGCGTTATCCCGACGCGCGTTTCGTGCATATCGATGCAACGCCTTCGGTTCTGGCCGCGCGGCTCGCGCGGCGCGGACGCGAGGATGCGCGGCAGATCGAAGCGCGTCTTGCACGGCGCCCCGCGTTTGAATTGCCATCGCATGCGCGTGTGGTGAAGATCGATAACTCCGGTATGCTCGCCGATGCCGGGACGCAATTTCTTGATGTGCTCGCGTACACGGGCGGGATCTAAATTCGTGCTGGGATTGGAGAGTTTTGCTTGGCTCGGTTTGCCGCGCACGCTTCAGGGGTTTTCGCCGGATCCCGTATTCGTGTTGGTTTATTAGCGTTGCCCCTGTGCGGGGCGGCACCTACTTTCTTTGCTGCTGCAAAGAAAGTAGGCAAAGAAAGCAGCTCGCTTAGGCCCGAGGTCACACGCACGTTGGCCATGCTTGCCAGCCGCCCGTGGACCTCGCCTAAGTGTCGCCCTCGAAGGACTTACCGGGCTTGGCTCGCGCACGGTCTGACACGCTAGATGTTTTAGGCTGGTTCAGCGCCAAAGAGCTCCGGCACTGCGCTACGCGCTGCCGTTAGGTATGCAAGGGAAACCGTTGGAACGACGCGAGCGCCTGATCTCGGCGCTTGCATCGAAAGCTCATGAGCGGTTCAGATCACGCGCTCGCGCACCCAGCCGGAGATGAGATCGATCAGCGAGACAATTAGGATAACGATCAATATCACCGCCGCCGTCTGCGCATAGTTGAACGAGCGGATCGCTTCATACAGCACCACGCCGATCCCGCCCGCGCCGACCATGCCGACGACCATCGCCGAACGCACGTTCGACTCGAAGCGATACAGCGCGAACGAGATCCACAACGGCAATACTTGCGGGAGCACGCCGTAGACGATTTCATCGAGACTGCTCGCGCCCGTTGCGCGCACGCCTTCCGCCGGCCTCGAATCGACAGCTTCGACCGCTTCGGCGAATAGCTTGGCAAGCACGCCGGTCGTATGCACCCACAGCGCGAGCACGCCGGCGAACGGCCCGAGCCCGACCGCGACGATGAACAACATCGCGAAGACCATCTCGTTGATCGCGCGGCACGCGTCCATCAGACGTCGCACCGGCTGCGAGATCCACACCGGCGCGATGTTCTGCGCCGAGAGCAAGCCGCACGGCACCGCGCAAACCAGCGCGAGCGCCGTGCCCCACACCGCGACCGCAAGCGTCACACTCATTTCATGCACATACGTGCGCCATTCGCTGAAGTCGGGCGGAAAGAAATCGCGCGCGAACTGGCTCATGTTGCCCGATGCGCCGAGCAGATCGAGCGGACGCATGTCGGCGCTCTTCCATGACAATCCGAGCACGGCGATCACGACGATCCACCCGAGCATCGACGTCCAACTGCGCTTGGGCGCGCTCGCCTGCAATGGACGGACGATGCCGGCCTCGAACGTGGCTACGTCGAGCGGCTTCATTTACTTCGCCGCCGTGCTGTCGAGCGCGGCGATCTTCTGATCGAGCGCCGCGATCTTCGCCTGCTTGTCGGCGGCGTCGAGAAGCGCATCGTTCTGCACCTGCTCCTTCTTCTGGAAGAGCGCCATCCGACGAATGGGCACGAGCTGCGCGTCCGACGACTCCGCGAAGCCCGAATAACCCGAGATCGCCGCCATCACCGCCTGCTCGCGCGGGTCCTTTTCAGCGTAGTGGTAGAAGAAGTTGCTCAGCTTGTCCTTCGTTTCTTGCGGCAGATCGCGGCGCCACACGAGCGGGTCGGACGGAATCAGCGGCGACTGCCACAGCACGCGGATCTTCGGATACAGCGCCGGATGTTGCGTCCTGATGGTGTCGAGCATGTCGGTGCTATTGGTCGCGACATCGATCTTGTCGTTCGCGACCGCCAGCATGTTCGCCGCATGGCTCGACGGCAGCACGCTCTTGAACGCGCTCTTCGGATTGATGCCGTTCTTCGCGAACAGATAGTACGAAGGCACGAGCGTCCCCGATGTCGAGTTCGGATCGCCGAAGCCGAGATTGATGTCCTTCGAGTTCTTCAGCACCTGATCGAGCGACTTCCACTTGCTGTTCACGTTCGTGATGAGCAGCGAGTAGTAACCCGCCTCGCCGTTCTTGTACTTCACTTTCGCGAAGACTTCGCCATTCGAACGATCGACGGCTTCGATCGCCGACGCATTGCCGAAGTGGCCCATCTGCACCTTGTTGAAGCGCATCGCCTCGATGATGCCCGCGTAGTCGGTCGCGAAATACGCCTTCACGTCGAGGCCGGTCTGCTTGTTCAGATCGTCGATGAGGGGCTGCCAGCGCCCTTTGAGCGCGGCGGACGAATCCGACGAGATGATGCCGAAGTTGATCGTTTCGGCATGAACGGTCTGCGTCAGAAAGCAGGACGCGAACGCGGCGCCGGCCAGGAAGAAACGGGCTGTTTTCATGATGCGATCCAGGGTTGATGTTGGGTTGGAAACTCAGACGCTCGCGGCCGATGCGAATGCCCGCGAAGCTCGCGTGTCCGCGCTCGACGCGCTGTGCTGCGCGAGCAGTTCGTCCGCCGACGCGCCGTACAGCTCGCGCAGCACGACGGGCGTGAGACGCTCGCTCGCGCCGTCGAACACGACGCGGCCATCGCGCAGGGCGATCGTGCGCGGGCAATATTTCATCGCGACATCGATCTGATGCAGCGATACGACGACCGTCAGGCTGTGCTCGCGGTTGAGCGTCTGCATCAGTTCCATGACGCGGCGCGCCGACTCGGGATCAAGCGATGCGATCGGTTCATCGGCGAGCACGATGCGCGCGCGCTGCACGAGCGCACGGGCCAGTGCCGCGCGTTGCTGCTGGCCGCCGGACAGATTGCTCGCGCGCTCGAACGCGTGCTCGCCGATGCCCATCGCGCTGAGCGATTCCATCGCAAGCGAACGCTCGCCGCGCGGAAAACGGCCCGCGAGACGCCGCCACAACGACACGCGCGACAACGCGCCGATCAGCACATTGGTCAGTACGGAAAGGCGTCCGACGAGATTGAATTGCTGAAACACGAAGGCGACGTCGCGGCGAATCGACCGCACCTCGCGCACGATCTTGCCGTTCTGCTGGATCGGCCGGCCGAGCAGCGTGACGTGCGACGGCGCGGGGTCGGATGCCGTAAAGCCCGCGATATGCCGCAGCAGCGTCGACTTGCCGGATCCCGAAGCGCCGATGAGCGCGACCATTTCGCCCTCCTCCACGCGCAGATCGACGGAGTCGAGCGCCTTGCGGCCATTCCTGAACGTCTTGGTGAGACGCTCGATGCGAATTGCGTCCATAGCTTCCCTCGATGGGCGCGCTCAAAGGGCGCGCTGAAACGTTCGGGAGATTCTAGGAAGCGAAGATGACGACACGGTGACGCGCATGAGACGTCTAGATGAATACATGACTTCGGCGCGAATCGTTTGAGACGATTGAGCAGGAAATCGATCCGAACGAGTATTCGCGTTTCGCGTGCCGCGCGTCATGATTGCGACAAATGCAACAACCATTCGGGACTACATCATGAACACGATCCATACGGATGTCGCCATCATCGGTGCAGGCAGCGCGGGGCTTTCCGCGTATCGCGCGGCGAAGGCGGCGGGCGCTTCGGCAATTCTCATCGAAGGCGGCTCGCACGGAACGACGTGTGCGCGCGTAGGCTGTATGCCTTCGAAGCTGCTCATCGCGGCCGCCGATGCCGCGCACCACGCAACCCACGCCGATGCATTCGGTGTGCATATCGACGGCGCCGTGCGCATCGACGGGCGCGAGGTGATGGCCCGTGTGAAGCGTGAGCGCGATCGCTTCGTGAGCTTCGTCGTCGCGGGTGTCGATGCAATGCCCGAAGCGGACAAGCTCACCGGCTACGCGCGTTTCATCGACGACAACCTGTTGCTGGTGGGCGAGCACACGAAGGTGCACGCGAAAAGCGTAGTGATCGCGACGGGATCGAGCCCGGTCATGCCGGCGATGTATCGCGCGCTCGGCGATCGCGCCGTCATCAACGACGACGTGTTCGCATGGGATGACCTGCCGAAGCGCGTCGCGGTGATCGGCGCGGGCGTTATCGGGCTGGAACTCGGTCAGGCGCTGGCGCGGCTGGGCGTGCGCGTATCGTTGCTGGGTGCGCGTGGGCGCGTCGGACCTTTGAGCGATCCGGATGTGCGCGGATATGCCGAACGCGTGTTCAGCGAGGCGTTTCATTTCGAACCGCGTGCGCAGGTCGAAGCGGCCGCGCGCGAAGGCGATGAAGTGCGCTTGCGCTATGTATCCGGCGCGGGAGAACTGATCGAAGACACGTTCGATTACGTGCTCGTGGCCGCGGGACGCAAGCCCAATATCGGCGGGCTTGCCTTGCAAAACACGTCACTCGCACTCGATGACGATGGTTCGCCTGTCTATGACCCGCTGACCTTGCAGGCTGGCGCGCATCCGGTATTCATCGCGGGCGATGCGAATGGCGTGCTGCCCTTGCTTCACGAAGCCGCCGACGAAGGTCGTGCGGCGGGTACGAACGCCGCGCGCTATCCGCATGTCGCGCCGGTCGAGCGTCGCGCGCCGATTGCGATTGCGTTTACGGACCCTGGCATCGCGATGGTCGGAGCGCGTCACGCCGACCTGACGCAAGGCGCGTTCGTGACGGGCGAAGTGAGCTTCGAAGATCAGGGGCGCAGCCGCGTGATGCTCAGAAATCGCGGGCTGATGCATGTGTATGTCGATCGCGCGAGCCGCCGTTTTGTCGGCGCGGAATGGATCGGACCGGATGCGGAACATATCGCGCATTTGCTCGCGTGGGCTTTGCAGATGAAGCTCACGGTCGATGAAATGCTGCGGATGCCTTTCTATCATCCGGTAGTCGAGGAAGGGTTGCGCACGGCGTTGCGGGATGCGGCGGTCAAGCTGGGATGATTGGCGGGGTTGCGGTCAGTGAAGCGGTGTCAGGACGAACAGAAGGTAATGTCGCGCCGGCAGCGAGCGTCTCCACGCGTGCTTGCTGACGGCGACACTGACTGGCATCGCGCCGGTTATCTTTTTGGATTCATCTATACATGGCGCATCGAGTTCACTGCAGACGAATAGCGCGCCGCGCCGCTTCAGGTCCGCCATGTTCAACCAAGGTGTCGTTGCGGGCTTCGACATGTCCCAGTAGCGGGTGTTGCCGTCACTGTAGAAGGCGATCGATTGCGCTTCATGGCCCGAACCTGCCACCACGGGAATCTCGTGCTGGAAGCGCTGCTTCCACATGAAGTGCGCCGCTTCGGCGAGTTCCGCACGTGGTTCGGCGGCATCGTCGGTGTTGCGGAGCGCACCAATGTAGCCGATTGCAGACGCGGCTACGAACACGATCAGCCAGTAGCAAGCGAGCGTACGAACCGCCCGCTCAGGCCTGAACGAGAAGCCGGCGCGGTCCAGAACGGCCAGCCACATGGGCACGATGGCGAACCATTGCGCCATGCCCCATACCGAAGCCATTTGTGTTCTGGACAGAACGGCGATCATGCCTACGACAATGAGGGGGCCGAGGGCGAGCCACCAGAGGTCCGGGTTGAGCGTAGGCTTCGCGACGCTCGCGGCCATCAGCCGGGCAGCCTCACCTCGTCGCTCACGCACCAGCACGAGCGTCACGACAAAGCTCAGCGCAAGATAGCCAATCTGCGCGAGCGTATAGACGCCGAAACGCGCCGCTGCGGCCAGAAATGAGCCACCAGTACGTTCGTTAGCGTAATTGAAGGTCGGGAAGTGATTGATTATGAGCCAGTGAATGTGCGGTGCCAGCACGACCGCACCTGCCGCCGCGACCAGTAGCACGCGCCAGTCAAAAAAGCGTGCACGCCAGGCCGGCCGCGCAAGCATCGCGACGAACAGCGCGATCAGCAGCACGATCGAAAAGTACTTGCCGAGCACTGCGGCGGCCGCCAGCACTCCGACTGCAATCGCCGCCAGCCAACTGCGCGTCTGCATGAAGCGCACGAAAAAGTAAGCGGTCCACGGCCACACCGAGAGCAGCACCGAGTTTGCGTTGAACTTGATCGCGAGGTTCGAGTAGAGCGGCGAGACGGCCATCGCGAGCCCCGCGATGACGGCAAGCCTGCGCGGTACGAAGCGCCGCGACAGCGCGACGATGCCGAGGAGGCCAATCATCGCATTGACTGCTGAAAGCGCGAAATAGGCAATGTCCGTGTGTGGAAAGACGCGGAACCATGCGGCCGTGATCCACGCGAATAGCGGCGGGTGCTTGGCGTAGCCGGCCTGCCATTCGATACCCCACACGTAGTTCTCGACCATGTCGCCCTGAGTGTCGAGATTGCCGCGAGAAAGCCACGCGCAGATGATCCAGACGATCGCGTGAACAGGCAGCAACCAGATGAGGTGTCGAGTGCGGCCATCATCAGTAATGGATATTGCCGAGGTGGCAGCCTTGGGCCGGACGAGTGTAGTGTCTGACATCGGAGATATATGGTTCGGGGATATGCGCTGAATCGTCAGGCGCGGTGCTCGCGTATTGCGAACGCGAAATGTCACGAGCCGTTCGACCCGTAGACCTTGCGCACGATATAGACAGGGCGTCGTTTCGCTTCCATGTAAATGCGGCCGACATATTCGCCAATCACGCCAATTCCCACGAGTTGTGCGCCACCGAGAAACAACACCGCCGTGATAATGGATGCATAACCGGGAACATCAACGCCGCGAAGCAGCGTGCGCAGAGTTAGATAAAGCGCGTAGAGAATTGCAAAAGAAGCGGTAGCGCCGCCGATATATGTCCAGACACGCAGCGGCAATGTGCCAAAGCTCGTGAGTCCTTCGAGCGCAAAATTCCACAGTTTCCAGGCCGAGAATTTCGTTTTTCCCGCTGCACGGGAAAGGCGGACGTATTCGATCTGCGTCGTGCGAAAGCCCACCCAGGCGAAGAGGCCCTTCATGAATCGCCGATTTTCCGGCAGTTGCTTAAGGGCTTCTACAACGTTCCTCGACATCAACCGGAAATCGCCTGCATCGTTAGGAATCAGCGTCTCGGAAATAGCGTTGTGAACGCGATAGAACAGCATTGCAGTGCCGCGCTTGGTCCAAGTGTCCGTGTTGCGTTCGGCGCGCTTCGCGAGCACCACGTCGTAGCCTTCTCGCCATCGCTCGACAAGTCGAGGGATGACTTCGGGCGGATCTTGCAGATCCGCGTCGAAGGGAATCACCGCATCGCCGGTCGCGGCATCGATGCCCGCGGTCAACGCAGCCTCCTTACCAAAGTTTCGCGACAAATCCACGACGAGTACATGCCGATCGTGCTTGCAAGCCATCAGCAACATATCGAGGGTGGTGTCGGTACTGCCATCGTTGACGCAAACAATTTCGTAATCCACGTCTTTCAGACCGCGCAATACAGAAGTGACAGAAACGAAAAACTGGCTAATCACCGCGGCTTCGTTATGAAAAGGCACCACGAGCGAAATACGCCGACGCACCACTGCGCAATCTTGGTTCATATATTTCATAGAGCGTGCTGAGAGCACGCCAAAAGTAGTGAGCTTCGGCAATCCAGTTGCTCGGGCGTGAACGGCCTACGTCGTTGCGGTCGCATCGGACTACGTCTGCGCTGCGTCGTTGGATCAGGTTCGCCGGCGCGGCGGATTGAACAAGCAGGCTTCCCGTAGATCTCTGCGTCTGCGTGCTCGTCCAGCACGGCAAGAGATCATCACACCACTGCCAGCCGTTCCTTGATAACGAACCCAGCACGCGGGCTGGGCTTGTTGTGACCGGTGTCTGAGCTTATAACGCTTAGTCCGAAGGGAATCCAGTTCAACGTCTTCTTCCCACTATCCAAGCGAACCCCCTGGACAGCCCGAAAATTACCGTGCGAGTAACATCGCCAAATATAGGAATTTACTGAATTGAACGCCGCCGACGCGAGCTTTTGCATTGCCGCTCATGATCGCCCGACACGTAAAATGGGCGTCATGTCGAAAGCACCCGCCCAACCTCCCCGGCAAGAGCCCGACTTGCCGCTTCACACACCGAGCACCGCATCGCTCGCGGTCGCGGCAGCCATCGCGATGATCGCGTGGCTCGCGTTCGCCGCGCAAGTGGACATCACCATCGCGCGTGTGGTCCATCGCGGCTTCACTGTGTTCGACGGCATCGCCCGCATGAGCAGCTATCTGACGAACCTCACGGTGCTGCTGACCGCGCTTTGCTTCACGTGCGTCGCGACACGTGCGCAATTCCCCATCGCGCGATTGTTTCGAAAACCGACTGTCGTGACGGCGGTCGTCGTATATATCGTGTTCGTCGGCATCGCCTATAACGCGTTGCTGCGATATCTCTGGACACCATCGGGTTATCGCGCGCTCGTCAACGAATCGCTGCACACGCTCGTGCCGGCGCTCGCAGCCTTGTACTGGTTCTTGTTCGTGCCGCGCTTTCATCTGTCATTGCGACGATGTGCGCTCTGGCTGGTCTATCCGCTTTCTTATCTTTGCATCACGCTTTGGCGCGGAAGTCTCTCCGACTTCTATCCCTATCCGTTCATCAACGTAGCCGAACTCGGCTATGAGCGCGTGCTCATCAATGCCGCGATGCTCGTCGTCGCGTTTCTCGTATTGATGAGCGTATTTCTCGTGATCAACCATCGGCGCGAAGACCTGAGCGTAGCGGATCCGGAAGAGGACTCCGGCGATTCGTCCTCCGGCCGCATCGATTAGGCTTCGGCGCGCCTGCGATTCACGACGAGATCCGCAACGAACGCGACCGCCAGCGCAAACGCTCCGCACGCAAAGATCAGCGCGTAGTTGTTATGCGTATGCGAGAACAGGAACGAATAGCCATAGCCCGCGAGCGCCTGGCACAGCGCGAATGCCGATGTCGCCCGGCTCCACGCCGCGCGCTGCTCGGCATGATCGTGCGGCAGGAGTTCATGCACGCGGCCGAGCGCGAGCGGCACGATGCCCGTCGTCGAAATGCCGAGCGCGACTGTTGCGGCGCCGATCACATATGGGTTCGCGGATAAAGCCAGCAACGCCACCGCGCACGCCTGCAACGCCAACGCGAAACGATAAGCCATGCCGAAGCTGAAACGATCGCCCGCATTGCCGCAGATCAGCGGCCCGAAGATCGCGGCCACGCCATACAGCACCCAATAGCTCGCGCCTACATCGGCGCCACGGCCATAACCACGCGCGATGCAATCGACGAGCAGGATCATCACGGGCACGAGGCCGAGCGCGTTCGCAGCGTATTGCGCGTACAGGAGCCGCAGACGCGTGCCGCCGTGCGCATCCGTTTGTGTCGTCGCGGCTTGCGCAGCCACGGCGGGAGGATTCGATGCGGGCCAGCCGAACCAGGCAATCGCGGTCAGTGCGAGCGAGAAAATGCCCAGACCCATCCATGTGTCGTGCAGGCCGTGATGCAGGAGCTTCGGAATCAGCGTGCCCGATGCCGCGATGCCAAAGCCCAGCCCGATGAAGATCATGCCGCTCGCGAAGCCGCGACGCGCGACCGGGATATGCGGCAGGATCGTGGTCGCGACGAGCACCATGATCGCGCCGCCCGACAGGCCCGACAGAAAGCGCCACGCGAAGAACCATGCGATCGACAACGGAAACGCGCATGCGAAGAACGCGGCTGTTGCGATCGCCATCAAAAGGCGTAGCGCGTGACGATTGCTGAGCGCTTTGGCAATCGCGCGGCCGATAAGCGCGCCCGCCAGATATCCCGCGAAATTCGCGGCGCCGAGCGTCACCGCCTGCGACGACGTGAACCAGTGCGCCTCGATGAGCGGCGGAATGAGCGGCGTATAAGCGAAGCGCGCAAGGCCGATCGCGACGAGACTCGCGCAGAAGCCCGCGAGCATCGCGAATAACGCGCGGGCATCGAGTGAAGTGTGCTGGTCGGCGCGAATGGCCGATATCGTTTGATCCGACATGGTGACGACTCCTGCGGCGCGTTGCGTTTGCACGCGACCGGACAAAGTGACGTGAAAGATGCGAGGGGTTCAGCGCTTGCCGGCGGTGAGACCGAGCGGCGGCAGCTTGAGCATCGCCAGCGTCGGCCCGACGGCATTGCTCAGCAACGCGGGCTTCGGATCGACGCGCGCCAGCACGCGCACGCCGAGCAGCACGGCGAGGAGGCTGGTGGCGGCCGCGTCGGCGGACATCACGCGCTCGATAACGCCGCTCTTCAGGCCGGCCTTCATGCAGCGCTCGAAGAACGCTCGCATCAGCGCGATCTCCTCGGCGATGAGTTCGCGAAACTCATCGTCTTCCGGCGATGCGCCGAGCGCCGCATTGACCAGCATGCAGCCCCGCCGATGTTCGTCCGACACGGAACGCTCGACGATCTCGCGAAAGAACGCGGTAATGGCCCGGTCAGGCGTCATCGACGATTCGAGCCGCTGGATGCGCTCGCGCAGGGTGTGTTCGAGATAGTGATCGAGCGCACGCAGAAAGAGCGCGCGCTTGTCGCCGAAAGCGTTATAGAGACTCGGCTGCGTAAGGCCCGTGTACTGCACGAGGTCACGCGTGGACGTGCCTTCGTAGCCATGCGTCCAGAACGCTTCGGCAACGGCATCAAGCACGCTGTCCTCGTCGAAATTGCGCGGTCGCGCCATAGCCCTGCTCCATCGAATTGAAGGAACCGACGTTTTATATCGGTCGATACAGAACGTATTGTATCGATGCATACAAAACCGTGCAGCATCCCCATCAACGATGCGGGTCTTGGATTTCGGGAATTAGACTGAGGAAAGACGAGGCGCTTCGGAGACGCGCGCGCGTCCCCGAAGGCGTAAGCAGTGTCAGGCTTCTTTCGAATCGAACATCAATAGCTCGACGCCGGCCTGCGCGAAGTTCGCGAGATCGCCGGCGGTCTTTTGGCCTTCGGGCGAGCCAAGCGCGGTCTGAATGGCTTCGAGCGAATCGAACTGCAATAGCGCGACGAGGTGATAGGGCGAATCGCCCGACGCCGCCACGACCGGCCCCGTGCTGATCTCGTAGCGCCGCAAGCCCGGCAGCGTCTTCGCGAGCGGCGCATGGGTCGAAGCATAGTATTCGTCGAATGCTTTCTTGTCGGACGGGTGCTTGTATAGCGCTACGAGCTGGGCCATCGTGGTGTCTCCTGGTGGTTGTACGGCGTTAGAAGAAGGCTTGCGTCAACGCGTCACTGCTTTTCGAGTTGAAGATAGATGCGCTGCACGTTCTGCGGCTGCGCGATCGCATAGAGCTTGTAGTCCTTGAACGCGGGCACCTGCACGGTGTGCATTGCCTCGGTGAGACCGATGCCGCTCTTGTAGGCACGCTTTACGGACACATCCAGCTCGCGAAGATAATCGCCCGTGCGCATGATGTCGTCGCCGCGCAATGGCGCGCCGAAGCCGGGAACGACCATCTTCAGGTCGAGCGCATGCAGATTCTCCAGCGCGGCGAGCCAGCCGGGAATCTGCTCGTTGCGCAATTCGGGTATGCGTCCGTTCGAGACGAGCCCGCCCGCGAAAAGCACGCCGGTTTGCGTATCGAGCACGGCGAGATCGCCGGGCGTGCTCGCGGGCCCGAAGTGCAGCAGTTGCAGCTTGCGCCCGCCGCTCTCGATTTCCGTCGTGCCGTTCACCGTTTTATCGGGCACCGTGACGCGCGAGCCGGCCATTTCATCTTCGCCGAGGGTCTTGCGCAGATTCGCGAGGCAGATCGAGCAGCGCTCGCGAATCAGTTGTGCGGCGCGCGCGTGTGCGAGGATCGGCACGTCGTCGTCACGGAACGCGGCCGCACCGAACACGAACTCGGGTGCCTGATGCGTGATGATGACGAGCTTCACCGGTAACGGCGTGACCTTGCGGATCGCTTCGATCATCGCGCGGCCATAGCGATACGACGACCCTGTGTCGATCACCGTGACGCCATCCTGCCCGACGATGAAACCGTTGTTCGACACGATGCCGTGATTCGCGGGCGCGACCGCATCGTTGTCGCCGAGGAACGCGTACACGCCCGGCGCGATCGCGACGGGCGCGGGCATGCCGCTCATCGCCGCGTGCGCGAGCGTGCTCAATGCGAAGAGCAGCATGCAGACGAGCGCCCGCAATCGGCACGCCGTCATTTCATCGCCGATGTTTGCGCGCCGCCCGGTTGCGCGCTCACTGCCACGGCGCCTTCCCACTGCTTGTTTTTCGTATCCTCGATATGCGCCTTTAATTCGCCGGTCCCGGAAGGCACGAAATAGAAACGGAAATTAGGGTTCTCGCTGATCGAGAAATTGACGTTCGCGATCATCACCGGTTTATCCGCATACGTGACGGAAACCTTGCGAATGAAGTATGCCGACG
This sequence comes from Caballeronia sp. S22, assembly GCF_964261745.1. Taxonomy (NCBI): domain Bacteria; kingdom Pseudomonadati; phylum Pseudomonadota; class Betaproteobacteria; order Burkholderiales; family Burkholderiaceae; genus Caballeronia; species Caballeronia sp. S22. Next base: position 195,674 of record NZ_OZ180036.1, on the reverse strand, counting down.
CGTAGTTGCGCGTGACCTGATTCATCGCCATGCCGGTGCGATTTGGATGGCGCACCATCACTTGCGCAAGCTCGGGCTTGCCCGCAACGGCCTGCCCGTCGGCCTGAATCTTGACCTGTCCGGCAGCGCGCTCGGCGGCGTCCTCGTCCTTGTCGGCGGGTGCGGAACAGCCGCCCGATGCCTTCACGAAGCGAATCGCGCTATAGAGCTTGCCGTCGTTCGTCTCCGCGATCACGCGCATGAACGTGTAGTCTTCCACGCGCACCCGCGTCTCGATCGTCGCGAGTCCGGATTCCGGCGTGAACTCGAACGAACCCGCATAAGGCTCGGGGTTCTCGTCGATAAAAAGATAGAGCTTGCGGATGTAATGCGTGGGCGTCTGCGGGAATTGCGCGTTCACCGCGATCGGCACGACGGACGCGTCCGCCGCGCGCGCGGGCGCGTCGAGCTTGATGACGGCGTCGCCGTGCGGATCGATCGCCCGGCCCTTGAACGTGCCTTCCTTGAAGTCGAGCCAGCGCGCCACCTTGTCGGGATCGTCGTCGGGCTGCGCCGCTTGCGCGGCATATGGCGCGAAGAGCGCTGCGGCGAGGCTCGCTATCGACATCGCGCGAGCGCCGGACCATGCTGTGTTCATGATGTCCCTCCAATGCTGCACTACTGCTCCCACTCGAGCTCCGCATAAGCGGCCGTCACATTGCGACGGTGATACATGTCGACGAGGAGCCAGTCATCCTTCTCGTCGACGCCGATGCTGTCGACGGCCTGCTGGATCGTTTCGCCCTTCCTGATGGCCGCACGCACATCGCGCGCCAGGTCCGCGAGATAGCGGTGCTCGGCGTCGAGCGATTGCCGCCACGGCGGATCGAGCGGACCGTGCCCCGGCACGACATGACGCGGATTCATCTGGCGAATGCGCGCGATATCGTCGAGCCAGCCGGTCACGCTCCCATCGACGACGGGAATGCAGCGCACGAACAAAAGATCGCCCGTCCACAACGTGCCGCTCTTCTCATCGTATACCGTCAAATCGTTGTTGGTATGGGCCGTTTTCCATGTGCGCAGCGTGAGCCTGCGTCCGCCGATGTCGAGCGTGCCGATGCCGTCGATTGTCTTTGTCGGCGGGACGATCTCGCTGCCCGCCGCCGCACTGCCCAGTTCGCGGATCAGCGCACGCATGTAGTTGTCCGCGCGTGAGGCTTCGGCTTGCGCGAGCGCCGCGCTGCCGACGAATTGCGGATGATCGCCCTTGAACGCTGCATTGCCGAAGATGTGATCCGGATGCATGTGCGTGTTGATGACATAACAAACCGGCAGCGGTGTGACGGCGCGTATTGCGGCGCGCAACGCACGGCCTTCGGCGAGCGTGCCGCCCGTATCGATTACCGCGACGCAACGCGTTCCGACGATAAAGCCCACGTTCGCGATATCGCCGCCGTTTTCGGGTGTCGCGACATCGTCGTGACCGCGATGCGCGTAATTGCCCGGCGCGATCTGCCTGACCGATAGCGCGGTCTCGCCGCGCGCAATCGTCGCGCATGCAATTAGTATGACGAACGCGACAAGACGTGAGGCCTGCGCGACGCTCATCGGACGCCGCCCGCTTCGGCGAGGCGTCTGGGCCGGCGCAAACCGAACTGCGCGTATTCGCGCTCCAGAAACGGTTCGGCGTGTTCGAGCAGAAAACGGCGGAACGCGAGACACGTGGGCGACAGTTGTTTCGAGCGTGAGTGCACGAGTTGCCAGGTTCGTTCGACGGGCGTGCCGTTCACGTCGAGCACGGCGATTTCACCGGTGCGCAATTCGAGCGACAACGTGTGCAGCGAGATGAGGCTCACGCCCATTCCCGCCATTACTGCCTGTTTGATGGTCTCGTTGCTGCCGAGCGTGACGCTGCGCGCGGGCACGAAAAGGTTCTGCTTGAAAACATGCTCCACGACCGCGCGCGTGCCCGAGCCCGGTTCGCGCAGGAGGAATGTATCGTTCGCGAGTTCCTGGAGATCGAATGCCTTTGCGTGACGCAATGGATGCGACAGCGGCGCGACGATAACATGTGGATGATAGGCAAGCGGCTCGGCCGTCGTGCCGAGTTCGGGCGGCGGCCGGCCCATGATGGCGAGGTCGGTCGCGTTGTCCTGCAGCAAACGCAGAAGCGTCTCGCGGTTACCGACGGAGAAATGCACGTCGACTTTTGGATACTGCTGCCTGTAGAGCGCGAGAAGCTTGGGCGCGAAGTAGGTCGCCGAGCTGACGATGCTCACCGCGATCGAGCCGCTGTCGGCTTGCGTGAGCGACATCATCGCGTCTTCGGCGTCTTTTATTTCGCCCAGTATGCGGGTTGCGTGATGCGATAGCTTTTCGCCGGCTTCCGTCAGCGCGAGACGACGGGCGACGCGTTCGAACAAGGGCAGTCCGATGGCTTCTTCCAGTTGGCGGATTTGCATCGATACCGCGGGTTGCGTCAGGTGCAGTTCCTCGGCCGCGCGCGCGAAGCTCGGACAGCGGCTGGCTATCACGAAGATTTGCAGCTGGCGCAGGGTTAGGGAACGGATGAAGTTCACAAGGGGCTTTGGGGGAGGTGGGTTTGCTTGGGCTTCGATGGGTGGCTTGGGCTTCTATGGGTGGCCTGTGTTCGTGTCGGTATATTTGCGTTGCCCCTCCCCGGGGCGGGGGTCACTTTCTTTGCTGCTGCAAAGAAAGTAACCAAAGAAACAGCTATCCCCAGCCTAAGCACTTCACGCCGGCCGCGGCACAGGCGATTGGCCTAATGGCCCGGCTGTAGCGAGTGCCCTCGAAGGTCTCGCGGGGCTTGGATCGCGCACGGTCCGACACATCGCACCACAGAACAAACTGGTTCAGCACCAAATAGCTCCGGCCCGCTACGCGGCCGATGGGTCAATCGGGTCTGCGTACGCTTCTTCTCGACGGTTTCCCTCGCATACCCAACGGCAGCGCGCAGCGCTGTGCCGACGCTCTTTCGTGCTGAACCAGTGCCCTGAAACAACTAGCTTGTCAGACCGTGCGCGAGCCAAGCCCGATTGGTCCTTTGAGGGCGACACTTAGGCGAGGGCCATCGACGGCTGGCAAGCATGGCCAAACTGCGTGTGACCGCGGGCCTGAACGAGCTGCTTTCTTTGGTTACTTTCTTTGCAGCAGCAAAGAAAGTGACTGCCGCCCCGCACAGGGGCAGTGCTAATAGACCACCGCGAAATCGGGATCCGGCAACAACAAAAAAAAAAACAAAAATCACCGACTAGCCCGAGGCACATTCGAGGGCTTCACCGGTGCGCTCCCCGGCTGACTCATATTCTTGAGCGTCCCCTGATACGCGATCGTCTCCTTCTGCAAAGGATGCGCAAAGTCATTCCCTTCCCCCGGCACTTCGGTGCGAATCAAAAGCAACTGCCCGGGCACATCATCGGCCATGACGAACGTATACCGCTTGCCCGTGTACTTGGCGAACCGCTCTGCATTCGGATCGTTCAAATACGGCTGTATAACAACCTGCCGTGCCTTCTCATGCTTGCCGAGCCCAAGCGATTCGCTCGACACCGGCGTGATCGCCGGACCCGCCGCCAGCGCCATCCGCACGCGCTGCTGGAAGTAGCGCCGCTGACCGCCCGTCAGTTGCTCCATCTCGGCAACGTCGTGCTCGAGAAAATAGATGATCGCCGGATTGCACGGCAGCCCGCCCGGCACATTGACATCGCCGGTGCGATCCGTCACATGCGCATCGTTCTTGCTGTTGCCCGGACTCATGACAAGCACGCGCAGCGTATCCTTCACCTTCGACGGCGGCCCGGAATAATCCACCGCATAATCAAGCTCGGTCTGCGGCTCGACGCCATTCAAATGAGGCTGCATGAAGAGCAGTTGCTCGGCCGGCTTGATGTCGACGCCCGGCGCGGACGCACCGGACGCGGGCGCGTCCGCCGCCACTGCACCGACCGTCATCGTCAGTGCAGCGCACGCCACGGCCCATGCACGAAACGAACCCCCGTATGTTCGCTTCATTGCGCGTTTTCCGGCTGCAACGGCAGCAAGGGAACCTGATAGCTCGACAGAATCTGATCGATCTTCGGCTGATTCGATGCAATCCAGTTATCGACCTTGTCACGCCACGCCTTCTCGCCGTATCGCACGCCCATCGAAATCTCGTAGTCGAAACGGATCGGCGTGCCCGGCGGGAACGGCACGAGACGCACCTTGTTATCGGAGCGATTCGCGAAATAACCCGCGATCGGCCCCCACACGAAAGCCGCATCTACATTGCCCTGCGCCAGATCATGTTCGATCATCTCGCCCGGAAAGGCTTCGGGATCGCCGCTTTGCCCCTGATACGACACCGCCTGACCGATCAGGTCATGACTGAGCAGCCAGTCCGTCGCGGGACTCTTCACGAAGATGCCGAGCTTCATCTTCTTCAACTGCTCGGGAGGCAGATTCATGAGGTCCGAAGGTGTTTTGATGCTCGCGTATTCGGGCTTGTTCGGGAACACCATCGCGTACGTGGAATGCAGATAGGGCCGCGTGGTCGCGGTGAGCTCATAACCCTTCGGCACGCCGATGATCAGATCGCATTTGAAGCGCTCCGTCTGCGGCACTTTCTCGCGCAACGTGTTGCGCACGAAACCCATGCGCTGCGGCCAGTACGTGTATTCGAGCTTGTAGCCGAAATCGCTCGCCATCTGGCTCGCGATCTTGTTCTCGAAACCCTCGCCCTTCTTGTTCGAGAGCGGCATGTTGTTGGGATCGGCGCACACGCGCAGCACGCCGTCCGCGCCATCGTTGTTCGGCAAGTCTGGGGGCGGTCCGCCCGCGCCTTGCGCGAACGCCTGTTGCGCCGGGAACGTCGCGAGCGCCGCGCATAGCACGGCTGCGAATCGGAACGAAGCGGCGCGGCTTGCATTGCGATCAGACATCGACACCTCCGGGAAATAGAGCAATCATCGGTGATGCAACGTCCTTATTTTGCATCGATTGCCTGCAGATCGCCCGGGTTGATCTTGCCATCGGAGCGTCCCTTCAGATACGCGAAGAGATTCTCCCAGTTCTTCTGCATCATCTGACTGGAACTGAAATCGGGCATGCCCTTGTCCACGCGCCCGCCGAATACCGTGCGATGGAATTCGTTCTTGTCGAGCGTCTTGAAAGCATCGATCAGCGACGGGCCGACCATTCCTTCCTGCTTCGCCCCGTGACAACGTTCGCACGCCAGCGCGCGCCAGGTCTTCCATCCTTGCAGCGTTTCGCTGTCGACCTTGTTGCCATCGACGACCTTATACGCGACCGGCTTCATCTGTCCCGGCCCCGGAGGCGTCTGGGCAAACGAAGCCGACGACGCAGCAAGCGTCATCGTCAGCAGCAAGAGTGATCGGCCTTTCATACGTCTGACTCCTTGAACATGTCTTGTATTAGGGGTACTTCGGCGCGGCGGCCATTGCAGCCGCCGCGCATTGCCACAGACTGACGTACATCAACCGGGAAGATCAGCCGCCAGGAACCGCGAAGATGAACAACGTGCCGCCAAGAGCCGTGTACTTCGCGAGCTCCTTGTAGCCGCCGACCGCGCCCAGGCCTTCCGTCGATTTCTCGAGACCCGCAGCCATGCCGATGCCGGCCCAGCCGCCGATACCCGAATACACGCCGACATACTGCTTGCCCTGATACTGATAAGTGAACACGTTGCCGATGATCCCGGACGGCGTCTTGAACTTCCACAACTCCTTGCCGTCCTTGATGCGCACTGCCTTGATATAGCCTTCGAGCGTGCCGTAGAACACGATGCCGCCGGCCGTTGCGAGCGCGCCGGACCATACCGAGAACTTCTCCGGCTTGGACCACACGATCTTGCCCTTGGCCGCATCCCACGCGATGAAGTTACCCATCGCGCCTTTCTCGTTCGGGCCCGGGAACATGGACAGCGTTGCGCCGACGAACGGCTGACCGGACACATAGTCAACCTGGAACGGCTCGTAATCCATGCAGACGTGGTTGGTCGGCACGAGGAAGAGCGACGTACCCGGGTCGAACGCGGCAGGCTGCTGGTCCTTCGAGCCGAGCGCCGCCGGACAGATGCCCTTCACGTTGTGATCCGGACCGGCCTTCTGCGTCGAATAGCTCGCATTGCGGATCGGCAGGCCGCTCTTCAGATCGACGCTGTCGGCCCAGTTCACCGCCGGGTCGTACTTCTGCGCGACGAGCAGTTCGCCCGATTCGCGATTCAGCGTGTAGCCGAAGCCATTGCGGTCGAAGTGAACGATCGCGGGCACTTTCTTGCCGCCGATGTTCAGGTCGGAGAGGATCATCTCGTTGACGCCGTCATAGTCCCACTCGTCGTGAGGCGTCATCTGATAGACCCACTTCGCCTTGCCCGTGTTGAGATCACGCGCGAAGATCGTCATCGACCACTTGTTGTCGCCCGGACGTTGCGTCGGGTTCCACGTGCCCGGATTGCCCGAGCCGTAGTACACAAGGTTGAGTTTCGGATCCCATGCGTACCAGCCCCACGTGGTGCCGCCGCCGTACTTCCACTGATCGCCCTGCCAGCTCTTGAGCGACGAGTCCGCGCCGACCGGCGTCATCTTGCCGTCGGTCCACGTCATGGTCGATTGCGGATCGATCATCATCTCGTTGTCGGGGCCGACGCTATACGCCTTCCAGACTTCCTTGCCGTCCTTGATGTTGTATGCGACGAGGCGTCCGCGAACGCCGAACTCACCGCCCGAGATGCCGGTCAGCACCTTGTCGCCGAAAACGTGCGGCGCGTTGGTGTTGGTTTCGCCCTTCTTCGGATCGCCGTTCTGCGCGGTCCAGACGACGTCGCCGGTTTTGGCGTCGAGCGCGACGAGCTTCGTATCGGCTTGCTGGAGGAAGATCTTGCCGTCGCCATATGCAAGGCCACGGTTGACCGTATCGCAGCACATCACCGAGATGACCTGATTGTCCTGCTTCGGCTGGTATTGCCAGATGAAGGTCTGATCCTTCAGGTTGATGGCGATGACCTTGTTGGGGAATGGCGAGTGGATATACATCGTGTCGCCGATGACGAGCGGCGAGCCTTCATGGCCGCGCAGCACACCAGTCGACATGGTCCAGGCAACCTGTAGCTTGCCGACGTTGTTTTCGTTGATTTGCTTGAGCGTGCTATAGCGGTGATTAGAGTAATCGCCCGCTTGCGCCGCCCAGTTCGAGGGATTCTTGATCAGGCTATCGAGTTGCGAGTCGGCCTGGGCCACATATGAATTCAGGCCAGCCGTCGCGACCACCGCCAGTCCAAGAACCAGGGTGCGTAAGTTCATGTCTCCTCCAGAATGGTGATGCCTCCGACCCAGGGATGACCACGCTACCGGGTGCATCGTGCGCGCCTTCAAATGCGGGTAACGAGTTGCGCCTCGTCCAGTACATAGCCGGACTCTTGCGTAGAGAGGCCAATTGCATATTCCATGCCGGTTTAACTCGCGCTGCTTCAAATCGGGAATTTGACGGGCGATCGTGTCGCAAGTGGGCGAGTTCCTGTCGGGTGGCGACACATACTGTGTCAAATACGCGAAAAAATGAGCGGCATGGAACACAGGAATGGACCGTGTGACATGACGCGTTGCAGCATGTTTTCTTTGGCGCATACTTGGCTGGTCGATTTCTTTTTTTTGGAGGCTTCGCCATGGCTCAAGCCGAGAAGGTCTATTCCGATGAGGAGATCCAGCAGCGTCTGACCGGTGCGCTCAAGCATTGGTATGTGGAGGATGGCTGGCTCAGACGCAAGTTCAAAACGGAAAGCTGGAAAGGGACGCTCATGGTCGTCAATACCGTCGGGCATCTCGCCGAAGCGGCGTGGCATCATCCGGATTTGACCGTTTCTTATGCGTTTGTCATCGTCAAGCTCAAGACCCATTCCGCTAAGGGGATTACCGATAAGGACTTTGCTCTGGCTTCGAAGATCGAAGAAGTTATTCAGTGGCAACCTGGGAAGGAAGATGGACCTCTTGAGGGCACGCCTTCCGATGATCAGCGGTTTCGGTATATCAAGTATGAGGGGGGTTGATTCTTTCGCCGGATCCCGGTGTGGCGGGGTTTGGTTTCGCCGGATCCCGTATTCGTGTCGGTCTATTAGCACTGCCCCTCCCCGGGGCGGGGGTCACTTTCTTTGCTGCTGCAAAGAAAGTAACCAAAGAAAGCAGCTTCTCATCGCCCGCGGTCACACGCACGTTAGCCACGCTTGCCAGCCCGCGGTGGCCCTCGCCTAAGTGTCGCCCTCGACGGCCCAACCGGGCTTGGCTCGCGCACGGTCTGCCGCCCGAGACGATTCAGCGCGCTGGTTCAGCACGAAAGAGCTTCGGCACAGCGCTACGCGCTGCCGTTGGGTATGCGAGGGACACCTTCGAAGAAGGAGCGCGCGCAAACCCGATTGACCCATCGGCCGCGAAGCGGGCTGGAGCTATTTCGTGCTGAACCAGTGAGGCAAAACATTTGGTGCGGCAGACCGTGCGCGGTCCAAGCCCTTGTCTGCTTGTGGGGGCACTCGCTATTGCCGGGCCATTAGGCCAATCGCCTGTGCCGCGGCCGGTGTGAAGTGCTTAGGCTGGGGATAGCTGTTTCTTTGGTTACTTTCTTTGCAGCAGCAAAGAAAGTGACCCCCGCCCCGGGGAGGGGCAGAGCTAATAGACCGACGCGAAATCAGGACTTCACGGAACCGGGATCCGGCGAAACCCAAAAACCCAACTTGGTACAGGATTTGCCTATCCCATAGGCCTCAAAAAAAATCCGCCCCAAAGGAACCCCACCCGATGCCGACCTCCCCCGGAAGCCTCTCGCCCACGGCGATCACAGTCGAATCGCCATCGCGCCTGCACCTCGGCTTCATCGATCCGAACGGCTCCCTGGGCCGCGCATTCGGCAGCGTGGGACTCGCCATCGACGCGCACGGCACGCGCATCACCGCGCGTCATGCGCCCGCATCGCGACGCACCGCGATCATCGAAGGCGAGCTCAGCGATGCCCAGCGCGAACGCATCGAACAGCATCTCGGGCAACTCGAAGCGGCGTTAGGCCAGGGCCCGGCAATCGACATCGAAATTCACGAAACACCGCGCGCCCACACGGGCCTCGGCTCCGGCACGCAACTGGCGCTGGCGCTCGGCACCGCATTCGCCCGCGTGCGAGGCCACGCAGCCACCACCGCCGACATCGCCAGAATCCTCGCGCGCGGCGCGCGTTCCGGCATCGGCATTCATGGCTTCGATCACGGCGGCCTGATCGTCGACGGCGGGCGCGACGCGCGCAACGTGTCTTCAACCGCACTGCCGCCGCTCATCGCACGCCAGCCCTTCCCGGAAGCATGGCGCGTGCTGCTCATCGACGACACCTCGCGCGAAGGCCTCCACGGCGACGAAGAAAAGCGCGGCCTCGCATCGCTCGCGCCCTTCCCCGCGCCGCTCGCCGCGCATCTCGCCCATCTCGTGCTGATGCGCATCCTGCCCGCCGTCGCGGAAAGCGATTTCGACACCTACGCGGACGCCATCTCCGACCTGCAACAGACCATCGGCGAATATTTCGCGCCCGTGCAGGGCGGCGTGTTCGCCAGCCCCGCCGTCGCGCGCGCGCTCGAAGCCGTCGCCGCCGAGACGAAGGCGGGCATCGGCCAGACGTCGTGGGGTCCGGTCGGCTTCGCGTTCGTCGCGAGCGCACAGGACGCCGAACGCGCGCTCGCGGCCGCGCAACGCGTCTCGCCAGGCGTGCCGCTCACGTTCACCATCGCCGCGGGACGCAATCGCGGCGCGACGTGGCGCGCGGCCGATCATCGTCATCACGGCGCGAACGCTGCCTGAGCACGCGGCGCGCATCGACAGATTCAATCGACACCCACACGCCCAACGAGTCCATCGCCATGCCCGAAGCCACCGAAAGACCTTACGTCCTCCACATGTTCACCAGCACGCCGCAAATGAGCCCGTTCGACGTGAACATGGCCGCCGACGCGGGCTATCAGATCCTCGTGCCCTACTGCAATGTCGATGAGGACAGCGTCGTGCAGCTCACGCAGGACGCGATCTTCTCGCGCGGGCCGAAGGGCGTGTCGCGCACCGGCATCTTCATCGGCGGACGGGACGTAATGCTCGCCGCCGACATGCTCGAAAAAGCCCGCAACGCAATGGTCCCGCCCTTCGAAGTCTCCGTTTTCACCGATCCGAGCGGCGCGTACACCACGGCCGCCGCGCTCGTCGCGCTCGCGGAAAAGCATCTGCGCGCCGCGCATTCGGTCGATCTCGGCGGCAAGCGCGTGCTGATACTCGGCGGCACGGGCGCGGTCGGGCGCGTGGCGGCGGCGATGGCCGCATCGCTCGGCGCGGACGTCGCCGTAGCGAGCCATTCGAGCCAGTCGCGCGCGACGCAGGTGAGCGACGAGATCAATCGCCGCTTCGATATCGCGACCTCGGGCGTCGCGACCGGCTCGCCCGATCAATTGCATCGCGAGCTCGCGCGCGCGGAAGTGGTCTTCGCCACCGCCGTCGCGGGCGTGCAGGTGATGAAGTCCGCCGATCTCGCGCACGCCAAGAACCTCCTGATCGCCGCCGATGTCAACGCCGTGCCGCCCGAGGGCATCGCCGGCGTCAACGTGATGGACGACGGCAAGCCGCTCGCGGGCGCGGCGCGTCAGGACGCCGTCGGCATCGGCGCGCTCGCGATCGGCAATGTGAAATATCAGGCCGAGCATCGGCTCTTTTTGCGCATGCGCACGGGCGGCAAGCCCGTTTATCTCGGCTTTCCGGAAGCATTCGACGAAGCCCGCGCGATCGTCGCCGGACAAAGCTCATGACACCCGCCGATGCCGCCCGCGCGCCGCGCGTCGCCGTCGCGGGACTGTCTGCGCGGCTCGTCGCGCAATCGGCGGCGCGCGCGGGGCTGAACGTCGTCGCGCTCGATATCTTCGGCGACCGCGACACGCGCGAGCACGCGGGCATGTGGTTCGATATCGGCGGCAATGGTCTGTCGATCGATCGCGCGCGTCTCTACGATGCGCTCGAACGCGCGGCGCGCCTGCCGCGCATGCTCGGCCTCATCGTGACGGGCGGCCTCGAATCGCTCGCGGGCGAACTCGCGCGCGCGCCGCGCGTGCCGCGCTTCATCGGCAACGGGGCGCAGGCGGCCGCGGTGCGCGATCCGCGGCGCTTTTTCGCGCTGCTCGACGACGCGCACATCGCGCATCCGGAAGTGCGCTACACGCCTCCCGACGATCGCCACGGATGGCTCGTCAAGCGCTCCGACGGTTGCGGCGGCACGCATATCGAATGGGCCGATGAGGTCGAACGCATACCCGCCGACGCGTATTTTCAGCGGCTCGCGCAAGGCCGTTCGATGTCCGCGCTCTTCGTCGCCGCGCATCGCGAAGCCACGGTGATCGGCTTCGCGGAGCAACTGACGGTCGCAGCGGGACGCCTGCCCTTCGTGCACGCGGGCTCGCTCGGGCCGGTGCGCTTGCCGCGGCAGATCGCGGCGCGCATCGTCGGGGCCATCGACAGAATCGTCTGGCAAACGGACCTGACCGGTCTCAACAGCATCGACTTCCTGCTCGACGGCGACACGTTCAGCGTGCTCGAAATCAACACGCGCCCGTCCTCGACGATGGCGCTTTACGAAGCCGCCTGGCCCGACGCGTGGCCGCGCGGACTGATCGGCGCGCATCTGGACGCGTGTCTGCACGGCGAGCTGCCGCACGCCCCCGACACGGCCGCGCACACGCCGCCGCTTCACGCGGGGCAGCGCGTCGTGTTCGCGCACGAAGGCTTTACCGCATCGCGCGCATTCAGCGACGCATGTTTCGACGATCCCTCCTGCCACGACGTGCCGCTCGTCGGCGCGCGCATCGAAGCGGGCCAGCCGGTCTGCACGATGACCGTGTCCGCGCCCGCGTTCTCCGACTTGCGCGACGCGCTGGACCGCGAGCACGCGCGCCTCCTGCAACGCATCGACACCTTATCCAGACCATGACTTCAACTTTCCAGGCCGACGCCGCGATGAGCGTCAACGCATCGAGCGAGCGGCTCGTCGCGCGTCTCATCGACGATGCCGCGCGCCTTCACGTCGATGTGTCGCGCACGGACGGCGGCACCGTGATCGTCGATGCGGGCGTTAACGCCAAAGGCAGCGCGGAGGCTGGCATCCTGATCGCGCGCATCTGCATGGGCGGGCTCGGGCGCGTCGCGCGGCGCGTCGCCCTGGATAGCGCGCCGCTCTGGCCGGTTTTCATCGAGGTGCATACGAGCAATCCGGTCCTCGCCTGCCTTGCGAGCCAGTACGCGGGCTGGAGTCTGTCGGCGACCAAGGAACAGACGGGCGGCAAGAAATTCTTCTCGCTCGGTTCGGGCCCGGCGCGCGCGCTCGCGTGCAAGGAGCCGCTGTTCGACGAACTCGGTTATCGCGACCGGCACGATCGCGGCGCGCTCGTGATGGAAGTGGATCGTCTGCCGCCGCAGGTCGTCATCGACAAGGTGCTCAACGATTGCGGCCTCGCGCCGGAGCGTCTCGTGATCGCCGTGACGCCGACACAGTCTGTGGCGGGCACGGTGCAGGTCGTCGCGCGCGTCGTGGAAGTTGCGCTGCACAAGACGCACGTGCTGGGCGTCGATCTCGCGGAAATCGTCGAGGGTAGCGGCAGCGCGCCGCTTCCGCCGCCCGCGCCCGACGGAATTCAGGCGATGGGCCGCACCAACGACGCGATTCTCTACGGCGGCCGCGTGCATCTGACCGTGAAGGGCGATGCCGTCGCGAAGCGCCTTGCGGCCGAATTGCCGTCGTCGAATGCGCGCGACTATGGCCGTCCGTTCGCCGACATCTTCACGTCGTTCAACTACGACTTCTATCAGATCGACCCGGCGCTGTTCGCGCCCGCCGAAGTGTGGGTGTCGAGCCTGGAGAGCGGCGCGACGTATCACGGCGGCAAGGTCGATAAAGCGCTGCTGGAGAAGCAATGGAGCGCGTCATGAGCGTGCCGGCATTGCGTGTGGCCATCATGACCGACGAAACCGGCTGGCACACCGGACGCCTTAAAAAAGCCTTCCGCGCGCGCGATGTGGAAGCGCGCTGCGTCGATCTCGCGGATTGCCGCATCGATACGACATGGAAGCCGCACGGCCTCGCGATTCCCGGCTTCGGTCACACGCTGCCCGAAGCGGTATTGGTACGAGGCATCGCGGGCGGCACCTTCGAGCAGGTGACGTTGCGGCTCGGCATCCTGCACGCGCTGCGCGAATGCGGCGTGCCCGTCTATAACGATGCGCGCGCGATCGAGCGCAGCGTCGACAAGTCGATGACGAGCTTCCTGCTCAATCGCTACGGCGTGCCGACGCCCGCGACGTGGGCCGGCGAATCCCCGGCACATGCGCAGCGCGTGCTGATGCGCGAAGCAGCGGCGGGCCGTCAGGTCGTGATGAAGCCGCTCTTCGGTTCGCAGGGCAAGGGGCTGAAAAAACCCGGCTTGAAGCTGCCGTCGCTCAGATCCTTCAGTCAGGTCGCCTATCTCCAGCGTTATGTCGATGCGGGCGCGCCCGGCTTCGACTGGCGCGTGCTCGTGATCGGCGGGCGGGCGGTGGCGGCGATGAAGCGCGTCGGCGGCGAGGACTGGATTCACAACTTCGCGCGCGGCGCGCGCTGCGAGGCGGCGGAACTGTCGCCCGCGCTCGCGGACATCGCCGTGCGCGCGACGGCGGCGCTCGGGCTCGATTACGCGGGCGTCGATCTGATTGCCTCGGAGGGCGGGCGGCCGGTCGTGCTCGAAGTGAACGGCGTGGCGGCGTGGCGCGGCCTGCAAACGGTGACGCCGGTCGATATCGCGGCGCTCATCGTGGACGATCTGCTCGATCGCAAGCTGCCTGCATCGAAAGGCGCGCTCGCGCTCGCCAGCGGCAATGAGCGCTTCTGACGCACCGCTCGCCGAACGCGCGCGCACCGCGTTTCTGCGCGCGTGCCGCCTCGACGTCGAGACGAGAAAACCCGGCAACGTGAGCGTCGCGAGCGCGGGGCACGGCATGACGTCGGCGCAATTCATCGCGAGCGCGGGCGCGGCGGCGGCGGGCCTCTTCACGCCGCATGCTCGCGTGGGCGCGCGCATTCTCGACGCCGTGCGCCGTACCTTCGATGCGGCCGGCTGCAATACGAATCTCGGCATCGTGCTGCTCGCCGCGCCCTTGTGCGCCGCGCTCGAGCGTTTCGATCCGAACGAACCGGTCGATGCGGCGCGCTGGCATCGGGCGACGGAGCGCGTGCTCGCGGAGCTGGACATCGACGATGCGCGCCTCGCCTATCGTGCGATTGCGCTCGCGAATCCGGGCGGCCTGGGCGACGCGCCCGAGCAGCCTGTCCACGCGCCGCCGACCGTGACCTTGCGCGCGGCGATGACGCTCGCGGCGGATCGCGACAGCATCGCGCGTCAATATGAGAACGGTTTCGCCGATGTATTCGGCGCGGCGGGCCCGGTCACGGCGTCGACGGAACATCGCGCGATGCTCGACGCGTTCCTCGCGTTTCTCTCCGGCTGGCCCGATTCGCACATAGTGCGCAAGCAGGGCGCGGCGGTGGCGCAAAGTGTCACCCGCGACGCGGCGCGGCATCGCGCGAACTGGCGCTCGGCGGGCAGCCCTGTCGAGTCGCCGGCGCTCGACGACTGGGATGCCGAACTGAAGGCGCGCGGCATCAATCCGGGCACGAGCGCGGACCTTGCGGTGGCGACGCTCTTCGCCGGGCTGGTGATATCGACGATGAATGCATGAAGTCTGCCCGCGCGGACAAAAAATTGGCACGGAACATGTTAGGAGTTTCGCGGTTGAGCGGTCGGATCGGAACGCCGGTCGAACCCTGAGCCTTGCGCGGCTTTGATTCTTACCGTCGCGAGTCGAGAGCAAGTCGCTAGTCCCTGGAACCACACATCACTGGAGGAACAGCATGGCCAAGATCAACCGCGTCATGGTAGGAGAGTCGCTCGTCGGCGATGGCAACGAAGTCGCGCACATCGACTTGATCATCGGACCGCGAGGTTCCGCTGCCGAGACCGCGTTCTGCCACGCGCTGACGAACAACAAGGATGGCTTCACGTCGCTGCTCGCGGTGGTCGCGCCGAATCTATTGACCAAGCCGAACACGATTCTCTTCAACAAGGTGACGATCAAGGGCGCGAAACAGGCGGTGCAGATGTTCGGCCCGGCGCAGCGCGCGGTGGCGATGGCCGTCGCCGACAGTGTGGAAGGCGGCGTCATTCCCGCCGATGAAGCCGACGACCTGTTCATCTGCGTCGGCGTGTTCATCCACTGGGAGGCGGACGACGACCAGAAGATCCACGACTTCAACTATCAGGCGACGAAGGAAGCGCTGGCGCGCGCGGTGGCGGGCGAGCCGTCGGCGCAAGAGGTAGTATCGAAGAAGGGAACGATGTCGCATCCGTTCTCGCCGGACTGAAGCGGTGCGTGGCCGGTGCGTAGCTGCTGTTTGCGTGCCGGCCGAACTGGATCATTACAACTACGAGGCTTATCGCATGACCCCACGTTGCTGCGCGTTGACGGTGCTCACCTGCCTCTCGCTGATTTCGCCGCTGTCGATCGCCGCGACGGGTGCCGGGGGTGGCGCGCCCGCCAAGAGTCACGATTATCCGACCGAAGGGCGCGTGGAATATGTCCTCGGATGCATGGACGACAATGGGCACGATTTCGCCAACGTGTACAAGTGCTCGTGTGCGATCGACAAGATCGCTCAGGTGTTGACTTATGACGACTACGTCGAGCAGTCTACGTTTTCTAAATACGCGGCTTTAGGTGGGGAAGGTGGGGCGGAGTTTCGTGTCGATCGGGCTAAGGCTCAGACCAGGAAGTTTCGGGAGTTGCAGAGGGATGCTTATAAGGCTTGCGGGATTCAGAAGGCTGCGGCGAAGTGATTTGGTTTTTTCGCCGGATCCCGGATTCGTGTCGGTCTATTAGCTCTGCCCCTGTGCGGGGCGGCAGTCACTTTCTTTGCTGCTGCAAAGAAAGTAACCAAAGAAACAGCTTTCCCCAGCCTAAGCACTTCACACCGGCCGCGGCACAGGCGATTGGCCTAATGGCCCGGCAGTAGCGAGTGCCCTCGTAGGTCTCGCGGGGCTTGGACCGCGCACGGTCTGACGAGCCATAACCTTGAGCGCGCTGGTTCAGCACCAAATAGCTCCGGCCCGCTTCGCGGCCGATGGGTCAATCGGGTCTGCGCGCGCTTCTTCTTCGATGGTTTCCCTCGCATACCCAACGGCAGCGCGTAGCGCTGTGCCGAAGCTCTTTGGTGCTGAACCAGCGCGCTAAAACGTCTAGCTCGTCAGACCGTGCGCGATCCAAGCCCGATTGGGCCTGTGAGGGCGACACTTAGGCGAGTGCCACCGCGGGCTGGCAAGCATGGTCAACGTGCGTGTGACCGCGGGCGATGAGAAGCTGCTTTCTTTGGTTACTTTCTTTGCAGCAGCAAAGAAAGTGACCCCCGCCCCGGGGAGGGGCAGTGCTAATAGACCGACGCGAATACGGGATCCGGCGACGAAAAACCAACTCACCCCGGCACATACCCCCGCCCAATCCAGGCAAGACTAACGGGCCCACCCCCACCTCGACCATCGACAACCCGCCGCCTTTCGATCACAACCCCCACCGCCTCGACATCATCAAACTTCGCGGGCTTGGCAAGCTCGACCCGCACCCAATGCGCGCCAAAATCCGCGATGACGAGCTGCGCGATGCGCTCAGCCAGCGCCTCAAGCAACTGCAACCCATGCGACGCGAGCAGCGAAACAATCGCCTCCCGCACTGCCGCATAATTCACCGTATCTTCGATCCGATCGGTCACGCAAGCGCGAATCGAGGGCACGCCAATCGAGAGACTAAGCCGCACCGGCTGCGGATCATGCAGCTCGCTCGTGTCGATGCCGATAACGGTCTGCCCCGTGAGTCCCTCGATATACACGATATCCATCGCACCGCCAGCGCGCCCATCGGAATGAGCAGGTTGCGGCGCAACATAAACAGCTTCGCGAATCGGTTCGAATCGGCCCATATGCTCATCGCCGCGCAAAGCGGCCCTTAAAAGCCCCCGACGCCCATCGCCGAAGTCATCCGTAAGCTGCAAGCAAAAACCGGGCGAGTTCGCCCTACTCTATGCGACTACTTATTGAACCTACGCGTCTAAGGATGTAAAGTTTTTGAGAACCGGGCCGGATCGGGTCCCAGACAGCACCTGAACCATCCCGACCACCCGGCCACGAGGCGCGCCTGCGAGCGGAAATATCCGCGAAATCGAAACAGGCAGAGAAAGCCGCAGCGCCAGCGTAAAACACAACAGATTCGGCGCCGGACGGCCGCGCGACACGCGCGCACCGGAACGCGGCGCAACGGAGACTTGCCCCCATGTCGTCGCTTGCTGACGTAGACACGCATGTCCGGGAAGTGCTGAACATCGTCAATAATCCGCTGGCCGCACGCCGCGCCAGCGATTCGGTCGCGCAATCGTGGCTGCGGTGCCTCACGGAATTCAGGCTCGATCCGGGCCGCTTCGTCATGCCGCCCGTGCTCACGCAGCACGAGCTCAACGATCGCCGCGAAGCCGCGACCGATCTCATCGCGTGCTCGAAGCTGGAAATGACGACCTTGTATCAGCAGCTCGCCGACCCCGAACTCGCCGTCGTGCTCGTCGATGCCGACGGCGTCATCGTGCATCAGGTGTCGTCAGTGCCGTTCGGCGAAGCCGTCGCGGCCGATGGCCTGCGCGTCGGCGCGCTGTGGAGCGAGCGCGAAGCCGGCACCAACGGCATGGGCACTTGCCTCATCGAGCGCGATTGCATCGCCGTATGCCAGCACGAGCACTTCTATCCGCGCTATACGTCGCTCACCTGCTCGGCCGCGCCGATCTTCGACGAGCGTGGCACCGTCGTCGGCGTGCTCGACGTGACGAGCCGCTCGAAGCTCCTGCAACAGCATTCGCTCGTGCTCGTCGGCATGTCGCGGCAGATGATCGAAAATCGTCTGATCGATGCGCGCTACCGGCACGCGAACATGATCCACTTCCACAGCCGTCCCGAGTTCGTCGGCACGCTGCACGCGGGCAAGCTCGCCGTCAGCGACGATGGCGTCGTGCTCGCCGCAAGCCGCAGCGCGCTCTTCCAGCTCGATCTGCGCTCGCCCGGCGAACTGTGCGGCAAGCGCATCGAGGAAGCGTTCAATGCATCGCTCGAGGACATGATCGCGCGCAGCATCCGCGGCTCGTTCCACCCCGTGACGGTCTATAGCGCGAAGGCCAACAGCCGCTTCTTCCTCACCGCGCAGACGCCGCGCGAAGGCGGCAGCGGCGCGACGCGCATCCTGATGAACGATCCCGTCTCGCGTGACCTGTCCGCGCCCGCCGCGCGCCCGAAGGCGCCGAAGAAGGACATGCGCGAGACGACTACCGCCGGCCGTCTCGACAAGCTCGCCCATCTGGAATTCGGCGATCCGCGCATGGCCTCGCAGATCCAGCTCGCCGCGCGCGTGATCCAGCGCAAGATTCCGATCATCCTTCGCGGCCAGACGGGCACCGGCAAGGAAGTGTTCGCCAATGCGCTGCACAGCATCAGCCCGAACGGCACGGGTCCGTTCGTCGCGGTGAACTGCGCGTCGCTGCCGGAGAATCTGATCGAAAGCGAGTTGTTCGGTTATCGCGCGGGCGCATTCACCGGCGCGCAGCGCGAAGGACGGCGCGGCAAGATCGTGCAGGCGAACGGCGGCACGCTCTTTCTCGATGAAATCGGCGACATGCCGCTCACGTTGCAGGCGCGTCTGCTGCGCGTGCTCGAAGAGCACGAGGTCACGCCGCTCGGCGCGGAAACCATCGTGAAAGTGGATTTCCAGTTGATCAGCGCGAGCCACCGCAATCTCGTCGAGCTCGTGCAGACGGGCATGTTCCGCGAGGACCTGTATTACCGGCTGAACGGGATCGAGAT
Source organism: Caballeronia sp. S22 (assembly GCF_964261745.1). Lineage (NCBI taxonomy): Bacteria > Pseudomonadati > Pseudomonadota > Betaproteobacteria > Burkholderiales > Burkholderiaceae > Caballeronia > Caballeronia sp. S22. The sequence goes on along the minus strand of NZ_OZ180036.1, from coordinate 176,704 downwards.
CAATCTGCCGCCGCTGCGCGAACGCGCCGATGCGCTCGCGCTCATCGCTCATATTCTCGAAACCGAATCCGACGATCCCCCCGCGCTCTCCGCCGAAGCGCGGCAGGCGCTGCTGTCGTATCCGTGGCCAGGCAACATTCGCCAGTTGCGGCATGTGCTGCAAATGGCGATCGCGCTCTGCGACGGCCCCGAGATCCGCTGCGCGCATCTGCCGGCGGAGATCGTGAACGGCGCCGCCCCGATTACGCAGACTGCGGCGCGCGCGCCGGTTGCGCCGGCGCCGCATCTGACCGAAGACGCCGATACATCGTCGCTCAACGCGATCCAGGTGAAGGAGCGCGAGACCGTGCTGCAATTGCTCGACGAGCATCGCTGGAACGTGAGCAATGTCGCGAAAGTGCTGGGTATCAGCCGCAATACGCTGTACCGGAAGATGCATCGCCTGCATATTCGCCTGTCGCACGACACGCCCGACGCATGACGGAACCCACGCCCGCCCGCCGGCTCGACGAGTTCAAGCCCGACGCGCGCTTCGCGTGGTGCGTGACCGGCTCCGGCCATATGCTGGAGGAGTCGATCGCGCTCGCACGGCAACTGCCGGGCGTCGATCTGTTTCTTTCCGCTGCCGGCGAGGAAGTGCTGCCGCTCTACGGCTGGACGCTCGCCAAGCTGCGCGAGCACTTCAAGGTGTTTCGCGACAACAGCGCGAGCAGCGTGCCCGTCGGCATGATCTATCACGGCGAATATCACACGGTCGTGATCGCGCCCGCGACGAGCAATACCGTCGCCAAATGCGCGTTCGGCATCTCCGACACCTTGCCCACCAATCTCTATGCGCAAGCCGGCAAGCAATGCGTGCCGGGCATCGTATTCGCATGCGATACCGCGCCGAGCGTCATCACGCAGACCCCGCACGAATGGGTCGAAGTGAGGCCGCGCGCGATCGAGTTCGAGAACGTCGAGCGGCTCGCGCGCTTCGCGCATACCACCGTGGCCCGCTCGCTCGACGATCTCAGGGCCGCGCTCGATCAACGCCTGTCGGACCTGAAGCTCGCATGGAACACATCGTCTTCCTGACGGGGCGGCTCGCGCAGTTGAGCCTTCATCAGGTACTCGAAAGCATCGCGCCCGCCGCTGTCGGATCGCCCTTCACGTGGGAAGTCCGCGAGATCGGTCTGCAGGTCGCGGGACTGATGACCGCCGACATGATCCGTCGTCGCGTCGAAACGCCTTTGAGCGAACGCACGAGCCGCATGATCGTGCCCGGCCGATGCCGTGGCGATCTCGATGCCCTCACCGCCCATTACGGCGTGACGGTCGAGCGCGGCCCCGAGGAAGTGAAGGACTTGCCGCAGTTTTTCGGGCGCGAGGCGCGGCATATGGATCTGTCGCGCTACGAGACTGAAATCTTCGCGGAGATCGTCGATGCGCCGCGCCTCGATCTCGATGGCATCGCGGCGCGCGCGCGCCAATACAAGCGTCAGGGCGCCGATGTAATCGATGTCGGCTGCCTGCCGGAGACAGCCTTCCCGCATCTAGAAGATGCGGTTGCGATGCTGAAGGAGCAGGGCTATCGCGTGAGCGTCGATTCGATGCGCGATGAAGAACTCGTGCGCGGCGGACGCGCGGGCGCGGACTATGTGATGAGCCTCAACGCCGACACGTTGTGGATCGCGGATGAAATTGCATCGACGCCGATTCTGGTGCCGCGCGAACCCGCCGACGTCGCCTCGCTCGATGCCGCGATCGAAGCGATGACGAAGCGCGGCCGCCCCTTTCTCGCCGACCCGATTCTCGATCCGATTCCGTTCGGGCTCGCGGCGTCCATCGCGCGTTACGTGTCGTTGCGCGAACGCTATCCCGATGTGCCGATCATGATGGGCGTCGGCAACGTGACCGAGTTGACCGAGGCGGACACGAGCGGCATCAACGCGGTGCTGTTCGGCATGGCGGCCGAATTGCGCATCGCTGCCGTGTTGACGACTTCGGTGAGTCTGCATGCAAGGCGTGCCGTTCGCGAAGCCGATGTCGCGCGCCGCGTGATGCATGCCGCGCGCGAAACGCAGACGCTGCCGAAAGGCATTTCCGCGGATCTGTCGGCGCTGCATGCGAAGCGGCCTTTTCCGTACGACGCCGACGAGATCGCCACCCTCGCCGCCGCGATACGCGATCCGAATTTTCGCGTGCAGGTATCGGCAGATGGCATTCATGTCTATAACCGCGATGGTCATCATGTCGCGATCGATCCGTTCGCGCTTTATCCCGAGCTGAAGGTCGAGAGCGATGGCGGTCATGCGTTTTATCTCGGCGTGCAGCTTGCGCGCGCGGAGATCGCCTGGCAGCTAGGCAAGCGCTTCGATCAGGATCAGCCGCTCGATTGGGGATGCGAAGTCGATCGGCCGGATGAGGATCTGATGGCGTGGCATGCGCCCGGCAGCACCAAAAAGAAGAGCTAGGGCTTCCATTTGATCGAGCATCCGAGCGCCGGGTATTGCGCTTCGGGCGCTTCTCCGTTTGCGGCTATCGCGCGCATCGCTTCGAACAGATCGCGGCGCGCGTCGGGCAAGGCTTCCTTGCGCGATGCGTCGATACGACCGCGATATCTCAATCGCAGATCACGGTCGAAGCCGAAGCATTCCGGCGTGCAGACCGCGCCGTAGGCTCGTGCGATCTCCTGCGTTTCATCGTGCAGATAGGGGAACGGCAGGTTCCATTCTTTCGTGAGCGCGACCATGCGATCGAATGCATCGTCGGTGTAGACGATCGCGTCGTTCGAATTGATGCCCGCCACATTGACGCCGATCTCCTTCAGCGCGTGCGCATCGCGAATCAGATTCGGCATCGCGGCTTTCACGTAAGGGCAGTGATTGCACATGAACACGATGACGAGACCGTTCGCGCCCTTCAGCGAGTCGGGCGTGTAACTCTGCCCGTCGGTCGCGGGCAGCGTGAATGCGGAGGCTGTCGCGCCGAGTTCCGCGGTCGGAGATTCTGTGGGCATGAGATAGCTCCCAATTTGCTGGGTTGGCCGTTCGGCATATTGGCGGGTTGGTCGGAGTCGGATAGCATGGGATCTCTTGTTAGTTATCCGGAGTAATCGTGTACATTTTCAGTATTGAAGAGGCGCAGAAGGATTTGCAGAAGCTCCTCGATCTCGTGGCGGACGGAAAGGATGTGGCTATCGGTGGCGAGCGTCCGGTGCTGCTGCTCAAGGTACGGTCTGTCAAGAATTTCGACAATGACAAACCTGAAGCCACGGGTTCGATCATCGTGTTCGATCCCGAAGACGAGAGCGTCTTCGAGGACGAATCCTTCAAGCCTTTGCCCGATGACATCATCGACCAGATGTACAACGGTCCAATTTTCCCGGAAGAAGCCAACGTCATTCACGAGAGCCGATGATGCGTGTACTGCTCGATTCTCACGTCTATATCTGGCGTGTGTCGAAAGATCGGCGACTACCCGCTCGTATTCGCAAGTCGATAGATGAGGCGGAGCAGGTGTACGTCAGTACGGCCACCATCTGGGAGCTGTCGATCAAGGCGGCGCGCGGCAAGCTGGACCCGCGCGCCGCACGAACCATCGACGAGCTTGGAGCGCAACCGTTCATCGTGCTTCCGGTCCAACTCAAACATGCTCTCGCGGTACGGGACATGCCTGACCTGCATCGCGATCCGTTCGATCGTCTGTTAGTCACGCAGGCGCGAACGGAAGTGCTCAGATTTCTGACAGTCGACAGTGAACTCTCCGAATACCTTGACGCCGCGATCCCCGCCTGACCCAGCGCCGCCCGTCCCAAACCAACGAGCGGCGCTCCTTTCAGTGATATCGCTTCGCCATCGCCTCCAGCGCCATCGGCCTGATCCGATCAGCATGCCCCGCACACCCGAACGCCTCGAAGCGCTCGATACACAAGTCCCGCGCCGCCGCCGTCGCCGCTTTCAACGCATGCCGCGGATCGAACTCCGACTTCGCCGACGCCATCGCCCTGCGCATCGCGCCGGTCATCGCGAGACGAATATCCGTGTCGATGTTCACCTTCCTCACGCCGTTCGCGATGCCGCGCCGAATTTCCTCCACCGGCACGCCGAACGTCGCCGGAATTTCGCCGCCGTGCTCGCGAATGATCGCAAGCCATTCCTGCGGCACCGAAGAAGACCCGTGCATCACGAGATGCGTGTCCGGAATGCGCGCGTGAATCTCGGCGATGCGATCGATCGCGAGGATATCGCCGGTCGGCTGGCGGCTGAACTTGTACGCGCCGTGCGAAGTGCCGATGGCGATCGCGAGCGCATCGATGCCCGTCGCCTCGACGAACGCGCGCGCTTCGTCGGGGTCGGTCAGCAATCGATCGTGACTCAACGTACCTTCCGCGCCGACGCCATCTTCCTCGCCCGCGCGCCCCGTCTCCAGCGATCCGAGACAGCCCAGCTCGCCTTCCACCGACACGCCCACGGAATGCGCCGCCTCCACGACGCGCCGGCTCACCTCCACGTTGTACTCGTATTCGGCGGGCGTCTTCTGATCGGGCATGAGCGAGCCGTCCATCATCACCGACGTGAAGCCCGAGCGTATCGCCTGCTGGCAAACAGACGGGCTCGCACCGTGATCCTGATGCAGGACCACCGGAATATCCGGATGCGCCTCGACGGCCGCAAGCACCAGATGCCGCAGATACGGCTCGCCCGCATACTTGCGCGCGCCCGCCGACGCCTGCAGGATCACCGGGCTCTTCGTCGCCTCGGCCGCCTGCATGATCGCGTGCACCTGCTCCATATTGTTGACGTTGAAGGCCGGCACGCCGTAAGCGTGCTCCGCCGCGTGATCCAGCAACTGCCTCAATGCGATGAAAGCCATCGTGATGTCTCCATGCGGGGTGCGAAAATTCAGGCCGCCACGCGGCGCGCTTCATCGACGAGCGCCGCGGTCGTCACGCCGAAGTGCGCGAACAATTCGCTCGCGGGCGCGGATTCGCCGAAGCGATCGATGCCGATCACGCCGCCATTCAATCCGACATACTGCCGCCAGAAGGCCGTGACGCCCGCCTCGATGGCGACGCGCGGCACGCCTTCGGGCATCACGCGTTCACGCCACACGTTGCACTGGCGATCGAACACGGTCGTCGATGGCATCGACACGACGCGCGCGAGAATGCCCTCTTCCTTCAGCGGCTCGACGGCCGCGAGCGCGAGCGCCACTTCCGAACCGGTCGCAATCAGCACGACACGGCGCGCATCGCGTTCGCATGTCGATGGCCAGTCGAGAAGCACGTAGCCGCCGCGCTCGATGCCATCGATCTGCGCTTCATCGCGCGGCACGAAGGGCAGATTCTGGCGCGACAGCAGCAGGCACGAAGGCCGGTCGCGCTCCACCGCGCTCACCCATGCCTGCATCGTCTCGACGGTATCGCAGGGACGCCATACGTCGAGGCCCGGAATCATGCGCAGGCTCGCGGCATGCTCGATCGGCTGATGAGTCGGGCCGTCCTCGCCAAGGCCGATCGAATCGTGCGTAAAGACGAAAACCACGCGCGCTTTCATCAGCGCGGCCATACGCAACGCGTTGCGCGAGTAGTCGGAAAACGTGAGGAAGGTTCCGCCGAACGGCAGATAGCCGCGATGCAGCGCGACGCCGTTCAGCACCGCGCTCATGCCGAACTCGCGCACGCCGAAGTGGATGTAGTTGCCCTTCTCTGGCGTTGCGCTCACATCCACCGCATCCTTCCAGCGGGTGAGATTCGATCCGGTCAGATCGGCCGAGCCGCCCAGCAGTTCGGGCAACGCGCGCGCGAGACCCTCGATTGCGAGTTGCGATGCCTTGCGCGTCGCCACCGTCTGCCGCGCGCGATCCGCATCGCGCACGAGCGCATACGCCATGTCGCGCCAGTTCGAGGGCAGCGCGCCGCGCACGCGACGCTCGAACTCGGCGGCCTCATCCGGAAACACACGGCGATACGCGTCCATGCGGCGATGCCACGCTTCCTGCGCCGTCGCGCCCGCCTCGCGGGCGTCCCAAAGCGCGCGAACCGATGACGGAATCTCGAAGGGCGCATGCGTCCAGTCGAGCGCGCGGCGCGTCGCTTCGACTTCGTCGGCGGGAAGCGGCGCGCCGTGCACGTCGTGCGTGCCGGCCATGTTGGGCGCGCCCAGGCCAATCACCGTCTTGCAGCAGATCAGGGTCGGACGATCAGACTCGCGCGCGTCCTGCAACGCACGCGACACGTCTTCGACATCGTGGCCATCCACCGCGCGCACGACGTGCCAGCCGTACGATTCGAAGCGCTTCGGCGTATCGTCGGTGAACCAGCCATCGACATGGCCATCGATCGAAATGCCGTTGTCGTCGTAGAGCACGGTGAGCTTGTCGAGCCGCAACGTGCCCGCGAGCGACGCCGCTTCATGCGACACGCCTTCCATCAGACAGCCATCGCCCACGAAAACATACGTGCGATGATCGACGATCTCATGCCCCGGCCGATTGAATTCGCGCGCGAGCAAGGCCTCGGCGAGCGCCATGCCGACCGCATTCGTCAAGCCCTGGCCGAGCGGCCCGGTCGTCGTTTCGACGCCGGGCGTCACGCCCACTTCCGGATGCCCCGGCGTCTTGCTGCCCATCTGGCGAAAACGCCTGATCTCGTCGATGGACAAGTCATAGCCGCTCAGATGCAAGAGCGCATAGAGCAGCATCGAACCATGACCGTTCGACAGCACGAAGCGGTCTCGATCCGGCCAGTCCGGATCGGCGGGATTGTGCTTCAGATGACGCCCCCACAGCGCGACCGCGATCTCCGCCATGCCCATCGGCATGCCGGGATGACCGGAGTTCGCCTGGCTGACGGCATCGACGGCGAGCATGCGCAGCGCGTTCGCCATCTGTCGCGTATCGGGTGAGCGATGAAGTCTGGGAAAAGCCTCAGCGACGGCATTCATGAGATGCCTCCTTTGATACAAGATGAGAAATCTTTCTAGGCGCGCGCGCGTCGGTCGCGCAGTTGCAGAATCATCGGCGTGAAGATGAGCTGCATCGCGAGACCCATCTTGCCGCCGGGCACGACGATCACATTCGGCCGCGACATGAACGAGTCGTGCAGCATCGTCAGCAGATAGGGAAAGTCGATGCCCTTCGGCTTCGCGAAGCGGATCACGACGAAGCTCTCGTCAGGCTGCGGAATCTCGCGCGCGGTGAACGGGTTCGACGTATCCACGGTCGGCACGCGCTGAAAATTCACATGCGTGCGCGAGAACTGCGGACAGATGTAGTTCACGTAATCGGGCATGCGGCGCAGGATCGTATCGACTACGGCCTCGTGCGAATAACCGCGCATCGTCTGGTCGCGATGCAGCTTCTGAATCCATTCGAGATTGATGATCGGCACGACGCCGACGAGCAGATCCGCATGGCGCGCGATATCGACCTTGTCGGTCACGGCGCCGCCGTGCAGGCCCTCGTAGAACATCATGTCGGTGCCGGGCGTGACGTCCTCCCACGGCGTGAAAGTGCCCGCGTCCTGTTTGTACTGCGCGCCTTCGCCTTCATCGTGCACGTAATGGCGAAACTGGCCGCCGCCCGTGCGGCCGTAGGTATCGAACAAGGATTCGAGTTCTTCGAGCAGATTCGCTTCCGGCCCGAAGTGGCTGAAATTGACGCGGCCGTCGCGCTCGCTCTGCTTCATCGCCTCGCGCATGCCGAGACGATCGTAACGATGAAACGCATCGCCTTCGACGATCTGCGCATTGATTTTTTCGCGCCTGAAGATATGCGTGAAGCTCTTCATGACGGTGGTCGTGCCGGCGCCGCTGGAACCGGTCACCGCGACGATCGGATGTTTGACTGACATGCGCTGCCTCCCTGATATTCATGTAATGAGCGCTGTTTCAGATGCGTTTCTACGCTTCCGTCTCCGGCAGGAACAGCGAGCGTTCCTTGAACAACGGCGACGTGAACGGCTTGTCCTCGCCGCGATCGTATTCGCCGTGATAGCGCTGAATGCGCTCGACTTCATTGCGCGAGCCGAGAATCACAGGCACGCGCTGATGCAAAGCCTCGGGTTCGACATCGAGAATGCGCTCGCGTCCCGTGATCGACAGCCCGCCCGCCTGCTCGACGATGAAGCTCATCGGGCTCGCTTCATAGAGCAGACGCAGGCGTCCTTCCATCTCGGGCGTCTTAAAGTCGCGCGGATACATGAACACGCCGCCGCGCATGAGGATGCGATGCACTTCCGCGACCATCGACGCGATCCATCGCATGTTGAAGTCCTGCGCGCGGCAACCGGTGCGGCCGTCCTTGCATTCCTGCACGTAGCGGCGCACGGGCGGCTCCCAGAAGCGCTCGTTCGATGCGTTGATCGCGAACTCGCACGAATCCTCGGGAATGCGGATATCGGAATGCGTGAGCACGAAATTGCCGACATCGCGTTCCAGCGTGAAGCCGTGCGTGCCGTTGCCGACGGAGAGCACGAGCATCGTCGATGGTCCGTAGATCGCATAGCCCGCCGCAACCTGTTCGCGTCCGGGGCGCAGAAACGATGCGTCGTCCGGAGGGCCGCTTTCATCGCCGACGCGTCTCAGCACGGAGAAGATCGAGCCGACCACGCCATTGATGTCGATGTTCGATGAGCCATCGAGCGGATCGAACGCGAGCAGATACTCGCCGCGCGGATACGGCTCGGGAATCGCATAGACGCGCTCCATCTCTTCCGACACCATGCCCGCGAGCAGACCGTCCCATTCGCAATGTTGCAGGAAGATATCGTTGGTCACGAGGTCGAGCTTCTTCTGTTCCTCGCCATGCGTGTTGACCGATTGCGCCGAGCCGTGCTGTCCGCCCAGCGCGCCGCGCGTCAATGCGGCCGCGATCGTCTTGATCGATGCGGCCACGTCGATGAGAAGCGCGGACAGGCCGCTCGCGGCTTCCGGACCGGGCTTACGGTCCAGCGTGTCGATCAGGAACTTCGATAAGGTCGTGCGTCCATCCTGCATCGCGCTCTCCTTTTGCGTCATGAATCGGTGAACACACGGCTCGCGCGGATATCGCTCGCGTCGAGTTGCATCAATGCATCGGCATCGGCGATGGCGCTGCCGTTTTCGGCGGCGGCGAACAGACGATTCGCCTGACGCAGACGCGCGCGATCCAGCGCATTGCGCACCGAGCGCGCGTTGGCGAAGTTCGGCTGTCTGATGCGGTGCGCGAGATACGCTTCGAAGGCGTGGCGTGCGTCTTCGTCGAAGCGATAGTGCATGTCGGTCAGCATGTGCTCGGCGATCTGCAGGAGCTCGTCGGGCGCATAGTCCGGAAACACGAGGTGATGCGCGATGCGCGAACGGAAGCCCGGATTGCTGTGAAAGAACGTCTCCATGCGCGACTCGTATCCCGCGAGAATCACGACGAGATCGTCGCGCTGGTTCTCCATCGTCTGCAGCAGTATTTCAATGGCTTCCTGCCCGTAGTCGCGCTCGTTCTCCGGGCGATACAGGTAGTAGGCCTCGTCGATGAAGAGCACGCCGCCCATCGCACGTTTGAGCACTTCGCGCGTTTTGGGCGCGGTATGACCGATGTACTGGCCGACCAGATCGTCGCGCGTCACCGAAACGAGATGATTGCGCCGGATATAGCCGAGCCGATGCAGCACCTGCGCCATGCGCAGCGCGACCGTGGTCTTGCCGGTGCCGGGATTGCCCGAGAAGCACATGTGCAGCGTGGGCGCACCCGACGCGATACCGAGCGTCTTGCGGGCGCGCTCGACGAGCAGATGCGCGGCGATCTCGCGGATGCGCGTCTTGACCGGCGCGAGACCGATGAGATCGCGATCCAGTTCCGCCAGCACTTCGCCGATGCGCGATTCGCGGTAGAGCGCCATCAGGTCGGCTGTGGTTTGAAGAGGCGCTTCTTCTTCGAGCGTGGCTGCGGCGCTCATGATGTCTTCTCCTGATCAATAGCGCTCGCCGCTCGGGCGATCGGTTGCGTAGGTGCGGATTGCGTAGCGCTGGACGCGATTTTTGTCGTCCTGGCGTTCGAGGCGGAAGCCTCGTTCTTGCTCCGGGCGGTTCACCATGAATGACAGACGCATCGTTTCGAAGCCGCGCACCGAGTCGAAGGCGTTCACCTTGATGTAGTGGTTCGGATATGTCTTGCGGCATTCGTTTACTTCCATCAGGACGCCGGCGGCATCGCGGAGGTCGAACATCGGTAAGCCCCACATTTCCCAATACGTGTTGCGGGGATGGGGATCGTCGGTGTATTCCACTGAGCATGACCAGCCCTGGTCCAGGGCGTAATTTATTTGCTTGGAGATTTCCTCGTCCGTAAGCGGGGGCAGGAAGGAGAATGTTCCTTGGGTTATGTTCATTTCGATATCCTTAGGGTTTAGTTTTGCGTTTGCGTTTGTAGAATCCTGATCTCGTGTCGGTCTATTAGCTCTGCCCCTCCCCGGGGCGGGGGTCACTTTCTTTGCTGCTGCAAAGAAAGTAACCAAAGAAACAGCTATCCCCAGCCTAAGCACTTCACACCGGCCGCGGCACAGACGATTGGCCTAATGGCCCGGCTGTAGCGAGTGCCCCCGCAAGCAGACAAGAGCTTGGACCGCGCACGGTCTGACAAATCGCACCACAGAACAAACTGGTTCAGCACGAAATAGCTCCAGCCCGCTTCGCGGCCGACCGGTCAATCGGGTTTGCGCGTGCTTCTTTGCTAATTCCTCTCCTATAGATGGTTTCCCTTGCAAACCCAACGGCAGCGCGAAGCGCTGTGCCGAAGCTATTTGGTGCTGAACCAGCGCGCTAAAACGTCTAGCGCGTCAGACCGTGCGCGAGCCAAGCCCGACTGGGCCTGTGAGGGCGACACTTAGGCGAGTGCCGCCTGCGGCTGGCAAGCATGGCCAACGTGCGTGTGACCGCGGGCTTAAACGAGCTGCTTTCTTTGGTTACTTTCTTTGCAGCAGCAAAGAAAGTGACCCCCGCCCCGGGGAGGGGCAGTGCTAATAAACCAATAAGAAATCGGGATCCGGCGAAAAAAAACCCCCTTACACCGCCGTGGCAGTAACAGCAAAATCCGGCGTATCCGTCGAAGCATAGTTAAAGGTCACATCGCGCCAGGTATCGAGCGCCTGCTTCAACGGCGTACACCCCCGCGCAGCGGCTTCAAGTATCTCCGGTCCTTCATTAGCAATATCGCGCCCTTCATTCCGCGCCTTCACCATCGCTTCGAGCGCAACGCGATTGGCCGTCGCACCGGCCTGAATACCTTGCGGATGCCCGATCGTGCCGCCGCCGAATTGCAGAATGCAATCATCGCCGAAGAGATCGAGCAGTTGATGCATCTGTCCTGCGTGAATGCCGCCCGACGCCACCGGCATCACCTTGCGCAAACCCGCCCACGGTTGATCGAAGAAAATGCCGCGCGACAGATCCGGCTCATTGCGCGCGTCGCGGCACACGTTGTAATAGCCCTGCACCGACAACGGATCGCCTTCCAGCTTGCCCACCGCCGTGCCCGCATGCGCATGGTCCACGCCGGCCATGCGCAGCCACTTCGCGATCACGCGGAACGAAATGCCGTGATTGCGCTGCCGCGTGTACGTGCCATGCCCCGCGCGATGCAGATGCAGGATCATGTCGTTGCGACGCGCCCATTTCGACATCGACTGAATCGCGGTCCAGCCGATCACCAGATCGATCATCACGATGCACGAGCCCAGTTCCTTGGCGAATTCGGCGCGCTCGTACATGTCTTCCATCGTGCCGGCCGTCACATTCAGGTAATGCCCCTTCACTTCACCGGTTTCGGCCTGCGCGCGATTCACGGCTTCGATCGCAAAGAGATAGCGGTCGCGCCAGTGCATAAAGGCCTGCGAGTTGATGTTCTCGTCGTCCTTCAGGAAGTCGAGACCGCCTTTCAGTCCTTCATACACGACACGTCCATAGTTCTTTCCCGACAACCCGAGCTTCGGCTTCACGGTCGCGCCGAGCAGCGGCCGCCCATACTTGTCGAGCCGCTCACGCTCGACGATGATGCCCGTCGGCGGGCCCTGGAATGTCTTCAGATACGCAACCGGAATGCGCATGTCCTCCAGACGCAGCGCCTTCAGCGGCTTGAAGCCGAACACATTGCCGATGATGGACGCCGTCAGGTTCGCAACCGATCCCTCCTCGAAGAGATCGAGCTCATAGGCGATGTACGCGAAGTATTGCGGCTCGTCGGCGCGTGCGTTCGGCACGGGTTCGACGCGATACGCCTTCGCGCGATACATGTCGCACGCGGTGAGGCGATCGGTCCACACGACGGTCCACGTCGCCGTCGACGACTCCCCCGCGACGGCGGCGGCCGCTTCCTCCGGCTCGACGCCTGCTTGCGGCGTGATGCGAAAGAGCGCGATCACGTCGGTATCCTTCGGCGTGTAGTCGGGCTGCCAGTAGCCCATCTCGCGATACTTCATGACACCGGCCGCATAGCGCGAGCGCGGATCGGACGGATTGCGCGCCGCCTCGACGGCGGCCTTGCTGAAGTCGTTCATTCCGTTTCCTCGACAGTGAGATGAGAGTGACGTGCGCCCCGATGTCCGAAGCGACCGTCGCGCTTGTGTTGCCCGCTGTGATTCCAGACTACGCACTGGCCGCGAGGAAAGGAATTCACGAATAACTTGCCGGACCATAAGCGATGCCTTAGTCGGGATTAGCCCTGATGCGTTTGTGGCTGCGCGAGTGGGACACTTTGTTCTGATTTCGTCACAGTCGGCGCTCACGATGAGCGAGCCGCGTTCTTCGGCATCCGCTTCATGCCATTGGCATGACGCTTGCATCGTCGAAGTGCCGGCCCCCTCCCGGCCGCCTGGCGGATTCGTCCGCATCGGCAAATCATTGAAGCGGTAACCGAGGCATCCACTCGACTCACATGGAGGAACGCGCATGCAATGGACCACGCCAAGCTTCACCGATATGCGTTTTGGTTTTGAAATCACGATGTATATCGCCACCCGCTAAACGCGGATCAAACCCGCACGAAGCCGCGCCGAAGCGTTTCGCGGTCATTTCGTGCGGCTTCGAAGACTTTCGCCGACCATCATGATTTACGAGACCATCGTCACGACCGCGGATCGCGATGGCCGGCCCCACATCGCGCCGATGGGCGTGCGTTTCGAGGACGGTTTCGCGATCCTCGCGCCATTCCGACCATCGACGACGCTCGACAACGTCATCGCGACGCAGAGCGCCGTCATCAACTTCACGACGGACGTGCGTGTGTTCGCCGGCTGCGTGACGGGCTATGCGCGCGACTGGCCGACGCTCGCCGCGGACACGGTGCCGAGCGTGCGGCTCGCATCCACGCTTGCGCATACCGAGCTGCGCCTCGCTGAACTTGTCGACGACGAAACACGTCCGACGCTGCGCATGGCATGCGTGCATCGCGCGACACACGCGCCGTTTGCGGGCTTCAATCGCGCGCAGGCCGCTGTCGTCGAAGGCGCGATTCTGGTGAGCCGGCTCTTCATGCTGCCATCGGAGAAAGTGGACAGCGAGATTGCATATCTGAAGATCGCGATCGACAAGACCGCTGGCGATGTCGAGCGTGAAGCATGGCAATGGCTCTTGCGGGCAATCGAGGCGCATCGCGCCAAAGCGCTCACCTGAAGCGTCTTCCGTGGTATTTCCATTGGAGTTTTGACGATGACCGCACTGCTCGCGAGCGTCCGCTCGGCCGACGAAGCATTCGATGCCGCCGACGCCGGCGCGGAACTGATCGACCTGAAGGAACCGGACGCGGGCGCGCTGGGAGGCGTGGTGATCGGCGATATTGCGCTTATCGTGCGGGCGTTGCGTGCGCGCTATGCGGTGCGGCCGATCAGCGCGACGATCGGCGACTTGCCCAACGATGCGCTCGACGATATGACCGCGCGCGTGCTCGATGTCGCGGCGGCGGGTGTCGATTATGTGAAGGTCGGGGTGACGCCCGGTGCGGGGGCTTCCGCCTGCCTGAGGCATCTGGCGAGCCTGCCGGCGGCGGTGGTGCCGGTGTTGCTATCGGATGATGGCGTGGATCGTGAGCTGGCCGCGCTGGCGGTTCAATTGGGCTTTGTCGGCATCGTGTTCGATACGGCGAGCAAGAACGGACGCACGTTGTTCGATTGCGTCGATGCGGGAGTGCTTGCTTCATGCATCGTCGATGCGCGCGCTCGCGGGACGATGATTGCGGTTGCCGGGTCGCTCGGCTGGGGCGATCTCGACAGGATTCGTAGGCTCGCGCCGGATATTGCCGGGTTTCGCGGGGCGCTGTGTGATGAGCGTCATGGGAGGGGGGGGCGGCTTGATCCCAGCCGCGTGGGGATGTGGGTTCGGGCTTTGCATGGGTTTGGGGGTTAGTTGGGGCGGGTTGCTTGGGTTGTCGCCGGATCCCGTTTTCTTTTTGGTCTATTAGCACTGCCCCTCCCCGGGGCGGGGGTCACTTTCTTTGCTGCTGTGTATGGACCGGAGACATGGGTAACACCTGTTCCAGGACATGGGTAACACTTCGGACGAATGGTTCGTCCGGAGTAGATCATGACCTGGGATAGCAAAGACATCATGGAACTGCGGCTTGAATTCGTGGAATTCGCCACCCGAGAAGGGGCCAATCGGCGCGCCTTGTGTCGCCAGTACGGCATCAGCGCGAAGACGGGGTACAAGTGGATCAGGCGCTTCGAGCAAGGCGACACCGCTTTGGCCGATCAGGGCCGACGGCCCGTGCATAGCCCCTCGCGTACCGATGCCGAAGTAGAGGCACGCGTGGTCGAACTGCGTCAAGCGCATCCCGCCTGGGGGGCGGCCAAGCTTGCCAGGCGCCTGAGCGATCTGGGTTGCGCTCAGACGCCTTCGCCGAGCACCGTGACGCGTATCCTGCATCGGCAAGGCTTGATCACCGCTGAGAGCAGCACCGAGGCCTTGCGATGGCAGCGCTTCGAACACGAGCATCCCAACGATCTGTGGCAGATGGATTTCAAGGGCTATATCGAACTCGACAGTGGACGACGCTGCCTGCCGTTCACGGTGCTTGACGATCATTCGCGCTTCGATCTGGCGCTCGATGCGTGTGGCAGCACGCCCACGCGGGTTGTGCGTGAGCACTTGCGCGCGGTGTTTCGCCGTTACGGGTTGCCGCTGCGCATCAATGCGGACAACGGTCCGCCATGGGGCAGCCCTGCGCGACCCGGACAACTGACTGCGCTGGCGATCTGGCTGATCCGCCTGGGCATCCGACCTTCGTACAGCCGGCCCGGGCATCCGCAGACCAACGGTAAAGACGAACGGTTTCATCGGACGCTGAAGGCTGAACTGCTCGCCGGTCGACACTTCAAGAACCTGAAGAGTATCCAGCAAGCCTTCGATACGTGGCGCCAGATGTACAACTACGAGCGCCCGCATCAGGCGCTGGGCATGGCCACGCCGATCTCGCGCTATCAACCCAGCCCGCGCGCGTATCCGGAGCGTCTGCCGCCGATCGAGTACGGCGACGCAGACGTGGTGCTTCGCGTGGGCATCAACGGCGAGGTGCGCTTCAAGTCGCAATGCTTCAAGGTTTCAAGTGCGCTGGCTGAGCTGCCCATCGCGTTGCGCGCCTGTAGCGAAACCGACGGCTGCTACGACGTGTACTTCGCTCATCATCGAATCGATACCATCAACTTGAAGGAGCGCGGCAAAAGGAGCTAAATGTGTTACCCATGTCCTGACACACCTGTTACCTATGTCTCCGGTCCATACACTGCTGCAAAGAAAGTAACCAAAGAAACAGCTATCCCCAGCCTAAGCACTTCACACCGGCCGCGGCACAGGCGATTGGCCTAATGGCCCGGCAATAGCGAGTGCCCCCGCAAGCAGATAAGGGCTTGGACCGCGCACGGTCTGACAAACCATAACCTTGAGCGCGCTGGTTCAGCACCAAATAGCTCCGGCCCGCTACGCGGCCGATGGGTCAATCGGGTCTGCATGTGCTTCTTTGCTGATGCTTCCATCTTTTTTCGACGGTTTCCCTCGCATACCCAACGGCAGCGCGAAGCGCTGTGCCGAAGCTCTTTCGTGCTGAACCCGCGCGCTGAAACATTTGGAGCGGCAGACCGTGCGCGAGCCAAGCCGGATTGGGCCTGTGAGGGCGACACTTAGGCGAGGTCCACGGGCGCCTGGCAAGCATGGCCAACGTGCGTGTGACCGCGGGCCTAAACAAGCTGCTTTCTTTGGTTACTTTCTTTGCAGCAGCAAAGAAAGTGACCCCCGCCCCGGGGAGGGGCGCTGCTAATAGACCGACGTGATAACGGGATCCGGCGAACAAACCTCAAACCGCCACATTCAACAACCGATCCCGCATAACCGCCGCATCACCCTTACTAAAAATCTCGACAATATAATTCGCATCCCGCACATAAGCAGGAAACCGCCGATCCACGATGCCCTTCGCGGCGAGCGACTCCAACGGCGCATCCGCATCGACATCACACGACTTCACGATCATCAGCCGCTCGGCATTGAGCAACGTCGAAAGCCACGCGGCAAGACTATCCGAAGTGGTATCCCAGTTGGTCATCGAATCGGGCGTTGCGCGCATCAGATCCGTCGGTACCCACACCGCAACGCGCCCATCGCGCAATGCCCGCCGGATGCGATCCTCGTTCGACGCCAGCACGAGCTCCGGCACCACGCCCTGCATCAGAATCGCATACTGCGCCATCGCGAGCAGGCACATGTTGTGGGCCGCGAGATCGTCGAACTGCCATTCGTGCTGATACTGCCGCACCGCGTCCGCAAAATCGCCGCCGCCCGGCACGATCACGACGCGCCCTCCGCCCACTTCCCAGAGCCGCGTCAGCCACTCGCGCAGCGCCGGGTCGTGGCTGAGGCTACCCCCGATCTTCACCACCCACATGTTCTTGTCCTCGTTCGATGATGCCGCCGGGCCACGCACCCGGTTTCGATACGCCGTCTTCGCTACGCTATATTTCGCACGCTATCACGCCGCGCGCGGCGATGCATCGTCGCAGGGACGGGCTTCGTTGCCTGCTGCGCCCTTCGCCGCCATCGACGCCAGCAGCGCGACCGCCACGCTCGGCGCACACGTCGATACCCACTCGGCGCGCGTCGCGTCGTCATCCGCGACGCCCGCGAGCCGCGCGAAATCGATATAGCCGCGCGCCTCCTGCCGCGCCAGCGACGCCGCCAGAAAGCGCCCGCAGCCCGCGCCGACGATCGGCGCAGCGGCCAGCGCCGCATCCCGCGCGATCACGCGCGCGAGATTCGTCTCCAGCGCGCGCAACTGCTCGTGCCGCCAGCTCTGCGCAAAGCGCCGCCATTCGGCATCGCTCGCATCGGCGGCGTCGCGGCCGATCATCCGCGCGATGCGCGCCCGGCTCGCGGCCTCCGTCTTCGGCCCGTTGTCGGCGCTCGGATGCTGGTCGTGCTCGGGCCACAATTCGCCCGTCAGTCGATACACATCGGCCGTCGTCGCGAACCACTCGTTCATCACGCCGGTCGTCTCGCCGCGAAACGCGATGCGATGCGCGACCCCGCACAACGGCGTGCGCACGATGCCCTGATAGACCAGTTCGCCGCTGATGAGCCGCTCGGCGTCGTTCGCGCCGCGCGCCACGACACGGCCGCCGACGATCGGGATGATGTCCGTCGTCGTGCTGCCGATATCGATCAGCACCGCGTCCGGCACGCACGTCGCGACCCATTGCGCGGTCGCGAGCCAGTTCGCCGACGCGACCTTGCGCCAGCCGTCCGCGCACGCCGATCGCGCGAGCCAGCCGCCATCGCCGGCGAAGAACATCGTGCGCGGGCCGAGCCGCTGCGCGAGCGTGCGCGTCAACGTGCGCACGCCTTCGGCGCGGTCGGCGAAGAGATCGACCATTTCGCCCGTCATCGTGACGGCGTGACGCGCGGACGCATCGGCGGCGGCGGGCCAGCGCTCGAACATCGCGTCGATCACGCGTTCCAGATGCGGAATGCCCTGCCACAGCGGACACGCCCATTGCGCGACATCGGCGAGCACGCCCGCGCGCGTCGCCATCGACACCTTGACGTGCGCGCCGCCCACATCCCAGCCGAACACCGGCGCATCCGCTGAAGTCGATGCCGTCATGACGCCGCTCCGCCGCACGCGCGCAGCAAACCGGCGTCGCCGTCGAAACCGGGCACGCGATGCGCCGCGAGCAGTTCCGCCGCGAGATTCCTGCCGCCGCGCCGGCTCAACTCGGCATACGCGACCGTCAGACGCGGATTCACTTCGATCACGACCGGCCCGCGCTCCGGATGCCACACGACATCGATGCCCACGAAGCCGCGCAAACCCGGAAACGCTTCGGCGACGCGCAACGCGAGCCGTTCGAGCGCGCGCCCTTGCGGACCGTGCCGGTCGATGCGATCGACATCGACGCCATCGAACTGCACGATGCGCGCGCGCCGTTCCGATCCCGCCGCGTCCGACAAACCGATGCGCTGACGATTGATGCTCACGAGCCGCGACAGTCGTTCGCGACAAATCAGCGAAAGACTCAGCGGCTCGCCGTCGATCCACTCCTGCAACACGGGATTGCGGCCCGCTTCCGCGCGCGCCGCGTATTCGTTGCGCGCGGCGGCGAGGTCGTCGTAGACGTAGGTGTCGAGGCCACCCGCGCCGTCGTCGGGCTTGACGACCCAGCGTCGCCCGATTCCGGCGGACGCGTTCTCCGGTTCGAGTGCGGGCGTCGCCGGAATGCTGCGCGCGGCGAGACATGCGGCCGTCGCGCTCTTGCTCGATGCCGCTCGGATCGCTTCCTTCGCGCAGCCGAGCCAGCGCGCCTGGCCGACGGCATCGTAAAGCTTGAGGAGCAGGCCGTCGCACTCGGGCGCGACGATGCAGGCATAGTCGTGCTCGCGCGCCACGCGGGCGACGAAGCGTATGACCGGCTCGCCGGGCTGCGCGCGCACGTAGCCTTGTGCGTCGTCGAACTGCTCGAAGCGCGAGCTGGCGACGGTCACTTCGATGCCCGGCAGCGCGCGCAGATCGGCGGCGATGGCGTCGCGCATCACGCGGCCCTCGACGATCAGCGCGGAGAGGTCGGCGAGGCTGCCTGCGCCCGCCGCGTCCGGATCGATGCCGCCGCCGGTGAGATACTCGAATACAAAGATCTTGGTCAAAGGAAAGCCATCCATGCAGGTGATACCCGTTCTCGATCTGCTCGACGGCCACGCGGTGCGCGCAGTGCGCGGCGAGCGTTCGCGTTATCGGCCGATCCAGTCCTCGTTGTGCGCCACGAGCGATCCGGTTGCGATCGCCCGTGCGCTCGTCGCCGCGACCGGCGCACGCACGTTGTACGTCGCCGATCTGGGCGCGATCCTGCAGCGCGGCGCGCACGACCATGCGCTCGCCGCTATTTGCGATGCCCTCGGCGAGGGCGTTCGCATCTGGCTCGACGCGGGCTTCACCGCATTCGCGCCGATGCGTGCGCTCGTCGAACGTATCGCGCGGCTCGCGCGGTCCGCATCGCCCTCGGCGATCGTGCCCGTGTTCGGCACCGAGACGCTGCTCGACATCGGCGCGGTCGCGGAGGCATCTGCCTGCGGTTTCGAGCCTATCCTTTCGCTCGACTATCGCGGCGGGCTCGCGCTCGGTTCGCTCCATGCCGAGAGTTCGTGGTGGCCGTCGCGTGTGATCGTGATGACGCTCGATCACGTCGGTGCTTATGCCGGGCCCGATCTCGATACCTTCGCTTCCGTGCGGGCGCTCGCCGGTGCGCGCGAGCTCATCGGCGCGGGCGGTGTCCGCAATGACGATGATCTCGCTCGTGCCGATGACAGCGGCGCATATGCGTGGCTCGTGGCCTCCGCGATTCACGATGGCACCGTGGGTCGGCGCGATGTGCATCGCGGGGCTTTCGACCTCTGAACTCAATATCTGTGCCAAGGGGGGTGGGCTTTGATTGCGCTTGTAATCCTTTGGCAAGCACGTGTTGCATTCAGTGATGCATAGGTGACAGTGTGTTGCATTGCGGAGCAGTTTTTTTGGGGTTTTTTTGGTTTCGCGCCGGATCCCGGTTTCGTGTCGGTCTATTGGCGTTGCCCCTATGCGGGGCGGCAGTCACTAAACAAACAGCTATCCCCAGCCTAAGCACTTTACACCGGCCGCGGCACAGGCGATTGGCCTAATGGCCCGGCAGTAGCGAGTGCCCCCACAAGCAGATAACAGCTTGGACCGCGCACGGTCTGCCGCACCAAATGTTTAAGCGCGCTGGTTCAGCACCAAATAGCTCCGGCCCGCTTCGCGGCCGATGGGTCAATCGGGTTTGCGCGCGCTCCTTCTTCGAAGGTGTCCCTCGCATACCCGACGGCAGCGCGTAGCGCTGTGCCGAAGCTATTTGGTGCTGAACCAGCGCGCTGAAACCTCTCGGGCGGCAGACCGTGCGCGAGCCAAGCCCGGTTAGTCCTTCGAGGGCGACACTTAGGCGAGTGCCACCGTGGGCTGGCAAGCATGGCCAACGTGCGTGTGACTGCGGGCGGTGAGAAGCTGCTTTCTTTGGTTACTTTCTTTGCAGCAGCAAAGAAAGTGACCCCCGCCCCGGGGAGGGGCAGTGCTAATAGACCGACGCGAAACCGGGATCCGGCGAAAACCAAAAACGGCATAGACCTTGCTTAGAAGCACGACCATGCCCGAGTCCTCAACAACACCGAACCCACAGGCCACAGCAAGAAAACCCTGGACCTGTCCGTTCTGCCCGATGCTATGCGACGACATCACGCTCGCACCAACCGCCGATCGACGGCTCGCAGCACCGTCCACCGCATGCCCGCGGCTCGCAGCATCCCTTGCAAGCTACAGTCCGCAGGATGCAAACCGCAAACCCGCGATCGACGGGCAAGACACCGACCTTGCGTCGGCGCTCTCTCATGCCGCGGCGATCCTGTCGAACGCACATCGGCCGCTCTTCGGCGGCCTCACAACCGACGTGGCCGGCGCCCGCGCGCTCTATGAACTCGCCGCGCACTGCGGCGCGATCCTCGATCACCTTCACGGCGACACGCTCGCCGACAGCAACCGCGCGCTGCAAGATCGCGGTTCCTTCTTCACGACGCTCTCCGAAGTGCGCTCGCGCGCCGATCTCGTCATCGTGTTCGCGTGCGAGCCCTCGCGGCGCTATCCGCGCTTCTATGAACGCGCCATCCGCGAAGACCGCGACGTAAGTGTCGTATTCGTCGGATGTGACATCGATAAAGCAGCAAACGCACGCGCCGAATCGATCGCGTCGAACACCGATCCCTTCGATACGCTCGCGCTCTGGTCCGCACACGTCGAAGGCGGCCGCCCGATTCCAGTCGCGGAACTCGTCGCACTGACAGAGCGCATCGCAAAAGCGCAATACACCGCGTTCATCTACGAGCCTGCGACGCTGCCGACCAGACACGCCGCACTCGCGATCGAGGCGCTGCAACGCATCGTGAAGGCGATCAACCGCACCGCGCGCGCAGGCGCAATCGCGCTCACCGGCGACGACGGCGCCGCATCCGTCAATCAGACGATCGCATGGCTCTCGGGCTTCCCGCCGCGCACGCGCGTCGCATACGGCCTGCCGCTCGATCACGATGCGCATCGCTATCGCACCGAAACGCTCCTGAGCCGCGGCGAAATCGATGCGCTGCTCTGGGTATCGAGCTTCGCGCCCGAGCCGCTCCCCGCATCGCTCGATGACGACGTGCCCGCCATCATCCTCGGCCATCCATCGACGCAACTGCCCGCGCGCAAAGGCCCGACCGTGTTCATTCCGGTCGCGACGCCCGGCATCGACAGCGGCGGCCATCTGTTTCGCGTGGATACATCCGTGGTCGCGCAGCTTTACGCCGCACGCGATGTCGACCTGCCGACCGTCGCCGCGATTGCCTCGCAACTCACGCAGGCACGGAGGCCGTCATGAGCCTCGCGCGTCTCAAGGGCGGCACGCTCTACGATCCGGCGAACGGCGTGAACGGCGAGAAGCGCGACATCTATATCCGCGATGGACGCATCGTCGATCACGCGCAGGGAGAAAGCATCGAACACGATTTCGATGCAAGCGGCATGATCGTGATGGCAGGCGGCATCGACCTGCATTCGCATATCGGCGGTGGCAAGACAAATCTGTCGCGCCTGTTGCTGCCGGAAGATCATCGCGACGATCCGCGCGCCGTGCCCGATCGCCCGAACGAAGGCCGCTATATGCGCCTGCCTTCTTGCGGCGTGTGCGCGCCGGGTACGCTCGCCGCAGGCTATCGATATGCGGAAATGGGCTACACGGCCGCGTTCGAGCCGGCGATGATCGCATCGAACGCGCGGCACGCGCATCTGGAAATGGGCGACACGCCGATCATCGATCACGGCGCCTACGTGATGATGGGCAACGACGAGCTATTTCTCCAGATGCTCGCCGCGAACGAAGACTTCGAACGCCTGCGCGATTATGTCGGCTGGACCATCGATTCGAGCAAGGCGCTCGGCGTGAAGGTCGTGAATCCCGGCGGCATTTCGGCGTTCAAGTTCAATCAGCGCTCGCTCGATGTCGATGAAAAGCACGTGCACTACGGCATCACGCCGCGCGATGTATTGAAGACGCTCACGCGCGCGCTCACCGATCTGCGCGTGCCGCATCCGCTGCATGTTCACGCAAGCAATCTCGGCGTGCCGGGCAACATCGAATCGACGATCCGGACGATGGACGCAGCCGATGGCCTGCCCATTCATCTGACGCATATCCAGTTTCATAGCTACGGGACCGAAGGCACGCGCAAGTTCTCGTCGGGCGCGCGTGCCATCGCCGAAGCGGTGAACGCGCGGCCCAATGTGACGATCGATGTCGGCCAGATCATCTTCGGTCAGACTGTCACGGCATCGGGCGACACGATGATGCAGTTCAAGAACGCACCGATGGCCCGCCCGCGCAAATGGGTGCTCGGCGATATCGAATGCGATGCGGGCTGCGGCGTCGTGCCGTTCAAGTATCGCGAACAGAGCTTCGTGAACGCGCTGCAATGGATCATCGGGCTGGAAATCTTTCTGCTCGTCGACGATCCGTGGCGCGTGTCGATGACCACCGATCATCCGAACGGCGCGCCCTTCACGAGCTATCCGCACCTGATCCGCCTGCTGATGGACAAGTCCTTTCGCGACGAGCAGCTCGACAAGCTCAACGCCGATGCGAAGACCGCGAGTGCGCTCGGCGAAATCACGCGCGAATTCTCGCTCTACGACATCGCGATCATCACGCGCGCCGGTCCCGCGAAACTGCTCGGTTTGAAGGATCGCGGCCATCTCGGCGCAGGCGCGGCGGCGGATATCGCCGTGTATCGCGACGATGCGGACCGCGAGCGCATGTTCACATCACCCGCTTACGTGTTCAAGGACGGCGAGCTGATCGCGCGCGACGGCACGCTGCTCGCCACGCCCACCGGCGGCATTCATTACGTGAGCCCCGAGTACGATCGCGCGATCGAAAAGCGCGTGCGCGAGTATGCAGAGGCGAATCTGGCGACGCGCTTCGAAAATATTGCGATCGGCGACGACGAAATCTGCGCGTGCTGCAACGGCGGGCGGCTCTTGCCCGTCGCGTGCTTCGCGGCGAGCGGGAGTTGACGCATGCGCATCAACGACACGCTGATCGACGACACCTTCGCCGAAGCCTTCCCGATGAAGGCGACGCGCCTCGTCATCACCGCGCACACCTCGACGTGGGCGCGCCATGCGGCCAATTCGCTCACAGGCTTCGCGACGTCCGTCATCGATTGCGGCTGCGAGGCGGGCATCGAACGCGATCTGACCGGCGATGAAACGCCCGATGGCAGGCCGGGCGTCGCGGTGCTGATCTTCGCGATATCGTCGAAGGAATTGTCCAAGCAGATCGCACGGCGCGTCGGGCAATGCGTGCTGACGTGCCCGACGACCGCGGTCTATGGCGGCATCGATCCCGCAACCACGCGCGCGCCGCTTTCCGACAACGCGCCGCTCGGCGCTGGGCTGCGTTTTTTCGGCGACGGCTATCAAATATCGAAAGTGCTCGACGGCACGCGTTACTGGCGCGTGCCCGTGATGGACGGCGAGTTCGTCTGCGAGGAATTCACCGCGACCGTGAAAGCGGTCGGCGGCGGCAACCTGCTCTTTCTTGCGCGCGATATCGACAGCGCATTGCATGCCGCCGAATCCGCCGTCGCCGCGATGCATCGTTTGCCGAACGTCATCACGCCGTTTCCGGGCGGCGTCGTGCGTTCGGGTTCGAAGATCGGCTCGAAGTACGCGGGCGCGACGGCATCGACGAATGACGCGTTCTGTCCGACGCTCGTCGGATTGTCGAAGAAAAGCGAGCTGACGCCCGATGTCGCGTGCGTGCTCGAAATCGTGATCGACGGCTTGACCGACGCCGATGTCGGCGCCGCGATGACGGCCGGCATCGCCGCCGCCACGAAGATCGGCCGCGCGGGCGGCGTGCTGCGCGTTTCCGCGGGCAATTACGGCGGCAAGCTCGGGCCGTATCACTTCAAGCTGCATGAACTGTCGAAGGACATCGACGGGAGCCGCGCATGAACGCGATCACGTTGCGCGTAAAAAATGCGCCGGGCTTTCGCGTCGATGGGTCGAAATTGCTGCCTGTCGAACTTGCGGTTGCTTCGCGGACCGAATTGCCGCGCATCGTGCTGCAAGGCGCGGGCGAAACGTGCGCGCTCGGCGATCTCTTCGATATCGCGCTGATCGAGAACGAAGCGCCGTCGCTGACGATCGAAGGTGATGCGCACTGGCTCGATCGCATCGGCGCGAACATGACCGAAGGCACGCTAACGGTGCATGGCAGCGCAGGCGATTACGCGGGCATAAAGATGTCCGGCGGCGAGTTGCACATACAAGGCGACGCAGGTGCTTTCGCCGCGTGCGAGATGCAAGGGGGCCGTCTCTCGATTCACGGCGACGCGGGCGATTTCGCGGCGGGCGCGTTGCCCGGCGACATGGAAGGCATGACGGGCGGCACGCTCACGATTCACGGCAACGCGGGTGCGCGTCTCGCGGATCGCATGCGGCGCGGCACGGTGCTCGTCGCGGGCGATGCGGGCGATTTCGCGGCGTCGCGGCTGATCGCGGGTTCGGTCTGCATCGGAGGAAAAGTGGGCGCACACTTGGGATACGGCATGCGGCGCGGCACGGTGTTGCTGACAAACGCGCCATCTCGCATTCCGCCGACCTTCACCGAAGGCGGCCGCGGTTTCGACGTGTTCTGGCTGCTGTTCACGCGCATGCTCGCCCGTGAAATCGCGCCCTTTTCGACATTCGCCGGTCATGTGTTGCCGCGACGCTACGCCGGCGACCTCGCGGTGGATGGACGGGGGGAATTGCTGATCGCCAATTCATAGCCTGGAGATGAACAATGGATTGTTGGCCATTCATAGGAGAGATGCGATGAGCACCGCGCGGACATCCGCGACCTCGCGCGACGGCGGCATCGGCGCCGCGAGCGAGCGTTACGCACGCCCGATGATCGCGTTGCACTGGCTCATCGCGATCGCGATCATCGCGATGCTGTGCATCGGCTTCTATATGGTCGGCCTGCCGCGCGGGCTGCCGTTCAAATCGGACCTCATCAACTTCCACAAGTCGCTTGGAATCACGGTTTTCCTGCTGGTGCTGATCCGCATCCTGGTACGCCTGGCTTATGGCCGGCCGCCTCTGCCGCCGATGCGAACGTGGCAACGCGCCGCCGCGAGCATTACGCAGGCTCTTTTATATGCAGGCATGGTGGCGATGCCGCTCACCGGTTATCTCGGCTCGTCGTTCAACAAGTTCGGCACGAAGCTCTGGGGCATCGCACTGCCGCAATGGGGCTGGGACGACAAGCAGTTGCGGCAGATCTTTTTCGGCATCCACGAATATCTCGCGTGGATCATGGCCGCGCTGGTCATCCTGCATTTTCTCGGCGCGATGAAGCATCAACTGATCGACCGCGACGGTCTCTTGCGGAGGATGCTGCCTTGAAGATACGCGTGCTCGGTTCATCGGCGGGCGGCGGCTTTCCGCAATGGAACTGCAACTGCCGCAATTGCGATGGCGTGCGGCGCGGCACCATTGCGGCGCGCGCGCGCACGCAGTCGTCCATTGCCGTTACCGATAACGGCGAGGACTGGCTGCTCGTCAACGCATCGCCGGACATTCTGGCGCAGATCGCGGCGAATCCCGAACTGCAGCCCGCGCGCCGCATACGCGACACGGGCATCGCAGCCGTCGTCACGATGGATGCGCAGATCGATCACGTCACGGGCCTCCTGATGCTGCGCGAGCGCGGCACGCCCCTGCCGCTCTACACGACCGACGCCGTGTGGCAGGACCTCTCGACGGGCTTTCCGCTCACGTCGATTCTGTCGCATTACTGCGGTGTGGAGCACAGGCGCATCGCGCTCGATGGCGCATCGTTCTCCGTGCCCGAGCTGCCGCGCGTGACCATCGACGCACTGCCTTTGTCGAGCAAGGCGCCGCCTTATTCGCCGCATCGCGATGCACCGGAAACGGGCGACAACATCGGCCTGATGTTCACGAATACCGCGACCGGCAAGCGCGCATTCTATGCACCTGGTCTCGGCGCACTGGAACCGCACGTGCTCGACGCGATGCGCGAAGCGGACCTGCTGCTCGTCGATGGCACGGTGTGGACCGACGACGAAATGATCGCGCTGAAGCTCACGAAGAAGACCGGCAAGGACATGGGCCATCTTGCGCAGAGCGGCGCGGGCGGCATGATCGAAGTGCTCGATTCGATCGATCGCGGGAACGTCCGCAAGGTGCTGATCCATATCAACAACACGAACCCGATCCTCATCGAGGATGGACCCGAAAGACGCATCCTGTCGGAGCACGGCATCGAAGTCGCGCACGACGGCATGACCTTCGAGCTATGACATTCGCACCGGATACTGGAGACCGCCCGATGTTCGACCCGATGCTCAACCCGACCACAGGCCCGATCTTCACGAAAGTGAAGGACGATGGACCTGCGTGGACGCGCGAGGAATTCGAAGCGCAGTTGCGCGCGAAGGGCACGGCGTATCACATCCATCATCCGTTCAACGTGACGATGAACAGCGGCGGCTGCTCGAAAGAACAGATACGCGGCTGGGTCGCGAACCGTTTCTACTATCAGATCAACATTCCGCTCAAGGATGCGGCGGTGATGTCGAATTGTCCCGATCGCGAAACGCGCCGCCGCTGGGTGCTGCGCATTCTCGATCACGACGGCTATGGCGATCAGCCGGGCGGCATCGAGGCATGGGCGCGCCTCGGCGATGCAGTGGGCCTTTCCCGCGACGATCTGTGGTCGCTCAAGCTCGTGACGCCAGGCGTGCGCTTCGCCGTCGATGCCTACGTGAACTTCGCGCGGCGCGCGCCGTGGCAGGAATCGGTGTGCTCGTCGCTTACTGAAATGTTCGCGCCGCAGATTCACAAGGATCGGCTCGCGACGTGGCCCGAGCATTACACATGGATCGAGCCGGAAGGGCTTTCGTATTTCCGCTCGCGCGTGTCGCTCGCCCAGCGCGATGTCGAGCACGGGCTCGAAGTGACGCTCGCGCATTTCACGACGCGCGAGGCGCAGCAACGCGCGCTCGATATCCTGCAATTCAAGCTCGATATTCTCTGGACCATGCTCGATTCGATCGAAAAGGCGTTCCCGCAATGAGCGACAGCAATCCGATTCAACGCAAGCAGGAAGCCGTCGTTGCACCGGACGATTCCTTGCATCCGAAACTGAAACGCCTGTTCCGGCTGCAGTGGGAGCCGGCGCAGGATGCGCACGTGCTGCTGTATCCCGAAGGCATGGTGAAGCTCAATCAAAGCGCGGCGCAGATTCTCCTGCGTTGCGACGGCACGCGCGACATTCCCGCGCTCGTCGCGGATCTGGAGCAGGCGTTCAATGCGAACGGCCTCGGCGACGACGTGCGCGCGTTCATCGCCGGTGCGCGTGCGCGCGGCTGGCTGGAGTAGCGTCATGACCGACTTGTCCGAACCGATCGCCAAGCCCGAGCACGAAGGCGTGCCGATAGCGCCGCCGCTGTGGCTGCTCGCGGAATTGACGTATCGCTGTCCGCTGCATTGCGTGTTCTGCTACAACCCGGTGAACTACGCGGACCACACGCGCGAGCTCGATACCGGTCAATGGATCGACGTATTGCGCCAGGCGCGTGCGTTAGGCGCGGCGCAACTCGGGTTCTCGGGCGGCGAGCCGCTCCTGCGCGACGATCTCGAAACGCTCGTGGGGGAAGCGCGCAAGCTCGGTTTCTATACGAACCTCATCACGTCGGGCATCGGCCTGACGGAGAAGCGCATCAGCGCATTGCAGGATGCCGGACTCGATCACATCCAGCTTTCGTTTCAGGATTCGTCGCAGGAACTGAACGACTTTCTGTCCAGCACGAAGACCTTCGACTACAAGAAGCGCGTCGCGAGTCTCATCAAGGCGTACGGCTTTCCGATGGTGCTGAACTGCGTGCTGCATCGCTATAACTTGCCGCATATCGGACGCATCATCGATATGGCGCTCGCGATGGGCGCCGAATATCTCGAGCTCGCGAACACGCAGTACTACGGGTGGGCGCATGCGAACCGCGCGCAGCTCATGCCGACGAAAGCGCAACTCGACGAAGCCGAGGCGGTGGTCGAGCGCTATCGCAATGAGATCGGCGACAAGTGCAAGATCTTTTTCGTCGTGCCCGACTACTACGAGCGCCGGCCCAAGCGCTGCATGAACGGCTGGGGCTCGGTGTTTCTCGGCATCGCGCCCGATGGCGCCGCGCTGCCCTGCCACACCGCGCGCTCGCTGCCGGGCCTCACGTTTCCGAACGTCACCGAGATGCCGCTCAAGGACATCTGGTACGAGAGCGATGCCTTCAATCGCTTTCGCGGTTTCGGCTGGATGAAAGAGCCGTGCCGCAGTTGCGACGAGAAAGCCATCGACATGGGCGGCTGCCGCTGTCAGGCGTATCTGCTGACGCAAGACCCCGCGAATGCGGACCCGGTGTGCGACAAGTCCCCGCATCACGAGCGCGTGATCGAAGTGGTCCGCGCGGCAACGGCAAGGCAGGAACCGCAGGAGCAACCCATCATGTTCCGCAACGATGCGAACTCGAAACGCATCGCGGCCCTTGCTCGCGATAATGGTTCAGAAGAAGGAGAAGACAAGCCATGATTGCCGATATCTCCGTGCTGCTCGTCGACGATCACGCCGTCGTGCGTGAAGGCTACAAGCGTCTGCTCGAACTGAGTCCCGACGTGAGTGTCGCAGGCGAAGCGGCGGATGCCGCCGAGGCGTATCAGAAGTTTTGCGCGTTGCAGCCCGATGTCGTCGTGATGGACCTCGCGCTGCCCGGCGCGAGCGGCATCGAGGCGATGCGGCGCATGCTGGCGCGCGAGCCGCATGCGCATGTGCTCATCTTCAGCGTGCACGAGGAAGCGATCTTTGTGCGACGCGCGCTCGATGCCGGCGCGCGCGGCTATGTCACGAAGGCGAGCGCGCCCGATGTGCTCGTGGAAGCGGTGCGTTCCGTCGCGCGCCGCGCGTGCTATCTGAGCCCGGATATTTCGCAGGCGCTCGCATTGCGCGCGACGATTCAGGAAGGGCCGCCGGGACGGCAACTATCCGCGCGCGAGTTCGAGGTGCTGCGTCTGCTGGTGCAGGGTTATACGCTGCCGAACATCGCGGAGAAGCTGGGCCTGAGTCAGAAGACGGTCGCGAATCATCAATCGGTGATACGGCAGAAGTTCGGCGCGGACAACGGCGTGCAGCTTGCGCAGATCGCGAATCGCCTGGGCCTTCACTTCGCCGATTTCGCGTCGTCGGCAGCTGCTTCGTTCGGGCCTGAAGTCGGCAACGGCAGCCCCGCCTGAGCCGGCACGCGCGCGCAAAAAAGAAAGCCGCCGCCCGGCTCGCTGGCGATATGAAACTCCCCGCCGAGCGCTTCGACGCGCTCGCGCATGCCGATCAGCCCGAGCCCTTCGCGCGGCTTCGCGAGATCGACGCCCGGCCCGTCGTCGGCCATCGTCACGACGATTTCCTGCGGCGCGCGCGCCAGATAAATCTCCACGCGTGAGCGCCGCGCGAACTTCGACACGTTCGTGAGCCCTTCCTGCACGAGCCGATAAAGCGTGATGTTGAGCGCATCGCTCAGATTGTCGAAGTCGCCTTCGACGGCGAGCGTGAACGTCGCATCGGGCAAACGCTCGCGCCAGCCATCGACGCAATGTTCGAGCGCGGTCGGCAAGCCGAATTCATCGAGCCCGATGGGACGCAGCATGCGGATCATCCCGCCGATCTCGCGATATACATGCGCCGCGCTTTGCATCAGCGACAGCGACAGCCGATGAACCTCCGCCTCGCGCCCCGCCGACAGATCGCGGATGCGCCCGGCATCGAGCGACATCGCGTTGAGATATTGGCCGAGCTCGTCGTGCAGTTCGCGCGCGAGATGACGGCGCTCGGTTTCCTGTGCGGCGAGCGCCTGGCTCGCGAGCCGCCGGTTTTCCGCGAGCAGATGCTCGGCCTCTTCCTCCAGCACGCGCCGCCGGCGCACTTCCGACTGCGCCTCGCGATAGCGCCGCCATGCGAACCACGCGAAGCCGATCGCGAGCACGACGAGCGTCGGCGGCAGTTCGTCGAGCTGGAAGCGCTCGGCGCTGCGCGTCAGTCGAAACGCGTACTCGCTGAAATCGAAGCGTGCGAAGAGCGCGCCGGCGACGAGCGTGACCGCAAGCACGCAGGCCAGATCGCGCCATGCCGGCGAGCGCGGCGCGCGACGGTCTGCGTCTTTCGCGAGAGAGGGCAGGGATTCGGATGGCATCACGGAATGCATTCTACGCACGGGGTCGTCGTGCTGCGGAGTAGCCGGAACGCGATTGGGAGCGCTTCCCTGCAAGATCGGGAAAAGCTCCCGGTCCACGCGTTCATTCTTATGCGACGCTTTCATTGAAAGAAACATTCTCGAAGCGTGGATCGAAAATATAAGAGGAGACGACGATGAGAAGCATGCCGCGCCTGCCCGCGCCCGCGCATCCGTTCAAACCCCGAGCAGGGATGCGGCTCGTATTCGGCGGCGCGTTCGCGAGCATCACGGTGGCTGCGTGGGCGCAAACGCCGCCTTCGGCCGATGCGGCGGAAGCACCGCCAGCAGCTTCGGCAACGCAGGCGCAAACGCCGCCGAATACGGAGCTGCCATCGATCATCGTCGTCGGGACCACGCCGCTCGTCGGCGTCGGCACGCCGCTCGAAAAAGTGCCGGCGAACGTGCAGACCATCAAGGGCTCGGAGATCGAGGCGCAGCATTCGCCCACGATCGGCAATTACCTGGAGAAGAACGTCGTCAGCGTCGATACCAACGACGCACAGGGCAATCCGTGGCAGACCGATATCAACTATCGCGGCTTCACCGCCTCGCCGCTGCTCGGCACGCCGCAGGGTTTGTCGGTGTTCATGGACGGCGTGCGCATCAACGAGCCCTTCGGCGATGTCGTGAACTGGGATCTGATTCCGCAGGCCGCGATCCAGACGATGCAGATCATCCCCGGCTCGAACCCGACCTTCGGCCTGAACACGCTCGGCGGCGCGGTCGCCGTGACGACCAAGAACGGCCGCAGCAATCCGGGCGGCAACGTGGACGTAGGCTTCGGCTCCTTTGGGCGCAAGTACGCGCAAATCGAGCAAGGCGGCGTGATCGGCGATCATCTGGATTACTACTTCACCGCGAACATCACGAACGACAACGGCTGGGCCGATCACAATTCGAGCCGCATCCGCCAGGCGTTCGGCAAGATCCGCTACACCGATGCCGATACGACCATCTCCGTGTCGATGGGCGGCGCGGACAACACGCTGAACGGCTCGCAGACGATCCCGCGCTCGTTCATGGACAATTTCCGTCAGGCCTATACGTTCCCCGACACGAACGAAAACCAGGTCGGCTATCTGACGATCAACGCGGAGCATTACTTCACGCCGAACGTGCAGTTGAGCGGCAACGTGTACTACCGGCACTATCGCAACAAGAACGTGAGTTCGAACGTCAACGACGATTTCGATCCGGACGGCGACGATGCCGACGAACTCACGCAAGCCTTCAACGATCAGTCGGTGATCGTGACGGACAGCTACGGCGCGAGCCTGCAACTCACGCTGCTCAACAATCTGCTAGGCCATGACAATCAATTGATCATCGGCGCGGCGGGCGACTTCGCGAATTCGCACTTCAGCCAGGCCGAGCAGCCGGCCACGTTCGAAGAGAACCGCGCGACCATCGGCACCGGTCCCTTCGTGCCGACCACGGACGCGAAGACGCACAACTCGAATCTGGGCATCTACTTCGAGAACACGTTCTCCTTCAACGAGCAATGGTCGATGACGCTCGCTGGCCGCTACAACTGGGCGAAGGCGACCATCGGCGATGAAAGCGGCGTGCAGCCGCTGCTCGACGGGAATCACACATTCTCGCGCTTCAATCCCGCTGTCGGCTTCAACTGGAATCCGACGCCCTACTTCACCGCCTACGCGACGTACAACGAAGGCATGCGCTCGCCGACCGCCATCGAGCTCGCGTGCGCGGACCCGGCCGCGCCCTGCTCGCTGCCCAACGACTTCATCGCGGACCCGGACCTGAAGCCCGTGATCTCGAAGACGTTCGAAATCGGCGCGCGCGGTCGTATCGGCAGCCATACGCAGTGGAGCGCCGCGGCCTACAGCACGACCCTGACCGACGATATCCAGTTCGTCAGCAGCCAGGGCGCGGCGAGCACGCTCGGGTATTTTCAGAACGTCGGCAAGACGCGTCGGCAAGGCTTCGAACTCGCGGGCCGCACGCAATGGGGGCCGGTGGGCGTCGCGGCGAGCTATAGCTATGTGAACGCGACCTATCGCTCGACGTGGACCGAGAGCAGCGCGAGCAATTCGAGCGCGGACGACAACGGCAACATCACCGTGCATTCGGGCGACCGCATCCCGGGCATTCCGGCGAACACGGTGAAGATGCGCGTGGACTACAACCCCTTCGCGCGCTGGAACATCGGCGCGAATCTCACGTATCGCAGCAACATCTTCGCGCGCGGCGACGAGAACAATCAGGACGTGAACGGCAGCGTCGCGGGCTATTTCCTGATCGACCTCGACACGACCTACAACGTGACCAAGCAACTGCAGGTCTATGCGACGGTGAAGAACCTGTTGAACAAGCGCTACGCGAACTTCGCGATTCTCGGCCAGAACTTCTTCGACGGACCCAATCACACGTTCAACAACGGAGCGACGGTGAACGAGCAGTTCCTCGGCGTGGGCGCGCCGCGCGGCGTGTGGGTGGGAATGCGTTACGCGTGGAAGTGAAAACGAAATGGCCGCACGCGCGGCCATTTCCCCGATGTGAACCACGCATCCGCTCAACGCCCGACGATCGACCCCGCGCTCGGCGGATACGTGACGATGCCCCACGCGAGCGGCAGATCGCCGATCTGCTTGACCTCCTTGTAATCCGATCCGTCGAGCACGTAGACCGCGTTCGAACGCCCGCACGCGAGCAGCAGCTTCGAGCCGTCCGGCGTGAAGCTGAAGTGCCAGCAGCGCTGACCGACCGGCACGTCCTGCACGTGCTCGTAGGTCGAGCCGTCGAACACCTGCAAGGTCTTGTCGCGCGATGCCGCAACCAGGAGCCGCTTGCCCGACGGATCGAACGAGACGCCGTACGGGCCCGTTTTCGTATCGACGGTCTTCACGGTCTTCAGGCTTTTGCCGTCGAGCACGACGAACTTGTTCGCGTTTTCGAGCGTGACGACATATTGCTTGCCGTCCGGCGACGCCTTGATGCCGCGCGGACGCGAGCCCTTGTCGAGCTTCACCGTGCGCACCGGCTTGCCCGTGCCGACGCGATACACCGACACCGTGTCGTCGCCCTCGTTGGTCACGAGCATCAGCTTGCCATCGGGCGAGAACTCGACGCCCTCGGTCTCGTGCCCGCTCTTGACCGAATGCGTGACCTTCATCGTCTTCAGATCGACGATGGCGATTTCGGCGGGCGGCGAGTTGGCGTCGTCATCCTTTTCAGGTTCGCCCGGCTTCGGCGGGCCGCCGCTTTCGCCCGGCTCGTAAGTCACATACGCATAGCCGCCGAACACGCGCACGAACTCCGGGTTCTTGCCGATCTTCACGCGCTGCACGACCTTGCCCGTCGATGTATCGATCTCGGACAGGTCGCTCGTCGCCTTGTTCGCCACGTACAGACGCGTGCCATCCTTGTTCAGCGAAAGGCCGCGCGGGCCGTCCTTGCCGACATCCCAGGTTTTCGAGAGCGAGAGGCTGTCGAGATCGATCACGCCGACTCCGGCGTTCTCGGTCGTCACGTAGGCGGTCGGCGCGGCGGCGTGCGCGAGGCTCGCGGCGAGTGCGAGCGATGGCGCGAGCACCGACGCGCAGGCGATGCGCGCCGCCTTGAATCTGACTTGCATGGTCGTCTCCAGCGGTTTCGTTTGGCTTGTTCGAGTTCACGGGCGCACGCGCGCGGCGCATCGCACGGCGCGCATGCCTGCAAATCCAACTTAGCTTAATCGGCGCTGCCGTGGCAACGGCATCGGCCGGGAGAAATTCCCGAATTCGGCGGGGAAAGCCGCATTGCGGGATTCAGCGCGTCGCGGACGGATCGCTCGCGAGCAGATCGACGAGCGCTTTCGCCCCGCGCTTCCAGGAGAGATCGGTGTTGCCGCGTATGTCGACGGAGCGCTGAAAGAGCATCGCGCCGCTATCCGCATCTTCGACCCGCAGGTTCATGTTGAGAATGAGGTTGCTGATCTTCTGCACCCAGCACACGCCGACGCGCGACGCGCCCAGCTCTTTCGCCACACGCCGTTCGCAGCCGTTGCACGCGTTCATGTCCTGCGTGCTTTTCAGCGACGCGATCAGATCGCTCGCCCGCGCATTGTCGGCGACGCGAAAGAGCGCGCGCTCGCGCAGATCATCGCGCAACGCGCCGCTCACGACCGCGAGTCGCTCGGTCTGAATGCGATCGATCTCCGCGTCGTTGTAGGCGGCGTTGTCGTCGATGAGCGTGCAATCGAGCATCGCGATCGATTGCGGCGCCTGCTGCGCGAGCGCGCCGCTCATGAAGAAGGCAAGCGTGATCGCGAGCATCGCGCGAAACGTGGGGATCATGATCGTGGCCTCGTCGATGTGCCCTTCAACATACCGGTCGATGAAGCAACGATCAAGAGGCCGCGCGCAATGCTTCATCCGCGACGGCGAGCCGCGAAGCCATCATCTTCACGACGAAGCGATGCCATTCCTGCGCGGTCAGCGGATCGTCGAGTTCGAGCTTGCGCAAGGCAGCGAGCGTGAGACGCCGCAGGCGCGCGGGCTCGTCGGCGACGACATCCGCGCTGCGCGGCGCGTTCGTGTACACCGCCATTTCGCCGATGATCGTCCCCGGCCCGAACGAACGCAGCCTCACCGAGCGGCCGTCCGCGAGCGGCAGCGACACGGTCACGCGCCCTTCCTCGACGATATAGAGCGCATCGCCCGCATCGCCGCGGCGAAAGAGCGCCTCGCCCGCGCCGATATCCCACACGTCGAGCAAATCGGCCAGCCCTTGCAGCGCGCGCGCCGTGAAGTGCGGCGCGAGCATCGCCCGAAAATCGCCCGCCGGCACGCGCGGTTCGAGTGCGTGCGTCAGCTTGGCGAGCTGCTGCGCTTCGATCCATTCGAGGCCCGCATCGAGCGTGTCGAACTCGCGGATGCCGAGCGAGAGCGCGCCGGTGCGCTTGAGCAGCGCGCGCGAGTTGTGCGGCAGCGCGGTCAGCACGAGATCGGCACCGATCGCCGCGCACGCCTGACGCAGCTTCACGAATGCGAGCGACACGGAGGCGTCCATGCCGTTGGTCCAGCCGAAATCGAGCACGACATGCCTTACCGGACGCGGCCCATGCGAGCGAATGCGTTCGCGCACGCGTTGCAGCATCGAGTTCGCCGAGCCGAAGAAGAGAAAACCCTGCAGACAGACGCCGCAGATTTCATCGCCGCGATCGATCAGAAAACGCGTCTCCTCGATGCTGCGCTCGACATTCGAGGTGCGCGTGCGGCCGTCGAACTCCATGCGCACGCAACCGGCGCGTCCGTAGAGCAGCGCGAACGTCACGCACGCCGCGACCACGCCCGCGACGACGCCCGCGATCACGCCATAGAACGCGATCACCGCGAGAATCAGCGGCACGAGCAGATATTCGTGCCACGTGAGCTTGCGATACGCGCCGACGAGCCAGTCCATCATGAGCCGCAGGCCCATGTAGATCTGCATGCCGACGAGCACCGGCACCGGAAACAGCGAGACGAGATCGGGCGACGCGATCAGCACGAAGAGGCACGCGAGCGCGGCGAACACGCCCGCCGCGCGGCTCGTCGCGCCGGCGCGCGCATTGAGCATCGAGCGGTTGTACGACTGATAGCCGACCATCCCGCCGAGCAGACCGCTCGCGATGTTCGCGAGGCCCGCGGCGCGCATCTCGCGGTTCAGGTCGATGTCCTGCCCGGTGGCCGCGCCCATCGCGGTCGAGTTCATGATGATCGTGACCGCCGACACCGACGTGACGATGAGCGTCTCGGGCAGATGCGCGACGATCGCATGCCAGTCGATCTCGCCGCGCGCGAGCGATGACGGCAAATGCAGCTCGGGAATGTGCAGCGCGTGCGTCGGCACATGCTGGAGCAGAAGGCCCATGTCGCGCGCATCGTCGGGCGAGATGCCGGCGATGCTCAGCAGCACATAGAAGAGCGCGATGCCGATGGCGAGCGTGATCGGCAATGCCGCCGCGTGCCGCCAGGTGCGGGCGAGGATCGTGGCGAGCGCGCCGACGAAGAGCGCGGGCGCCCACGCGAGCCAGTGCAGTTGCAGGAGCCGCGGCAGCGCGTGCCAGTCGAGCGCGACGCCCGTCAGCACGCGAAACGCGCCCGCGATCAGCAGATAGCCCGTGCCCGCGAGAAAGCCGCCCATCACGGGATAAGGCAGGAATTGCAGCGAGCGGCTGCGTCGGGATGAACCGATCGCGAAGAGAATCAGCCCCGTCACAAGCGAGCACAGCGCGATGGCGACGAGCACCGTCAGCAGAATTTCCGTAGGCGACCCGCCGTTCGCGCGCACGCTGCTCGCGACACCCGCCGCGACGCCGACCAGAAACGCGGTCGCATTGCTGTCCGGCCCGCCGATGTTTATGCGCATCGAGCTCGTCAGCGCGATCACGAACGCGGTGACGATGCAACTCACGAGCGCGGTCGGGACGCCGAGTTCGGCATAACGCGCGAGATCGGCGCTGAAGATGAGCGTGCCGAGGCTCATCGCGTAGCACAGCATCATGAGCGTGGACACGGTGCCGGCGGTGACGTCGCCGACGAGCGCGGCTGCGCGCGGCATGGCGCGCGCGAGAACCGTGCGATGTGTCGTAGCTGGCTTCACGGCGCCTCCCGATGCGGGAAAACGGCAGACGTATACGCGCGAACGCAAAGCGCGCCGAAAAGTATCCGCTGCGCGCGAAGACGCTGTCAAATCTATGTGAGCACGCTTTTCATCTGACGTGAATGACCTTCGCGGTGGATTCATCGCGCCAACTGGAGTAACGTTGATCGACGCGAGCGAACACTACACCAAGGAGGCGATCATGCCTGACGATCCCGCTCAGTGGCACGTTTTCGACTACGAAGGTTTCGAGATTCACGTGCAGCCGCAATTGAAGCCGACGCCCGAACACGCGGCGGCGGGCAAGGCGGATCGTTACGTGTACATCGGACATGTGTGCCGGCCCGGCGCGAATGCGGACATACCTGGCGAAGCGGTGCATTTCCACGCCGACGGCGAAGACGCCTACAAGAGCGCACAGGATGCCGTCGACGATGCGCGGCATATCGGCAAGAGCATCGTCGATGGCACGCATCCCGATCTTTCGGTACTGCCGCTCGTGTCGCATCAGCATCATCCGGGATGACGAACGAAAGCATGGCATCGCCCGACGACGACGCGCACGTCGAAAGCCTGAGCGCGATCACGCTCGCGACGCACGACATGCCGCGCGCGGTGCGCTTCTATGAAGCACTCGGCTTTCGCATCCTGCATGGCGGCGCCAACGACGCCTTCACTTCGTTCGCGCTCGGCAGTTCGTTTCTCAATCTCACCAGCGAAACGCACGGCCCGATTCAGTTCTGGGGCCGCGTGATCATCTACGTGTCCGACGTGGACGCGTTCTACCGGAAAGCGCTGGCGCACGGCATCGAGCCGCAATTCGCGCCGCGCGATGCGCCCTGGAACGAGCGCTATTTCCATCTCACCGATCCCGACGGCCACGAACTGAGCTTCGCGCGTCCGCTCTGATAAATACGCACACGCACAGGCACGACATTCGCTTCAAAGCGAGTGACGGGTAGCGTACGCATCGGCCATTTCATATGACCGATCGCGCACATACCCCGGCATCGCGTTGCACGACGATGAGTTCACGGCGTTACGCGTTTTTCATGAACGGGGCATGGCGGAAGGCGCGTGAAAGTTCGCTGTTGCTATTTCGCAAAAACGGGCACTGCTCTGAATTCAAGGCGTAGAGTTCAAGTGCTTTATGAAGAACGTGATGCGTTGCGGCAGGGTTTTCATGGATTCGGGCTTTAAACATCGGCAGGTTCGGCCGTTAACCCTTCTATGAATGCCGCAGGAGACTGAAATGAAAAACGCGAATGAGCGGTCCCTTCGTTACCAGGTCGAAAAATGGCTCGCTCCGGGCAGCATGCCGGTGCATGTGAGACAGTTCAGCCGCACGCGTGCCGACAGGCGTCGTTATGTGTGCGTCGAAGCGTTGCACGGCGCGGCTGCGAGAGCGCTGTTCTTCTTCCGTCACGATGACGGTCACTGGTGCGTCTATCCGCCGGCGCCGAAGCAAAGCAATATGCGCGGTGAAAGGCTCGCGGCCTGATCTCCCGCGTCGCGCGATCAGAAACGAAGGTTGTTGAGGAACTGAAACCACATCGCGCCGAGCGGATTCGCAGCATCGGCGCTGGCAGGCTCCTTCTCTTCCTTCCTGTTCGTTGCAGATTCTTCCTCTCGTTCCTTGATTTCTTCCCTGGCTTGTCGCGATTCATGCAGCGCAATTGCGCTGTCCGCGATCTGGCGCGCCGCAGGCTCGTCGCACTGCGCACCGAGCAGCACGCCGAACACGACATCGCGGTTATAGCCTTGCGATGCAAAGCGCATCGCTAGCGATACGCGCTCCGCATAGAGCGCCTCGCGTGCCTCGCGCTCCTTCGCCTCACGTGCCTCGCGCTCGGCTTCTTCCTGGCGCACGCGTTCTTCCCAGCGACGCATCTCGTCGGCATAGATGCGGTCGTACACCTCGCGCTGCGCGGGGTCGGACAGAATTCCGTAAGCTTCCTTGATCTCCAGGAATTTCGCGCGGGCGATGTCTTCGTTGCCCACGTTGCGATCGGGGTGGCAGCGCATCGCGGCCTTGCGATACGCGCGCTTGATTTCTTCTTCGGTGGCGTGCTCGTCCACGCCGAGCGTCTGATATAGCGTTGCCATCTTGCCTTCTGAGGACACGGATCGCCGATCATCGTAACACGCTAAAAACGGGGTCCTTTCGCCAGATGCGGCATTGCAACACGAGCGGCTAGCGGCCTGTGATCTTGCCGCCGAGCACGTCGTACATCGCGCGTGCAGGCTTCAGATAGCGGGAGATGTGAAACCGGATATTGACCACCGCCAGCACGAAGATCGCGAGCGTGATCAGCAGATAATCGCGCCGCTCGGGCACGACGTGATAGCGCGTATGCAGCAGCACGAAGACGATCCACACGAACGCCGGCGCATGCAGCGTCCAGTGGCGCTGAGCAAATTGCCACGCGAGGCGGCGCACGTCGCGGCGTGCGGCGCGATCGAGTCCGGCGAGTTCGGGGCGTCGGCTGAAGTAGAAAGGCATGGTCGAATCGATTCTGCGCGTGGCCATCGTCGCGTCATAAATTCCTGCGACGATTGCGCGTTGTCCCGCTTCAGCATACCCGCTCGACCCTTTCCTTACGATGGCGCTTACACTCGACGACATCCGGCATCTCTTCGACAAGCACGGCTCGATCGCCTATAGCGGCGAGCCGGTCACGCAGTTGCAGCACGCGTTGCAGAGCGCCGCGCTGGCCGAAGCGGCGGGCGCGAGCCCCGAGCTGATCGTCGCGGCATTGCTGCACGAC
This sequence comes from Caballeronia sp. S22, assembly GCF_964261745.1. Taxonomy (NCBI): domain Bacteria; kingdom Pseudomonadati; phylum Pseudomonadota; class Betaproteobacteria; order Burkholderiales; family Burkholderiaceae; genus Caballeronia; species Caballeronia sp. S22. Next base: position 136,482 of record NZ_OZ180036.1, on the reverse strand, counting down.
CTCGGGCACCTGCTGAATCTGCAAGGCGAGACGCCGAGCGAGCGCGGCATCGACGATCTGCATCAGTACTACGCGCTGCCCTTCCTGCGCCCGCTCTTTTCCGACGCCGTGCTCGAACCGATTCGCCTGCACGTCGATGCGAAGCGCTGCCTGTGCGCGATCGATGCGACGTATCACGCGCGGCTGTCCGCGGACTCAGTGCGCAGCCTGCAACTGCAAGGCGGCGTGTTCGACGATGAAACCGCGCAAGCGTTTCTGGCAAAGCCCTACGCGCACGACGCCATCGCGTTGCGCCGCTGGGACGACGAAGCGAAGGACGCGCATCGCGTGACGCCCACGTTGCCGCATTTCATGGATATGGCCGCGAGCATCGCGCTCAGTTAGCCGCCGAGCCAGCAGGCACGCCCGTTTGCGGATCGCGCTAGACTGTGCGCCATGCAAACCTTCCCATTTGGCGCGCGAGCGAGCCACGCATCGTGAAAGGCGGCAACTTTCGCATCACCGCCGCCGTCGTCGCGAGCGCGCTCTTCATGCAGAACATGGACGGCACGATCGTCGCGACCGCCATCCCGACGATGGCCCGCGATCTCAACGTCGACCCCGTCCATCTCTCCAGCGCGATCACCGCGTATCTTGTCGCGCTGACCGTGTTCATCCCCGCGAGCGGCTGGATCGCCGACCGCTTCGGCGCGCGCCGCGTGTTCATGTGGGCGATTGCAACCTTCACGCTGGCGTCCGTCGCGTGCGCCGCCGCGATGAATCTGCCGCAACTGCTGGCCGCGCGCGTCGTCCAGGGTCTCGGCGGCGCGATGATGGTGCCCGTCGGCCGCCTGATCCTGTTTCGCGGCGTCAAGCGCGAAGAGCTTCTGCTAGCGACGACGTGGCTCACGATGCCCGCGCTCGTCGGCCCCTTGCTCGGGCCGCCGCTCGGCGGCTTTCTCACCGACGCGCTCTCGTGGCGCAGCATCTTCTGGGTCAACGTACCGGTTGGCATCGTCGGACTGTGGCTTACCTGGAAGCTGCTGCCGCCGTCGCCGCCCGAGGATCGGACGTCGCCCGATCTGCGCGGCATGCTGCTGTCCGGGGCATCGCTCAGTCTGTTCATGATCGGCATCGAGAGTGCGGGGCGCGGCGTGCTGCCCGTCGGCGTGCCGTGGATCTGCGTCGCGGTCGGGCTGCTCCTGTTTCGCGTGACGGTGCTGCATTGCCGCCGCATGCCGAATCCCGCCATCGACTTCTCGCTGCTGTCGATTCCGACTTTTCATGCGGCGACGGTCGCGGGCAGCCTGTTTCGCGCCGGTGCGGGCGCGTTGCCCTTTCTCGTGCCGCTCACATTGCAGACCGGCTTCGGCTACAGCGCGACTGCGAGCGGCCTCGTCACGTTCGCGAGCGCGCTCGGCTCCTTCTGCATGCGTCCGATGACGGCGCTCGCGCTACGGCGCTTCTCGGTCCGAACGGTTTTGTGCACGGGCAGCGTCGTGTTCGCGGCCGTGCTGCTCGTCTGCTCGACGATGTCGCAAGCCTGGCCCGCCGTCGCGATCTTCCTGTTGCTTCTGCTCGGCGGACTCGGCCGTTCGCTCAGTTTTGCGACGATGGGCGCGCTCGCCTTCGCCGACGTGCCCAAGGCGCGCCTCGCTGCCGCCACCTCGTTCCAGGGCACCGCGCAGCAGTTGATGAAGGCGATCGGCGTGACGGTCGCGGCCGGCACGATCCAGGCGACGATGCTCGTTTCCGGCAGCGCACACACGGAGCGCTGGCAACTCGCATGCGGATTCATCGTCACGGCGCTCGTCGTGCTGGCCTCGTTGCCGATGTTCGCGCGGCTCTCGAATGACGCGGGCGAAGGCATTTCGGCGCCCTCGGCGAAGCGCGCGGAACGCACGTAATTCATTCCGATTCGCGGGGTGAAACATCATATTTAATACAAGTGCATGATCCACAAGGATTTTTTATCTGGCTATAATGCGGTTCCGCTTTGATCCGTGAGTCCGATGCGCCGTTTCCTTCCTATCTTTGCCGCCCTGACCGTAGCGCTGAGCGCAGCGCAACCCGCGCTCGCGCAGGAAAATCCGGTCGCCGCAAGCGACGCGGCCTCGCAGTCCGTCGCTCAGGCGGACCCGAAGACCGAGCAGGCGAGCCACAAGATTTCGGAAATGCTGACGCGGAAATTCGGCGTGGCGCGGGAGAAGGCGCAGACCATCGCGGCGGCGGTCATGTCGTCGGCGTCGAAATATTCGCTTCCGCCAGCGCTCCTGCTCGCCATCATTTCGATCGAATCGCGCTTCAAGGAAACGGCCAAGGGGCCGAACAATGCGACGGGCCTGATGCAGGTGGTGCCGTCGGCGCACAAGAAGCTCGTGCGCAACGTGGACCTGACGGACCCGGAAGACAACATCGAAACCGGCTCGGCAATCCTGCACGGCTATGTGAAGTCAGCGCAAGGCGATGTCGATGCCGCGCTGAAGAACTATGGCGGATCACGCGCCTACGCCGAAAAGGTCAGCTTGCGCGTCAAAACGTTCGAACCCGCTGCATCCGCGGATGCAGCATCGGCGAGCGGACAGTAAATCTCGTCAAGCTACGCGCGCCTCCGCCAGGCGGATGCCGGTTCCGCGTCTCGATGACGCCACGGCGATCGCACCCGCAAGCGCGCTGACATCGTTTTATATTCAATACGCCTTCTGGTTGCCGGTGCCGTCCGACTTCATGCCGCCGGAATTCATGTTGCCGTTATTCGGCGCGCTGCGCTTCACGGTGCCCTGATCCTGGCTCATGCCGTTGGTCGCATCGTTGCCCATGCCGCTCTTCACGCCGGTGCCGGTCGAACCATCCGCCGCGCCGCCCACGCCAGCGCCGCCCATGCCGACGCCACCGCCCTTGCCGCCCGCCGCCGAGCCCGCACCCGCCGCACCATTGCCGCCTGCGCCCGCCGAGCCGCCTGCGGCGCCGCCACCACCACCCGCTTGCGCGTAGACACCGCCGGACAGACCCAGCACCAGCGCGGAAATCACCAGCTTCTTCGTAGTCGCATTCATTGCAAGTCTCCCTGATTTGCGTATCGGTCGTTGCGCATTGGATGCAACGACCGTGTTCGCATTAGCGCAAGGGACGTGCCGCGCCCGACACTGGATCAATAACCGCAAGGCACATACGCGCCACGGTAGTTGTCGTAGCAGTAGCCGGGCGGCTGCGCCGGTTGTGCATAGACCGGTTGCGCGTACGCGGGTTGTTGATAGACGGGCTGCGCATACGTGGGCTGCGCACTCGCCACCGACGTCACCAGCGCGCCGAGCACCGCGCCGCCGATCAGCGCACCGACGATCGCACCGCCATCCCCGCCGCCGCCACGATGACCGCCGCCGTGTCCGTGCGCCGACGCCTGGCCTGCCACAGTCAAACTACCGATCATCAACAAGACAAGTGCTGCGCGTTTCATGAGCTTCTCCATTTCCCGTTTGGCCGGGTTTATGGAGATCATCTTAAGCAGACGGCTAAGAAATAACTGCAGCAGTTGGTAACCGTGCATTTCAACGATTACAAATAGCGCGTCGGAAAGTCACGTTGGAAGAATTCGATTCGGATGCCGAACTTCTCCAATAACCGTTACAAATGGAATTGGTTTCGTTAAACGGTAACAGCTTTTCTGACGCACTCGGTAACGCGCTTCGACATCCAGAAACGATGCAGCCGCTTTTACCGCACGCGGTTTCATTTGCTAGCCACTGGTTACTGTTTGTCACCAGAACGACGTCAACTGGATCGACGGACGCGGCGTTTTCATCGTCAACGCGGCGCACTGCGTGCCACGTGTCCTCAAAGAAAAGATCAAAGGGAGTTTCAAACCATGAAGAAGATCGTCGCTGCTCTCGCATCCGCCATGCTCGTCACCACCGTATTCGCGCAGACTGCCGCAACCGACGCCGGCAAAGCGCAATTGAAGGCCAACAACGAAAAAGCCGAGGCTCAGGCAACCGCCAACAAGAAGAAGGCCGACGCACAGCACGATGCCGCGAAGGCGCAGGCATCGGCGAACGAGGACAAGGCATCGGCGCAAGCCGACGCCAACAAGGAAGCCGCGAAGGTAGCGCAGGCGACCACGCCGGAACAGGCTTCCGACGCCCGCGGTGATGCCACCAAGGCACAGGCGAAAGCCAACAAGAAGAAGCACGCTGCACAAACCAAGGCCGACAAGAAGAAGCAGGACGCAGCGAAGGATGCCAACGTGGCGCAAGCGAAGGCCGATAAGGAAAAAGTCGAGGCGCAAAGCGACGCTAACAAGACGGCCGCCGATGCGAAGGTGGACGCGGCGAAGAAGTAAGGGAGGCCAGCGTCATCGCATCGCGCACTGGGCATTGCATATCAACCAAACCAGTGCGTTCGATTCAGGCGAGCCTTCGGGCTCGCCTTTTTGCATTTCCTTTGGTCCAACTTTTTGCGTGCGACTAAAGGAAATGCTCTACTTGCCGATATCGACGAGCGGCTTATCATTCGTGAATTAAAAGAACACGAACGGAGACGCCCCACATGCGCACGCTGACCGATCAGTTGTCGCAATACGCCGAATATCATCGCGACAGGCGCAACATCGCCACGCACTTCATCGGCATTCCGCTCATCGTGCTCGCGATCGCCGCGCTGCTGAGCCGTCCCGCATGGCCCGTGTTGTCGGGCGCGTTTCTGCTCACGCCTGCGTGGGTGCTGTTCGCGCTCGCCACGCTCTACTATCTCTGGCTCGATGTGCCGCTCGGCATCGGCATGGGTATCGTGTCCGCGTTGAGCGCGGCGTTCGGGCAGTGGGCCGCGTCGCAAAGTACATGGAGCTGGCTCGCGATCGGCATCGGCATGTTCGTGATCGGCTGGGCGTTTCAGTTCGTCGGGCATGTGCGCTATGAACATCGCAAGCCGGCTTTCGTCGACGATATCATCGGCTTGTTGATCGGGCCGCTCTTCATACTCGTCGAGCTGATGTTCGGCCTCGGCCTCATGCGCGATCTGCACGATGCCATCGAAACGCGCGCCGCGCGTTGATCAGTCCACGCGCTCGATTTCCTCCGCGACGGTTTCATGCTCGACGCTCGCGTGGTGCTCGCTCATCAGCAATGTCCGCTTGTGCGACCGCTCGCGCATCAGCAGACGCGCGCTGTGCACGCCGGTCAGCACGACGGCGATCCAGATCGGCACATAAGTACCGAGCTGCCGCGCCGAAAACGGCTCGCCGAGCAACAGGACAGCGACGCCGACGAGCAGCACCGGTTCCACGTAGCCGAGAATGCCGAAGAGCGCGATCGGCAGATGACGGCTCGCGCGCAGGTACGACGCGAGCGCAATCGTGCTCAACGCGCCGAGTCCGGGCAAAAGCAGCAGCCCGAGACGCGGCTCGCCCGCGACATCCGCGAACGAGCCGCGCACGATCAGCATGATCGCGGCGACGGGCGCGATCAGCATGATTTCGACGGCGAACGACACGAGCGGATCGGCATTGAGCCGGCGGCGCAACACGAAGTAAGGCGGATAGCCGAGCATCACGACGAGCGTCGGCCACGCGAACGCATGCGTGATCACCAGCTCATGCGCGACGCCCACGGCCGCCGCGGCGACGCCCGCCCACTGGAAGCCGTCGAGACGCTCGCCGTAGTGAAAGCGGCCGAGCAGCACCATCGCGAGAGGCAGAAGAAAATAGCCGAGCGATACTTCGAGCGCGCGACCGTGCAGCGGCGCCCAGAGAAAGATCCACAACTGCACGCCGAGCAGCGCGGCGGCAATAGCGAACGCCACCAGCAGTTGCGGCGTTTTGGCGAGCCTCGCGACGAGCGCGCATAATTGCGGCCAGCGCTTGCGCAGCGCAACGAGCGCGAGCGCGCCCGGCAATGTCCACACGATTCGCCACGCGAAGATGTCGAGCCCGTCGAGGGGCGCGAGCCATTTCGTATAGCCGGACATGAGCGCGAAGAGCGCGGAAGCGGCAACGGACAGCGCGATGCCGCGCCCCAGGTCATGCTGATTCATCGAAAGAGGCGCTGCGCGCTGAAGGTGACTGCAAGCCGAACGAAACGTGAACGCGCATTCTAACGGTGCACGCGCGCAATTTTCAAAACCCGCTTCAATCGAAATTCCCGGACGTGCCCGCTTTTTGCTTCCTTCATGCTTCGCATTTCCGCATGAACTCCGCTGCCTGATCGCTGTCACTTGCGGTTGTCTTTAGCCGGTCACGATGATCGGCGACCCTTGTCGGTCCGGCATTTGCCGGTCCGGTCCCGAAGTCCGGGCGGCGCCGCGTACGAACATCCGCCGCTCACGTCATTGCATCCGCAGCAACACGCGCCGTGCCGTCATGTTCCACGATGGCACGCGAAGAAAACGCCGCATCGATGGAGACGTCATGACTCAACCTGCCCTGTCGCCCCGCTTTTCCAACGCCTTCGCAGAGGCCGTGTACGTAGGACTCAGCAAGCGTCCGCAAAAAGAACTGCCTTCGATGTATCTGTATGACGAAGTCGGCTCGGCCCTCTTCGAAGTGATCACCGCGCTGCCCGAATACGGCGTGACGCGCGCCGAAGAACGCGTGCTGAAGGCTCACGCGGCAGACATCGTCGCGGCCATGCCGGGCGATATCCAGGTCGCCGAACTGGGCAGCGGCAGCGGCCGCAAGACGCGCCTCATTCTGGAGGCGCTGTGTAAAAAGCAGCCCACCGCTTACCATCCGATTGAAATTTCTCGCACCGCCTTGCAGTTGTGCCGGCGCGAACTGAGCGATATCGAGCGCGTGTCGATCGTCGGGCACGAGCGCGATTACCTCGCGGGATTGTCCGAAGTCAGCGCGAAGCGCAAGGACGGCGAAAGGCTGCTCGTGCTGTTTCTCGGCAGCACCATCGGCAACTTCGCGCGGCTCGCGGCGACGAAGTTCCTGCGCTCGATCCGCGGCATGCTCCAGCCCGGCGACGCGCTCTTGCTCGGCACCGATCTCATCAAGCCGCTGCCGGTGCTCGTCGCCGCGTACGACGATCCGATCGGCGTCACGGCCGCGTTCAATCTGAACATGCTCGCGCGGATCAATCGCGAACTCTCCGGCGACTTCCCGCTCGATGCCTTCGAGCACGTCGCGCGCTTCAACCCGGATGCGCGCAGCATCGAAATGCATCTGCGCGCGAAGCGTGCGCTGTCCGTGCGCGTGCGCGGCGCGGATCTGCGCGTCGAGTTCCGCGAAGGCGAGACGATCTGGACGGAAAGCAGCCACAAATATGCGGCCGATGAAGTCGCGCCGATCGCCGCCGATGCGGGCTTCGAATGCACGCATCAGTGGCGCGACGAGCAATGGCAGTTCGCGGAAAGCCTGCTGGTCGCGAAGTGATTCAGTGCTGCTCGAAGCGCTCGTAACGTTTTTCGATGTGGCGCTCTTCGCTGTGGAAATCGGTGACGCGGGCATGCGGCGGCCCGCGTCGCAGCCATTCGAGCATCAGATCGACCTGATTGGCCGCGCCCTGCACGATCGCTTCGACGGAGCCGTCGTCGAGATTGGCGACCCAGCCGCGCACGCCGAGCGCATGCGCCTTTCTGACCGTGTAATGCCTGAAGCCGACGCCCTGCACGACGCCGCGCACCCGCACGTAATAGGTTTCGATTCTCGTATCCAGATCCGGGCCTGGCATCGTGCTCACTCCTTTCAGATGTCGATACGCCGCATTGTAGCCACGCTCGTCAACTCAGACGGAAAGGCTGCGCCATGTCCGCGCGCTCGCCCGAACGCGGATGCGGCACGCGCGGCAGCGTCACTACGAACACCGTGCCGGATTCGGCGGTGGAGTGCGCCTTGACATCGCCGCCGTGCATCTGCGCGATCTCGCGCGTGATGTAGAGCCCGAGACCGAGACCGCTCGATTCGTGCTGGCGCCGGCCCGAGCGATACGGCGCGAAGATCGTCGGCAGGACGTCGGCGGGAATTTCGCCCGCATTCTGCACGGTGATGATCACGTCGTCGGCGTTGCCGTCGAGGCGCACCTGAATCGCCGAGCCTTCGAGACCGTGTTGCAGCGCGTTGCCGATGAGATTCGAAAACACTTGCGAGAGCAGATCGCCGTCGCCCTGCAAAAGCGTATCGCCCTGACGCAGCACGAAGATGCGCCCTTCGCCGACCCGCGCCTCGTATTCGTCGACGATATTCTTCGCGAGCGTCATCAACTCCACCGCGCGCGGCTGCAAGGTCACGCGTCCGCCGCGCAGACGCGCGAGGTTCAGCAACTGATCGATCATGCGCACCATGCGCATGCCGCTCGACTTGATGCGCGTGCCGATATTCGCGACGTTCTCGTCCGGCACGAAGCGCGCGAGATATTCCGCCGACGCGATCACCGCCGAGAGCGGCGTGCGCAGATCGTGGCCGAGCACGGCCATCAGCATCTCGTTCGCATCGAGCAGTTGCTGCACGGTCGCGAGTTGCGTCGCGAGCTGCTGCTTCTGGCGCTCCATCTGGATGAACACATCGACCTTCGAATTGAGGATGCGCGAATCGAAGGGCTTGTAGAGAAAGTCCACCGCGCCCGCTTCATAGCCGCGGAAGGTGCGGCTCGCGTCCTGCGCCGTCGCCGTGAGGAAGATGATCGGCACATGCGCGGTGCGCGGGCTGCCGCGCATCAGCTCGGCGAGTTCGAACCCGTCCATGCCGGGCATGTTGACGTCGAGAATGGCGAGCGCGACTTCGTGCTTGAGCAGAAGCTCGAGCGCGGCCGGTCCCGATTCGGCTTTCAGCACCGACAGATCCGGCCGCGCGAGCGACGCTTCGAGCGCGGTGATGTTGTTGCGGATGTCGTCGACGATCAGCACGTGGATGGGTTGCGTCATCTGGTGACTCCTTGCCTTGCTTCCTTCATTGCCTGTAGCCGATGCACTGCGTGAGCCGCATCGCCATGTGATCCAGCGTGAGCACTTCGTTCACCGCGCCTTGCGCGATGGCCGCGAGCGGCATCGCGGGCGCGCTCGCCGTCGCCGGGTCCTGCGCCCAGCATGCGCCGCCCGCATCGCGGATCGCGCGTGCGCCGCGCGCACCGTCGTCGTTCGCGCCGGACAGCACGATGCCGAGCAGCCGCTCGCCATACGCATGCGCCGCCGATTCGAACAGCACGTCCACCGACGGCCGCGAAAAGCGCACGGGCGGATCGACGGACAGCGCGATCGCCGGCGCCGCGCCGCCCTCCGCCTCGACGAGCATGTGATAGCCCGGCGGCGCGAAATACACGGTGCCCGGCGCGATTTCGTCCTTGTCGAAAGGCTCCACGATGGCCATCTCGCAGCGCGTCGCGAACAATCCGGGCAGGAGGCTCGGCTGCCCCTGACGCACATGCACCACGACGAGCACCGGCGGCGCGAACGCCTTCGGCAACGCGGGCAGCAAGTGATTGAGCGCCTCGACGCCGCCCGCCGATGCGCCGATCACGACTGCCCCGATGCGGTTCGCGTCGATCATCGTCACACCTTCTGATAAAGCCGCTCGCGCGGATTGAAGTCCGCGAAACGGTCTGCGTACGTGGAAAAGCGCAGGCTCTCCTTGCTGCCGAGACCGAGAAACCCGCGCCGCACGAGCGAATCGCTGAAGAGGCCGAGCGCGCGATCCTGCAGTGCGCGATCGAAATAGATCAGCACATTGCGGCACGACACCAGATGCGCTTCGAGAAACACGCTGTCCGTCGCGAGACTATGATCCGCGAACACGACGCGCGACTTGAGCGTCTGCGAGAACTTCGCCGCGCCATACGCCGCGTGATAATAGTCCGACAGCGAACGCTTGCCGCCCGCCGCCAGATAGTTCTGGCTGAAGCCCGCCATGCGCTCCAGCGGATAAATGCCGCTTTCCGCCTGACGCAATGCTTCGGCGTTGATGTCGGTCGCGTAGAACACGGTGCGGTCCGCGATCTTCTCCTCCGCGAACAGCACCGCGAGCGACCACAGCTCCTCGCCGCTGCTGCATCCCGCGACCCACACCTTGATCGACGGATACGTCTGCAGAATCGGCACCACCTGCTCGCGGATCGCGCGAAAATACTGCGGGTCGCGGAACATCTCGCTCACCTGCACCGTGAGGTACTGAAAGAGCCGCGCGAACAAAGCCGGGTCGCGCAGAATGCGCTCCTGAAGATGCGACAGCGTCGGCACACCGAAATCGTGCACCGCCTGCGCGAGTCTGCGCCTCAGCGAACTCACGGAGTAATGCCGGAAGTCGTGCTGATAGCGCAGGTAGATCGCTTCCAGAATCAGCTTCAGTTCGATGTCGAACGTCGCTTCTTCGTCGTGCCGGCCGTCATTCATCTGAGAGATGGGTCCGTTCATCGCTGGCGCAGCCATACGCGGCACAGCGACACGAGCTTATCCACGTCGATGGGCTTGGATATGTAGTCGTCCGCACCCGCTTCGAGACATTTCTGGCGATCGCTCGGCATCGCCTTCGCCGTCAGCGCGATGATCGGCAGGCGCGCATGTTCCGCGCGCTTGCGGATCTCGGTCATCGCGGTGAGGCCGTCCATCTCGGGCATCATGACATCCATGAGAACGAGGTCGATGTCGCCGCGGCGCGCGAGCGCTTCGAGCGCCTCGCGTCCGTTGCGCGCGATTTCGAGCGTCGCGCCGAGCGGCTCGATCACGCGCGAGAGCGCGAAGATATTGCGCACGTCGTCTTCGGCGAGCAGGATCGTGCGGCCTTCGAACACGTCGTCGCGCTGACGCGCCGCGCGCAGCATGCGCTGCTGCTCGGGCGGCAACGCGCTTTCCACGCTATGCAGGAACAGCGTGACTTCATCGAGCAGGCGCTCCGGCGATTTCGCTCCCTTGATGATGATCGATTTCGAGTAGCGGCGCAGACGCTGCTCCTCGTCCTGCGACAAAAGCCGTCCGGTATAGACGATGACTGGCGGCGACGCCTGCCCTCCGCCCGCCGACACGCGTTCGAGCAATTCGTAGCCGGAGCCGTCGGGCAGCGCGAGATCCATCACGACGCAATCGAACGGCGCGCGCTGCATTTCCTCGATGGCCTCCGCGATCGATCCCGCTTCCACGATGCCCACGGTCTCGCTCGCGAGCAGCGCATGAATGCTCTGGCGCAGCGCCGGATCGTCCTCGACGACGAGCACGCGGCGCATGCCCTGCGACGAGCGCGCTTCGAGCTTGCGGATCGCGTGGGCGAGATCGTCGCGCGCGCTCGGCTTGAGCGTATAGCCGATCGCGCCGAGATGCAGCGCGACATCGGCGTGATCGGTCGCGGAGACGACGTGAATCGGGATGTGGCGCGTGAGCGGATCGTGCTTCAGCCATTCGAGCACCGTGAGACCCGACTGATCCGGCAGACCGATGTCGAGCAGAATTCCGTTCGGCTGGAGCGAACGCGCGAGCTCGACGCCCTGCGTCGCCGTGGCGGCGTGCACGCAGTCGAAGTCGAGTTCGTGAGCGAGATCGTAGAGAATCCCGGCGAACGGCTGATCGTCCTCGATGACGAGAATCACGCGGCCCGGACGCTTGCGGTCGGCACGATCGTCGGCGATGGCCATCGGCTCGTGCACCGCGACCGGCGGATGAACTTGCTGCGGCTGCATCGGCGCGGGCGCGGGTGCGGACGCCGGCTCACTCGCTTGGGCGATCGTATCGAGCTTCGCGGTGACGGTGCCTTCACGCACGGCGATCGGCAGCGTCACCGAAAACACGCTGCCATGCCCGAGCTCGCTCGACACGGACACCGAACCGCCGAGCAGACGCGAGAACTCGCGCGAGATCGACAGTCCGAGGCCGCTGCCGCCGTATTTGCGGCTCGTGGTGCCGTCGGCCTGCTGGAAGGCCTGGAAGATCATGTCCTGCTTCTCGCGCGCGATGCCGATGCCCGTGTCGCGCACGTCGAAGCGCAGCGCGTTGTCGCCCGCGCGCTCGACCGCGACCGTCACGCTGCCGCGCTCGGTGAACTTGAACGCGTTCGACAGCAGATTGCGCAGCACCTGCAGGAGCCGCTGGCTGTCGGTGACGAAATACTGCGGCACGTTCTCGCCGTGCTGCGTGACGAATTCGACGCCCTTGCTTCCGGCAACCGGCGCAAAGGACTGCCGCAGCGTCTGCAGGATCGAATCGACGGACGTGGGCGCGAACTGCACGTCCATCTGTCCCGCCTCCACCTTCGACAAATCGAGAATGTCGTTGATGAGCGAAAGCAGATCGCTGTTCGACGAATGGATCGTCGCCGCGTAGCGCACCTGTTCATCGGTCAGGTTGCCCTGCTTGTTGTCCTGCAGGAGCTTCGCGAGGATCAGCGAGCTATTGAGCGGCGTGCGCAGTTCGTGCGACATATTCGCGAGGAACTCCGACTTGTACTGGCTCGCGCGCTCCATTTCCAGCGCGTTCGCGGTCAGTTCCTGCTGCGCCTGCAGAAGCTCGGCCTTTTGCCGCTCCAGATGCTGCGTATGCTCTTCGAGCTGGACATTGGTTTGTTCGAGTTCCGCCTGCTGCTGTTCGAGACGCCCCTGCGAATCCTGCAGCGCGCGGCCGCGCTCTTCGAGTTCCTCGTTCGACACGCGCAGCTCCTCCTGCTGCACCTGCAATTCCTCGCTCTGGCGCTGCGTTTCTTCGAGCAGTTCGACGAGACGCGCGCGATAACGCGCGGAACGCAGCGCCATGCCGATCGGTTCCGACGCCATGTCGAGCAGCGCGCGGGCATCGTCGAAACGTCCTTCGTTGCCGACGAAGCCGAGCTCGATCGCGCCCGCGACATCGCCATCGGCGAAGAGCGGCGAGATCAGTACGCGCGACGCCGTCGCCGATCCGAGCGCGGAACCGGCTTTCAGATAATGCGACGATGCGTCGCGTAGTTCGAGCACGCGCGCTTCCTCGATCGCCTGGCCGACGAGCCCTTCGCCCCGCGCGATCCTCGCCGGCGCGCCGCCTTCGTCCGGCAGCGCCCACGCGCCGACGCGCACGAGCGCATCGCCGTCGAGCGCATAGACCACGCCGACTTTCGCTTCCACGTACGGAATGATCGAACGCAGGATGCTCACGCCGATCGAAGCCGGTGACTGCTCGCCGCGCAATTTGACGCCGAGCTGCACGATGCCCTGCTGCAGCCAGGTCGTGCGTTGTACGGCCAGCCGCGATTTGATATATAGATGCGCCACCGCCGCGAGCGCGAGCAGCACGACGATGCCCATCGCGCGATTGATCTGGAGCACGTCGCGGCTCGTGTTCGGGTCGGCGGCCGCGAGTGCGTATCCTGCGATCATCAGCACGGCCGATGCGCCCGCGGTGACGATCGGCACCGACGGCCGGTCGGCCCAGACGCACAGCACGACCGGCAGCACGTAGAAGATCCAGATCGCGACGCGCATCGGCGTGAGCACATCGATGCTGAACACGACCGCGAGCGTGAGCGCGATGGCGAGGTAAATCCAGGAGCGTAGGTTTCGAGTGTCTAGAGGCATCGTCCACCGGTTCTGTTCATGTTTTGCGCGGGCCACGCGCCGGCAGCAGGCACGGACCTTAGCATGACGCGCAAGCCCTTGTCACATCGGGCTTTGCAGCCGATCAGCGCATGCTTTCCCGCGCGGCAGTTGTTACGAAAGACGGCCGCGCCAGTATTTTCAACGAGGTAAGAATGACTGATTTTTCCGGCTCTCGCGTGCTTGTCACGGGCGCCTCGGGGTTCGTCGGGTCCGCGGTCGCGCGGCTCGCCATCGAACGGGGTTTCGACGTGCGCGTGCTCGTGCGCAAGACCAGCCCGCGCAAGAACGTCGAATCGCTGAATGCGGAGATCGTCGTCGGCGATATGCGCGACGAAGCGTCGATGCGCGCCGCGCTCAAAGGCGTGCGCTTCCTTTTCCACGTCGCCGCCGATTACCGCATCTGGGCGCCGGACCCGAGCGAGATCGAGCGCGCGAATCTCGAAGGCACCGAGGCGACGATGCGCGCGGCGTTAGCGGAAGGCGTAGAACGCATCGTTTATACCAGCAGCGTCGCGACCCTGAAGGTGACGCGCTCCGGCGCGATCGCCGACGAGACCAAGCCATCGGACCCGGCGAGCACCATCGGCGCGTACAAGCGCAGCAAGGTGCTCGCCGAGCGCGCCGTCGAGCGCATGGTCGCGCAGAACGCGCTGCCCGCGGTGATCGTGAATCCGTCGACGCCGATCGGCCCGCGCGACGTGCGTCCGACACCAACCGGGCGCATCATCGTCGAAGCGGCGACGGGCAAGATTCCCGCGTTCGTCGATACGGGCCTGAATCTCGTCCATGTCGACGATGTCGCGAACGGGCACTTTCTGGCGCTGGAGCGCGGCAAGATTGGCGAGCGGTACATCCTCGGCGGCGAGAATCTGCCCTTGCAGCAGATGCTCACGGACATCGCCGGATTCGTCGGGCGCAAACCGCCGACCATCAAGCTGCCGCGCGGGCCGCTCTATCCGGTGGCCCTGGGCGCTGAACTGATCGCCAAGCTGACAGGCAAGGAACCGATGGTCACGCGCGACGCGCTGCGCATGTCGAAGAACAAGATGTACTTCACGTCGGCGAAGGCCGAACGCGAGCTGGGATACAGCGCGCGGCCGTACCAGCAGGGATTGAAGGATGCGCTCGACTGGTTCCGGGCGAACGGTTATCTCGCAGGATGAAGCACGGAATCATTTCATGAAACGTTCCGGCCGAGGAATGAGGCGCAGGAGTGCAACTCTTGTATAAGACTCGAAAAAAGTTAAGTCCTTGAAATAGCACGAAAAACGTCCGTTTTGGCCCGTCTCGCACGGCGAGATTCACACGCGCGCCCCGCAAAATTCAGGCAGAATAGCGGTTTGTTGCCGGAGGGGTGCCGAGGCCGGCGGTTTTTTCCAACCTGTTTTCGGATGTCGAGACAAGCGATGAGTAATCAGCAACCCACCATCATCTACACCCTGACCGACGAAGCTCCGCTGCTCGCGACCAGCGCCTTTCTGCCGATCATCCGTGCCTTCACCGCGCCGGCGGGCGTCAATGTCGCGACGAGCGACATCTCCGTGGCCGCGCGTATCCTCGGCGAATTCCCCGAATTCCTGACCGACGAGCAGAAGGTCCCCGACAACCTCGCCGAACTCGGCCGCCTCACGCAGCTCGACGACACGAACATCATCAAGCTGCCGAACATCAGCGCGTCCCTGCACCAGTTGACGAGCGCGATCAAGGAGCTTCAGTCGAAGGGCTACAAGCTGCCCGACTACCCCGAAGAACCGAAGAACGACGAAGAGAAAGCCATTCGCGCGCGCTACGGAAAGTGCCTCGGCTCGGCCGTGAACCCGGTTCTGCGCGAAGGCAACTCGGACCGCCGCGCGCCGCTCGCCGTGAAGAACTACGCGAAGAAGCATCCGCACAGCATGGGCGAGTGGAGCATGGCTTCGCGAACGCACGTCGCGCACATGAAGCATGGCGACTTCTATCACGGCGAAAAATCGGTCACGAATGACAAGGCGCGCGAAGTGCGCATGGAACTCGTCACGAAGCGCGGCGAGACCATCGTGCTCAAGCCGAAGGTCAAGCTGCAGGACGGCGAGATCGTCGACAGCATGTTCATGAGCAAGAAGGCGCTGGTCGAATTCTACGAAGAGCAGATGGAAGACGCGCGCAAGACCGGCGTCATGCTGTCGCTGCACGTGAAGGCGACCATGATGAAGGTCTCGCACCCGATCGTCTTCGGCCACGCGGTGAAGGTGTTCTACAAGGATGCGTTCGAGAAGCACGCGAAGCTCTTCGAAGAACTCGGCATCAACGTGAACAACGGCCTCGTCGACCTGTACACGAAGATCGAGACGCTGCCGGAATCGCAGCGCGATGAAGTCATCCGCGACATGCACGCGTGCCACGAGCACCGCCCGGCGCTCGCGATGGTCGATTCGGCCAAGGGCATCTCGAACCTGCATGCGCCGAACGACGTGATCGTCGATGCCTCCATGCCCGCGATGATCCGCGCCGGCGGCAAGATGTGGGGCGCCGACGGCCGTCCGCAAGACACGAAGTGCCTGATTCCGGAGAGCACGTTTGCGCGCATCTATCAGGAAATCATCAACTTCTGCAAGACCAACGGCGCGTTCGATCCCAAGACCATGGGCACGGTGCCGAATGTCGGCCTGATGGCGCAGAAGGCTGAAGAGTACGGCTCGCACGACAAGACGTTCGAGATCGCGGAAGACGGCACGGCGCGCATCGTCGATAACGCGACGAACGAAGTCATCGAAGGACTCACGCAGGAAGTCGAGAAGGGCGACATCTGGCGCATGTGTCTCGTGAAGGATGCGCCGATCCGCGACTGGGTGAAGCTCGCCGTCACGCGCGTGAAGAACTCGGGCACGCCGGCGGTGTTCTGGCTCGACCCGTATCGTCCGCACGAAGCCGAGCTCATCAAGAAGGTCGAGACGTACCTGAAGGACTACGACACCGAGGGCCTCGAAATCCACATCATGTCGCAAGTGCGCGCGATGCGTTACACGCTCGAGCGCGTGATCCGCGGCATGGACACGATTTCGGTCACCGGCAACATCCTGCGCGACTACCTGACCGACCTGTTCCCGATCATGGAACTCGGGACGAGCGCGAAGATGCTGTCGATCGTTCCGCTGATGGCGGGCGGCGGCTTGTACGAGACGGGCGCGGGCGGTTCGGCGCCGAAGCACGTGCAGCAGCTCGTGCAGGAAAACCATCTGCGCTGGGACTCGCTCGGCGAATTCCTCGCGCTGGCGGTGTCGCTCGAAGAGCTTGGCATCAAGAACGATAACGCGCGTGCGAAGCTCGTTGCGAAGGCGCTCGACGCCGCCACCGGCAAGCTGCTCGACAACAACAAGAGCCCGTCGCCGAAGACCGGCCTGCTCGACAATCGCGGCAGCCAGTTCTATCTCGCGATGTACTGGGCGCAAGAACTCGCGTCGCAGACGGACGACAAGGAACTCGCGCAACTGTTCGCGCCGCTCGCGAAGACGCTGGCTGAAAACGAGCAGAAGATCGTCGACGAACTCGCCGCCGTGCAGGGCAATGCGGCGGACATCGGCGGCTACTACAAGCCGGACGAGAAGAAGCTCGAAGCGGTGATGCGTCCGAGCAAGACGCTCAACGCCGCGCTCGCGGAAGTGCGCGCGAAGTAAGGCGATACGGGCGCGTCATGCGCTCCGATGAACCGGCATCTCTTCGGGGATGCCGGTTTTGTTTTGCGCCATCGGCGTCGAAGAAATCTGTCGTGTAATCCGCAGTTTCGGTGCAATTGGTTACAACCTGTGCCGACCTCGCCAAATTCGAGCGGGTAGAATCGTTGCCTCGCCGCCCGCTTGCCAGACACAGACACACTCGCATGAATCTACAAGACCAGCTCGGCGCGCTCGAGTCGAGCCTCGACACGCTCCTCCAGACCGCCGCCGCATCTGTCCGATCATCCGTTGAATCGACCGAAACCGCTTCGACGTCCGTTGCGGGTTCGCCGGATGAACCGCCCGCGTTGGGCGACGTGAGCGAACCGGCCGATTCCGCCGCGCCCGCCGAACCGCCCGGTCTGAACGAGCCGCCCACGCTTGTCGTCTCGCGTCCGGAACGCGATGCAGTTGAAATGACGATTGCGGGCAAGACGGTGAAGTTGAGCCCGGAGGGGGTGTCGGAGTTGATCGAGGAGTTGTCGAACGTGCGGGCGTCGATGTCGGCGGAGCAGCCGGGGGGTATCGCGCCTGGATGGCGCTTTGCGGCTACCAAGAATCCCGTCATGGCGACGCAGAAATATGCCAACGGCGATCGGCTGCTGGTCATGCGTCATGCCGGGCATGGGTGGGTGCCGTTTACGTTTTCGCCCAACATGGTCATCGAGTTGTATGCCATGTTGACTAAGAAATAGGCTCCGTTTTTTCTTCGCTGGGTCCCGGTTTCGTGTCGGTCTATTAGCACTGCCCCTCCCCGGGGCGGGGGTCACTTTCTTTGCTGCTGCAAAGAAAGTAACCAAAGAAAGCAGCTTCTCATCGCCCGCGGTCACACGCACGTTGACCATGCTTGCCAGCCGCCAATGGTCCTCGCCTAAGTGTCGCCCTCGAAGGACCAACTGGGCTTGGCTCGCGCACGGTCTGCCGCCCGAGACGTTTCAGCGCGCTGGTTCAGCACCAAATAGCTTCGGCACAGCGCTGCGCGCTGCCGCCGGGTCCGCAAGGGAAACCATCGGTGTACGCAGTGCATTGAGATGGTGGCGTTAGCAACGAAGCGCACGCACACCCGATTGACCGGTCGGCCGCGAAGCGGGCCGGAGCTATTTGGTGCTGAACCAGTGTGTTGTGTGGCGCGATGTGTCAGACCGTGCGCGAGCCAAGCCCGGTCAGTCCTTCGAGGGCGACACTTAGGCGAGTGCCATCGGCGGCTGGCAAGCATGGCTAAACTGCGTGTGACCGTGGGCTTAAGCGAGCTGCTTTCTTTGGTTACTTTCTTTGCAGCAGCAAAGAAAGTGACTGCCGCCCCGCACAGGGGCAGTGCTAATAGACCACCGCGACAATGGGATCCGGCGAAACAAAAAACCCACCTACGATCCCTCCTGCCCCGGCGCCTGCACCCGCGCCTTCCACTGCCCGCCTTTCCCGCTCCAGTAACGCACCGCCGAGCCGATCGTCGCGCTCACATAAAACAACGCAACGAGCGGCAGAAGCGGCGCCCACAACAGCGATCTGCGGTAATAGCGCAGCATCGGACCATACGCGATGCACATGAACGCCCACGCCGCGCATGCCGGCCACGCCCGCGCGCCATAAGCCAGCGCAAGCACCGGCGGCGCGAGATAGATAACCACCATGCCAAGCACGGTGCCGGCGAGCAGCAACGGCGAATAGCGCAACTGCGTAAAAGCCGTGCGAGCGATCATGTTCCAGATATCGCGCCAACTATCGTAAGGACGCAGCGATTCGCTGCCCTCGGCGAGATCGAGGCGAATCGGCCGCGCGTCGGTGCGGCCCGCGCGATGCTTGATGCGCGCGGCGAGACTGCAATCGTCGATCAGTTCCTGTCGGATCGATTCGATCCCGCCCGCCTCCACCAGCGCCGCGCGGCGTACGAGCATGCAGCCGCCCGCCGCACCGGCAGTCGGCTTCTTCACGTCGTTGACCCAGGCGAACGGATAGAGCTTCGCGAAGAAAAACACGAACGCCGGAATCAGCACCTTCTCCCAGAGTGAATCGCAACGCAAACGCACCATCAGCGAGACCAGATCGCGGTCTTCGAGAATCGTGCGCGCGACGAGCTGCGTCGCGGCATCGGCCGGATGGTAGATGTCCGCGTCGGTCAGGAGCAGGAACTCGGCAGGCAGACCGAGCGAATCGATCGCACCGATGCCCTGCGACTGCGCCCACACCTTGCCCGACCAGCCCGGCGGCAGCGGCTGCGCGGTCAGCACGGTCAGACGGTCTTCAAGCCCGAGATCGCGTGCGGCGGCGAGCGCGACCTGGGCGGTGCCGTCGGTGCTGTGGTCATCGACGACGATCACATGGAACGCGCCCGCGTAGTCCTGCTTCAGGAGCGAGCCGACCGCGCGCCCGATGACGTCGGCCTCGTTGCGCGCCGGCACGACGGCCACGAGCGCGGGCCATGCGCCACGACGCGCGATCTCCGCGTTGCCGACGGCGTGGACCGTCGTACCGGATAGCGCCGGCGCAGGTTCCGCGCGCCAGAAGCCGCCGCGGGCGAACAGCAGCACGATCCAGATCAAAAAAGACAGCCAGGCGATCAGTAGCATGAAATAAACAATTAGCTTGGAAACAGTGGCGCAGCCGGATGGCGCGGTCGACGAGGCGTTGCGCGAAAAATACACAAATCGAACGGCGCCGGAAGTTCGTCCGGAAGGCCGCCGGGCGGGGCGCAACGGCGCAAGTCTCGCCGCCATGCGGTCCGAGGCGTCCGACAGTTTACTGGGTTCTGAAAATTGCCGTATCGGCACGCGCCGGGCGGCTGCACGCAGTGAAGCGGGCATTGAGCACCCAAAAAGGGAACGGGTTAGAATACGCGGTCAACTTCGGCGCGCAGACCAAATCACCGTGTCTTTTTTTCCGGTCTGCTTTCCCGGGGCGTTTTTAACGTCTCCGAGGCGTCGTGAAGGCCGAATCAAAGGAAAGCGCGAGCTTCGCGCCGGCTAACCCCGAAACCCGCGTCAGTCGGAGTTCGTTCGAATATGCGTATCATCCTTGCTCAACCCCGCGGCTTTTGTGCGGGTGTGGTCCGTGCGATCGAAATCGTCGATCGGGCCCTCGAACGACATGGCGCCCCCGTCTATGTGCGTCACGAGATCGTTCACAACCGTCATGTCGTCGATAATCTGCGCAGCAAGGGTGCGCGTTTCGTCGAGGAACTGGATGAAGTGCCGCACGGCGCGGTCGCGATCTTCAGCGCGCACGGCGTCGCGCAGAGTGTCGAGAAGGATGCGCAGACGCGCGGGCTCGATGTGCTGGACGCCACCTGCCCGCTCGTCACCAAAGTTCACGTGCAAGGCCGCCAGTATGTATCGCAGGGGCGCACGCTCATTTTGATCGGCCATGCGGGCCATCCGGAAGTCGAAGGCACGATCGGGCAGATTCCGGGCGAAGTCGTGCTGGTGCAAAGCGAAGCCGAAGTGGAGAAGATGACCCTCGCGCCCGATACGCCCGTCGCCTACGTCACGCAGACCACGCTTTCGGTCGATGACACACGCGGCATCATCGATGCCTTGCAGCGCCGCTTCACGGATATCGTCGGCCCGGACACGCGCGACATCTGCTACGCGACGCAAAACCGCCAGGCCGCCGTGCGCGAGCTGTCGAGCCAGGTGGATGTGCTGCTCGTGGTCGGCGCGACCAACAGTTCCAATTCGAACCGCCTGCGGGAAATCGGCGCCGAAACCGGCGTTCCGAGCTACCTCGTCGCGGACGGTTCAGAGATCAGGCCGGAGTGGTTTGCCAATGTGCAGACGGTCGGCATCACCGCAGGCGCTTCGGCGCCCGAGGAAATGGTCAAACATGTGATCGATGCCCTGCGCGCGTTCGGAACCGTCGAAGTCACGACGATGAACGGCCGCGAGGAAAAGGTCGAATTCAAACTTCCCGCGAAGCTCACTCAGCCGGTCGCCGCCGTTGCGGCAACCGCGACTCGCGAAGAATAAGGAGAGGACGCAATTGTCTATCCCGATGCTCCAGAAGGCCCGCGTAGGCGCCTACATCTTCAAGCAGCACTTCACGGGCACCAAGCGTTACCCGCTCGCGCTGATGCTGGAACCGCTGTTCCGCTGCAATCTCGCCTGTAACGGCTGCGGCAAGATCGATTATCCGGATCCGATCCTGAACCAGCGTCTGTCGCTGGAAGAGTGTCTCGGCGCCGTCGACGAGTGCGGCGCGCCGGTCGTGTCGATCGCGGGCGGCGAGCCGTTGCTGCACAAGGAAATGCCGCAGATCGTGAAGGGCATCATGGCGCGCAAGAAGTTCGTGTATCTCTGCACGAACGCGCTGCTGATGGAAAAGAAGATGGACGACTACGAGCCGAGCCCGTACTTCGTCTGGTCGGTGCACCTCGACGGCGACCGCGAGGCGCACGATCACTCGGTTTCGCAACCGGGCACCTACGACAAGGCCGTCGCCGCGATCAAGGAAGCGAAGCGCCGGGGCTTCCGTGTGAACATCAACTGCACGCTGTTCAACGATGCGGAACCCGAGCGCGTGGCGAAGTTCTTCGACACGCTCGGTCCGATCGGCGTCGATGGCATCACGGTCTCGCCGGGCTATGCCTACGAGCGCGCGCCGGATCAGCAGCACTTCCTGAATCGCGAAAAGACCAAGAACCTGTTCCGCGAAATCTTCAAGCGCGGCAACAACGGCAAGAACTGGTCGTTCAGCCAGTCGACGCTGTTCCTCGATTTTCTCGCGGGCAACCAGACGTATCAGTGCACGCCGTGGGGCAACCCGGCGCGTACGGTGTTCGGCTGGCAAAAGCCGTGCTATCTGGTCGGCGAAGGTTATGTGAAGACCTTCAAGGAACTGATGGAAACCACCGACTGGGACAAGTACGGCACGGGCAAGTACGAAAAGTGCGCGGACTGCATGGTCCACTGCGGCTTCGAAGCGACCGCCGTGATGGATACGGTGGCGCATCCGCTGAAGGCCGCGAAGATCGCTCTTTCGGGTCCGCGCACGACGGGCGCATTCGCGAAGGATCTGCCGATCGACAAGCAGCGTCCGGCCGAGTACGTGTTCTCGAAGCACGTGGAGATCAAGCTGGAAGAGATCGGCCGCACGCAGAAGAACAAGGGTGCGAAGACAGCGGCGGCGGTGAACTGAGCCGCGCGTTGAACGTGTAGAAACGCGAGGGGCGGGTGACTTGGGTCATCCGCCCTTTTTGTTTTTGATGAAGAGCAAAAAACGCGACGGCTCTCACCGTCGCGTTCTCGTCAACTGCCGCCAAGCCATCAACTCAACAGCACTTCCCCGCCCCCGATCCATACCTCGCCTCCTGACGCTCGCGGAAAAACTCCGCATAGCTCATCATCGGCTTGTCGGGATGCGTCGTCTGCATGTGCGTGACATACGCATCGTAATCAGGCATCCCGACCATCAGACGCATCGCCTGGCCGAGATACCGTCCTGCTTGACGAAGATCGGTGAACATCGCGCGCTCCCTAGTGGCCCGAACGAACCGCCGCGCTCGCGCCGGCGGGCATCGCTTCGAAAGGCGTCTCGCGCACTGTCGGCTTCGTTTCGCGACGCGCGCGCAACACCGCCAGCACGCCATACACCGCGATGCTCACCACCACGAAGATGAACAACCCGGCAAGCGCCGCATCGACGTAATCATTGAAGATGATCCGCTGCATCTCCGCGAGCGACTTCGCCGGCGCCATCACCTTGCCCGCGTCGTACGCATCCTTCAGCTTGCCCGCGTGCGCGAGGAAGCCGACCTTCGGATTCGCGTCGAAAATCTTCTGCCAGCCGGCCGTCAACGTGCAGATGAGCAGCCAGATCGTCGGCAGCAGCGTGACCCACGCATAGCGCTCGCGCTTCATCTTGAACAGCACGACGGTGCCGAGCATCAGCGCGATGCCCGCGAGCATCTGGTTCGAGATGCCGAAGAGCGGCCACAGCGTGTTGATGCCACCGAACGGATCGACCACGCCCTGATACAGGAAGTAGCCCCACGCGGCGACGCACAGGCCCGTCGCGACGAGGTTGGCCGGAAGCGACTCCGTGCGGCGCAGCGCCGGATGGAACGTGCCGAGCAGATCCTGCAGCATGAAGCGGCCGGCGCGCGTGCCCGCATCGACGGCGGTCAGGATGAAGAGCGCCTCGAACAGAATGGCGAAGTGATACCAGAACGCCATCATCGCCGGGCCGCCGATCACCTGATGAAGAATGTGCGCCATGCCGACCGCGAGCGTCGGCGCGCCGCCGGCACGCGCCACGATGGTCGTCTCGCCGACCGCCTTCGCCGTCGATGTCAGCATGTCCGGCGTCAGCAGGAAGCCCCAGCTCGACACGGTCTGCGCGACCGCTTCGGGCGTCGAGCCGAGCAGCGCGGCGGGGCTGTTCATCGCGAAGTACACGCCCGGCTCGATCACGCAGGCGGCGACAAGCGCCATCATCGCGACGAACGATTCCATCAGCATCGCGCCATAGCCGATGAAGCGCATGTTGGCTTCGTTATCGATCATCTTCGGCGTCGTGCCCGACGAGATCAGCGCGTGAAAGCCCGACACCGCGCCGCACGCGATCGTGATGAACAGGAACGGGAACAGGTTGCCCGACCACACCGGCCCACTGCCATCGACGAACTTCGTGAAGGCCGGCATCTTCAGCTCGGGCGCGACGATCAGAATGCCGATCGCGAGGCCGAGAATCGTGCCGATCTTGAGGAACGTCGACAGATAATCGCGCGGCGCAAGCAGCAGCCACACCGGCAGCACCGACGCGACGAAACCGTAGCCGATCAGGATCCACACGAGCTGCACGCCGGTGAACGTGAAGTACGGCGCGAGCGTCGCGGATTCGGCGACTTGCCCGCCGTACACGATCGCGAGCATCAGACCGATGAAGCCGATGATCGACACCTCGCCGATGCGTCCCGGACGGATGTAACGCGTATAGATGCCCATGAAGAGCGCGATCGGGATGGTCGCCGCGACGGTGAACGTGCCCCACGGCGAATTGGTGAGCGCCTTCACGACGATCAGCGCGAGCACCGCGAGAATGATCACCATGATGAGGAACGCGCCGAAAAGCGCAATCACGCCGGGCACGGTGCCGAGCTCCATCTTGATGAGATCGCCGAGCGAGCGGCCGTCGCGACGCGTCGAGATGAACAGGACGACGAAGTCCTGCACCGCGCCCGCGAACACCACGCCGCCGAGAATCCACAGCATGCCGGGCGTATAGCCCATCTGCGCGGCCAGCACCGGGCCGACCAGTGGACCCGCGCCCGCGATCGCCGCGAAGTGATGCCCGAAGAGCACGTATTTGTTCGTCGGCACGTAGTCGAGGCCATCGTTGTGACGAACGGCCGGCGTCATGCGCAGGCCGTCGAGCTGCAGGACTTTCGACGCAATGAAGCGCGAGTAGAACCGGTAAGCGATGAGATAGACGCAGACCGCCGCGATGACGATCCATAGTGCGCTGATGCGCTCGCCGTGCGCGAGTGCAATAGTGCCGAATGCGAACGCGCCCAATAGCGCGAGCGCGATCCAGCCCAGGAATCCGGAAGCCCGATTCATGGCGTCTCCTTAGTTATTGACCCGTCAGGTCGATGGATGCGCCGTGATAGCGCATTGGGCGGTAGTATTCGCTTTCGCCACGGCGCTTACAAGCGCATAACTACGTATGCGCGCTACGTGGCTTCACGTAGCGGAAAACCCTGTATCGATGAACCTTAAGGCTAAGATCTTCCTGCTCGCGATCGTTCCGTTCGCACTGGCGATCGGCGGCATCACCTACGGCGTGCGCCAGCAGGCGCAATCGCTCGCGCAGGCGCAGCACGACACCACGCAGGCCGCGTACATGTCGAGCAAGGAAATCGAGCTGCGGCATTACGTCGAGATCGCGAAGAGCGCCATCGCACCGTACTACGATGCACCCGCCACCGATCCGCGCAGCGACGACGAACGCCGCCGCCTCGCGCTCGACGCGTTGCAGCGCCTCGACTTCGGACAGGACGGCTACTTTTTCGTCTACACGATGCACGGCACGTCGCTTATGCATCCGCGCCAGCCTGATCTCGTCGGACGCGATCTCTGGCTGATGCGCGATCCGAACGGCGCGCTCACCATTCAGGAACTCGTCAAGCAGGCATCGAAAGGCGGCGGCTACGTGCGCTACGTCTGGCGGCGGCCGTCCACGGGCCTCCTCGCGCCGAAGCTCGGCTACGTGGTGCCGCTCGAACGCTGGGGCTGGATGATGGGCACGGGCATCTATCTGGAAGATGTCGAAACGACGCTTGCGCGCATCGATGCGCAGGCGGCCGCGAACATCGAACGCACGCTGATGTGGATCAGCGCGATCGCGCTCGCCGCGCTTGCGATCATCGCGGTGTGCGGCGCGGTGCTGAACATCAGCGAGCATCGCAGCGCCGACGCGAAACTGAAGCGCCTCGCGCGGCAAGTCGTGGACTCGCAGGAACAGGAACGCGCACGGCTGTCGCGCGAGTTGCACGACGGCATCAGCCAGATGCTGGTCTCGGTGAAGCTGCTGCTCGAATCGGCGCTCGCGCGTTTCGAGCGCGGCGCGGCGCGCGAACCGACCGCCGAAGCCGCGCTCGCGACAAGCCTCGGACGCCTCTCCGGCACGCTGCGCGAAGTGCGCCGCATCTCGCATGCGCTGCGTCCCGCGATGCTCGATGATCTCGGTCTCGCCGCCGCGCTCGAGCAACTCGCGCGAGAATTCGACGGACACGACGGCATCGAGGCGCGTTTCGAAGCGATGGACCACGGCAAGCCCTGCGCGACGCAGCGCACCACCCTGCCGGATCCCGTCAACACCGTGCTCTTTCGCATCGCGCAGGAAGCGCTGACCAACATCGCGCGGCACGCGCAGGCTTCGCGCGCGGCGATCACGCTCGATATCGCCACGCACGCCGTCACGCTCGACATCACCGACAACGGCCGCGGCTTCGACGCCCACAGCGCGGTCTCCGATCCGGCGAGCGGCGTCGGCCTGCGCAACATGCGCGAGCGGCTCGACACCCTCGGCGGCACACTGGCGATCAGTTCGCAACTCGGCCGCACGTCGATCACCGCGAGCGTGCCGCTGCCGCTCGCCGCACCCAATCTTCAAGGACATACCGATGAGCGCTGAACCCGCCCGCATCATTCTCGTGGACGATCATCCGCTCGTGCGCGACGGCCTGCGCGCCCGCCTCGACTCCGTGCCGCGTCTCTCCGTGATCGGCGAGGCGGGCAACGCAAAAGAGGCGCTCGCACTCGCCGCCGACGAAGCGAATCCGCCCGATCTCGCGCTGATGGACGTCGGCATGTCCGGCATGAGCGGCATCGAGCTGGCGGCGCTTTTTCACGAGCGGCACCCGGGCATCCGCGTGCTGATGTTGTCGATGCACGACAACGTGGAGTACGTGAAGCAGGCGGTGCGCGCGGGCGCAAGCGGCTACGTGCTGAAGGATTCGCCGGCCACCGAGATCATTCAGGCGATCGACGCGGTGCTTGCCGGAAAGACCTTTTTCAGCGCCGGGCTCGCCGGGCGCATGATTCAGGCACAGTCGATGCAGACGCCGCTCGAACGCCTGACGCCGCGCGAGCTCGATATTCTCGATGCGCTGGCCGAAGGCTTATCGAGCAAGCAGATCGCGCTGCAGCATGGGCTGTCGGTGCGTACGGTGGAAACGCATCGGCTGAATTTGAAGCGCAAACTGGATATCGATGGACAGGCCGAGCTGATCAAGTTCGCGGTGGAGCACCGCAGAACATGAGGCCGGCCTGCCAGCAAAGAGACGCGAGCGTCAGCCCGCCGAACGGGCGTTGTGCTCGGAAAGGAACTTGATGAGACCGTCGACGCCGCCCTTTTGCAACTGGCCGGCGAATTGTTGCTGATAGACCTGAATGAGCCAAGCGCCCATCATGTCGATGTCGTAGATTTTCCAGCCCTGCGGCGTCTTCTCCAGACGATAGCGCACGGGATTGTCGCCGCCCGTGGAAATGACGTGCGATTCGACGACCGTGTCTTTCGCGTTGGCATCGATGTTGGGGGCGTCGAACTTGAACTTCACGTCCTGATCGCGCAATTGCGCAAGCGAAGCCGCATAGGTGCGAACCAGCAGCGTCTGGAACTGGTCGTAGAGCTGCTTTTGCTGCTCGGGCGTGGCGCTCGCCCAGGCCTTCCCAACCGCGATGCGCGTGGTGCGCTGGAAGTCGGTGGCGGGCAGGAAGCGCGTCTCGACGAGCTGCGTGATCTTCGCCATGTCGCCGCCGCGCGCCTGCGGGTCGGCCTTCATCGCGTTGACGGTGCCTTCGACGGCATTCTTCACGACGGCATCGGGACTCGTTTGTGCGAGCGCCTCGCCTGCGAAGGACAGCGAGACAAGGAGGAAAGCGAAGCAAATAGACAAATAGCGTTTCATGGCACCCGTTCTCTAATCAGGTTTGGTGGCGCGGGTTGTGCGGCCTTCCGGCATTGCAGGAGCGGCCAGCTTGCTGCGAGGTCAGTATATCGACATCGCCGCGCCGCAACAGTTCAAGCGCGGCGTGTTGCGTGCGCCCGGTATACTTGCGCGGCTCCCCGCATCGTTTCAATGGAAATGATCCGGGTTCCGGCGCTCGGCATTATGCAATTCGCGCGTTCGCACGCACAAAAGATAACAGGCACCAGGTAGCGTCTTCATGCTGACGTCCAACATTACTCGCTTCGTCACCCTCGCCATCCGCCGGCCGGCGTGGATTATCGCCGTTTCGCTCCTGCTCGGCGTGCTCTCCACGATTTATGTCGTCCATCACTTCAGAATCAGCACCGACGTCAGCCAGTTGATCGAGACGGAGCCCGAGTGGGCTGCGCGCAGCAAGGCCATCGACGAGGCGTTTCCGCAGCGCGGCGCGACATTGCTGATCGTCGTTCAGGCGCCCGCCCAGGAATTCGCCGATGCCGCCGCGAACGAACTCGCCGCCGCGCTCGCGAAGGAGCCGGAGCGCTTCAAGTCGGTGTCGCAGCCCGAGGGCGGCACGTTCTTCGAGCACGACGGCCTGCTCTATCTGCCGACGGACAAGGTCGAACAGGTCACGAAGCAGCTCGCGCAGGCGCGCCCGCTCATCAATACGCTCGCGCACGACCCGACGCTCACCGGCCTCGCGCAGACGCTCAACACCACGCTCAATCTGCCGCTCACGCTCGGACAGGTCAGTCTCGGCCAGATGGCGGGTCTGCTCGGCAGAAGCGCGACGGTGCTCGACCGCGTGCTGGCGAATCAGCCCGCGGCATTTTCGTGGCGCGGCCTCGCGGATTCGTCCGACAGCGCCGCGCCGGGGCGCGCGTTCGTCACCGTGTTGCCGGAGCTGAACTTCAATGCGCTGAAGGCGGCGGCGGGCACGTCGGAGGAGATTCGCGCGAAGGCCGCCGAACTCGGCATCGACAAAAAATACGGCGCGACGCTGCATCTGACCGGCGCGCAGCCGCTCGCCGACGAGGAATTCGCGTCCGTGCAGGACGGCGCCGTGCTCAACGGCGTGCTGACCTTCCTCGTCGTGCTGATGATCCTCTGGGTCGCGCTGCGCTCGAAGCGCATGATCCTCGCGGTGTTCATCACGCTCTTCGTCGGGCTCGCGATCACCGCCGCGCTCGGACTCATGATGGTCCACGCGCTCAACATGATCTCGGTCGCGTTCATGGTGCTGTTCGTCGGCCTGGGCGTGGATTTCGGCATCCAGTTCGGCGTGAAGTATCGCGAGGAGCGCTACAAGCACAGGCGGCTCGACGTGTCGCTCGCGGAAACCGCGCGTCATGTCGCCGTGCCGCTCACGCTCGCCGCCGCCGCGACGGCCGCGAGCTTCTTCTCGTTTCTGCCGACCGCGTATCGCGGCGTGTCGGAGCTGGGGCTGATCGCGGGCGTCGGCATGTTCGTCGCCTACGCGACCAACATGACGCTCCTGCCCGCGCTCATCAAGGTGTTCGCGCCGCCGGGCGAAGCGCATTCGCCGGGCTTTCCGGTGCTCGCGCCGCTCGACGAATTCCTCGACAAGCATCGCAAACCGGTGCTGATCGGTACGCTCGTGGTCGTGATCGGCGCGCTGCCGCTGCTCTTCGATCTGCGTTTCGACTTCAACCCGCTGCATCTGAAGGACCCGCACACCGAGTCGATGGCGACGCTCATCGCGCTCAAGGATTCGCCGGAAGGCGCGGTGAACGATGTCGCGGTGCTCGCGCCCTCGCTCGCCGACGCCGACAACACCGCCGCGAAGCTGCGAAAACTGCCGGAAGTCGGCAGCGCGACGACGCTCTCGTCGCTCATTCCCGCCGATCAGCCGAAGAAACTGGAGCTCATCAAGGCCGCCGCCGATCAATTGCTGCCCGCGCTCGATCAGCAGACGGCATCGCCCGTGACGGACGCGGTGCGCGTCGCCGCGCTGAAACGGGTGTCGAGCCAGCTCTCGCTCGCCGCCGAGGAGCATCCCGGTCCGGGCGACAAGGAAGCGAAACATCTGTCGCAGACGCTCGCGAAGCTGGCGCAAGCCGACTCCGCGACCCGCGACCGCGCCGAACACGCGATGGCCGAGCCGCTCCGAATCGCGCTCGCGCAATTGCGCGCGCTGCTCACGCCGACGGAAATCACGCGCGAAACGCTGCCGCCGCAGATGGTCGCGTCGTTCGTGACGCCGCAGGGCCAGGCGCTCGTCGACATCGCGCCGAAGGTTCCGCCAGGCGTCGATCCCAACGACGACGCGCTGCTCGCCCGCTTCGCCGACGCGGTGCAGAAGGCGGCGCCCGACGCCATCGGCGGGCCGATTTCCGTGCGCCATTCGGCGGAGACGATCATCAAGGCGTTCGAGCAGGCGGCGCTCTACTCGCTCATCGCGATCACCGTGCTGCTGTGGATCGCGCTGCGCCGTTTTGGCGACGTTTTGAGAACTTTGGTACCGTTGCTCGTCTCGGCGATCGTCACGCTGGAACTGTGCGTCGTCTTCAGGATGCCGCTCAACTTCGCGAACATCATCGCGCTGCCGCTGATGCTGGGCGTCGGCGTCGCGTTCAAGATCTACTTCGTGATGGCGTGGCGCTCCGGGCAGACGCGCTTGCTACAGTCGAGCCTCACCCATGCCGTTATGTTCAGTGCGGCCACGACGGCGACGGCGTTCGGCAGCCTGTGGTTCTCTCATCATCCGGGCACGTCGAGCATGGGACGGCTGCTGGCGCTGTCGCTCTTTTGCACGCTGATCGGCGCGGTGGTGTTCCAGCCCGTTCTGATGGGCAAGCCGCGCAAGGTGCGCGCGGCGGCGCGGGCGAAGCTCAGGGCGGCGCAACGACATGACAACCTAAGAGGAATTGAAGAATGAAGTGGGGATCGACGGCTTTGACCGCTCGTGCAGTGCGTAAATTGGGGATGAGTCTGGCGATTGCGGGCGTGCTCACGACAGCGGGCTGCGCCACCGGCCCGGACCGCAATCCGAAAGACCCGCTCGAGCCGATGAACCGCAAGATCTTCACGTTCAACGACACGCTCGACACCTACGTCGCCAAGCCGGTCGCGCAGTTCTACGTCGATTACACGCCGAGCCCGTTTCGCACGGCCGTTAGCAATTTCTTCTCGAACCTCGGCGATTTCTCCAACTTCGCGAACAACCTGCTGCAGTTGAAGATCACCGATGCGACGCAGGATCTGATGCGCATCGCGATGAACTCGCTGTTCGGCGTCGGCGGCCTGATCGATGTCGCATCGCCCGCGGGCTTGCCGAAGCATCATCAGGACTTCGGCCTGACGCTCGGGCACTACGGCATGCCGTCGGGGCCGTATCTGGTGCTGCCGCTGCTCGGCCCGAGCTCGTTCCGCGATTCGACGACCTGGCTCGTCGACTGGCGCGTGAACCCCCTGAGTTATTCCGAAGCGGAAATACGCTGGCCGTTGTTTGGAGTGAACTTCGTGAGCGCGCGCGCGGACCTGATCGGCGCGACGGATCTGCTCTCGGCCGCCGCGCTCGACAAATACGCGTTCGTGCGCGATGCCTACACGCAGCGGCGTCAGTACCTGCTGACGGGCGGCGGCGCGAGCACGTTGCCCGACTACGGCGACGAAGGCGCATCGGCGCCCGAAGGCGCGAGCGCGCCGGGCGAGACCGGTGGTGGCAGTACGGAACAAGGCTTGCCGACGTATGTCGATCCGGGCGCGGCGGCGTCGCCTGCGGGTGGTGTCGGCGGGAAATCGCCAGCGCCGGAAGAGAACGCGCCAAAGGGCCAGCCGTCGCCGAGTTCGAGCAAGGCGCAGGGGCTGCCGCAGTATGACGATCCGGCGGCGCAGCCTGCGGGCAAGTGAGCTGGGGGGTGATGGCTGGAAAAGCAAAACGGGCGCGTGGGCGCCCGTTTTGTTTTTAGTGCGCGGCTTCTTCGATGCCGTGAGATTTGGCGCGTCAAAGACTCTGCCCTCGCTCTCACGCCGCCGCGGCTGCCTCGTAGATTCCGCCATCGCGACGCCCAACCGCCAGGACGACAATATCGGGATCGGCTTCGTCGTCGCGAACCAGATAGACGAGCCGATAGCCCACTCCCCGCAGCTTGATTTTGTAGCAATCTGAAAGGGGCGACCGAAGTTCGGAGCCCGGCACACGCGGCGTCTTGAGCCGTTTTCTCAATGCCTGCTTGAAAAGCGCTTTGAGCGAGCCATCCAGTTCGGCCCAGTCCTCTAGTGCCTCGGGAACGAACAGGAGTTCATAAGCCATCAAAGATCGTCGAGGTTGACTTTGACCGCGCGTTTCACCGATTTGAGCCGGGACTGGACCAACGTTGCCAACTGGCGCTCGTCATACAACTCGGCGATCTCCGCCATCAGCTCCGGAGAAACCGTGTAGAAGGCAGGCCGATTGTGATTAAGTACGGCGACCGGTTCACCGCCCGCCTCGTCGACGATCTTCCCCGGGTTCTGCTTGAACTCGGAGATGCTGACGGACAACACGCTATGAATGCGTTCCATGAAAGCACCAAAAATAGGTCTGAATTTCGACCTATTTTACATGGCTAATCGCGTCGGTACGCGATCAATGCGCGGCCTCTTCCGCCACTTCCTCGAACAGATCGTCGCCAGACATATTCGGCGCTTCCACCGCACCCTGATCCCGTCGATACGCCTCGAACAATTCATCGGCGTAGCGAATCTGCGTGCGGCCGTGCGGCGCGGGTTCGCCCTGCTCGTTCAGATTCACGAACACCATCTTCTCGACGGTCAGAATGCTCTTGCGCGTGATCTTGTTGCGGACTTCCGCGCGCAGCGTGATCGACGTGCGGCCGAATTGCGTCGCGGTGATACCCAGTTCGATGATGTCGCCCTGGCGCGCCGAGCTGACGAAGTTGATCTCGGACATGAACTTGGTCACGACGCGCTGGTTGCCCAGTTGCGAAATCGCGTAAATCGCGGCTTCTTCGTCGATCCAGCGCAGAAGACTGCCGCCGAACAAGGCTGTTTTTTCCGGACCTACATTTTCGTCAACATGGCCGCTGACGCCCTTGGGACGGCCGTTCACCGATAATTCCGAATCCCGCGAAATTGACGATTTCGCATTATGAAATAGCAAGACCAGCTTGACTTGGGGATAACTAGCATCGCCATGAAATTTTTTTATCTGATCTCGAAATTGATCGAATGAGTGATTTGTCCGTTGCGATGCACCCTGCCTCAATTTAGTTTTAAGGTCAGAGAGCAAGTCCCTAACGGATGATGATCACCGCGCACAGCGGCGTGGGCATCCCGCAGCGCCGGCCTAGCCTCCTTCCGACGTGCGTCCGCTCATGCCCCTCTCATTCCTTTTGTACGCGAGCGATAGCTTCCTCAAAGCTCGCGGTGAACTCGTTCAGCGTCATCCCGAGTGCGGCACACCACTCTCGAACTTCAATAAAGTCGAGACGGCGCTGCCCGCTCTCACATTTACTGACAAATGGTTGGTCAACATTAAGCCTCGCGGCCAGCTCGCTCTGCAGGATGCCGGCGGATTCCCTTGCATCTCGAAGACTGGCAAGAAAGAGACCGTACTGCTGTGTGTATATAGATTTTTCCACGGTTGGACCAAGCTGGCACGAGGTGAACAGCTTGCAGTCCAAAATCGCATATGCCAAAATCGCATATGCGATCTTCGCATATTGCTTGTTCTATATGAACATCGTCAGTCGGTGCGACGTCGACGATTCTTCGTCTGCCGATCGGCCATGCGCCCCAAAAAGCAACGATTGCAGTTGGCTCCTTGTAGACCCTAAAACATTTTGTCGGCCGATCTGATGCTATTTACTGACAGCAGTTGGGAAGAGCGACATCCCATAAAGAAGAGACTCTTGCAGCCACTTCTTTCGTGGCGGTGCGTTGGATGGTCGGACCTCACGCTGAACTTCTTTGTGGTTGCCTCATCTGGCGATGGGGATTGCGCGAGCCCGGACGGTTGGGTGGTGGACGGTGCCGAGGCGCTGATTGAACTGGTACTGCATCTTGGCGATGTCAGCTTTGCGGTTCACTTGTTGGCTCGCAACGAAGCTGACGCTTCCGTCACGCTCTGTCGAGTAAGCGGTTTGTGGCAGGAGGCTGAGGGCAAAGATAAGGACGTCGTGCACTACTGGTATTCGACCACCGACGGAGAGACAAGACGGTGTTCGCCTGTCGCATCCGGTAGGCGTGTTAAGAGACCACGGTTGGTCAAAGTATTGAGCTTCGAAAACGGGTGAGTACGAGCGAGATTCGAAATCTGCGCCGGGCAGCAGAACGAGCTTATCCGTGAAGGCCGGCCTGTCGCTGGTCGCGAACGTTCGACTTAGTCCAGCACCGACAGGTATTGAAGTAGCAACACAAAGGGATGGATATGCCGCGGTCCGGAAGTAATACGAGCACTGATGTGCGACACGTCATGCGCAATGCCGCCGTTGCGGCGATGCTGTCGGACCCAACAGGCGCTGAAGCAAGTCTTTTCCTGTCCGATGCGGAAGTCGGGCGCCTCTTCAAAGCACACCTCATCCAAGTCATTGGCACCGCTACGTTGTCGAACTTGGACCTAAGCTCGACCCGTGAGGAAGACGAGAAGCGAGGTCGCATCACCGCCCGCCGAGCTTCGGAATTTCCAAGTTTGAGCAGTGTCTCTGCGGCCAACATAGAGCGGTACTCGCTTGTTCTACAAGGAAGGCTGCTACCCGCTGATGACTTTTGCAAAGCTGCGGGTATCACTGAGGCAAAGCTAAGCGAGGACGTTGCGTCGGGCCGAGTGTTCACCGTGGAATTTGAGTCCAACCAGTATTACCCAATTTTTGCCCTGTCGAATCTATTCAATCGCAGGGACTTTGCTAGGGTGGTACGGCGCCTGGGTGACGTGACCGGTTGGAGTAAATGGAAATTCTTCACGACGCCATCAGAATCACTTGGAGGTCTCACGCCGCTAAGACTTCTAGGGCGCGAGCAAGTGGAGCGAGCACTGGCGGCAGCCGATGAGTTCAAAGCCCTGAGTGCGATGTTTTTTAGTATCACGAGAACGACACCGGTCTCTGACTAACCCCTACCGCCATGAATCCAATCGCGAACAAAGGAGTATCAACGCCACGGCCGTCTCGCCAAAAACGACGCATTCTTTCGCTCGAAGAGGCGCGGCTTGCACAGATAGACCGTGCGATTCATCATGCAGTTGTCGCTGCTCTCCTGGTTGACCCTACAGGCTGGAACGCACTTTTAGAACTCTCCGACGAGGAGCTCGGGCGCCGGTTCAAGAATCGACTATGGGAAGTCATTGGCGTATCGACGATACTCAACATAGACCTTCCCTCGATGCATGACGAGGACGAGAATCTACGCAAGCGCATTCGCCGTCAATCGAAACTGCGAACATCTAAAAACGAGGATTTGATACAGAGCGCGTCGGCAAACCCCGAGCGCTACGACCTTGTACGTCAGGGAAAGTTGCTGCGCATGGACGACTACCTAGGAGCTGCAGATGTCACAGAGAAGAAACTGGGCAAATCCCTAGCTTCAGGGAGAGTCTTTAGCGTTGAGCTCGAAGGCGAGGTGTACATCCCTGCATTCTTTCTCTCCCCCATGATTCATCACAACGACTTCGCGAAGGTTGTGCGTAGCTTGGATGATATGTCCGGTTGGAACAGGTGGGAATTTTTCACGACTCCAACAGAGCCTCTTGGTGGCGCCACGCCGCTGCAATTTCTCGCGATAAAAAAGGTCAAGCCCGTGCAAAAAGCCGCTGAAGAATTCACGAAGCGCTGAGCACGGCTCCTTTCTAGGCCATGGAACAGATTCTGGAAATCGTTCTCCGAAACCCGCCGATTCTATATGTACCAGCGCTCGGCGTCGTTCTCGCTTTGATGGTGTTACGCATACAGAAGCGTTATGTGAACCAAGGCTACATCTTCCGGCGCTCAACTACTTCATCGAGCGAGCACCATCCTTCGCTCACCGCAGAGGACAACATGTCTACTGAGAATGAACTTGACTTGGAGATTGCTCTGCGCAAAATCCACGAACTCGCTCTCGCGGACGGAGACCTTGGCCATGAGTATTGGCGTCAGGTTGGGCAACTCCTTCGGCGAGCAGCCGACATGCAATCGCAGATAGATGCGCTCAACAAAGAACTAGAGCTTTGTCACGCGAAGCAACGCAAGCGACACTGAGATGGATACTTTTCATAGTAAAGATGCCTAATTCCGATACACACATCCCGGCCGACCACATCGCCGTGAGCAGGCTTCTTTCGAAGATTTTGCGCCATGAGCCTGAGATGGTTGGCATCCAGCTCGACAGTCAGGGATGGGTATCTATTGGCGAACTCACGCGCGCTATCGAACGCGCTGTGCGTGCTGTGGGAGCGTCAAAGCGGTTGAGGTCGCTGCCAGCCGTGAACAGAGACATCATTCTGGCGGTCGTAGCGACAAGCGATAAAAATCGCTTCTCGCTTTCGCCAGACGGCAAGCGGATACGCGCAGCGCAAGGTCACTCAATAAAGGTGAACTTAGGATACTCCGCAATGGAGCCCCCTGCCGTTCTCTATCACGGCACCACCTGGAGCAACTGGACGAGTATTGTTTTTGAAGGGTTGACGCCTCGAACTAGGCACGCCGTCCATCTGAGCACGGACATCGACACGGCAATGCGGGTTGGTGCTCGCCACGGTACGCCATTAATTCTCGTCGTAGATACCGCGCAGATGTACGCGGATGGGTACACCTTCACCCGCGCGGATAACGGCGTATGGCTTACTGCGGTGGTTTCGCCTAAATATCTGTCTCAATTGAAACACAATGAGCGCGGGCCGAAGTGATGGCAGCGCGTGTTCAGTGAGACCCAAGACATCCTTCACAACCGACTTAGAAATGAACGAGCAATCGCGACTTGAAGTGCTGCTAATGAGTGGGTCCGAGCGTCCCTCCGAAGACCTCAGCCGGAGCTGGCAGATGAGGAAATCCCCTAGCTGCGGCACCATCCGCTCGGGACCGACAACGGGCAAGTGGTGCATTTTCGCGGCTTCGTCCGATGTCGACCAGGCATGGGAGAAAATTAAAGGCGCAGTTGAGAGCGACAAGCTCGTATTTGCGAAGGTGTCGACGGCTCTTCGCAGCCTTGGTCGTGATGGTCATGTCATCTGCGTCTACACGCAAGATTGGACGGACAAGCAAGACCTCTTGCGCGTACGTGAAGTATTGCGCTCACTGGGCTTTGTTGAGGAGCTCGGATACAAGCGTGACGTTGATACACAAAACAGGATTTACGGCCCTGCCGAGTGGTATCTGCGTGCGTAGTCGGCCGCTGCAATAAAATCGGGAGAAGGAATGTGTCGGATTCGGAAGACGAAAAACTGGATAAAGCTGTCGCCTGGTTGCGAGATGCCGACGGATTGCTTATCACCGCGGGTGCTGGAATGGGCGTCGACTCGGGCCTGCCTGACTTCCGTGGGCGGGAAGGATTCTGGCGGGCGTACCCCGCGCTTCGGCATCAACGTCTCTCGTTCGAGGACATGGCAAACCCGACAAGGTTTGCAGAGCATCCAGAACTTGCGTGGGGTTTCTATGGACACCGCCTCGAACTTTACCGAGCGACAGTTCCGCACGAAGGCTTTGAGATTTTGCGCAGATGGTCGGACCGCATGCGCCATGGCGCTTTCGTGTTCACGAGCAATGTCGATGGGCAGTTCCAAAAGGCCGGGTTTCCGGAACAACGCGTTCACGAGTGTCACGGGTCGATTCACACACTTCAATGCCTAGATGTATGTACGACAGACACTTGGTCGGCCACGGAATTTCATCCAGTCGTCAACGAGGAAACGGCGACGCTGGAAAGTCCGATGCCTCGCTGTCCCCGGTGCGGTGCGCTTGCACGGCCAAATATTTTGATGTTCAGGGACTACGGGTGGATTAACGTGTCCTATGAAAAGCAACGGGAGCGCCTGGACGCATGGATTTCAGCGGTCTCGAACTTGGTTGTCGTGGAACTCGGTGCAGGCAAGGCGCTCCCAACGGTGCGACGCTTCAGCGAACGGAACGCGCGTCAGCAACTCATCCGAATAAATCCCCGTGAGCCAAACACAAATCGATTGCATGGAGTCGGATTTGGTGACGGTGCGGCCTCGACCCTTAAGCGACTCGACGCCAGATTGTGAATGGGCGGTAGAAGTGTCCTCCTACAAGCATGGAGAAAGGAATGACGGACCGACGTGTGCCCGATGATTTTCCGAGAGAGCTGGACCCCGGTGCTGTACCTGGGGTTCAACCGAAGCTTCTTGTCCGCGAAGTAGACGGTCGCTATCAAAGTGGTCTCACTGAAGAGCAACTGTGGGTGCGCTATGACGCGTGTGAGGACCTTGCTAGCCAGCTATCCGCGTACGTAACGCGAAAGATTGCCTGCGCGGGTCTGTCGCCAGGCGTGGCGTTGACCCGGGCCGAGAAAGGCATGAGATTGAAGGTCGACACTGGCGAATGGGACTTCTCCCAACGTGAGGTTCTTTGGGTCATGACGCGCACGCGGCAATTGCTGTTTGATGTGGCCGATACGTCTCTGAAGAAAGCGACGCATTGAAAGGGTGAGGTAGTCGCTAGTGCGTAACGCCAGGCTTGACCTGACTCATCAAACCCTTGGTCGGCCGAAACCGCTATTGCGGCTCAGCCGTCACCGCTCCCGCGACCCAGCCAGCGCTTCCTAGTGGGGCTTTGGCGGCATGCGACTCAAGTGCTTCAACCGACGGGCGAGCTAACATCTCTGACCGGATTTTTCTTGGCCTACCCTCCGAGTGAAGCCATGCTCCGCTTCGCATGAGCTGCGGCACGTGCACGGTGTCAGATTGACGGCTCTCGGAGCGCATGCCTTCAATCACCCAACGGACAGTCACGCGAGAGCACCGCCGTCCTCGACATGTATTGAACGGTCGCTCGTCCTAGCAAACCGGTTTTTAACGAAACTGGCCCGATCATGTCACTCCCCTTCCCTATCGCGATCGACACGCACGTTTCTTGAAAATATTCTTGACCGAAAAATTCCAGACACACAAGCCAGTTTCACGAATTCGTTGGACGTCCAACTTGCCATTTCGCTGTTTCGCCTCTTTCATGCCCTCTTCGCGCGCTTATACGAAGAGGTCTGCAGTTGCAGACCTCGGGACGTCGGTCTGACCGGCACCTCCCGAACAATGACGAGTTCCATATTCGAAGAGGCTATTTATGACGTGCAGCTCTGCAATTACGATTGGCGGCTATGAACTGGATGTATGGAGACGCTCCTACACCGTCTGGGAGCGATTTGAGAAAAAGGACCGGGTCATTCGCTCGCGGAAGCGCTCGCTCGATTGGGACCGGTCCAATGGTGAACAGCGATTGATGCTCGAATTTGCATATTCGGTAACCGCGGACGTGCTTCGCAGGCGTCTCGGGCGCGCGGGCTTTACGCGAACAACGCTCGAACAGGAGTTCGAGCGGTACTACGAGGCCGTTTGCCGACAATCAGGAACGCTGTTCTTCAGTACCTATCTCGAGGGTGAAAAGGCACAGGCTCGCGCCGACGCCTTCCGGGCCGCCACGCTGGACGACTGGCTGGAGGCGCTCGCGAAGGTGGTCAAGGCGAACGTCACCCGGGCTCGACGGATTGCACGTGAGGTCGCTCATCCCGAGGACGTTCTTGTCGACATCATCACCGGCTCAGACTCACCCCGTGACGACAACCTGATGCCGAAACACTGCATTCGTGGCTTCCCGTGCAGTTCACTCGACAACATGGCCGTCGCACTGCTGGAGATTGTGGACGGCGACGTACTGTGCGAGCAAGACGTGTCCATGTTCGTCGAGTATCTGGACGATACAACATTCGATGACATGAGGCTTCGTCAGAAGCCGGCCGCTCAGAATGGATTTCACGACGAGGGCGACATCTAGCGACGCGCCGCGAATCGTTACCAACACGGGAGTTGGATTGCAACGTCGAACACAGCTACTCATTGCTGAAGTCTTAAACGAGTAGATCGTGTCTTCCCTGGAATGTGCCTCTCAAGCACGAGAACAAAGGAATCTATATGCAGTGCGTCGTACATACCACCATTGGTGGCTATCCAATCGCGAGTACACTCAACCGATACAACCGGTGGTACTTCAAGCCGGAAGACCGGCTCATCCGTTGCCGGGAACAGGGGCCCGAGACGCTCGAATTCGAGTTTGTGTACTCGATAACGGCCGACACGCTTCGTCGGCGACTTGGCCGAGCGGGATACAACCGTGCTACGTTGGAAAGGGAGTTCTGGAAGTATTACGAAATGGTTTCCAGGTGCTCTGAAGGCGACAACCTGCACTTCACCGGCGAATCCGCTGAGGCATACAGAGAAGCGTTCCTGATGTCCGGTTCACTCGAAGGGTGGCTCTATGCCCTCGAAAGAGCCGTGAAAACTGGTGTAACTCCTGCCCGACGGGCTGCAGAAGGATTCGCGTTAACAGGTGACCCATATGTGGACATCATCACCGGTCCGGACAAGCCGCCCTTCGAAGACCTTGAACCTGAACATGGTCTTCTGGGATTTCCGTGCAGTACCTTCAACAACATGGCGGTGGCGTTGCTTGAGGTTACGGATGGAAACGCGGCGTGCGAACTGGATGTGACGTCGTTTGTGCTGCATCGAGGCGACATCACCTTCGATGACATGCTCGGAAGAAGGGACGAATACTAATCTCAACGTGCGCGATCGACGGTCGCGCACGTTTTCTACATGACACCTGACACCGGCCGGTCTCGGTAACCAGCCTCACGTCCAATGGTCGAAGCGGCAAAGTCGCCATTGGCTTGCCGGCGTCTCTTCGCAGCACAGCGCGAATACCAGAGGAGCGTGGTACCGGTGCGCCGACTCGCGCTCTGCCACCATATCAGTGGCAAAGAACACTTCCAGTCGGTCAGACAGACCAAGCGCGGCCGTTTCATTCGTCTCGACAGCATCGCGGCACCCGATACCGGTTCACGCGAATTGAAGAATCGAAATCAGACTTACTGTGTGAGTTCCACGTTACATGCCCACTCCGTCTTCCTATACTTACGACGTCCCCCAATTGCTGCGGGCGATTTACCACGAAACCGATATGAACATGACCCAAACGAACATCATGGCGCAGAGCCCGAGCGAAATCTACGCCAAGGCGGGCGATGCTATTTTCAAGTACATGGCCGATTGCAAATACGATGAGTCAATGCTGTGGGAGTATTACCTCGGCCTGGCCCTCGCGTATGTATATCAGCCTCATCCTCGATTCTGGCGCGACTTCAATGCCGACATTGTGGTCAATGCCGTCTCTCGGTACCAGTCTCACTATCTCTCGACGCCTGTAGCTTCGGATGAGACAGTCAACAGCATTCGGGAGGTAGCGCATTGGTTGGTCCAGCTGCACGCATTTCACGAGTTCGCCGAAGAGATAATCGCGGAGTTGCCTGTCGCAGAGAGACCAGAGAAACCTGAATCCGCAGCCGAGTGGGTTTGTGCTGCGCTCGAAGGAGAAGGTCTGGAGCCAGAGTTCTTCAAAAGGCTGCAAGATGGCTTCCGCTCCGGCGGGTGGGAACTCACAGCTATCAAACACCTTAATCAGCTCAGAGCGGCAGCCTGCATCGCGCTTCCGAGCCATTCAATGGCCCGTATCTATCGCAAACATGCCATGAGACCGGCGGACTGAGTCGCTAGCAACAAATGAAAAAGCGAGCGCAACCTATGCTGCGCTCGCCAGAGATGCAATACCCCAAATCTGCAGATCGGGCCGAACCCAAACTGCCCCCCATCGTCACGCGACCCGGCAATATCGCTGTTCCCGAGCCTTGTTATCCATAGGAGCAAGCCTTCTAGCCGTATATATCCACGGCGCCATCAGCTGATGCATATTCGTACAGACCGCGCATCAACAGATAGTGCTTGTAAAACTTCCCTTTCCTGTTTAATCGTACTCGGTCATCCCACTCATCGAATTCGGCCACCAGTTTTGCCGATGCAATTGGTCCGAGCATTCCACCATTCCCGCCGCGGAAGATGTCACGAAAAGCGACCCTACTGTCGGCTTCGGGAATTTTTCCATCGCACCCTAAGAGATACGACAGGTCCACAATCCAATCGACAAACTCGGAATGGTCGTCGAATATAAAAAACCTCCGTTTTTCTGCGCATACGTAGCGTGCATCGACATCGAGTCCTTCAGTGAAAAATGGGCTCCAAGGATGGCCATATACGGTAACGAATTCGTTTCCGTTCTCAATAGCGTCGACTTCGTCATCAAAGCTCAGGATTTTCCTCAAGCCCTTATAGGCCAAAATGCTATGTGGCATAGTTTTCCGTATTCATTGTATTGTTGGCGAACGAACGCTAAGTTGCGCCGCGTATCTCACGATTCGCGTAGAACGACAGACTTCCGATGTTTCGTGTCATCTCCAACGCGACTGATGTCCTGCAAATCAGTATAAGAAGATCAGTGGAGCATAATCGGGAGGAGGCGCGCACAAAGCGACATGTAATTCGCCTTCTTACGAAAAAACCCGCTGCTGCGTGAGGAAGCACTTTTTTGTTACGAGACGACGCGTGGCTCCCAGCCGCGAAAGCCGCCTGAATTGAGACGGCTACGACAGCGCTTGTACGCCCATCCCATTGCTATGGAGCTTGAACTTGGCTATGTCCTACTCAACAGTCAGCGAAGGGCGAAGCTTCCGACTATGAGCCGCAGTTCGTTTGGTAGGTCGCAGCGGAGTCATGGAGTGTCCGAGCGTAAATGCGCGTTACTGAACAACAAGGTGACGGCATCGAATGAGACGAGCGACCTGCGTTCCGAGTCTAAGGCACTCGATTCCACGCGTGGCATGCTCGACGCAGTTCAAAACCTCAAGCGCACTCTCACCACATCGACTTCCATCGCGATTCGCAAATCGAAGTTCCTTCTCGAGCCTCCTATTGCGAAGCTCAACAAAAATCCATTCAGATGCTGCCGCCCCATCTCTCGGACGCGCCGCCAACGGCAGAGCCATCAACATTTCCGCATTCGTTTCATCGAAGGCGTAAGTGGCTATAACCTCCTCGACTTCACGCAGCATGTCACTGACAGACTGTTGGCGGGCCTCAGCGGCCGCACGCCAATCGGGCCATTGTCGCGTTACGGCGTCGAGCACGGCTGCAAGGTCGAAGTCTCGCCAGAATCGTGGGAGCGGCTGATATACGTACTCAAACGCGAAACAGAGGTTGCCTAGGTTGACATGGTCGTCATTCATTCCGCAGTCGACCATGAATTTGACTACGGCATTGGCAACTTCCTCACCGGGGATTGTGGTGGCCTGCTGCTTCGGTTTTGCGGTTTGCATGTTGGTACCGTTCATTGCGCTGTTTGGGTAGGTTCAGGGGGACATGCAACAAAATAAACTGGACCACTCACAAAATACCCCCGAAAATAATATAGGTTTTTCACGTCATAACGACGCCTGATAACCCCGAAAAAGAAATTAGTGCCTAACGGCATTTCCAAACCTGTTCCGAGGGACGGCTGAGCGAATTTATATCACCCAATTTCGAGGCAAACAAGTGGAGTTTCATGTCGATTTTCGCGTTAGCGAAAAATCACCTCTCAATAACTGAGAGTTTTTCGTGAAAATATTTTTTGACTCCCCGCGACTCCGCCGGGCCGGCGTCATGGGGTTTCCCTACGCCGCGGGCGGCCAGCGAACGCTGGCGGCGGGCCCGCCGGGGCGTGGACCAGCAGCTTAATGATCCAGAATTTGGCCCCGCAATGGTGGCACGAAAATCAAAATAAACAGCCAATTCAACCTCGTTT
The DNA here is from genome assembly GCF_964261745.1 of Caballeronia sp. S22. Taxonomy (NCBI): domain Bacteria; kingdom Pseudomonadati; phylum Pseudomonadota; class Betaproteobacteria; order Burkholderiales; family Burkholderiaceae; genus Caballeronia; species Caballeronia sp. S22. Next base: position 93,068 of record NZ_OZ180036.1, on the reverse strand, counting down.
TTTATGACCAAAATTTATAATTATTATTTTCTGCGTGCTGAGAGGTCAATCAATACGTGATGTTCATACTTTTCAAGCTCAGCGACACATGCCCTCCAAAACAGCCATTTGTTTAAGCTCATTTTTTAAAATCAGCATGCTGATGCAACAAAAAGCCGACGATCGCCATCCGGTTATCGCTCGTAGAAGTTGGTACCGCAAACTGGGCGGCCACTTCGACCCAGCGAAGGCTGGACCCCTACCGTTTGGAACCGGACGGGCGGATCAATATTCGCCGACCGCTGGCCCGGCCACAAAGGGGCAACAAGGGGAACCGAATTGACGCTGGGTGGGCGCCGGCTTGCAAGCCATGAAAGGCGAGCATCTCCAAGGATGGGTGTATTGGGCAGGGTCGCGTCTCCGCGAGCGCACTGCCATTATTACGATTTCCTTCCATGCCTGACACGATACTCCGCGTCCGAATGAGCAATTCTTCGGAGGCCGGGCAACTCGCGTAAGCGCTCGGACATTGGCTGGCCCAGATCTGGGAGGCATTGGTCCGCGCTCGGGCACCCCTCTTTGCGCCCCACGCAATGGTGCCTAGCACGGGACACGGATTCTCTCGGCAAGGTAGAAACCATATCGTTGAGCCCATCGACAACCCAACACCCCTGATGGAGCAACGCCATGACTATTCACCTCTTCAGCCCGATCAAGCTTGGCCGCCTTTCCCTTGACCACCGTGTCGCGATGGCGCCGCTTACACGCTCGCGCGCCGGGCAGCCGGGGAATGTGCCGACGTCGATGAACGTCGAGTATTACCGGCAGCGCGCAAGTGCCGCCTTGATCATCAGCGAAGCTACGCAGATTTCGCAACAAGGGCAAGGCTACGCCTGGACCCCTGGCATCTACACGGATGAGCAAATCGAAGCATGGCGCGCGGTCAGCGACGCCGTGCATGCAGAGGGCGGCAAGATGTTTCTGCAGTTGTGGCACGTCGGACGCGTGTCCCATCCGGTATTCCAACCGAATGGTGGACTGCCCGTTGCTCCGAGCGCGCTGCCTGTTCCTGGCAAGACGTTCATTCTTGACGACCAGGGTAATGGCGTCTGGGGTGATATTCCGGTGTCGCGAGCGCTGACCCTGGATGGAATCCGCGAAATCGTCGAAGACTATCGTCGCGCCGCCCGCAACGCGATGTTGGCTGGTATGGACGGTGTCGAGATCCATGCAGGCAATGGCTACCTGCTTGACCAGTTCATCAACAGTGCAAGCAATCATCGCGAAGACGCGTACGGCGGCAGCATTGAAAGCCGTGCGCGTCTTCTGCTCGAAGTCGTTGATGCGGTGTGTGACGAAGTCGGCGGGCAGAATGTGTCCGTGCGCCTCACACCGATGGGCCGGTTCATGGGAATGGGTGACGACACGCCGGAGGCTACTTTCGGCTACATCGTTCGCAGCCTCGACAAGAAGAACCTCGCGTATCTGCACCTGGTAGAACCAGCGATGGTAGGTACCGTCAAGGACGAAAACTTCGATCCGCGCTGGGATGCGATCGTCGAACAGCTGCGCGGCGAATACCACGGCGTGCTTATGCTGGCGGGCGGTTACAACGGCGTGACCGCGGAGGCTGCCCTCGCAAGCGGACGCGCAGACATCATCGCCTTCGGCCGGCCGTTTATCGCGAACCCCGACCTGCCCTCACGTCTGCGCCAGGATCTGCCGCTCAACGTACCCGACAGCAGTTCGTTCTTCGGCGGCGGTGAGGCGGGCTACACGGACTATCCGGCGGTTGCGTAACCCCTTGCGTATCCCCACGCGCCGCGACGGACGCAACCGCGTCGTCCGATAACAATGGGAGAAGAGAAATGGATGCCGGGAAACGCGGCTGCGCCCTGATCATCGGCGGCTCGCTGGGCGGCCTGTTTGCGGGCTCTGCACTACAGGCCATCGGCTGGGACGTGGAAATCTTCGAGCGCTCCCCAGCGACGCTCGAAAGCCGTGGCGGAGGCATTGTTCTTCAGGGAGATGTGGTGCGGGCAATGCGATTCGCCCAGATTGTGGCCGCTCACCCGCTCGGCGTCCGCTCGAAGGACCGGCTCTTTCTCGATCCGCAAGGCAATGAGTTGAGCCGGCAATACATGCCCCAGACGCAGACATCGTGGAACACGCTCTATAACACCTTGAAGCAGGCGATTCCCGAAGAACACTATCATCGTGGCGCGAAATTTATTGGTTTCGACGAACACGCCAATGGGGTGACCGCGAGATTCGAGGACGGCCGTCTCGTCGAGGGGGATATCCTCATCGGTGCTGATGGCGGCGGCTCAACAGTGCGCGGACTCTTGCTGCCCGATCTCAGCCCGTCTTATTCGGGGTATGTCGTGTGGCGCGGACTTGTCGACGAATCGAAGTTGCCAAAGGCCGCTCGCGACCAGATTTACGAACATTTCGTGTTCCAGCATGATTTCGAATCGATGATGCTGGAGTACATGGTGCCCGGGGTCGATGGCTCCGTCCAATCCGGACATCGTCGTTTCAACTGGCTTTGGTATCTGAAGGCCAGCTTCGGGACTGAACTCGACGCCGTTTTAACCGATCGCTTTGGCGTCCGCCGCAGTCATTCAGTGCCGCCTGGTGCAGTCGCGCCGTTACAGGAGGCATGGATACGCCAGATGAGCGAAGAACGCCTCAATCCAGCGTTCCGCGCGCTGGTAGACAGCACTGACGACATCTTCGTCCAGGCGATCATGGATTTTCAGGTGCCGCAGATGCGCTTCGGCCGCGTGCTATTGCTCGGAGACGCTGCTTTCATCCCCCGGCCACATACTGCTGGTAGCACGGCGAAGGCGGCAGCCAACGCGGTTTCGCTGGCCCAGACGATTGCGAGCACTCCGGATCTTGAGCATGCCCTTCGCCAATGGGAACAGCAGCAACTGGCTGAAGGCATGCACATGACCGACTGGGGCATCGGAATGGGCAACCAGATCATGAACATCGCCCAGCATTAGACCGCCAGCAGTATGTCCTGTCGCATGCCGACGTCATGGGGGCTCACTGTAGCCCCTTTTCTCGCTGGGATCCTCCCCCACACCGAAAAGCTCGGAACGCAAAGGTGCCTTGCGTCGCGATATGATTCCGCTCTGCTCGCGTGCGCCCTAACCTAGGGGCTGGACAAAACATACGAGCAACGTCATGAAACCCCTCCCCGAACCCCCGTCAGCCGTAAAAGCTGCAATGAACCGCTTCATCGCAATCGCTGTCACCCTCGGCATCGTCATGGCGAGCGCGACACTTGCAAGTCCGCTGTATCCGCTTTACGAGCACTCGCTGGGCATCACGTCGGCGGGCATCACCATCGCCTACTCGGCCTATATGGCTGGTGCACTCCTTGCATTACTTTCACTCGCTCATCTAAGCGAGCACGTCGGATTTGTGCACGCGTTGAGGGTTGCCATCCTGCTGCTCCTGGTCGGCCTGCTTATCTCTTCGGATGCGCACGCCCTGCCGGTTCTGGCAGCCGGGCGGTTCGCGATAGGTCTGGCCGCCGGCATGGCATCAAGCGCCGCGACGGCCGGTCTTGCCGCATTGGAGCCGCATGGACAAGTGCGGCGAGCCCCGCTCGTCGGATCGGTGATGACGGTGGCGGGGTTCGGTCTCGGACCGTTTGCTGCCGGAGCGGCGGCTCAGTTCCTTCCCCATCCGCTCATCACGCCGTACCTGATGTTTGCAGTCGCCGCAGTTCTGGCATGGGTAGCACTCACCGCGCTGCCCGCCGATGGTTCAATCGGGCCAATCCGTCAGTTCCGTCCGAAACTGAGGTTCCATCTGCCCGCGATGCACGCAATGCGTCCGTTCGCGCTAGCGGCTCTTACAACCTTCGTCGGCTATACGCTGCTCAGTCTTTATGCGTCACTCGCCCCGTCATTTCTGGTTGAGCTCCTTCCGTGGCGCGGTCCTGCTGTCACTGGCGCCGGCGTAGCATTGCTGTTCGCGGGATCAGCGCTCGCGCAGCTCGCGCTCCGGAAGGTGTCCTCGACTCGTGGTTTAACAGTTGGCGCAATCTTGATCGCAGCGAGCGTCGGTTTGCTGGTTCTCTCGCTCTCTGTGCATTCGGGTATCTTGTTCATCGCGAGCGATTTGCTGGGCGGTTTCGGTCAGGGTCTCGCATTCATGTCGGCGGTCGCGATGGTAAATAGCATCCGGTCCGGTGAACATGGGGGCCGTATCGTTTCCTCATTCTTTTCCGTTGCGTACGTCGGCGGTATTGTGCCAATTGTCGCTCTCGGCCTGATGTCCGCGTGGATCGGCGTGTTCGCAGCCATAGCTTGGCTCTCAGCTGCCCTCGCCCTGCTGGCACTCCTGCTAGCGACAATTGCTCACCGGACTACAAAATCGCTCCAAGGGACGTAACGCGGTACCGGGCGTGGCCGCGCCTGCCGTTCAGCTTGCTAATTGTCGTTCGATAGATAAGAATATGGGCTCGGACAGGAGCCCGGCCATGCCACGACGAAAATCTGATGCACTATCGCCGTCCGGAAAGGCGGATGCTGACCAGTTGCATATCACTGCTGGCCGTAGGTTGTCGCCCGAAGCACGCGAACAGCAAATCGTTGCGAAGGCCATCGGACACTTCGCAACACATGGCTTTTCAGGCAGCACGCGCGAACTGGCGCGACAGCTCGGAGTGACCCAGCCGCTCCTATACAGGTACTTCCCTAGCAAGGAAGCCCTCATTGAGCGCGTCTATCAAGAAGTCTATAGCTGGGATAGCTCATGGGAAAAGCTCATCGCGGATCGCTCGATTCCTCTGCAAGAACGCCTGTCGACTTTCTATAAGGCCTATGCGCGAACAATCCTCCGGCGCGAGTGGATCCGGACGTTCATCTTCGCCGGACTGAGTCGTGACGGTCTCAACACAAAATATCTGACCAAGCTCCGGGACCGCGTGTTCATCCCGGTGTTGCGCGAGTTGCACGCAACGTATGACATCCCGCCGCCTTCGCCCGGCGCACAACTCGATGCCGAAATCGAGCTGGTCTGGAGTCTTCATGCGAGCATTTTCTATCTCGGCGTCCGCAAATGGGTCTATGGTCTGTCCGTGCCAGAGGACCTGGACGAGGTTATCGACTTTCAGCTCGACGTCTTCCTGAACGGAACACCGGCGACCTTGAAGAAAATGAACGCGGGCATCCCGCGACCAAGTCGCCGCAAGACTGCCTGACTAGCCATCGCACTCTCCTGTGATGCATTCACAGACGGCGGCTGCTGACATTCCGGCTTGTCCACCGGGCCGGTTCATCAAACTCTGAACGGAATGAAAGCATGGACAAGCTAGCCGCGCTTCGCGCATTCGTAGAAGTCGCGGAAAGCGGCGGCTTTTCCAGCGCGTCGCGACGCCTCGATCTTGCCGCTTCCTCCGTCGTGCGGTCGGTGGATGCACTCGAGGAATCACTCGGAACGGTGCTGTTCAACCGCACAACGCGCCAAGTCACCCTCTCCGACGCGGGCACCACCTACTATGCACGCGCGAAGAAGCTCCTTGAAGACATGGCCGAAGCAGACGCGTCCGTTTCAGACCGCGGAGGTGAGCCGTCTGGACCGTTGCGCGTCTCTATTCCGGTCGCGTTCGGCTCACGAATTATCGCGCCACATATTGCCTCGTTTCTTTCGCAGTATCCGAAGATTGAGCTGGATGTGCGACTTAGCGATTCAATCGTCGATCTCGTCGCGGAGCGTATTGATGTAGCGATCCGTCTCGGCGAAGCAGCTTCGACGGCTGATGTCGTGAGCAAGCGTATAACCGAATTCAAGCGCTGCGTTGTAGCAAGTCCAGACTATATCCTCGAACATGGCCAACCTGCGACGCCAGATGACCTGGCAAAGCATGAATGCCTGCGATTTACTTATGGTTCGGACCTACAGGTCTGGAGTTTCTCGCGTGATGAGACATCAACACGCGTATCCGTTCGGGGACGGCTGAAAGCGAACACGTCGGAACTACTTCGTGAGGCAGTCTTGGGCGGCGCCGGCATCGCGCTCTTGCCGGATTGGCTTGTTCGTGACGACATCAGGGCTGGAAAAATGACCGAGCTATTCGTCGACTTCGATTGTCGGCCGAATAATGCACATGCGGTCGTCAACGCGTTGTATCTTCCGAACCAACGTGGTTCACGTCGCGTCGGGGCTTTTATCGGATTCGTTTCATCAATAATCGAGTCCTGTGAATAGCAGTATTGGCCTTTACAGCGAATGCAAATTGGCGCGAATGCTCCGTTTGACGGCTCGCGCTGCCCGCTGCGGAATCTGATTCGGCTAATGCTGCAGGAGAGCCTCTCGGCACTTGCGCGGTTGCCCCGTTATGTTCGTCGAGCGAGACTCGTACCGTAGACGGCGGGCAGTGTGCTTTCCATATAGTTCTTCCCTGGCTGCCTCGCTCAATTGCAGCGGAACACCCCAGCGACTTTTGCGCTTTGTGCAAAGCTATTAGCGAGTTGTATCCCATTATCGTGGCTTCCGACGAGGACTACAGTGCTTCATACGCAAGGAGCCCATCATGTCGGATAACGTAGCTACGTCCTCGATCACGCGCGCCACATCTCCAAAGCGCGCCCTTATCATCGGTGGATCGCTCGCTGGACTTTTTACCGGCACCCTGCTACTTCGAGCGGGATGGGACGTCGATGTCTTCGAACGCTCACCGGACGATCTCGACAGCAGGGGCGGCGGCATCGTACTACAGCCTGAAGTAGTCGAGGTGTTTCGCCGCGCCCGCGTAGACCTCAGCACACTTACCCTCGGCGTCACCTCACAAGATCGCGTCGTGTTCCAGCCGGACGGTTCAGTCCTGAGTCGCCGGCTCGCGCCACAAACGCAGACCTCATGGTCCCTGATTTATTCCACGATGCGCCGCGCATTTGGTAACCGGAACTATCATCAGGGACGTCGGTTGACCGGCATCCGCCCCCAGCCAAACGGGTGCGTGACCGCCATTTTCGACGACGGCAGTGAAGAGAGCGGCGACCTGCTCGTCGGCGCCGACGGCGGCAACTCTACGGTCCGGCAACTGCTTTGGTCAAACAGCGAACCGCAATATGCGGGTTATCTGGCGTGGCGTGGACTTGTGTCCGAAGATGACATGCCCGAAGTAACTCTCGAGACGCTGCATGGCGACTTTGCATTTGCAAACAACCGCGAGTCGCACATCCTCGGCTATCTCGTACCAGGGGAACGCAACGATACACGCCCAGGACACCGCTTTTACAACTGGGTTTGGTATCGCACAGTCGATGATGTCGAACTGCGAGGCGTCATGACCGATGTGGACGGGAGGTACCGCGGATACTCGGTTCCGGAAGGAAAGCTGGCGCCGGCGTGGCGTGAGCGCATCCTGCGCGACGCCGACGCGTTACTGCCGCCAGGCTTCCGAGCGATTGTCAAAGCGACCGCGCAGCCCTTTGCCCAAACTATCCGCGACCTGTCAGTTGACCGGATGGTCAAGGGTCGGGTGGTGCTGATTGGGGACGCAGCGTCCATCCCGCGCCCGCATACCGCCGCAAGCACGTCCAAGGCAGCCACTAATGCGCTCGCACTCCAGACGGCTCTGCTGCGTCTTCCTGACGACGTCGATAGAGCACTTGCCAGCTGGGAACCAGAACAGGCAGCCCTCGGAAGGTACCTTCACGAACGGGGCCGTCAAGTAGGCGATCATCTGCTGTTCGGTTCGACTTCGGCTAAACCCGTTGGCTAACTGACGTGTTCGCTCGCGGTTTTCCCAACGCGGGACGGCGTCTCCAGCCATCTCATTCACAACTTGTCGCCGGCGGGAAGCAAATGAGCAGGATGGCTCTCTCTTCTTACGACCAGGCGCGGCCTCGAGCCCGTTTCCCGGCGGACAAAATCAAAAAGTCAGGGTAAATCCTCATTCAATCCAACTTGGCTCTGCAGTTGAGCTCAACGTATAATTTATCGAACGATCAATGATCGACCGATAAATTAAAGGAGGCAGGCATGCCTATCTCGAAGCTCGCGCATTACTCAATCCGCACGACCGATCTCCAGAAGTCGTGCAAGTTCTACGAAAGGGTACTCGGATTCAAACAGGGTTTCCGTCCGCCGTTCGATTTTCCCGGCGCCTGGCTCTACAAGGGCGGCGACGAGAACGACCTCGGCACTGTCCACATCATCGGCATCGATCCGAACAACCCTGAAGGTCTGCTTGCCTACCTGGGCGATAAGGACCTTCCGCCCTCCGGCACGGGAACTGTCGACCATATCGCGTTCCTGGCAACGGGCGTTGAGGAGATGTGGAAAACGCTTGAGTCCGAAGGGATCGAATGGCGGGACCGAACCGTTCCGAGTCTCGGGCTACACCAAGTATTCATTGAGGATCCCTCGGGCGTCACGATCGAACTGAACTACCCCGCCTCGGAAGTAGCGCACCTGAAAGTTCCGCATGCAGCGACAGCGGGCGCAGCAAACAACGTTGGAGATTACTGATGAATACGCTTTCAACTCGCCCCAAAGCCATCGTGGTGGGGGGGTCCCTGGGAGGCCTGTTTGCCGCCAATCTGCTCAGCCGTAATGGCTGGCAGGTCGATGTATTTGAGCGCGTGCCCGAAGAGCTGGCAGGCCGCGGTGCTGGTATCGTCACACATCCCGAGTTGTTCGAGGCGCTGGTCGCCGCGGGCGTCGACCTCGATGATTCAATCGGTGTTCAGGTCCAATCACGCGTGACCTTCGCGCGAGATGGAAGTGTCCTCTCGGAGCGTGACCTGCCGCAAACCTTGACCGCGTGGGGCAAGATGTACCATGTGTTGCGCTCTGCATTTCCCGACGCCAACTATCATTCCGGCGGCACCGTCGTCTCGGTACAGAACGAGTCCGACCATGCATCCGTTACTCTCGACGACGGTACCGTGCATCGTGCCGACTTTGTCATCGCTGCCGACGGCTTCAAGTCTGGGCTACGCGACCAGTTCCTTCCCGATGTGGAATTGCAATACGCCGGATACGTCGCATGGCGAGGTCTGGTGGACGAGGCCGCGCTTTCGCGCGAAACACATGAGGCTCTTTTCGAGAAGTTCGCCTTCTGCCTCCCGCCGCATGAGCAGATCATCGGATACCCCGTAGCTGGTGCCGGCAATAGTACAAAAGCTGGCCAGCGTCGCTACAACTTTGTCTGGTACAGGGCAACCAGTGAAGACGTTGACCTGCCTAACTTGCTGACGGATGCAACAGGCAAGCGATGGGTCGGCGGCATCCCTCCAACTCTCATTCGCCCCGACGTTCTCGCTCAAATGGAAGAGGCCGCGCACGCTCTCCTCGCCCCGCAGTTCGCCGAAGTAGTCACGAAAGCCACTCAGCCCCTCTTCCAGCCCATCTTTGATGTCGAAGTACCGCAAATGGCATTCGGACGGATCGCGTTGCTCGGCGATGCTGCGTTCGTGGCGCGCCCGCACTGTGGCATGGGCGTCACCAAGGCGGCAGGCGACGCGATGGCGCTTGTAGCTTCGCTGAACGCGAGCGCGTCCATTCCAGAGGCTCTGCTCGCGTACAGCGACGTGCGGACCCAGTTCGGAAACGCGATCGTTGAACACGCACGCCATCTCGGCGCCTATATGCAGGCTCAGTTGAAGACCGAAACGGATCGCGCAATGGCAGAACGTTACAGGACGCCTGAGGCAGTGATGCGGGAGACAGCCGTCTCCCCTCAGTTCTAAAGAATTCGAGGCGTGCCGGCCAAGGCGGCCGGTTTCTTAACGTCTCGACGACAACGTAACCAAGGAGACACCGTGGACCATACTTCCCCGGCTTATAGCAATGACACGTTCGCAGCGGGCAATCCCTGTGCTGCCGTTGCCAATCCCATTCTCGACGACGTCCGATTTCAGACTCTCGTTCGTTCGCGCCGCATCTTCTCCTGGTCACTTACCGCGGTAATGTTGATTCTGTACTTCGCGTTCATCCTGACGCTAGCTTTCTCGCCTGATTTGCTTGGACGACGCATCTCAGCGGACCAGCCATGTACATGGGGCATTCCAGTCGGGTTTGGGATGTTTGTCATCACGTTCGCTCTCGTCGCCGTCTACGTCTTCCGCGCAAATACAGTCTTCGACGCGGCCGCGAGCAAAATCAAGGAGGGTGTACGGAAATGAAACGCCTCGGTCTCTGCATTTTTCTGCTTCTCGGCGCGCTACCTGCATTTGCTGCGGCGCCGGCTGGCCTCAAGCAAAGCCACAACCCGATCGCCATCGGGATGTTCCTCGTGTTCGTCGCATCGACGCTGTTCATTACTCGTTGGGCGGCACGAAAGAACAACAGCGTCGCCGATCACTACGCTGCCGGGGGCAAAATCACAGGCTTCCAGAATGGGTGGGCTATCGCCGGCGACTATATGTCGGCAGCCTCATTGTTGGGCATCTCCGCTCTCGTTTTCTCGAGTGGTTATGACGGCCTGATCTACTCGATTGGCTTCCTTGCCAGCTGGCCCATCATCCTGTTCCTGATTGCCGAGCCGTTGCGCAACCTCGGCAAGTACACCTTGGCAGACGTGGTTTCCTATCGCCTGCAGCAACGACCGATTCGTGCATTCGCGGCTTCCAGTTCCATCGTGATTGTTCTCCTATACCTCGTCTCACAGATGGTCGGTGCCGGCAAGCTCGTCGAACTGCTTTTCGGCTTCAACTACGTTGCAGCGGTTGTCATTGTCGGCGTGCTTATGGTCGTCTACGTATTCTTTGGCGGTATGCTGGCTACGACCTGGATCCAGATCATCAAGGCCGTCCTGCTGCTCGCCGGCGCAGCATTCATGGCAGTCATGGTCCTTAGCCGCTTCGGCTTCAGCTTGAACGCCTTGTTTTCCCAGGCGATTCTCGCGCACCCAAAACATGTCGCGATCATGAGCCCAGGCGGCCTTGTCTCGGATCCTGTATCAGCTGTATCTCTTGGCCTGGCTCTCATCTTTGGTACCGCCGGGTTGCCACACATTCTCATGCGGTTTTTCACAGTCGGCGACGTCAAGGCGGCCCGTAAGAGCATCCTGTACGCGACGGGCATCGTCGGAATCGGCTATGCGCTCATTATCATTATTGGTTTTGGGACAATCGCTCTCGTTGCGACGGATCCGCAGTACCACACGCCGTCCGGGACCGTCATCGGCGGCGTCAACATGGTCGCCATCCATCTTGCCCACGCGGTCGGTGGAAATATTTTCCTCGGCTTCATCTGCGCCGTTGCCTTCTCGACCATTCTCGCCGTTGTGGCCGGATTGACTCTTGCTGGTTCGTCTGCTGTATCGCATGACCTTTATGCGAACGTGATTCGCAAAGGTGCGGCAACCGACCGGGAAGAGATGCGGGTATCTCGCATGACCACGCTCGCGCTTGGCGTGCTCGCTATCCTGCTGGGTATCGCTTTCGAGAAACAGAACATCGCATTCATCGTCAGCCTGACTTTTTCGATAGCTGCGAGTTCGAACTTTCCCGTTCTCCTGCTTTCGATTTACTGGCGAGGACTGACTACGCGTGGCGCGGTGTGGGGTGGTTCCCTTGGCTTAGCGACCGCTGTGATCCTCACGATCCTCAGCCCGACGGTCTGGGTACAGGTTCTCGGACATGCGCATGCAATTTACCCGTACGAATATCCAGCCCTCTTCTCGATGCTAGTCTCGTTCGCGGCAATCTTTGTTTTCTCGGTCACTGACAGGTCGGCAGCCGGCGTGCGCGAGCGCAGCCTCTTCGAGAACCAACTCGTCGACTGCGAGTTGGGCATGTTAAAACAAGGGTAATTTCACCGTGTAAGGCCAGGCGCAACCGATTTATGGATTCCGCCTGGCCGAATACTTGATGACCTGGGGCGCTGACCAAGGATTTTTCAGCTCCCCCAAGAACGCACCGTAGCATCAACCAGCCTGTTTCTGTCCGCGGATTCATCGGCTACTACGTGGACAGGAAGCCGTCCATGCTAGTCTCACCTTGCTGTTAGGTCTCTCTGTGCTCGGCGACCGCCCACCGCGCCTCAACAGCAACGTCTTCATACGAACCCTTCGTTTCATCAACGGAAACCCGAATTTTCGGGCGGGGGCATTGTTTCTGACGCAATGGACCTGTGCGTGGTCACCAAGTTCAATTTATCAAATGATCATCTAAACTACTCTTAAACGCACTGATAGACAGCTTCATTTGTGAAAGGCTACGTCGATCTAAGCGACAGATGTGCAGCATCACATATTTCCAGCTTCACTCGCACTCGCCGCTGTGTGGATGTCGCGAACTGTCCAAACATGCGGACGATGAGGAGCAACCAGATCATGAACATGCGAATTGAGCCGCTGGCCCTTCTTGGCCCTGACCCATTGTTTGCGACGATCTCGTCAGGAGTATCGATACCCTATCTCGAGGCCGGATCCGGCGACCCTCTCCTGTTCGTGCATGGATCCCTCTGTGACTACCGTTACTGGGACGAACAGATCATCTCGCTCTCCACGCAATTTCGCTGCATTGCTCCAAGCCTGAGTCACTACTGGCCCGCCTCAGAGGCATCGATACGAGGGGACTTCACTCTTGAAACGCACGTAACGGAACTTGCCGAATTCATCGGTGCGTTGGGCCTCGAGTCAGTACATCTTGTCGGACACTCCAGAGGAGGCACTGTAGCTTTCAACCTGGCACGTTGTCATCCCCGGCTTGTGAGAACGCTAACGCTCGCCGACCCGGCTGGCCCCTTGCAACACGACGACACTGTCGCCGCGGCGTTGCCCGCAGCGACCAACGCTTTACGGGCCAAGGTCTCCGATTTGATAGAAGATGGCGAGACCGAAGCAGGACTGGAACTGTTTGTAGATTCGGTGAGCAGGCCAGGATCCTGGCAAAAAAGTAGCAGCAGCTTTCGCACGATGGCTATTGACAACGCAAGAACGCTTCCCCTCCAGTTTCGTGATCCCTTGCCGGCGTATTCTCGCGACACTGCCGCCGACATCAAATGTAGAACGCTGCTCATCGATGGCCAAAATAGCCCCAAGATGTTCCGCAACAACGTAGACAAACTCGCGGAATGGCTCTATCTGACTGAGCGTCAAACTATCGCTGGCGCATCACACGGCATGAACGTTGCCAATCCACGCGCGTTCAACCGGATGCTTCAGTCCTTCATCCTGTTCGAATGACGCCGATTTACGACCTCAACGGCTACAAAGCCCATCCCTACTGAACTGCGCGAGGATTTCACATTGCGCGATTACGGTGGGCTACAGGCGACGATAATGTGAATGCACCTTGCGTTCTGGTTTTGGCATTACTATATTGGTGACGTGCTTGCTTGAGCAACGAAAAATTGAAAAAGTGAAGAGCTGATGGCCTTCAAGACAGCAGGAGCTTGCGCTGCTCGATTTGACCGCTCCGATCTGCATCCCCTCTGAAGTATGAAAATTCGCATTGGTTCGAATTGCTCGGGTCGCACATAGTTTCCGAGACCGGCACCAGCTAGCGTTTTCCGTCGATTGTTCCCTGACTATGCTGCAGCGAGACTTGCGACAGTGCATTGCGATCACACCACCGGGTCCGGCTTTGGAGCCGTCGCTGGGACAACTCCCCCGGCACGCACGTGTATTTTTCCAGTAGGTCTCGACCGTCTGCATGAAGATGGCTAGCGAGACAGCCTTCACAGGGCGCCCTGAATCGCGCCATGTCTTATCAGGAGATGAACATGAAGTTCCTGTTTAACGATGAGTCGTTTTCGTTCGAGACGCTCCGTACCGCTGGCTTTTCCAATTACGGAGGCGCGGACCTTGGCGAGGTCATCGTGACCGCTCGCGCGATTCCTGAAGGCGACGAAACCGCATGGCTCGCTCAATGGGAAGCCACGGCAGACCGGGTGGCGAAGATTGGGGATACGTCGAGTTCGGCAGGCCATCAAGTCAGCGCCCGAGAGGCTTATCTTCGCGCCTCGAACTACTATCGCACGGCCGAGTTTTTCAAGCGAGCAAGTCCAGTGGGAGACGCCGACGTGGCGCGATTGTCTGGTCGCTCAACAGAGGTGTTCCTGAAAGGCGCGCGACTGCTTGAAACGCCTTTCGAAGTCGTCGAGATTCCGTACGAAGGTGGCACCCTACCGGGCTATCTATTTCTGGCTGATCGGTCGGGGGAACCCCGTCCCACAGTCATCTACAACAATGGGTTCGATTCAACGCAGGAAGAGTCGTACTTCGCCATCGGGGCGGCTGCGCTAAGCCGCGGTTATAACGTCCTTGCCTTCGACGGACCTGGCCAAGGGGCCGCTATTCGCAAGCAGCAACTAACCTTCAGGCATGATTGGGAGGCAGTCATCACGCCAGTGGTTGACTTCGCGCTCACCCGCAAGGAAGTTGCTGCAGACAAGATCGCTCTCTTTGGTTATAGCTTGGGCGGCTACCTCGTTGCGCGCGCCGCCGCTTTCGAGCATAGACCGGCTGCAATCATTCTTGACGATGGGATTCTCGATTTCCACGCGGTGTTCGACAACTCCCTCCCGCCTTTCCTCGTATCCTGGATTCATGACAAGAACGACGCCGCCGCGAATGAGGTTTTGCGTATGCTGATGAAAAGCAGCACCGGCGCACGTTGGCTGTTGAACAACGGCATGTGGACGTTCGGCACGGATTCGCCGGCGGAATTCGTTCGAAAGAGCAAACAGTACACGATGGAGGGTATCGCTGGGCAGATCAAGGCCGCGACGCTGGTGCTCGATGCCGAGAACGACCAATTCCTGAAAGGACAGCCGGCAGCCATCCATGCTCAGCTTGTCGCGCCAAAGAAGCTTGTCACACTGGCTATGGCTGAGGGCGCCGGCGAACATTGCCATATGGGAGCAATGTACCGCGCCCACCAGACGATGTTTGATTGGCTCGACGAGACATTAAAACACTCGTGAACGGTCGCTGTCCTCTTGTGAAGACGCGGGGCATGCCCGCGCCTTAGCAAACTGGAAGGGCTTCGCGCTCGCGGGAAAGTCCGCGGCGTGAGCCGAACACACCCGTTCTTATTGGTGAGATGAACTGGGATCAGCCCAGAAGGGCTAGCTCAGCTCACCGCATCCGCAAATATGAGGCTTACTGAGCGCTAGTTGCGTCCGGTCGCGCCAGCTTGGCGCCAGCCCACAGAGCACGCTTGCTGCGTTCGTATTGCGGCGGATATGTCATCTGGCCTTCAGCACCAAGGCGCTCGGCCGCGTGCCATACCCATCGCGGGTTGTCCAGGAACGCTCGGCCCACCGCCACGGTGTCTGCCTGCCCCGATGCAATGATTTCTTCAGCCTGGTTGGCTTCGGCAATCATACCTACGGCACGCGTATGAATTCCGACATTTGCCTTCACTTCGGCAGCGAACGGGACTTGATAGTTCGGCCCCACGGGGATACGAACCGTCGCGATTCCACCTGAGCTCACACACACATAGTCCGCCCCTGCTGCCTTCAGTGCAGATGCGAAAGCAACGGCGTCTGCGACTCCCAGTCCTTCCGGCGTCCAGTCAGATCCCGTAATTCTCAATCCGAAGCCAACGTTGTCGGGGAGAGCCTTCCGAACCGCAACCGCGATCTCCAGCGGAAACGCCATCCGGTTCTCCAAAGAGCCGCCGTAGGCGTCCGTGCGCAGATTGGCAATCGGCGAGAGGAACTGATGGATGAGGTATCCATGCGCGGCGTGGATTTCGACTACGTCGAAACCAAGGCGTGCTGCACGAATAGCCGCCGCCACAAAGCCATCTCGCACCCGATCCATGTCGGAACGCGTCATCTCCTTGGGCGTATGCCAGTCCGCTCCAGCGGCCAATGCAGACGGACCTTCGGTCTGCCACGGATCCTCGAGGGGACCAAGCGCTGCACGACCTTCCCACGGGCGTTGCGCGGATGATTTGCGTCCCGCGTGGCTGAGCTGGATACCCCACTTGGTCCCCTTCGCAGCCACTCGCCGTGCGGCAGCCATTACACGCGCAATCGATGCCTCGTTCGCGTCGCTATAGAGACCCAAGCATCCGTGGGTAATGCGCGCATGCCGCTCAGTAGCGGTAGCTTCGAGAACAATGAGACCAGCGCCGGACATCGCGAGCTGCATCAGGTGCATCTGGTGCCAGTCGTTCGCGCACCCATCATCCGCACTATATTGGCACATCGGTGATACAACGATACGGTTCGGGAGCGTAACCGGCCCGATGGTAACCGGCGAAAACAGCGCTGACGTCATGACTTTCTCCTGCCGAATATTTGGTGAGAATCGGTGGTCGCGCGGCTATCGCGACGCTTCCGAATGCCGAGGCGTTACTCGCCACAGGCAATGTGAACCGGCCAACTCTGCGACTCCGCGGCAAGACCGGTTAAAACGTTGATCGCAGTATAATTTATCTTTTGATAATTTGCCGTGCGTGTGCTCGCATTCGGCCCAGTGTCTCACGGGCGGAATCTTTCGAAACGACCAGTGGGAAAGGAAGAGACGGGATTGTCACAACCATTTGCACAGGCGCATTGCGCGTCATGCATAAATGCTCTTCGTCCAGCCTCGACCCGCTCCCGGCCTTCGAACCGGCCTAGTTCGGGCCGAAGGCCGACAGCGAACTGCCCCTTAATCCGATGGACGACACGACCACGTCCGCAAGGCATCAAAGTTTAGGTCAAGGAAGCGCCTAGTTATGCAAGGTTTTTGACACACGAGTAGAGTCACAGGGCGTCTCCTCCACGTCCTCCACGTGGCCTGCCCGCCGTAAGGCGGGTTTTTCTTTCGATGGCTGCGAAGTCCAATTCGAAGCGAGAGATCGCTTCACCCTTTGTACACGTCGGCTTCAAATTCATGTTGACGTCCCCCGACGGGTCGCCCACAACTTGGGTCTGGCCGGCCCTGCAAATTCGTTGACGTCAACCAATCGCAAGGTTATGTCGAGCCCACGTAACCCGACCTCTGACTTAGGTGCAAAAATCTCAAACTTGGAAACGAGATATCCAGATATCCCTGAATCGGCCGCCATGTGGCAGCGCTTCGAACATGGTCTTCGCTCGCAGTCGACAGCTCACTTTATCGCACCAGGCGTTGCGCGAAATCCAGTCTTACCGGCCGAACTCTTCCGAGGTAGAAAACTCGCGACCACCAGCCCCAGGAGAATGATACCCAGGGCCCAATCGAAGGTATGACCGAAAGCGCGCCCGATAGCCGGCAGCACCGCCGCATACTCGGTAAGTGACAAGCTTCGCATGGTCTGTATGCCGGTCTCGCCCGCGATCCTGACATGCGCAACTTTCTCAATTTGCTGAGACAAGACCACGGCGAGCAACGCTGTACCTATGGAACCGCCCACGCGCTGAGCCACGTTCATCCCACTTGTGACTCGTGCCACCTCATGCCGCTGCAAAGAGGCCAGCGCCGCGCTCATGGTCGGCATCATTGTCGACCCCATACCGAGACCCAGCAAAAAAAGCGTTACTTCAATCTTCCACAACGAGGTATCACTCTGAATGTGGGTAAGACTGAACATGGCTAGGCCAACCAAGACCAGGCCGAACAGCACAACCCGACCCGGGCCAGCCCTGTCGGTTATACGCGCTGCTGCGGGCATCGAGATCACTGCGCCAACGCCTTGCGCCGCTATCAACAACCCCGCGTGGAACGCCGACTCGCCCCGAACAAGTTGAAAGTACAGAGGCAGTAGCAGCGCCGTCCCGAAGAACGCGGTCCCAAGCAACAGCATAGTAAGCGCTGCCGGTCCCACGGAGCGGCGCGCAAAAAGACGCACATCGATCAATGCACCCTCTCGACGCCGGGCATGCCATACGAACGCCGCCAATAGTGACAGACCGCCGATGACACCTCCTGTTGCGTGAATCGACTTGAAACCACCACCGGATGCCGTTTCCGCCAAGCCGTAGACGAAGATCGCAAGTCCTGGCGATAACAATAACAAGCCGAGCCAATCAAAACCGTTCCGTTGTGCGGGCTCATCGCGCTCCAATACACGAACGGCGGCCAACAATGCGATCGACCCAATAGGCACGTTGACGAAGAAAATTCCTCGCCAAGACACATCGTCAACGAACCAGCCACCAAGAATCGGGCCCACTATCGGCGCCAGCAGCATCGGGATACCAACGATGCCCATCACCCGCCCCATGCGGTTGCTACCCGCAGCATGCGAAAGAATTGTAAGACCGGTTGGCATAATCATTCCACCGCCGAACCCCTGTAGCACTCGAAATGCTATTAACGACGCAGCCGACCACGCCATACCACACAGCATCGAGCCGACCACAAAAAGAAGGATTGACCCGATATAGAGGCGCTTGGTGCCGAAGCGATCTGCCGCCCAACCGGTCAAGGGGATGACGGTCGCCAGCGCCAACATATAGCCCGTGGAAACCCACTGCGTGACTGACAACGAAACGCCAAATGTTCGCGACAGTTCCCTGATGCCTACGTTGACAATGGTGGTATCGAGGATTGACATGAAGCTGCCAAGAACAACCACGGCAGCGATCCGTAACACGTGTGGATCGAGTGTCCGTGTTGCGGTCGTCTGAGCAGTCGGGGTCATGTGAATTTTTCCAGAGAGGAGGTCAACGAGCAAATCAAAACGGTACGGAAATACTTGTCGATGCCTTGGTAGCCAACGTAGTAGTTGGTACGTTTCGTCCGACATTGCTCTGCGTCCAACGAATATTTCGCTGGGCTTCGGCACACGTCCAGCTCCCTTCACCGGTTGCCTGCAACCCACTCCTCGAGTTCTAGAACGACCGATACAGGCCAACCAGAACCTTACCAACGTTCACGGATATGTGACGGCAACGGCGGTTGCATCCCACACCTACACCTCGGATTCTAGGGTTAACCTAATGCTAATGCAACTTGCGTTCACATTTTACCGTCGATATATTGACCACAAGATCGCTTCAGCACGAGTCAAGATGCGACCGCGCCACTCTCACCGCAATCGTTCACATGCACGCGTCGAAGCGCATCATCGCTCCACCGCAAGCATCGATATGCCAACGAGCAATGAGCGAAGTGCGTGCGTCGGATAGGAAGCCTGGTGCGAGCCGAAGGACGGCCGAACCTTGCCATGATGAAGCGAGGGCGCCCTACTCACGACACGCGACGTCACCCACATGCGAATGGGGTGTTGAGGAAGAAGTTGGCGACGAAGGACATTTTCTGAACGAGTAAGGTCCATTCGTTCAGTGATTACACAAGATTTTGCCTTACATATTAGTTAGCAATACTACATTATAAGGAGATATTGATGAATCACCGAAGGAACGGAGGCAGAAGTTTGTTCACACGAGCGCGGTCGAAATATCCGTCACGGGCACGGATGCTGTCTCGACTACTGACTGGAATTCTTGCTACAGCGCCCGTCGCGGCAGCGGCGCAATCGAGCGTGACACTCTATGGCCTGATCGATACGGGCATCAACTACCGGACTTCGGCGGGAATAACGTCCTCCGGAAAGCCTGGTAGCGCGTTGGTACTCGCCTCTGGCAATGACTTCACCAGTCGTTGGGGGCTGCTTGGCTACGAAGAGCTTGGTGGCGGAATGAAAGCTATTTTCCAGCTCGAAAATGGGTTCAGCGCGGTCACTGGCGCAGGAAACTTCTCCGTTCCCTTCCCGAACGACACAAATTCTCTTTTTGACCGCATGGCGATCGTCGGCATCAAGAGCCCGCTCGGTACGGTTCGACTCGGACGCAACTATTCCCCCTTCTATGAAGGCGTGGTCGCCGGGGACACTGCCATCAGCAACTTTGGGTCAATGTCGCTTGTCGTGATGTCGAATTCGTCAAACGTCAATCCAAAATTAGGGCCCGCAGGAGAGATCAGCGGTATCAACAGCAGAGTCAACGGCGGATTGATGTATGCATGGGTGAACAACTCAGTCAAGTACACGATTCCCGACAACACCTACGGATTCAGCGGTAGCGCACTCTACTCCTTCGGCGGGACGGCCGGGAGCATACAAAACAAATCGACGTGGTCTGCCAATCTGGACTGGACCAACGGCACGTTGGGCTTAATTTCCGGGTATTTTGACGCCAAAGATCCGAGCGGCCTGACTAACAATCCCTGGCTGCGAGCCTACGCTCTCGGCATCACCTATGTGTTCGGTTCAGTAAAGACTGGATTTGAGTTTTCGAAATTCCGGAATCCCACGACGGGCGCCAATCAGAATTTCTACTACGTGTCAACGAGTTGGCAGACCACTCCTTTCCTCTCTTTTGTCGCGGATTACACGCACCTTCAGGATTTGCAGAATAGCAGCGCCGGCTCCAATGTTTACAGAGTTGGCACGACATACTTCCTCTCAAAATCTTCGAGCATTTACGCTGATATAGGGTATGCGGACAACAAGTCGCAGGGCGTATTACCGGGTGGGGAAGGCGCGACTCCGCTTCTCACCCCAGGCCTTATTGGCCGCAACCAATTGGCAATTGCGGCCGGTATCAGAAAGCTGTTCTGACTTCCCCGCCCTGACCGAGCCACAACCACGAGCAACGCGGTCCGCGACATGACCGCGGGCTCGGGCGCAGGAAGCCTGGCGCATGGCCGCCCCGCAGGACAGAAATGCAAGCCCCAAAAACTGTCTTGGCCAATTTCCTGCGCCGCCCCATTTCTTAGGTCTCAGAGCATATCGCTTCGGTGGCTCGATCCATGTCAGTCAGGCGGACCGATGCGCCGCCTGCCCGCATCCCACTTCCTTGCGAAGTCTTGCCAGCGGCGCTAAAGTCTACAATATGTGAATGCGAATCCGATTTGCGTTATACTACGTAACGTCGGATGATCCGCAGGTCCATCAAGGACTCTGGACTGACGGAAGGACTGCGCTCGATTGAAGCAAATTGGAAGGGCTGTCGATGTCCTCAGCGACGCGCAGCTGATTGAAGAGCATCGAACAGTATCCGCGGACGACTTCGCCGTTCGCACTTACTAGAGAGAAATCATGAAGACTGATTCGTACATTGAAGAAAGCGACGTTTCCGCGCCCACGCACGCGTTTCGCGGTGCGACGGTCGGCAACCAGCCGGATTTGGTGATCGGGACAGCAGACGGTCGTGAGCTGCACGCTGACCTGTATTTTCCTGAACCAACGAACCAGCAGCGGACCGCAGTCATTCAGGTGCACGGTGGCGCATGGCGGCTTGGGGACCGCAAGATGGTCGCCGCGCGCAATGAGAAATTGAGCTCACTCGGCTTCACCTGCATCTCGATTGAATACCGTCTAGTGCCGCAGAATCCGTGGCCAGCGCAAATCCACGACGTGCATCGTGCCATCCGATGGGTGCGCGCGAACGCCGAAGCGCTGGGCGTCGAGCCTAATCGAATTGCGATTCAAGGGTTCAGTGCCGGCGCACATCTGGCGCTCATGGCGGCTGGGACAGCCGACAACCCTGCGTGGCTGGAACCCGGGCTCAACGACCCGACTTCTGCCCGCGCGGATGCCGTCATTTCCCTCTATCCGCCGGTACTGTTCTACCACGAGCCGGAATTAGATGTCTCCCCTACGGGGATGGTTCACAACAACGCAGCCGGCGAACTGCAGGCAGGCGTGTTGCTCGACGATGCATCCACTCCAGAGGCTGCGACCGCCATCTCTCCGCTCGCCTACATCGGAGCTGATTTCCCCCCAACGTCACTGTGGCATGGGGGCGCCGACGGGTTCGTCCCGCCGCACCACACCCTTTGCGTCTATGACGCGCTGATTCGGCACGGTGTTACGACCGATCTACAGGTCATTTCCCGGGCGTGGCACGGGTTCGATTCGTCCGCGAGTCTCGGCGAAATGGTAGCTAATTCGGTCGCGCTGTTTCTCCGTCGGACGCTAAGCGAGCGAGACAAGCTCGCGAATGAACACGCACAACTCATCCCTGACACGTTCCCGGCGACGATGCGCGATCGAATTCTTGCCGCCATCGCTTGAGTTCGGCGGCGGCTTGCAACAGCAGTTCTTCCCTTCACTCATCAACCGATGCTTCCTTCCGTGAGACCGACCATGATTGAAACAATCTCCAAACCCATCACCCTGCCCTGCGGAGCCACGCTCCAAAACCGATTGGTGAAAGCCTCAATGAGCGAGGGTGTGGCGGACGACCAAAACCACGCGACCACGCGCCTCGTGAATCTCTACCGCCGCTGGGCCAATTCGGGCGCCGGCCTGCTGCTCTCTGGCAATTTCCAGATTGACCCGACGCACTTGGAACGCCCAGGCAACGTGGTAGTCGTCGACGAGACCGGGTTGGACAACCTAGCGCTGGTGGCTGCGGCCGGTCGGTCGAAGGGTGCTGCGTTCTGGGCGCAACTCGGCCATACTGGCCGGCAGGTTGCCTCCGCCATCAACCCGGCGCCGCTTGCGCCGTCGTCTGTAGAGATGGAAGTGCCCGCGACGCTCGGCCGCAGCTACGCTAAGCCACGGGAGATGACCGTGGAGGAAATCCGCAATGCAATCTCGCAGTTCGCGACCGCCGCACAACTCGTTAAACGAGCCGGGTTCACGGGCATCCATATCCATGGCGCACATGGCTATCTCGTCTCGCAGTTCCTGAGCGGCCGTTCCAACACCCGAACCGATGCCTGGGGCGGATCTCTGCGTAACCGCGCCGAGTTTTTGCTGCAACTGATTGCCGCCGTCCGCTCGGCCGTGGGACCCGAGTTCCCTATCGGCCTGAAACTGAACTCGTCGGACTTCATGAAGGGCGGCTTCACCAAGGCAGATGCCCTTGAGGTTGTAGGCTGGCTGAACGAATCGAGCCTGGACCTTCTGGAGCTCTCCGGCGGCTCGGTGGAGCAGCCGAAGATCGTCGGCCTTACGTTCCAGGATGAAGGCGAAGACGGCCGTTCGGCCAGCACCATCAAACGCGAAGCCTATTTCGTCGAATTTGCGGCGGAGATCCGCCAGATTGCCAAGATGCCGGTGATGGTCACGGGTGGCTTCCGTACCGTCACGGCCATGGCTCACGCAATCGAAGGGGGTGAAGTGGATCTGGTGGGCCTCGGCCGGCCTTTCTGCGTCGACCCTGACATCGCTGGGAAGCTTTTGCGCGGCGAAGCGAACCACGCCCCGAGCCCCGAGGCAAATTTGCAGGTCTTCTTCATCCTGCCTTGGTGCAACGTGCAAATCGACCGGATGGCCGACGGCCTTGAGCCGGATCTGGAGATGTCGGGCGAAGCCGCTTTGGAACAATTCAAGGCGCTGGAGACCGGCTATCTGAAGGCGTGGCTGGCCCGCAACGCTGTCGAGACTCAACAAGTCTAACTACACATCATCTTTCTCGCGTCGGGACGCGTCTGCTTCATCGGCGTCACTGATGCTCAGAAGCATCAGCCTGCGGTCCAACTGCCCCGCTTCGTTTTAGAAGCGGGTACGACGCCCGCAGGCTGCGCAGTTCTTCCCGACTGAGGAGTTTGACGTTTTCGACCATGCCGACCTTCGAATTTTCGCGCCACGTTCTGCCTCCGCAACAAGACCGAAGCCGGCAGGCGCTGGCTAGAATCGTCGAAGCTGCCGGTCTCGTCTTGCGTCGAGACGGGATAGACGGCTTTTCGATTCAGGCAGTCGCAACAGCGGCCGGCCTTCCCGTCGGTAACCTATATAGACGATTCCGCGGCAAAGGCGACATCCTGCAAGCGTTAAAGGAAGACGTAACATCGCGCATTGAGCACACGATCGTCCAGCAACTCGCCCGGCGCCGCTTTCATAGTATTGACACCTTCATCCCAGCCTATATGGCTCTGAACGTGAAAGTATTCGCTCAGGATGAAGCCGTGCACCTCGCGCTATATGACGAACGCGTGCGCGACGCTGCCCAGGATGAAATCGGGACGAGCGGCCGACAAAGGATTTTCAGCGTCTATCGCGAGACTCTTTTGCTTCTGCTCCCGCACCTCAGCGGCACCTGCGCCGAAAATCGAGTGCGTGTGTCCTTCCAGATCATGACATCAGCAGTAGTAGAAAAGGCACGTGGTCGAGACTCGATTCTCAATGCCCTTTCCTGGCCGGCACTGAAGGCGGAGTATGGTGCAGCCGCACTAGCCTATCTAAAGTCCTGAACGAGCTTCTGGGCAACCAGGACTACGTGGCTCGCACGTATCTATTTTTGAGCTCGTTATCACCCGCTCACGTCAACGCCTGCTGCTCTCAGCGAGAATCAGATAGCGAGTCGTCCCCATCGCCGTGAGAAGCAAGATACCGGAATGCCGCCTCTCCGTACTCGCGTGAAGCGGCACCCCACGAGGTGCCAGACATTAGCTGATCATTTCCTGCCGCTTTGGCGAGGAATGCGAGAGTGATGATTTGGAAAGAAACGCGTACCAGCACCTCCTTGCGGCGATTCGGCACATCTCCGAGCAATGGAAGGAGCGATTTCTTGTACTGGTCGTAGATTCTTAACCGGCCCTCGGTTCCGATTTTCGACAGAGCTGGATTGATTGTCGGCTGATTGAAAAGAACCTTATGAAGCGCCTCGTCCTTCTCGAAAGCGACCGCCATCGATTGCGCATATGCGAAGACGAGATCACGTGCCTCGGCAAAAACTTGCCCATCAAGCTTCTGCATCACTGCCGCTTCAAGTCGTGCGGTGGCGTCTAACTTGATGGCCTGGATGATGTCGTCCTTACCCTTGAAGCGTCGATAGATGTTCCCGACGGGCATGCCCGCGGCGGCAGCAATTTCAGCCATTGAGAATCCCTCGAGCCCACGCGCGACCATCACTTCTGCGGCGGCTTGAATAATACGCGCCAAGGCGGCGCGACTGCGCTCCTGCTGAGGTGGCAGGACGAACGGAGAGGTGTCAAAAGATCTCATACCCTCATTCTAGCGCAGCCGCCCTTTTGCTTATTTCTTCGCTGGCACGAACGGCATAACCAGGTACGAGTCATGGTCGCCGCCGGTCGCGATTGTCGTCTCGCCGCCAAACTCCGCAGCCGGCCGATCCACCGGGTCCGTGTGAAGGAAAAACCCAGAACCGCGATTGATCATTTGAGTTGGATCCGCGCCCAGCCGGACAAAGTCCGAGCCTTCAACGCGCACTCTCAGCTTGTAACCGGGGTGAACCACGATCGATGTCGGCCAGATTTCCACGTCGACCGGATAGAGCTGACCCGGCGCCAGTTTCTGTATCTCATCGTGAGTGTGCCACGGCTGGACAGCCGTGCTGCGCTTCTCGTCGAGCTTGCGCTGGGAGACCCGCAGCCAACCTTGGGAAAGCGGCGCCGCTTCATCGGACGCACCGAGGAAGGTGACTTCCTTGCCTGTCTCGTCGAACAACTGCAGGGTCACAAACAGATCTGCATCAGTGGTGCTCGAGGAAACCCAGAGATGCGCCGCCAGCGGGCCGGAGAACTCCTCGGTGGTATCGAAGGTCGTGTCGAATGTCGCAACGCCTTGCCCAGCCTTGAAAGTCGCAGTGGACGGCGTGCCGGGCATCTGCTCGCCGACTTGCTTCGTCGCCGCGTCGAGGTGGTACTTCTTCCACTCAATCCGGGAAATCGGCCACGTCGATTCCGCTCGGTCGACAGCGGGCTTCACTGCCGGGTCCCGAACCGTCATCGTGACTGGTGGTAGAGATTCCCAGCCGTTATTCACGCCCTTGAGGTAACGGTCAAAGAACCTGTGCTGCAATGCTATCCCCTCCTTACCGTAAAAGCTGTCGTCATGCGTTCCACCGTGTACGAAAAGCTTCTTGCTCGGTGACGACGCCAGCACAAATCCCTCATAGTTGCCACGGCCGTGCAGCCCCGCGCCGGAAAGGTTACCGGCCGAGAGCAGCGGCGTCTTGATGCGAGCCAGATCCGGAGTACGTTCCTCATTGAACGCGTCGAGCAGCGGGTGCTCGTGGTCCTCATCTAGCGGATCGATGCGATTCGCCTTCAGTTGATCCTCGCGCAGCGGCGCCCCCGTCGGTGGCTCATGGGTTCCCGGGTCTCGATAGCGGGTCTTTGCGTTGCCATTTTGGTTCGGCAGAATCTGACCGTTAAACCAGATCTGGAAGAATTTGTCGCTCTCGATACCCCCGTGGAAGAACACCTCCCGGTACAGATCCGATGCTCCCTCCCATGGGGCGATTGCGGCCAAGTGCGGCGGCTGGAGCGCTGCAACCTGCCACTGGTTGATCGCCATGTACGAAATGCCGAGCAGGCCAACCTTCCCGTTGGACCATGGCTGAGTGCCAGCCCACTCAATGGCGTCGTAGTAGTCACGGGACTCACGAACGGACAGGACATTCAGGTATCCGGGCGAATAGCCCGACCCGCGAACGTCGACGGCGATTACTACATAGCCGTCGCCGACCCATCGTTCCGGATCGGTCTCTTCCCAACGCACGAAGCGGCACGATGATCCGGCGCAAACTGCCGGGTTGGATTTGATTGTCTTGGCCCACGTCGATGCATAGGCCTCCTGGAAAGGCACATCCTTACCATACGGGCCCTGCGCCATGATTACCGGGTACTTGCCCGGCACTTTGGGGCGATACACGTTGGCATAGACGTAACTACCGTCTCGCAAAGGCACCTTGACGTTCTGTTCATACAGCATAGTTCGGCCATTCTGCAGCACGACCTCCTCGTGCGCAGCCGGGATTGTGACGGGTTCAGCGTCGGCCTGAGCGGCGGAAAACACCGAGGCGACTGCCAGTGCCACGGAGGCGATCTTCAAAAGTTTCATTTTCAATCAATCCTTTGGTTGGTCAGGCTCTTCACGCATTAATGCAAATGCGATTTGTGTTCCGCTTTGATCGTACGAGCAACCAAGGAGCCGCAACAAGCTAGGGCCAACCCTAGCGCTGCTTTACTCGTTCGTGAGAGTTCCTAGTTTCATTGTTCGAAAACCGACAGAACTTCGGCATTCAAATCCGGCTCGAACAGCCAGAGCATTGCAAACTGATTTCTCCTCGGCTTAACGTGCCCGCAAATCACGCCGCTTTGGAAAACCACGCACGACTATCGGGTAGGGTGAGGGGTCACCCCCTCAGCCCTCCCACACCACCGTACGTGCGGTTCCGCATACGGCGGTTCATCAAGAAGGCTGGAGGCGTCGCTGGGTATCCAGCAGCGAAACCAGCCCCAGTTTGTCGAAGAAACGTTTCGGGAAGGCGTCGTTCATGTGGCGCGCTCCAGCGTTCCACCACGGCCCCTGGCCGTTGTGGGCCGAGCGCCATGCCCGATCCTCCGGTAGTCCTTGTCGACGTAGCATGGTGGTGCGCCCCCGCCGGTGCTTCGCCTGCCGCCAGAGCAGGCATCGCAGTCGGCGTCGGAGCCAGCCATCCAGTTCCTCCAGCGCGCGTTTGCCTTGCGTGAATCGGAAGTAGTTGACCCACCCTCGAAGCACCGGGTTCAGTGTCTCAATGGTGCCGCTCAAACTGCTTCCCCGCCCCTCCCTCAGCAACGTCTTCACGCGCGCCGTCAGCCGTTTCAGGCTTTCCGGCGCGATGCGCAGTCGCGCCTGACGATGAGCCGTCAGGCTGTAGCCGAGGAATTTACGTGTCCACGGGCGGGCGCATGCGCTCTTCGCGTCGTTGATCTTCAACTTCAGACGCTTCGCGAGAAACGTCGTCATTTCAGTCAGCAGCCGCTCGCCTGCCGCCTTGCTTCGGACATAGATATTGCAATCGTCCGCATAGCGACAGAACGCATGTCCGCGCCGCTCAAGCTCACGGTCCCAATCCGTCAGCAGGATGTTCGACAGCAGCGGCGATAGGGGACCACCTTGCGGTGTCCCTTCCCGTCTCGCCTGCGCGATCCCGTTGCGCATCAGGCCCGCCTCCAGATACCGCCGGATCAGCTTGAGCACCCGTTCATCCGTGACCTGCCGCGCAATCCGCGACATCAAGATGTCGTGGTTCACCCGGTCGAAGAATTTCTCGAGGTCCAAATCTACAACCCAGCGACGGCCTTCGTGCACGTACCGCTGTGCTGTCAGGACCGCTTGCTGTGCGCTGCGCCCCGGCCGGAAGCCGTAGCTCGATTCGGAGAACCCAGGTTCGAAGATCGGTTGGAGTACCTGATGCAGCGCCTGCTGGATCAGTCGATCCAATACCGTCGGAATGCCCAGTGTTCTTACCCCGCCCGAAGGTTTTGGTATGTCCACTGCGCGTACCGCCGCCGGCATGTATCGCCCATCCAGCAACGCCGCCTTCACGCCCGGCCAGTGAGTCTTCAGCCAGTCTTTGAACTGCTCCACCGAGAGACCATCGATCCCCGGTGCGCCGCGATTCTCAACCACCCGTCGATACGCCAGCCACAGGTTGCTGCGTTCAGCCACCGCCTCCATCAGCGATGGCTCCCCCGCTTTCGTTTGCCCGGTAGCCGCCGCATCAGCCTCGACACCACGAGCGCCGACCTCGAGATTCCGTCCCGGTCCTTGTTTCATGGCCCCAGTCTCCCGGGCTTGTGTTTCATCGGCTGACATCGAGTCTCTACCGTCCTAATTGCGGTCCTTCATGTTTGGGCCTTCAGCCTCGCGGCCTAATATGCCCTCTGCTGACTTCTGCACGGCCATCCCAGCGCCTCTCGACGCCAGTAGCACTTCGGCAGCCGCACAGATCTCCCCGGGTATGACGCACCCACCTTCGCGCTTATGCCTGTCGGATATACGCCGCATCATTCCGTGCAAGTATTGGACTTTGGCCTTTTTGGCTGCCTCATCCTGATGTGTCGCCTCGTATCCGCTTCCTGTTCGTCAGGCCAGCGCTTTGCCTCGGGCTTCCTTCGGACTCGCAGTCACCCGCGAAACCCTTGCCTCCGGCTAACACTTCCCCTTGCCGGGTGTGTAGAGGACTTTCACCTCCTAGTGAGTGCGCCCTGCCGGGCGCACCAAAAAAAAGCCCGCCATATAGGCGGGCAAAGGTCGCTTCTCACTTGGAATCTTCGATATTGCGTGCCGAATATCGAAGGGACTTGCGACTGGTAGCGCAATTGCAATAGGTTTCGATGCTCCGACCGAGCCAATCGCCTACCTGCTCTTCGATGACTGCGACTCATCTACGCAAGATGATGCGGGGCAATCGTCAAGGTTATGCCAACTTCAACGAGTCGAGCAGCATGTCGCCAAACGGAAGCGAACCGAGATTGCTCTGCCCCCCGTCGATACTGATGATTGAGATAAAGTCAAATGTGGTGTTTGGAGAGTTTGGTCTGATCAGGCGGCAAGCGGTTGCTGAGCCGGTGTGCTGTCAGTCACCGGTAGCCCGTCTTTGAAAGGAACTCCTTCGAGCAGGGAGGCGACTTTTTCGGGCGCACGAATGCGCCGCCACGATTTTTCCGCCGACTCAATCAGCTTGAATGCGAGGCCAAGGAAGGTCGGACGCGAAACGCAATTGCGCGTGCGAGTTGTTCGATGCCGAACGGTGGCAAAGGTCGACTCAATGGGATTGGTCGTTCGCAAGTGCTGCCAGTGTTCGGCAGGAAAGTCATAGAAGGCAAGCAACTCATCACTGTCTTTTACGAGTTTCTCCGTCGCCTTCGGATACTTGGCCGCATAAGCGTCAATAAAGCGGTTGAAGGCCGCGAGGGCTTCCTCGCGTGTGGCGGCTTGCCAGATCTCCTGCAGGCCAGCTTTGGCCCGACCATGCTGGGATTTAGGCAAGGCGCTGAGAATGTTTCCAGTCTTATGGAACCAGCAGCGCTGGTGCCGGGTCTTTGGAAACACTTCAGCCAATGCCGCCCACAGACCCATTGCCCCATCGCCGGCCGCGAGCAGCGGACCGCTTTGCAGGCCTCGTGCCTTCAGATCCAGCAAGAGCTCGCACCAAGCGTCCTTCGACTCGCGGAAACCATCGCCGATCGACACGCGTTCTTTCGTTCCATCAGGCTTGACGCCGATGATGACCAACAAGCACTGGCCGTCCGAATCGTCGCTGCGCAGCCCCGTGTGGATGCCATCGGCCCACCAATAGACCCACCGCGCGTTTGACAGATCACGCTGATTCCACAAAGTGTGCTCGTCGGCCCACTGAGCCTTTAGACGGCTGACCACATTGGGCGAAAGACCTTTGGCCTCTTCGCCCAACAGCACGCTCAGCGCCTCGCCCATGTCGCCGGTCGACACGCCACGTAGATACAGCCAGGGCAATGCCGCCGACACGCGGGGCGACTTCCGAATGTAGGGCGGCACGATGTTCGAATTGAACTTCACGCCCGAGCCCGAGCGATCGCGGACCTTCGGCACCTTCACGGTGACCGGGCCAATCGCGGTCACAACCTCGCGCTCAGGCAGGTAGCCATTGCGAATCACGGCCCGTCTTCCATCGAGAGTCTTCACGTTGTCGTAGCGTTCGAGCAATGTCGTCAACTCCGCCTCAATCGCTTGCTGGATGATCTGCCGGGCGCCTTGTTGAATCAAATCGTCAAGGCCGCTGGGCCGTGCTTCCGATTTACCCGCGCTCGTTTCTTCTGTAACCTTCTTCATTGGTGGTGGATTCCGGTTTGGCTGGTTGTTACTCTGGACAAGCAACATTCTCAGCTAAACCGCCACCGCCTTCAAATCCCTGCCTCACCCAAACACCATGCATGGACGCCCCCGGTTTGCCAAGCTCTCATCTGCGACGGTGTGAAGGTTAAGATTGCAGCCATGCATCCGGACTTCGCTGTCCGGCGCAAGCCGGCGGTCCCTGATGGAATTTGCTGGTCGGGGTCTCATCAGATTTGCGTGCTGTCGCGCACACCGGTGTTTTCAGACTTTCCCGACCACGGTCTAACCTGTTCTGCCATCACGTAATGATTGCCCAGGCAATCGGCTGAAGTCTCCTGCTGTTCGTTATTCGATGATTCGATGCGGGTATTGCTGAGGTTAAACTGCCATTTTTGCCGCCGCGTAATCGCTCTCGAACTCGCGACTGCGGGCCAGGAGTGCCCATACGATCCGTGCATTTTTGTTTGCGAGTGCCACGGCTGCGACATTCGGGTTTCGCCGCTGTAACAGGCGCTGCAACCAATAATCTTTCTGCTCCTTGCGACTGGCAGCCTGAATTACTGAACGCGCGCCGTGAATCAGCAACGTTCTCAAATAGGTGTCGCCTCTTTTACTGATACCGAGTAGCACGGTCTTGCCGCCGCTGGAGTTCTGCCGGGGCACCAGACCAAGCCATGCCGCGAGCTGACGCCCGTTTGAAAAACTCTTTGCGTCGCCGATCGAGGCAATCAATGCACTCGCGGTAATCGGCCCGATGCCGGGCACCTTCGCGAGCTTGCAACTGGCTTCGTTCTCGCGGTGCCACGTTTGAATCTGCACCTCCAGCTCCCGGACCTGACAGTCGAGCTCTTTAAGGTGTTCCATCAGGCGCTGAATCAGCAGCCGGAACGATCCCGTCAACTCGTTGGTCGCATCTTCGAGCAACTCGGGTACCCGTCGGGCAATGTGGGAGATCCCTTGCGGGACAACCAGTCCGAACTCACTAAGCAGACCGCGTATCTGGTTGGCTTGCGCAGTACGTGCCCGCACGAAGCCTTGCCGGACACGATGTAGCGACAGCACCGACTGCTGCTCAATGTTCTTGACCGGCACGAAGCGCATATTCGGCCGCGCGACGGCTTCGCAGATCGCCTCGGCGTCGGCCGCGTCGTTCTTGTTCGTCTTCACGTAAGGCTTGACGAATTGCGGTGGGATCAGTCGCACGGCATGCCCCATGGTCTCGAGTTTGCGAGCCCAGTAGTGCGCGCTCCCACAGGCCTCCATCCCGATCAAACAGGGCGACAGGTTTGCGAAGAACGTCGTAACCTGATCGCGTTTCAGCATCTTCTTCAGTACGGCTCTGCCATGCTCATTCACGCCATGCACGGCAAAAACAGTCTTCGCCAGATCGATGCCAATTGTCGTAATCTTCATGGTGGGCGCTCCCCTCGTTCAGGTGGTTGCTTTAACACTTCCACTTTGGCACATCGATGCCGTTTCGGGTGGGGGCGTCCATTCCATTAGATCCGACCATAACTCCTGATGATTGCGCCGTTGATGTAGCTCGCCGCGCCGCTACATAGAAAGAGAGCAAGATCGGCAATCTCGTCACGCTCCGCCGCGCGGCGCATCGGAATACCAGCTAGCAAACGCTCCCAGCTCGAATCACCATCAGGAGCGAGGCGTTTCATTCCTTCCGTATCAGCTACCGGTCCCGGCGCAATCGCATTGCAGCGAATCCCCCGCGACGCCCATTCTATTGACAATGTGCGCACAAGCATATCGATGCCCGCCTTCGCCGCGCACACATGAGCTTGCGCCGCCATCGGCAGTATGGATTGCACCGCCGAGATGGCGAGCAGATTCGCGCGCCCTTCGCGTAACACGTCGAGCGCTGCGCGGAACGTATTGAAAGTGCCGACCAGATCAATATCAATCACGGTTCGAAAACCGTTTGCCGACATCTTCGCAGCTTCGGCGACGAAGTTACCCGCCGCACCAGCGATGCAAATATCGACTGGGCCAAACTTAGTACGCGCCGTTTCGAAGGCTTCAGTTAGTGCGTCGGCGCTGCGGACATCCGCAGAAGCCGATGGCCTCTCCACCCAAAGCCTGAATGTCTGCCGCGGCCGCCGCGCTGCGGTCTCCGTTACGACCAACGATCGAAATGCGGGCGCCTTGCATCGCAAAACGTTCGGCAATGCGCTTGTTTATGCCACTACCAGCGCCCGTGATGATGGCATGCTGCCCCGCAAGCAGGTTGTCTTTAAAAACGGCATTCACAAGCAATTCTCCTAGAAGTGAGCTGTGGCTGAGCTAGACTCCACAGCCCTTGCAATAGTCACGGCCCGACGGGGGCGAAAATACAGACTTCTTTTGTCATCTTTGACACACCGACTAACGCCGGTCTGCTGCGATAGGCCGCTCTCAACCGTAAAGAAAGACGCCCTGCCCAACTTTTCGACCGAGCCGACCGGCCGCCACCAATTCTCGCAACAGTGGACACGCGCGGTATTTCGAATCGGCAAAATCCTCCTCGAATACATCCAGAACTGACAAACACACGTCGAGTCCAATCAAGTCAGCAAGCGCCAGCGGGCCAATTGGATGATTCGCACCGAGCCGCATTCCCGCATCAATCTCGTCTGCCGTTGCAACCCCTTCGGCAAGCGCGAAGAAAGCCTCGTTAATCATCGGAACGAGAATCCGGTTCACTACAAAGCCCGGCGAATTCTTCACGCTGATCGGCGATTTACCCAGTCGCACCGTTAGCGCACACACTGACTCGATAGTGGCGACGCTGGTTTTCAATCCGCTAATGACTTCAACCAAAGGCAACAGCGGCACGGGGTTGAAGAAATGCATGCCGACAAAGCGCAAGGGGTCCGCGAGCGCCGAACCTAACTCTGTAATGGAAATTGACGACGTGTTCGACGCAATAATTGCATTCTGACTCACCACCGTTTCGATTGTCTGTAGGATACGACTCTTCAATGCAAGGTCTTCCGCGACCGCTTCGATAACAAGATCGACATTCTTGAGCCGCTTATAGTCGGTCGAAATGTCAATGCGCGACAGGGCGACGTCACGACCATGAATATCAAGCTGACCCTTCGCTACAAGCCTCTCGAGGTTTCCAGTCAACGTCGCCACGCCTTTGGTGAGCGCCGCCTCGGTCACATCTATCAGCACCACTTCGAGCCCGGCAGTGGCAACGATCTGCGCAATGCCGTTGCCCATCGTGCCCGCGCCGACAATCCCAATGGAGTTAATCGTCATGGCTTTTCCTTCGACGAAATGGACTGCAGCTATTGGAGATTCTCAAAAACCGCGGCGATACCTTGGCCGCCCCCAATGCACATCGTAACCAGCGCGAACCGTCCGCCGATGCGCTGCAATTCGTACAGCGCCTTGACGGTAATCAGTGCTCCGGTCGCACCAATGGGATGACCCAACGAAATACCTGAGCCATTCGGATTGACCTTACGCGGGTCAAAGCCCAGTTCTTGTGACACGGCGCATGCCTGCGCTGCGAAGGCCTCGTTGGCTTCGATCACATCGAGATCTTCGATTTTTAGGCCCGCTCGCTTCAGCGCGAGATGTGTTGCTGGCACTGGACCAATACCCATGTAAAGGGGATCGACACCGGCGTGCGCATACGACACTAGCTTGGCGAGCGGTTTCACGCCCTGCTCTGTCGCCGCTTCGATTGACATCAACAGCACCGCTGCAGCAGCGTCGTTGATACCCGACGAGTTGCCTGCCGTGACCGTGCCATTTTCCTTTTGAAAAACGGGCCGTAAGGATGAGAGTTCCTTCGGATCCAGTTGCAGACGTACGTGCTCGTCTGTGTCGAACACAATCGCCTGGCCTTTCACTTTCCGCGTAATCGGGATGATCTGGTCTTTGAAACGCCCTTCCGCAACGGCATGAGCAGCCCGTCGATGGGATTCCACTGCGAGCGCGTCTTGTTGCTCTCGTGTAATGCCAAATTTCGTAGCAACGTTCTCGGCGGTAACGCCCATCGGAAACGTGTGGAATGGATCGTTAAGCGCCCCGAGCATCATGTCGACCAGGCGCGTATCACCCATTCGAGCACCAAACCGCGCATCAGACCAGATGTAAGGTGCTCGACTCATGTTTTCGGCGCCACCACCGATAGCGACCTCCGCATCGCCAAGCAGAATAGTCTGCGCGGCAGAGATAATCGCCTGGAGGCCTGACCCACAGAGACGATTGACAGTGAGGGCTGGCGTAGCTTCGGAGACGCCACCATCGAGGGCTGCGACGCGAGCCAGATACATATCCTTGGGCTCCGTGGCAATTACGTTGCCGAACACGACGTGGTCGACCTGATCCCCACCGACATTTGCGCGTGCCAATGCTTCCCGTACAACAAGCGCGCCCAGTTCAGTCGGTGGCAAATCTTTCAGGCTGCCACCAAACTTCCCGATAGCGGTGCGCACACCGCTGACAACGACGACGTCCCTTTTCATATCAATCTCCAATTTCGCGATGCAAACGCGGAGGCTTTCGCGTTGTCCGCGCGTCGATTCACATATTTGGATAATTTGGGCCGCCGCCACCTTCAGGCGTTACCCACACGATGTTCTGCGTCGGGTCCTTGATGTCGCAGGTTTTACAGTGCACGCAGTTCTGAGCGTTGATCTGCAGACGGTATTCGTGTTGTTCTGTCTTGATGAACTCGTAGACGCCTGCTGGGCAAAAGCGCGCTTCAGGGCCGGCGTAGGTTTGCAGATTCAGCGCGATGGGAACGTCTGCGTCCTTGAGCGTTAGATGCGCCGGCTGATTTTCTTCGTGGTTCGTGTTCGAGATGAACACCGACGAGAGCCTGTCGAACGTGAGCTTGCCGTCAGGTTTCGGATACTCGATCGGCGTGCACTGCGATGCCGGTTTGAGCGTCTGATGATCCCAGTGCTGGTGATGCAGCGTCCACGGCACGTTGCCGCCCAGCAACTTCTGCTCAATGCCGACCATCAGCGTGCCGAGGTACAGGCCCTTGCTCATCCATTGCTTGAAGTTGCGCGCGCGGTAGAGCTCGGTGTGCAGCCACGAAGCCTTGAACGACTCCGGATAGGCGGCCAGTTCGTCGTTATGGCGGCCGGCTTGTACGGCGTCGAACGCGGCGTCGGCGGCGAGCATGCCCGTCTTGATTGCAGCGTGCGAACCCTTGATCCGCGATGCGTTCAGGAAGCCCGCGTCATCGCCCACCAGCGCGCCGCCGGGGAATACCAGCTTCGGCAGCGACATCAGGCCGCCTGCCGTGATCGCCCGCGCGCCATACGACACACGCTTGCCGCCTTCGAGGAATTTTCGGATTTCCGGGTGCGTCTTGTAGCGCTGGAATTCTTCGAACGGCGACAGGTACGGATTCGAGTAGCCCAGACCGACCACAAAGCCCACCATCACCTGATTGTTGTCGATGTGATACAGGAACGAGCCGCCGTACGTTTGCGAGTCCAAAGGCCAGCCTGCGGTGTGAATCACCAGTCCCGGCTTGTGCTTCGACGGCTCGATTTCCCACAGTTCCTTGATGCCAATGCCGTAGACCTGCGGATCGGCGCCGTCGCTCAGCTTGAACTTGTTGGAAAGCTGACGGCCCAGATGGCCGCGTGCGCCTTCGCAGAACAACGTGTATTTGGCATGCAGTTCCATGCCGAGCTGGAAGTTCTCAGTCGGCTCGCCGTCCTTGCCGATACCGAGATTGCCCGTCGCGACGCCCTTGACCGAGCCGTCGTCGTTGTAGAGCACCTCAGCCGCCGCAAAGCCCGGGAAAATCTCGACGCCAAGCGCTTCGGCCTGCTGACCCAGCCAACGCGTGACATTCGCCAGACTGATCACGTAGTTGCCGTGATTCTTGAAGTTGTCGGGCAGCGCCCAGTTCGGCACCGACTTTGCGCCCGTCTCGTTGAGGAACAGAAAGCGGTCTTCCGTCACCTCGACGTCCAGCGGCGCGCCTTTTTCCCTCCAGTCGGGGATCAGTTCGTTGATGGCGCGCGGGTCCATCACGGCGCCCGAGAGGATATGCGCGCCAATTTCCGAGCCTTTTTCGAGCACGCAGACGCCGATTTCCACGCCTTTTTCTGCGGCACGCTGCTTCAGGCGAATGGCCGCCGACAAGCCCGCCGGACCGCCACCGGCAATTACGACGTCGTATTCCATCGACTCGCGCGGACCGTATTGCTGAATGAGGTTTGCAGAAGTCATAACCTTGCCCGCGCCAGTCAGAACTGATCTTCTGACAATGCGAGCATGCCTTCGCCCCTTTTTGCGCTCGAAATCGATACTTCCAGCGCACTCGCCAGCGGGAGCACGTGCTCCGCAAAGAATCGCGCGGTCGCAACCTTGGCGCCGTAGAACGAGGGATCCTCATCCCGCTTCTTCTGCGCGACGAGCAGCGCACGTGCCATCTGCCAGCCCCCCAGCACAACGCCTGCAAGCTTTAGATATGGCACGCTGCCCGCAAATACCGCATTCGGATCGCCCTTTGCATTCGTAACGACGAAATCGACCGCTGCAGCGAGCGAACGATACCCTTGCGCGAGTTGCTTCCTCATTGACTCGAATTCCGCTCCTTGTTGTTCGTCGAGCAGTCGAATCGTTTCGACCAATCCGGCGAGGAGCGTCT
Organism: Caballeronia sp. S22; assembly: GCF_964261745.1. Taxonomy (NCBI): domain Bacteria; kingdom Pseudomonadati; phylum Pseudomonadota; class Betaproteobacteria; order Burkholderiales; family Burkholderiaceae; genus Caballeronia; species Caballeronia sp. S22. The sequence goes on along the minus strand of NZ_OZ180036.1, from coordinate 56,051 downwards.
TCGCCACTTTGCCGCCATCGCGCATGGTCTTACGGCCGATAAGGTCGTTGGCCTGGATCGCTGTCGTGCCTTCGTAGATTGGAAGAATGCGCGCGTCGCGGTAAAACTGCGCGGCACCAGTTTCCTCGATGAAACCCATGCCGCCATGCACCTGCACACCTAGGCTTGCCACGTCCACTGACAGTTCAGTGCTCCAGCCCTTCACGACGGGCACGAGGAATTCGTAAATTCCCAGATGCCCGGCGCGTGTGGCATCGTCCGGATGACAATGTGCGATGTCGCAATGCCCAGCTGCAACATAGGCTAATGCGCGGGATGCTTCGGTCATTCCCCGCATCGTCAACAGCATCCGCCGCACGTCCGGATGCTGGATAATCGGAACCGCCTGCTTCACCGAACCATCCACTGGACGGCTTTGCACCCGTTCCTTTGCGTAGGCGGCAGCCTTCTGATACGCCCGATCGGACACCCCTACTCCTTGCACGCCCACCGCGAAGCGAGCCGCGTTCATCATGATGAACATGTACTCGAGGCCTCGATTCTCCTCGCCAATCAGATGACCAACCGCGCCACCATGGTCACCGAACTGAAGCACTGCAGTCGGGCTCGCCTTAATACCAAGCTTGTGTTCGATCGAGACACAATGCACATCGTTGCGCTCGCCGAGCGAACCGTCTTCATTGACGAGATATTTCGGCACCACGAACAGCGAAATGCCCTTCACACCCTCAGGAGCATCCGGCGTTCGTGCGAGCACCAGGTGGACAATATTGTCCGCCATGTCGTGCTCGCCCCACGTGATGAAAATCTTCGTTCCGAACAGTCGGTACGAGCCGTCGCCCTGAGGCTCGGCGCGTGTACGCACTAGCGCCAAGTCCGAACCAGCCTGTGGCTCGGTCAAGTTCATCGTGCCCGTCCATTCGCCCGAGATCAGCTTCGGCACATAGGTCCGTTTCTGAGCTTCACTGCCCGCGGTCAACAGTGCCTCGATTGCCCCATCGGTCAGAAGCGGACATAGCGCGAACGACAGGTTCGACGCGTTCAGCATCTCGATACAAGCTGTGGCGATCAACTTTGGAAGGCCCTGGCCTTCGTACTCGACAGGGTGTTGCACCCCTTGCCAGCCGCCAGCCGAAAACTGGCGGAATGCGTCAGCGAAACCAGGCGTCGCGGTAACCTGCCCATCCTTCCATCTGCTCGGATTGCGGTCGCCTTCGACGTTAAGCGGCGCCAGCACTTCGCCGCATAGCTTCGCGGATTCTTCGAGTACGGCCTGAGCGGTATCGGCGTTCGCGTCCTCGTAACCAGGCAAAGCCGCGATGTCATCCAGTCCAGCTAGTTCTTTCATCACGAACAGCATGTCCTTGATAGGCGCCGTGTAGCTCATCGCGAGTCTCCTTCCCTATAGTTAGCAAGAGTATCGATTGCCCCGCGAACGTCATCGTCACGCAACGCGATCCACATACGCATCGTAAAAGCTGTGATGAACGAACGGGTGTCCAAACCTGCCGTTTCACTGACATAATCTGCCGTTCTTTTTCCGCAACGTTCGACCGGAAGCGACCGCTGTCCGGCGGAATCCTGCATGTGCACCTACAAGGGTGTCGAATTCCAGACGGCTGTATCTTTGAATTGCGTTGACCTTCGCTGAGAATGGAGTGGACAGAGAGCTTCTGTTGGCCGGCTCTTCGCTGGACGTTGCTATTGACGAACTGACCCTTCGGTCTAGCTCCTTCCTTCAGGCCATCCTGCGATACGCCTGAGGTGTGCTACCCGTCCAATGACGGAATGCCCGGTAGAAGGCCGTCGGATCATCGAAGCCGATGTCATAGGCGATAATGTGTATCGCGTCAGTCGAGCGCGTGAGACGCTGAATCGCGATGTCACGGCGCACTTCATCCTTGATCATCTGAAACGAAGTGCCCTCGGCCGACAACCGTCGACACAATGTTCGGACGGAAAAGTGCAAGTCCCGCGCAGCGAGTTCAATGGTCGGGGCAGCAGGAAGACTTCCCGCGATGTAATGCCGAACCCGATGGCACACCATCTGTTCCGCAAACGATACGAAAATCCAATCCTCCGGCGCGCGCGACAGAAAGCTACCAAGGTCGGACTTCCGCTGGCGAATTGACATATCCAGATAGGCCGCATCAAACGCCATGAAGGTCGACGCGCAGCCAAATCGAACAGGTCCGGGAAAAAGGTATAGGTAATCACTCGCACGCGGTGGCGAAGAGAAATCAAACTCCACCTCGGTAAGAGGGATTTTCTGGCCGACTAACCATGACGCCACGCCGTGGGCGAGCTTCAGCATCAATTCACGTCCGAGCTCGGTTAAGGGGGGGCCGTTCGGCGTCGCCTTCAGTTCAACCCGACACAAAGTGCCTTCGCGCCGAAACCTGAATGTAAATTCGTCCAGCAGGAGATGCATAAACTGGCTCAACCGATGCAGCGCCACCTCCAGGCGGGGTGCGTCAAGAAGACTCAGACACAGATATTTGAGCGTGCCATTGCGAAGCGGCCGACTGAAAATGCCAGGCATTTCGTCGTCTAGCTCATGCGCGAGCCTCCGATATAGTGTTGAGAACTGCTCCTGCGTCACCCTGGCTGCCGGTTTGCGCAGCAACTCATGCGGGATACTCGATAGCTCGGCAAGACGTGCGACGGCCGCCGGATCGGCACCGGCAAGCAGCCCGTTGACAAGCGAGATCGGGACTGTGGCAGAAAACGAATTCAATGTATCAGCATCGGTAAATCGTTGGGCTTTCGTATCGACATCGCGCGAACGTTATTGCCAGTCGCACCTACGGGTGTCAATGTTTTTTTCGGCTTCGTCAATTCCTCACATCGGGGACAATCACATCGCCAAGCAGTCATCCGGTTCTCGGACCGTGCACTTGTCCGATGCGGTCGTATGTGCACGGCTCCTGGGCGATACCACCACTGCCATCGTCTACGATTACAGTTCCGACGCGTGGGCGCGCCACAATCAGCGCGCCCCCAGCAAGCATATGTTATGCATGTCGCAATGGTGAATGACCTGTTGGTCATATCTAGTTAGCCGACTCGACGAAGTGCTTACCGTACATCTGCCTCAAAGCGACCTTCTGCAATTTGCCTGTTGCGGTGAGCGGCAATGACGGTACGAAAACAACGTCATCGGGAATGCACCATTTAGCAACCTTGTCGCTATAGAAGCTGAGCAGTTGCCTGGCATCAAGGGATGCGCCTTCCCGCCTTACGACGACCAGCAAGGGGCGTTCATCCCATTTCGGATGCGCACAGCCGATGCACGCAGCACTTTCGACGTCCGGGTGTGATAGCGCGATATTTTCCAGTTCGATCGAAGAAATCCACTCACCACCCGACTTGATAACATCCTTACTTCTATCGGTGATATGCATGTAACCGTCGGGGTCAATGGTCGCAATATCCCCCGTGGGAAACCACCCGCCTCGCAAGGTCGAAGAATCGCTGCCGAAATAGCGGTCTGCAACCCAGTGACCGCGCGCCATCAGCTCTCCTGCTGAGGTGCCATCCCACGGGAGTTCCGTGTCATCAGGTCCGACGATTTTCAGTTCGACGCCCGGAAGCGCTCGGCCCTGTTTCGCACTCACTTGCGCCCATTCATCCGCTCCCGCACGCGCCAGCGCATGTGATCTCGAGCAGACGGTTCCGAGTGGAGACATCTCCGTCATTCCCCACGCATGGACAGCGTGTACACCCACGTCGCTCAGCGAAGCGGCGAGTTGCGGGGGACATGCGGCGCCACCGACGATAGCCCGCTTGAAAGTTTGAGTTGTTTTGCCCTTTCGACGCATATAGTCAACAAAGCCGAGCCATACCGTCGGCACCGCCGCCGACAAGGTCACTCCCTCTTGTTCAAAAAGCGAGTGCAGAGACTCCCCGTCGAGTTTTGCTCCGGGAAATACGAGCTTTGCGCCGACCAACGGCGCGGAGAAAGGTAGCCCCCAGGCATTGACGTGGAACATGGGGACGACAGGAGCAACGGTCTCTACAGCGGATAGTCCCAAAGAATCGGGGAGTGCCGAACTGAAAGCCATCAGAGTGAGCGATCGATGCGAATACAAGACTCCTTTCGGGTCACCCGTGGTCCCAGACGTGTAACAAAGCACCGCAGCCAACCTCTCATCGAACCGTGGCCATTCGAAAACCTCGTCGAAGCCGTGAATCAGTTCCTCATAACTTTCGACACGGATACTGAAGCTCGACGGGACTGACGCTTTTTCACTAAGCATGACCCAACGTTCGACAAGAGGACATTGCGCCGCAATTTGCTCAACCAAGGCGGCGAAAGACGCGTCAAAGAAGACCATCCGGTCCCGCGCATGGTTGATGATGTAGGCGATCTGGTCGGGAAACAAACGCGGATTGATCGTGTGACATACGCCGCCTATACCACTCACCCCGTAGTAAGTCTCCATGTGCCGATAACCGTTCCATGCGAGGGTGCCGATGCGGTCGCCTACTTTGATTCCGTAGGCTTGCAGGGCCTGCGAGAGCTGACCAGAGCGGGCGTTGCAATCACGGTAGGTGTAGCGGTGGATGTCTCCTTCAGCCCCGCGCGATACGATCTCGACACCGGAGTATTGGCGCGCGGCTCGCTCGAGCAAAGATGACAGGAGCATTGGCTGGTACATCATCTGACCGAACAGTTGCATAATTTCCTCTGACTGGAACCACAATTCTGTCGTTAGTCGTTGCGTCTGCGCGCGCTTTCCGACTCATTTAGTCTCCGGTCGAGCCGGATTTTCGTAGATGAAAAGTACCCATCGACGTCGAGAGTGCGTTCGGTGCACGCCTTTGAGAGCGCAAACCAACAACTGCGCTAGATGACCCAGTGCCTAAGGCTTCTCGACACATCTTTGGGTACCGTCGTATAGAAGACAGCTCACAGCTACATCATCCTTCCGCGCCCCGACCACCGGCGCCAACTCAAATGAGCGTTCGATAAATATACTGGCACCTAAATGCGAACGCAAGTCGCATTCTTATTAGGTATAACCCTGGCGAGCGCTTCGGTCGCACGTGGTCATTTGTTGTTCGACCGGCTGCGTGGCATAGGAAACAGCCCGTGGCAAGCGAACCTGGCCCGCGGCCTTTTGGTTCGATGGCGCACCAGCCAATAGGGCGAAGATTGGCGTTGTTTGAACCCCAATTTCACGGGCCGTCACTGCCCCTCCCTGACGACGGCCACCTCGGCGCAGATCGCGCACTTGAAACGGATCGACGCGCCGACACACGCCAGAGAAGAGCCTCACACAGTCACCGGTGCGCTCGTGCTGGTTCGCCTGGCCCGAAACAGGCGAGACCCGATACGCAGTTAGCGACACGGGATGAGAGTTTCGATGAATGAAGCGAGAAGCGATTGCAGCCGTGCTCTAGTCACTGAGCGGCAACGGTATGCCGCAATCATTGCTGATGAGAACTCGCCCAGTGCGCCCGGTTGAGCACCCGCTAGGCGGACAATGCCTGCGTTATACTAACCCTCGTACCTTGCCCTTGTGCCGTGGCAATTCCCTATCCTGACAAAAAAGCCGCCAGTCTTCGACAATGCAAGCCATGCCCCCCGACATTCTCAGCTTTGAGGACTCTCCGCACGTGCTTCGTCCGCTGCAGCGCCGGAGCCGTGAAGCGCTGGCCAAGATTATTTCCGCTGCAGAACTGGTCCTGCGAACCGACGGCATAGACGGGTTCTCAATCGCTGCCGTGGCGGAGAAAGCGGGTTTGCCAGTGGGCAATATCTATCGTCGATTTCGCGCCAAGGAAGACATTCTGGCCGTCATCAAGCAGGAGGTGACCGACCGGATCGAGCAGGCCGCCATCAAAAGATTGCAAGAGGAACAGTTCACCGATATTCGGAGCCTTGTTGTCGCTCTGGTAGACGTATTGGTGAAGAGCTTTTGTCGCAATGAAGCACTGCACAAGGTGCTGTTCGATCGCCGGGTAAAGGACCCTGCGCTCAGTCAAATAGGTTCTCTCGGCCGTCGGCATATTTACCTGCAGTATCGTGCGGTCCTTACCTCGGTTCTGCCGCCACTGAAGACCGCTCGCACCGAGTTGATTGCTACCTTTTCGTTTCAGATCATTGCTTCAGCGGTTGTCGGGAAAGCAAGTGGTAACGACGGAGCGCTCGTGTCGATGCCTTGGAAAACCCTTGCCGCCGAGACTTCGGCCGCCGCCATTGCATATTTAGAAGCCGCGATTTGAACATCCCCCGCCCGTCCGGTGCGCCGCTGACCGGTGCATATGACTGTTTTGTCCGCACGACGGCGATGAGCACGATTTGCTGCTCGATGCCTGTTGCACGGGTGACACTATCAAGACTTTGTGCACTCATCCGTCGCCCAGATGACCCTTCCTTCTCACGCGCATAGCCAGTGGCATCCAGACCCTAGCGATCTTTGGGCTGTAGTCCGATTTCCTGCCCCATTCGAACGGACTCGGTAGCGAATGCGGGCGTTTACGTAGGGTTAGACCTAACAGAACGCAACTTGCGTTCACGTTCACGTACACTTATATTGATCGAACGATCACTAACGAACGCACAACTATGACAGCCGGCTAACGCATCGGCTTTTGTCGGACCTTTCCTGCATGACTATCGTCGTCTCGAGACTAGAGGTGGAAAGAGGGTACGTGTCTCGAAGGGATCGGTCCAGTGGCTGATGTTTTATGGCAAGAAGTCGTCGCCAACGCGCGGTTGACATCGCTCCTTTTCGGATTCGACGCGCCAAGCGGCTCGACGTTTGTTGAGCATCGAGTTGCTGTCGGCGAGCGCATCTCCGGGCGTAGCCAGATCAACCGTCACACGATTTTTCAAAACAAATACATAGTACACCTTATTTAAAAGGAGACAGGAATGCACCGTTGCACTGCCATCGATCGAGTCCGTAACGCAAGGCCTCGGCTGCGACGTCCATCGAGACGCCTCGTAGCCGCCCACCTTCTAACTGGCCTAGCTGCAATGGTGCCGCTAACAGGGCATACCCAGTCAAGCATCACGCTTTACGGGCAGGTTGATACGGGGATCAACTATCGAACCTCTGCGGGTGCGGACCCCGCTACTGGTAAGGCAGCTAGTGCAGTTTCGTTGGTATCGGGTAATGAATTCACAAGTCGATGGGGCATGTACGGAGTCGAGGATATCGGGGCTGGGACGAAAATCACTTTCAGACTTGAGAGTGGCTTCAATGCAGCGACCGGTTCAGGCAACTTCGCACTCCCCTTTCCCAACGATACCAACTCATTGTTTGATCGAAGCGCAAACGTCGGGGTGGTAAGCCCAGTCGGGACTGTTCTGTTTGGTCGAGTTTGGTCCCCACTCTACGACGCTATGATGACTTCCGATGCAACCGGATTCTCTAACTTTGCATCGTTGTCGTCGGCGATGCTGCAGAACTCCTCGAACCTGAACCCGAAGCTGGGGCTTCCTGGAGCAGCCGCCGGCGTCAACAGTGCCGTCAACGGCGGCTTGATGTACTTGTGGGTGAACAATGCAATCAAAGTGAGTATCCCAGCAAATACCTATGGGTTCAGTGGGAGCGCCCTGTACTCGTTCGGCGGGACAGCAGGTGATGTACAGAATAAGTCGACGTGGTCGGCAAACCTCAACTGGACAAACGGAACACTCGGACTGGTCTCGGGCTATTTCAGCGCAAAGGACCCGACGGGCTTGACGGACAACACCTGGCTGCAGGCCTTTACAGTTGGCGCAACCTACGTAATTGGTTCAACGAGGACGGGCCTCAACTACACCAAATTCCGCAATCCCACGACCGGCGCGAACCAGAACTGGTACTACGTCTCCGAGAGCTGGTACGTCACGCCCGCGTTTGCGTTATCGGGTGACTGGATGCACGTGCAGGATCTGCGTAAAAGCAGTGCGGGCGGGGATATCTACAAGGTGGGGATGAACTACTTCCTGTCGAAGAGTTCAACCCTCTATGCAGACGTTGGATATGCAAACAACAAATCGCAAGGCATTCTTGGAGCCGGCATAAACAGCAGCCCGCTTACCAATCCAGCAACGATTGGCCACAACCAGCTGGCCATCGGTGCGGGCCTGCGAAAGTGGTTCTGACGCGAGTGGTCTGGAATTCAGGCGTGGAACCGCATACCACCCCAACCAGCTAGACGACGATCGCGGGTCGTCACTTAAGGAACGACAAACCATGAGGCGTTACCGAGTTAATACGACCTGGCATTTTCCCTGGTAGATTATCAAACGATAATTTAAATAGGATCGCGGGGCGGCATGTTGTTGTCCACCTGCGAGCCGAACACGACTCTTCGTCACGACGAAGTGCTGACAATGGAGGAGACGATGGAAATTTCGCCAACGGGCCGCGCAGGCGGGCTTCACCAGTTGATTGATTCACAGAAGTTCAGATGGTTTCACGCAAAAGTTGCCATTCTCTGCTTCTTGATTGTCGTGCTTGACGGTTTCGATACAACGTTGATTGGCTTCGTCGCTCCTTCCATTGCCAATCACTGGCATGTGTCCCGCCGTGACCTCGGCCCCCTGGTCAGCGCTGCCCTGATGGGTGTCGCGATCGGTGCTCTGTTAAGCGGTCCACTAGCGGACCGGTATGGCCGGAAGGTGGTCCTTATCATCGGCGTGGCATGGTTTGGCGTTCTCACGCTTGTCTCTCCGCTTGCCCCAGACGTGACATGGCTCGCTGCACTTCGGCTAGTCACTGGGCTGGGATTGGGCGCCACAATCTCGAACGCATCCACCCTGGCGGCCGAATATGCGCCGGCTCGAAACCGATCCGCAACCGTTACATCCGTATTGTGTGGCTTCACCCTCGGTTCGGCGGCAGGTGGCTTTGCGGCCGCCATGCTGATGAAGCATTGGGGATGGCCGAGCGTCTTTTATGTATGCGGCGCGCTCTCCCTCCTGCTCGTACCGGTGCTGGTACTCGCCCTGCCCGAGTCCATTCACTTCATGGTTATCCGGAGACGGTCGCCCGCCAAGATTGAACGGCTCCTGCAACGCGTCGCAGGTAATGAATTGCCGTATGCGGAAGCCGTCGCCCGAGAAACATCGGCACGCGTCAGTGCACCGATTCCACGTACCACGGCACCGTCGAAGCTGTTCGGCTTATCAAGCGTCATGCTGTGGCTTGCATTCTTCTGCGTATCTCTTTCCGGTTACATCCTGCTAGGGTGGTTGCCGATGCTCTTGTCCGATGCGGGCTTCTCTCCCCAGCACGGCGCCGTGATTCTGGGCATCTTCCAGACTGCCGGCGTGATAGGAGTGCTTTCACTCGGTTGGCTCATGGATCGCTGGAACCCACATCTAGCGCTCGCCGGTGCCTTCGTTTTTGGCGCGATCGCGTTTTTCTCTCTAGGTGCCGCAGTTCATGACGCAGTGTTTCTGGGTATTTTGACAGCTGCTACCGGCTTTTTTATCGGCGGGTCCGGATCGGGCATTTTCGCACTGGCGGCTTTAACTTATCCCACCGACGTCAGAGCAACTGGAACCAGTTGGATGAGCGCATGCGGTCGTCTGGGCGGAATCCTGAGCGGCTTTGTGGGCGCCTATCTGCTCAGTCGCGGATGGACTTTGACACAGGTCGCGATGCTGATGTGCTTACCTGTTCTGGTTTCGTGTGCAGCAATCGTCATCAAATGGGTTCGCTTGAAGCATCCGCGAAGCGCCGTCTCCACGCGCGTCGATGGAATAGACAAACAGATGTCTTGAACACCCGGCTTGCGCAGATCCATCGGGCACCGATCCTCAATCACTAGGCATTTTCATCGTCCATCTTTCTGACGGGATGGACGTCCTCCATGGAGCACCAAATGACAGAACCAAATAAACTTCAACCAGAACAGATGGTCATCGAGTGGGATGTGCCCATCGCGATGGACGACGGAGTAGTGCTTCGAGCGGACATTTTCCGCCCCGCCGGCCCTGGACAGTACCCTGCGATTCTCAGCTACGGCCCGTACGGAAAAGGCCTGTCGTTCCAGGACGGTTACTCCACTGCGTGGAAGATCCTCGAGGATCGGTTTCCGGACGCAGTCCAGGGGTCCTCGAACCAGTACCAGAACTGGGAGGTGGTGGATCCGGAAAAGTGGGTGCCGGACGGCTACGTATGTGTGCGCGTTGATTCCCGCGGCGCGGGCCGATCCGAAGGCGTCATTGACTGCGCTTCGCCGCGCGAGACGCAGGACCTCTACGACTGCATCGAGTGGGCGGCCAAACAGGAATGGTGCACCGGCAAGATCGGTCTGAACGGCGTATCTTATTTCGCCGCGAACCAGTGGCGCGTCGCTGCACTGCAGCCGCCGAGCCTCGCTGCAATCTGCATCTGGGAGGGGTATTCCGATCGTTATCGTGACCTGACGTATCACGGTGGAATCCGGTCAACCTTCCCGCGTGACTGGGCTGAAATGCAAGTTCAGACGGTCCAGCATGGACGCGGTGAAAAGGGTCCACGCAGTCGCCTCACGGGGGCTCTCGTTTGCGGCGATGAGACTCTCAGCGACGAAGAGCTTGCCAAACGCCGTGTCAGCGACTGGAAAAGTATCGTCGAAAATCCGCTGGACGGATTCAGCTATCGCGAGCGGTCGCCGGACTTTTCGAAGATCAAGGTGCCCTTGCTGTCCGCAGGGAACTGGGGAGGACACGGCCTGCATCTGAGAGGGAACATCGAGGGCTTTGTGCGTAGCGCTTCGGAGGACAAGTGGCTTGAACTCCACGACGGCGAGCACTGGGCCGAGTTTTACACGGACTACGGCGTACAACTCCAGAAAGGCTTCCTCAACTACTACCTGAAGGGCGAATCCAACGGATGGACCTCGCGTCCGCGCGTGCAGTATCGGCTTCGAGATGTTCACGGCAAGTTTGAAGATCGCACGGATTCGGCTTGGCCGCTTTCGAATACCGTCTGGAACCGGCTTTACCTCGACCTTGTCAACAAGCAACTGTCGGCCACCGCAAGTGAAGCCGACGTTGCGAGTCCGTTCGACGCAATGGGAGATGGTATTGATTTCCTCACCGCCCCACTCCCTGAGCCCCTAGAAATTGCGGGGCCGCTCGCCGCCAAGCTCTTTGTCTCGTCGTCTACGGATGACGCTGACCTCTTCCTCGTGGCACGCGTTTTCGCACCGGATGGGAAGGAGGTTCTGTTTCGTGGTGCGCTGGATCCGAACGCGCCGCTTGCACAGGGCTGGTTGCGAGTGTCGCACCGCAAGACGGACCCAGCGCTCAGCGAGCCGTACCGGCCATATCACACGCACGATACCCATGAGCCATTGGTTCCTGGCTTGCCAGTCGAGGTTGATGTGGAGATTTGGCCGACGTCGATTGCAATCCCGGCAGGCTACCGGCTGGGCCTCTCGGTTCGCGGGCGTGACTACGAACATAACCTGGATGTCGCACGACTGTCGAACATGAAGTTCCCGATGCGCGGATGCGGACCCTTCATTCATAACGATGAACAGGATCGACCCGCGGCTACTTTTGCGGGAACGACCACCCTTCACGCCAGCAAAACTCAGAAACCGTTCCTACTGATTCCGACTTTGGCAAAGTCGCGTTAAGGTGAAAATACGTGAGGATGCCCGGGAGCTTCGGGAAACGAGCATCCTCACGGCTGGCGTTCGCCCAGGATTGACCAACGGCATGACGGCGCTGTAACCGCTCATGCCCCACGCCCGGACAGCGATCGCGCTCCGCGTGGACTCAAAGGCGCTACTGGGAGTACCATCTCAGGCTGCTGCGGCGGCGCACCCTTGCCGCCCGCGATCCAAACGACCGGCATCAAGTTTGACGGCATACTCGATCGCAATCATTGTGCTAAGCAAGCTCGGTCAAGCTGCCAGCCTAGCGACTGCGACCCGGCCAAGTACGCTGTCGGTGGCGAACGCGATTCTGTCTATTCTTCATGTCTTCATGAGGACAGCGGGCAGCGCTCACGCCGGGTGTCGGAGAGTTCAGCTTTCTCGCCGGCATCACAGTCCCGCGAGCGTTAAGAGCCGCGTAGGCCGCGCTCACCAACGAGATCATTGGTCAATTGGAGACCAGTTCGCTCGCCAGCACGATCATCCGCTTGACCTCACCGGCATGGCAAGGCGTCTCTCAGCGCGGACATGTAAGAAGCCCGTGCGAGGCACACGCCAAATTCACATGACCGGAGCTCGACGTGCCGTTATCAGCCTAAGAGCGGGCGACCCGCACGGTAGAATTCAACCGTTTGGCATACCGCGACGGATACGCGACGACAGAACTGGCCAGCCACGTGCACGAGTATTGACCACGTATTACAGTGTCGCCAAGTAGCAATATCGAGCGCTCTGAATCTGGCCACGACTTAAGAAATCCTCGGCTGGTTCCGTTATCCTTCGTAGATTAACCCCGAGAATTCAAGATTTGAATAAGGCGGCAATGATGTCCAACGCAACCGCGGCTAATCTTATGCATCCCGCGTCGCCCGAGCGCGGTACCCGACACAGGGACGCTTTGCGTTTGCTATTCATCTTGGCTGGAGGGAGCCAGGCTTTAGAAAAGCCAACCGAGGACGAGGCTACGCATCTTTTCCAAAGTGAGAAACGGTTAATGGCAATCGACTTCCTGGTCCGCTATCCCGATTATCTCGCCGATGCGCTGCTGGATCTCTATGAGGCCGACCACGATACGAGCTTGCTTGACGAGGTGGACCGTATCTTCGCCAATGAGGAACCTTCAGTACGGGTCATCAGCATGGTGCGCTGGCACTTCGGCGCTTACCAGAAGATTGAAACCGCGCTCTCCACCCTACACGCCTTTGGGCTGGTACGCCCCATGAAACTGGTGAAAGACGGAGAAAACCGGCGGTACGACTACCACCTTTATCCGAAGGCTTTTTCATTTCTCGATACGGCCATGACTGAAGTTCCCGACCTTCAGTGGTACAGGGATCGGGTTCGTTTGGCGATGAAAGTGGCTGCTGCCAAGAGTGGCTCCAAGCTGAAGGGCTGGCAGTACGAACACGAGGAATACAGCAACACGCCGCAGGGTTCTGTCATACCGAGTATTGCAAATAAGGTAAAAGCAAGACTGGATGGGCTGACGAGGGAACTAGCATGAGCACACAAGGACCAAACGCGAAGTTGACCAGCGAGAGCGAGTGGCTGGACGACATCGCCACTGCTTCGCAAACGGACAGATCGGCCGTCGAGGACACCCTGCGACGGCACGGTATCAGGGCACAAGCGACGGCGCCACGCGCCCGGAAGGTTGCGTTTACCTCCATTTCATTTTCGGGGGTGAAAGAGGAAGTCACCGGACGCAGTCCATTCCACTTCGACTGGCAGGACCTGGGAACCGGCCTCTGGGCAGTAATGTCGGAAGTCAATAGTCGCGGCAAATCCTCCGTGCTGAACATCTTGAAGGCTGCACTGCAAGGTGAATTTCCGAACGATATCAAGCCGGACGTATGGCGTTGGCTGTCCAGGATAGTTGTCGATTTGCGCGTCGATCAAATCGAATACCAGATCTCAGTGGAAAAGGAGAGCGGGAACCAGAGCTCGAGCGGGACAGCAAGGCTGTCCAGGCGTTCAGATACCGAATGGACGGTCCTCTACGATGGCCTCCTCTCTGGGCTAAAAGGTCATGTGGAAACGCTTTTCATGGAAGAGCTCGGCTTCGCCAAGTTACATGCAGTTAATGAAGCCGGCACGCCTTACGAGCATAGCTGGCCAGCCGTTGCCGGCGCACTCTCCATCGGCGGCAACGCCGAAAGCAAGGCGCTTTTCGGGGAATTGCTTATAGACGGGCTTCCGCTCCGGCTATTGCAGCTTTTTATCGGAATGCCTTGGGTCTCCACCCTTACCGCGATTACGGCCGCAAAGAAAATCTTGGCGCCTGCAGCACGACCTGCGAGCGACCCACTTGCTGGCGTGCGTGCCAGTCTGCGGAGGGTCGAAGAGGATCTAGCCTCCATCGGTGGCAAATCGTCGTCGGCAGCGGAGCGAGCTGATCTCCGTCGACGCACGTCCTCGCTCGATGCGCAGCTTGCCGAAAAGCTTTCCGAGATAGGCGTCGCGCGTCAAACATTACAGCAGTTGCTCGAGCATCACGATCGAATCCGCACCGAAAAACTGACCCAGGCGCGACTCGTGCAGGAACTCAAGGACGAGCGCGATGCCAGTTATGTTTTCCGAAACCTTCGCCCGGAGCGCTGCCCAGCGTGCGAAGCAGATTTTCACGTGCATCTTGCGCCCCCGAACGACGAGCATTGCCTCCTTTGCAAATCTGCCCTCCCCTTTACGGAGGATGAACAACAGGATGCTCGCTTGCAAGAGGCGGAAAAGGATCTAAAGGACATCAGCAGTGCCTTCAGGCTCGTCGCCACCGACGTCGCTGCGGCACGCGACCATCTGAAGGAACTCGATACGACGCGCGACGCGCTCGTTTCCGAACTGGATGCTGCTCAAATCACGCTGAGCGAGAAAAGCGACGACGTGGAACTTCGCTTCGCCGAGCTTGACGCCACTGCGCGAACACTGAAAGCGCTGCTAGGTGACTCCTCGGACGCTCCAAGTCCTCTGGATTTGCGGGACAAAGTCGTTCTCGACGCAGCAGAGAAAAGGACCCGGGCCGTAATAGATGGACTACAAACGGAAATTCTCCGCGACGTGGGCGACGCCATCGAGCGCCTATCGACCAGATTCGGTGTCAGAAATTTGACCCAAGCCACTTTGAACAGCCAAGGGCACCTCAAGCTGATCCAGGGAGCAGCAGACACTAGCTTCTCAAGGCTGACAAAGGGTGAGCGGTTGCGAGTCAAGATCGCGGCTGCCCTTGCCGCCGTCGAGGTCGCTCGGGCACGGGGCTTAGGAAGGCATCCGGGGCTTCTGCTCCTTGACTCACCAGGAGCGGAGGAGGTCATCGACGCCGACTTCCACGAGATGCTTGCTAACGTGTCACGAGTGGCACACGAGATGGGGGGTGTCCAAGTGTTTATCGGCACCATCTATCGGCCAGAGTTGGACGACGTTGTGCCCCTCTCCCATCGGCGACATGCTAGAGGCGAAGCATCGCTGTTCTAGGGCAGATCATGACCGACGCAGACTCGTTGCACGCCGCCAGTCGGCAAATGAATCGTATCCACTCGCTGGGTATGGACCGCGACGCCCTCCTCAAATTGGTGCGACAGGAGTCGCATGGCCCTCATGCTGCCACGCTCTTCTCCTGGTTCTATTCGCAAGCTGGGGAGGCGCTTGCAGACGACTCGGCGGTGGAGCTCGTCTCCGCAACGCGAGACCCCGCCGCTTTGGCGGAGATTGTCGAAATTGTCTCGAGACGGGATCCCAGCGAAACACTGCGACGACGCATGTGGAAGGCGTTCCTGGAACTGATTGACGATAGAGGGTTGAGCTACGGCGTACGAGCGCAAGCTCTTCACGGCGCTCTACTTATTGCGCAGCGCCAGAAAGGGCTGCTGCATCAACTGAAGGGTCGTCTCACAGACGTGGACGTCAGCGACGACCCTCATTTCCTTCGGCACGTCGCTAAGATACTTGGCGTGGTTTTGGCACACTCTCCAGAACCGGAATTCCGAGATAAGCTCATCGAACTTCTGGAAATGCCTGAGTCAAAGGACGAGGCCGCAATGGAGTTAGGCTTCGCCGCATTGGCAACGGGCTTCGACGCCACTACGCAAGAGTCAGCTGCGAAATCGTTCGAAACGGCATTGCATTGGTTCAGCATCGCGTCCGAGTCCAGTGAACATCGTGTCGACGCGGAACTCTACGTTCGCTGTGTTGGCATCCTTGTGAAGGTACAGCGGGAGGGTTTCACTGCAACTTCCACCACCGACATCGCTGGCTTGGCCGATGCTGCCTGGACGTATTGCGCTTACCTCGGAGCCGAAGACGATTCGCAACCATCCTGGTTGGGCGCGCAGTCGCGTGAGCGTTTGCACTGGACGTTGCTGGCGTCAAAACTCGGCACCCTTGAGAATCAGCTCAACAAAAAAGTGTGGCTGAATGCCGCTTTGGCCATCGAAAACGAACTGCTCGCCGTCTATCAAGCGAGTCGCTCCATCCTCCTCAAAGGTGGCGATACTGGGCTTGATCTGGTCATCCGTCCGCGATTAACTGCCTCGTTGCTCGCGCACAGAAGACATCTGGATGAGCTCGACCAGTGGATCGAGGAAAACGAGCACTCCGCCCTTCTGCCAGATGCAGAAGCTATGCGGCACGCAGTGGAACAAGCGCGAGAGAGCAGTGTTTTGCACCGCCCTTTCCCGGGTAGGAGTGAAGGCCGGACACTCCAAGCCATTTTTGATGCCGGCCAGGTTCCCTTAGACGCCAGGAAAGGTCTCGGAGCGTTGCTTCATTCAACCTTGCTCGATCTGTCGCTTGATGAGAATCCTGTGGTCGAGCAAATCGTCATGGGCATTCTCACCCAAATGGAGCGAAACACCGAATTCTCGACATTGCGTCATGCGCGGGCCCTCTTCACGGCAGTCTTTATCCTTTCTGTTTACTTCCTGTGCCATCGACATGAGACCGGTACAGCCAGCGATCCGGACGGAGCGTATCTTTTTATCCGACGACCGGATGAGCTGCCGCTTGAGAATGTTATTCAGCGAGATTATTTCCGGTTTTTAAGAATGTCTGGCATTCGGGACCACGTGAAAATGGAAGTTCGCGATCAAGGAGCTGGGCGTGCCGACGTGTACTTTTCTGCATCGGGTGTGAGCACCATCACCGAGGTGAAACGCACGATGACCGAGATGGATCACGATAGCCTACTGCGATCCTACGGTCTTCAAACCGCGGCTTACCAGACGACAAACGTGACGTTCGGTTTCCTTCTCGTGCTTGATTTGTGGGATCGCGGCGGAAGCCAGCCCCATCTGAAAGAGCAGATCTCATTGCAAAGCCGAACGCCACCGGGTCAGATAACGTCTTGCGATGTAGTGGTCATGCGCGTTCAAGGACAAAGAAAACATCCGCATAGCCTTCGTTGATCTGAACGCTGCGGTTGGGCAGTTTCGGCCGGCCACACTAGGTCGGCCAAGCAACCCCATCAAGCTCCTTACGAATACTTAAACCATATTGCGGCTCAATTTGTGTGGCAAACGCGGCCAGACCGTCGTGAATCGACATTGCGAAAACAATACCTTGTCAACGGAATCGCCGTGCACGGCCGGTCGACCGAATACTGTGGCGGGACTTTGAACGGCCCTTCCACCCGCGCCCGGCCGTTGATAGCTTACGCCTCGATGAACGGCAACCGAGAGGCTGGCAACGACTCTAGACAAAATTGGGCTCTTTTGAAAACGGAGTGGGTAACGGCCTTCAGCGGGCATGTGAGTTGAATGCGGAAAGGTCGAGTTTGCCAGCGATAAGAAACAGCACCGTTCGCATGGTTGAGAAGCGCGTGTAGCCACGCGCCTTGCGCTTGGCGGCCTGAAACAAGCCGTTGATGGCTTCGATAAAGCCGTTGGTCTGTCGGGTCTGGGTCCACGCAACGATGCCGTCAAAGTGTCGGCGAATCAACCGTGCGACCTCCTTCATCGGTTCGACTTTCGAACGCATGACGTGGTGCACCACTGCCGCAACAATTCGGAGACGACATGAATTTGCTTGCGTTCGAGAATCTCGCGCAACTGCTCGCGATACGACCAGGCGCGGGCCGTTCGCTTGGTGGTGTACTGCTTGCGAAGCGCCTCGAGGTCCGTCAATTGCGCAAGGTTCAGCTTGTCGGCGTCCTTCAGCAGTGTCCAGCGCATCCCTTTAAGTTCTGGGTCGGCTTTCTGTTGTTGGCGCCGGACCGTATCAAGCGCCTTGGAGGCATGGGCGACGACGTGAAACTTGTCGAACGTCACTCGCGCATTGGGCAGATGTTCGCCGACGCCTTTGATGAAGGCGGGCGACATGTCGATGCTCACGGAGCTCACTTGCTCCGGCGTGCCGTGATGTTGGCTAAGGTAGGCCGCAAAGCTCTCAATCGTCTTCGCGTCACGGCCGGGCGTGACGAATACGACGCGCCGAGCCTGCATATCGGCGACCAGCGTCAGATACTCGTGGCCTCGCCGGTCCGAGGTTTCGTCGATGGCCACCGAGTTGACGTCCGACAGGTTCGCCGACGCCAGCGCGAGTTCCACATAGCGCGAGCAGATGGCATGCACCCGATGCCACGACAGATTGACGATGCCCGCCACTGCGGCAAACGGCATCTGCTGCGCCAGCATCAGCACCAGCGCCTCGAACAGCAACGTGAAACCGTCGAGCTGGCCGACCCATTCCGGCTCGACCAGCCGCACCGAACCATCGGGCAAGCGCACGCGCGGCACTCGCACTTCAAGATAGCACTCGTGCTGGAAGAAATTCAGGTGGCGCAACCGCTTGATTTGCGTGTCGTGCACTGGGTGCTCACCGGCGAGCCCGGGGTAGGCGAAGCGACTTCCTGCGACAAAGTCCACAGCAATCGTCAGCTGTCGTTTGGCCGTATCAAAGTCGACACCTTGCACGTACCACGGTGCCTTGATTCCCAGGGCGGCTTCAAAGAGTTGATTCGTCATTGTTCGCTTTGTCTTGCATGGCTGGTTGCCGCATTCTGCCGCAACCAGCCATGTCCCAGCTTGTCGATTCAAAGCGCCTCAAGGGTTCGCTGCGCCGGGCTCACGCCCGCCCTTGACCCGCACAACCACCCACTCTGATTTCAAAAGAGGCCAAAATTGGGACCTGCTTCCGATCGCAGCGGTTGTTGCATCGCCACTCGACGGTCAGCGCAACGCCGGTCAGAGACAGTGAGCCCACCGCGTATTGATCGACAGAACAAGGTTGACTGCGGATCGACGCGGCCGCTCAGCGGGTACGCACCTCCGGCTACCATTTCGTTATCGGGCAGCATTCGCGCGCTAGCGGACCTAGCCGGCATACTCATGCCGGACGCTAGGACGTGCACTTCGCTCTCGACAAGGGGCTTCGGCCAGATTTCCTGCGCCCCTAGCGCGCTAGGCAATACATCCACATTCAAAAGGCCACGTCGAAATCTATCTCCGTCCCATTACAAGGGGCAGCGCGTCCGTTGAAACTTCAAACTCGCGCTACGTCCCACAATCAACGCAAATCTGCCTAACATGGCTGTTCCCGCCAATTTCCCCTATCCCATCGCCATTCGCCTCGAAATCCGTAACGCATTGCAGGTAAACGACTAGCCTTATTGATTGTCGGCCTGCTGATTCGCAGTGTCGAGTCACACTTACATGAAGCCAAAAATAACGATATGTAGAATTCGCTGATAGCGCGACGATTCCAGAGTTCTGAGTAGCGGACGCTTTACCCAGCTCGCCCGCTTTTGCCGGACTGGAAGCTGGGTTACAACTGGTGAGCCCCCGATCATGAAAGAGCATGAGGCGAGAAACTATAAAGAATACGCAGCGTGGCAGCGGCAGGAGCGCGACATTGGGAGGACGCCAGGCGCGCCGACAAATTCCCACATTGCCAGGAACGAGCGTGCATTTATGGACCAGCGGAATGCGGCTAATCAGCGTCGCCAACCTCCGCCCACTACTCCGCTTTTTCATTCGAACGCGAACACAACCAATTACACCTCGTCACAGTCAGCTCCAAGTAAAAGCGGAAAATCGGGGAGCACCTTTGGCGGTTTTGTCGTACTTGCGATCGTTGGACTCATCATCGCAGGCGTGTACGGGCATGTTCCGGCACAACAGCTAGTCACCCTCGCTGTCGGGCTTGGGGTGATTGCAGTTGGCTTGATGATCGCGCTGGCAATACTGAAATTTGCTCTCAGAAATTTTTGGCTCATCCTCTGCGTTCTCGGCGTTGGGGCCTATGTCCTGACACATCATTGATGCTCGCAGTGAATCGGCTGCGCCAAGCGCATTTATCTATATCGGGACGAAACACGGCACGGCGTCACGCTGCCTGCGTCGTTCAGATTTGGGAACTGCTAGCCGATCGAATCGCCCAGTTTCTTTCGCCAGTTCAAACCCTACGCGTGAAATGGAGACGGAGCGCGCGGTCGGACAGCTTTCGAACGCTGCACTTCGGCAGCCTCGCCTGCAGAGCATCGGCTGTTGACGCTCGCTGCTATCGCCCGTGGCATTTCTTGAACTTTTCGCCTGAGCCGCACGGGCATGGACTGTTGCGACCGGTCTTTCCGGATTTTGTTCGTTCGTTCGAACGCGGCGGCTGAACGAACTGTGTGACGCGATCTTTGAACTGCCGCAGTTCGGGAGTTTCGAAGAAATTCCAGTCCCGGTTCAACTCTTCATAGTGAGTCTTCCGCTCGTCGGTCCAAGTCCCGCACGGCATGAGAATGAAGTCCTCGGCAACCGTGCCGTCTGAGAACTTCGGTGCCTCGATGCCGATGCCGATAACCTTCACGAGGTTCGGAAACTTGTTCTTCGCCGCGCCGCAGGCAATTTCCAGCAACGCTTGCCGCTTCTCACGAAAATCCGCCGTTGTGCGGATTTCTTCAGGAACACGCAATTGCAGAAGGACATAGCCGAAATTCGGCGTGAACGAGGGCAAGAAGGTCACTTGCCGGGTGAACGACCCCGCGTCCGGGAAGCGCTCGACTGCGGTAAGCATCTTCGCGGACAGGCCCCGGCGCATGAACCGCGGCTCCTTGACCATCTCGTAGATGGCACTTTCACCACGCGCGATATTCGAGTTGCCGCCGAGCGTACCCTCCAAACTGTTCTGGCACGTCCGTTGGATCAGCCTGTCCCAGAAGTACGAGATTCCGTCTTCCTTTCTGGTGTTCTGGTAGACGCCGGTCTGCACAAAGTCGCGCCACTGGCCCTCGCCGATCATCACGCCGTTGACCTTGCTCCTGCCCCCGTCCTTGCCCTTCGGCCCGATGACATGCCGCTTCGTCGCGGAGTCGTAGTTGACGAGATAGTGACCGAGAAGGTCTTCTTCACCGCAGTAGCTCAAATAGTCGAAAGCAGCAGCGGCCCTGACCTTCTCGTCGAGATAGGCCGCAAAGTCGCTGACTGTATCCAGCTCGCGCAGCACGATGGGCATGTTGTGGCTATCGAGCACATGGACCGGCTTGTGTCTGTCGATCTCAATTTGGAACGGATCGGTTGGGCCTCCACCGGTCTCCATGTAGGTGATCGCAAGGCTGCCGTAGACGTTCTGCGGGGATGCGCGTTCGCAGGCCTCCTTCGCCCCGTGAGCCACGATTATCTTGTGAATGACCGCTTCGTCCTTATTAAAGGGCACCGGAAACGGCCTTTCGCATTTTGCATCGAGAAAGATCGGCCTGCCGCTGCGGATGTAGCGCTCTGCCCCGGAGATAAAGTCAAATGTGGTGTTTGGAGAGTTTGGTCTGATCAGGCGGCAAGCGGTTGCTGAGCCGGTGTGCTGTCAGTCACCGGTAGCCCGTCTTTGAAAGGAACTCCTTCGAGCAGGGAGGCGACTTTT
Organism: Caballeronia sp. S22; assembly: GCF_964261745.1. Taxonomy (NCBI): domain Bacteria; kingdom Pseudomonadati; phylum Pseudomonadota; class Betaproteobacteria; order Burkholderiales; family Burkholderiaceae; genus Caballeronia; species Caballeronia sp. S22. Next base: position 34,622 of record NZ_OZ180036.1, on the reverse strand, counting down.
TCGGGCGCACGAATGCGCCGCCACGATTTTTCCGCCGACTCAATCAGCTTGAATGCGAGGCCAAGGAAGGTCGGACGCGAAACGCAATTGCGCGTGCGAGTTGTTCGATGCCGAACGGTGGCAAAGGTCGACTCAATGGGATTGGTCGTTCGCAAGTGCTGCCAGTGTTCGGCAGGAAAGTCATAGAAGGCAAGCAACTCATCACTGTCTTTTACGAGTTTCTCCGTCGCCTTCGGATACTTGGCCGCATAAGCGTCAATAAAGCGGTTGAAGGCCGCGAGGGCTTCCTCGCGTGTGGCGGCTTGCCAGATCTCCTGCAGGCCAGCTTTGGCCCGACCATGCTGGGATTTAGGCAAGGCGCTGAGAATGTTTCCAGTCTTATGGAACCAGCAGCGCTGGTGCCGGGTCTTTGGAAACACTTCAGCCAATGCCGCCCACAGACCCATTGCCCCATCGCCGGCCGCGAGCAGCGGACCGCTTTGCAGGCCTCGTGCCTTCAGATCCAGCAAGAGCTCGCACCAAGCGTCCTTCGACTCGCGGAAACCATCGCCGATCGACACGCGTTCTTTCGTTCCATCAGGCTTGACGCCGATGATGACCAACAAGCACTGGCCGTCCGAATCGTCGCTGCGCAGCCCCGTGTGGATGCCATCGGCCCACCAATAGACCCACCGCGCGTTTGACAGATCACGCTGATTCCACAAAGTGTGCTCGTCGGCCCACTGAGCCTTTAGACGGCTGACCACATTGGGCGAAAGACCTTTGGCCTCTTCGCCCAACAGCACGCTCAGCGCCTCGCCCATGTCGCCGGTCGACACGCCACGTAGATACAGCCAGGGCAATGCCGCCGACACGCGGGGCGACTTCCGAATGTAGGGCGGCACGATGTTCGAATTGAACTTCACGCCCGAGCCCGAGCGATCGCGGACCTTCGGCACCTTCACGGTGACCGGGCCAATCGCGGTCACAACCTCGCGCTCAGGCAGGTAGCCATTGCGAATCACGGCCCGTCTTCCATCGAGAGTCTTCACGTTGTCGTAGCGTTCGAGCAATGTCGTCAACTCCGCCTCAATCGCTTGCTGGATGATCTGCCGGGCGCCTTGTTGAATCAAATCGTCAAGGCCGCTGGGCCGTGCTTCCGATTTACCCGCGCTCGTTTCTTCTGTAACCTTCTTCATTGGTGGTGGATTCCGGTTTGGCTGGTTGTTACTCTGGACAAGCAACATTCTCAGCTAAACCGCCACCGCCTTCAAATCCCTGCCTCACCCAAACACCAGATCCGACCATAACTCTCTGCCCCGTGCGCGGTCCTAATCTGGCGATCGATGACATTGCGCTTCCACCGGTCCCACAGAATCTGTGGATCTCTGTCGGGTATTTCGGGCAGCTGGTTTTCGCGGTCAAAGAAGATGAACACGGTGTCGCCGAATACGGCCAACAGGTCGCACAACTCGTGCCGTCATCCTTGTACGGATTCGGATAGCTCCAGAGCTTCAGGAACGACCGCTCGCAAAACTCCACAAGCAGCCGCTCCGTCGCCGTGACGCCTCCCGAAGGCCCCGTCATAGCAACTTCGCTCCAACTGCTTCGGCCGCCTCGCGAGTCGCCTCTGCGACTTCATATAGGAAGGCATTGCGGTCCGGAGATGGTCTCTCATCCGGAATCGGTGCTGCGCGTTCGTAGATTTGGTCTGCGATCAGCTTGGCGCGCCGGAAGGTCGAGAGGTAACCGGATTCATCGAATGCGCTGCGCCATTCCGCCAAGCGCTCCGTGCGGACCCGCCGCGAGGCCAAGTCGATCAGTCGGCGGCTGAGCTCCTCCGCAATCGCGCCGTAGAGGTGCTGCTTGTCATCGTCGCTAGGCTCCGGGCCCGACCAGCCTACTGGGTTTTGGAGAAGAACGTAGATGCGCTGCTGCAGAAGTTGCTTCAGGTCGGCGACGGGCTTCAGATTGTCATATTCGTCGGCGATCCCGGTCGCAAGGCGGCGGGTGAGCGCCTTGACACGGGTCCAGTGTTCTTTATCAAGTCCCTGCTTGACGCTGAGACCGAGGCGGGGCCGCCAGGCATTGCGAAAGAGTTCCGCGGCGCGCTCGACCGCGAGGACCAGGTTCATGCGGTCATAGGTAGGGCGCGAGTCGGCGGGCTTGGGCCGCGCGATGACGCCGTCCACCATTTCGAGTAGCTTGCCAATCTGTTTGATCGTTCGCTGCCCGTCTGTGGACTCAGCATCCAGCTTCGCGTCAATCCCCGAGAGAAATACCCGCGCCGTGTTCAGGCGCGCGCGCAGAGCCCGCTCCGCGAACGGCCCGAGATCTTCGCCGATGGAAGCGAGGACGTTTTCGGCCGAAGCCAGCACATGATGGACACGCGCCGCGGGCGTCGGTAGGTTGTCGCCGTCGACCTGATCAAAATGAGTAAACGCGAATATCAGCTTCGGTGCACTGCCCGAGGACACCAATTCCTTCATTGCCGCCACTGGGGCGGCCAGCATCGGCTGGGTAGCGTTATCCACCAAGATTACGGCGTCCACCATCTCGATGCGCCTTGAGAGCGCCGTCGAGATGGTGGACATCGAGCGCGGTGTATGGCCGAGACCCTCGCCGTCTAGTATCACGAGCTTCGGCGCCCCGCTGCTCCAGGTGGGATGGAACGGACCGGCGACACGGACGCCGTTGACCAGCGGCGTCAACAGCGTTCCAAAAAGCGGGGCGTAGTTCGACGAGAAACGGGCTAACGTCTTAATGAAGGCGTCCCGGTCTTCGGTTTCCCATGTCCAGCTCATCGGCCAGCCGACCTTGGACCTCAGCAGTTTGCCGTCGAGCGCGGCGAAGCGCTCCTCGATCTCGTCCATCAGCGAATCGACAACCCGCTGGAAAGCCTCGTCGTCTCGCGTCCGGTTGTCCAAGCCTTCCTCGAACAGTTCGTCGATGACGCGCTGGTCCTTCTCCTCAGTTGCGTTCAGTTCCTGACGCAACGCTTCGCCATGCTGCGTGGCGACTTCCTGAAGCGCTGCAAGGGCCTGCGCGAGGACCTCGTTCGTGGTCTTCATCATCTCGCCAGTATCCGTGGGCGCTTCGGCCTCCGGCTCGTCGTCGAAGTCGCTGATCTCCTTCACGGGCCCGTTCCCAAGCACGTAATTGAAACGGAAGCGTTGGTTCACATGGGTCAGCAGGCGGCGCATCTGCTCACCCTCAGGCTCGCCGCGATAGGCGGCGAGGACGGCAGCAGAGGCGCATTCCTTCAGGTGTTCGCGCACGTCCTCCATGGGGAAGAACGTCAGTACGGCGCGGAAGCGGCCCTCGGCAAGAACGATCTCGGTCTCATGAACCGTCGTCTTTGCAGTGGAGGTGGAGGGAAAGCGCTCGCGGGCCGGGTCGGTGCCGATGATCTGGCGCAGCAGCGTCGTCTTGCCCGCTCCAGTCGTGCCAAGCATCAGGGCTCTACGATAGTCGCTCGTTTGCGCCGAAGGTAGGGCAATGACCGTCTCGCGCAGGCTCAAAAAGTCAGTCTCACCGCCTTCCAGCTTGTAATAGAAGATGTCCACGACCCGGAGGTCGAGCGCGGCGAGGGCCTGCTCGCGCGCGCCGAGATCCCACAGATGCGGACTAGACAGCAAGACGTTCATGTCATCCCGCAGCTTGGCCGCATCCTGCTCGTCGTCGGTCTTCAGGCTTTGCCGTACCCGCAGGCCTTCCTTGCCAGTTGCCGGATCAGTGCGCCGAGGATGTCGGAAGATGATTGCCCAAGTGCTGCGGCCTTGGGTCCGGCTGAGACTGGCGGTATAGAAGGATTCAGGCATCATATCTCTCGTTGTTCCCGGGTTGTTCCTGACCAAATTCTCCACGCCTTCAGTCAGCACGTCAAGTTTTTGGAACAACATTGGAACAACAGACTTACAAGCAACTCAAGGGTCTCTTCCTCGGGCATCGGTCGGGTCAGACAATTGTCGGTCGTACGCCATGTATTTTGCGACCTTGACCTCGCTTGCCAACTGCATCGCTTTTAAACTGCCGCATGGGATAGTCAAACCTTACGGAATAGAGCCGTGGTCACAATGAGTCCAGCGCACGTGGCGCACTGTCGATGTGGCGTTGTCGAAATCAGCGCTTGGGGTGAGCCGATTATGGTTAATGCCTGCTACTGCGACGACTGTCAGACGGCAGCCCAATGCCTCGCCCCATCCGCCAATTCCGGGCAAGCGCCAGAGGGTGACGGTGGCACGGAGTTCATGGTCTTCCGCCGCGATCGCGTTGCTTGCACGCGGGGCGCAGATTGCCTTGAACCGATGAGACTAAACGCCATCTCGAAGACCAGACGGATGAAAGCGAGTTGTTGCGGAACACCGATGTATATGGCCTTTGATGATAAGCGGCCTTGGGTGTCAGCGTTCCGCAGCCCTTTTGGACCGGATGCCCCGCCGGTAGAAATGCGGATCTGTACCCGGTTCAACCGCTCGGCACCGGAGGCCGAAGACGACCTGCCCAGCCATCCCGCTTATCCTCCGGCAATGATGCTCCGAATTCTGGCCGTCTGGCCATTCATGCTGTTCAGCCGGCCGGTCGGCGCGTTGCCATAGCGCGGCGTTCGATGCCATTGGATGTATAAATGGCTTCCTGGGTCAGAGCTGGACAGGCCTGCAGCGGATCGATTGTCCATGCAGTATTGGACAGCTGGCCACAAGGTGCCTGTTCGACATAACAGGTAGCTGGCTGATAATCTCGATCAACTGCAGCCCCGATGCTGCCTGTCAACTCTCGTTCTATGACTAATAAACATCCACCAATCCCTCCCGCGCAACCAGGCAAACGACAGTGGCATGGAACGCATCACTCCTGGAGTTTCCGTCCAGAAGCGTTTCGTTGGACAGGTGAACAGATCTCTGGGCTGAATCTTCTGCCCCTTGCGACGGAGATGCGTGCGTGGATGTTACGGCGTGGGAATCTCTCTCTAATGCCGCCTTCAGATTCACCGACAAACGGCGGCTTCACCAACCCGTATACAGCTAACGGCATCACACTCGCACTGCTCATGAGCAGAGTCATCAACGCAGCTCACGAATACACCAACGCGGCGTCCCTAAGTGACGACGAAGTAGCTGTAGAACTTGAACGAATCCGCTTGCACAACGAAGTGCTAATTTACTCTGCCAGGCTATGCGAAGTTGCTATCAAGCAACTGCTTTACTGCACACAGATTCCAGTGCCTCAGTATCAGCGTATGGCGTTGGGCCAGCTGCTTGAGTCGCCCTGCCCAACGTGTACGCGGAAAAATGGCCAGAAACCTCATCTCGTTTCATTGGTAGGGACACTAGCGCACCCATTCCACTTATGCCTTGAGTTTGAGCATTGCGCCATGGACCACATGGATCTCGTAAATAAGCTGCGCAACTCGCAAGCCGCACACTCTGAAGTTCAGACGCTAAACATCAGACCCACTGCCGTATCGAAGGCGCAATTTCTGCATGATAGTGACGAGGCACTCAGTGGTTTCGTGCATATGCTGAGCCACTTGGAAACCCTGGAGCAAAAGATGATGGCGGACCTAGCGGAAAAAGGTGAGGCCGTTAATCGCCTAAAAAGATCCGGACTGCCGGCGAATGATTGCAATTTTAATCTAGTTCCGGGTCAACCGTTCGTCTTCACCTCGAAGCAAACAGACGGCAGCGTGAACTGACTCGCCAACGCCGGTGTGCTCCCTACTTAGGGTGCAGCGTTTGGCTCAGCCACACCGGCCGGTCATGAGGCTGCTTCGCTACTACGACGTAGAGATCGAGGACAAGCGCGCGATCATCGTCGGGCGCAGCCGTATTCTGGGTACGCCGATGGCGATGGATGCTGTCGAATGCAGACGCGACAGTCACGCCATGTCATTCACGCACCGTTGAATTGGAAGACGAGATCCGTCGAGCCGATATTCTCGTCGGAGCTGTCCGCAAGCCGCACTTCGTTCGCTCCTCGTGGATTAGAGACGGCGCAGTGGTGGTCGATGCAGGCTATCACACGGGCGGTATCGGCGACATTGAGCCTGACGGCCACCTCGGAAGATGCAATGCAATTACTCCTGTCCTTGGCAGCGTGGGCCCCATGACCATTGCGATGCTCGTCGCTCAGACGCTGCTGGCTGCGCAACGCGCGTATGCTCGGTCTAGCGCCTGATTGACCGTGCGTGGCGCAAAGTTACTTCGCCACGCTGATTCGCCCTCTTCCCTATTACCGCGTAGAGCGTACCTAACGATTTCTAAATCATGGATTTAGTTGAAGAATACGGTCCGTGCGAATTGATGGAATATGACGTCACTACCGTGGCTTCGGGACTGTCGTGTCTGGATTGCGAAACGCACACGGAGCACGGCCGATCAACCGAACGAGTGTGACTCGAGCCTTGGCTGCCACTGACACACGTCGCATGCGCGGGAGCAATTGCTCCGCGTCTCCCTTGACATCCTGCGCGCCGCCGCAAACCCCACGCCGCAATGGCTTCAGCCGGCTCGGCTGCACACCACCAACTGAGACATGGGCACCGCGACGACGCCATTGAGCCTATGACGCGAACCTGCACCTCGGCCCCTGGTCAGCGGCCGCGCAGCGATATGCATACCCGAGAGGCACAGGAAAAATCCGCGCGCGCGTTCTCTTCAACCTGAGCATATCCTCAAGGGAGGATATGTTTTTTGAGGGTAGAAGCATATGCTCACATAAGCATAGAAAGGAAATGCCGGAGGCCCCATGGCGGCAATCGCCGAAGCCCCTTCCGCCGATTAAAGATTAATCGACTCCGATAGACGTGCGGATCACGGCTCTGTCTTCGCCACCGTGTTGGACTGTCTCAACCCTGCCCCGTGGTAGTCCAATTTCCCTAGCGCGCCACCGGTCTCCCCGTCCACGCTAGCGGTCACTCACCGAAGCTCTTCAGTTGGAAGAGGCGGCCCTATCCGTCGGTCGGCTCGTGCTCAGCGACGGGTGACAGCATACGTATAACATGGATTTCGATGATGAACAGGTGCTTGGACGCAGGGAACACGACATTCGTTGGCGGCGCTTGAAATTGTGGTGTCAAACAAAGAGAGGGCGGTTTCAAGCCGAAGTGCAACAAGGGGTTAATGTTTAGCGTCTTGAGGTTGACTTGCTGAGGCGAGCGTGGCGGCGAAGACCTCGAACGGTGAATGAAACGCGTGAGTTGCGCGCGGCCGGTTGTTCAAGCTGTCGGCGATAGCATCGAGTTCGTCTTGTGTGTAGACCGAGAGGTCGGTTCCCTTAGGTAAGTACTGGCGCAACAATCCGTTGGTGTTTTCGCAAGTGCCGCGTTGCCACGGGCTGTGCGGGTCGCAGAAGTACACGCGCACGCCGGTGGCCGCGGCGAGTTCCTGATGGCGCGCGAGTTCCTTGCCCTGGTCATAGGTGAAGCTCTGGCGCAGGGGTTCAGGAATCGAATTGAGTTTGGCCGAGAAGCCCGCCAGAGCTGAGGCGGCCGTAGCATCCTCCATCTTGGCAAGCAACACCAGGCGGCTGGTGCGCTCAACCAGTACGCCAACGGAGGATTGGTTGCCGGCGCCTTTTATAAAGTCGCCTTCCCAGTGTCCAGGCAGCAGGCGGTCTTCGATTTCGGGCGGGCGCACGTGAATACTCACCATCTCGGGAATCTGCCCGCGTCGGTCTGTGCCGCGTGTGCGGGACATACGGGTACTGTGGCCGTGGCGCAGGCAGGCAATCAACTGGCGGCGCAGTTCGCCGCGCGGCTGAGCGTAGATAGCCGTGTAGATGGTTTCGTGCGATACGTGCTGGGTCGGGTCGGTCGGATACATTCGCCTAAGTGTGCCCGATATCTGCTGGGGCGACCACTTCCAGTCCAGCAACGTGAGCACAACCCGCCAGCGAACGCCCTGCGTGCAAAGCTTGGCGGGGCCGCGCCCAGCGCTACGGCGGGCGGCGCATAGTGCTTGAGCTGGCACGGATGCGTAGCCAGCAGGAGAGCTGTTGCGCGTCAGTTCACGGCTCACGGTGGACGGCGAGCGACCGAGCATTCGGGCCATGGCCCGAATGCTCACATCCTGCAGTCGTAGGCTTGCGATGGCGAGGCGTTCTTCAGGTTGAAGATGCTGGTATGAAATAGTTTTGTCGGGCATTGCAACACCTTATACGAGATAGGTGTTGCACCTCGCTTTTGAGGCCGCCGAGTCTTTTCTTAAGAATTTTTGGAAATAAAATGCGGTGAAAGTGTGCTCCATCAGCCATAAGTTGGACCCGCATTGACGCCGCGGCCGCGCAAAGCACGGCCTGAGAAGCGGATTTCGCGTCGGCATCGAAATCAAGAATAGTCTCGGTCCCGAAGTACACTGCTCTTGCATCGGATATAGATGATTGTTCGCGCGCACTGCGGCATTCGCGCATTCGGTGACTGACATCTATCGTTCGAACGAATTCGAGCTACAGCGAGAGATGCCTCTCGACTGATTGGAGCAAGTCAATAATGTCGGCTGCCCCGATGAAATCGAAGAGAACGGGCTGGCCATTTAATGCGGCGGTAATTTTGAATAGTGTCCCTTCTGGGCTCCGTACTGCTGCGCCCCCATTGTGGGCCGGATACCTACTCAGACGTTTCGTCCCACTTCCTGTGAGATTAAATCTGTTGCCATGCGCGACACCATTGCGCAGGTGATAGACCATCTCCAGGATGGGCGCGTGATCGAAATAGTCGTGCTGTACAAGCTCGTCGCCCAGCATCAATAACGCGCCCATGGCCCACGTGCGGAGGAAATAGCGCTGCAAGGCTTGGTCTTCGCGGAAAAGATCGAGGTAATGCCGAAGGTCCAGCGTATGAAAGGTGCCATCTTTCCGTTGAATCTCACCGATTGGATTCTGGCCGGCGGCCGTTGCCGGCGGCAGCGAATTGATGGACGTTGGGTTGACAGCGACCAGATGCGCCACCAAGAACGAGTAGTAGCCTGCAGCAAGTCCCTGAGCTACTCGTGCAACCGCAGCCCGCTCTGGATTTCCCGGCATGTTTTCTTTGTAACGTTGATGTTTGTAGAGCGTCGACGAACAATTGGACGGATGCAGAAACACACTAGCACAACGTTCTGGAACTCACGGCTCGGCCGGCGGAGAGAACCAGGAGACTGCGCAACAGCTTCGGCAGAGATGGTCGGAAGCAAACCCGAGTCAAGAATAGCGAATGGCCCGAGTGACATTCGCCGACCCGCTAGATACCGACCGAATAATGCCCAATACATGAATGAGCGAAACGTCACAGTCGTCGCTCGAGCGGGAGAGCAACTACTTTCTTCCGGTGCCGGCTCGTCATGCCATGGTTCAATTGCGTCCTACCCGGGCGATCTACCCGGTCACGATACCAAGACGAGGGACCCACGCCATGAGCACCATTAGCCGACCGCCAATCTGGCAACTTATTCGAGATGCTGTCGCGCCCCTAGGTCGTGAGACCAGCAATGGGGAGATCAAACAGCTCTTGTTGAACGCGTATCCAGACCTTAACGAAGCGACCATCGCCTGCCAAATCGCCATCTGTACTGTCAACCGAGTGGGCCGGGTGGGCTACCCGGAGAACAAGAAGCCCCGTCTCGCAAACAGCCGTTACGATTTTCTGTTCGCTACCGGCCGCGGGAAGGTGACATGGTACGACCCGGCGAAGCATGGCCTATGGTCGATCGTCGAGACCTCAGACGGTCTCGCGGTGCGACGCGACGGAGAGGCCACCGATGACGTCAGCACCCAGGTGGATATTGATGCCGTCGAGCCGGTCGACGACGGCTTTGGGGGCGGTGCGTTCGCGCTCGAAAGCCACCTGCGCGATTACCTGGCGCGCAACCCGCCCAGCACCACGACGCACGGCCCCCTCACTCTGTTCGTCGACGCCAATGGAAGAGACGGCGTGGAGTACCAGACGGATTGCGGCCCCGCAGACCTCGTGTTCCTGGACATGGCCGAGAACTTCGTGGTGTTCGAGCTCAAACTGGGCCGGGGCCCGGACGCCGCACTTGGCCAGGTGCAGCGTTACATGGGATGGTTCGAGCACCACGTGGCCATGGGCAAGTCCGTGTCCGGGGTGATCGTGGCGAACTCGATCTCCGACAAGCTCAAATACGCGGGCAAGGTCGCACCCAGGGTCCAGCTTATGGAGTACCGCCTGTCCGTCGAGCTTGCTCCGGTCACGCTGAAGGGGCTGGCACCAGGAGGCCCGGCGTGATCACGTGGTTGTCGCACGCTTGGACGGCGGTGGTGTCGTTCGTCGGCTGCCTGAACGAGGGCGAGCTACGACTGCTGACCGGTGCCGTGTCGGTGGTGACCGTGCTCATCTCGGTCTTTGCGATTACCCGCCCCTTGCGCTACCAGAAAAGCGCGGCGCTGCTCGACCAGGCCGTGCGTGCGCTCGAGCGGGCGTACAACGCCCTGACCGTTGACGGCGCCCAGACGGAAACGGTTCCGGCCGACCAGTTGAATTGGCTGACCGCGGCGCGCAATCTGGAAACCTACAAGGCGCTGAAACGCCAGGTCGGCGTGAAGGTCCACCGTCGAATCGCGGACGATCACGAGGAGCATTGGCGCCACCTGTTCTATCTTGCGCTCAAAGGTGACGCGTACCACCAGCCGACCTACTATCGGGAAGTCCAGACCCCACGGGCGGATCGCCGCAGCGGGATCGAGCCACATTCCGCCGTCATCGTCCACGCGTTCGCGAAATGGCCCAAGCATCGCCGTGACCCAGTGGAGCACGCGGACTTTGATCGGATCTTCGAAGAGACGGATCCTCGCCCCGGCAACATCGGGTTGAGCTATTTCCTGAACGATCCGGCGTCGCGCGGGACCGCCCGATTCCGCGACCTGCCCGAGCCCTATCCCGACGCAAACTGGTGGAGCCGCTGCCTTCGACAACTCCGCCTGCGCAAACGCCTATGACGACGATCGATACTCATCGATGGGATTCGCGCCTGCAGTACCAGGACGTCCAGACTGTCCTGCACCGGCCGCGGGTCCGTGCCTTCCTGAACGATGTTGTGAAGCCCGCCCTCGCAGCGATCGACGCAGACATCGAACGTCCTCGGCCGATACCCTCATTCGAACAGGCGGTCCTGCCCCGCGAGTTGCTGGACCGGTTCGCCGCGGCCATAGTCGGGTTTTGGGAGGACGTCGAGTACATCCGCCTCAACAGCATCGAACGGAAAGACGAGCAGATTCACGCAGAAATGGAACGGTTGATACAGAATCGCAAGTCACGTGTCTGATATGTCTGTCAACAAGCTATGAAACAACGGCTCAGATGGTGGGCGGTCTCAGTCCGTGTTTCGTCGGCAAAATTGAGAATTTGGCTTGCGAAGCAAAAGAGCAAATTATGTGAGACGCAAATGCGGCCTGAAGCCAGTCATGGAGTTTGCCGGTCATTCAGAAGCGCACCGGAGACACCAGATTTTCAACCACCGAGTAGAATTCCCGCGACGTGCTTGACGATTGCCCCAGCGATCGCGCCAGCAATAACCCACCCGAACTTGCGCCACGGAGAGTTTGCCTTAGCGAAATCCTTTCGAAGCTCATCGATAACTTGAGTTTGGGTCGCTACAGCAGACGAAAGCTCAGATAACGCCTTTTGGTCGTCCTTCTCGGCTTTAGCGTGAGCCTGGATGTCCGCGGCATCAAGCGCGTGAGTGTGATCACCGACGCGTTTATAGTAGCCGCCAGAGGCAGATACAAGGTGAGGTGTTCGCGAAACCATCGCAAGCACCACTGGTCTGCCGTCAATGGTGACGACTTCCGATTTCACCTCGAGAGGGGGCGCCATGTGCCGCTGTGCGGCAGCTATCGCCGCTTTCGCTTTGTCGACATTAATACCAACCGCTTGACCGGGTTCCCTGACACCCAACACAAGCGTTCCCCCTTCGGTATTTGCCATCGAAGCCAGATTTACAGCGATCTGATGCGGCGGCGGAACTGCTTGCTTCATCTCGAGCGTCTCGCTCTCGCCTTTCTGAAGAAGCGCTTTTAATTCTTGTTCGGTCATATGAAGTTTTTGATGTAAAGGGAGGCTACTGCTATCCCGCCCCCGTTCATTCTCGTGCGTCGGATCGACATCGGTCTACACAATGCCTTCCCGTGATTGATTACGGCATAACGCCGGAAAAATTGAGCTAAGACGCTGTGCTGCGACGCATGGGCATAGGCCGGACGCCTGTCGCGGATCTGGTGCCACCTGGCCGCCGATTTTCACCGGATTCAATGAGTGCGCCGTACGCTCAGCGCGTCCTCGCGGACTACTTCCGCGTGAAACCGTCTGATACGCTCATAAAGCGCCGAAGGCACTCCCGCAATGTTCGTGGAGCGCCACGAACTCAATCTCACAGATGTCAGCAAGAAGTTCACGATCCAAGGGCCTGATTCGACATAGCATGGATCGAAACTGGCAGCCGCTGACGCGAGCGTAGTTGCAAACCGTTTCAATCAGCAGCAAGAGGATCGTTAGCTCGCGTATAGGCTTGACACTCCGCTCGCCAGACTGCATTGGCCAGCCCTTGGCCCGTTAAGAAAAGAACGAGGCCGGCGATGATGATGTATGTCCGCGATAGATCGAACTGCGCGGTATCCAGAAGATGTACACCGCCTTCTCGCCACAAAAACACCGCCGGCCTGAGTCACATGTTAGAAACGGTGTGCAATGCCAATGGTATCGACCACCTGCTGACTGCGCGCCGAAGGCGTCAACCCTGCGACAGAGGCAACCGCTGCCTGTCCCAGTGAGTTTGTGCCGGACGCATGCTGATAGGCCCCGACCATGTAGACATCCGTTCGCTTCGACAACAGATAGTGAATGCCTGCAGTGACCTGCTGGTAGCGTGCTCCCTGATTGTTCGGCCCATCGTCCTTTGTGAAGGTATATGCTGCGCCCAACGTCACGGACGGCGTAACCAGGTAGCTGGCGTTTGCTTCGATGTTGGTAATCGTCGAGCTGCCCGTGTACCCGAACGGATTCGGTCCTGAATTGCCTCCCAATCCGACGAAGCGGGTATTCGTGTAAACGACTCCAAGCGTCGCGCGGCTAAATGCGTACGATCCACCAGCACCAAAGATCTGCTGCCGGTGAGCGGACGCATAGCCAGCGATAATCGGGTTTCGTTGCGCGGTGGTGGCCGACCCTAGCGAGCCAAAGTTGTTTGTCGTCACACCGCCTGCAGTTGCTGTCGATCCGAACATCGAGATATTCGGATCGAAGGCGTTCACAAAAGCAACCCCAAGTTTCACAGGGCCACCGGTATAGCCCACGCCAAGGGACCAAACCTGGTTTTGCGCGAAATTGCCCGAGACCCCACCCATGGAGTACATCGCGTTTGCGGATACGCCATTCCAGGTCGGCGTCGCATACTTTATCGAGCTGTTCTGCCGGTTTGTACCGCCAATGTTGTCCAGATCGTCTGGGTGGGAGCCAATGTAGCCGGCCCATTGGGTGATGATTGCGAGCGGCGAGACAAAGTCCCAAAGCGAGGAATATTGACGCCCGAGCGTAGCTCGACCAAGCGAGGCAGATGAGAGGCCGACGAAGGCTTGTCGCCCGAAGAGCAACCCACCTTGCCCCAAGGTGCCGTTAGCCGCGTTGAATCCATTCTCCAACGTGAATATCGCAGACAGTCCGCCGCCTAGGTCTTCTGCCCCACGCAATCCAAAGCGACTGCCGAAGTACGCGGACGTAGTCGCGTCGAGCATGGAGTATTGTTGCTTACCAGTAAGTTGACCGCCAGAACGTCCAGTCTGTGCGTTATTCACGAACACGATATCTGGATCGATCACCCCATAGAGCGTTACGCTGCTTTGTGCATATGCCGCGTTAATTGACAACGCTAGCAGTGCCACCTGAATACCAAGCTTTTTCATCGTGAGATCTCCTCGTTGGCTAGCTGCCGTCGCCAAAAGCAACGGCTGTTCGAGTGCGGTCAAGCATCGTCGTGCCAGCTTGTTTTTAAAATTGCGACTGAATTCCCGAAACGACAGACGACACAACGCACCACCGGACACACATCCATGGAAGATTTCATCGCGTCAAATCGGGGTTTAGTTTCGACTGTCCGGCAGCAGCGCTTCGCTGACGAACAAGTCTCTATATATGCGGCATGCCAAGTGGTCTCCCAGCGCCTCCCTCAACTGACTTTAAATGATCAATTGATCAATTGCAACACGATGATTGTCAAAATTCTTCTTAGACGCAAAATGTGTTGTTGTGCTTTACATATCAGCAGCTAGCACATTGCTACGCTGATGGATGATGTAGTGACACCTGGTGCCTTCGACAGTCAGTCGCTCCGCGCGTGCCGTCGCCGAAAAAACGCAGCGCCAGCGGCGCGTCGTAGAACACCAAGCATCAAAACTTGTTCTACGTCACGCCGCAATAAGCTTTGGGTCGTCGTGCGGGAGTTGAAAAGATTTGACTGATAGCAACAGGTGCTGGGTCTGATCCTCGAGCGACTGCGCTGCAGCGGCGACCTGCTCGACGAGCGCAGCATTCTGCTGCGTTACAGAATCCATTTGTGACATTGCTCCAGCTATTTCCTGGATGCCACCGGATTGTGCCGTTGTCGCATCGGATATCTCAGCGACAATGCCGGTGACGCGTTGCACGTCTGATGAGATGGCAGTCATGTTGCGCCCGGCTTCTGACACAAGCGATGCGCCTGTTTCGACGAGATCGACCGAAGCCTGAATGAGCTCTTTTACGTCTTTAGCCGCACTCGCCGAACGCTGCGCCAACGAGCGGACTTCCCCAGCAACGACAGCGAAGCCTCGGCCCTGCTCGCCAGCTCGAGCTGCCTCAACAGCCGCATTCAAGGCGAGAATGTTAGTCTGGAAGGCTATGCCGTCAATCATAGCGATGATGTCAGCCATCCGAGTGGATCTTGCGCTGATTTCCTGCATCGTCTCCGTGACCTTGAGGACGGTAAGATGACCGCGCTCCGCTGAATTCATCGCCGCGATCGCGAGCTGGTTTGCCTTTTGAGCACTCTCTGCGTTTGATTGGACGGTGCCTGACAGTTCGCCCATGCCAGCGGTTGTCTGTTCCAGCGAGGCAGCTTGTTCTTCTGTTCGTGCGGAAAGACTTAAATTGCCCGCCGCGATCTGTTGCGCGGCGGTAGCGATCGCTCTGCTACCATTTCGCACGTGCGTGACCGTGTCGACCAGACCACGACGCATCTCGCCCAATGCGTTTACTAGCGAACCGATCTCGTCGCCCGCTCCTCTCATGTCGTCGCGTCGCAGATCCCCACCAGCAATCGCTTTGCACTGGTCGAGCGCGGCCTGCAAAGGCGCACCAACTGACGACCGAATGCTCAGATATGTGATGCCGGCAGCAACAAACCCGCACAGCAGCGCCACCGCAGTAAGCGCGCGAAACATGGCAAACGTCGACTCGGCATCTGCAAACTTGGCTTGGCCGATCCGCTTCCGCGTTTCATTCAGGCCGTCGCAGCTTTTCTGAAAAGCAACGTACGCCGAAAATCCATCATTGGAAAGGGCGATGAGTCGCTCCTGATCCGGAGTCAGCAGCACAGTAGCCAGGTCTCGATACACCTGCTGTACCTTTGCCAGGCGAGTTGCAACATCTGCGCTGGCTCGCTCTTCGTCACCCGACTTTGGCAGCGCATAGTAGAGATTCCATGCCTCATCGGCACGTTTGCTCATGTCCGCCGCCAGATCGAACAGTTGGCGCTCCGACTCGCGGTCTTTGGCTAAGGCGGCTCGATCGAGCGCCACCCGCTGTCTCAGCATGAAAATCTGCGTGGAGCCAATTGAAACCGCCCCTGGAAGTTGGACTACAAAGTCGTCGCGACCAACCTCATCGCTTGCAGTCATTCCCAAAATCCCCATGACGCCGACCGTGAGAAGAAGGGCAGATAACAGCAGCATTGAGACGCTAATGCGCGTTTTTATAGAGATATTTGAAAGCACGTTTCTATTAGTAATACGTATTTATTGCTTTAGAAATCTGGGCGTCGCGCATGTTTGCCGTATGTTGAAATGCGAACATGCTTGCGCCCTGCCGAGGACCTGTCTTTTGCAACCTCTTGTCCGGGCGCCATGTCAGCTGATGCCCTTCATTTCACCCCGTAAGTGTAACGATCCGGTTTTGCGCAGGCCTAGCCTTTGGCCTCCCCGGGTTGGTCTCGCCACCTGCTATCAAATCCCCTATTTAGCTATTGATAATTTAGACGTGGCTCTACGTGCTGTCAAGATTGGCGTGACGGCCCGTGATAGCGGATTGTGGATTGACTGCCAGTATTTCGCATGCTGGTCACTGAACGCGAGGCAATTACGCGCTCAACGGAGCGCCGTATTGTCCGCAGCACGGCTGTCGCACGGGGCAGCATTGTTTTTGTAAGGAAATCCGATCACTTGCTGATAGCGCGACCGAAGCGTGCCCCTCGTGTCGTTTCGACCACGATTGGCATTTGCCGCTTGACACCCGGAAAATTGGCGTGCACAGAGTGACCACCTCACTTTCACTATGATGTCGCACCCTCCGCAGGGTGAGCGGAAGCCGTCATGCGCGAGAATAATCCCGCCCGGCCGAACAGAGCGGGCACATCGGCGCGTCGCGACGACCCGACCGCTCGCCCCTTGTTTATGAGAATAAAGAGAAGATCCTTTTCAGGATAGATTGAGACCCATTCACCTGCGCTGATTTAACAGCCCTACGCGGCACCTGAATTGAGTGCTCGCGCTTTTACTCAACGGCTCTCTGCTGAAAAAATCCATCGAGGTCGGTCCACGCTCCGTCTTGAAGAAGCTCAAGCTGTGTGACCGGGATACCAGCGCTTGAGAATCGCTGGGTCTCGGTAGCAAGCGGCTCTTTTACCCAAAAAAAGGTAGGCATCTCCTTGCTTGAACCCGTCATCCCAGGTCTCGGTGAAGCCGGCGTCGATCAGACATCGCTTCTCGCAGCGAAGGATTTCGCTTGGGCCTAGTAAGCGGTAATCCACCGCCTGCGAGCTCGCTGCTTTTTCGAAGGAGGGGCGGTTTCAAACCGAAGTGCAACGAGGGGGTTAATGTTTAGCGTTTTGAGGTTGTCCCGCTGAGGCAAGTGTCGCAGCGAAAACCTCGAATGGCGAATGGAACGCGTGGGTTGCGCGCGGCCGGCTGTTCAGGCTGTCGGCGATGGCATCGAGCTCGTCCTGAGTGTAGACCGAGAGGTCGGTGCCCTTAGGTAAGTACTGTCGCAGCAATCCGTTGGTGTTTTCGCAGGTCCCGCGTTGCCAGGGACTGTGCGGGTCGCAGAAGTACACGCTTACGCCGGTGGCGGCGGCGAGTTCTTGATGCCGCGTGAGTTCCTTGCCCTGGTCGTACGTAAAGCTCTGGCGCAGGGGTTCGGGAATCGAATTGAGTTTGGCCGAGAAGCCCGCCAGAGCAGAGGCGGCGGTTGCGTCCTGCATCTTGGCAAGCAGCACCAGGCGGCTGGTGCGCTCGACGAGCACGCCAACAGAGGATTGATTTCCGGCGCCCTTGATAAAGTCGCCTTCCCAATGACCGGGCAGCAGGCGGTCTTCGATTTCGGGCGGGCGCACGTGGATACTGACCATGTCGGGAATCTGCCCGCGTCGGTCTGTACCGCGCGTGCGGGACATACGGGTGCTGTGGCCGTGGCGCAGGCAGGCAATCAACTGGCGGCGCAATTCGCCGCGCGGCTGAGCGTAGATAGCCGTGTAGATGGTTTCATGCGATACGTGCTGGGTCGGATCGGTCGGATACATGCGCCTAAGTGTGCCCGATATCTGCTGGGGCGACCACTTCCACTCGAGCAGGGTGAGCACGACTCGCCAGCAAACGCTTTGCGGGCAAAGCTTGGCGGGGCGGCGACCAGCGCTACGGCGGGAGGTGCACAGCGCTTGAGCAGGCACTGATGCGTAGCCAGCAGGAGAACTGTTCCGTGTTAGTTCACGGCTCACGGTGGACGGCGAGCGCCCGAGCATTCGGGCCATGGCCCGAATGCTCACATCCTGCAGTCGTAGGCTTGCGATGGCGAGGCGTTCTTCAGGTTGAAGGTGCTGGTATGAAGTAGTTTTGTCGGGCATTGCAACACCTTATACGAGATAGGTGTTGCACCTCGCTTTTGAGGCCGCCAGGTGTAAAAGCAAACAATGAAAAGCCCTTCGCTCGATGTCACAGGAATCTCCGCCATCTCCTTGTGCGGAAATGTGTTCCCGTGTGGTGGTCCCCAGCGTTTAGCGCGGAAAACCCTGTCCTGTGGCGCGACAATCCGGATGAGAGACGCGCGACAATCAAGTTGAGAATGTCGCGGCAGAAATGATGATGCCGATGTTGATTGACGCTGGCAAGCGTTTATTGATTGACGCGCGGCGTTGATTGACGCGGGCGAGTGGGTGTCGCGCGACAATCAAGCTGAAGCCACCAGTCGTTTTGGATTGCTGTGTAATGGTGACGCCGCAGGTATTCTGGCTGCGCGACAATCAGGATGAGAATGTGTTGGCGTGGAAGATGATGCCGGAGTTGATTGACGCCGGCTAGCTTTGCCTACGAGCCGCGCGTCAATCAGGATGAGAACAGTGGGTCATTCGGTGAGGTCGATGCCGTGCTGATCCTCCTGTGTCGGTGGCACGCCAACGTTCTTTGGGGTCGCTCTACTGGCCGGGCGTCCCGGTCCCTGCTGCTTGCGCTGCAGGGCAGTACGGCGACGGTAGCTTTCGACATTCAGCTCAAAGATGGTCGAGTGATGTACCAGCCGGTCGACGGCGGCCACCGTCATGGCCCGGTCGGGGAAGACCTTGTCCCATTCGCCGAATGGTTGATTTGCTGTTATGCAAAGAGAACGGCGCTCATACCTAGCGCTGATGAGCTCGAACAGCACCGACGTCTCTGCCTGATCCTTGCTGACATATGCGAAATCGTCCAGGATGACCAGGTCGAAGCGATCCAGCCGGTTGATGGCTGACTCCAGCGCGAGCTCGCGGCGCGCGAGCTGCAACCGCTGCACGAGGTCGGTAGTGCGAGCGAAGAGGACCTTCCAGCCCTTCTCCAGCAGGCTCAGTCCAATGGCCGACGACAGGTGGGATTTGCCACCCCCACTCGGCCCCAGAAGAATCAGGTTGGTGCCGTTACGCAACCAGCCATCGCCCGCGCAAAGCGCCGAGACGTGCGCGCGGGATACCATCGGCACCGCGTCGAAATCGAAGTTCTCCAGTGTCTTGCCCGGCAGCAGCTTGGCGTCCCTGAGGTGACGTTCGACTCGGCGTCGATCGCGCTCGGCGATCTCGTGTTCGGCCAGCGCCATCAGCAGGCGCGCTGCCGGCCAGCCTTCCGTGTCGGAGCGCTCGGCAAAGCTGGACCAGATCTGCTTGATGGCGGGCAGCCGCAAATCGTTGAGCAGCAGCGACAGGCGGGTGGCGTCGATGTCGAGACTCATGCCGTCACCTCCGTTGCCATGTCGTCAAGCAGGGCTTCGTAGTCGCTCAGCGGTGCTAGCTGGACGTTCACCTCCGGCATGCTGTTCGTGCGCTTCGCTTCGAAACGCGAACGCAGTGCGTCCAGGTCGGGTAACTGTCCATCGTCCAGGCACTGCTGCAGCGCCTGGGCCAGTTGCGCTTCGCAGTTGTGCTCGTGGGCCAGGCTGAGCAGTTCAACCGTGGTCCTGCATGCCTGACGCTCCGGGAGCTGCTCGAGCAGGCGATCGAAGGTCAGTCGATACGCCTCGCGCGGAAAGACCTGATCGCGATAGACCAGGTTGAGCAGCGCCATGGGCTTGCGGCGCAGCGCGTGGATGATGTGCCGGTAGTTGATGACGTGGCCGTGCTTGCCATTGGGACCCGCACGGCCGCGCTGTAGTGTCATCAGGGCCGTACTGCCCAGAAACAGCTCCAGCCGGTCGTCGTACAGGCGCACGCGCAGGTGATGGCCGATCAGCCGGGACGGGACGGTATAGAACACCTTGCGCAGGACGAAGCCGCAGGTGGTCGTGACGTATACGCGCGTTTCCTCGTAGTCACACGTACGCTGGGCCGGAAGCGGCTGAAGCAGTGCCCGCTCGGCCTCAATGCGTTTGCCATTACGCGCGTTGATGCGACCGACGATCTCGTCGATGAAGCAGCGATAGAAACCGAGATTGTCGAAGTCGCGACTGCCGCGCAGAAGCAACGCATCACGCACTGCGCTCTTGAGGTGGCCATGAGGGCTCTCGATGGAGCCGTTCTCGTGGGCAACGCCACGGTTGTTGCGTGTGGGCTGCATGCCGTAGTGGGCGCACAGTGCATCGTAACGCGTGGTCAGATCCTTGCGCGCGTCGGCATCGAGATTGCGGAACGCCGCCGACAGGCTGTCGCTGCGGTGCTCGCGCGGCGCGCCCCCGAGTGCCCAGATGGCATTCTGCAGCCCTTCAGCCAGCGCGACATAGCTCTCGCCGCCGAGAATGACGTGAGCGTGCTCAAAGCCCGAGCAGGCCAGCCGAAAGTGATAGAGGCGGTGGTCAAGCGCGACACCCGCCACGGTGACGCCCAGGCTGTCCATCTCTGTGAAGTCGGACAACCCGAGACGACCGGGTTCGTGAACCTGACGGAACATAACGTCATGCTCCTCGCCATGGAGTGCGCGCCAGTCGCGAATACGGCGCTCCAGTGTGCGGCGCACGTTGCCCGGGAGGTCGGGATGGCGCCGAAGCATCTCGTCCAGTACGGCTATAGGCCGGATGCCGGGAGCGGACTGGAGCAGCGGCACGATGTCGGTGTCAAAGATTGCCGCCAGGGGATCGGGACGGCGACGCGCACGTGGCGCCTTCTTCTGCGATGGCAGTCGCCGGTCCTGATCGATGCGATACCCCGTGGCGGCGCTGAACCCGGCGCGCGCAGCCGCTTGAGCTGGTCCTTCCTTGAGTCTGTACTTCATGTAGAGCCTCATCTGATGGTCGTTGATGTGTCGGCCGGGCAACTCAGCCTCCCTTCGCTACATGGAAGAGCTGTTCATACCCGATTTACCGCGACCACCGACAAGGCACCCCGGTAGCGGGGTGAACTCCTCGGCGCGGCGTTGCGGCAGCGGTTCCGGGCTACGCCCTCCACCGCTGCCGCAACGCCAGTACTCTCATCCTGATCGACGCGCTGCTCTCATCTTGTTTGACGCGCGGCACTGTCCTTAATCGCGGTAATCCCAGCTCGTGTATCAACACGGTAGATATATTCTGCCATTCATTTCCTTCGATACTCGTTTTGCTTTCTGATGGAAAACAGCGGTACTTTTAATCGTTGTCAAAGATAGTGGCCGTTGCTTACGCACGGATCAGCGACCTTGCTGCAGCTGCGCCAACCCTGCGTCGAGTGCTGCAGCCGCTTCTACAACTCGTCGCACCGTCGCTCGGTCGAACTCATTGTCCCGTTGCGCATCGTGCGTCCCGCTGTTGAGGTAACCCCATTCGATCGACCCGCCGTTAATCCCCAAAAGACTTTCGAGCGCCGCAACAACCGCGGGCATCGCTGGATAGGCATTCTGTACGCGCACCAGAGCCGCACGCAGTTTCACGCATTTGTTATTGAGCTCCCACTTTGCCCGTGGACCACCCAACTTGATTTCCAGCCGACCGTCCCCGCGCCGTCCAAGCCAGGTCCAGAGGCGGTCTGTCAGACTTTCGATTGCAGGTCTCGCATGGCGAAGAGCGTCTCGCTTCTCATCAGCGGCGAGGGATGCCTGTGCAAGCAATACGTAATTTTTCGTAGGGGGATCGGCGTCGACCCTCAGATGATGTTCACCTTCATGAGGAAGGAACCTATAGACTTTGATTACCTGCGCTCGCTGTGCGCCCAGCTCCTGCTGAATGCGATGCAAAAATTCTTCAGCGTGCGAAGTCAGCACGACCTGCTTATCGTCGAGCAGATTGTCTTCAAAGAAAGTCCGCCAGATCCCGTTCCGATGGTCATCGTCGATGGCGTTGACCACATCGTCGAAAACGACCACCGGGCACGCGCGCTCGATGTTCTTCGCGAGCAGTATCGCTAATCCCAGGCACTTGATATGCCCTTCGCTGAGTATGACCAGCGCGTCATAGCGCACGCCCGGCTCGCCTGCAAATTCAATCTCAATCTTGCCGTTTTCCGCAAGGGGGAGCCAGAGTGCATGCAGCAAATCGGCCGGCGAATCATCTCGATTAAAGGAGTTATACAGATCCCGCGCCCGCTGCCCCAGCCCCTGCAATAGAAGCGCCGGCAACTCCTCCAGATACTGTCGCAATGCAGCCAGGAAGCCGTCGTAACTGTCCTTGATCACCCGATGAAGGGCAATCACATCTACCTCTGCCGCCACCTCCGCCAGAAGGTTGCGATTAACCTCTTCGAACTGGGCGACCTCGCTCTGCGCCTGACGCACGGCTTGCTGGCTGGTAGCTCGAATGGTTTTGCAACGCTCGATTTCAGTGCGATATCCGTCGAGACGCTCACGCTCTTGGGCCAGCTCTTGCCGTTGAGTCAACATTCGCTGATTTTCGGCATCCTGCTGCTCGACAGCGGCAACCAGGCCGAGCAAGGTTTGCCAAGCAGCCTGTGCATTGGCCATCCACGGCTGAAGCCATGCTTCCGCAACCGCCTCCGGCAGAACCGGCAGGCCGGCCGGTCCAAGTTGTTCTGGCCTGACGGCCGTAAGAACGCGGACGGCCGCAGACATGGCAATATGCAAGCTTTGGAGTGCGGCGCTTAGCGCTTGGCTATGCCGCTCTTCCTCACGCTGGAGGGCCGCAAGCTCGGCAAGTTGCTGCAGGCCAGCTCTCGCCCTGTCGAACGGATTTTGCGCGACCTCACTAAGGTCGGTCCCGCAGGCCGGGCAGGACGTCGCGCCCTCGCTCAGTTGTAGAACAGCATTGTAGAGCTGCGTGTACGAGACGTCCGCAGCACGGGCGGCCAACTGCTGCCTTGCTGTTTGCAGAAGCACCTCGATGCGAGATACCTCTGCGAGCAATGCGGTCAGATTGGCCTGCGTGATGCCGTGGATCTTCGGCGGCGCCGCGTCCAGCATTCCTTGAATATAGGGGAGCCGCCCTTGTGTCTGTGCGTTTCCCAAAAGCCAGTCGCAGACTTCTGCAGACGATTTTCCTTGCTGTATGCGCTCGGCCAGCGCTGCCTCATCGCGGTCTAGTTCGGCGAGTTTCTCCGGGTTCGCCCTGATTAGCTGTTCAGATGCCGCCAGCTGGGTGCGACGCTCTGCAAGGAGCAGCGCCTTAGCACCTGAGAGGTTGAGATTCTCGTCCAGGCTCGGATTAAAGCCTCGGACGAACTCGCTGAATTGGTCCACGCCGAACAGGGTGGCAATGAGTTGACGCTGGTCGCCCGGAGTTCGTGCGGCGATACGAGCAAAATCATCCAGGCGATTCTTTTCAATGAAGCAGAATCGATAAGCGTCTTCGTTAGCCGGGACGACGACCGGATCCGCCGCACCCACTCGCGAAGTCAGAATAGGCACCTCATGGCGACGAAGTCGCGCGTTGTTGCAGTAAATCCGATGATCTACACGCTTAACCTTGGCCTCGCTGATGAAGCCCAGCATGGCTGTTTCAAGCGCTTCAAAAAAGCTACTCTTCCCCGTGCCGTTCGCGCCGTAGACAAGCGTTATATCTCGACTAAGGTCAAAGGTTTCTTGCTGCATGAAGCCGCGGAACGGCCCGACGGTAAGTTCGTTCAGACGCCCTACTAGCTGCTCGCGCGCTTCAGGCATCGCCTCGAGGTGGATGTCGGACGGAGTGACTAACAGGCCATCCACGGCAAGCGGGACCATACGAACTGAACGCGCCCGGCGTGCCGTGCCCACTTCCGCCAAGGAATCCAGATTGGCGAGCACCAGGTTGGCCATGCGTCGCACATTTTCCGAGGCCGGCGTAGGTGCCAACCAAATCAAAAACCTCTGATACTCAGCCAGAACGGAGGCCATAGCCGCTCCCATATACGTTTTTGTTTTTGCAGATACTGAAAATCAATCTCGCTACTTGCCTCGACCGACTGCCCCCGTCGACCACGCCCCCGTCCAAACCATTGCGCATAGCTCTCGTCCCTCAGTCTCCTACACGCCGATAAGGTCCAAGCGTGACATCGCAAGTCGATTGCGGGATCGTAGGCGGCTGATCCGGCCAAACCGCGATTATTAGTCAAGTTGCCTTAGGTGCACAGCGTTGTTTGGCGTTCTACCCATTCCAGCTCGGATTCAGATCGCCCGAGCGCATAGCCATTGGCAATCAGAGACAGCACTTGTGATAGCAGTTCAATTGCAGAGCGAAAACGCCAATACCCATAACCAGAATGCGAATCTCATTCTGGTTATAAATGATACCGGACATATATCCATCGTAAAAGCCGAAAAGGAAATGCGCGATATGCAAACGGGTCGTTGCATTGACAACACCTGCCATTTGTGGCGAAATTCGCGGCGACCTTCCAGACGGAAGTGTAGTGGCCGCTTTATGCGCGTGCGGTAGCGCGTCCGAATTCTCGTAAATCGATAAAAGACGCGGAGGTGTGTTCCGAATCTCAGCACGAAGCGACTCCGTCTCGCGGCGGTCAAAGCTTTGCTGCTTATCCGTCTGCGAAATCTTGGCGAGAACCATGCGTCCTCGGCCTACATTGTCGAAATGGCCCGCCCATCGGCCGCGTTGCACCTTGACATGGGCAGGCACTTCAGTGCTGCATCAGGAGAGCGGGTCTGTCTCGACTGCGCCCGCTTCCGACTCGGCTCGCAGAGTCGCCGCGAAGATCGCCGGTGGCTGCGCACCACCAATCCGACTGTGGCCGATCCGCACCGACGGCACGGCGCTCACGCCCTGTGACTGCGCCTCAAGCTCCCTGGCAACAACTTCGGCTTCGCCTTGAGCGCTCTCGAGAAATTCCCGGACGTCCTGAGCCTCGAACCCGACCGCTGCAGCCAACCGAACAAGAACTTCGAGCGTCCCGATGTTTTCGCCACGCGAAAAATAAGCAGAGAAGATGGCATCAAACAATGCCTCAGTCTTCCCCTCGTCACCTGCCCGTTGAGCATATGCCATCAGCCGATGAGCCAGACGGGTGTTCGGAGTCACTTCAATTCGGTCGTAGTTGAACTCCAGCCCCACTTTCCTACCGGCCGACGTAACGTCAGCGTCCATTGCCTGCGACCGCGCCCAGCTGCCAAACTTTGCGGTTCGATACTCCTTCCTCGACGCTCCAGCCCGAGGCATGCTCGAATTGAGCTCGTAAGGCGAATACGACAGCTTCGGGGTCAAATCTGGCGCGACGTCCTTCAGCGCATGCTTCAGATTGCTGTGGCCGATCCAGCACCAAGGGCAAATAAAGTCGTAGGTGATTTCGATATCGAGGGATTTCATGTCCACTCCTTTGCTAGATGTCGAAATCAGATTAGCCCCATTCCCGGGACGACTGAACGGCCACCTGCCGCAATGCTGCGTTGCCTGATGTGCAAAGCGCCACGACCCCATTGCGACTACTGCAAAAGCACGTTGCACTGCAGACCGCTTATTTGCCGAAGGGTTGCGCTCTATTCTCCGGACATGGGCCTGCATTGCGAGGCCAACCAGGAGAAACAAATGGAATCACCCGTTCTTCACTATATTTATGACCCGTTCTGTGGCTGGTGCTATGGCGCGGCGCCAATGATGAGCTTTGCCCAAGAAATCCCGGATCTAAAAATCCGCCCACACGGAGTCGGCTTGCTGTCGGGCGAAAAGGTCCAGATGATTTCGCCTCAATGGGTCGAGTTCGTCCGCCCGCATGAATTGCGGATTCGCGCATTGAGCAAGCAAGAGTTCGGCGACGCGTATGTGCATGGTGTGCAGGAGCATCAGAGTGTGCTCCTCGATTCGTCGCCGCCCATTGCAGCCATGCTGGCTGCCGATGAGATTGATGGCCGGGGCATCGCGATGCTCAAGAAGCTGCAGTATGCCTATTATCAGGACGGTCGCGCTATCGCCGACCGCGTGATTATCGGAGACATCGCGGAGGAACTCGGCTACGAGCGTGGTGCATTCCTGAACCGCCTGGAAACCATCCTCACCGACGAAGTAGCCAAGCATATTGCGCAAAGCAACGACATGCTGAAGGCGCTCAACATGCGTGGGTTTCCAGCGTTTACTCTCGAAATCAACGGCGAACTGCATAACATGCCGATGGGCCGCTACTTCGCGAGACCCGCATTGTTCAAGAAGGAAATTCAGGAAATGATCGAATCACAACGCGCATGACATCGCGAGCCGGCAGGCACGAGATCCGCATGATCGGGTGCATGTGCGTAACCTATCGGCATAGCAGCTTTCAGCCCATGACCGGCGGCCGCGACGCCCGCGTCGTGCGAGGTCAGGGCGTCCACGGGCGCCCATTTTTCCCCGCCCCTGCCCGACGAATCTTCGAGATTTCGCCATGCTTGGTCTGCGAAGCTACCTCGCGGAAAATCGATGGCAGTTTTCGGTGCGATCGCGTCATCGGGCTCAACTCCGACAACGAGATGGATACTCAGCCGGCAAGGCGATTCGACGCAGGTTGCGCACAGGCCGCTTTCGGGAAGGTCTGCCGAAATCTGCGACGGCTCATCAACGACCGCACGATGTGTAGCGCGAATTCACCGCTCTCGTCGCGCTCATCGACAGGCCATCTGGATTCGTCTACACCCGAGATCGACACTCCAGCCATTGCTACCTGCGCAAAGAAGCTTTCGGCTACATCTACTTTGTCTCAACCCTCTTCGAATTTACCATCCTCACATGTAATCGCCCTCGCAGAAATGCCGAGCTCCGACTCTCACGTGAAGAGGTGTTCCATGAATGTACAACCCACCAAAGGCACCAACGGATTTACGGCCATTGTTGCATACATATATTTCTTTCCCGCAATCATCGCCTATCGGCGCAACAACCCGGACTTGTTTGAGATTGCCTTGTTCAATCTCTTTTTCGGATGGAGCGCCATGGGTTGGGTGGGCGCTTTGGTGTGGGCTCACCAGATAACGCTTCGGAAGCTGGTTGCGTATATCACCAGTGGCAGTCATTGCGATCTGATTAAGTCCACATTGCGATTTGCCGTCACCCCCACTTCCCATCGGGGCTCGAGGAAGATTTCAGTTCGTTCGGGCAACCACGCAACGAACTTCTAACCCACAGACCGGAATAGTTCGAGAAATACTAAAGCGAACTATGTTTAGCTCGGTCGGCAAATAATGTGAGTGCAAAACCATCTTTTCAGTTAACGTAAGCACCCGGACGTCCGATCATCGGCAGGAGATACACCGATTTATGGCCGCCGCCTGCGATACGCGTAGACAGCAGTCTTCAATTCGTAGCAGTTTGGAGCCAGAGTTCAGGCAGCGCGACGATCGGATGGCCCTGAGTTTTCGGTGTTGGCGTTTCGGCTTCAAACATTGCTTCTAACTCCGGTATCAGCGTCATCGATCCGGCCGCTTTTGCGAAGCTTTGTCGACGTTTCTGTATGAATTCCGTGAAGTCACGTTCGGCCATTTCCAACTCAGCTCCACCATCGTAAGTAGCATTGATCTCTCGTTTGATCGTGGTAGCCGTTCGCAATGCCTTTAGGCCGTAGACCGCCATCCGCTCCAGTTCGAATTGATACGCGTCGTCTAAACCTGAGTATTCAGACATTCCGCGAATCCACATGTTGCAGTCTGAAAACTGACTCGGCATGGCCTTGATCGGCGCGACAAAGCACACAGAAAGTTCTCCCCACCGGGGTACTGGGTCGAACATAAACGCAATCTTGCCCACTCGTTGGAACCTGTCGTCGTGGTGACTGTAATAGTCATGAAGTCCGTCGTGGATGTCATTGCTGTGGTTTCGGCAGCGTCTCACGAACGCTTCGAGCTGGTGAACAATTTCCAGCTTGACGTGATCGACGCGCTGCTTTTCTTTAATATTCTCCCGTCTGCGGTCCATTGCCCTCGATAAGGCATTCCAACCAACATTCACTATGGCGCTCACAAGAGCGCTCGACGCAACAACCGTGACCCAATTTACGCTCGTGCCCGCTACTGCGGGTGTTGCCATCCCTACCCCTGTCTCAAATGATCTTCACGTCTCGACACATCTCAATCGGCACCCGCAAGGAACGATAGACCGCCCGGTGCACATTCGCACCAGGTCTCCCTAATGGCTGTTACAGAGGGCGTCAACCGCGACGTCGAGCTGCACTCAACATTAGATCTACTGCCAACGTTTTCGACAGAGACGGCACCGTTATCCAGTAATTGGTGCGATGCCTGTTACCCCTATCAAAAGTCCTCATCCGCCTCATCTCCGTCGTCGGAGGCGTCCGTCGTACTTTGCTTCCAGCGGCTCAAAAGTTCGCCCAACTCGCTCTGCATGCTTTCGAGGTTCGCGAGAATGACCGAGTGCATGCTGGATTCCGCCTGCTTCACCGGTGCCTCAGGATCGGCATCGTGATCAACGGCTTCGCTAACGTCGTCGCTAACGTCGTCGCTTTCTCCCTCTTCTTCTATAGTGTCGGAATCAACAAGCCGAATCTCAATACCGGGGCGTTGCACCGGGCGCGACAAGAAGCTGTTCCACTGCTCGAACTCATCAAACAGCAGCTTTTCTTCGTCGTCAAGAGCTACGGCCTCAGTATCGGTAATCGGCCGGGCGTGCTGTACCTGTGTCAGCAGTATCCCTGCGACCACGGTTCGGCTTAGCGTTTTGAACATCTCGTGCAGCAGGCCTGCGTAGTCATCCCTGTGGCGAAACCGTGCCCAAGGATTTGCTTCAGGTGACATGCGCGCAAGCACTGCAATTGCGTCCCGGAAACCACCCAGTGGATCGACCGTTTCGGGCAGAGCCCGACGATGCGCCCAAAGCTTCAGGATGAGGTCAACTGCACGCTGTTCTGTCGCCGCTTTCTCCGCGCCCGACGCACTGTCGGCGTCAGCGATGAGTTCGGCGAGATGGTGCGCCAACCATCGTTCTAGCACCTCTCCCCGACTGTCGAGCTCAAGTTCCCGGACTATCTCCCGTCCAAGCGCCAAGACGTCCTTCGGCGACTTCAAAAGTGCCTCCGGATCCGAGTTGATAGAGTCGGTCAAATTGGCCTTCCGGGGTCTCCGCTTCTTCCTCGCCAGAGTATCGTCGATCTTTTCGCCCACGTCGTCTAATCTCCACTTCGCATATCAGATTCAGTTCTATTCCGCACAGAAAACGTTGCAGTTGCTCCTTGTTCGCAAGGAGGCGGTAGCCGGTAACTGAGAAACCTGTTGAGTAGCGGTCGTCGTCCTTGACGGATTCGCCCCATACCTCGTAAATAAACATCGGTGGCTCAGCGGTACTCGAAAACCACCGGGCATCGCCACTCGAGTCCCGAACCAGATTGCAGGCGTCTGTCACGCGACGGCCGGGCTTTGCACTAATCGACAAAGCGTGACCGCGTAGTGGGTCCGTTTCATCGATTCCTCCGTCCCGCTCGGTGAAGTCGAGCCAGCCAAGAAGGCGATATGGCGCTTCGTCAATTTCCAGACGCTCGCCTTCGTCGGGCAGCTTATAGTCCCACGCATCGTCCATTGTCTGCAATGCGCGCAATAGCGCGGCGCCCGTGGCCCGCTCGACAAGAGCGCTGCTCACCCTGACCGTCTCAACTCGCTCCTCTGTTCGACGTTCCACGTACCCGTCAACGACGAGGTACGAGGTCTGATCAGTTGGGAACAGTTCAGCTCGATGTTCAGCTTCGGTGACTGCGGCCACCCACTTCTCGACAGGACGGACATCTGGCTGCCAGTTGGTTGCGATGAGCGGTGTGGGCGCCAAGAGATCTGCGGCCCACTGCGGTGGTTCACAAAGCTTCTTTCTGCGCAACCGGGGAGCGAGGTCATCCCAAGGCTCTCCGTCGTCGTCATCATAAGCAACGAGCGGCTCCGTTTTTAGCAGTTCGCCGATAGCGCACCACATGGCATGCCACTCCAAGTGAGTGCGAAGTCGTTCCAATGTCGGTGCCGATCCGTGACGGTTGTCCATCAAAGACCAGTTGTTGCGCTCAAACTTGGCGCGCCTGCGGTCCTTGTCAAGATCGCGCGTGTCGCCACTGTACCCCCAAACATCGATAATCCAGCGCTCTGCTTCCTGAAGAAAACGTTCGCCGTCAACCTTGGAGAACATCTGGAGCGACGGGCTATACCAATACGGAAGTGTATCCACCGGATCAAACCTGAATCGTCGCTCTTCACCGCCCTGGCCGAAATAGCGCCGCGTCGAATCATCGAGCGGAGACCGGGTCAGAGGCGTTTCATTTACCCCCCGCAACCTTGACCTTTCCTCGAAACTCATGGACAGATGGCCCGATGCCTCCAGCTTTTCACATGCGTCCCGCGCGAAAGATCGAACGAGGACGTGAGGGAACGTTTCGTCGAGCGCAATCTGAAGTAAAGCCGGTCCCACCTCACTAGCAACGGCGGGACACTCAGTTGTTATACGGTCCCAGGCAATCACACACCACAGCCGAGCAGCCAGCCAGTAAAACGCCAGCTCCGGGCTACGAAAGGCCTGTTCGTCTTGCCGGGGATACTGCCCGCCAAAAGCTTTCAACGTAGATGTTTCGCCGGCCCTAGCGAGGCGCCGGACCGCGTGAGCGGCACGCCACCGTAGCCGAACATCGTAGTCTCCCATGTAAGCGAAGAGAAACCGTGCGACGGCCTCGTCGGCATTTGCAGGCAGCACCGAGATGGATGCGGCCTGATCGCGGTACTCAATCGGAATGCGGCGTGCGAGCCGGTCGGTGTACCAGTGGGCCAAGTTCGCTGCCCCGGACGGATGCATCTCGCTGCCAACCAGGCCGGCAAGCTCGAAAATCCGCTCGGGATCAAAGCTATCGACGTGCCGTTCAATTCCACGCAGAACGAGGTCCTGAATCTTTGATTCTTCCAGCCCAGTGTGGCGCAGCGCGAAAGCCAAGCTACGTTCACCGCGCAGAAGGTAATACGACAGCTCCGGTAGTCGAGTGACAACCACTTCTGATAGCGTGTTCCGGCACCACTCCTTCACAGCCGGGTTTGTTTCCCAAGCGCGAATCGTCTCGAGAAGCACGATAACTGTGTCACTTGTTGACGACGCGTCATCGAATTTGGCAAGCGCAGAAAGGAATTCGATTCGATCTCGTGGCGAGACGCTTTCTCGCGCGTGCCGAAGGATATCGCCAGTAGACCGGTATCTGCCTTCTTCTCGCTCTCGCTGCTGCAATACGTCGGTTTCGGACAGTAGCCGTTCGCTGTCGAGCAATACCTCACGCCTCCAGACGTATTCCAACTTGACATCGCTGGGTCTTTTTGCCGCCTTCAGTTCGTTATCGCCCGTCCGAGGCGTTCGTGAAACCTGATTCGATCGGAAGTGCGATTGACGGCGCAGAGCTTCCACCCACTGCCCATTGAAGTCTCGCCGATCCAGGAGCCGGACAACAGCTTCGCCGTCATGCTGACGTCGAACCAGTATATCTCGTGCGGCCTCTTCCACAAGAACGGGAAGACCCGCCGAATTCGCTTCACGGTCCTGTTCCAACACCTTCACCATAACCTCACCGACACTATCCAGCATTACGACCAAGGCAGCGACTTGCGCAGCCCGAAGTGTCTGCCCACGTAGCGCCTCCATGAGCAGCGGCGCAAGCGTATCATCCGGTGACGCAATGCCCTCGTCGTCCCAGCGCGCGACCTTCGCCAGTGCGAGAGGCAGATCAAGTCGGGCCAAGGCAGACATGCTCTCATTCCAAGGGAAATAGCGTTCGCTGTCCAACCGAATCGCGGCATCGCAGATGACGTCGGCCATCAAACTCGCCGTTCTGCGTGGATCTTCGAACATTCCCTCGCCACGAGAGCCCAGCCGGTCAAGCATCTTGAGCTGAGCCATCACCTCCCGATCGAGCTCACTTGCCGCCTCTACCGCCTTGTTAAAGACTGCGTTCGCATCACGAGGGCTTATTGGCTTGAGCATGCGCGCATAGCTCACCAGTGCTCCCAATTTCTCTTCCGCGCTGATGCGCACGCTAAATGTCTTATCCGCCGCGCCCGCTAGATCATCTAAGAGTCCTTCATGCAATTCGTGCCGCAGGCTCATGCGCGTGGCGAATTGCGAATCAAACGCACCACCTGCAGATGGCCAACGGCCGTGCACGTCCGTGGCGACCTCCTTCAGGCTGCATGCGTCGTAGCCTTCAGAGAGAAGAACCAATAGGCTCTTCGCCGCGTATGCGCGTAGTGCCACCGACCCATGCTGCCGCTCGATTCTCCATGCATTATGGTTTAGGGTACTTGTCGCCGCCCTCAGATTTGCGAATAGTTCGGTGGCCGCTCTGCGATTTGCCAGCCCGTCTGCAACGGCGGCATAGATCTCGAATACCGCATCAGTCAATTCTATTAACGGACGATCATGTTCTTCCGCGGCACGGGACGCGAGCCGTCGCTGCTTTTCATCAACTGGCTCCAGCCGCAATACAAATATCCCGCTTTTGTTCGGCTCCCGGCCAGCGCGTGCTTCCTTTAAGGCATAAGCTCGAAATAGAAAGTCGAGCTTCGCCGCCTCGTACGCGTTACGCCGGTCGATGCGTCGAAAATCCGGCTTCAGAAAGCAATCAAGAATCGCGTCAACCGTTCCGGCTTCAGCGCCTTTGGCGGTCAATATCTCGCAGGCGGTGAGCACCGCATCCAGTACGAGGGTAT
Organism: Caballeronia sp. S22; assembly: GCF_964261745.1. NCBI lineage: Bacteria > Pseudomonadati > Pseudomonadota > Betaproteobacteria > Burkholderiales > Burkholderiaceae > Caballeronia > Caballeronia sp. S22. Next base: position 1,973 of record NZ_OZ180036.1, on the reverse strand, counting down.
GTGTGGAGGTCTCGTCGCCATAGCTGCTGAAGAACTCCTTCAGCTTCAGCCTGCGCCGACTGAGCCCCATTAGTCCCTTTGCCAGCAGCGAAGTGTCTACATCGCGGCCCGAAAGGGCCAGCGGTAGCCGAACAAAGAACGACCCGACCACGCCGCACAGTGCGTCGGTTACGAAGGCTTCGAGGTTGTCGCTCCGCCCTTCGGCAATCAGTTGCGGCGGCAGCATGAGTGCCACTTCGAGAGCGATGCTGTGTGGCGACCAGGATTTCAGTGTTTCAAGCGCGGCGACCGGGCCGTCCATTTTCAGCGCCGCTGCCACCGAACTTGATATATCAGAGGTACTGATATCCCACGGTGTTCCGTGCACCCCCGTTTCGCCCTTCTTATAGTCGTGTTCGCGGGCCTTCAACCATGCGTTCAGCAGCCGCCACCCCTCTCGAACCGAGATGCCATCGCCTTGCTCTGCATCCACAGATAGTTTCTGAAACAGCAAGGGACCGTGGTTTTCGATGTGTTCAGGGTCGGACAGTATCAGGCGGCCCGCTGTTTCCTGAGCGAATTCTGCGGCCATATCCGGATTGTTGACCAGCAAATCGTGCAGCGCAGCCTCTGTTTTGATACCTTCGGCGCCGATGAGAACGAAACGGAGTGCACCCGAAACATCGCCCGCTTCACGACAAACTTTTATCGCCAGGCGGAGTCGTTGTAACTCTGCTTCACGCCGCAGGACCGGATCAGTCACCGCTGCTGGAGCGGGCTCTCTTTGCACCAGTTCCAGCAGCTCAACACCACGCCCTGCGGCAACCAACGCTGACGCTACGTTCAACGCTGCATACCGGTCTTGCGCAGCCCGCGAGAGTAACCACGTAGCGGCCGTCTGCTGGATGTTGCCAAGTTGCTTCTCACCTTCATTGCGGACAAAGTGCTCGAAGTCCTCGTCTGCGAAACTCGCGTCTCCCTTACGCGTGCGGATTCCCGGCGCCAAGTCAGCGCAAACATCGGTCAACTGCTCTACGCTCGTGCCGAGTATCGCAGCCAGGTCGGACAGGGGCACAGGCCGCGCCAAAGCAATCAAGCCGGCGCAAATCCTGGCCACTTCATCACGGCTCCCGCTCTTGGTCAACGCCTGGTTAAACCGCTCCCTGAAAACTTCGTCTAGTGATTTGCCAGCTGGGCGAAGTCGGTCCAGAGCGGTGGAAGGCGGTGCTTCATCGACTTCGAAGGCGTACGCTTGGACACGAGGCACACCACTGGACAAGTGATGGAAGTCATCTATCCAGGCGCTCGGCGCGGGCCAAAAGCGGACGACGTTTTTACCCGTTTCTGTACGAGAAAACGGCCTGATTTCGAATGAGACATACGCTGGCGGCAGTCTAAGCTGCTCGAGCCGGCCTGTCCGAGCCGTGACGAGAAACCGCACGTTTTGGGGGAGCCCAGACAGAAGCACGAAGTCGTGGATAAATGGCTCCTCCGCGGGAATCCTGTTTTGAGCAGCCGTAACGGCATTGTCGGCGGCATCGATGGCAATCACGACCAAAGCATCGGGGTGCTGTGCCGCCATAGCAGTGGCCGCGTGCTTCAGCCTGTTCGCGAACAGGCGCGGGTAGTCCGACCCTTGGTGCCGAGTGAGAAGAAGTGGCAGCTGGAGTGTTGCGGCGAGCTGGTTCGTAAGTTGAACAAACGCGTCGACAGCACGATGCCGGTACGAACTCGGATCAAGGTAACGACCGGCCCCATAACAGTCGTATTTGATCATTACCGAGCCGACAGGGAGGCCTGCCTCAATTTCCTGTAACGCCGTTGTTTTTCCGACACCTCCTGCGCCATGAAGACAGACATGTTGCGTGCCAGAGAGCATGCTCTTTAATGCATCTTCCACTGGCGCGCGCCGTATCGGTGCGCTAATTTGCGCTATGTCGGACGGACAGGGAAAAAGGGCAGCGCCTTCCGAAATGCCCAGATGAAGCATCACC